>CAVYIB010000026.1:0-107906 GCA_963768435.1 uncultured Actinomycetota bacterium
TCACGTGCGGTGCCAAGGTCACGGTGGTCTCACCGGACATGCATGAGGCCTTCTCGGAGCTCGAGGTCGAGTGGGTCGCGCGGCGCTATCGCCGCAGCGACCTCGAGGGCGCGTTCCTCGTGATCGCCGCCACCTCGGATCGGGCGGTCAACGAGACCGTGCACGCTGACGCCGAGGCCCGGAACATGCTCTGCAACGTCGCCGACGTGCCCGACCTGTGCAACTTCATCCTCCCGGCGGTTCACCGCGAGGGGCCGATCGCGATTGCCGTCTCGACGGGCGGCGCCTCGCCGGCGCTCGCCAAGCGGCTGCGTTCGCAGATCGCCGAGCTGGTGGGTCCCGAGCACGCCGACCTGGCGGAGGAACTGCGGGCCCTGCGGCCCGAGGTCAAGGAGCGCTTCGACACCTACGAGCAACGCCGCGACTACTTCGAAGACCTGGTCACCGAGAGGCTCGCGTGACCGTTTTCCTGGTCGGTGCCGGCCCCGGCGATCCGGGCCTCGTGACCGTCCGCGGGCTCGAGCTGATCCGTGCCTGCGACGTGCTCGTCTACGACGTCCTCGTCGCTCCCGAGCTGGTCGAGGAGGCTCCCGCCGACGCTCTCGTCATCCCGCGCGAGAAGCTCCGCCAGGCCGAGCTGAACGAGCTGCTGGTCGAGCTCGGCCAGTCGGGCCTCGATGTCGTCCGCCTCAAGGGCGGCGACCCGTTCATCTTCGGCCGCGGCGGCGAGGAGGCCGAGGCGCTCGTCGAGGCCGGGATCGCCTACGAGGTCGTCCCCGGCGTGTCCGCCCTTTCGGCCGTGCCCGCGTCAGCGGGCATCCCGGTCACCCACCGCGGCGTCTCCGCGCAGGTCACCCTCGTCTCCGGCCATTCGGCGTCGGGTGAGGATCTCGACTACGCCCAACTGGCGGGAACGCCCGGCACGATCGTCATCTTCATGGGCCTCGCCCATCTCTCGGGAATCGCGGGTGGCCTCATCGCCGCCGGCAAAAACCCGCCAAACCCCCGCCGCAGTCATAGCCCGCGGCACACACGCCGACGGCCGCTCGGTCAGCGGCGAACTGTGGGACATCGCCCGCCTCGCTGCCGACCTGCCCTCACCGGCGCTACTCGTGATCGGCGACGTCGTCGCAGTGGCCCCGCGCCTAGCTCAGCGTGACAACCGCATCGATGGCGATCACGTCGGTGGCGACTCATTCGCCACGCCGGCGAAGCTCCGGTAGCCGAGCGCCACACCCATTCGCGCAAGAACAATCTGTCCGATCAGGCGTAAGGGGCGTGGCGCAGCCGAGCGCCCTAACCGCCAGGAACGCTCACTCGTCCTAGAAGCAAATGAGGCTCGCGCTCCTCGGAGTTACGGTTGGCGCTCTCGGACTCTCCACCTGGGCATGGGCCGCGTCGGCGAAGCCGGGCCCGGTCGTCATGGGGGTCGGCCAGCATCGAACGTTCCACGCGTCGCAGCTTCCACCTGGCTCCACCGTCACGTGCACGGAACAAGGGCACATGCTCTCTGTGACCGCCCCGGCGATGCCATACGTCGGTACCGGCGCCGTCTGGACGAAACCGGGAACACGCTTCTATCTCAACGTAAAGGTCAACGCCGCCGGCTCGGCCGTCGTTAGGTGCGGCCTCGGTGGCGTTCACTGGTAGTCGCACAAGAACGGCGAACGCCTGGCCTTCTCGGGCGTACCGACCGGACTCTGGCTCTGGGGACTGCGCCTAGCGCTCGACAAGAGCGAAGTCGGTTTCATCCATCGCCCGCAGCCTGAAGAACATCTTGCCGCCCACTCCGACCGGCAGCGAACTTCCGGAAAGTGCCGAGCAGCCCGTACATCGACTGCTCGCACGCCCACGTTGACCCGATCATCACGCCTTAGGCCTACTCCGACCACGGGTCGCCACGAGCGCGACCACGATGACCACAGCCGCCAATAGAAGAAGGCCATCGTCTAGAACCCAGCTGGCGCTTTCTAGTGAGTCGACCACTACGCCGGCGAAGACCAGGACGAGCGCGACCACCAATCCAACACGGACGCGGTGCCAGTGAACGTGGCGCGGCATGACCGAATTCTAAGGAGCTGCGAGCGGCGCCGTGCCGAGGGCGAGGGCGAGGGAAATGACAGGTCTAGCATCTTGATGCGCCAACGTGCTGAGCGCTTGATCGCGTCTCGCGGGGGTCGGCTGTTTCTCTGGGAGGAGACGGTCGGCACGTCCTGGGTGCGTGACCGGCTCTCGTTCGAGAACGGCGCTACCGCTTCCGGACTGCGTAGGTCAGGTGGGTCACCCGCTGCGTCGGCTCCGCACCGACAGGCTCCAGGGCGACGCGAGCCGCGTCCACGCCCTCGAACAGGCGGGTTCCGGAGCCGAACAGCACGGGTGCGAGCGCGATCGTGAACTCGTCGATCAGGCCGGCGTTCACGTACTCCAGGATCGTTGCGCCGCCGCCCGCGATGCGGACGTCCCGGTCGCCGGCGGCCTCGCGGGCCTGGTCGAGCGCAGGCTCGATGCCGTCGTTGACGAAGTGGAAGGTGGTTCCACCCGTCCGCTCCCACGGGTCGCGCTTCTCCTGCGTCACGACGAAGACCGGCGTGTGGAACGGCGCGTCCTCCGGCCACGCGTGCTCGCCGAGGTCGAACATGCGCTTGCCCATGACGCTCGCGCCGGTGCGCTCGAACGTCTCCCGCGCAATGTCGTTGTCGCGGCCCTCCTCGCCGCCCTCGCCGAGCTTCAGGTTCTCCCGGAAGAACCGCAGGGGGTAGATCCACTGCTGCAGCTCCATCCACTGCGCCGTCCAGCGCTGTTCATCCGGATCGTCCAGGCGCTCCTCGGGCGCGACGAACCCGTCGAGCGACATGGTCACGCTGAAGAACACCTTCCCGGCCATCAGCTCTCAACCCCCGTACGGACGATCTCGGTGACGTAGTCCGCCAGGTTGCCGAGCGTCTGCCGTCCACCCTCGATCGCGTGGTACTTCTCGACCGCCTCGTCGCGCAGCTCCTTGGTGGGGAACACCGTGCGCATCTCGATTCGGGTCGCCGCGCCGTCCAGCGCGAACGTCAAGACCGACTCGAAGGCGTTCGGGTCGCTGCGGGACTCACCGTGCAGCAGCGCGATCCGCTCCGGCGGTGCGATCTCGGTCCAGGAGATCCACTCCTGGTAGTCCGTCCCATCGGGCCCGTGCATCACGAAGTCCCACTCCCCGCCGACGCGAAACTCGAACGCCCGCGTGGTCGTGGTGAACCCCTCGGGCCCCCACCACCGCGACAGGTGCCGCACCTCGGTGAACGCCTCGAACACCAGCTCCCGTGGGGCACTGATGACCCGGGAGATCACGATCTCGCGGTCGGCCGTCGCGCTCATCGGCTAGTTCCCGCGCCTTGCCTGCTCGAGGTCCTGCACGTACTCGTCCAGCCGGTCGAAGCTCTCGCTCCAGAACCGCTCGAACCCGCCGGCCCACTCGTGAACCGGCCGCAGCCCGCGGGCATCGAGACCGTACAAGCGTTGCTTGCCAGCCTTGCGGTCCCGCACCAGTCCGACCTCCCGGAGCACGCGCAGGTGCTTGGACGCCCCCGGCTGGCTCATCCCCAGCTCCTGGGCCAACGCGGTCACCGAACCCTCACCCGACCGCAGAAGCAGCAGGATCTCCCGGCGCTGCTGCTCGGCGATCGCGTTGAAGACGTCCGACGTCGTTGCTGCTCTTGCCATGCCCTCAATCATATGCCGATATCGGCATACGTCAAGTCAGAAGCAGTCAGGCTGCGGATACTCAGCGAGCACGATCGGTGCCGCCGGTTTGGTCGAGGGCGTCGAGGGCGCGCATGTCTTCGTCGGAGAGGCTGAAGTCGAAAATGGCGGCGTTCTCGCGGATGCGGTCGCGGCGGACCGATTTCGGGATCACGACCGCGCCGTGCTGGACGCCCCAGCGGAGCATCACCTGAGCGGGAGTGCGCTCGGCACGCCGGGCGATCTCGACGATCGCTGGGTTGTCGAGCGCACGGCCGCGCTCGAGCGGGCTGTAAGCCTCGAGGACGACACCGCGCTGCTCGCAGAGCTCGAGCAGCTTGCGCCGGTAGTGGAACGGGCTGAACAGCACCTGGTTCACTGCCGGGGGCGAGGCTGCGCGGTCGAGGAGCCTTGCGAGCCGGCTCCCGCCGTAGTTGCTGACGCCGATCGCCCGGGCAAGGCCTCGCTCGCGCAGCTCCTCGAGCTCGGGCCAGGCGCCGCCGGTACGGCCCGGTAGCGGCCAGTGGATGAGGTACAGGTCGACATACTCGAGGCCGAGGCGCTCGAGGCTCTGCTCGAGCTCGTGCGCCGGGCCGCGCGCCACCGGCAGCCATTTCGTGGTGACGAACACCTCGTCGCGGGGAAGGCCGCTGCGCGCGAGCGCGGCGCCGACGCTCCGCTCGTTGCGGTAGTACTGCGCCGTATCGATGTGCCGGTAGCCGGCCTCGAGCGCCCATTCGACGGCCTGCTCGGTCTCGACCCCGTCCTTGATCTGCCACACACCGAGGCCGAGCATCGGCATCGACACGCCGCTCCCGAGGTCGCGGGCCTGCTGGGATGCCTCGCCGGCCATGTCGGAAGTGTGCCCCGTATCGTTGGTGCTGTGGCTGGGCTCTTCATCCCCGGTTGGGGAGCCGACGCGGGGATCTACCGGGGCGCTGTGCCCGCCGGCTGGGAGATCCTCGATCCGCCGTCGTTCGTCGCGAGCGGCGCGACCGTCGCCGCCTACCGCCGGTGGATCGTCGAGCGCTGCCGCGCGCGGCCGGGACCGCTCGCTCTGGCCGGCCACTCCTTCGGGGCCGTGCTCGCCGTCCATGGCGCGCTCGCCGACGGCGTCGAGGTCGAGCGCCTCGTGCTCGTGAGCCCGTCGGCGCTGCCGCTCGAGAAGCCGGTTCCGTCGATGCTCTGGGACTTCTCGCGGCGGCTCGCGGCGGGCTGGTTTCCGCCGCGCGAGGGGGCGCGAGCCGTGCGGCAGGTGCTCTTCCACCCACTGCTGGCTCGCCGGCTCGGGCTGGAGGCACGCGCGATCGACCTGAGCGAGGAGCTCGAGCAGCTCCGCGACCGCGGCATCCGGTGCACCGTCGTCGCCGCGAGCACCGACACGCTGACCCCGCCTTCGCTCTGCCGGCGGGTCGCCGAGCTCTGCGGAGGCGAGTACCGCGAGCTCGACGTCCCGGGCGGGCATCTCTGGTTCCTGCGCGCCCGCGACCTGCTCGCCGGCGAGCTTACGCGGGCAACGCCGAGCACGTAGCCGACCGGAACGCGCCGGTCGCTCGCGTCGCGTCAGGCTCGCGAACCGACCTGGCCGCTGTCCGCGACGGCGACCAGGTCTGCCCGATCGATTCCGCAGAAGAGCTCGACGAGCGCTGGGTCGAACTGGCTTCCACCGCTGCGGCGAAGCTCAGCGAGCGCGGCCTCGACCGAACGCACCGGGGCGTGCAAGCGGTCCTCGACCATCGCGCAGTACGCATCGCAGACGGCGATGATTCGAGCCGGCAGCGGGATCGCCGTGCCGGCGAGGCCGTCCGGATAGCCGTCACCGTCCCAGCGCTCGTGAGTCGCGCGGACGATCCTGCCGACCTCGTTCAGTGCGGGCGACGCATCCAGGATGCGTTGCCCGATCAGCGTGTGCTGCCTGATGAACGCGCGCTCCTGCTCGTCCAGCGGCTCCTTCTTCGAGAGCACGCTGTCGGGGATCGCGAGCTTTCCGACATCGTGGAGCTGCGCCGCGAGGCCGAGCTCCTCGAGCGCGGCATCGGCGAGCCCGAGCTCGGCCGCGAGCAGCAGGCTCAGGGTCGCAACGCCGCCGACATGCACCCGTAGGTTGGGCTCGCGCTCCTCGAGCGCCTGCAGGAGCACAGCGTGCGGCCGGCCGCGGGCCATCAGCACCTGGTACTTCTGGGCGTACAGCCGCTGGTCGGCAACCCGGAGCGCCTCCTCGGGGTCCGGCGCCTCCTCGGGCAGGATCGAACAGCCGAACGCCGTCGAGACGTCGAAGCTCTCGCTCTGCTCAGTCAGCGCATCCGTCGTCCTGTTGAGGAACTGCTCGATCTCCGTGGTCGGCACGGGAGCGAGCGTGCAGAACTCGTCGCCGCCCAGCCGGTAGCAGCTTCCGCCCACGCCGACCGCAGCGTCGAGCTGCTTGCCCAGTCCGGGAGAGAAGGGCGTCACCCGCGGGATGGCCGAACGTGTCGTTGTACCGCTTGAACCCGTTCAGGTCGTACATGACGAACAGCCATTGCGCGCCGTCGGGGTTGGCAAACAGGCCGTCCAGGTCGGCAAGCAGCTTCCGGCGGTTGCCAAGAGCGGTGAGCGCGTCGGTCGAGGCGAGGCGATGCATGTGGGCGTTGATCTCGACGTTCTCGCGGAAAGTCAGGAGCGCGCGAGCGATCACCGTGACGATCGCCGCCGCGGCGAGGATCACTCCGGCGGCGTTCCGGTGCTGGAAGTAGCTGTCGACGAGCACGCCGAGCGCGACAAGGCCGCAGATCGCCGGAGCGGCGCCGAGCGGCCTGCCCTCCAGCCGCCGGTCGGTCCGGCGCGTCGCCGAGCTCCAGGCGGCGAATGCGAGCAAGAGGAGCGCCGCAGGCCAGAGCGCATCCAGGATCGTCCCGGACGTATACGACCCGACCGCGGACTCGTACAGGTAGACGGCGTCGGCGAGCGCCGAGAGCGCAAGCGCAGCGCCGATCAGCGCCCAGGCCCTCCCGGGCCGCCAGCTCGCAATTCCGAACACGGCGACGACGAGCGCCAGGAGGACGATGTCGGCCAGCGGGTAGGCGAGATTGACCGCCTCGGCTGAGAGGTTCCCCGCGTTCGATGCGAAGACCACCTCGAGCAGCACGGCGGCGCCAACGGCGGCGACGGTGAGGAACGCGGCGAGCCCGTCCAGCCAGACGCTCGCGTTGAAGCGCGAGATCCGGTGGCGGACGAGCAGCACGAGCGCCAGGTAGGTCGGTGGGTAGAAGGCGAGATAGAACGCATCGGCGACCGACGGGAAGGGCGGATTCCCCGCATACGCGACGCTCCAGAGAATGTCGCCGAGCGTCCAGCACGCGACACCGATCGCCAGCAGCGTCCAGACGTCGCGCTCCTCCTTGCACCAGCACGGCCCGCGCGGCGATCGCGGCGAGCGCGAGCATCTCGAGCCCGTCATAGACCCACGTGCTTGCGAAGTCGTCGAGCCCGGCCCCTCCGGCACCTACGGTGACATGCGCCAGGAAGAACACCGCCCCCGCGATCACGAGCAGCAACCAGACGGCACGCACACCAACGAGCGCGCCGGTCGGGCTCCTGACGGAACGGGAAATGCTCACCGTGTTCTCTCTATCGGCCATGTCCGGCCGAACACGAGCAGGGATTTCGCTAGGCGAGCGCCTCGGTATCGATCAGCGCCGGATGCGCCTGCTCGTAGGCGGTTATCCGATCGGCGCGCTTGAGCGTCAGGGCGATGTCGTCGAGCCCCTCGATCAGCATGTGCCGGGCGAAATCATCGAACTCGAACGGGATCCGGAGACCGTCGGCATGCGAGATCTCGCGCGCCTCCAGGTCGACCGTCAGCTCGTTCCCGCCGGCAAGCGCCTGCTTGATCCGCTCCAGGTCAACTTCGGAGATCTCGATCGGCGCGAGCCCGGACTTGATCGAGTTCGTGTGGAAGATGTCGCCGAAGCTCGGCGCCAGCACGACGCGGTAGCCCGCGTCCTCGAGCGCCCAGGCGGCATGCTCGCGCGACGAGCCGCAGCCGAAGTTCCGGCCGGCGACGAGGATCGCGGCGCCCTCGTTCTCCGGTTGGCGCAGCTCGAACTCGGGATCCTTCATCCAGTCGAAGAACAGGAACTCCCCGTAGCCCGAGCGCTCGATCCGCTTCAGGAACTGCTTGGGGATGATCTGGTCGGTGTCGACGTCGACCCGGTCGAGCACGGCGGCCCGGCCGGTCACCTGGCGAAACTCCCTCATTCCCGCTCACGGCGCCGGCAGAGCCGGCGCCTCCGCTCGAATTGGAGCTCCGTCGAGCCTACGCTCATCCGAGCTCCCTGACGTCGGTGAAGTGGCCTGTAATCGCCGCAGCAGCGGCCATCTGGGGGCTCACGAGGTGGGTGCGTCCGCCGGCGCCCTGGCGTCCCTCGAAGTTGCGGTTCGAGGTCGAGGCGCAGCGCTCGCCGGCGGCGAGGATGTCCGGGTTCATGCCTAGGCACATCGAGCAGCCCGCCTCGCGCCATTCGAAGCCGGCGCTCGTGAAGACGCGATCGAGGCCCTCGTCCTCGGCCTGGCGCTTGACCTTGGCCGAGCCGGGCACGACCATGGCGCGAACCGAGCCTGCGACATGGCGGCCGGAGACGACGTCCGCCGCGGCGCGGAGGTCCTCGATGCGCGAGTTCGTGCAGGAGCCGATGAAGACACGGTCGATAGGGATCTCGCTGAGCGGCGTTCCGGGCTCGAGGCCCATGTAGCCAAGTGCGAGCTCGACGGCCCGGCGCTCGGTCGGGTCGTCGTAGGACGCCGGATCGGGGACCATGCTCGAGATCGGCGCGACCATGCCGGGATTCGTCCCCCAGGTGACCTGCGGGACGAGCTCGGCGACGTCGATCTCGACCTCGCGGTCGAAGGTCGCGCCCGGGTCGGTCCGGAGGGCCCGCCACGCATCGAGTGCCTTCTCCCACGCGGCTCCCTTCGGCGCGCCGGGCCTGCCCTCGATGTACGCGAAGGTCGTGTCGTCGGGAGCGATCATCCCGGCGCGTGCGCCGCCTTCGATCGTCATGTTGCAGATCGTCATCCGGCCCTCCATCGAGAGCGCCTCGACCGCGGGGCCTGCGAACTCGATCGTGGAGCCGACGCCTCCGGCGACACCGATGCGGCCGATCGCGCCGAGCACCATGTCCTTCGCGGTCACGCCGAACGGCAGCTCACCGACGAAGCGGATGCGCATCGTCTTCGGCCGCGACTGGATCAGCGTCTGGGTCGCGAGCACGTGCTCGACCTCCGAGGTGCCGATGCCGAACGCGAGAGCGCCGAACGCGCCGTGGGTCGAGGTGTGCGAGTCGCCGCAGACGATCGTCATCCCGGGCTGGGTCAGCCCGAGCTCCGGGCCCATCACGTGCACGATCCCCTCGCTCCCACTCCCGGTCGCGTTCAGCGGAACGCCGAACTCGGCGCAGTTGGCGGCGAGCGCGTCGAGCTGCGCCTTCGCGAGCGGGTCTCGGATCGGGCCGAGCTCGGTCGGGACGTTGTGATCCATCGTCGCGATCGTCAGGTCGGGCCGCCGAACCGGCCGGCCCGCGAGCCGCAGCGACTCGAAGGCCTGCGGGCTCGTCACCTCATGGACGAGGTGCAGGTCGATGTAGAGCAGCGCGGGCTCGCCCGGCCGCTCGTCGACGACATGCGCCTCCCAGATCTTCTCGAACAGAGTTGTCTCGCTCAATGGTCCCCCGTTGCGGCGTAGCTTCCGAAGATCTTGATCTCGCGCGTCCACTCGCGCATCTCGGCGAGTGTCGCCTTCACCTCGTCGTCCTGCGGGTGCCCGTCGAGCACCATGTCGAACCGGTAGCGGAACGTCGAGCGCGGGATCGGGCGCGAGACGAGCTGCACCAGGTTCAGGCCGTGGCGGTGAAACGGCCCGAGCGCGTGGTAGAGCGAGCCCGGCTGATGGTCCGTGACGAACGACAGCGCCGTGCGCCAGCGCGGTCGCTCGGTCGACGCGGGTGTAGGGCGCGATCGCGACGAAGCGCGTGAACGCGGCGGGGCGGTCGCCGACATCCTCGGCGATAACCTTCAGGCCGTAGTGGTCGGCGGCCTCGCGGCTCGAGATCGCTGCGTCGAACGGGTCGTCCGACTCGGCGACCTCCAGCGCGGCGCTCGACGTCGACGAGGTCGGGATGCAGCCGGCGCTCAGCGAGTGGATCAGGTCGCGGCACTGGTCGAATGCAGCCGGATGCGAGCGGATCGTCCGAACATCGCCCGCGTCCATTGCCGTCTTCGCGACGAGGTGATGGATGACCGGCAGCGTGACCTCGGAGACGATCGAGACGGGCGCCTCGTAGAGCAGGTCGTGCGTCTCGCCGACCGGCCCGTGAAGCGAGTTCTCGATCGGCAGCACGCCGAGCGCGACCTCGGCCCCGACCGTCGCCTCGACGACGGCGATGAAGCTCGACAGCGGCTCCGCGCCCGCGCCCGGGGGCGCGAGCAGCGCGGTCGCAGCAGCGCTGTGGCTGCCGGCCGGGCCGGGGTAGCCGACGAGCGTCACGCGAGCGACCTCGCTCGAGAGCGCGGCCAGGACGGCCGAGCCGAACTCGGTCGTCGTCGCCGTTCCGCCGAGATCCCGGCGTCGGCGCCTCCTCGATCGCACGCGTAACTGCCGTCTCGACCGCACGCGCAAGAGCGGGCTCACCGAGCCCGTGCTCGAGCAGCAGCGCGAGCGAGCGAAGCATCCCGGTCGGGTTCGCAGCGCCGGTTCCGGCGATATCCGGCGCCGACCCATGCACGGGCTCGAAGATGCCCGGATTCGAGTCCCCGAGACTGGCGGACGACGCCAGCCCGAGCCCGCCGGTCACGCCGGCGGCGACGTCGGAGAGGATGTCTCCGAACGTGTTCTCCATCACGAGGGTGTCGAACGAGGACGGATCCATCACGAGCAGCATCGCGACGCTGTCGACGAGGCCGTGCTTCAGCTCGACGTCGGGGTACTCCTCGCCGAGCGCCGTGACGACCCTCCGCCACATGCGTGAGGTCTCGAGCACGTTCGACTTGTCGACCGACAGAAGCCTTCCCGAGCGTGTGCGGGCAAGCTCGAACGCGCGCCGAGCGAGCCGGATCACCTGGTCGGGGTGGTACTCGCAGGTATCGAAGACGACACCGTCCTCGCGGACACCCCGGGCGCCGTAGTAGAGGCCGCCGACCAGCTCGCGCACGATCAGCAGGTCCACGCCCTCACCGACAGCGGGACGCAGGTTCGCATAGACGTCGAGCTCCTTGCGCAGGCCGATCAGGCCGGCCTCGGGGCGGATGGGCCCACTCCACTGGGGGCCGCCGACGGCGCCGAGCAGGACCGCGTCGGCGGCCTTGCAGGCCTCGAGCGTCTCGGGCGGAAGCGGATCGCCGAACGCGTCGATCGCTGCCCCGCCGAAGGCGTGCTCGGAGATCTCGACGTCCAGCGGGAGCGCCTCGAGCACGCGGACCGCCTCAGCCGTGACCTCGGGGCCGATCCCGTCACCGGGCAGGCAGACGATCGTCTTACTCACCGTGGATCTCCCTCCTCGTCAGGTCGAGGACGTGGTGGAAGAACTCGTCGACGCCCGCGCCCGACAGCGGCCCGGTGTTGGCATCGCGCAGGCTCGCGAGCATCGAGTCCTCGCGGCCGGGGTCGCGGAGCGCGATCCCGTTCGCGACCTTGTGCTCGTGGAGCCCGCGAACGAGCTCGATCCTCCGGTTCACCGCGGCGAGCAGCTCACGGTCGACGCTGTCGATCGCTTCGCGTGCCTCACCCAGGAAATCGCTCACGCTGTGACCCCGAGCTCGTCGAGCAGGGCGTCGATGTCGGCCTCGACCTCGACCAGTGTCCCGGTCACCTCCGCCTCGACCGCCTGCGGCGTCTTGAGCCCGGTGCCGGTGACGAGCGCTACCACGCGGTCGGACTCGCCGATCTGCCCTGCCAGGACCGCAGCCCGCAAGGCGCCGACTGTGACCCCGGCGGCCGTCTCTCCGAAGACGCCGGAGGTCTCGGCGAGCAGCGCCATGTTCGGGCCGATGTCCTCCTCGGGCACCGAGTGGATCGCGCCGCCGGACGCACGCGCCGTGGCGATCGCGAGGTCGCCGTCGGCCGGGTTGCCGATCCCGAGGGAACGGGCAATCGTGTTCGGGCGCACGGGCGAGACCCGCCGCTCCTCGGCGAAAGCCGTGGCGACGGGCGCGCAGCCCTCGGCCTGGCCGCCGTAGAGGCGCGGCCGCTGATCGCCGATCAGGCCGAGCCGGCCGAACTGCTCGAAGCCCTGCCAGAGCTTCGAGAACATCGCTCCCGAGGCGATCGGCGCGACGATCGCATCCGGCGACTCCCAGCCGAGCTGCTCGATGATCTCGAACGAGAGCGTCTTCGAGCCCTCGGCGTAGTACGAGCGCAGGTTCACGTTGACGAAGCCCCACTCGACCTCGCCCGCGAGCTCGCTGATCAGGCGCGAGCAGTCGTCGTAGCTGCCGCGGACGCCGTAGACCCGGGCGCCGTAAACGGTGGTCGCGAGCATCTTCTCGGGCTCGAGGCCGGCCGGGCAGAAGATCACTGCGGGCATCCCGAGCGTCGCCGCGCGGGCGGCGACTGCGTTCGCGAGGTTGCCGGTCGAGGTGCAGGAGAGCGTCTCGAAGCCGAACTCGACCGCCTTGGCGGCGGCGACGGCGACGACGCGGTCCTTGAACGAATGGGTCGGGTTGGCGATGTCGAGCTTGAGCAGCACCTCGCCGACGCCGAGCGCGCTCGCGAGCCGCGGTGCCGGCACGAGCGGCGTGAAGCCGGGACCGCTCTCGGCGCCCGGCGGGGGCGTCGCGGGCAGCAGGTCGGCATAGCGCCAGAGCGAGTAGGGGCCTGCCTCGATGCTCTCGCGGCTGACCTTGGCTGCGATCTCGTCCCAGTGGTAGACAGGTTCGAGCGGCCCGAAGCAGCGAACGCAGATACCGTTCGCGAGGGCCGGGTAGTCGCTCTCGCAGATGCGACAGCGAAGGACGTCAACCGGCATGGTCGTACTCTCCCTGGTGGTGGCTCCCTTGCAATTTCGTCGAATTCACGATCTCCCCCCGTACGTTTTCGCGACCGTCGACCAGCTGAAGCGTGAGCTTCGGCGGGAGGGCCGCGACGTGATCGATCTCGGTTTCGGCAACCCGGACATTCCCTCTCCTCAGATCGCGGTCGACAAGCTCGCCGAGGCTGCTGCCAAGCCGGTCAATCACCGGTACTCGGCCAGCCGCGGGCTGCCGAACCTGCGCGAGGCGGTGTGCGAGCGGTATGCGAGCAAGTTCGGCATCTCGCTCGACCCCGACGTGCACATCGTCAGCACGATCGGAGCGAAGGAGGGCCTCGCTCACCTGATGTGGGTGCTGCTCGAGGGAGGGGACAGCGCGGTCGTGCCGAGCCCCGCCTACCCCATCCATCTCGTCGCGCCGCGGCTCGCCGGCGCGACGGTCGTGCACGCGCGAATCGATCCGGACGACTTCATGAGCGGGATCGAAGAGGCGATCAACGCTGCGCAGCCCTCGCCGCGCGTGGTGATCGTCTCCTTCCCGCACAACCCGACCACCGCGATCGCCACCCCTGAGCTGATGCAGCGGCTCGTCGACCTGGCGCTCGAGCGCGAGTTCGTGCTCGTCCACGACTTCGCCTATGCGGACATCGCTTTCGACGGCCACAAGCCGCCGTCGGTCCTGGCCGCCGAGGGCGCCCTCGACTGCGCGGTCGAGCTCTACAGCCTGACCAAGTCCTTCTCGATGGCCGGCTGGCGCATGGGCTTCACGCTCGGGCGCCCCGATGTCGTCGCCGCCCTCGCAAAGCTCAAGTCCTACCTCGACTACGGGACCTTCCAGCCGATCCAGATCGCCTCGATCGTCGCGCTGCGGGAGGCCCCGGAGTACCCCGACGAGGTGTGTGAGCTGTACCTCCGGCGGCGCGAGGCGCTGATCTCCGGGCTCGCCCGCGCCGGCTGGGACGTCGAGCCCCCGAAGGGCACGATGTTCGTCTGGGCGCCGATCCCCGAGGCCTACAAGGATCTCGGCTCCCTCGAGTTCGCGGTCATGCTCGCGCGCGGCGCCGACGTTGCCGTCAGCCCTGGCGTCGGCTTCGGGCCGGGCGGGGACGAGCACGTCCGCTTCGCCCTCGTGGAGAACGAGCAGCGGATCGGACAGGCGACGCGCTCGATCAAGAAACTGCTGCAGGGTTAGATCGGTCACGTCACGGCTCCAAGGGACGCGGAGCTGACTCCGGCTGCGTACTTGGCGAACACGCCGTGGCTGTACTTCGGAGCGGGCGGCGTCCATTCCTCGAGGCGCCGCTCGATCTCCTCGGCGGGCACGTCGAGGTCGAGCGTGCGCTTCTCGACGTCGAGCACGATCGTGTCGCCGTCGCGCACGGCGGCGATCGGGCCGCCGCGGGCTGCCTCGGGTGAGATGTGGCCGACCATCAGGCCGTGCGTCGCGCCGGAGAAGCGACCGTCGGTGATCAGCGCGACTTCGTCGCCGAGGCCCTCGCCGACGAGCGCGGCGGTGACGTGCAGCATCTCGCGCATGCCGGGGCCGCCGGCCGGGCCCTCGTAGCGGATCACGATCACGTCGCCGGGCTCGATCGAACGCGCCTTTACGGCCGCGAAGCAGTCCTCCTCGGAGTCGAACACGCGGGCCGGGCCACTGTGATGGAGGCGCTCGTGGCCGGCGAGCTTCACGACCGAGCCCTCGGGTGAGAGCGAGCCGCGCAGGATCGCGAGGCCGCCGGTCGGCTTGAGTGGGGTCTGCCACGGGACGACGACGTCCTGGCCGGGCGTCTCGTGGACGTCCTCGCCGACCTCGCGGAGCGTGTGGCCGTCGATGCCGCGCGCGTCTCCGTGCACGACCCCCGCGCCGACGAGCTCGCGGGCGACGAGCCCGACCCCGCCGGCCTCGAACATGTCCGCGGCGACATAGCGCCCGCCGGGCTTGAGGTCGGCGACGATCGGGGTGCGGTCCGCGATCGAGTCGAAGTCCTCGAGCTCGAGCTCGATGCCGACCTCGCGCGCGATCGCGATCAGGTGGAGCACGCCGTTGGTCGATCCTCCGGTGCCGGCGACCGCGGCGATCGCATTCTCGAAGGCGTCGCGGGTCAGGATCTGCGACGGGCGGATGTCGTCGTTGACGAGCGTCATCGCGAGCTCGCCCGCTGCGCGCGCGGCGTCGGCCTTGGTCGCGTGCGTCGCCGGGATGCCGGAGAGGCCGCGAGGGCTGATGCCGAGGAAGTCGATCACGAGCGCCATCGTGTTGGCGGTGAACTGGCCGCCGCACGCGCCGGCGCCGGGGCACGCGGCCGACTCGAGCGCGTGCACCTCCTCGTCGGTCATCTTCCCCGCTGCGCGCGCGCCGACCGCCTCGAAGACGTCCTGGATCGTCACGTCGCGGCCCTCGTAGCGGCCGGGCATGATCGAGCCGTTGTAGAAGACAGCCCGGGGATGTCGAGCCGGGCGAGCGCCATGACCCCGGCGGGGATCGTCTTGTCGCAGCCGACGAGGCAGACGACGCCGTCGAGCAGATGTCCGGCGCAGACGAGCTCGATCGAGTCCGCGATCACCTCGCGTGAGATCAGCGATGCGCGCATGCCGGTCGTGCCCATCGAGACGCCGTCGGAGACCGCGACCGTGTTGAACTCGATCGGCGTGCCGCCGGCCGCGCGAATGCCGTCCTTGACGTGCTTGGCGAGCACGCGCTGGTTGAAGTTGCACGGCATCGTCTCGATCCAGGTCGTCGCGACGCCGACGAGCGGCTTCGCGAGATCCTCGTCGGTGAAGCCGACGGCCTTCAGCATCGCGCGCGCCGGGGCGCGGTCGACGCCGTCGGTCAGCGCAGCGCTATGCCGCTTGGCCGGATCGGATGGTTTGGTGTAGACGCTCATGTCGCTGCTCCAATCGGCTGGCTCTCGCTGGTGGGAAGCTGGTCTGCATGGGTGCCGCGCGCGGCGATCGCCAGGGGCAGCACGCGGGCGTGCGGCGCGCGCTCCTCGAGCTCGGCTGCGGCTGCGGCTGCCTTGGCCTTCTCGGCCCATACGACGACCGTGGGCCCGGAGCCAGACAGCGTAACGCCCACCTGGCCGGTGACCGGCGCCTCTCGGAACTGGCCCAGGAGCGGCGCGTCGGGCGCCCGGAACGGCTCGTGCAGCCGATCGTGGAACGCCTCGGCGAGCAACTCCGGGTCGCCGGAGGCGATGGCGGCCCCGAGCAGCGCCGCGCGGGCAGCAGCCTCGGTTGCCTCCTCGTGGCGGATGAACTCGGGAAGGCGGGAGCGCGACTCGCTGGTGTTCACGCGGGATTCGGGTACCACGAGGATCGCCGCGAGCGGAAGATCCTCCGCCAGCCGGCGGGTCGCGTGGCGGCTCCCGTCGCGCCAGATCAGGCAGACGCCACCCTGAAGCGCCGCAGCGAGGTTGTCCGCGTGGCCCTCGAGCGGGAGCGCGAGCTCGAGCACCTCGTCGACCGACAGCTCGTGCTCGGCGGCCGCGAGGCCCGCGGTGATCCCGGCGGCGACGGTCGCGGCCGACGAGCCGAGCCCACGCTCGAGCGGGATCCGGTTGACGAAGTGGAAGCGGCGCCCCCTGATCGGAGCGGCCAGCGCGAACGCGCGCAGCGCAAGGTGAGAGGCGTCGGTCGGAAGCTCGCCGGCGCCCACTCCTTCGAGCGTCACCAACGGCTCGCCGTCCGCTGCGGGCAGGACGTGCAGCTCGTTCCAGAGGTCGAGCGCAGCCGCCGCGCAGTCGAACCCGGGGCCGAGGTTTGCGGTCGATGCCGGGGCGCTGATCATGAACCCGTCGGCGCTCACCAGCCACGTCCTCGCGGGCCGCGTCCGATGCCAGGTGCCGGAACCGTCCCGTCCACCGGACACCCCCTCCGGCGACATGCCCAGCCGGGCCGAGTCCTGGGACAGTCCCAGTCACGGAAGCGTCACAGCCGGTTGGCGCGCCAGATCCGGACGTGCGGTTTTTCCGCTTCACGGGCGCGTTGAAGCTCACCGGGCACCTTCTTCGGCGACATGCCCTGCCGGGCCATGTCTGGGGACAGTCACCGTCACAGAAGTGTCACAGCGGCCGCCGAGGTTCGAAGAGGCACCGATCAAAGGGGCACCGCTCAAACGGGGACACCGTTCAACGGGACACCCCGCTCAGGATCGATTCCTTGGTGGGCTCGACGGGCACGGCCTCGGGGGTGTGGAGCTCGACGGCTGCCGTGTCCTTCAGGCCGTGGCCGGTCAGGACGCAGACGACGGTCGCGCCCGGCTGGAGATCGAGCTGCGCGATCGCGGCGAGGCCCGCCGCGGAGGACGGCTCGCAGAAGATCCCCTCCAGCTTTGCCAGCTCGAGCCACATTCGCGTGATGTCCTCGTCCGCGACGGCAACCGGCTCGACGCGGCCCTCGGCGACGAGCGCCTCGACCTCGTGGATGTGCACCGGCTCGGCGATCCGGATCGCGGAGGCCATCGTGGTCCCGCGCTCGACTGCGTGGGCCGAGATCAGCCGTGGCTGGATTCCCTCCTCCTGGAAGCCCTTCGCGTAGGCGACCGTGTTCCCGCCGCCGCCGTAGGGGAGCGCGAGAATGTCCGGCGCACGGCCGCCGAGCTGCTCGACGATCTCGAACACCGCGGTCTTCTGCCCCTCGATCCGGTTCGGGTTGAGCGAGTTGACGAGGACGTACTTCCCTTCCTCGGCGATCGTGACGCAGTTGCGCATCGCCTCGTCGAAGCTCCCCTCGACCGGGCGCAGCTCCGCACCGACCGCGCGCGTCTGCGCCACCTTGGCGGCAGCGACCGCGCCGGCCGGGTACAGCACGAGCGCCCGCAGCCCGGCGCAGGCGGCGTAGGCCGCTGCCGAGGACGCGGTATTGCCGGTCGAGGCGCAGATGATGCCGTCGGCGCCCGCCTCCATCGCCTTGGCGACCGCCACGACCATCCCGCGATCCTTGAAGCTGCCGGTCGGGTTCATGCCCTCGAACTTGAAGTGCAGGTCGAGCCCGAGCCGCTCACCGATGCGCCTCGACGCGATCAAGGGGGTGTTCCCCTCGCCGAGCGTCAGCGCCGGGGTCTCGGGGCCGACCGGAAGCCGGTCGCGAAATCTCTCGATTACGCCCATCCGAGCTCCGTAACGCCGCGTTCGGAGACGACGGGGAATGCCATCGGCTTGCGGCGCACCTCGGGCATCGCAGTGATCGCGGCCAGCGCCTCGTCGAGCGCGCCCTGGCGCGTGTCGTGGGTGACGATGTGCAGCGCCGCGCCGTCGCCGTTCTGATGCTGCAGCAGGCGCGCGACCGACACCTCGCGCTCTGCGAGCGCGGTGGTCACGCGCGCGAGCACCCCAGGCTTGTCGTCGACCGAGAGGTGGAAGTAGAAGGGAGAGCGGTTCTCGCCCGGCTCGAGGCGCGGCAGGCTGCGCCAGACCGGATCGTTCTGCAGGAAACCGGTGCCCATCGTCCCGATCACCGAGGCCATGTCGGCGATCACGGCGGACGCGGTCTCGACGCCACCGGCGCCGGGCCCCTCGAGCGTGATCTCGCGGATCGCGTCCCCTTGCAGCATCACGGCGTTGAACGCGCCCTCGACCGCGGCCAGCGGGTGGTGCCGGTCGACCAGCGCCGGGCTGACGCGAACGTCGACCTTGCCGTCGAGCAGGCGCGCGGCACCGACCAGGCGGATCACCATGTCGAGCTCGCGCGCAGCGGCGACGTCGAGCGGCGTGATCGCGTCGATCCCGATCGTCTCGACGTCCGCCAGGGCGTAACGCGAGTTGAACGCGACCGTCGCGAGGATCGCCATCTTCGCGGCCGCGTCCGCACCGGAGACGTCCGCGGTCGGATCGGCCTCGGCAAAACCGCGCTCCTGAGCCTCGAGCAGCGCCTCCTCGTAGGTCTTGCCCGCCTCCATCTCGGTGAGCATGAAGTTGGTCGTGCCGTTCACGATCCCGAGCACGCGATGGACGTTCGTCACCACGAGCGACTCGCGCAGCACCTTGATCACGGGGATCGCCGCGCAGACGCTCGCTTCGAACCGCAGCTGAACGCCCGCGCCCGAGGCTGCGTCGAACAGCTCTGCCCCACGCTGGGCGACGAGCTGCTTGTTGGCGGTCACGACGTGCTTGCCGCCGCGCAGCAGCTCGAGCACGTGCTCGCCGGCCGGCTCGACGCCGCCCATCACCTCGGCGACGATCGTGATGCCGGGATCGTCGACGATGTCGCGCACGTCGGTCGTCAGCACCCCACCGTCCGGCGGGAAGCCGCGCTCCAGGTCGAGGTCGCGCACCAGCGCCTTGACGACGCGCAGCCGGTGGCCGGTCGCGCGCTCGATGTCGTCCGCCTGCTCGTTGAGCAGGCGGTTGACCGCCGAGCCGACGGTGCCGTAGCCGAGCAGTGCTACCGGGACGTCAACCGACGCCATGCGCCTCCTGTACCTCCCGGTGTCCCAGCGAGCGCAGCCGCTTGCCGACAACCTCGATCTGCTTCTCCGAGAGCTCCTTCGCGGGCCTCGACGAGGCTCGGCGCGCCGCGGTCCATCTCGGCGATCCACTCCTCGGCGAACGAGCCGTCCTGGATCGCGGTGAGAACCTTCTTCATGTTGTCCTTGACGTGCGAGTCGACGACGCGCGGGCCGACCGCGATCGAGCCGTACTCCGCCGTGTCGGAGATCGAGTAGTGCATCCGCTCGATGCCGCCTTCGAAGATCAGGTCGACGATCAGCTTCACCTCGTGGACGCACTCGTAGTAGGCGGCCTCGGGCTGGTAGCCGGCCTCGACGAGCGTCTCGAACCCGGCCTGGATCAGCTGGGTGAGGCCGCCGCAGAGCACAGCCTGCTCGCCGAAGAGATCGGTCTCGGTCTCCTCGGAGAAGGTGGTGTCGATGATCCCCGCGCGCCCGGCGCCGATCCCTGCGGCGTAGGCGAGAGCCGTATCGCGGGCATGCCCGGTCGCGTCCTGCGCGACCGCGATGAGCGCCGGCGTCCCGTAGCCCTCCTCGTAGAGCCGCCGGACGATGTGCCCGGGCCCTTTCGGCGCGACCATGATCACGTCCACGCCCTCGGGCGCGTCGATCCGGCCGTAGTGGACGGAGAACCCGTGCGCGAACAGGACGGCCGCGCCCGGCTCGAGATTCGGCGCCACCTCGTCGCGGAAGAGATCCGCCTGCGGCCCGTCCGGAACCAGCAGCGCCACGACCTGGGCGCCCTTGACCGCCTCGGCCACCGTCTTGACCGGCAAGCCGGCCTCCTCGGCGGCCGCGCGCGACGAGCTGTCGGGCCGGAGGCCGACCACGACCTCGACGCCGGAGTCGGCGAGATTGAGCGCATGCGCGTGCCCCTGGCTGCCGTAGCCGAGAACCGCGACCTTTCCCGTCAGGAGACTGACATCTCCCGTCTTGATCACCTCTGCCATCGAAATACCTCTCTCTAGGAAACGGCCGCGGCCGTAGGCCGCGATGAACGTGGGCCGGGCCGGCGTAGGCCGATCCGACCGGTACGAGCAAGCTCCTTCACGCCGTGCGGGCGGACGAGCTCCTCGAAGGCATCGAGCTCCTCGGGGCGACCGACGATCTCGAACGTCAGCGCGTCCCGGCCGATGTCCGCGACGCGGGCGCCGAAGACCTCGCCGAGGGCGATCAGCTCGCTGCGCTTGTCGGGCGGTGCGCCGACGGTGATCAGCGCGAGCTCGCGCTCGACCGACTCGCCGGGGCGCAGCTCGACGACGCGCAGGACGTTGACGAGCTTGTGCATCTGCTTCTCGATCTGCTCGAGCGAGTGCTCGGAGCAGTCCACCCGGAGCGTCAGCCGCGAGATGTCGGGCCGCTCGGTGGGGCCGACCGCGAGGCTCTGGATGTTGTAGCCCCGCCGCGCGAACATCTGCGACAACCGCGCCAGTGCGCCCGGCTTGTTCTCGAGCTCGATCGAAACCGTGTGATGGCTCATCCGAGGATCCTCTCGGGCTGCTCGTCCTCTTCGGGCATCTCGATGATGTCGATCGATGCCGCGCCGGCGGGAACCATCGGATAGACGTTCTCGTTCGGGTCGACCCGCGCGTCGATCACGGCGGTCCGGCCGCAGTCGAGTGCTGCCTCGATCGTCGCGTCGAGATCCTCCTCGTTGTCGACCATGAAGCCGGCGGCGCCGAGCGCCTCGGCGAGCTGCGCGTAGTCGGGAACCTGCTTGGTGAGGTGCGTCTCGGCGTAGCGCTCGGCGTAGAAGAGCTCCTGCCACTGGCGCACCATCCCGAGCCAGCCGTTGTTGATGATCACGACGACGATCGGCAGCCGCTCGAGCGCGGCGGTCGCGAGCTCCTGGTTCGTCATCTGGAAGCAGCCGTCGCCGTCGACGCAGATCACCGTGGCGTCGGGCCTCGCGGCCTTGGCGCCGACCGCGGCGGGCAGGCCGTAGCCCATCGTCCCGAGACCGCCTGAGGTGATGAACGTGCGGGGCTTCTCGCACTGCAGGTACTGCATCGCCCACATCTGGTGCTGGCCGACGCCGGTCGTCCAGATGAAGTCGCCCTCGCGCCTGGCCGTGATGTCGCGAAGCCGCTCGAGCACAGTCTGCGGCTTCAGCACGCCGTCGGCCTTGCGGTACTTGTACGGGTAGAGCGCGCGCCACTCCTCGAGCTGCGCGTGCCAGGGGGTGCGGTCGGTGTGCCTCTCGGCCTCGAGCGACTTGACGTCGCGGGTCAGCTGGGAAAGCGCGAGCTTGAGCGGCCCGACGACCGGGATGTCCGCCTCGCGGATCTTCCCCACCTCGGCGGCGTCGATGTCGAAGTGGATCACCTTCGCGCCGGGCGCGAACGCCGAGACCTTGCCGGTCACGCGGTCGTCGAAGCGGACGCCGACGGCGATGATCAGGTCGGACTTGTTCAGCGCGAAGTTCGCGTACTTCGACCCGTGCATCCCGGGCGCTCCGTAGTTGAGCGGATGCGAGTCGGGCAAGCAGCCCTTTCCCATCAGCGTCACGACGGACGGGAGCCTCGCGGTCTCGACCAGTGAGAGCAGCTCGGAAGACGCGTTGGCGTTGAGGACGCCGCCGCCGGCATAGACGATCGGCTGCTTCGCCTCGACGATCGCCTTCGCCGCCTCGCGCACCTGCCGCTCGTGAACCTTCGACGGCGGGCGCCAGCCGGGCAGGTCGACGTCGGCCGGGTAGGAGAAGTCGATCTCTGCCTCCTGGGCATCCTTGGCGATGTCGACGAGCACCGGGCCGGGGCGGCCGGTGCGGGCGACATGGAAGGCGTTCTTGATCGCCTGCGGCAGCTCGCGCGCATCGAGCACGAGCCACGAGTGCTTGACGATCGGCATCGTGATGCCGGTGGCGTCGGTCTCCTGGAAGGCGTCGGTGCCGATCAGGTTCGACCTGACCTGGCCGGTGATGCAGACGAGCGGCGTCGAGTCCATCCACGCGTCGGCGATCGCGGTGACGAGATTGGTCGCACCGGGGCCCGAGGTCGCCAGCGCGACTCCGACCTTGCCGGAAGCGCGCGCGTAACCCTCGGCCATGTGGCCGGCGCCCTGCTCGTGGCGGCAGAGCACGTGCCGCACGGTCGTGCCTCGCGCGATCGCGTCGTAGGTCGGCAGGATCGCCCCACCGGGGATCCCGAACATGACATCGACGCCTTCTGCCTCGAGCGAGCGCAGGATGGCGTCGGCGCCGAGCATTCTCGTCATCGCGCGCCCTTTCTCGATTTGTTCACGGTCATTCTCTACACCCTTCCTTGCTCCTGTCGGCTGAGAAAGCGCATTTCCGCTTCCTCTCGGTCGGCGACGCACGTCTCCCGTTGTGGAGTCGGCGTATGCGGCGTCCAGGGCCGCGTGAGCAACATCTCCCCCCTAGCGGGGGAGCATCGAAATGGTCACCACGAACATGCCCGAAAGCGGGGCGAGAATCGAGTTCGCGGCGGAGACCATGATGGGAACCAGTCTGCCCAAGACCGATTGCGCTGTCAAACAGGTACTAAATGCTGCTGCCGGGCGCGTCGGATTGGCAGGCTGCTGAGTCGCCGGGCTACCGAGCGGTGCGAACGGGACGCTCGCGGTGCACGTGCTCGTGATCGTGATCGTCGATCAGCCAGTCGTGGCCGAAACCGCGCATCGCCTCGATGATCGGCAGGAGCGCGTTGCCCTTGCCCGTCAGCTCGTACTCGACGCGCGGCGGTGACTCGGGATAGCTCTGCCGCTCGACGATCCCCTGCTGCTCGAGCATGTGCAGGCGCTCCGAGAGGGTGCGCGGGCTGATTCCCGGGCAGGCGTGCTCGAGCTCGGTGAAGCGGCGCGGCCCCTCGGAGAGGTCGTGGACGATCAGCGCCGTCCACTTCGACCCGATCAGGTCGGAGGTGGCTGCGACGGCGCACGTGACGCCGTCGTGAACCGCGTTCATCTTCCGTACGGCCATGAGCCCGAGTGTAGCGCCCCCGGCGGCCGAAATCCAGTCCCGAGTAGGTGATTTTCCGCAGAGCTGCTTATTTCTTTCCGATCGGGAAGTAACGTTACTTTCCGATCGGAAAGTAATGGCTAGCGGTGCGAGCTCTTGAAGACGAACGCTGCCAGATCCTGGATCTGGGCGACCGTCAGGACGCGCTTGTAGCCGGTCATCCCGTTCCCGCCGTTCGTGATCTGCGTGATCATTCCGGCGTAGGTCCGCTTCGAGAGGTCGAGGTCCGGCCCGATCCCGGACGGGTTGAGCGCGTTCGCGGTGGCCAGGAGATGGCACGAGCCGCACTGGTGCGCTATGAAGAGCGACCGGCCGACCTTCGTGTTGCCGACGACCTTGGCCGGGGCGGGCGTCGTCGCGGAGGCAAAGGCGGCGAACGCTGCGGCGGCGAGGACGGCGGCTAGGAGTGCGGCTCTCATTGCGAACTCTCCTTCTCCGGACTGCTGCGTTGTGTACCACGAACCGGACGCCTGTGCCCTCGGAACACCCCGGGTTGCGCTCGGAGAGGATTCAGCAATCTCTAACGCCCGTCTTACGGATCTCTTAGAGAGCGGGATCAGGATTCGCTTCATCGTGATGCAAGCCCATACGCACCCTCCGACGCGAGGCTTGCACCAGGAGCGGCGCCCCTCATATCGGGCGTCGCGATCTCTCCTCACCCGCCCGCGGGCGAGCTGCCGTCCCGCAGCTCGCCCGCACCCTTTTCTCGCGTCGCGGCCGGCAGGGCAGTGGCTGTTCGGGCCTGTCGTCCCGCACGGTGCCGCGGCGGCGACGGACCCGGCAGCCACTGCCGTGCCGGCTCGCTCCCGGTGAACGAAGCCGCCGGGACGACCAAGGGCTTCCTTTTCCCGTCCCGAATGTCCACCATTACGGGGATGGCGATCCTGATTGTCGATGACGAGCAATCCGTGCGCGACGCGCTGCGCCGCGCGCTAGCCATGCAGGGTTACGACGTCGAGCTGGCGGCCGACGGCGAGGAGGCGCTGCTGAAGCTGCGCTCCAACCCCAATGCAATCGACCTGGCGATCGTCGACATCCTCATGCCGCGCCTCGACGGGCTCGAGCTGACCCGGCGGCTGCGCGCCGACGGAAGCGAGCTTCCGATCCTGATGCTGACCGCGCGCGACCAGGTGGCGGACCGGGTCGCCGGGCTCGAGGCCGGTGCCGACGACTACCTGGTGAAGCCGTTCGCGCTCGAGGAGCTCGTCGCCCGGGTGCGAGCGCTCCTCCGCCGCCTCGGCACCGACGACGAGCCGACGACGCTCTCGTTCGGCGACCTCGAGCTGAACACCGGCACCCGCGAGGTGATCCGCGACGGCGACCAGCTCGTCCTCACCCGCACCGAGTTCTCGCTGCTCGAGCTGTTCCTGCGCAACCCACGCCAGGTGCTGACGCGCTCGGTGATCTTCGACCGCGTCTGGGGCTACGACTTCGGCTACGGCTCGAACTCGCTCGACGTCTACATCAGCTACCTGCGCAAGAAGACCGAGGCCGGCGGCAAGTCGCGGCTGATTCACACGGTCAGAGGCGTCGGGTACGCGTTGCGCGAGCAGTAGGCAATGAGCATCAGGGCGCGGTTGGCGCTTGGGGCGGCCGCCGCGGTGGCGATCGCGATCGTGCTCGCGTCGGTGGTCGTCTACTTCCTCGTCCGGAACGAGCTGCGGGCCCAGGTCGACCGGAACCTGCAGAGCCAGGCGGCGCAGATCGCAGGCGTTCCCCGCTTCGACACGGTGAATGCCTACCCGGGTGTCTATGCGATCGCCAGCTCGCCGTCCCTCTTCGGCAGCTACTTCCAGCTCGTCGGGGCCGACGGCTCCGTCTACATCCCGAGCGACTACCTCGCGCGCACCCCGCGGATCCCGGTCACTCACAGGGCTCGACTGGTCGCGGCTCGCAAGGCGCGGGCGTACTACTACGACACGACGCTCCAGGGCGACGACACGCGCGTCTACACGATGCCGAGCACCGACTATCCGCCGGTCGCGATCCAGGTCGTCGCCCAGCTCTCGTCGATCGACAACGAGCTCGCCCGGATCCGCCTCTGGCTGCTGCTGGTCTCGTTCGGCGGCATCGCTCTCGCCTCGGGAGCCGGCTTGCTCGTGGCGCGAACGACGCTGCGGCCTGTACGAGAGCTGAGCGAGACGGCGGAGCGCGTCCGGAAGACCCGCGACCTGAGCCAGCGGATCGAGGTCGACGGCACCGACGAGCTCGCCACGCTCGCACGCACCTTCAACGCGATGCTCGAGTCACTCGACGAGGCAGCGCAGCGCCAGCGGCAGCTCGTCCAGGACGCCTCGCACGAGCTGCGGACGCCTCTGACGAGCCTGCGCACGAACATCGAGGTGCTGGCGTCGGGAGGCCGCATGCCGCCCGCGGAGCGCAAGCAGCTCCTTCAGGATGTCGTCGTCCAGCTCGGGGAGATGACCGAGCTGATCGGCGAGCTGACGGAGCTCGCCCGCGGCGAGGAGCAGAACGAGCCACTCGAGGAGGTTCGCCTGGACCTGCTGACCGAGGAGGCGATCCGCAGGGCGACGCGGCACCATCCCGACGTGCCGATCGAGGCCGATCTCGCCCCCACGACCGTCGTCGGGCAACCGGCGAGCCTCGAGCGGGCGATCACGAACCTGCTCGACAACGCCGCCAAGTGGAGTCCCTCCGGATCTCCGGTCGAGGTGCACCTGGCCGACGGCGAGCTGACCGTCCGCGACCATGGCCCGGGGATCGCCGAGGAGGACGTGCCACACGTCTTCGAGCGCTTCTACCGCGCCACCTCGGCGCGAGGAATGCCCGGCTCAGGTCTCGGGCTTGCGATCGTCAGGCAGGTCGCGGAGAGCCACGGCGGCACGATCGGGGTCGAGGCGCCGGCGGGCGGCGGCACGCTGATGCGGTTGACCATTCCCACTCGCGAAGCAGCACCCGGGGACGAAACCTCTTAATCGCCTCTTAGGCGCCGCTGCTTTTCTCTCGGTGCCCAGTGTTCTATCTCTCGTACCTCCGCAGCGAGCTCGTTCGCAGGAAGAGCCGCACCATCCTCACCGCCTCGGGGCTTGCCATCGGCGTGGCGCTGGTGATCGTGATCTCGTCGCTGACCCACGGTCTCGACAATGCCCAGCAGAACGCGCTCAACCCGCTCTCGAGCATCGGCACCGACCTGACGGTCACGCTGGCGCCCGCGGGAGCGAGCACGGGCACCGGCACGAGCACAGGCACCTCGAGCCAGCCGGGGGCGACGAGCGGCTCCTTCGGCGGCGGCGGCGGCTTCGGGGGAGGCGGCGGCTTCGACGCGGCGCGCCAGCTGATCCAGGCGAACCAGTCGGCGATCACCGACCTCTCGAAGCTCGGCAAGCCCGGGACGCACTTCGTTCAGGACTTCTTCCTGCCGGGCACGCAGCTGACCTTCCCGCAGAGCCAGGCCCAGCAGATCGCGAAGCTGAGCGGCGTCTCGTCGGTGTCGACCGGGCTCGTCCTGAGCGCCGTCCATCAGGAGGGGACCGTCCCGAAGATCATCGCCAAGCTCAAGGCCGGCGGCCAGCGGCTGACGATCACGGGCCGCGTGCAGTTCCAGCCGACGCAGGCCGAGCAGGACAAGATCCGCGCCTGCGTCGAGAAGCTGCAGGCCTCGAGCAGCAGTACCAGCACGGGGAGCGCCGGCACCGGTGCCACGTCCGGCTCGAACCAGCTCGGCGGCGGCGGCGGCGCGGGCGCGGCGGGCGGCGCCGGCGGTGGCGGCTTCGGTGGCGGCCCGGCCGGTGGCGGTGGCTTCAACCGCGGTGCGTTCGCCAAGTGCCTGCCGCCCGAGTTCCGCAACTTCCGCCGCACGGTCACGACGCCACAGCAGACGATCCAGCAGATCGTCGACCCACCGCAGACGAACATCAAGAGCTCGAGCTACACGATCGCCGGCGTCGATCCGAGCCAGCCGGCGATCGGGCTCGTCACCCCGTCGCTCGTCGCAAGCGGTCGCTTCATCGCTCCGAAGGCGACGCACGAGGCGCTGCTCGCCGACTCCTACGCGGCCGAGAACAAGCTGAAGGTGGGCTCGACGCTCGACCTGAACAAGACGAACTTCACCGTGGTCGGCCTCGTCAAGCCGCCGCTCGGCGGCCAGACGGCAGATGTGTACATCCCGCTCCCCCAGCTGCAAGCGCTCTCGAGCCAGAAGGGCCAGACGAACGTGGTGCTCGTCCGGGCGTCGAGCGGCACCTCGGTGGGCGATGTCCAGCGGGAGATCCAGCAGCTCTACCCGAACGCGCAGGTCGCGAGCGCGAAGGACGTCGCCGACCAGATCAGCGGCTCGCTCGTGAACGCCTCGAACCTGTCGCACCGCCTCGGGATCGCGCTCGAGATCCTCGCGGCCGCCGCCGCCTTCCTGCTCGCGGTGCTGCTGACGCTCTCGTCGGTCGGCAAGCGCGTCCGGGAGCTGGGGACATTGAAGGCGCTCGGCTGGACGCAGTGGCTCGTCGTGCGGCAGGTCGCCGGGGAGTCGCTCGCCCAGGGCATCGGCGGCGGTCTCCTCGGCGTCGTGCTCGGGATCCTCGGGACGCTGATCGTGGGCGCCTTCGGCGTGACGCTGACCGCGCACAGCTCGACGAGCGGCGCGTTCGGCTTCGGCGCCCTCTCCCGGTCGGCGACCGACACCGTGACTCTCAACGCCCCGCTGTCGATCGAGGTGCTCGCTGCGGGCTTCCTGCTCGCTCTGGTCGGCGGCCTCATCGCAGGCACCGCGGGCGCCTTCCGCGCCTCTCATCTCCGGCCCGCCGACGCGCTCCGGACAGTCGAATGAACGTAGGCCCGACGGAGCTCAAAGAGCCGAGCGACAGCCACCTCTACGAGGCGACCGACGTCGTCAAGTCGTTCACCAAGGGCGCGATGAACGTCAATGCGGTCGCCGGCGTGACCCTGACGATCGAGGCCGGAGAGTTCGTAGCGCTCGAGGGGCCGAGCGGCTCGGGCAAGACGACGCTGCTGCAGCTGCTGGGCGCGCTCGACCGTGCGACCGGCGGCACCATCCTCTTCGAAGGGCGCGATCTCGGAAAGCTGCGCGACCACGATCTCGCCGACCTGCGGCTGCGGGCCTTCGGATTCATCTTCCAGCAGTTCAACCTGATCCCGACGCTGACCGCGCTCCAGAACGTCGAGCTGGGGCTGGCGCCGACCGGGGTCAAGGGTGACGAGCTGCGGAACCGGGCGCAGACGCTTCTTTCCGAGGTCGGGCTCGCGGACCGGGCCGCGCCACCTCCCGAGCCAGCTCTCGGGCGGCGAGCAGCAGCGCGTCGCGATCGCGCGCGCTCTCGTCGTCGAGCCGCGGGTCGTGCTCGCGGACGAGCCGACCGGGAATCTCGACACGAAGACGGGTGCCGACGTGATCGACCTGCTTGCCGGGCTCGCCGCCCAGCATGGGGCGACGGTGATCGTCGCGACCCATGACCACGATCTCGCGGCCCGCGCTCCGCGCCGGCTTGCGATGCGCGACGGCCTTCTGGTCGGTGCTCCGGCAGCCGAGCCGGTTTCCAGCTCTTAAGCGCTGTTTAAGCCGGAGAGGCGACACTTTCAGGGATGAGCTCGCGCACGAAGCTGATTGCAGGGACGGTCGCTGTCGCGGCTCTGGCCGCGGCCGGAGCGGCGTTCGCGGCGGTCGAGTTGAGCTCGTCGTCGAGCTCGGTGTCCCAGCCGGCGGTAACGGCGCCGTTCGGCCAGGGGATCTCCGGGTCGGGCCTCGGCGGCGGACGGCTCGGTGGCCGGGGCCTCGGTGGAGGGCTCGGCGCGGGCGAAGGCGGTTTCCGCGGCGGCTTCGGCGGGCGGGGCTTTGGCGGGGGCGATACGGCTGCCGCGGCCTACCTGGGGCTCTCCGCGGCTGCTCTGCAGAGGCAGCTCGCCGGCGGCAAGACGATGGCGCAGGTCGCCAAGACTCAGGGCAAGACGGTCGCGGGCCTGGTCACGGTGATGCTGGCCGCCCAGAAGAAGCGCCTTGCGAGTGCGGTTGCGAGCGGCTTCCTGACCGATGACCAGGCGCAGCAGATCGAGTCGAGCATGGCCTCGCGGATCAAGGATCTCGTCAACGGCGTCCGTCCGCAGTTCGGCGGCGGCGGCGCTGACGATGGGCCCGGCGACGACGGCGGGCCCGGCGGCGGTGGCCTCGGCGGCGGAACCGGCAGCAGCGCCGGAACCGGCTCGTTCGGCTCTACTTCGTAGCCGCGACGGCGGTCTTGTCCTTCGCCCGGCCGCCGGAGGTGACCGAGACGATCTCGGCCGCGATCGCGAGGGCGATCTGGGCAGGCGAGCGGCCGCCGAGATCGAGCCCGGCAGGCCCGTGGATCCGGGCGAGCTCATCCTCGGTGAATCCCTGCTCGGCCAGTGCAGCTCGGCGGCGCTCCTGGGTGCGTTTCGCGCCGATCGCGCCGACGTAGCGCGCGTTCCGGCGAAGCCCCTCGGCGACGGCCGGAATGTCGAGCCGCTCCTCGTGGGAGAGCGTTACGACGACCGTGCGGTCGTCGATCAGCTCGGCGGCCACCTCGTCGGGCCAGGCCTTGATCACCCTGTCCGCGCTCGGAACGCGCTCCGGCGTCGCGAGAGCGGGGCGGGCATCGACGACGGTCGTGCGCCACCCGAGCTGCCTGCCGTAGGCGCAGAGGTGCTCGGCGGCCTCTGCCGCGCCGAAGATGACGACGCGGATGGGGCCCTCGATCACCTCGGCGAAGATTCCGTCCTCACGGAGGCCGGTGCTCTCGAGGATGCCGGGCTCGAGCCGCTTCTCGCCGGTGTTCGTGTCGGTGTAGAGCATCCCGTAGCCGTCGGAGTCGAGAAGCTCGCGAACGTCGTTCCAGAGCTCGGGATCGGCCTCCTCGACCCAGACGTCGATCTCGCCGCCGCACGAGAGCCCGACCTCCCAGGCCTCGCCGTCGGTGACGCCGTAATGGACACGACGGGCGACCTCGCCGGCGAACACGTGCTTCGCCCGCTCGACGACATCGGCCTCGACGCAGCCGCCGGAGACCGAGCCCGTGAAGGTGCCGTTCTCGCGGACGATCATCTTCGCGCCCGGCTGTCGCGGCGCCGACCGGATCGTGTCGATCACCGTCGCGACGACGACTCGCTGGCCTGCGGCACTCGCTTCGTCGATCACGTCGAGGATGTCGTCCACGGCTTTACGATAGCGCCGGGGCCTGCAACGGCGGGCAGATTTTCCCGCCCCGCCGGCCGCGTCCAGCCGCGCGAACGGCTCGCGCGTACGCCTCGGACGCCGTGGCCGCGCCGGCCATGACCTCGCCCGTCGAGCGCATCTCCGGGCCGCGCGTCGCCGCGCCGGGGAACCGCTCCGCCGGGAAAACGGCCTCCTTGGCCCAGGCGCGGCTCGGAACCGCCCGCTCGGGAAGGCCGAGAGCCGGGAGCTTCTCGCCGAGGAGGAGCCTGACGGCGTGCTCGATCAGCGGGACTCCCGTCGCCTTGGCGACGAACGGCACCGTCCGGGATGCCCGCGGATTGGCTTCGAGCACGTAGAGCTTCCCGCCGGTGTACGCAAGCTGGAGGTTCATCAGCCCGCGCGCACCGAGGCCGCCGGCGATCCGCGCCACGACCTCGCGGATCTCGTCCTCGAGCGCCGCCGAGACCGAGGGGCCCGGGCAGCACGCACGCCGAGTCTCCGGAGTGGACGCCGGTCGGCTCGATGTGCTCCAGCACCGCCGCCACCCACCCGGTCTCGCCGTCGCAGAGCGCGTCGACATCGAGCTCGAGGGCGCCTTCGAGATAGCGGTCGACGAGACACGGCCCCTCGACGCGGAGGTCGTCGGCGGAGTGGGCGACGTGCATGCCGCGGCCGCCGATCACGTAATGCGGCCGGATCAGAACGGGGTAGCCGATCTCGTGCGCCAGCTCGCGGGCCTCCTCGGCGTTCTCGGCCACGCCCCACTCGGGCGCCAGGTCGCCCGCCAGCTGAGCGAAGCGGCCGCGATCCTCGGCGGCGTCGATCGCGTCGAGCGGGATCGCCGAGCAGCGGGACGCCCGCCTCGGCGAGCACGGGAGCGAGGCGCAGCGGCGTCTGCCCGCCGAACGAGACCGCGACGCCGAAGGGCTGCTCGAGCTCGCACACGTCGAGCACGTTGGCGGGGATCAACGGCTCGAGGTAGAGCCGGTCCGAGGTGTCGTAGTCGGTCGAGACCGTCTCGGGGTTCGAGTTCACGAGCACGGCCTCGTAGCCGAGCTTGCGGAGCGCCTGGGACGCGTGGACGCAGCAGTAGTCGAACTCGATCGCCTGCCCGATCCGGTTCGGGCCCCCGCCGAGCACGATCACCGCACGGCCCGACGGCTCCGGCCCCTCGTCCTCCCCCTCGTGCGTGACGTAGTAGTAGGGCGTCCGCGCCTCGAACTCGCCGGCGCAGGAGTCGACCGCGAGCCGCACCGGCCGCCTGCCGTTCGGGTTGGTGCGCCAGGTTGCGATCTCGCGCAGCCGGTCCGCGAAGTAGGGGTGGATCCCGGGCAGGTCGAGCTCGCGCCGCGCCGCCTCGAGCAGGAGGTCCCAGCGCTCGGGCACCGGCTGGCTCGCGCGCTCGACGAGCTCGGCGTCGTCGGCCGGGAACGGGACCGGCGCCGTCTCGCGACCCTCCATCGCCTTCATGAACGCCTCGGGGAACGTGCGTCCGAGCCCGAGCGCCTCCCCGACGGCCCGCATCTCGGCGCCGAGCCTCGGCACGGCGAGGGGGAACTTCTCGAAGTCGAACCGGGGCGCTTTGACCGCGACGTAGTCGAGCGCGGGCTCGAAGGCGGCGGTCGTCTTGCCGGTGATGTCGTTCGGCAGCTCGTCGAGCGTGAACCCGACCGCGAGGAGAGCTGCGAGCTTCGCGATCGGGAAGCCCGTCGCCTTGGACGCGAGCGCGGAGGAGCGCGAGACGCGCGGGTTCATCTCGATCACGCGGTACTCGTAGCTCTCCGGGTGCACGGCGAACTGGACGTTGGCGCCTCCTGTCGCGACGCCGACCGCGCGAGCGGTGGCGAACGCGGCCTCGCGGAGCTGCTGGTAGACCGGGTCGGGGAGCGTCTGCTGCGGCGCGACCGTCCACGAGTCCCCGGTGTGAACGCCCATCGGGTCGAGGTTCTCGATCGAGCAGACGACGACGGCGTTCCCGCGTGCGTCGCACATCACCTCGAGCTCGTGCTCCTGCCAGCCCTGGAGGTACTCCTCGACGAGCACCTGGTCGACGGGGCTCGCGGCGAGACCGCGGGCGATCGCGACGCGAAGCTCCTCCGGCGTCCAGGCCGATTCCGCCGCCGGTGCCGCCGAGCGTGAAGGCAGGCCGCACGATCGCCGGGACGGGAAACTCGACGTCGGGCGAGTGCGCGATGATCGAACGCGGCGTCGGGATCCCGACGCCGTGCACGGTCGAGCGGAAGAGCTCGCGATCCTCGGCCTTGTTGATCGCATTCGAGGTCGGCGCCGATCAGCTCGATGCCGAGCGGCGCCAGCGCGATCGCGAGGTTGAGCGCGGTTTGCCCGCCGAGTGTCGGCAGGATCGCGTCGGGGCGCTCGCGCTCGATCACCTGCGTGACCGTCTCCGGGTCGAGCGGCTCGAGGTAGGTGGCGTCCGCCCATTCGGGGTCGGTCATGATCGTCGCCGGGTTCGAGTTGACGAGGATCACGCGGTAGCCCTCGCGACGGAGCACCCGGCAGGCCTGGGCCCCGGAGTAGTCGAACTCGCAGGCCTGCCCGATCCGGATCGGCCCGGAGCCGAGGATCAGGATCGAGCGAAGGTCGGTGCGCTTCGGCATGCCTCGGCCAGCCGGTCGAAGAAGGGAAGCGCATCGAGCGGGCCCGGCGATGCCTCGGGATGGAACTGCACGCTCTGGAAGCCGTCGCCGGCCAGGCCCTCGCAGGTCTCGTCGTTGAGCGAGACGTGGGACATGTCGCCGTTCGCGAGCACCGCGAACCCGTGGTTCTGGACCGTGACCAGCACGCGGCCGGTGGCGGTGTCGCGCACGGGATGGTTCGCGCCGCGGTGGCCGAAGGGAAGCTTGAAGGTCTGGTGGCCGAGCGCGAGCCCGAGCAGCTGATGCCCGAGGCAGACGCCGAACAGGGGCACGCGGCCGAGCAGCGCCCGAACCGTCTCGACCTGCTCGCCGAGCACGCCCGGGTCGCCCGGCCCGTTCGCGATCAGCACCACGCGCGGATCGGCGTCGAGGATCGCCTCGGCGTCCCACGACCCGGGCACCACGTACGCCTCGAGCCCGGCATCGGCGAGCCGCCGCGGGATCGAGCGCTTCGACCCGAGGTCGACGACGACCACCCGGGGCCCGGCACCGACCGCGTAGGGCTCTTTCGCGCCGGGCTGGCGGTCGAGCGGGCGGCCGTCGATGTAGGGCTCGGAGAGCGCCTTCGCCTGGAGCTCGTCGACGGGCGCGTCGCCGAGCGCGCAGCGAAGGACGCCGCCGTCGCGGATCTTCCGCACGAGCGTCCGGGTGTCGAGGCCGGTGAGCGCGACGACGCCCTGCTCGCGCAGCCACGCGGCGAACTCCGGGCGCACGTCGCGCATGACGACGCCCTCGCACTGCACGCGGTCCGATTCCATCCGCGACTCGTCGACGCCGTAGGTGCCGATCAGCGGGTAGGAGAAGCAGAGAACCTGGGCGACGTAGCTCGGATCGGTGACCGCCTCCTCGTAGCCGGTCATCGCGGTCGTGAAGCACGCCTCGCCTGCGGCGATGCCGGGAGCGCCCACGGAGATCCCGGGGAAGACGGTGCCGTCCTCCAGGACGAGACTGGATTTCTTCTGCATAGATTCCATCTGATGTGCATAATACGCAAATCGTGACGACCGTGGCCATCCTCGGTTCGGCCGGGTACACCGGCCAGGAGACGCTCGACCGCGTGCTCGCTCATCCTGAGCTCGAGCTGATCGCGCTCGGGTCGGATTCGCTCGCCGGCAGGCCGGCCCACGCGCTCGACCCGCGGCTGAACGGCCCGGTGCCGATGTTCACCTCGAACGTCGAAGCGGGCGCGAGCGGCGCCGAGGCGATCTTCCTCTGCCTCGGCAACGAGCAGGCGGCCGCGTTCGAGCCGCCCGACGGCGCGATCGCGATCGACCTCGGCGGCGTCCACCGGCTCGTCGACCCGGCCCTCGCGGAGAGGTGGTACGGCCTCACCCCGGGCGCGTGGAGCTATGGGCTGCCCGAGGTGCATCCGGCCGAGGGTGCCCTGATCGCGAACCCGGGCTGCTATGCCACTGCGACGCTGCTCGCGCTCTGGCCGCTGCGGGCCGCGACCGAAGGCGACATCGTCGTCGACGCGAAGTCGGGCATGACCGGCGCCGGAAAGACGCTGCGGGATTCGTCCCATGCAGGCGCAGTGCTCGAGAACTTCTCGCCGTATGCCGTCGGCGGCCATCGCCATGCCCCGGAGATCACGCAGACGCTCGGACTGCCGGTGACGTTCGTCCCCCATCTGCTGCCGGTACGGCGCGGGCTGCTCGCGACCTGTTACGTGAGGAGCAATGCCGATGTCCGCGCGCTGATCGAGGAGGCCTATGCCGGAAGCGCGGTCGTCCGCGTGCTCCCCGAGGGCATCGAGCCCGAGATCGCGCGGGTGCAAGGGACTGACAGCGCCGAGATCGGCGTCTTCACCGACGGCGCGACCGGGATGTGGATCGTGATCTGCGCGATCGACAACCTCGGCAAGGGCGCCGCCGGACAGGCGGTGCAGAACCTGAATCTTGCGCTCGGGCTCCAGGAGACGACGGGGCTTCGGCTCGGGAGCGTCCTGGTTTGAGGAGACACAGGTGAGCGTCACCGGCGCCAAGGGGTTCGTCGCGTCCGGCGTTGCGGCCGGGATCCGGCGGCAAGGGCGGAAGGATCTGGCGGTCGTCCGCTCGGTGACCCCTGCCGTGGGAGCAGCGATGTTCACGCGCAACAACGTCCAGGCCGCGTGCCTGCAGGTGAGCCGCGAGCATCTGGCGCTCGCCGAGCCGCAGGCCGTCGTGATCAACTCGGGCGTCGCGAACGCCGCGACCGGGGAGCGGGGCAAGCTCGACGCCCTCGCGACGAGCGCGGAGGCGGCGCGGCTGCTCGACCTCGACGTCGAGGAGGTGCTCGTCCTCTCGACCGGCGTGATCGGGACGCGGTTGCCGCTGCACAAGCTGCTCCCGGCGCTCGACCCGGCCGTCGCCGCGCTGTCCGATGCGAGCGGCCCGGAGGCTGCCGAGGCGATCATGACCACCGATACCTGCTCCAAGGAGGCAGTCGTCTCGCGGGGCGGGTTCACGGTCGGCGGGATGGCCAAGGGGTCGGGGATGATCCATCCCGACCTGGGGACGATGCTCGCGGTGATCACGACCGACTATCCGCTCGAGCCAGGCGAGGCGATCGAGTTCCTGAGGCCGGCGGTCGAGACGTCGTTCAACGCGATCTCGGTCGACGGTGAGCCCTCGACCAACGACTGCGTGATCCTGCTCGCAAACGGAGCCAGCGGCGTCGAGCGGGACGATGCCGCGTTCGCGGCCGCACTCGCCGAGGTGTGCGACGACCTCGCGCGCCAGGTCGTCGCTGACGGCGAGGGCATCACGGTGCTGGCCGAGATCAACGTCCTCGGCGCCGTCGACGACGTGCAGGCCAAGGCGATCGCCCGGCGGATCGCGACCTCCCCACTCGTCAAGACGGCGCTCTTCGGCCACGACGCCAACTGGGGCCGCGTGCTGATGGCAGCGGGCAGCGCGCCCTGGAACGGCGGCTACGCCACGATCGACGCCGACAAGGTCACCCTTCGCTACAACGGAACTGTCGTTCTCGACGCGGGTGCCCCCACCGACGTCGAGCCGGACGTCTCCGGGCCCTCGTGCACGATCGAGCTCGATCTCGGCCTCGGGAGCGGCCGCGCCGGCTACCTGACGAGCGATCTCTCCTACGACTACGTCCGCATCAACGCGGATTACCGCTCATGACCGTCGTCGTGAAGGTGGGCGGCGCCGTCGCCGCCGCATCGGCGGAGGCTGTGCTCGCGCTCGCCGCTCGCGAGCAGGTCTGCGTCGTTCACGGTGCCGGCCCCCAGATCTCGGCCGAGATGGAGCGCGCCGGGATCCCCGTCGAGTTCGTCGACGGCCGCCGGGTCACGACCGCCGAGGGGATCGCGATCGTGCGGGCCTCGCTGGCGGCGGTCAACCAGACCCTTTGCGCCGCGATCGGCGAGCGCGCCGTGGGCCTCTTCGGCGACGAGATCGGCCTCGAGGCCGATCCGGTCCCGGCTCTCGGGCTCGTCGGCGAGGCGCGCACATCCAGCCTGCCGGCGGTCACGGAAGCCCTCGCCGCCAACCGGATCCCGGTTGTCGCGCCAATCGCGCAGGGCCCGCTCAACGTCAACGCCGACTCTGCGGCAGCCGCGATCGCGGCCGGCATCGGCGCCACCAGGCTGCTCTTCCTCACCGACGTCGACGGGCTGATCCTCGACGGCGCCGTCGTCGACGCGATCGACCTCGACTCGGCCGAGGAGCTGATGGCGAGCGGCACGCTCGAGGGCGGGATCATCCCGAAGCTCGGCGCCGCGATCGCCTCCGCCCGCAGCGGCGTCCCCGCCTACATCGGCCGCACGGAGGTGCCCGTCTCATGATCCCATTCACGCCATGTCCCGAAGGTCCCTCTGTGGACGGCTTGTTCCACCTTCGTTTCCATAACCTGGCACCGGACATGTCCTCTCGGCCAGCCGCGATTTGCAGGTCTTTCGCGCCAGGGGCCATTCGAGCGCAGTCCGGAGCCGCGCTTTCGGCGTGGGTACCTGGCACCGGACACGGCCCGGCCGGCCAGTGTCCGGAGGGGACGTTGTGAACGTCCTCACGGGCACGCCGCTCCTGCCGGCCTACGCGCGGTTCCCGGTGACGTTCGTCGACGGTGAGGGCTGCTGGCTGATCGCCGACGACGGCCAGCGGTATCTCGACATGATCGCCGGCATCGCGGTGGTGAGCCTCGGGCACTGCCATCCGGCCCCGTTGGCCGCGGCGCGGGCCCAACTCGAGCGTCTCTGGCACGTCTCCAACCTCTACTCGACCGAGCCGATGGAGAACCTCGCCCGGGCACTGTCGGAGCGGTTCGGCGGCGCGCATGCGTTCTTCTGCAACTCCGGCACCGAGGCGGTCGAAGCCGCGCTGAAGTGGGCTCGGAAGTCGACCGGCAAGACCGGCCTCGTTGCGCTCGAGGGCTCGTTCCACGGCCGCACGATGGGGGCGCTCTCGGTCACCGGCCAGCCGGCGAAGCGGGCCGCGTTCGAGCCGCTGATCCCCGGCGTCCGCTTCGCGACGCCCGAGACGCTCGCCGACGCCGTCGGGCCCGACACCGCCGCGATCATCATGGAGCCGGTGCTCGGCGAGGGCGGCGTCCTGCCCCTTCCGGCCGAGACGCTCGAGGAGGCCCGCGCGCTCGCCGACGAGTTCGACGCAATGCTGATCTTCGACGAGGTGCAGACCGGCATCGGCCGCACCGGCGAGTTCTTCGCGTGGCAGCGCCACGATGTGCGGCCCGATGCCGTCACGCTCGCCAAGGGCCTCGCAAACGGCCTGCCGATCGGCGCGTTGCTCGTCGCCGACGGGTCACCCACCGGGTTCGTCCCCGGCGACCACGCCTCGACGTTCGGCGGCAACCCCGTCTCCTGCGCAGCCGCCTGCGCCGTGGTCGAGGCAATCGACGACGACCTGCTTGCCCACGTCCGCGCGATCGGCGAGCGCCTCGAGGCGCAGCTTCCCGGCACACGCGGCGCCGGGCTGCTGCTCGCCGTCGAGCTCGGCCGCGCCGCCGGCCCGGTCGCCCACGCGGCGCTCGAGCACAACCTCCTCGTCGGGACCGCCGGCGATACGGCCCTCAGGCTTGCCCCGCCGCTGACGATCTCCGAGGCGGAGGCGGACCTGGCCGTCGACCTGATCAGGGAGACCCTGGCGGGATGACCACGAAGTTCGAACGCCAAGGCGCGATCCTCAGGCTGGTCGAGCAGCGGCACCTCTCGACCCAGTCCGAGCTGGCTGAGGCGCTCCGCGCCGAGGGGATCGACACCGTGCAGGCAACCGTGTCGCGCGACGTCGCGCGGCTCGGGCTCGTGAAGGTGCGGAACGGCGACGGCCGGCTGATCTACGCCCTCCCGGGCGCCGCCGATCTCCGCCGGCTCGAGCAGCTCGCGTCCGCGCTTCGCAACTGGGCCGGGACGATGATCCCGACCGGCAACCTGCTCGTGATCCACACCCCGCGGGGATTCGCAGCCGCGCTTGCCGACGCGATCGACGAGGCCATGCTCCCCGACGTCGCCGGCACGGTCGCAGGCGACAACACGATCCTCGTCGCGGTCCGCGAGGGCTCGAGCTCAGCCGAGCTCGCCACGGACTTCACACACCACCTCGAAGGCGAGACCGATTGATGACCGTTTCCGGCATGGCCGAAAGACCGGTGTCAGACGCCGTTACGACACCGTGTCGTCGGCGGTGCTTCTCCCCTGCTAATCAGCGTTTTACCTCGTCCAGAAAGTCGGTGTCAGACACCGCTTTTCGGGTCCCTCGGGAAGGCCGGACGTGAGCGAGAACGGGGCCGGGAAGATCCTGGGCTCGCTGCCGCTCGGCGAGCGGGTCGGCATCGCGTTCTCGGGCGGCCTCGACACCTGCTGCGCGCTCGCCTGGATGCGCGAGAAGGGCGCCGTTCCCTACGCCTTCACCGCCGACCTCGGCCAGTACGACGAGCCCGACATCGCCGCAGTCCCGGGTCGCGCCCGCGAGTACGGCGCCGAGGACGCGGTGCTCGTCGACTGCCGCGACGCTCTCGCGCTGCACGGGCTGATCGCGCTCCAAAGCGGCGCGTTCCACATCCAGACCGCCGGCCGCCGCTACTTCAACACGACGCCGCTCGGCCGGGTCGTCACGGGCACGCTGCTCGTCCGCGAGATGCGCCAGCACGGCGTCGACATCTGGGGCGACGGCTCGACCTACAAGGGCAACGACATCGAGCGCTTCTACCGCTACGGGCTGCTCGAGAACCCCGACCTGCGGATCTACAAGCCCTGGCTCGACAGCGCCTTCGTCGCCGAGCTCGGCGGCCGCAAGGAGATGAGCGAATGGCTCGCTGCGAAGGGGCTCCCCCACGGCTCGAGCGTCGAGAAGGCCTACTCGACCGACGCGAACCTGCTCGGCGCGACCCACGAGGCCAAGGATCTCGAGCTGCTCTCGACGAGCATGACGATCGTCGAGCCGATCATGGGCGTCGCCTTCTGGGATCCCGCAGTCGAGATCGAGCCGGAGACCGTGACGATCCGTTTCCGGAACGGGATGCCGGTCGCGATCGGCGGCCTCGAGAGCACCGACCCGGTCGAGCTGATCACGGAGGCGAATGCGATCGGCGGCCGCCACGGGCTCGGGATGTCCGACCAGATCGAGAACCGCGTGATCGAGGCGAAGAGCCGCGGCATCTACGAGGCGCCCGGAATGGCGCTCCTGTCGATCGCCTACGAGCGGCTGCTCACCGCGATCCACAACGAGTCGACCCTCGAGGCCTACGCCGTTCAGGGCCGGCGGCTCGGCCGCCTGCTCTACGAGGGCCGCTGGCTCGACAACCAGGCCAACATGCTCCGCGGCTCGCTGCTGCCCTTCGTCGCCGCGGTGGTCACCGGCGAGGTCACGATCGAGCTCCGGCGCGGGGACGACTACACGATCCTCGACACGCGCGGTGAAGCCGTCACCTACGACCCCGAGCGCCTCAGCATGGAGCGCAGCGCCACCGCGTTCACGGCCGGCGACCGGATCGGCCAGCTCGCCGTCCAGATCAACGACATCACCGATACTCAGCGCATGCTCGAGACCCAGCGGAAGCTCAGGCTCTCGCCGCCGCCCGCGCCCGACGATCCGCTGGAGCTCGGGCAATGATGACCCTTTGGGCCGGCCGGGTAGGAACGGCCCTCGCCCCCGAGGTCTGGGAGTTCCTGCGCGCTTCCGACGACGAGCTGCTCCCGTATGACCTGCAGGGAACGCTGATCCACGCAACGCGTCTCGAGGCGGCGGGCATCCTCACGACCGGCGAGCTCGCCGAGGTCGAGCAGCGCCTCTCCGGGATCACCGTCGACGAGCTCGAGGCGTCCGACGAGGACGTCCACTCGGCGATCGAGCGCCTGCTCGGCGACGTCGGCCGGAAGATCCACGCCGGCCGCTCCCGCAACGACCAGGTAGCCGCGGCCTTCCGCCTCTACGTCTCGCATGCGTCCGCGGAGACCGAGGAGGCGCTCAGGGGGTTCGCGCGGGCCGTTCTCGACCGGGCCGCGCAGGAGGCAGAGACTGCCGATGCCCGGTTACACGCATCTGCAGCGAGCGATTCCGGTGACGCTCGGGCACCACCTGCTCGCGTGGTCGGAGATGCTCTACCGCGACCGCGCGCGGCTCCGGTTCGCCGGCGCCCAGGCGGTCTTCTCGCCGCTCGGCTCGGGGGCGCTCGCCGGATCGACTCTCCCGATCCCGCCGCCGCCCGACCCGATGCGCAACTCGATCGACGGCGTCTCCGACCGCGACTTCGCGCTCGACTATCTCTACGCCTGTGCCGTTCTCTTCGGCCATCTCTCGCGGATCGGCGAGGAGATCGTCCTCTGGACGACGACCGAGTTCGGCTTCGCGCAGCTGCCCGAGGATGCCGCGACCGGCTCCTCGATGATGCCGCAGAAGCTCAATGCGGATGTGGCGGAGCTCGCCCGCGGCAAGGCGGGCACCGCGATCGGCCGGCTGACCGGCCTGCTCGCGACAGTGAAGGGCCTGCCTCTCGCCTACAACCGCGACCTGCAGGAGGACAAGCCGCCGGTGTTCGCTGCTCGCGCGGATGCCTCCAACTGCGCTCGCCGCGCTCACCGTGCTGGTGCGCGGGCTGACCTTCGACCGCGAGCGGATGGCGGCGGCGTGCGCCGACCCGCTGCTGCGCGCGACAGACGCAGCCGAGGCACTGGTACGCGAAGGGATGCCGTTCCGGGACGCGCACGAGCAGGTCGCCGCGACGGTGCGCGACGGCACGTTCCAGCCGCCCGCGGTCGATGCGCCGCGGCTCGGCGATGTAGGGGCTGCGGTCACGGCGGCGAAGGACCTCTGGCTATGAAGTCTCCTCTCCCCGTCTCGCTCTCCGGCCGCGACTTGCTGCGGATCACAGACCTCGTCCCCGCGGAGGCCGAGGCGATCCTCGACCTCGCCGACGAGCTCAAGCTCGACCGCACGCCGCGCCTGCCGGGAAAGACGCTCGGCCTGATCTTCGGGCAGCCGTCGACCCGAACGCGCATCTCGTTCGGGGTCGCGATCGTGCAGCTCGGCGGCGGGTTCGTGACGCTCACACCGCAGGAGATGCAGCTCTCGCGCGGCGAGTCGCTGAGCGACACCGCTCAGGTGCTCTCGCGCTACCTCGACGCGCTCGCGATCCGCGTGCTCTCTCACGACGAGCTGGAGGAGTGGGCGGCGGCCGCACACATCCCGGTGATCAACGCGCTCACATCGGTGGAGCATCCGTGCCAGGCCCTCGCCGACGCGCTCACGATCCGCCAGCGCCTCGGCGGCCTCGAGGGCGTCAAGATCGCATGGGTCGGCGACGGCACCAACGTCCTCGTCTCGCTGGCCCAGATGGCCAAGCTGACCGGCATGGAGGTCGTCGCCGCCTGTCCCGCGGGCTACGACCCACCGACCGACACACCGCTGACGCTCGTCCGCGATCCGCGCGAAGCAGCCGCCGGCGCCGACGTCCTCGTCACGGATATCTGGGTGTCGCTCGGGCAGGAGGAGACGAAGGAGCAGCGGCTCTACGACCTCGAGCCCTACCGCCTCGACGAGGCACTCGTCGCGCTCGCGGCTCCAGAGGCGATCGTGCTCCATTGCCTCCCCGCCCACCCCGGCGAGGAGATCACTCCTGGCGCGCTCTACGGCGACCGGTCGGCGGTCTGGGACGAGGCGGAGAACCGCCTGCACGTCCAGAAGGCGCTGCTCGCCCTGCTCCTCACCTAGAGGGCCTCACCAGAGCCTAGGGATGAGCCGCCGGCGGCAGCGCCATCTCTTCGCGAATCGAGACGAGCGCGGTCGAGGGCACGGTGATCAGCCCGCGGGTCGGCCGGTCGAGATCGAACGTCACGAGCAGCAGCGTCGTGACGAGCAGGGCGCCCAGCAGCATCGGGACGAGCCCGCGCCCGAGCACGGATAGATAGAGCGCGAGCAGCCCGAGAGCCAGCGCCGCACCGACCACCTCCACCGCGATGACAGCCCCGGGGACGCGGTTGTTGAGCGCCGAGATGCGCACCGTCTGCTCGTCGAACGTCGTGTTCAGGCTGTCCACGTAGAGCCGCGGCGCACTCGCGACCGGTGCCGCGCTGATCGCCTGCCCCCCGAGCGCCCAGAGCCGTCGCTGGATCAGATCCTCGGAGGCGGTCGTCCGCTGCATCGCAACGCTGTCCGGGATCTCCTTGCCCATGCGAAGCGCGAGATCGGCGTACGTCCGGAGCAGGGTGAGCGACCGCAACCGCGCGGGCTCCGCGAGGAGCTGCGCGCGGAGGTAGCTGGTGCCGATCGCGTTCGCCTCGGAGACTGCGGCGGCCCGTCGATCCTCGTACCGGCCGACTGCGAGTGAGAGGCCGAACGCCAGGATCAGGCCGACGAGCCCGAGCAACGCCGCCTGCATGACGCCGAACGGCTCGCGCAGGGTCTCCGAATGCTCCCGGAGATACCGGCCGAGCAGCACGCCGCCGAGGGTGACGCCCGCGAGGATCGCCAGGAGGATCCCTGCAAGCTCCCAGCTGCTCAGCCTGAAGAACACGCCGCAACTCTGCCGTGCGCATCGGCCGACAAGGGGAGGCCTCTATGCAAGTTCTATGCAGGCGTCCGCAAGAGTGGCGAGCGATCTCGGTCAGGGCCGGCAGGGCCGCCGGGCGACACCACAGGAGGTATGGATGAATCGCACGACGTTCGACTCGCTCTCGCGCCGTGGGCGGGCCCGGGTGCCGGCGTGGCTTGCAGCCGTGGCCGTGCTGGCAGCCCTCACGGTCTCGGCCGCCGGTCACGCGGCGCGGACCGCAGGTTGCGCGTTCTGCGGAAAGAACCTCGTCCTGAATCCGGGCGCCGAGTCCGGCAGGGGCGTAACCGCCCCCGGGGCCAACGGCGCGGTTCCTCACTGGACGAACGCCGCGGGCCAGTTCGGAGCCGCGGCCTACACGGGCTTCGGCGTCGGCTGGTTCAACGCGACCTCGAAGGGGCCGACGGAACGCGGCATGAACTACTTCTTCGGTGGGACGACAACGGCAGCGACCAGCGCGAAGGCAAGCATCGGCTCGCAGACGATCAAGCTCCCTGCGGGCGCCGCAGGGCACAAGGCCACGCTCTCCGGGTGGCTCGGTAACTACAGCAACGACACCGCGAGCGTCCGCGCGAACTTCACCGACGCGTCCGGGAAGTCGCTCGGGGGGCTCCGGCTCGGACCGGACACCACGATCGGCGGAGGCGACATGTCTGCCCGCAGCCGCACCGGGAGCGTCCCGGCGGGAGCGGTGAGCGCCGTCGTGACGATCACGTTCACCGATCACGCGAACTACAACCTCGCCGGCGCCGACGACATCTCGCTGGTGCTCAGCTGACGAACGACTCGCTCAACGGGGGATCAAAGGGACGCGGCCAGGCTCAACGCCTGGCCGTCGTCCATCACCCCGCCGGCACCGAAGAGCGCATCCACCTCGGCGCGCTCGAGCGCGGCCTGGAGCTGGGCGAGCGTCCGGTCGTAGAGGACCTGCTCGCTGGGCTTGATCGCAGCGCCGATCCGGCGAAGGAACGCATCGACGAAGCCGAGGACGACGGTCGCGTCCTCGGCTTTCCCACCCTGCGCACCGACCGCAGCGAGCGCGATCAGGCACCAGGCCATGTCTTCCTTGTCGTTGACTCCGGCGGACAGCTCGAGCGCCTCGACGAGGAGCGGCTGAGCCAGCTCGGGCCGGCCCCACTCGATCTCGACAGCGCCGAGGTTGTAGAGCGCGCGCGCCACGTTTGCCACGTCGTTCGCCTCGCGAAGCAGCGCAAGGCTCTGCTGGAACTGATCCGCGGCGATCTCGAGGTCACCCTGCGAGAGCGCAACGTCGCCGCGGTTGTTCCGTGCGAGCGCGATCAGCCTGGCATCGCCGAGCGCCTCGGCGGCGACGATGCACTCGTCGAGGCTGTCAGCCGCGCGTTCGAGCTCGCCGAGACCGAGCAGGATCGCGCCGAGGTTGCTGAGCGACCTGACGATCCCTGTCTCGTCTCCGATCTCGCGGTACAGCGCAAGCGCGCGCTCGGCGAGCACCCGCGCGTGTGAGTAGTCGCCCTGGAGGACGGCGAGCGCCGAAGCCGTCCGCAGCGCCTTCGCGATCAGCGCGAGGATCCGCCCCGGGCGCGCGCTCTACTGCCTCCGCCAGCCGTTCGAGCCCCTCGCTCAGGTAGCCCCGGATGTACCAGAACCGCCCGAGCGACGCCGCAAGCCGAAGCTGTAGGGCGGGGTCGCCCCGGTCACCGAGCCAGTCGAGAGCCTCACGAAGATCGTCGTGAACCGTCTCGAGCCGCTCGAGCCACGCTCCCTGATCGGGGCCGCTGAGCTCGGACTCCGCGCGCTCTGCCAGATCGACGAAGTAGGCGGCGTGGAGACGGTGGCCTTCGCCCCCTGCAGACGGGAGCTCGAGCCCGTACTCGCGCACGACCTCGAGGAGGCCGTAGCCCGACCGGAGCCGGTGGACGACGCTCGCGGCGACGAGCGTGTCGAACGCGTCGCTCGAACGGATCCAGCTCGCCGACGGCAGCGACCGCCTCGAGCGTGAACCTGCTCCGAAAGAGCGCCAGGCGACCGAAGAGGTGTTGCGCCGCGGGCTCGAGCAGGCCGAAGCTCCAGTCGATCGCGGCGCGCATCGTTCGATGGCGTTCCGGCGCGTCTCGGGCGCCTGCGGCGAGGGCGTCGAGCCGCGAGTCGAGTAGGCGGAGCAGCTCGGCGGCTGAACGCGAGCGGAACCATGGGGCCGCGAGCTCGATCGCGAGCGGGATTCCGTCCAGCCGGTCGCACACCTAGGCGAAGATCGCCGAGTCCGGGTCGACCTCCACACCCGAGGCGATGACCCTGCTCGCCAGCAGCAGACGCGCAGCGGCCGAGTCCAGCGGCCGGACGTCGACGACCCGCTCGGCCGAGAGTCGCAGGACGCTCCTGCTGGTGGCAAGCAGCGTCAGCCGGGGCACGGCGTCGATGATCGGCACGAGCTCCACGGCCGCGTCGACCACGTGCTCGAAGTTGTCGAGAACGACGAGCAGCTCGCAGCCGGCGAGCTCGGCGGCGATCCCTTCGACCCAGCTCGAGCTCTCGCCCTCGCGGAGGCCGAGCGCCCGCCCGAACGCCGGGACGACCTGGGCGGGCTCCGACAGCGGAGCCAGGTCGACGAGCAGGGCGCCGTCGGCGAACTGTTGGCCGAGCTCGCTGGCCAGCTCGACGGCGAGGCGGGTCTTGCCGATCCCGCCCGGCCCGACGAGCGACACGAGACGCGTTCGAGGGTCGAGCAGAAGCCCGCGGAGCGTGCGGAGCTCGTCGTCACGCCCGATCGCGGCCGTAGGTGGCGCCGGAACTCGACGTCCCGGGGCTGTGCCGGCGCTCGGCGCCGCCAGTGCCGCGTCGTGACCCAGGATCCTCCGCTCGAGCTCGCGGAGCTCGGCGCCGGGCTCGATCCCGAGCTCCGTCGTCGAGGTACGCGCGGCCGTCGCGGTACGAGGCAAGCGCGTCCGCCTGCCTCCCGGCGCGGTAGAGGGCGGTCATCAGCTGCGCGCGCAGGCGCTCCCTGAGCGGACGCGCCGCCACGAGCCCTTCCAGATCGGAGATCAGCTCCTCGTGCCGACCGAGGCGCAGCTCGGCCTCGAAGCGCCCCTCGAGGCACTGGATCCGCAGCTCAGTCGAGCCTCGCGACCTCCTCGTGGGCGAAGGGCTCTTCGCCGAGCCCGGAGAGAACGTCGCCACGCCACAGATCGAGAGCTCTCGTGAAGAGCGATTGCTGCAAGTCGGTCGTTGCCGTCGGCGAGCGCACGGCGGCCGTCGGTCGAGCAGGAGCTCGAAGCGCTCGGCGTCGATCTCCCCCTCTGCGAGCAGCTTGTAGCCCGCGTGCTCCGTGACGAGCCGCCCGGGGGGCAGGACACGCCGGAGCTGCGATACGTACAGGCGAAGGATGCTCGCCGCCGAAGCGGGTGCCGCGCCGTTCCAGACGGACTCGATCAGCGCATCGGTGGAGAGCGTCTCGCCTGCCCGGAGAGTCAGGGCCGCGAGGAGGCGGCGGGGTCTCGGGACGAGCTTCACCGGAGACCCGTCGACCAGCACCTCGAACGCCCCGAGAATCCGAAGCTCGAGCCTGTCCTCGCGCTCGGCAGGCCCGGGGCTCACCCTGAGCACCCGCTCTCGCACCCGACGAAGAACCCCATGCTCGCCCCCATCGCGACCCCCTGAACAGCCCGTGCCTGACTCGTTGGGATCCTATGCGCCGCTCGCTGCGCCGAGCGAGCGAGCGATGAACCCGTGCAGATGCGCGAAGCCGCCGACCCTTCTGAGGGTCGGCCTCGGAGTTGCATGGGCGAGCGCCGGCGTGACCGTGATTCGAAGCTGCGCGACCTCGCCCTGGAGCGCGAGCGACTCCGCGAGCGGGAAGTACTTGTCCTGCGGAGCGGTGGCGATCTCGACCGGCGCCGAGATCCGGGCAGCCGATCGAACGGGAGAGAGGGATGCCACAACGCCTCTGAGAGCGTCGGGAAGCGCCGCGAAGAGCGACCTCGAAGCGCGCGGGGTCCTGGTTGACCAGGAGCGCCTGCGTGGCCGCGGCGGCCGGGCCGAGCGCTCCACAAGGCGTCTCGCGCAGCCGGCTGAGCGGATCCGGGGACGTGGGATCGAGGCTCTCGAGGACTCGGCCGAGGGCGCGCGCGTCGGGCGTCGGGTCGAGGATCCCGGCCAGCGAGCGCGCGACACCCACCGGAAGCTCGGGCGGCACCGGGTATGACTGCGGGCCGTCCGGGCCCGGGTACACCCCCGTCGTCGCCAGCATCACCACTTTCTCGAGATCGCTGAACGGGGCGATGCACGCAACGACCGAGATCCGCGCCGAGAGCTCGGGTGAGGCCGCGGTGAGAAGCGCGAGCGTCCCTCCGACCGAGACACCGACCAGGCCGATCCGTCCGTTGAGGGTCTCGGCCGAGTCGGCCGCGGTCACGGCGCAGCCGACGGAGGCCGCGAGCGTCGGGAGCGAGAGCTCGCCGGCCGCGACACCCGGTAGCTCCGGGATGAAGACGATGTAGCCGGCCCGGGCCAGCGAGACCGCGAAGCGGCGCACGCCGGCGTGAGCCCGGCCGTCGGGTGTCGCCCCGTTCACGAACATGATCGCCGGCCAGGGAGGAGCCGTCCGCGGGTGCACCGTCACCGCCGGCCAGGGGCCGAGAGCTCCGTCGTCAGCCTCCGCGACCGAATCCGGTGAGACTCGCGCCCCGGGGAGCTCGAGCATCCGGGCGAGAACGCCGGCAGCCTGCGCGTGGGCCCGCAACGCCCTAGCGGAGCTCGACGCGAACAAGGCGCCGGCGCCCGAGTGAGAAGAGGATCGAGCCACTCACCCCGATGATCGCAGCGACGAGCGCGGTGCTCGTGAGCAGCAGGCCCGAGGCCAGCGAGAAGTTGACCGCGGCGCGTGTCGGCACTCCGAGCGCCAGGAGCACCCCTGAGGTCGCTCCGATCCCGGCGATGGCTCCGCCGGCGGTGATCGGCAGGATCGACGCCGCAGCGGAAAGGCAGAGGATGATGAGCGCGAAGGTCGGGGAGAAGCCGACGCCGAGCGCCCAGAGCAGCAACGTGTTGCCGAGCGCCCGCATCAACCAGCAGCAGAGCAGGAAGCCGCCCGCCGCGACGGTCGATCCCGTGCGGGCAGCACTTCCTCCGACGCGCTCGCAGATCCGCTCGAGCCGCCTCGACCGGACGAGGAGCGGCAAACGGGCGATTCGCGGGCCGAACGTCAGCACCGCGATGCATCCGAGGCAAAAGAGCATGACCACGGTCAGGGGGGCCCGGAAGATGGCGCCCGACGTGATGAATGCGGCAGCTGCGAGGGGGAGCATCGCGACTGCGTCGACCAGGCCGAGCGCCACGATCGACAGGGCGATCGCCTCCAGCCCGAGCGTCACGCCGCCGAGGCGACGGAGCGTCGCGACCTTGACCAGGTAGTCGAGCCGGAAAGGCAGGATGACGCCGCTTGCCGCCGCGGCGCCGCACGCCGCGAGGCACCGGCTGCGATCGGGCCGAGAGGCGGCGGGAAAGAGGCGCTGCCAGCCGAGCGCTCTGAAGATGAAGCTCGCGAGGTAGGCCACGCCGGCTCCGACCACCAGCTCGACCCGCGCGCCGTCGAGCGGCCAGCTCGTGCGCGTGATCCGACGGGCCACGAGGACGGCGGCGGCCAGGCCGAGTGCGCAGACGAAGGTCGCGAGGGAGCGCTGGAGCGTCGAGGGCCCGAGCCGGCCGGGAGACAATCGAGCGTGCGCCGTCATGCGTGCGGGAGCACGAAGAACGCGATGGTCGCGTACTGGCACGCCACCGCGACGATGACGAGGGCGTGGAAGACCTCGTGGTACCCGAACGTCTCGGGGAAAGGATCGGGCTTCCGACGCACATAGACGAGCGCGCCGACGGTGTAGGCAAGGCCGCCGGCCAGGAGGAGCGACGTCGGGCCGAGACCGATGCGCTCGACGATCTGCGGCATGACGATCACGGAGACCCACCCGAAGGCGAGACAGGTGGCGGCTGCCACCCACGGAGGCGCGTGGGGACGGAACAGCCTTCTCAACGTCGCAGCGAGCGCGCCGGCCCAGACCACGGCCAGGATGGGCAGCCGCCAGCCGGGGTGGATCACGAACAGCGCGATCGGCGTGTAGGTCCCCGCGATCAGCACGTAGATCGCCGCGTGGTCGAGAAGGCCGATCCACCGCATGTGCTCCGGCGTCCACCGGCGGCGATGGAAGAGGGTGCTGCTCCCGTGCATGAACGCCACGCTCCCGGCGAAGACGGCCGCTCCCACCTGGGCCAGTCCGGAGGGGGCGTGGAGGACGAGCGCGACCCCGACCGGCACCGCCACGAGCAGCGCGCCGACATGCGCCACCCCTCGAAAGCGGGGCACGACGGATTGTGACGGGTGCGTGGTTCGACTCTCGAAAGCCCCGGCAGCCAAGGGCAACCTCCAGCGGCGATAGCTCATCGCCGGCCGCTTCGCTGGGCCGGCTGTTCAAAGCTGCGACCCGCTCGCTGCTGAGGAGGCACATCTGGCGATCCAATTCGTGCGGACCACCACCTTGCGGCGCCACGTCTTGACGCCGCCTGAATCGAGGATACCAGTGAGAGCCGGACGAAATCGTCTACCTTTCGTAAGCATCCACCGTCGCGGCCGACACGATCCCGAAGATGTCAGACGACGAAAACCGGCACCTCCGAGTGCTGATCGCCAACGAGAAGCGCGAGCGGCTCGGCCTGCTCGCACACGTCGTCGCCGACCTCGGCCACGAGGTGATCGCCCGGGAGATCGACGTTGCGGAGGTCGGAGCCGTGACCGCGCGCGAGCGACCCGACGTCGCGCTCGTCGGTCTCGGTCTCTCGTCCCAGCATGCACTCGACCTGATCGGGGAGATCGTCCGCGAAGCGGCCTGCCCCGTGATCGCGATCCTGTCGGCGGAGGACCCTGCCTATGTCCGCGAGGCGGCCAGGCGCGGAATCTTCGCCTACATCCTGAACGACGATCCGCAAGGGCTCGCCAGCGCGCTCGACATCACGTTGCAGCGGTTCGCGGAGTACCAGAGCCTTCAGGGCGCCTTCGGCCGGCGGGCGGTGATCGAGCAGGCAAAGGGCATTCTCATGGCCACCAAGGGCGTGAGCGCCGACCGGGCCTTCGAGCTCCTTCGAGAGCACTCCCAACGCACCGGGCGCAAGCTCGCGGAGGTGGCGGACTCGGTGATCGAGAGCCACCTGCTGCTCATGCCCCCGACCGATCCAGCCCCACGGCAGAGATCACGGCCCCCGCGTAGGCGCGACGCGCTCTAGCCACCCGCAGCGCGGCGCCCCCGCCGCTCGGGGCCTCGCGCGGAGCTCCCAGGCGGGAGCCCCGCGCTTGCGTGGCCTTTGCTCTACGGGACCAGCACTCCGTTGACGAAGAGCTGGATCGTGCCGGCGACGAGACCGGCGTTGGTCACGGTGTCGGTGCCGGCGAGGGTGTTGATCTCGAGGCGGTCGTTCGCGACCTCGGGATGGAAGATCCCGACGGTGGCGGCGAGGCCTGCGACCTTCACCTCACCCGCATCGCCGCTGACGTCGATCGCGTCGTTGCCGTTCGTGCCGCTGACGATGACGCGGTCGTCGGCGCCGTCTCCGGTCGTGCCTCCGAGGGCGCCGGCGAGGTCGACGTTCACGCCGGTGACGTCGGTGCCGGTGAGGTCGTTGACACTGACCGTGTCGGCACCGCCGAGCGCGTTGAAGTCGACCGTCTCGACGCCGTGGGTGTCCATGGTGATGTTGGCGACGTCGCGGGTGAAGAGCAGCCGGTTCCCGTTCGCGGACAGGACGACCTTCTCGGCCGCCGAGGCGCCGTTGAAGAGCATGGTGTCGCTGCCGGCCTGCCCTTCGATGCTGTCGTTGCCGTCGCCGGGGTTCCAGACGAAGGTGTCGTCGCCGGCGCCGAGGAAGCCGACGTCGGTGCCCTTGCCGCCGTTCACGAGGTCGTTGCCGGCGGAGCCGATGAGCAGGTCGCCGTCGTCGCCGCCGTTCTCCTCGAGGTTGACCGACGTCGCGGCGAGCCCGGAGGCATCGACGACGTCGTTCCCCGCGAGGGCGTTGATCGTGAGCGTGTCGTTGGCCGGCTCCGCGTCGGTGATATGCACCCCCGCCGCGAGGCCGGTGACGTCCACGAGGGCGTTCGCCCCGACGGCCGTGATCGCGTCGTCGCCGGCGGTGCCGTTGACGATCACGTGGTCGGTCGCAAGGTCAGCTGAGCCGAGGTCGGAGTTGACGCTCGTCACGCCCGTGCCCGTCAGGTCGTCGACCGTGACGGTATCGGCGCCACCGAGCGCGTTGACGTCGACGGTCTCGACGCCGTTCGTGTCCATCGTGATGTTGCCGACGTCGCGGGTGAACCGCAGACGGGTCCCGTTCGCCGAGAGCTCGAACTTCTCGGCTGCACCGGCTCCGTTGAAGACCATCGTGTCGGCGCCGTCCTGGCCCTCGACGAGATCGCTGCCGTCGCCCGGGTCCCAGACGAACGTGTCGTCGCCCTCACCCATGAACGCGACGTCGCTGCCGCCGTTCCCGTCGATCGTGTCGTTGCCGTCCCCGCCCTGGAGCACGTCGGCGCCGGCACCGCCGGCAAGGCGGTCGTTGCCGGTGCCGCCGTCGAGGGTCAGGGCGATGGCCTGCGCGGTGAGCGCGGTCGCCGAGAGCGAGTCGTCGCCGCCGTTGCCCTCGACCGCGAGCTGGTCGGCCGGCTCCTGCCCGTGGATCGTCACCGTCGCCGACAGGCCGGACACGGCGATGCCGGAGGCGTCCCCGTTGACGTTCACGGTGTCGTTGCCGTCGGAGCCCTCGACGACGACCTGGTCGGTCCGGGCGTCGCTTGCGCCGAGGTCGACGTTCACGCCCGTGACGCCCGTGCCCGTGAGGTCGTCGACCCGGACCGCGTCGGCGCCGCCGAGCGCGTTCAGGTCGACCGTCTCCACTCCCGCGGTGTCCATGGTGATGTTTCCGGCGTCGCGGAAGAGACGCAGCCGGTTCCCGTTGGGCGAGAGCGCGAAGTGCTCGTTGCCGGTGGACCCGTTGAAGACCATCGTGTCGGCGCCGTCCTGGCCCTCGACCGTGTCGCTGCCGTCCCCCGGGTCCCAGACGAAGGTGTCGTCGCCCGCGCCGAGGAAGACGACGTCGCCGCCGCCCTTGCCGTCGATCGTGTCGTTGTCGTTCCCGCCCAGGAGCGTCTCGGCTCCCGAGCCGCCTGTGATCGTGTCGTTGCCGTCCCCACCGTCGATTGTCGTCGGGATCGAGTCGGTGAACGCGCCGTTGCTCTCGTCGACGCGGACGACATCGTCGCCCGCCCCGGCCTCGACAGCGATCCTCGCGATGTCGGCCCGACTGAAGCTGAAGTCGGGGGAGCCGTCGTCGCCGACGTCGACCTGGAGCACGTCGGGCCGGCCCGCCTGCAGCCGTAGGACGATCCTGTCGCTCGCGTCGGTGCCCTCGATCATGAGCAGCCCGTGCTTCAGCTTCGGCTTCTTGAACTTCTCCGGCTTCGACAGGTGCGAGACCTTGTGAGCGTCGTGGGTGAGCGAGGCGTGGCCCTGGCGGGTCACGATCCCCACCGCGCCGGCCGCAGCCGCGACGACGAGCAGGGAGGCTGCCAACCTCACCGGCCTCACCCGGCGCCATTCCCCGATTCGAATCAGATTCTTCATGTGTACGTCTCCTCTCCGGTGAGCCCTGAGCGGCTCGGGTATCTGGTTGTCGCGGCAATGGTCGGAGCGGCGGCCGTGCATTCGCACCGTGGGCACCCCCCTGTCTTTTCTGCGGCGCGCCGGGTCGATGTACCTCGGTCGAACCAGCGACTAGGCTCGCGCGCCGACCTCCCAGACGCGGGGCGCGCAGTCGGCTGCATCGGCGACGCCGAGCCTGGCGAGGAAGGCGGCGAAATATGCGGGCAGCGGGCCTGCCGCCTCCTCCTCGGTCTCCCAGAAGACGAGCAGGAGCGTGCTCTCCGCGTCACGGTCGACCAGGCTGACGGCGCCGGAGAATCCGCGCTCGGCTCGGAGTGCAGGGATCAGGTCGCGGCAGATGGCCTGGCTCAGATCCTCCGACCGGCCGACGCCGACACCCTCGAACACCTGGGCATACATCGTCTCCCTCAGCCGTCCAGGCCTTCGCCGTCGAGCAGCGCGGACAGGCGGCCGAGCGCACGGCGGGTTTGCGTCTTGATCGTTCCGAGTGGAATGCCGAGGCGATCGGCGATCTCGGATTGCGTCAGCCCGCTCCAGTAGGCGAGCTCGATCAACGTGCGCTCGCGCTCCGGGAGATCCTCGAGCGCGCGGTGGACGCGCCAGCTCACCCAGTCGGACTCGGCACGCTCGGGCGGCCCGGGCTGGTCGGACGGCAGGTCGGGCGCCTCCGCCGTCGGCTCGATGCGGATGCGCGTCTGGTCGACGATCGCGTTGCGCGCGACGCCGTAGAGCCAGGGCGCACCGGGGCCACGTTCGGGCCGGTAGGTCGCGGCGGAGCGCCAGATCGCCGCAAACGTCTCCTGGGTCGCGTCCTCGGCACGGCTGCGATCGCGAAGCCGGCGGGCCGCCAGGCTGAGCACCGGGCGCGCGAAGCGTCTGTAGAGCTCGTCGAATGCCTCGCGGTCGGCTTCGCCGATCCGCCGAATCAGCTCGCCGTCGCCGAGGAGCTCGAATCGCGGGCCCCTCGATTTCAAGCAGACTCGGACTGCCGGGAGCGGGCTCGCGTAACGCTGTTCATGTCGGTCGCCTCCTGCGGTGATGAGCTCTCCTGATCGAGCTCCGGATGGTGGTGATCGTCGAGGTCCCGGCCGGTGATTCGCACCGTGGAGCACCCCCTGATTTTCTTGGGGCCGCATCGCGCGGGTGGTAGGGTCCCGGCGATGAGGAGGGCCGCGGCGACCGGGCCGCTGCTCGAGCGGGGCGTTGAGTTGGCGCGGATCGAGTCGGCGCTCGCGGAGGCTTGCGACGGAGGCGGCAGGTTCGTGGTGGTCGAGGGACCGGCCGGAATCGGGAAGACGGAGCTGCTTGCGGCAGCACGCGTCGCAGCGGCAGACGCAGGGATGCGCGTGCTCCGCGCGCGCGGGACGGAGCTGGAGCGCGAATTTGCCTTCGGCGTGGCGCGCCAGCTGTTCGAGCCGGCCCTGGCCGGGGCCTCGGAGCTCGAGCGCGTCGATCTGCTGCAGGCGGCAGCCGGGGTTGCGGCAGGCTTGCTCGAGCTGCCGGGCGCACCCTCGGCAGCCGCTGCGCGGTCGTCGAGCGTCGACCCTTCGTTCGCGATCCTGCACGGGCTCTACTGGCTCTGCGCGAATCTCGCCGCGGCCCGCCCACTCTGCATGGTCGTCGACGATGCGCACTGGGCAGACGTACCGTCGCTGCGGTACCTAGCGTTTCTGCTCACGCGCCACCGGGATCTGAGCGTCGCGCTTCTGGTGGCGACGCGGCCCCGCGAGACCGGCACCGATGCCCAGCTCCTCGCGACCCTGACGACCGATCCTTCCGCGGAGGTGGTTCGCCTCCCCCCGCTCACGCGAACCGCGGTCGCTCAGCTCGTTGAGTCGAAGCTCGACGGGGTTCCCGCTCCCGTCTTCGTCGATGCCTGCCTGCGCGCGACACGGGGGACGCCGTTCCTCGTCCGTGAGCTGGTCGACGCGTTGAGCGAGGACGGGACCGCTCCGACTGCGGAAGCGGCGCGCCATGTGGAGCGGATCGGCGGGCGAACGGTCGGCCGCTCGATCCGCCTCCGGCTCCGCCGGCTCCCCGACCATGCAGGACGGCTCGCGCGGGCGCTGGCGGTGCTCGAGCAGGGCGACCTTCTTCAAGCCGCGCAACTCGCCGACCTCGACGAGGCCGACGCGGCCGACGCGGCCGAGCTGCTCACGACGGCGGGCATCCTCGAAGCCGGCCGTCCCCTGAGGTTCATCCATCCAATCGTGCGCAGCGGGCTGTACGCGGAGCTGTCCAGCATCGAGCACGCGCAGGGCCACCGCCGTGCCGCCCGGATGCTCGCCGAGCGGCCCGGCGAGTCCGAGCGCGTGGCCGAGCACCTGCTGCTCAGCGAGCCCGCCGGCGACGACTGGGTCGTCGGACGGCTGGTCGAGGCCGCGCGCGTGGCGGGCAAGCAGGGCGCCCCCGAGTCGGCGGTCGTCTTCCTGCGCCGAGCGCTCGATGAGCCGCCTGCAGGGGTCGACCGGCCGGGATTGCTCCTGGAGCTGGGGATGGCCGAGGCCCTCGGCGGGCTGCCGGACTGGCCCGAGCACTTGCAGCAGGCAGTCGACACCGCGCCCGACGCCACGGCAGCCGCCGGAGCGGCCAGGCTTCTGGCGCTCGCCCTGCTTCGCGCTCAACGCCTCGCCGAGGCAGTCGAGGTTCTCGATCGCGCCTCCTCCCCGCTCGATCCCCGCCATATCGAGCTCGCTCTCCAGCTCGAGGCCGAGGCTGTTCTCGCAGGGATGATCGACCCCGCGACCGCCTCCTCGATGGCCGTTCGCCGTGACGCGCTGCGCGAGCGGGCGGGCAGCGATCTCCCGTCGCCACCCGAGCTCCTGGCGGTCGGCTCGTTCGTCTCCATCCTGACCAACGAGCCTGCCGCCGTCGGCGCCGAGCTCGCGAGCCGGGCGCTTCTGACCGGCGAAAGCGCGTCGCCACAGTCGGAGGAACTGCCATGGTTCACCTCCGCCACGTTCGTCTGGTCGTTCTCGCTCCTCTGGGCCGAGCGGTATGCAGAGCTGCGGCCGTTGCTCGACTCTTTCATCGCCGAGGCGCGGGCGAGCGGCGACGGCGCCCGGCTCGCCCTCGGCCTCGCGAGCCGCGGCTGGCTGGCGCTTCGACGCGGCGATCTGATCGGAGCAGAGGTGGACACGCGCACCGCACTCGCCGCGACCGAGCTTCCCGCACCACCGATCTACCGGGTCGTCAACGGCGGGTTGCTCGTGAGCACGCTCGTCGACCAGGGCGAGCTCGAAGCGGCCGAGGAGGCTCTCGCGCCACTCGACTCCGAGACGGCGAGCGAATTCGTCCCCAACGCGATCCTTCGGCACTCCCGCGGTCGGCTGCGGGTCGCACAGGGCCGCCTCGCCGAGGGGCTCGAGGATTTTCTCGGCGTCGGCGCTCTCGTCACCCGGGCGATGATCACGTGCCCGAGCTTCCTTCCCTGGCGATCGGAAGCCGCGCTCGCTCAGCTCGCGCTCGGTGATCCCGAGTCGGCTCGCCGCCTCGCAGAAGAAGAGCTCGAGCTCAGCCGCGCGTTCGGCGCCCCGCGTGCGCTCGGTGTCGCAAAACGGGCCGCGGGGATCGTGGCAGGTGGTGACCGCGGAGAGACGCTCCTGCGTGAGGCGATCGACGCGTTCGAGCTCGGCGACGCCATGCTGGAGCGAGCGCGCGCGCTCGCCGACCTCGGCGCGATGCTTCGCCGGCGCAATCGACGCACCGAGGCGCGCGAGGTACTCGGCGCGGCACTCGACGCCGCGCACCGCATGGGCGCCAAACGGCTGGCAGACACGGCCCGGACCGAGCTCCGCGCCACCGGCGCCCGCCCCCGCCGGGTCGTCCTCACCGGCCTCGACTCCCTGACGGCCAGCGAGCGCCGAATCGCGGAGCTCGCCCGCGGGGGCCTGACCAACCGCGAGATCGCACAGACGCTCTTCATCACCACACGCACGGTGGAAGGGCACCTCACCAGCGTCTTCCGCAAGCTCCGGCTCGAATCGCGAGACGAGCTTCCCGCCGCGCTGGCGGAGGGCTCTCCGGTGCCTGCATAGGGCTCCGGGACCCGCTGCTGCCCAGGCCGGTGGTTGGGTCTCGGCGGAGAGGTCGTCTAGGATCGCGCCACCCACGACGAGAGGCGCGAGATGGATCCAAGCGGAGGCCCCGGGCAGCTCCGCCACGACGCGATCGGCCTGCCGCAGGTGTTGTTCCAGTCGATCACGCACATGGCCCCGGGCGTGGCGATCGGGTTCTCGATCCTCGTGTCGATCCAGTTTGCGGGCCCCGCGTTGCCGCTGTCGGTCTTCCTGGCGCTGATCGGCTGCGTCTGCGTTGCCGCGTCGATCGGACAGCTCGCCAAAGAGATGCCGTCGGCCGGCGGCCTCTACACGTACGTGGCCAGGTCGCTCGGGCCCCAGGCCGGCTTCATGGTCGGCTGGGCCTATCTGCTCTTCGAGCCGCTCGTCGCGCCTCTTCTGTTCCTGATCTTCGCGTTGACGACGAAGGACATGGTCTCGGCGAGGCACCACGGCTTGCACTGGACGTACACGGGACAGTGGTGGATCTGGGTCGTGCTCTCCGCCGGGATCGTCTTCTTCCTCACCTACCGCGACGTCCGCCTCTCGACCGAGGCGGGCGTGATCCTCGGCATCTTCGAGATCACCGTCTTCCTCGCGCTGTCGCTCTGGATGATCCTCTCGAACACCGGGCGCTTGACGCTGCAGACGTTCAACCCCGACCACGCGGCGGCGGGCACGTACAGCGGGGTCTTCAAGGGCATGGTGTTCGCCGTCCTGGCGTTCGTCGGCTTCGAATCGTCTGCACCGCTGGGTGAGGAGGCGCGCAACCCACGCTGGACGATCCCGCGCGCGGTCGTGGGCTCGGCGATCGGCATCGGGCTGTTCTACGTCTTCTGCTCCTACGCCTGGGTGATCGGGATCGGCTTCGATCACTTCACCACGGCCGCGACAGCGTCGGCGAACCCGTGGCGCGACCTGGGAATCGTGTTCTGGAGCGGCGGCTGGGTGCTGATCTTCGCTGCGATCGTCAACTCGGCACTCGCGAACTCGAATGCGAGCGTGAACGCGGCCTCACGGGTGATGTACGCGCTCGGCCGCAACGGCGTTCTGCCCCGCGCGTTCGCGAGGACACATCCCGTGCACAGGACGCCGCACGTGGCGATCGCCGCGCAGATGATCCTCGGCCTTGCGGTCTCACTGCTGCTCGGCTGGAAATACGGCGATCTGATCACCGCCGTCACGATCATCGCCACCGCGATCACGATCGTCGTGATCGTGGTCTACATCATCGTCTGCATGTCGACGATCGTCTACTTCGCACGCAGCCCGGAGCGCAGGCCCTGGCTCCACTGGATCGTCCCGATCATCGGTGCCGCCGTCTTCATCCCGCCGCTCTACTACGAGTACTTCCCGCTCCCGCCCTACCCACTCCGCTACGCGGCCTGGATCGCCCTCGGCTGGATCGCCTGCGGAATAGTGGTCGCCGCATTCGTCCCACAACGGATCACCGACAACATCGGGCGGCTGTATCTCGAGCAGGCGCCGGTCGGGTCGCTGCCGCGGGGCTGCCGCCCGTGCCCGTGTCGGGGATCGAGCCTGCCTGAGCGCGTCCGCCAGGCCGGGAACGCTCCTCGCGGCGTGCCCTACATGCCCATCGCGTGGTACCCGCTGTCGACGTACAGCGTGGTGCCCGTGACGTTCTTCGCGTCGTCCCCGAGCAGGTAGGCGGCCGCGCCGGCGACGTCGGTCGCATCGATGTGGCGGTGGAGCGGGGCGCGCTCCTCGACGATCGCCTCCATCGTCGGGAAGCCTGCGATCGAGCGGGCCGCGAGCGTGCGCACGGGGCCGGCCGAGACGGCGTTGACGCGGATGTTCTTCTGACCGAGATCCCAGGCGAGGTAGCGGACGCTCGAGTCGAGCGTGGCCTTGGCGACGCCCATCACGTTGTAGTGCGGGACGGCCCGCTCGCCGCCCAGGTAGGTCATGGTGACGACGGAGCCGCCGCCGGCGGCCTCCATCAGCGGCTCGGCCGCCCGGGTCGTCGCGACCAGGGAGTAGGCGCTGACGTCGAGCGCCATCCAGAAGCGGTCGCGCGGGGTATCGGTGAAACGGCCCTCGAGATCCTCGGCGGCGGCGAAGGCAACCGAGTGGACGAGGATGTCGAGCTCGCCGCCGAACGTCTCGGAGACCTCGGCGAAGACGCGGGCGATGTCCTCGTCGGAGCGCACGTCACACGAGGTGACGAGCGGGCTCGAGACCGTCTCGGCCAGCTCGCGCACGTTGCCCTCGATCCGCTCGCCCTGAAAGGTGAACGCGAGCTGCGCGCCGCCCTCGGCGAGACGCTGGGCGATCGCCCACGCGATCGAGCGCTTGTTCGCGACGCCGAGCACGAGCCCGCGCTTTCCCTCGAAGGACATCGCCCGACTCTAACTATGGTCCGGGCATGCGCGTCGCGGTGGTCACGGGAGCATCGTCGGGGATCGGGGCCGCGCTCTGCCGGGCGCTCCGCGAGGACGGCTGGCATGTGGTCGGGCTCTCGCGCAGCGAGGCGCCCGACGCCGACGAGCACGAGGCCTGCGACGTGGGCGACCGCGCGGCGGTCGAAGCTGCGGCGGCACGGGTGCTCGAGCGGCACCCGCAGATCGACCTCCTGGTCAACAACGCGGGCATTGCCGGGCGCTACACCTACCTGACGGCGCCACCGGAGGCGGTCGAGGCGGTGATCCGGACGAACTACCTCGGGTCGGTCTGGTGCCTGCGCGCCTTCCTGCCCGGCCTCGGGCGGGGCTCGCATCTCGTCAACGTGGTCTCGATCGCGGGCCTCTTCGCGGTCGGGCCCTACTCGGCGTCGAAGCATGCGCAGCTCGCGTTCTCGCGCTCGGTCGCAGTCGAGCTGGCCGGCCGCGGGGTCTCGGTGCACACCGTCAATCCGGGCCTGATCGAGACACCCGGCTTTCCGCAGCAGGATCGCGTCAAGCGCGGCCTCCGCCGGCTCGTCGCGGGCCCGGAGCTCGTCGCCTCCCGGATCCTCGACGCGGTCGAGCACGACCGGCGGGAGATCATCGTGCCGCGTTGGTACCGGCCCGTCGCGTGGGCTCAGGCGCTCACCCCGGGGCTCGTCGCGCGAGCCCAGGGCCTGATCACCTGGCGTCGTTAGACGAGCTCCCAGCCCTCGCCGTCGAGCACGCGCTGGATGGCGGGCAGAAGATCGCTCGCGACGAGCCCGGCCTGCGGGACGACGAGCCGCGAGGCCAGCCCGTGCGCCACGGCTGCAGCTGCTGCGCCGAGGCGCGGCTCCATCCCCTTGGCGAGGAACGCGCCGATCACGCCGGCGAGCACATCGCCCGTGCCGGCGGTAGCCAGCGACGGCGCGCCGAACCCCGCCACGAGCACGCCCTCGCGGGGCGAGGCGATGAGCGTGTCGGCGCCCTTCAGCAGCACGGTCGAGCCGAACCGCGACGCTGCCCGCCGAACCGCCTCGAGCCGGTGGGCTTCGATCTCCTCCACGTCGGTGTCGAGCAGCCGGGCGAGCTCGCCGGCGTGTGGCGTCATCACCGTGGTCGCGGCCCGCGTGAACGGCTCGAGCTCCCACAGCGCGTCGGCATCGAGCACGACCGGAACGGGGAGCTGCTCGAGCAGGATGCGCACGAGGTCGCGCGTCCCGTCGCTGCGGCCGAGCCCGGGGCCGAGCACGACCGCCCCGGCGCGCTCCGCTGCCTCGAGGATGCTCTCGGCGGCCCGGGCCAGCAACCGGCCGGAGGTGTCCTCCTGCAGCGGCCGCTTGACCGCCTCGAGCACGCGTGCTTCGATCGCCGGCATCGCGGATTCCGGCGCCGCCACGGTCACGTACCCGGCGTCGGCGCGGAAGGCCGCGAGCGCGGCGAGGATCGGTGCCCCGGTGAGCCCGGATGATCCCCCGACGACCAGCACCGACCCGGCGCGGTACTTGGTGCTGTCGACCGTCTTCCGCGGAACCTCGCCCAGCAGCGACGCCGGCACGAGCGCGTGCTCGTGGCCGGTCGGCTCGAGACCGATCCAGGCGACGTGGACCGAGCCCGCGTGAAAGCGCCCCGGCGCAACCGCAAGCCCGACCTTGGACGCTCCGAACGTGACCGTGACCTCGGCGCGAACTGCGGCGCCCGCGACCTCGCCGGTCGAGGCATTGACCCCCGAAGGCACGTCGACGGCGACGACGGGCTTCCCCGCGGTGTTGATCCGCTCGATCATGCGGGCGACGTCCTCGCGCGGCGCGTCCTTGAGGCCGATTCCGAGCAGAGCGTCGACGATCACATCGGGGTCGCCCAGCTCGCCGAAGCCGTCGACCTGAACGACGTCGCGCCCGCGCTCGCGGAGCACCCGCGCGCAGACCCGGCCGTCGCCGCCGTTGTTGCCGCGACCGCACACGACGGCGACGCGGCCTTCGAAACGCTCGTCGACCACGTCGGCGACCGCCGTCCCGGCGCGCTCCATCAACTCCCCCATCGACCCGGCGTGTGCCGCCTCTGCCTGCCGGATCTCGTCGGCCGTCAGCAGCGGCAACAGAGCGGTCATGCCGCCACCACCACAGCCACAGCCGCCGCCAGCTCGCGTGAATGCGTCATCGACAGCTCGATCCTTCCCGCGCCCACCCGCTCGGCAAACGCCGCGGTCCTGCCGCTCAGGTGGACACCCGGCTTGGGCCGGCCGCGAATCTCGATCTCGCGCCAGGTGAAGTAGACGCCCGACCCCAGCGCTTTCCCCACAGCCTCCTTCGCCGCGAACCGACCCGCGTAGTGCTGGGCCGGGTTCGGCTTCGAGTCGCAGTAGGCACGCTCTTCCTCGGTGAAGCAGCGCGAGCGGAACCCGTCACCGTGGCGTTCCAGGGCGCGGCGGACGCGGTCGATCTCGATCAGATCGACACCGACGCGCACACCGGTCGAGCCTGAGCTCACGGGTTCGCCTCGAGCCAGTCCGGTAGATGCGCGATCGAGGAGAGGATCCCGTCGGGGACGATGTTCGTGTGGTCGAGGTCGTCGGGGCGGAACTTGCCGGTGCGCACGAGCACGGTGCGCATCCCGATCTTCTGCGCGCCGCCGATGTCGCCCTCGAGGTCGTCGCCGACCATCCAGGTCAGCCCCGGGTCGGCGTCGAGCGCCTCGACCGCCGTGGCGAAGTACTCCGCGCTCGGCTTGCCGAGCACCGTCGCCTCCAGCCCGGCCGCGTACTCGAGGCCGGCGACGATCGCGCCCGCGTCGAGGCGCGGCCCTTCGGCCGTCTGCCACCACCGATTGCGGTGCAGGCAGTAGAGCTCTGCCCCCGCCTGGAGCTCGAGGAACGCGCGGTTCAGGTTCAGGTACGAGTAGATCCGCCCCGGCTCGTCGCTCTCGTCGGCGCCCCCCACGAGGACGGCGTCGGCGTTCATCCCGATCAGCTCGAGCCCCTCGAGGTCGTCGACGATGCCGGGCATCGTCAGCGCCAGCACGCGCTTGCCCGCGAGCACCTTCGCTGCGACGCTGCCGGTGGTCTGAAGCTCGTCGTCGTCGAGCGTGAAACCGAGCTCGCGAAGCAGCTCGCCGAGCTGGTGTCGCGACATCGTCGTCGAGTTGGTGACGAAGCGGATCCGGTGCCCCGCGTTACGAAGACGTCGGACCGCGTCCACGGCTCCGGCGATCGGCTCGCCGGAAACATGCAGGACACCGTCGACGTCGAGCAGAATCGCCGCCATGGACTCCGAGTCTATTCGGTCGGAACTGACCTTCCGCTTCTCCCGCTCGAGCGGGCCCGGCGGCCAGCATGCGCAGAAGAGCTCGACGCGCGTCGAAGCGCTCTACGACGTCGAGTCCTCCGCCGCCCTCAGCGAGCCCGAGCGGCGGCGCGTGCTCGCGAAGCTCGGGCGGCTCGTCCGTGCGATCGCACAGGACGAGCGCTCGCAACTGCGGAACCGCGAGCTCGCGACGCAGCGCATCCTCGACCAGGTCGCCGAGGCCGCTCGCCCGCGGCGTAAGAGACGGCCGACCACCCCGACGACCGGGTCCCGCGAGCGGCGCCTCGACGAGAAACGCCGGCAGTCCGAGCTCAAGCGCCTGAGGCGCCCGCCTGCGGACTAGACGTTGCGGACGTGCTCGTCCCGCCGCGAATCGACGCCGTAGATCGCGCCGAGAACGCAGAGGATGAACAGACCTGTAATGAAAGCGATTGCGAACATGCCTCTAGTATCGGCATCCGCTATCATTAGGTCAACGAGAGTTAGGACTCATGACCATTAGCGAACACGATACTCCTGGTACGGCCGCACGCTCTACGAGGAGCTCGTCGACCGAGCTCAACAACTGGCTCGGAATCGAGCTGCGCCACCTGGCTGCGCTCGATGCCGTGGAGACCGAAGGCACGTTCGGCCGCGCCGCGGTCAAGCTGGGGTATACGCAGTCGGCGGTCAGCCAGCAGATCGCCACGCTCGAGCGGATCGTCGGCGAGAAGCTGATCGAGCGCCCCGGCGGGCCCCGGCCGGTCACCATGACCGAGGCCGGCAGGCTGCTCCTGCGGCATGCAACCTCGATCGTCTCGCGCCTCCAGGCGGCGCAGGCCGACCTGGCGGCCCTCTCCTCCGGCGAGGCCGGCTCGCTCCATGTCGGGATCTTCCAGAGCGTCGGGGCCAAGATCCTCCCCGAGGTGATGCGCCGCTTCACGACCGCCTGGCCCGATGTGGACATCGAGCTTCGAGAGTCGCATTCCGACCGCGAGCTGGGCGACCTCGTCGAGCGCGGGCTGCTCGACGTCTCGTTCGTCCAGCTTCCCCTCGACAATCCGTGGCTCGAGACCCTGCTCGTGCTCCGCGACGACTACGTGCTGGTCACCGCGGCCGATACCGCCTTCCCGGCCGAGCGGCGCACGCCGACCCTGCGCGAGATCGCGGAGCAGCCGCTGATCGGCTACCGCAGCTGCCGCGCGACCGAGCTCGTGTTCGACCAGATCCGCGCCACGGGCGTCGAGCCGAATGTCGTTTTTCGCTCCGACGAGAACGGCGTCGTCCAGGGGCTTGCCCGCGCAGGCATCGGCGTCGCGATCCTCCCGCGCCTCGCGGTCGATGCCGGTGACGACGCGATCAGGATCACCGATCTGAGCCCGCGCATCGCCGCACGCGAGATCGCGATCGCGCGCCACAAGGACCGGTACCACTCGCCGGCCGCCCGGGCGTTCGTCGCAACGGCGCTCGAGGTCGGCGCCGAGACGAGCTCGTCCCTCGCCGCGTAGGCGTTAGCCGAGCTGGCGCAACGGCACCGAAGCGGCGCCCAGGAACCGGGCGAGCTCCGCCTCGTTCATCGGCGGAGCGAAATGGAATCCCTGCCCGAGCGAGCATCCGCGGTCGAGCAGCATCGGGACCTGGGCGGCGTCCTCGATCCCCTCCGCGATGCACTGGACGTCCAGCGACTGCGCGAGGCTGACGAACGCGTCGATGAAGCTGGACTCGCTCGACGGATCGAGCAGCCGGTCGACGAACGGCTTTGCGATCTTGACTGCGTCGAGCGGGAAGGTGTCGAGCCGTTCCAGCGACGAGCGCCCCGTGCCGAAGTCGTCGAGGACGAGCTTGACGCCGAGGGCGCGGAGCTCGTCCATGCGCCTATGAGCGATGTCGATGTCCCACATCACATCGCTTTCCGTGATCTCGAGCATCAGCTTCTCGGCCGGGAGCCGGGCCTCGAAGAGGGCCCGGGCGACGTTGTCCGCGAGCTTCTCCGCGGCCAGCTCACTCGGCGAGAGGTTGACCGACACCGTGACGTCGCGGTGGGCCGGATACTCGTCGATCCAGTGGCGTGCGGCCAGGCAAGCGCGGCGCAGGATGCTGAGGCCGATCTCGGGCATCACCCCGATCTCCTCGGCCACGTGGATGAAGTCCGCCGGCTGGACGAGCCCGCGCACGGGGGAGTTCCAGCGTGCGAGGGCCTCGAAGCCGACGACGCGGCCGTCCCGCAGATCGATGATCGGCTCGAAGACGGTCACGATCTCGTCACGCTCGACCGCGCCCTGTAGCGCGGCCGCGAACTCGAGCCGGCGGCGAACCCGGGCGTGCATCCTCGGCCTGTAGTGGACGAAGCAGTGCTTGCCGATGGTCTTCGCCGCGTACATCGCGACGTCGGCGTTCTGCAGGAGCTCGTCGGCGCTTGCCGCGGACGAAGCCGGAGCGATCCCGATGCTTGCATGTACGCGTGCCTCGCGCCCTCGAAGCATCAGAGGCCTGCGGAGGGCACGGAGCAGCGACTCGGCGACCACCTCGCTTCCGCGGCGATCGGTCGTGTCGAGCAGCACGGCGAACTCGTCCCCGCCGAGGCGCGCCGCCGTGTCCGCCGGCCGCACGGCGCGCTGCACGCGGAGGCCGACCTCGGCGAGCAGCTCGTCGCCGACCGCGTGACCGAGCGTGTCGTTGATCGCCTTGAAGTCGTCGAGATCGAGGAACAGCACCGCAGCGGTGCCGTCGCCGCGAGCCATCGCTGCTTCGACCCGCTCGGTGAAGAGGGCCCGGTTCGGCAACCCGGTGAGAACGTCGTGGAAGGCCTGGTGGCGCAGCTGGTCCTTCAGGTCCGTCACCTCGGCCAGCGAGCGCTCGAGGCGCCCGTTCTCGAGCATGACGCTCGCGTGGTTGACGAACGTCTCGAACAGGCGCTTGTCGTCCGAGCTGAACGAGACGACGTCCCCCGAGCGGTCGCCGACGATCACCAGGCCGAAGACGCCGTCCTCGCCGCGAAGCGAGCCGATGATCGCGTCGGGCAGTGTCCGCGCCGCAAGGTAGCCGTCGAGCGAGTGCGGCACACGCGAGGAGGACAGCAAGATCGCATCCGGCCCCGCCCCGAGCGCCGCCAGCACCTGGGCGTCCGCGAGGCTCAGGACGTCTGCATGGGCGTTCATCTCGCCCTGAGCGCCCAGGGTGCTCCTCAGCCCCGGCTGGGAGCCGGCCGCGAGCAGGAAGATCTCGGCGTACTCGGCCCGGACGAGCTGCCTGACGGCGACGAGCAGCTGGCCGACCGCGAGGCTGAACTCGGGCGCCCCCTGCGTCGCCTTCATCGACTCGTACAGAAACTCGAGGTGGTCGTGGCGCTTCGCCTGGTTGGCGAAGGCGCGGATCGCCGCGATCCCGATTGCGACCGGGAGCACCAGGAGCACGAGAGCGCGGCGATCCTCGCGTGCCAGCTCGATCCCGATCAGCACCACCGTCGAGACGCCCACCGTCGAGACGATCGAGATCCCCGCCGCGACGGGGAGCCTTCGGGGCTCGAGGCTGCCTTCGGCGATTCCGATCGCACCGGCGACGAGGAGGATGCCGACGATCGACGCAGCCGACGCGGCCGCAATGGCGCCGAGCCAGCCGGCGACGCCGAAGGCATCGCCGTGGCCCGCGACCACCCGGAACACGATCACTGCAACCGATGTCGTCAGCGAGAGCTGAGCGAGGTTGAAGACGAGCTTCGCAGCCCGCTGGCGGCGCACGACTGCCAGCGCCGCCGCGGAGCCGACGAGCTGGGCCACGAGGAGCCCGCCCGGCGAGAGGAGGTACAGCCCGAGGATGAGACCGACCTCGCTGAGCGAGATCGTGTGCGCCTCACGCCGGACCTGCACATGCACGACGTACGCCTCGGTCAGGTAGAAGACCAGGGCGATTGCCCACCACGGCACGGGGCCGGCGATCAGCGGCTGCGGGTCGAGGCGGCGGAGAACCTCGCTCCAGAGCGCCACCCCCGCGGCGAGCAGGATGGCGTTGTAGACCCAGATCGGCGCGAAACCGAAGACGCCCCGCCGGGTCCGTGCGATGCCGCTCGTACGCGTGCTCGCCACGTCAGCTATCCGCTGACCGCGGACGATCCCCGCAGCTCCTGTTGGGCGGACGATCGCCGCGGGCCGGAGCGCAACACGCCGCGGTTAGCTCCAACCGGCTGACGACCAGCTGTTGCTGCTCCAGCTGCTTCCCGACCACGAGTTGCTGCTCCACGAGCTGGCCGACCAGCTGTTGCTCGACCATGAGTTGCTCGACCACGAGCTCCCGCTCCAGGAGTTGGTCGACCAGCTGTTGCTGCTCCAGCTGTTGCTGTTCCAGGTCTCGCCCGACCACGAGTCGGCGGCGGCCTCGGCAGCGGCCTCCGCCCTCGCGTCGAACGGCTGCCCGAAGATATCGATGGCCCCCTGGAGCACGACCCCGCCGAGGCTGACGTGGTCGGTGCCGCGGGCCTCCTCGAGCGAGCCGGTGCCGGTCGAGTCGTCGTAGTGCGCCGGTTGTGCCGCCTTGCCCGAGATCGGCGGCGTCGCCGAGAGAAGGGCGTTCAGGTCGAGCTCTCCCCCGCCCTGATCGTTGGGGCTCGTGCCGTGGATCCTGGCGGCGCCCCGGAGGATGAAGCGCTTCACCTGATCCGGCGTGAGGCCCGGGTAGCGCTGGAGGATGAGAGCCACGGCGCCGGAGGTGAGCGCAGTCGCCTCGGAGGTGCCGGAGCCGCGGAGGTAGCTGCCGTCGAGGATGCCGGGCGGGCTCGAGTCGTCGATGAAGGAGCCGGGAACGCGGAGGCCCTGGAGGTGCGCTCCCGGTGCGACGAGGTCGGGCCGCTTGCAGCCGGGGCAGCCGCTTGCCGAGAACGAGCCGACGGCGTCGTCACCGGTCGAGGCTGTCCCGTTCGTGTCGATGCCGCCGACGCCGATCACGTACGGGTCGTAGGCCGGATCGGCGAGGCCCGGGGCGCCGTGGCCGCGCTGGTAGCCGGTGTTCCCGGCCGACGCGACGACGACGATCCCGTGCTTCCACGCCTGCTCGGCGGCAAAGGCGAGCGGATCGGCGGTATAGCTCTGCCGGGAATTCGTCCCGTAGGAGAGGTTGATCACGCGGATGTTGAAGCCGGGATCGTGCGCGTGCTGGACGACCCAGTCGATCGCGGCGATCACCTGGGTGACGTCGGCGCTTCCGTCGGCGGCCCCCACCTTGAGGCTGACGATGCGCGCGTCCGGAGCGATCCCGCGGTACGCAGTGGCGGGCCCCATCGAGTAGGGCGCCGTAAGTGACGGATCGTGGCCGGCGATCAGCCCGGCGATGAATGTGCCGTGGCCGAAGCCGTCGAGGTTGCGCAGCGCGGGCGACTGAGAGTCGAGCGAGAGGTCGGGGCCGTAGACGACCGAGCCCGGATCGCTGAGCGCCGGAACGGGAGTGACGCCGGTATCGATGACGGCGACGTCGACCCCTGCCCCGGTATAGCCGGCATCCCACCAGGCCGAGGCGCCGGTCTGACCGTCGACGTTGGCCATCGAGTAGCCGTCCGATGCCGGGTCGTAGCTCCCGGACGCGCCGGCGACCACCGAGGGGGAGCCGAGCACGATCACCGCGGCAATGGCCGAGAACGCCAGCGACAAGCTCGCCTTGCCGCTCGCCCCCCAACTCCTGTTCACGACCAGCTGCCGCAACGTCTCGCCCCCCTCGGTGTCTCACTCGGTTTGTCGCCGCGTCCTTGCGAGCAGGCTCACCGTATTGGCAAGATCGCCGGGCCTCCTACCCCTTCCGGGGTACCTGCGCGAATTCCCTCGATCGAGGTATCCCGCTGGTTGCGGGAAAACCGGCGCTCCGGGCCGCGGCCGTGCTCCCCCTCCAACGGGGTGGGCCGGCCGGACTACCCTTCCGCGAGCTGAGAGCTACTCGACGGTGACTGTCTTCGCCAGGTTCCGCGGCTGGTCGACGTTCAGCCCTCGCAGGCGAGCGATGCGGTAGGCGAGGAGCTGCAACGGCAGGGTCGCGAGCACAGCCTGCAGGAAGGCGGGCGAGTCGGGGATGTAGATCACGTCGTCGGCGTGGTGCTGGATCTCCTCGTTGCCCTCGGTCGCGATCGCGATCACGTGCGCCCCGCGGGCACGGGTCTCCTGGATGTTCGAGACGACCTTGTCGTACACGGTGTTCATCCGCGTGGCGACGACCACGACCGGAGTGCCTTCCTCGAGCAGGGCGATCGGCCCGTGCTTCATCTCGCCGGCCGAGTAGGCCTCGGTCGGGATGTAGGAGATCTCCTTCAGCTTGAGCGCGCCTTCGAGGGCGACCGGAAGGCCGATGTGGCGGCCGAGGAAGAGGAAGAACGGGTCGCGGTAGAACTTCGTCGCGATCTCGTCGATCGGGTGGCTCCGGCTGAGGAACTCGCGCATCTTCTGCGGCAGCCGGTAGACCTCGTCGAGGATGAACTCGATCTCGGCGGGCGGCAGCGTCTGGCGGACACGGGCGAGCTCGAGGCCGATCAGGTACATCAGCCCCACCTGCGCAGAGAACGTCTTCGTCGCTGCGACGCCGACCTCGAGGCCGGTGCGCGTGTAGAGCGACGAGTCGACCTCGCGGGTGATCTGCGAGCCCATCTGGTTCGTGATCGCAACGGTGCGCGCGCCGAGCTCCCGCGCGAGCTTCATCGCCTGGATCGTGTCGCGGGTCTCGCCCGACTGCGAGATGCCGATCACGAGCGTGTCCGGGCCGATCACCGGGTTGCGGTAGATCCACTCGCTCGCGATGTCCGGCTCGACCGGAAGGCGGCCCCACTCCTCGATCACGTATCGACCGACGACGCCGGCGTGATAGGCGGTGCCGCACGCGACGATAACGATCCGCCGCAGCGCGCGCAGGTCGTCCGCGTCCATCCCGAGGCCGTCCTGGACGAGAGCCCCGTGCCGGACCCGGTCGCCGATCGTGACCTCGAAGCCCTCGGGCTGCTCGTAGATCTCCTTGAGCATGAAGGTCTCGAAGCCCTCGCGCTCGGCGACCTCCTCGTCCCAGTCGATCTGGATCTCCTCGATCTCGATCGGGCTGCCGTCCTCGGCGCTGATCATGCGCACGCCGCCGGGCGTGACCTCGACGATCTCGCCGTTGTTCGGGTAGGCGACGCGACGGGTCTCGGAGAGGAATGCGGAGAGGTTCGAGGCGAGGAAGTTCTCGCCGTTGCCGATGCCGATCACCATCGGCGTGTCGCGGCGCACGCCGACGAGGCGGTCGGGCTCGTCGTGATGGATCACGACAAAGGTGAAGTGGCCGACGAGCCGGCCGTAGACGTCGCGGACGGCCTCGAGCAGGTCGCCGTCGTACACGCTCTCGAGCAGGTGCGCGACCACCTCGGCGTCGGTCTCGGACGAGAAGATGTGCCCGGCGCTCTCGAGCTCGGCCTTGAGCTCGCGGTAGTTCTCGACGATCCCGTTGAGGACGATCGCGAGCTTGGCGTCCTCGCAGCCCGTGAGCGGGTGTGCGTTGTCCTCGTTCACGCCGCCGTGGGTCGCCCAGCGCGTGTGGCCGACCCCGGTCGTGGAATGGGAGCCGTTGCTGCCGGTCGCGGCCTTCAGGTTGCTGAGCGGGCCGACGGCGCGGACGTACTCGAGCCCGTCGTCCTCGAGCAGGGCGATCCCGGCCGAGTCGTAGCCCCTGAACTCGAGGCGCTCCAGACCGGCGATCAGCAAATCCTTGGACGGCCTCGATCCGACGTATCCGATGATCCCGCACATGCTGGACGCTCCTTCCTAAGCCGAGCTTGTCGCTTGTGTGGACTCGGTCATGACGTTGGAAACTCGTTGCTGGAACGCAAAAAGCCCGGCCAGTCCCGCTAGTGCAAGAGGTGGCTCTTGCGGTTGCGAATCAGCCGAGCTCGCTCTCGACAAGCCTTGCGATGGTACCACAGGCCTTTTTTGCCAGATCGCCGTTTCGGGCCTCCACGAGGACGCGAATGATGGGCTCCGTCCCGGAGGCACGGACGAGGATTCGCCCTTCGTCGCCGAGCTCGGCGTTGGCGCGCTCGACTGCCTCGAGGACGGGCTGGGTGATCTCCTTCGACGTGACGCGAACGTTCTCCTTGCACTGGAAGTAGCGGGTCAGCGCGGAGGCTGCCTCGCTCAGCTTGCGCCCCTTGAGTGCAGCGCAGAGCAGGAGCCCGGCGGCCAGCCCGTCGCCGGTGACGTGTCCGCGGAGATAGATCACGTGGCCCGACTGCTCGCCTCCGAGCACGCCGCCGTGCTCTTCGAGCGCCTCCAGCACGTAACGGTCCCCGACATCGGTCGTGACCACCCGGATTCCGTGCTCGCTCATGAGCGCGTGGAAGCCGAGGTTCGTCATCTGGGTCACGGCGACGAGGTCGACGCCCAGGTCGAGCGCGAGGATCGCGATGATGCCGTCGCCGTCGATCACCTGGCCACGCTCGTCGACCGCGACGATCCGGTCGCCGTCGCCGTCGAAGGCGATCCCGAGCGCCGCGCCTCTTGCGACCACCTCCCGCTCGAGCAGCGCCGTGTCGGTGGCGCCGCAGCCGGTGTTGATGTTCGTTCCGTCCGGTGAGCTGCCGATCGCATGCACGCGGGCTCCGAGCCGCTCGAAGGCCTCGGGGCCGAGCAGCGAGTACGCCCCGTTCGCGCAGTCGACCACCAGGTCGAGGCCGGTCAGGTCGGAGCCGAACTGCTCGAGGACGTAGTCGACGTAGCTCGCCCCCGCGGCCTGGGCGGGCTCGATCTTGCCGTGCCTCGCTGCGGGCGGTGCGTCGAGCAGGCTCTCGATCTCCTCCTCGTCCTCGTCGGTGAGCTTCCGGCCGCCGGCCTGGAAGAACTTGACGCCGTTGTACTCCGGCGGGTTGTGCGACGCCGTGATCACGATCCCGAGGTCGAGCGCCCCGAGCGCGACGGCGCCGCTCGGAAGGATCCCGCCCATGACCGCGGTCGCTCCCGCCGACGCGACGCCGATCGCGACCGCGCCCTCGAGCTCGACACCCGAGCCGCGCGTGTCGCGTCCGACGAGAACTCGCTTGGCGCCACTCCAGAGCACGGCGGCACGACCCAGCCGCTCGACGAGGTCGGCTGTGACGAACTCGCCGGCGATGCCACGTACGCCGTCGGTCCCGAAGTAGCGCCGACTCATCGGCGGGAGGTTAGTGATGGTGCTGTCCGCCGACAACTCGAACACGAGCGCATGCTTACCCGGCAGCGCGCGCTCCTAATCGACCTGCCCGCCTCGGAGACTTAGCGCTTGCTGAACTGCGGCGCCTTACGCGCCTTGTGCAGGCCGGCCTTCTTGCGCTCGACCTTGCGGGCGTCGCGCGTGAGGAAGCCCTGCCGCTTCAGCATGATGCGGAAATCGGGGTTGATCTCGACGAGAGCGCGCGCGATCCCGTGACGCACCGCGCCGGCCTGGCCCGAGGGGCCGCCGCCGTGAACGCGCACGCGGAGGTCGTACTGGCCGGCGAGCTCGGAGGTCTCGAGCGGCGCCATGATCGCCTTGCGGTGCGAGAGCCGCGGGAAGTAGGTGTCGATGTCCTTCCCGTTGATCCACGTCTTCCCGTCGCCGGGGCGAAGGATCACGCGGGCGACCGACGTCTTCCGCTTGCCCGTGCCGAGGTACTGCGCTGCTTCTGCCATCAGACTGTGCCTGCCATCAGAAGGGCTTGGGCTCCTGCGCGGTATGGGGATGCTCGGGGCCGGCGTAGATCTTCAGCTTGGTCAGCTGATGGCGGCTGAGCTTGTTCTTCGGAAGCATGCCCTTGACGGCCTTCCGGAGCACCTCGGTCGGGCGCCGCTCGAGCTGTTCCTTCAGCGGGCGAACCTTCAGCCCACCCGGGTAGCCGGAGTGGCGGTAGTACATCTTGTCCTCGAGCTTCTTGCCGGTGACCGCGATCTTCTCCGCGTTGACCACGACGACGAAGTCGCCGGTGTCGACATGCGGAGTGAACTGCGGCTTGCCCTTGCCGCGCAGCCGGTCGGCGATCTGCGTCGCGAGACGGCCGAGGGTCTGACCATCGGCATCGACGACGTACCAGTCGCGTGTTATCTCGCCAGGCTTGGCGCTGTAGGTCTTCATCGCAAGGGCACTCAAAATAGGCGCAAACGGGGTCCGCGCTCAGGCGATGGTACCAGCGAGAGCAAGCCCACGGCGGAAGTCGCGTGCTCCGCCGCGGGCAGGATGCCTGACGTAGTCGCCGCCGAACGCGCCGTGGGCGATCCTGCCCACTGCGACGACGCGCCGCCCCCGGGCGAGCTCCCGGGCGAACGGCAGGCCGGCCTCGACCTCGGCGCGGCTGGGCCGCCGGTTCGAGCGCTGGTCCCCGGGGTGGGTCGGGACGACGTTCCAGAGCAACACACGGTCGGAAAGGCCGAGGTCGTGCAGCGCCGAGTGAACGATCGTGGCGGTCGCCTCGGCCGGCCCGGTGCCCGTGAGCTGTCGCTCCGACGTCAGCGGGAGCCCGGAGATGCGGGCGCCTCGATAACCCGGAGCCTCGGCGACGAGCAGCAGTTGCGCATCGACCCGGGACTCGAGATACGCGCCGAGCCGGTCGCGCAGAAGTGCGGCGCGGTCGCCGTCGCGATAGAAGTTGAACGTGGCGCCGATCCGGGCGTCGACGAGCCGCTCGATGAAACCCGAGATCACGATCCGTACTCTGACCGACGGCGGCCAGCCTGCGCTCGAGATCGCCGCGGCCGTGGCCGGGTTCATCGACCGTGCGAAGCGCACGCTCGACCTTGCCCAGTACGACTTCGACCTCGGGCCCGAGACGAGCGCCGTGGTGGTCGATGCGATCCGCCGTGCGGCGGCGCGCGGCGTGTACATCCGGCTCGCCTACAACGTCGACCACGCGCGGGTCGTGCCGGTGCCGCCGCCCCCGGCGCCGGACGAGGAGCTGATCGCGGCCCTCCCGGTCGACGCGCTGCCGATCGCCGGCGTCCCTGACCTGATGCACCACAAGTACATGGTTCGCGACGGTGAATCGGTCTGGACGGGCTCGATGAACTGGAGCGACGACTCCTTCACGAGGCAGGAGAACGTGATCGTCGTCGTCGACTCCCACGCGCTCGCCGCGGACTTCCACCGCGATTTCGACCAGATCGCCCGCGCAGGCACGGCCCAGGGGACGGGCACGGTCGAGCCCGAGTGGCGCGACGGCGTCCGGGCCTGGTTCACGCCCGGCCATGGCGAGGATCTCTCGCACCGGATCGCGCAGCTGGTCGGCCGCGCGAAGCGGCGGATCCGGCTGTGCTCACCGGTGCTCACGACGCCGCCCGTGGTCGGCGCCGTGGCCGGGGCGATCGTCACGGGCAAGCTCGACGTGGCCGGGTGCGTCGACGGAACCCAGATGGCCGATGTCGCCCGTCAGTGGGCCGCGAGCCGCGGCGCGTGGAAGGTGCCGCTCATCCACCATCTCGCCGGAGCCGGGTTCTCGGCCAAGCATTCGACGCCCTACGGCGCCGGCGACGTCCACGACTTCATGCACGCGAAGGTGACGGTCGTCGACGACACCGTGTTCGTGGGGTCGTTCAATCTCTCGCGCTCCGGCGAGCGGAACGCGGAGAACGTGCTCGAGATCGAGGACGCCGACCTGGCCGACCTGCTGGCCGGGTTCGTCGACGCGGTGCGCGGCCGGTACCCGGCGCTCGAGCTCTGAAAGCCCGAGGAGAGCGTCGTTCGGCCCGGCGCCCCCGACCGCCGGGCCGAACGAAACGGCGGGTCAAGCCGCGGCGGCTGCCATCTCCGGCACGACGCCGAGCTCACGTTCCGCGCGAAGCCAGTTCTCGAGGGGATCTCCCCCCTCGGACTCGTAGATCTCGTACGCGCGGAGCGCGACCTGATCAGGCTCGACCGCCGACATCTCTGCAGCCTCGTCGACGGCGGCTTTGGTCTTCCTCGACTTGCTGCCAGTGGCTCTGATTGCCAATGATCACCTCCTGGCGGCGTCGGCCCCCGACGAGGCCAACTCCGCCTCGTCGCGGTTGTAACGCGTTGGCGCCGTCCTGACGCCGTGGTGCCCTTTTCGACACCGGTGTCAGAGTAGCCCACAACGCAGACGGACGCATGGCATGCTCCGGCTCGGATGCGAGCGGGGCTGACGGTCGAATGAACGGGGCGGAGGTGCGCGTGCGCCCGATCTTCGGGGCGCTGATGCTCGTGATGCTGCTCGCGTCGCTCGACTCGACGATCGTCGCGACCGCACTGCCGACGATCGTGGGAAGCCTCGGCGGGATCGAGAAGCTCTCCTGGGTCGTCACCGCCTACCTGCTGGCCTCGACGATCTCGACCCCGATAGCCGGGAAGCTCGGCGACATGGTCGGCCGGAAGCTGGTGCTCCAGGGAGCGCTCGTCGTCTTCCTGATCGGCTCGGCGCTCTGCGGTCTGAGCCAGAACATGACCGAGCTGATCGGGTTCCGCGCCCTACAGGGCCTCGGCGGCGGCGCGTTGCTCGTGAGCACGCAGGCGGTGATCGGCGACATCGTGTCACCGCGGGAGCGGGGGCGGTACTCGGGGCTGATGGGGGCGGTGTTCGGGGTGTCGACCGTGGTCGGGCCGCTGATCGGCGGGCTCTTCGTCGACCACCTTTCGTGGCGCTGGATCTTCTACATCAACGTCCCGATCGGGATCGCGGCGTTCGTCGTGCTCCAGCTCGTGCTGAACGCCCCACTGACCCGTGCCCGGCACAAGCTCGACTACCTGGGAATGGCGCTGCTCGCGGGCGGCCTGTCCTCGATCGTCCTCTACACGAGCCTCGGCGGGACGACGTACGGCTGGTGGTCCACGCCGATGCTGATCCTGCTCGGGCTCAGCATCGCGATGTCGATCGGCTTCATCGTGGCGGAGCGGTACGCGGCCGAGCCGCTCGTGCCGCTCCGGCTCTTCAGGTCGCGCGTGTTCAGCGTCGCGAGCATCGTCGGCTTCATCGTCGGGATGGCGCTCTTCGGCTCGGTCACCTATCTGCCGCTGTACCTCCAGGTGGTGCGCGGCTCGAGCCCGACCGAGTCGGGCCTGCAGATGCTGCCGCTGATGGCGGGAGTGCTGATCGCCTCGATCGGCAGCGGCCAGCTGATCACGCGCTACGGCCGCTACAAGCTCTTCCCGATCCTCGGCACGGGGCTGATGGTCGTCGGCCTGTTACTGCTCTCGCGGCTCGGCGTCGGGACGAGCCTGTTCCTCGCCGACCTCTACATGCTCGTCGTCGGGTTCGGCCTCGGTTTCGTGATGCAGGTGCTCGTGCTCGCCGTCCAGAACGCGGTCGACTACGAGAACCTCGGCGTCGCGACCTCGACGCGCGACCTTGTTCCGCTCGATGGGCGGGACGATCGGAGTGCCGCTCTTCGGCGCGATCTTCTCGAACAAGCTGGCCTCGGAGCTTGCCGGAAGGCTCCCGCCGGGGGTGGCCGGCCGGCTGCCGGCGAGGCTCGGGCCCAGCCAGATCGACCAGCTTCCGGCTGCGATCCGCGATCCGTATATCGCCGCGTATGCGGCTGCGCTGCGTCCCGTGTTCCTGATCGCCGCCGCTGTCGCCGTCTCGGGATTCGTGATCACCTGGTTCCTGGAGGAGCGGCCGCTGCGTGACACGGTGGCCGAGCAGGGGATCGGCGACAGCTTCGCCGCCCCGCGCGAGACGACCTCGATCGACGAGCTCGAGACGATGCTGAGCAACCGCGCGCGCAAGCAGTACCGCAACCGCTTCTACGAGCACCTGGGCGCCCAGGCCCCGGCCGGGCTCGACGCTTCGGAGACCTGGCTCCTGTTACGCCTGCACGAGCAGGCAGCAGGCGACACCGACACCCGGCACGAGCTGATCGCCGGAGGCTTCGAGCCGATCGTGATCGGCCTGCGCCGGCGCGCGCTCGTCGAACCGGCGTCGGAGGCGCTCACCCCGGCCGGCGAGCAGACCGCTGTCCAACTCGCCGACCTGGGCCGTAGCGACGTGAAGGACCTGGTCCGAGACTGGCAGCCCGACCGTCATCCCGACATCGGCGAGCTGATCCAGCGCTTCACCAGATCGCTGGCCTCAGCCCCACGCCCGACCGCCGATCCCGACCCGGCGTGAGCAGAACTTATGGCTCGGGCACCGGCTCAGCCGGTGCCCGAGCTAAGCGGAGCCTGAGCCCATCGCAGGCAAACCGAACCATCCCGGCAGTGGGCTACCCGAGGCGCGCCCAGGCGGACGACCCGAAAGCGCCTACGGTGCGAGCCGCAAGATGTCGGAGAGGGGGCCCACGGGGGAGAACCGGAGGTGCTCCCCCGTGTTTAATGCTCCCCCGTGCTAAGCAACTGTTCCGCGACCGTGGATGTCGATCGCGTGAGGGACGTGGAGGAGATAGATGTTGGGGGCGCTCTTCTCGCCCTTGCCGATCGTGACCGTGCCGGTCGCGCCTTTGAAGGCACCTGTGCCGCTGATGATCGGCACGACGGTGGTCCCGTCGGCACGGGCGGTGAACCGCCCGCTGTAGGTGATCGTCCCGATGCCGGGGAAGGTCGCGATGCACTTGATCACCGGCACGGTCTTGCTCTTGTAGACGATCTCGCCCGCATCCCAGGCGACGGGCTTGGTCTTCGCCTTCCCGAATTGGGCGACGCGGTTCAGGAGCAGGTCCTTGAAGTCGATCGAGTCGCCCTTGCTGGCGCCGAGCGGCTTCGTGTCGTGCTGCTGGGCGACGGTCGTCACGGAGGTGAGCTGGATCGTCACCGTCTGCGCCTGCGCGATCGGGGTGAGAACGAGTGCGAGCAGCGCGAGGATCGCAGCCCCGACCGGAATATTCATCCCGACATATTGCCGCATTCGAAGCCCCGCTTGCATCGATCTCATGCCCTCAGGCGATGGGCGCGGCACTGCTCGAGAGGCGGTAGGTGTTCAGGACGTGATTCTTCGCGGTGCCGACGGTCAGCGTGCCCGTCTGGCCGGCGAAGGCGCCCGTGCCGCTCGTGACCTGAAACACGACCTCGTGCGTCGTGGAGGTGTAGACCTCGCCGGAGATCCTCAGGGTTCCGCCGGGTAGCCGGGCGGTTCCCTTGAACGTGGCGGTGTTCGCGCTCGTGAAGGTCAGCGTGCCGGCGTCGGAGCCGACGAGAGCGCCCTTCTGCTTGCCGAACTGCGCGGCGGCATTCAGGAGCCGGTCGCGGTAGACGACCGTGTCCCCCGTGCTGGCCCCCTTCGCCCCGATGTCATGCGTCCGGAGCGTCACCGTGTCCGAGGTGACCACGATCGTCCTCGTCCTCGCGGCCGCGGATGGCACGAGCACGAGCGCGAGGCAGCCGGCGAGAGCGAGCCGGCCGCGGCTCGGGATCATTCCCACTCGATCGTGGCCGGCGGTTTCGAGGTGACGTCGAGGACGACGCGGTTGACGGCCGGGATCTCGTTGACGATCCGGGAGGCGACGGTCTCGATCAGGTCGTAGGGAAGCCGCGCCCAGTCGGCGGTCATGGCGTCCTCCGAGGTGACGGCGCGGATCGCGATCGGGTAGCCGTACGTGCGGGAGTCGCCCTGCACGCCGACCGAGCGGATCGCCGGCAAGACGGCGAAGGACTGCCAGAGGTCGCGGTAGAGGCCGGCCTTGCGGATCTCCTCCTGCAGGATCGCGTCCGCTTCGCGGAGCGTCTCGAGCCGTTCGGATGTGACCTCGCCGATGATCCGGATCGCGAGCCCCGGCCCCGGGAACGGCTGGCGCCAGACCATCCGCTCGGGCATCCCGAGCTCCTCTCCGACTCGGCGCACCTCATCCTTGAAGAGCATCCGCAGCGGCTCGACGAGCTTCATCTTCATGTCGGCGGGCAGGCCGCCGACGTTGTGGTGGCTCTTGATCGACTCCGCGACTCCCGCGTCGCCACCCGACTCGATCACGTCGCTGTAGAGCGTGCCCTGGACGAGCCAGGTCACGTCCCCGAGCTTGCGCGCCTCGTCCTCGAAGACGCGGATGAACTCCGCGCCGATCCGCTTGCGCTTGTCCTCCGGGTCGGTCACGCCCTCGAGCCTCGAGAGGAAGCGCTCCTGCGCCTGAACGTGCACGAGCGGGACGTGGAAGTGCCCGTCGAAGGTCTCGACGACCTGGGAAGCCTCGTCCCTGCGAAGAAAGCCGTGGTCGACGAAGACACAGGTGAGCTGGTCGCCGACCGCCTTGTGGACGAGCAGCGCAGCGACGGCGCTGTCGACGCCGCCCGACAGTCCGCAGAGCACGCGGTCGCGGCCGACGCGCGCGCGGATCCGCTCGACCTGCTCCTCGATCACAGCGGCGGGCGTCCACGCCGGCGAGGCGCCGGCGACGCCGTAGAGGAAGTTCTTCAGCACGTCCTGCCCGTGCGGGGTGTGGACGACCTCGCAGTGGAACTGGATGCCGTACAGCCCCCGGTCGGGGTCCTCGAACGCGCCGATCGGCGTCGAGCCCGAGCTCCCGACGACCCGCGCCCCCGCGGGCGGGGCGACGACGCTGTCCCGGTGACTCATCCAGACGGTCTGGTCGGCGGGCAGATCCTTGAAGAGCGCGCTGTCGCCGGCATGGAGCTCGGCCTTGCCGAACTCACCGACGCCCGTGCGGTCGACGCGGCCGCCGAGCTCGAGCGCCATCAGCTGCATGCCGTAACAGATGCCGAGCGTCGGGATCCCGAGCTCGAAGATCGCCGGATCGCACTTCGGGGCTCCGTCGGCGTAGACCGAGGCAGGCCCGCCCGAGAGGATCAGCGCCACCGGGTTGCGCCGTGCGATCTCGGCCGCCGTCGCCTTGTGCGACACGAGCTCGGAGAACACGCGGGCCTCGCGGACGCGACGCGCGATCAGCTGCGAGTACTGGCCGCCGAAGTCGAGCACCAGGACCGGGCGCTCCTCCGGGAGCGGCTCCGTCCTCAGCTGGACGACCTCAGCTCCGGCGGTAATTGGGTGCGTCCTTGGTGATCGTGATGTCGTGGGGATGCGACTCTCGCAATCCGGCCCCGGTGATCCGGATGAACCGCGCCTGCTTCATCGCGTCGATGGTCGGCGCGCCGCAGTAGCCCATCGCCTGGCGGAGGCCGCCGACGATCTGGTGCACGAGGCCGTCCAGGCCGCCCTTGTAGGGAACGCGGCCCTCGATCCCTTCGGGGACGAGCTTCTCGACATCCTCGACGTCGCCCTGGAAGTAGCGGTCCTTCGAGTAGCCGCGGGCCTTCATCGCGCCGATCGAGCCCATGCCGCGGTACTCCTTGTAGCGCTCCCCGTGCGAGAAGACGACGTCTCCGGGCGCCTCGTCGCTGCCGGCCAGCATCCCACCGAGCATCACGGTGTCCGCCCCGGCGGCGATCGCCTTCGCGACGTCACCCGAGGAGACCATCCCTCCGTCGCAGATCACGGGCACGCCGTGCGCGGACGCGACCTCGACGACATCGTGGACCGCCGTGAGCTGCGGCACGCCCACGCCGGCGACGATCCGGGTCGTGCAGATCGCCCCGGCGCCGATCCCGGCCTTCACCGCGTCGGCGCCGGCGTCGATCAGCGCCTCGGCCGCGTCTCCGGTCGCGATGTTCCCTGCCACCACCTCGAACTCGCCGGAGAGGCCCTTGATCCGCGCGACCATCTCGACGACGCCGCGGGAGTGGCCATGCGCCGTGTCGACGACGAGCACGTCCGCACCGGCATCGACGAGTGCCTGGGCGCGCTCGATCGCGTCGGGCCCGACGCCCACGGCGGCGCCGACCCGAAGACGGCCATGCGGATCCTTCGTCGACTGGGGGAACTCGATGCGCTTCTGGATGTCCTTGACGGTGATCAAGCCCTTGATGATCCCGTTCGCGTCGACGACGGGGAGCTTCTCGATCCGGTACTGGTGCAGGAGCCTCTCGGCGTCGGCGAGGCTCGTGCCGACCGGCGCCGTGACGAGATTCGCGCTCGTCATGACGGCGGAGACAGGCTGCTTCACGTCCTTCTCGAACCGCAGGTCGCGGTTGGTCAAGATCCCGACGAGGCGCCCGGTCGCATCCGTGATCGGGACGCCGGAGACGTGGTAGCGCTCCATCAGCTCGAGCGCGTCGGCGACGAGCGCGGTCGGCGGCAGCGTGAGCGGCTCGACGATCATCCCGGACTCGGAGCGCTTCACCTTGTCCACCTCGGCCACCTGGTCGGCGATCGAGAGGTTCCGGTGCACGATCCCGATCCCGCCCTCGCGGGCGAGCGCGATCGCCATCCGCGCCTCGGTCACGGTGTCCATCGCGGCCGAGACGACCGGGATCTCGAGCGCAATCGTGCGGGTCAGGCGGGTCGCGGTCGAGACGTCGTTCGGCAGCACCGCGGACTCCGCCGGCACCAGCAGGACATCATCGAAGGTGAGCCCTTCCTTGGCGAACTTCTCGGACCGATCGAGCGCGGAATCGTCCAGCCGCTCGACTCTCCCGATCTCCATCGCGACACGATACCGGCCGCGGTGGCTGACGTTGCGACGCCCTAGAGCGTTGCGACCTCGGCCAGCTCCGTCACGGTGACACCGGCGTGCAGGCGGTGCGATTCGCGCGGATCGAAGGCCCCGGCGCCGAGCTCGAGCGTCGAGGCCGCGCCGGCGGCGACTCCTTCGCGCAGCGCCTCGTCGTACCCGCGGCCCGCCGCCCAGGCGGCGGCGAACCCGGCCAGCAGCGTGTCGCCGCTCCCGACCCGCGAGATCGCCTCGACGCGCGGCGCGTCGGCCCGGTAACGGTGCACCGTCTTGTCTTCGCGCAGCAGCGCGTAGCAGCCGCCCTCGGTCGTGATCAGCACGTTGCGCGCGCCGCGGTCGGCGATCTGGTCGAGCGCGAGCACGAAATCCTCGTCGTCGTGGAACTCCTGGCCGACGAGCGCCTCGGCCTCGGCCTGGTTCGGCGTGACGAGGAACGGCTCTCCCTCGAGGCCGATGCGCAGCGGCTCGCCCTCGCAGTCGAGCGCCGAGGGAATCTGGCGGCGCGCGAGATCGTGGATCGCGTCGGCGTAGTAGTCGTCGTTGACGCCACGCGGCAGAGAGCCGGCGAAGACGACGAGGCTCGCGCCCTGCGAGAGGTAGCGAAGCTTGGCCTCGAACAGCTCGAGCTCCTCCGGCCTCACGGCAGGCCCCCACTCGTTGATCTCCGTGAAGCTCTGGTTGGTCGGGTCGACGACCGCCGTCGTCGTGCGCGACTCACCCTCGATGCGCACGAAGTCGTTGAGGATCGCCTCGCCGGTGAGGCGCTCGACGATCCGCAGCCCCGCCTGACCGCCCGCGAAGCCGGTCGCGACCACGGGGACGTTGAGCGCCTTGAGGGCACGCGCGACGTTGATCCCCTTGCCGCCGGCGAGGGGCAGGCCGGCGCTCGCGCGATGCCGCTGTCCCCGCTGGAAGTTGGGAACGGTGATCGTTCGCGCGAAGGCTGCATTCAGCGTGACCGTGACGATCATCAGGAGAACAGGCCTACGACGTTGTGGACTGTACGCGCGCCGTACCACTTCATGCGGCCCGCGAGCCCGGGCGCCGAGACCGCGCGAGTCGCTACGAGCGGACGCGAGCCGACGAGGCGGCCGCCGGCCCACACCTGCACGTGACCGAGCACCTGGCCGCGCTGCACTGGAAGTGACATGGCGACCGGCGCGACGACGCGCTCGGTCAGCGGCTGCCCGACCCGCACGACCGTGCGCAGTGGAGCGGAGGCCTTGAGGTTCAGCGCCGAGTGGCCGTAGGGCAGCATCACCTGCGCGTACGACCTGTCAGCGGTCACAGCGTTCACCTGGCGGTACTGGGCGAGGCCGTAGGCGAGGAGCGACTCGAGATCGGCATTGCGCTGTGACCGTGACGGGCTGCCGAGGATCGTCGCGTAGATCACGGTGCCGTCGGCGCGCACGGCCGCGACCTGGTTCCAGCCGGCCGCCGAGGTGTGGCCCGTCTTGACGCCGAACACGCCCGGGACGACTCCGAGCAGGTCGTCCCAGGTGTGGAGCTCGAAGCCGTCGGCCAGAGCGCCTGTCTCCTGGGAGACGGCCGTCCGGACCGCGGGGATCTTCATCGCCTCGAGAGCGAGCTTCGTCACGTCGCGCGCGCTCGAGTACTGGTCGTCGGCGTCGAGGCCGTCCGGGCGGTCGAAGTGCGAGTCGGTGAGGCCGAGCTCCTTCGCCTTGGCATTCATCAGCTCGGCGAAGGCGGGATAGCTCGGCGCGGTGGCAAGCGCAAGCGCATCTGCCGCGTCGTTGGCGGACTGGATCATGGCGCCCTTGACGAGGTCGGAGACCGTGATCTCCTGGCCGGCGCGGAGGTAGACCGACTCCTGGCCGACTGCGGCGGCGCGCGGGTCGACCGACACGACATCGGTGAGCGCGAGGTGCTGCAGCGCGACGATCACCGTCATCAGCTTCGTGATCGACGCGATCGGAACGCGGCGCCGGGCGTCGTGGGACAGGAGCACCTCGCCGGTCACGGGGTTCTCGACGATCCAGGCGCGAGCATCGGGAGCCGGCGCCGCAGCGGTCGCCGAGCCGGCCATCAGGCACGCCGCCGCCACCGCGACGGCGACGAGGAGCGCTCTCATCGCAGGTTGAGCTTCTCGCCGATGAAGAGCGCCGTCGGCGAGACCTTCGGGTTCAGCGACACGAGCCGGTCGAGCGGGATTCCCGTCCGCGTCGCGATCGCGCCGAGGGTGTCGCCGGCGCGAACCACGTAGACCCGCTTGGGGGCAGGGGCCTGCGGCCTGGGGTGTGTGTGCGTCACCACCGCGCGCTTCGGGGGCGCGGTCGTGTGCCGGCCACCGATCTGGCCCCGGAGCAGCCCCACCACGAGGGTGGCGACGAGCAGGAAGGCGATCGGCCCCGCATACAGCCGCCAGCTGCGGCTTCCGGTTACCGCTACCAGCCCGAGACGTTCCATATCTCGTTCTTCAGCCGGGCGGCCTCGGCACCTGCTGCAGCGCGAAAATCCTCGCCCGAATCGCGAAAGGCGTAGTTGATCGAACGCGATGCGTTGACGAGCGCGCTCGCCGGGCCGCTCGTGAACGCCCGTGCGAGGTCGCCGGGCTTGGCCCCCTGCGCTCCGACCCCGGGGAGCAGGATGATCGCCTGCGGGAGCAGCTTGCGCGCCTCGCTGACCGCCCGCGGGTGCGTCGCTCCCACGACTGCGCCGACCGCCGAGAGGCCGTGCTCACCCACGAGGTCCTCGCCCCACTCGGTGACGAGCGCGGCGACGTGCTGCCACACGGGGCGCCCGTCGGAGAGCGTCAGGTCCTGGATCTCGCCGCCCGCGTTGGAGGTCTTGACGATGCAGAAGATGCCGGCGCCGTAGCGGCGGGCGGCGGCGAGGTAGGGCTCGATCGACTCGCGGCCGAGCCAGGGGTTGACGGTCAGCGCATCCGCGACGGGCTGGTCTCCCTCGAGATAGGCGGCCGAGTAGGCACGGGCCGTCGAGCCGATGTCACCGCGCTTCCCGTCGGCGATCACGAGCAGTCCGGCACGGCGCGCATAGGCGCAGGTCTCCTGGAAGGCGACCATGCCGGGCGGTCCGAGCGCCTCGAAGAAGGCCAGCTGCGGCTTGACCGCGACCGCATGCGGAGCGACTGCGTCGACGATGCCGCAACAGAAGCGCGTGATGTCGCCGCGCAGCTCGACGGGCAGCAGATCCGTGCGCGGGTCGAGACCGACGACCAGCTGGCTCCGCTTCCGTTCGACCTCTGCGGCGACCCGGTCGCCGAAGGTGAGCGTCGCAACGGCCATTCGAGAACAGCTTAGAGATAGGCCCGGAACGAGCGAGGGCCGCACGGTGCTTCCGTCTGCACCGTGCGGCCCTCTACAAGCAGTTCGTGCAGGACGCCTAGCTCTTGAGTGCTGCCTTGAGCTGGCTGCCCGCGCTGAACTTCGGCACGGTCGTTGCTGCAATGCTCACACGCTCTCCTGTGCGCGGGTTCACACCCATGCGAGCGGCACGAGCGGCAGGCGAGAACTTGCCGAAGCCTGTGAAGTTGATCGAGTCGCCACCCTTCAGCGCCTCGGTCACGGACTCCAGGAAAGCATCGACGGCCTTCCCCGCGTCACGGTTCGAAAGTCCGCTCTTGTGAGCGACCTTCTGGATGAACTCCTGCTTCGTCAAAGCCTTCCTCCTGGTTGGGGTACCGATATGTCAGACCTTGGCGCAAGACCCTAACAACCCGATCGGATATCGCTCAACCATGCGGATGGGCTACGCCGATTTGACCTCCGACGCGAGGAGAAGCGGCCGGAGCCTGACGGCCGATCGGGCGAGCGCGTCGGCGCCTCCTTCCTCACGGTCGACGACGCAGACGACGGTCGAGACCTCGAGGCCCGCCTCGCGGAGCGCCTCGACGGCCTCGAGGGCTGCGCCGCCCGCCGTGACCACGTCCTCGACGAGGCAGACTCGCTCGCCGGGCTCGAACGGGCCCTCGATCCGGTTCCCTGTGCCGTAGGCCTTGGCCGCCCCGCGGACGATCACGAACGGGAGGCCCGTCTCGAGCGAGGCGGCGGCTGCGAGCGGGACGGCGCCGAGCTCGGGCGCGGCGATCCGCACGGCGTCCGGCTCGAACTCGCGCACGGCTGCCGCGATCGCCTCGCCGAGCGCGCGGAGCAGGTCGGGGCGCGTGGAGAAGCGGTACTTGTCCAGGTAGTACGAGCTCCGGCGGCCCGAGCGGAGCAGGAAGTCGCCCTCCAGCAGCGCGGCCTCACGGATCGCGCCGGCGAGGTTCATGCGCTGCGTCACGGCGTCAGAGGGCCAGGACGTCGCGGGTCATCGCGAGGATCTGCTCGAGCTCCTCGGAGCCCTCGGGAAGCGAGACCATCGCGCCGTCGTCGCTGTACAGCTCGACGCGCTCGAGCCTCCGGCCCGAGCGGCGCCGGTAGAGCACCGAGCCCGCGAGCGAACCGGCGACGAGCAGGGCTGCTGTCATCGACTTACGCAGAGGTGTCCGCCTTCTTCCGGCGCCGCGTGGGCGCCTCGGCGGGGCTGTTCTCGACGGTTTCCGCCGAGGTCTCCTCGATGCTGCCGAGGCAATGCTTGAGGTCGTAGAAGACCAGGCCGACCGTCGGGTCCGGCCGGGTCGTCGCGGCGATCAGCCGGCCGTCGCGCCGCACGGCGAAGACGCTGCCCTCGAGCGTCGAGGCCTCGAGCTGGTTCAGCTCGGGGAGGCCGCGTGCGTGGGCGAGCCGGTCCGCCTCGTCGAGCAGACGCGTGATGCCGGCCACGAGCCGCGCCGCGCGAGGCGCGTCGCGAACGGTCGTCGCCAGGAGTGAGCCGTCGCGATCGACGATCGCGACATGCTCGACCTGAGAGGAGATCTCGGTGAGATCAGCCAGCGCCTGAGCCGCGTCCATGGCGCTGAGCATACTGCGCGTCAGCGCTCGCCCTCGTCACCAATCGCCGCCCGCAGAGCGTGTGCGGCGCGGGCACGGTGCGAGTTCTGGCGCTTCCACTCGTCACCGATCTCGGCGACCGTGCGGGTATCGCCGTTCGGGACGAAGATCGGGTCGTAGCCGAAGCCCCCGTCACCGCGGCGCTCCGTCGCGAGCTCGCCTTCGAGGACGCCCTGGCCGCGAAGCTCCTCGCCCGCGGGAGACAGCGCGACGAGCTCGGTCACCATCCGCGCGCGCCGGTCGGTCTCGCCCTCGAGCCGAGCGAGGAGAGCGTCGGCCTGGTCGAGCCCCGGCGCCCAGCGGGCCGAGTGGAGCCCTGGAGCGCCGTCGAGCGCGGCGGACTCGATCCCCGAGTCCTCGCCGAGCACCCAGGCGTCAGGCTCGGCCAGCCCGCGGCCGAAGCGCGCCTTCAGCAGGGCGTTCTCGTAGTAGGTCTCGCCCGTCTCCTCGGGATACCCGTCGGCCTCGAGCGCATCGATCTGCCAGCCCGGAAGGGCGTCCCGCAGCTCCTCCAGCTTGTGGAGGTTCTGCGAGGCGAGAACGGCCTTCATTCCTGCGTGGCGTCGATCGCTTCGCGCTGGACCACGGCCAGATCCTCGATCCCCGCCGCGGCCAGGTCGAGCAGCTCGTCCAGCCGTGCGCGATCGAACGGGACCCGCTCGGCGGTTGCCTGCACCTCGACGAAGAGCCCCTCCCCCGTCATCACGACGTTCAGGTCGACATCGGCGGTCGAGTCCTCGGTGTACTCGAGATCGAGCAGCGGCTCGCCCTCGACCACGCCGACCGAGACGGCAGCGACGGAGCCGACGAGCGCCTTCGAGAGGCCGAAGCGGTCGAGCGCGCGGGCCAGCGCGACGTAGGCCCCGCAGATCGCGGCGCAGCGCGTCCCGCCGTCCGCCTGGAGGACGTCGCAGTCGAGATGCACCGTGCGCTCCCCGAGCGCCTCGAAGTCGATCACGCCTCTCACCGCGCGCCCGATCAGGCGCTGGATCTCGACGGTGCGCCCGCCCTGCTTGCCGCGGGCAGCCTCCCGGTCGGTGCGCTCGCCGGTCGAGGCCGGAAGCAGCGAGTACTCGGCCGTCACCCAGCCGCGGCCGCTCCGGTAGAGCCAGCGCGGCACGTTCTCGACCACGCTCGCGGTGCAGAGCACCTTCGTCGCGCCCTGCGACCAGAGCACGACGCCGTGCGGCTGCTCGAGGAAGAACGGATCCGCGCCGACCGGCCTCAGCTGATCGGGCCGCCGAGCTCCGGGACGGCTCAAGCTCCCCGCTCCGGCGCCGGCCAAGCCGGCACCTCCGTTACCGAGTCGTCTCCGTCGCGCCTGAGTCTCATGCCGCCGCCCGCTCCAGCTCGTCGACCGAGACCCTGGTGACCTCGCCGAGCGGAAGCTGTAGGAAGCGCTCGCCGCTCGCGCGAAAGAGCTCCGGATCTCCCGTGGTCAGGAAGCTGTACGAGCCCTCGCGTCCCGAGGCGTTCTCGAAGCCCTTGCGCCGGAGCGTGTCGTCGACCTCCCGCGCGGTCTCCTCCGCCGAGAAGACGAGCTTGACGTCGCGGCCGAAGGCGCGCTCGAGCACGGGGCGGATCAGGGGGTAGTGCGTGCAGCCGAGGATCACGGTGTCGCAGCCCGCCAGCTTCAGCGGCGTGGCGTAGCGGCGGACCGCGTCGGTCGTTTGCTCGCCTGCCTCGATCAGCGGGACGAGGTCGGGGCACGCGATTGCCGTGAAGCGCACGCCGGCGTCGAGTGTGCGGATCAGCGTGTGGTACCTGCCCGCGGTCACCGTGGCCTGGGTCGCCATCAGGCCGATCCGGCGGTTGCGAGTCGTGCGGACGGCCGCGGCCGCCTCGGGCGCGATCACGCCGACGATCGGAACCGAGAGCGAGGACTGCAGCGCCGGCAGTGCGGCCGAGGTGGCCGCGTTGCACGCGACGACGATCAGCTTCACCCCGGCGAGCTCGAGGTAGCCGGCGATCTCGTGCGCGAACCGTGCGACCTCGCCGAGCGGGCGCGGCCCGTACGGCAGCCGGGCGTGATCGCCCAGGTAGACGAAGTCCTCGTGCGGCATCGTGACCAGGCACTCGTGGAGAACGGTCAGGCCTCCGACGCCGGAATCGAAGACACCGATCGGCCTCCCATCCATCGGCCGGGATTGTACGGATCGGACCCGATGCTGCTTAAGCTGGCGATATGGCAGCCCCGATCCGCATCGGAACCTGCTCGTGGGCCGACGACGCGCTCGTCAAGCACTGGTACCCGCGGGGCCTGCCGCCGAAGGAACGGCTCGGCTGGTACGCGGAGCACTTCTCGACCGTCGAGGTCGACTCGACCTTCTACCGCGTCCCCGACGAGGAGATGGTGCAGAACTGGGCCGACCGGACGCCGGCCGGGTTCGTGATGCACATCAAGGCCTTCGGGCTGATGACGCGCCACCCGGTGCGCCTCGAGCAACTGCCGCCCGACCTCCGCGACGGGATGCCGCTCGATGCCCGCGGCCGTGTCGACCGTCCGCCGCCCGAGCAGCGCGCCCTCGTGTTCCGCGAGTTCCTGACCGCGCTCGAGCCGCTGCGCCGCGCCGGGAAGCTCGGTGGGATCCTCTTTCAGCTCCCGCCTTACATCGTCCCGAAGCCCTCGTCGTTCGACTACCTCGAGTGGGCACGCGACCTGCTCGGCGGCGACGAGATGCTGGTCGAGTTCCGCCACCGGGACTGGTTCGCGGCCGACCGGCGCGAGGAAGTGCTGCGCTGGCTCGAAGAGCGGGGCATGTCCTACGTGACCGTCGATGCGCCCCGGCTCGACGGCGCCAACGTCCCCGAGACGCTTGTCGCGGTCACCGGCCGGACCGCCTATGTACGCTTCCACGGCCGAAACGCAGAGACGTGGAACTCCCGCGGTGGCAGCGCCGCCAAGCGGTTCGACTACCTCTACGACCAGCGCGAGCTTGCCGACTGGGTCGAGCCCCTTCGCGAGCTGGCGTCGGTGGCCGAACGGACGTATGGGTTCTTCAACAACAACAACCAGACAGATGGGGTCGCTCAGGCGCCCGCCGGCGCGGTGTTGCTCCGCTCGCTGCTCGAGGAGCACGAGGTGGCAACTGCCTGACCGGTGAGCCGGGATGGACGACCGCCCCGGACAGAAGTGAAGCTTGGCCAAGCGCGACGAAGGGCTAGCTGGAGTCCAGACTCTCGTCGCTCGCCCCCATCCAAGCCTCGCCGTACGTTGAGTCAAGTCATTTGCCGCCTTGCGTGCGGCATACAGATTCGAATGAGGAGGTTGGGTTCCAGTGAGTCGGACAAAGAAACTCGCCGTGGTCATGGGGGCGATCTTCGCGATTGTGCTCTTCGTGGCACCAATCGCGGCTGCGCATCATCCAGCAGTCACCGCGACGATGGACTGCAACGGCACCGTCACGTACACGGTGACGGCCTGGGATTCCAGCGACGCCAGCGCGCGTACGTTCACGGGCGTGCAGGTCTTCTCGGACTCGACGCTGGTCGGGACCGGAAACTTCAACAGCGCCGACAACTTCTCGTTCGGTGGCACGTTCACGGTCGACGCAGGCGTCAACTCGGTGACCGTGACCGCGAAAACTGACGGGACCTGGGGCGACGGCTGGACGAGCGTCGACCAGACATCCGCCATTGCAACACGGCCCACCGATTGCGCCAAGAGCCCGACGATCGCGACGGTCATCTCTCCGTCGTCGTCGATCACCGCCGGGACCGCCGCGCATGACACGTCAGCGCTGTCCGGCGCATCGGCGCATCCGACCGGCACGGTCACCTACAAGCTCTACAGCGACAACCACTGCGGGACGCTGGTCTCCGACCTGACTCCCGCGTCGAACAGCGTCTCCTCCTCGACGCTGCCCGACTCGACGGCCTACACCTTCAACACGGCCGGCACCTTCTACTTCGTCGCCACCTACAGCGGCGACAACAACAACATCGGCCCGATCAGCAGCGGCTGCTCCGCCGAACCGCTCGTCGTGGGCCCGAAGGCGCCTGCGGTCTCGACGGTCATCTCTCCGGCCGGGCCGATCGCCCTCGGAGCTCAGGCACACGACACCTCCTCGCTCACCGGCGCGGTCAACCCGACCGGGACTGTCACCTACAAGCTCTACAGCGACAGCGCGTGCGGAACGCTCGTGGCCGACCTGACGCCGACCACGAACACGGTCACTTCCCCGACGCTGCCCGACTCGAAGCCCTTCACCTTCAGCACCGCCGGGACCTTCTACTTCGTCGCGACCTACTCCGGCGACAACAACAACACCGGGCCCGTCAGCAGCGGCTGCAGCGCCGAGCCGCTCGTCGTGAACAAGGCCACGACAAGCACCGTCACGGCGATCAAGCAGGGCGGGTCCACGGTCACCACCGTGCAGCCCGGCACATCGGTCACGGACGTTGCGACGGTATCGGGCCAGGTCGGCAGCGTCGTTCCGACCGGCACGGTCAGCTTCCTGTTCTACTCGACCATCGACTGCTCCGGCACCTCGACCGCGGCCGGCTCGCCGGCTCTCTCGAACGGCGTCGCGACCTCCACCTCGGTCGGGCCGCTCTCGGCCAACAACTACTCGTTCAAGGCGACCTACAGCGGCGATGCGAACTACGTCGGATCGATCGGCGCGTGTGAGCCGCTGACGGTCCCGAGCTCGCCGGTGACCCCGAGCACCCCGCTCATCTCGATCACGAAGAACCCGAAGTCGCAGACGATTGCGAGCGGCGCCACGGCGAACTTCACGATCACCGTCACGAACAGCGGCAACGTGACCCTCACGAACGTCACGGTGTCGGATACTCAGGCACCTGGCTGTAACGCGTCGAGCTCGACGATCGGCGCTCTCGCATCGATGGCACCCGGCGCAAGCGTGACCTACAACTGCTCGCTGGCGAACGTGACTGCTTCGTTCACGAACAGCGCAACCGCGACGGGCACTCCGCCGTCCGGGCCGAACGTCACGGCGACCGACACGGCGCCGGTCACGGTCACCACGCCCCCGCCGCCCCCGGTCACGCCGGCGGTGACGCATCCGGCGATCTCGATCACGAAGGATCCGTCGTCCCAGACGATCGGCGTCGGCGGAACGGCGACGTTCACGATCACCGTCAAGAACACGGGCGACGTGACCCTCACCGATGTCACGGTGTCCGATCAGCGCTCCGCGGATTGCAACCGCAGCCTCGGCACCCTGACCGCCGGTCAGTCCAAGTCCTACACGTGCACCAAGAAGAACGTGACCGCGGACTTCCAGAACGTCGCCGATGTGACGGGCAAGCCTCCGACAGGGGCACCCGTCAAGGCATCCGACCACGCGAACGTCGGCGTCAAGCCCTTCACGCCGCCGCAGAACCCGCGGATCTCGATCGTCAAGAGCCCGAAGTCACAGACCCTGACGACGCGGCTGACCTCGAGCGCGGGCGCGAACGGCGCAAAGACGACGACCGTTGCGTACGGCACCGCGACCTTCCGGATCAAGGTGACCAACAACGGCAACGTCGCGCTCCACGCCGTCACGGTCACCGACCCGCAGTCGGTCTCCTGCAACCATGCGATCGGGAGCCTCCCGGTTGGAGCATCGAAGAGCTACACGTGCACACGCTCCGCCGTCTCGAGCAACTTCACGAACGTCGCGACGGTCGACGGCACCTCGCCCGCAGGGAAGCACGTCACCGACAGCGACCATGCCAACGTGATCGTGAAGACCAAGACGACGAACGTGGGTGGCGCGAACACCTCGGCCGGCGGCGGGAACGGCAACGGCTCAGGCTCACCGCAGTTCACCGGCTAGAGCCGGTAAGGCAAGAGCACGAAGCGTGAGAGCGGGCAGCCAAGCGGCTGCCCGCTCTCGTTTTCGGCTGCGCAAGGCATCGACTAGCGTTCCGCCGTGCGCGTCCTGTCGGTGATCCACGGCCCGGAAGTTCGCTCGGAGCTGTTCGGCGAGGTGATCCTGGAGGCCGGGCACGAGCTCGTCGAGTGGCACATCGGCGTCGATCCGCGCCCCGCAGGCGACTTCGACGCCGTGATCGTGCTCGGGGGTCACATGAACGTCGGCGAGGAGCCCGACTACCCGTGGCTCGAGGACGAGTACGCGCTGCTGCGGAATCTCGTCGATGCCGAGCTACCGCTCTTCGGGATCTGCCTGGGCGCCCAGACGCTCGCGCACGCGCTCGGCGGGCAGGTGTATCGCCTCCCCGAGCAGCAGGTCGGGTTCGTCGAAGTCCAGCTCACCAGGGCGGGAGCGAACGACCCGGTGCTCGGCGTGCTGCCCGAGCGCTTCGAGGCGCTCGTCGGCAACCACTACGCCTTCGACGTGCCGGGGCGTGGCATCGAGCTCGCGAGCTCGGAGGTGCAGCCTCAGGCGTTCCGGATGGGCGACCGCGCCTGGGCCGTCCAGTTTCACCCGGAGGCGCGCCGGGGCCAGGTGCTCGGGTGGTTCGAGGAGGACGAGAAGGCCGGCGCGCTGCCGGTGCCGATCGCCGAGCTCGAGCGGGAGCTCGAGGCGAAGATCGACGGCTGGCACCGCCTCGGCCGGCAGCTCTGCCTGGCGTTCCTCGCGGCGGCCGAAGCCGCTTAGCTCAACCGCCGAAGTCGGCGGGGTTGTAGCCGACGCACGAGGCGAGCGAGAGAACCACGGCGGGCGGCGGCGGCGGCCCGGCTTCGACGAGCGACTCGTAGGCCGGCTTGCCGCGGTTGAACCAGACATACGTGTGACCACCGGCGATCGAGACCGCAGCGGCAGCAGCCCACTTCGGGTTGAGCCGCGAGACGCATGGGCGCTTCAGACGGGTCCCGGTCTTCGCGTACGGCGTGAGCTTGCTGGTCAGGAACCCGGCCTTGAGCAGGGCGAGCTCGGACGCGGTCGCGACGCGGGCGTGCAGCTTGGAGGCCGGCGGGCAGGTCACGTGCAGGAGGTCGTGGGCAACCGGCGCCGGCACATAGACGCACGCACCGTCGGCCGGCTGCTCGGACTGCCGCGTCCAGAGGATCTTCCACGAGCCGCCTGCCCGCGCGAGCAGGCTGTTGTTCCGCGACGAGAGCCCGCCGGCCGCGAAGCCCCAGTTCAGGCTCGCGTACGCCGGGTTCGACGTCGAGATCAGGATCTTCTGGATCGCGACGTCGCCCTGCTGGCTGCGCAGGGCCTGCACGATCGCGGTGCGCTGCGAAGGCGTGGGCGTGACGGCAGCCGCGGCGCCGCCTACCGCAAGAGCGGTGAGCACGACCAGAACGAGGGCGCCTGCCTTCATTTGACTCACGTGGGTTCCTCGGTCTCCAGTGGGAGATCGGTTCGCGACCACTCGTGCCACGAGCCGGAGTAGTTACGCGCATGGTAGCCCAGGCTGCCGAGGATCTGAACGGCCGTCGCCGACCGGGAGCCGCTGTGGCAGTAGGCGACGACCTCGGCGCCGTCGGCGATCCCGAGCCGCTCGCGCAACTCGTCGTGCGAGAGGAAGACGAGCTCCTCCAGCGGTAGGTTGACCGCGCCTGGGATGTGGCCCTGGCGCGCGTCGCACGGTGCGCCGAGCGAGCCGTCGAACTCCTCGGGCCGCCTCACGTCGAGCAGCTTCACCTCGCCCAGCCGGCCTGCGAGCTCCTCGACCTCGATCGAGCCGTCCGTCATGCCAATCCCCGCACGATCTCGAGCTCTGCCGCAACCGCCGGCCGGCCGCAGAGCGCTTCGAGCCAGCCCTCGAGCCTGTCCGGCAGCGTGACGCCGTACACCTCGCGCAGGCGCATGATCCACGGAAGATAAGCGAAGTCGGCGTAGAGGCTCTCGCCGACCGGAAGCGCGGCCAGGCGCTCGTCGACCGCGTTCGGCTCGCCGCGCCGGAAGGCGTAGTACTCGTCTCCGAGCAGCTCGTCGAAGCGGAACACCGCCAGCCGCGCCTTCGCGCGCCCCGCGAGATCGGCCGGCAACAGTGCGGGCTCCGGGAACCGCTCCTCGAGATACTCCAGGACCACGGCCGACTCGGGCAGCGGGAAGCCGTCGTCGAGGACCGGCACCTTCCCGAGCGGATTGAGCTCGTACAGCCAGGAGGGACGGCTCCCAAGGTCGACCTCGACAGTCTCGTACGCGACCGCCTTCTCGGCGAGCGCAAGCCGGACGCGCGCGCAGTAGGGGCAGCGGGCGGCGTCGTAGAGCTTCACGACCCGACGTCGAGCCCCATCATCTGCCCGATCGCGGCGTACAGCTCCGCGCCCGGGGGCAGATCGCCCGGCGTGGCACCGGTCCGCGCGACCCGGCGCACGTCGTCGCGCTCTGCGCCGGTGAGTCGCGCCACGAGCGTCGGGTTCGCCTCCAGCGCGAGCTCGTCCGCGCGATCGAGGCCGCCGTAGAAGCCCGGCACCGACAGATACTCGTCGACCATGCGTCCACGCTCGTAGAGCCGGTAGCGAACGACGGTCCCGCTCTCGAGCGCCAGCGCGACCACCACGGCCCCGAGCATGTCCGACAGGGTGTCGGCAAACCGTGCGTGCGCCTCCCGGTCGTCGTCGAGGACCTGGTCGGAGATCCTGATCCAGCCTCCGTCTGCAGCGCGGATCTCGACGTTCTCGAGGCGAGGGACGAAGTGCTGGATCGCGCGCTCGACGGCGTGACGGTCGTCGGTTTGAATGTGCGTCGTCGCGCGCGAGGGACCGACAGGCGCTTCGCCGACCCGGAGCTCGAGCGCCTCGACCGGCTGTGCCATCACGAGCTCGACGGCCTCGAAGCCGAGCCGCCGCCAGACCCCCTGGGCGGCCTCGTTCGAGGCGAGCACGCCGAGGGACACATGCGTCGCCGAGGCGGCTCGAGCCGCCTCGGCGCAGGCCTTGAGGAGCGCCTTGGCGACGCCCTGCCTCCGCGCCTCGGGCCGCACGTGAACCGTCTCGACGTGCCAGCGGCCCGGGCCGGCGACCGTCGCCTCGAGCATCCCGACTGCGGCATCGCCGTTCTCGGCGATGAACACGGCGCCCGCGGCGATGTTCGCGTTCAGCTCCTTCGAGTACTCGTCCCAGGTCTCGGGCTCGAACCCCTCGGGCTCGGGCACCTCGGCCTCGAACTCCTCCCAGAGCGAGCGCAGGGCGGCCTCGTCGGCGGCTGTGGCGGGGCGGATGTTCATGGCATGCGGGACGCGGTCAGGAGGTAGTGAGCGGAGAGATTCTGGAACGGATCGAGGCGTGGGCCAAGCTCGTGCACATCGCAACCGTAGAAGAGATCGACTGCCTTGCGCAGGGCGAGGTCGCCGACCGGCCACGCTCGGGGACGGGCGAGGTGGCGGCCGAGGAACCATTCGGCCGTCCAGGGCCCGATCCCGCGCACGGCTACGAGGCGCGCCCGGACCTCGTCGTCGGGAAGCAGATGAAGGCCTTCGAGGTCGAGATCGTCCCGTGCGAGACCGATCACGTACTCCGCCTTGCGCCGGGAGAACCCGAGCTCGACGAGCTCGCCCTCCTCGGATCCGGCGACGCGCGCCCGCGTGGGGAAGGCGTACGCGTCGCCCGCGCGGACGCCGAGCCGCCCGATGAAGCGATTGCGGATCGCGAAGGCCGCGATCAGCGACACCTGCTGAGCGGTGATCGAGGTGACGAGGCTCTCGAACGGATCGGGCGCGAGTGGCGGGCGGAAGCCCGAGAGCGCCGGCACGATCCCGGAGAGGACCGGCTCCCCGGCCGCCCAGGCCGCGAACGACTCGAGGTCGAACTCGAGGCCGAGCAGCTTCTCGACTCCGGCGCCCGTCTCGCCGTCGAGCGGCTCCACGTCGACGCCGCCGGGCGCAGCCTCGATCCGCACCTCGCGACCGCCGATGACCCGGTGCAGCGCGCCGTCGACCCACAGGTTCGCGAGGTCGGGTCCGAACACGCGGAAGCGCTCGGTCGACACCTCGAAGTCGTATGGCTCAGGAAAGCGCAGCAGCAACGTCGGAGAGAGTCTCGAAGCGCTCGTGCGGGAGACCGGACGCGCCGAGGTCGTCCGCCAGCCAGCTGCGCGCGAAGACCCTGTCGGCGGCGCGAGCCGCGCAGCGGTCGGAGACGCCGTCGCCCACGTAGACGAGCGGGCGCCCCTCGGGTAGCGATCGACGCTTGCACATGTCACCGCAGACGGCGCACGGCCCGCTATCCCTGAAGGTGAGCCGCCAGCCTCCGGGGTGCGGTTCGGCGGCGTTGCAGCGCACCTCGACCTCCAGCCCCTCACGTTCGAGCACAGGCCGGATCAGCTGTGGGAGCCCGCTCGAGACGATCACCGCGCCGTGCCGCTCGACGAGCTCCCGTAGCCCTGGGCTGAGGCGCACCTCGGCGACCGCCCAGGCCTCTACCTCCGCCGCCGTGGCCCGGATCGTCCCGACCTCCGCGGCGAGGGACTCGCCGTAGGAGCCGAATCGCTCCCGAAATACGGCGGGGTCGCCGAAGATCCGGACTGCCTCGACGAGCGAATCCGCAACGGTGCAGGTCCCGTCCCAGTCGAGAGCGAGTCGCATCTTCCTAACCTAGATCGAAGAGCGACTACCCCGCAAAAGCGTCTACGATGGCACTGCGGCCGATTCGCTCCCTGGCCCACGACGAATCCCGAGAAGACATGACCACCCGACTCCCGTTCTTGCGCGCCGTCACACTCGCCGGCCTTGCCGCGATAGGGGTGGCCGTCGCACTCGCGGGTGGTGCCGGAGCAGCGCAGCGGGCAGGTGTCGCGGCGAATCCGATCGACGACGCCGCACCGGCCTGGTCGCCGGACGGCAAGACGATCGCCTTTGCGAGCCGCCGGGAGCCCGACAGCGGGCCGACTCCCTGGCAGATCTACACGGTGAAGGCGACCGGCGGCGCCAGCCGCGCACTCACTCATGGCTCCCTCGACAGCATCGACCTCGCCTGGTCTCCCGACGGCAAGAAGATCGCCTTCTCACGCGTCGCCGGCGGACAGGTGATCTCGTCCGGCCATGTGTACGTGATGAACTCGACCGGGGGCAGCCTGAAGCGCGTCTCGAGCGGCGGCGGCGGCGGGTACGACGAGCTGTTCGATTGGTCGCCGGACGGGACGATGCTGGCGTTCGACCGGATCACCGACGGGATCGGCTCGATCTTCACGATGAACGCCGGCGGCTCGAACCTGCATGAGCTGACGCCCGGCCAGAACGACGACGACTACTGGGGCGTCTGGTCGCCCGACGGAAAGAAGATCGCCTTCGACCGCACCGGCCCGAGCGCGTTCGGCGACATCTGGGTGATGAACTCCGACGGCTCGAAGCAGAAGAAGCTGACGACCAGCCCGGCCAACGACTTCGGCTCGGCCTGGTCGCCCGACAACCGCCGGATCGCCTTCATGTCGAACCGCACCGGCCGGTACCAGATCTACGTCATGCCGGCCGGCGGCGGCCCGCAGACGAGGATCACGCACTCGACCACCGACGCCGGGGAGCCGCACTGGTCGCCCGACGGAACAAAGATCGTCTTCGAGCAGCAGGTCAACGGGAACTACCAGATCTTCGTTGCGAACGCGAACGGCACGGGGCAGCACCAGCTCACGAGCGTCGCGTACGACAACACCGACCCGGCCTGGTCGCCGGACGGCAAGCAGATCGCGTTCCTCACGACCCGCAACGGCGGCGACGACGTCTACGTGATGAACGCGGACGGCTCGTCGCAGCGCAAGATCGCATAGCGCGACTTACGCCACACGGTTCCTCAGCACGCCGATCCCGTCGGCTTCCAGCTCGACGACGTCCCCGGCGCGCAGCGGCTGACCCGAGCCTTCTGCGGCCAGCGCGACGAGCAGGTCTCCCGGCCGAAGCGCGGTGTTGCGCGAGGCATGCGCGAGGAGCTCCGACCAGGGATGGTCGACCGAGCGAAAGTCGGCGCGCGTTCGCTCCTCGCCGTTCACGCGAGCGACCACCCACTCGCCCGCGAGCTCGTCCGGGGTGACGACGAGCGGCCCGAGCGAGATGCCGAAGTCGCCGCTCTTCGCCGGGCCGTGCCCGGCCTCGCGCTCGGCGCGCGCGAGGTCGCGGGCCGTCCAGACGTTGGCCAGCGTGAACCCCCCGATCTGGCCGTCCGCGCCGATCACCGCCGTGACGCCGACCCGGTAGTCGAGCTCGTCGGTGCCGACAGGGTGAGGGAGCGGCTGCTCGGGCCCGAGCACAGGATGGGGGCTGATGAACGAGAAGAACGGCGTCGCGCCCTTGGTGAACGGCGCGAAGAGCCGGATCGCGGGCGGGTACAGGACGGGCGCCCGCAGGTCGCAGTCGGCCAGCGCGTAGCTCGCGTGCTCGCGTGCTCCGCCGCCACCGGTGAAGAACGCCTGCAGCGTCTGCGCCGCGAGCTGGACGATCTGGTCGCCGTCGATGCGCCCCGGCCAGCCGCGCTCGAGCTCCATCCCCTTCGGGCTGAACATGCAGAGCTTCACGGCAGCTCGTCCGGGGAGCCTCCCGGTTCCCCCGGACCCCCTCCACTGGTCCGCCTTTGGCGGACAGGCTGCTGCGCAGCCGGCTCCGTGTGAACGACCACGTCGGCGATCTCCGGCGCCTCGACCCGGATCCGCGCCTCGATCTCGCTGGCGCGAGCGTGAGCGGCGTCGAGGCTCGCCGCACCGTCTAGGCCGAGCGTCAGGTACGCGACGACACCGGCATCGGTCTGGACGAAGCGCAGCTCGCGGGGACGGGATCCGGTCACGTCGGAGACGATTTTCTCAACGGCGTCGGTGTCGCCCGCCACCTCCTGCCCGGCAAGGTCGACCGTCAGCGGCTCGAGGTGCGTCCGCACGGAGTCGACCGACGGCACCGCGGCGAGAATCGCCGCCTCGAGCTGCTCGGCCACGTCGTGCGCCTCGGCCAGCGACATCTCGCCGGGGAGCTTGACATGCAGCGATAGCTCGTCCCGACCGTCGACGTCGACGAGGCTCAGATTGTGGATCTCGCGCACGCCCGGGACAGCCACTGCCGCAGCGTAGGCGCGCTCGCGGGGGTCGCTCCCGTCGCTCGGCTCGACGTGGACCACGACGTCGCTTCCCGGCAGCGTGCGCTGCACCGCCTCCTCGACGGCGTCGGCGGCGGCGTGCCCCTCGCCGACGGGGGACGTCGGTGAGACGCCGATCACGACGTCGGCGAACTGCCGCCCGGCCGCCTGGCGCATCCGCAGCCGGCGGAGCTCGACGGTGGGGCTGAGCGCGGCGATGGCGGCGCGGGCCGCCTGCTCGGCGTCGGCCGGAGCACGGTCCATCAGGACGTCGACGTTCCTGCGCATCAACCGGGCGGCAGCGACCAGCACGAGGACGGCGACGAAGAGCGCGGCGAGCGCGTCGGCGTTCGGATGTCCCGCCCGCACGAGCACCAGCCCGAAGAGGACTGCCACCGATCCGGCCAGATCGCTCGCGAAGTGAAGGGCGTTCGACGCAAGCGCAGGGCTCCCCGTGCTCCGCGCCATCCGCCGCGAAATCACCGTTCGGCTTAGATCGACGAGGATCACGACCCCGATCGTCGCGAACACGTACCAGGGCGTCTGCACGTTCGACGGCCGGGAGCCGAAGAGCCGCTCCAGGGCCCGGAAGCCGATCAGGATGCTTGCCGCTGCGAGAAAGGCCGCCTCGGCCAGCGCAGCCAGGTGCTCCGCCTTCCCGTGCCCGTACGGATGGGAGACATCGGCCGGCCGCACTGCGACGCCCAGCGCGAAGAACGTGAGCAGCGCCGCCACGAGATCCGTCCCGGAGTGCACGGCCTCGGAGACGAGCCCGAGGCTCCCGGCCGACAGTCCGACGGTCAGCTTGAGGACGACGAGCGCTGCGGCCGCCCCGACCGAGGCGAGCGCCGTCTTCCGCTGCGGGTTCACACCTCCTCCAGCGGCCACAGCAGCAGGTCCTGGACGGCGGAGAAGAGAAGGTACGGCTCGCCCTCGAGCGGCAGCGGCGCGAGCGTCGCGGCTTCGACCTCGCCCGCCGCGCCCTGGAGCCGCCAAGGAGGATGGTGGATCTGCGCGCGGTAGAGCCGCCCGCCGTCGGCGGTGTAGAGCGCGTACCGCTCGGTCAGGAAGTGCTCCACGGACCCGGGAGCCGGCGTGAACTCCGACCCGCGTCCGTTGTACGACACATCGAAGGTGAGCCCGTCCCGCTTCGCCTCGAAGTGAAACCCGGATGCGTCGTGCCCGGTCGAGATTCGCGCGCGGTAGGCGGGGAACCGGTGGGTCCGCTTGGCCGCCTCGATCACGAGCTGCTTCGCCGTCTCGAGCTGGAAGAGCCAGAGCCCCGGATAGCCGTCGACCGTCACCGGCGTGCTCACCTCGAGCTGCGGAAACGACGAGAGCCCGGGCAGCGGCGGAAGCCCGCGGACGCGCAGGCCCGTCACCCGGTAGGCGGCGACCGAGAGCCACGCCTCACCGTCGAAGGTATCGGCCGCCACCTCGACCGGAAGCAGCCGGGCGAGCACGTCGATCGGCGCTCGCCAGTAGGCGAGCAGGATGTCGCGCCGGGTCTGGGCCTGCGCCCACGGTGCGCCGGGCAACGGCCACGGGCGCTGTGCCGTGTCCGCCGCGACACGGGCCTGGCGCGCAACCGCGTCGAGGATGCCGAGCTCCGCCACAGCGGTGATTGTCACGGTTATTCGGAGAGCACGACGATCTGGTCCGGGGCGTGCTGGGCTCGCCGCTCGATCCAGATCCCGATCGCGATCGCGACGCCGCCGGCAATCTCCCATCCGTTGAGCGTCTCCGACAGGAGCAGCACGGCGAACAGCACGGCAAAGAACGGCTCGAGGTTGGCGAAGAGAGACGCCCGAGACGGACCCACTCGCCCGATCGCGGTGAACCACAGGATCGTCGTGAGGAAGAGCGGCCCGACCACCGCGAAGGCGAGCGCGAGGATCATCTTCCAGCCGAAGCCGGTGAAGGCCTGTGTCCGCAGCTCGGGGATGCCGGTCAGCGCGAGCGGCACCCAGCCGATCGCCAGCACGAGCGCGCTGATCCGGTAGGGCGAGTACCGCTTCATCAGCGGCGCGACGGCGACCGAGTAGCCGGCCCAGGTCGCCGCGGTCGCGATCGCAAGCCCGTCGCCGAGCAGGTCGCCGGTCACGCCGCCGCTCGACCCGGCGGCGATCAGTCCGACGCCCAGGAACGAGACCACGGCGGCGATCCAGAACGCCTGCCCGAGCCGCTCGAGCCCGACCGCCGTGGCGAGGATCCCGACGAACACGGGCGTCGTGCCGAGGACGAGCCCGACTGTCGAGGCGCTCGTCAGGTGAACGGAGGTGACGAACGAGACCTGGTTGAGGTAGATCAGGAGCGCGGCGAGAAAGACGAGCTTCAGGTCGGCGGCGCGGACGTGGAACGAGTGCTCGCGCCACCAGGTGAAGATCCAGAAGAGGACAACCGCGGCGCCGTAGCGGATCGTCGCATAGGCGAGCGGCTGGAACCCGTTTTCGACCACGTACCGGGTGACCGAGATGTTGAGCGCCCAGAGGAGAACGACGGCGAGCAGCATCAGATCGACCCCGCTCAACCTCCTCACCGCTCGACCTTACCCGCCCGCCGTTAGGCTTCGGGCGATGAGCACGGAGCCCACCCGGCAGGACATCGACGCTCTCGTCGGCCCCGCCACCCCGCACTTCGCCTACCAGCTCAGGGCGCGCGTTCACGAGCTCGTGGCCGACCTGCCGGCGGACAACGAGGTTCGGGTCTACGCCGAGGCGAAGATCAAGCTGCTCGACGACCTCGGCTACGCCTCCTCGAAGGCCGAGGAAGGCCCGCGGGAGTCCGAGACGCGGCCCGGCTGGGCCGGGATCCCGAGCGCTGCTCCGGCCGACCGTCCGCTGCCGCGGGCGTGAACGTCCTCGTCACGGGCGGCTCGCGCGGGATCGGGCGCGCGATCGCGCTGCGCTTCGCGCGCGAGGGAGCGCGCCGCGTGGCGATCGGGTACATGCGCAACGACACGGCCGCCGAGGAGACGGCGACGGCGCTCCGCGAGCTGGGAGCAGAGCCGGTGCTCGTACGGGGCAACATCACCTCGAGCCGCGTGCTCGACGCGGTGACCGCGCTCGGGCCGCTCGACGTGCTCGTCCACAACGCGGCCTCGGGCGTGGTGCTCGAAGCGCTCGACAGCACCGAGAAGCACTGGGACTGGACGCTCGGCGCGAACACGCGCGCGCTGCTCGAGCTGGCGAAGGCTGCCGCCCCCCAGATGCCGGCCGGCTCCTCGATCGTCGGCATCTCGTCTCTGGGCTCGCAGCGCGTGCTCCCGAACTACTCGCTGATCGGCGTCTCGAAGGCGGCGCTCGAGGCGCTCGTCCGCTACCTGGCGGTCGAGCTCGCCCCACGCGGGATCCGGGTGAACGCAGTCTCGGCAGGTGTCGTCGAGACCGGGGCGCTCGACCACTTCCCGAACAGGGACGAGATGGTCGCCGCAGGCCGCGCGAACCCCGCCGGGCGGATGGTCGAGCCCGAGGATGTCGCGGCGGCGGTCTCGTTCCTCTGCTCGCCCGGCGCCGAGATGATCCGCGGCCATGTGCTCGTGGTCGACGGCGGCTTCCTGCTCCCGGCGTAATAGTCCGAGCGGTTTTCCGACAGGGCGGGCATACTGGCCGCGATGAGGCTTCGGGGGATCCTCCTGGTCGCGCTGGTCTCGGGCTTGCTCTGGGGTGCGGCCGTCGCGGTCGCCTCGATCGACCGGGGAAGCGATCGCCCGCCTGGACGCCTCGCCGACGACGGCAAGTCGATCTGGATGACCGAGTGGACGGCGTGCTGGCGCCTGCCGATGGGGAAGATGTCGAAGATCCTGCACATCCCGGTTCGCGCCGGGATGACGCCGCAGCAGGCCGCGACGAGGCTCGCGAACCGCGCGGTGTTCCTGCTCTACGAGACGACGCCCGAGACGCAGGCGGCTGCCGACGGGTGCCGCAACGGCATCCTCTGGCGCTACTACCACCCAGGCTAGGGCTGCGCCCCGGATCAGAAGGGGTTGAGGCGGCGGATCGTGTCGGCCGCCACGTAGCCGGCGATCTTCGGGTTCTCCTGCAGCCGCCGGAGCGAGTACTCGTACCAGTGCGTCCCGAACGGGACGTAGACGCGCAGCCGGTGGCCGGCGCGGACGAGATCGTCCCCGCGCACCGTGCGCACGCCGAGCAGCATCTGGAACTCGAACCGGTCATGTGAGAGCCCGCGCGAGCCGATCCGGCGAAGCGCCTCGCCGATCAGCACCTCGTCGTGCGTGGCGATCCCGACGTAGGTGTCCTGGTCGAAGAGCGCGTCGAGCGCCGCGAGAAAGCTCCCCCGGATCTCGTCGGGATCGTGGAACGCGACCGACGAGCGGCTCGACGTAGATCCCCTTGCAGAGCCTGACGTTGGTGAGGCCCGGGACGTCGGCGATCGTCCTCCGCAGGTACGCCTGGAGCACGACTCCGACGTTGTCGTGCCCCGCCTCGCGAACCTCGCGATACAGCTGGAGCGTCGCGTCGGTCACCGCCGAGTGCTCCATGTCGATCCGCACGAAGTTGCCGCGGGCGGCCGCGTCGGCGAGGAGCGCCTCGAGGTTCGCGCGGCACGTCTCGGCGCCCAGCTCGAGCCCGAGGCCCGTGAGCTTCACCGAGATGTTCGCGTCCAGGCCCTCGCTCTCGATCCGGGCGAGGGCGGCGTGGTAGGCCGCGGCGATCTCCCCGGCCTCGGCCGCTGTCGCCACCTCCTCGCCGAGGACGTCGACGGTCGCCGCCTTGCCCTCGGCGTTCAGCCGACGGACGACGCGGATCGCATCGTCGAGCGTCGACCCGGCGATGTAGGGCGCCGCGAGCCGCCGCACGACCGATCGCGGGACGGCGGGCAGGCGCGCGGCTGATCGTCTTGTCGAAGAGCGCCACCGGCGCGACCGTATCTCTTACGACGATTCGCGCATGAAGCCCTGGCGGGCCGCGCTCACGAGCGCGACAGCCTCGGGGAAGAGCACGCGCATTGCGTCACGAAGGGCGACCGCCTGCTCGTCGGACGTCCCGGCGACCGTGACCTGCGAGAGAGCGGCGGAGGTGAGCTCGACCGCGGTGTTGAGCGTCAGCGTGGCGAACTGCTCGCGCTGGGCCTCCTGCACCGACTCGGCCTGCTGCGCCGCGAACTCCTGCAGCCCGCGAAGCAGGTCCTCCGGGTCGCCCCCGAACGGGAATCCAAAGCCTCCGCCTTCCATGCGCTCACCCTAGCGCAGGGGCACCACCTGGCGGCTCTCGACCTCGGCGATGAACGCCTCGACCGTGCCCGCCGCCGCCGCAAGCGAGCTGGCGAACGGCGAGGCGTAGTCGCCGAGCGACTCCTCGAGCCGCTTGGTCGCCACCCCGACCGCGTCGAGGTAGGAGGGCGAGGCGACGATCGGAGGAGCGCCGATCGCCCGCTCGAGCCCGAGCGCGGCCTCCTCGGCCAGCTCGATCCCCGGGGTCTGCTCGGTCATGCGCACCTCGGCGAGCCGGGTGCGCAGCTCCTCGAGCTGCCCGCCCCCTGCGAGCTCGCCCGCGAGCTCGCAGAGGACGACGATCGAGGCCACCTCGCGAACGGCCTCGCGATCGGTGACGGGTGAGAGCGCGGCGTCGAGCACGAGCCACTCGACGGCGTCGTCCTCTCCGAGCGCGACCAGGTAGGCGCGCTGCCCGCGACGGCTCCGCGGGCAGCACCGCGGTCACCTTCCCGTACGTGGACGCAGCCCGCGCGGCCTGCTCCAGGTCGTCGACTAGAGCCACGGGCTTACCCTACGTAGACTCGTCCCGTGGACAGGACGGCCCACGCGAAGACGATGTTCGCGCCGCTCGCTCCGACCTACGACCGGTACGCGTCACTGCTCTCCTACGGTCAGGATCCGCGCTGGCGGCGCTTCCTCGTCTCGCGGATCGAGGCTGGGCCGGGCGACCGCGTCCTCGATGTCGCGACCGGGACCGGCGCCGTCGCGCTCGAGCTTCTCCGGCAGAAGGGCTGCGCGGTCGTCGGCGTCGACCAGAGCGCCGAGATGCTCGCCGAGGCGTCGCGGCGAAGCGGCGGCGAGATCGAGCTCGTCGAAGCGAGCGCGCAGAGCCTGCCGTTCGACGACGGCGAGTTCGACGGCCTCACCTTCACCTATCTGCTCCGGTATGTCGACGACCCGCCCGCCGTGCTTCGCGAGCTGGCGCGGGTCGTGCGCCCGGGCGGCACGATCGCCGGGCTCGAGTTCGGGCTCCCGGCCGGGCCCTGGCGCGCTCTCTGGGAGCTGCACGTCCGCGCGGGCCTGCCCGCTGCAGGCGCTGCGATCGGCAGCGGCTGGCACGAGGCGGGCTCGTTCCTCGGCCCGTCGATCCGCGGCTACTACCAGGCGTGGCCGCTCGACCGGCAGCTGGGAGCGTGGCGCGACGCGGGCATCGGCGGCGTCTCGGCACGCCGGCTCTCTCTGGGCGGAGGGGTGGTGACGTGGGGTCGGAAGAGGTAAGACCCGCCTTCTACGCGCTGCGGGCCGGCGGCTGGCGCGACTACGTCACGGTCGTGCACCTCCCGTACACCGCGTGGAACCTCGCCTACGTCGCGCTCGGCGCAGCGCTGGCCCCGGTCTTCAGCACCAACCGGATGCTGTGGACGATGGCGGCGTTCCTGCTCGCGCTCGGGATCTCCGCCCACGCGCTGGACGAGCTGAACGGGCGGCCGCTCGGCACCTCGATCCCGTCGCGCATCGCTCGTCGCGCTCGCGGCGACGGCGCTGGCCGGTGCGAGCGCGATCGGCATCTGGGCGGCGTCCAACTGGGGCTGGGGCCTGCTCGCCTTCGTCGCGGTCGGCGCCTTCGTCGTCCCCGCCTACAACCTCGAGTGGTTCGGCGGCGTCTTCCACAACCAGTGGGGGCTCGCGCTGGCGTGGGGCGCCTTCCCCGTCCTGACCGCGTACTACGCGCAGGCGGTGACGCTCAGGGCCGACGCGGTGCTGGCGGCCGGCTACGCAACGGCCATGATCATCGTTCAGCGCGCGCTCTCGACGCCGGTGCGGCATGCGCGACGCACCGTCGGATCGCTCGAAGGCATCGAGCCGATGGAGCGAACGCTGCGCATCCTTCCGTGGGCGAACATCCTGCTGGCCGCCGCACTGGTCACGGCGCGTTTAACCTAGTGCCGTGACCTACGCCGCCATCGCCGCCGCCGTCGTCGCCTGCATCGCCGCCGGGATCGCGATCGCCGCCTACCTGCGGATGCGAGGTGCGATGCGCACGCTCGACGAGGAGATCGAGCGCGGCAAGGCCCGCTTCGACGCTGTGCTCGCCGAGGAGTCGGAGATCCGGGCCGCCGAGCTCGAGCAGAACCTCGCCGTCGCCCGCTCGCACGCCCTGTCCGTCCTCGCAGAGGAGGAGCGGCGGATCACCGACGAGCGCCGGCGGGACGTCGCCGAGCGGGAGCGCGATGCGACGACGAAGCTCACCGGCGCGCTCACCGATGCCCAGCGGGCCGTCGAGCAGCGATTCGTGGACTGGGGATCCGACGTGACGGCGCTCCAGCAGGGGCTCACCTCCGAGCTCGAGCGGATCGGCCAGCGCCAGCAGCAGCTCGTGGCCGGGATCGAGGCCAAGATCGACTCCGCTTCCACGCAGCTCGAGGGCTCGCTCGAGGAGCACCGGAACCGGATCGCCAAGATGCGGGAGGACCTCGACCGGGCCGCGCAGGATGTGGCCGCCACCTTCGCGGCCGAGCTCGAGACCCATAGCGCCGAGCGTAGGCGCGCCCTGCAGGAGGTCGCCGAGCGGCTCCGCCGGCGCGAGCGGGAGCTTCAGGATCAGATCGACCACGAGCAGGCCGAGGCGACCCAGCGCGTCGCCCTTCAGCTCCAGGACGTGGAGCGCCGCCAGCTCGAGCAGCTCAAGCGGGTTCTCTCCCGCGAGACGCAGCACGCTGCCGAGGCCGCTGCGACCCAGTTCGACGAGACGATCCGCGCCTCGCGTGAGGACGCCGCTCGCCGCCTCGCCCGCGAGCTCGACCTGTCGATCGAGCGTTTCGCCCGCGAGGCCGAAGGCGCGATCGCCGAGCGGGTCGAAGTCGAGCTCAGGGTCGTCGAGAGCCGGATCGCAGAACTGAACCGAAGGCTGGAATCTCTCTCGACGCGCAGCTAGGCGGCTCGCGTACTAAAGTGAGTCACACTGAAAGCCACAGGAGCGGACCCAACTTTCGCAAGCAGGGTTCGTCTACGGAGAAGCGAAGAGGCGGCTGATGATGGCACAGACGACTGAGATCCCACCGTCAGAAAACGACAAGGTCGTTTCCTGGCGCCTGCACGTCTTGATCGAGGCCGGCTTCCCCGCCGACCTCGCGAAGCAGATCGCGAGCTCCGAGGCCGACCTGCATCACGCGGTCGAGCTCGTGAACGCGGGCTGCTCGTTCGAGACCGCGGCCGAGATCCTGCTGTAGACCACTAGCATCGGCCTGTGAAGGTCGAGGCTACGGAGGTCGACGGGCGGAAGGTCTTCTCCGTGCGCGCCTTCAACCAGGGGATCGCCGTCTGGCTCGAGCGGCTGCCGACGGTCTGGGTGGAGGGCGAGGTGACCGAGCTGCGGCGCCAGGAGCGCTGGGCGTCGGTCTTCTTCACGCTGAAGGATCCCGGAGAGCGGCGCGTGCCTCTCGGCTCAGATGCCGCGCGGGCAGTTCGACGGGCTGCGGCTCGAGCTGGTGGACGGTGAGCGCGTCCACGTCTTCGGGCGGCCGGAGCTGTACGAGCAGCGCGGCGACTTCCATCTCCGCGTGCTGACGATCGAGCGCTACGGGCTCGGCGCTCACCTCGCCTCGCTCGAGCGGCTGAAGGCGAAGCTCGCCGCCGAGGGGCTCTTCGCCGCCGAGCGCAAGCGGCCGCTCCCGCGGATCCCGCGGCTGATCGGCCTCGTGACCGGGAACGACGCAGCGGCGAAGCGGGACGTTCTCACCGCGATCACGACGAGGTTCCCGCCTGCGCGGATCGTCGTCGCGGAGACCTTCGTGCAGGGCCCGAGAGCCGCTCCCTCGATCGTGACCGCCATCGCCGACCTCTGCGAGCGAGGCGCCGACGTCGTGATCGTCGCGCGCGGGGGCGGGAGCTTCGAGGATCTGCTCCCGTTCTCCGACGAGCGCCTGGTGCGCGCGGTCGCGGCGTGCCCCGTCCCGGTGGTGAGCGCCGTCGGCCACGAGCAGGACACGCCTCTGATGGATCTGGCGGCGGACGTCCGCGCCTCGACCCCGTCGGTGGCCGGGCGGCTCGTCGTCCCCGACCTCGACGAGCTCGAGGGCGGCCTCGAGCGCGCCCGCGCGAGCCTCCGGCGGAGCGCCCGGCGGATCGTCGAGCAGCGTGCCGAACGGCTCGCA
>CAVYIB010000027.1:0-303801 GCA_963768435.1 uncultured Actinomycetota bacterium
GGATAGGTGCAGCTCCATCTAGTGACCTGAGTCGTTGATTCGTTGGCAGTAGTCGGCGAGGCTGGTGAGGATCTCGTCTGCGGTCTTGTGCCAGATGTACGGCTTTGGGTCTTCGTTCCAGTTGGTGATCCAGGTGCGGATCGAGGCGACGAGGTCGCGGACGGAGCGGTGGGCGCTGCGTTTGATCCACTTGTGGTCAGCTCGGCGAACCAGCGTTCGACGAGGTTCAGCCAGGAGCTGTAGGTGGGCGTGAAGTGCAGCGTGAAGCGGGGGTGGCGCACGAGCCAGCGCTGGATCGACGGGGTCTTGTGGGTCGAGGAGTTGTCGAGCACGACGTGCACGTCGAGGTGGGCTGGCACGAGGCTTGTCGATCAGGTTGAGGAAGCGGCGGAACTCCTCGGCCCGGTGCCGGGGGGTCATGTCGGCGATCACCTGTCCGGAGGCCAGGTCGAGCGCGGCGTAGAGGTTCGTGGTGCCGTTGCGGACGTAGTCGTGTGTGTGGCGGGGGGGCACGCCCGGCATCAGCGGCAGCACCGGCGCGGTCCGGTCGAGCGCCTGGATCTGCGACTTCTCATCGACGCAGAGCACGACCGCCGCCTCCGGCGGGTTGAGGTAGAGCCCGACGATGTCACGGACCTTGTCGATGAACTGCGGATCCGGGGAGAGCTTGAACGTCTCCGTCTGGTGCGGCTTCAGCCCGAACGCCCGCCAGATCCGACTGACCGCGCTCTGGCTCATCCCGGTCGCGGCCGCCATCGAACGCGTCGACCAGTGCGTCGCGTTCGCCGGCTGCTCCTCAAGCGTCTTCACGACCACACGCTCCACATCCTCATCGCGGATCGTGCGCGGCTTGCCCGGCCGCGGCTCGTCATGCAACCCATCCAGACCCCGCCTGCGCAAAGCGCCCCCGCCACCTGCCAACCGTGGACGGGTGCAGCCCAACTCGGCCGCGATCTCCGTACTCGAACGGCCCTCCGCGGCCGCCAGCACGATCCGGCAGCGCAACGCAAGCGCCTGCGAACTCTTCGGCCGCCGAGCCCACCGCTCAAGCGTCTCCCGCTCCCACACTCGAGCACAACCTCCGCACGACCGCCATCGCGGCCCCCAATCGTCGCGTCGATGACGACGACATTCGCCACGACAGCCAGGTCCCTGCGAACTAACGACTCAGGTCACTAGCCGTGAACGAGCGGGAGGCCGGCGGCATCCGCAGCGCATCGGCCTCCTCTGCACCATCAAAGGACGGCAAGAGTCGTCTGACGCCACCGGGCGCGGATGGTAACAGATTCTGGGGACAGGCTGAAAGGGTGCGTCAGGGCAACTCGAGGCGTGTCTAGTGCAGTGTCTCAAGAACGGCTTTACAGCGTCCGACCTTGGCGAGGATCGCGTCGGCTGAGGCGGTCCAGAGGAATGGTTTGGGGTCGTCGTTGTGGGCGGCGAGGAAGCGTTCGATTGCGGCGATCAGTTCGGGGACGCTGTGGAAGACGCCGCGGCGGATTGCCTTGTCGGTCAGCTCGCGGAACCAGCGCTCGACGAGATTGAGCCAGGAGCTCGAGGTCGGGGTGAAGTGGAGGTGGAAACGAGGGTGTCTGCGGAGCCAGGCCTCGACGTTGGCGTGTTTGTGGGTGCGGTAGTTGTCGACGATCAGGTGGAGCTCGAGCTCGCCAGGGAACTCGCGGTCGAGGGTGCGCAGGAACTTGAGGAACTCCTGGTGGCGGTGGCGGGGCAGACATTGGCCGACGACTGAGCCGTTGAGGACGCTGAGCGCGGCAAACAGCGTCGTGGTGCCGTTGCGCTTGTAGTCGTGGGTCATCGTGCCGGCACGGCCCTTCTTCATCGGCAGGCTCGCCTGGGTGCGATCGAGCGCCTGGATCTGACTCTTCTCATCGACGCAGAGCACGATCGCCTTCTCGGGCGGGTTGAGGTAGAGGCCAACAACGTCGGTCAGCTTCTCGCTGAAGCGCGGATCGTTCGAGAGCTTGAACGTGCGCACGCGATGCGGCTTCAAGCCGTGCGCGTCCCAGATCCGCTGCACCGTCGCCGGGCTGACGCCTTGCGCCTTGGCCATCGAGCGGCAGCTCCAGTGCGTCTGCCCTGCGGGCGTGGTCTGGGTTGTCGCTTCCACGATCGCCTTCACCTTCGCCGCCGAGATCGACGGCTTGCGGCCGCGGCCGGGCCTCGTCTCGGTCAGTGCCTGCACGCCGTCTTCAGCGAAACGGCTCCGCCACAGAATCACCGTCGGCCGGCTGACGCCGAGCGTCCGCGCGATCTCGCTGTTTGACTCGCCGACGGCGGCCGCAAGCACGATTCGGGCGCGCAGCGCGACGCTCTGCGGCGTCTTCTGCGCCGCGACCCAGCGCTCCAGCAACAGCCGATCATCACCGGAAATCCGCGTCTCGAGCATCGCCGCCGCCACCCGTTAGACGCTACTCGACCACCAACCTCATGTCAATCTATTTGAGAGACACAGCACTAGAACACGCCTGCACGGCACTCGAACCGGACGAATCGCAACGCGAGTGCGATGTTAAAGCGGGCTCTTCAGGTCAGACCCTCGCAACTCGAATCCTCCCTGGTAAAGAGGCGCTCAAGCCCCCGGCTGTCCTCAAGAGGCCATCTCCTGAAGCGCAGCGGGTAACGCTGGGCACCGTCCGAACACCAGCCGAACACGGCCCGAACACCCTCCGCCGTGTGAGTCTTGGGGTCGCGCGTCGCGCTCGACACCGACTCTTTGTGAGGAGCGCTCCGCTACTTGGCCAAGAGGGCGTGGTCGAAGAAGGCGATAACGCGCCGCTCGTACGCGCGCGGCTTGGTGTCGATGCCCCCCGTGTGTGAGGCACCGGGAACCTCCCAGATCGCTTTGGGCTCGCCGGCGATTGCGTAGTAGCTGGGGGTGAGGTCACGCACGTTGTCCTGGTCGTGCTCGCCGTAGATGAAGAGGACGGGCCGAGGGGCGATGCGACCGACGAGGTGCTTCAGGTTCGGGGGTGCGGCGTGGTTGGAGAAGAGCATCGTTCCTGCGGTGATCACGAGCGAGGTTGGGATTTCTCCCCATTTGCCGGTGCCTGGGCGGGCGAGGTCCTCGCGGAGTGAGCGGGAGCCGGCTCCGTCGGCGACGACGGCCTTGAGGCCGTCTGATTCGGCCGCGGTCTGGAGGAGTGTCTCGCCGCCGACGGAGAGGCCGATGCCGCCGATCCGGTTCCGGTCGACGTCGGGGCGCTGCTGGAGGTACGCGACGGCGGCGTTCATGTCTTTATCGGCGTCCCAGCCGAAGGCGTTGGGGTCGCCGTCGCTTTCGCCTTCGCCGCGGCGGTCGAAAAGCAGCACGCCGTAGCCGTGACGGATGAGGACGCGCGCCGGTCTCTGCGAGCCGGCCCGGCCGGGCGCGGCGATCACGGCAGCGCGGTTCTTCGACGGCACGTACCAGCCCCTGAGCATCAGACCGTCACTGGTCCTGAAGGCCACCGTTCTCGTAGGCGGCGCCTAACTTGGCTGCAGGCACGACTGCGCGAGCTGAGTGCGTGAAGACATACGAGAGCGCGAGCGGGAAAAGGACGACGTAGCCCCCAACGATCGCAAGTCCTGTCAGTAGGAGTCGCCGCAGGTAGCGCCGGTGAAGGCGGTCGTCAGTGCGTCTTGTCGTCCAGAGGACCGCGCCGCCGAGGGCGAGCAGCATCAGGCCGGCGGGAATCGTGAGCAAGCCGGTGTAGTCGTCTCCCGATGGGCCGACCTGGAGGGTGTAGTAGCCCGCCTCGCCCACTCCGGCGACGATGGCGAGCACTCCGAGCGGGATCGCGATCGCCGCACGCAGGCCTGCTCGGAGGCGGGGATATGCGCCCGCGAAAGCGAGGAGCGCGGCGAGCGGCACCAGTCCGCTGACGAGGTGACCGGCGGCCGAGGTGCCTGGTTCGGGCTGGACGAAATTGTCGTCGAGCAGATGAACCGCGATCACACGAGCGCCAACGGCGAGCGTCGTCTCACGGCGGCGGCTGCGACTCGCCTCGACGTCGCGCGAATGAGGCGCGCGGTGGTGCGGGTTTCTCGAGTGTCGGTGCGAGCGAGCCTGTCATCGGGTTTCCTCCGTTCGGTGAGAGGGAGCGATCGCAGTGACACGCGACCGCTCCCTCGAGAGGCGTTCCAGGCGTTGTCACGCGCCTGTGCAGTAGGCCTTGGCGAGCAGGCGGATCGACTTCAGGACCCGTGGTCTTGGGGACGCTGCCTGGGTCTGCGTTGACCTCGATGACGGCCTGCCGTCTGGCCGTCGCTGCTGGTGAGGTCGTAGATGTAGTAGCCGGGGTAGGCGCCGTTGTGGCCCCATGCGGTGCCACAGGCGGTCGAGTAGCGGATCAGGCCGAGGCCGTAGCGCTGCCCGGGGATGTCGACGTGCTTCTGCGCATGGGTCGTCTGCATCGCGCGGAGCAGACTGGGTGAGAGCAGACGTCCGGAGAGGAGCGCGCGGTAGAAGGTCGCGGTGTCGGCGGCGTTGGAGATGATCGCCCCGGCGGCCCAGGGGAACGGGTAGAGGCCGGTGACGTCGGCTTGCGGGTGGCTTCTTGATCACGAGGTAGCCATGCGCGTGCGGGCTTGGCATGCGTGCGGTGGTCGGGAAGCTGGTGGCGCGGAGGTGCAGCGGCTGGAAGATGCGTCGGTTCAGTTCGCTGCCGAGGGTGTGGCCGGTGCGTGCTTCGACGATCAGGCCGGCGAGGAGGTAGTTGGTGCTGGAGTACGACTCGTCGGTGCCGGGTGCGAACAGCGGCGGGTGCGAGACGGCGATCTGGACGAGCCTGCGGGGCGCCCAGGGGTGACTCAGGTCGCCGGCGAGGTAGGGGGCGAGGACGGTCGGGTCGTACTCGAAGTCGGCGAGCCCGCTGGTGTGGTTGAGCAGCTGGCGGATGCTGATCGCGTCGCCGTGAGGGACGAGCCCCGGCAGCCAGCGCTCGACCGTGTCGGTGAGGCGGAGCTTGCCTTCGCCGACCAGTTGGAGCACGACGGTTGCGGTGTAGGTCTTGGCGAGGCTGGCGACGCGGATGCGATCGTTCGCACGGATCGGCGTCTTCGTGCTGACCTCGCCGAGGCCGCTGGTGACGCTGATGGTGCGGTTGCCGTCGCGGCGTGAGCAGGACGACACCGGGGGCGCCGGCTGCAACGAGAGCGTCGGCGTCCTTCTGCAGCGATGCGTGCGAGGCGGTGCGGCTCGGCGACGCCGTAGCCGAGGCGGCGACGAGAACTGCGGCGGTCAGGCAGGCGAGGATCCCGGCGCTGAGCATGGACTGGTGGGCGTCCTGTGAGTCGGGCGTCCTCGCGATTTGGGTCGCTGGTCATGGTCTTCCTCCGTTTTGTCGAGTGCTGGGTCGGGTCGCGCAGCCCCAGAGGACTGACCTCCGGGGCTGCGCGAGGTGGTGAAGAGCGCTCGGCTAGGCGTCTGCCGGCTGGGGAGTCGCCGGCGTCAGGCCGGACCGGCGTGCCGGTCGCGGTCGACTCATGTGACTTGCCGTGGTCGAGAGTGGGAAGCCACTCGAGCCACTTGGGCAGGTACCAGTTCCAGTCGCCGAGCAGCTTCATCGTCGCCGGCAGCAGCACTGCCCGGACGATCGTGGCGTCGACGAGGACGGCGACGGCGAGGCCGATCCCGAACTCCTTCAGGAACATGAACTGCAGCGTCGCGAAGATCGAGAAGACGCCGAACATCACCAGCGCCGCGCTGGTTACGACGCCGGCGGTCGTCTTGATCCCGTGCGCGACTGCGTCGTCGGTGGTCATGCCGTGATCGAACCCTTCGCGGATGCGGCTGAGGATGAACACGTGGTAGTCCATCGAGAGCCCGAACAGGATCACGAACAGGAAGATCGGCAGCCAGCTGATGATTCCGCCCGGCGGGACGAAGCCAAGGAGGCCGCTGCCCCAGCCGTTCTGGAACACGAGCACCAGGACGCCGTAGGCGGCTGCGACCGAGAGCAGGTTGAGCAGCACCGTCTTGATCGCGACCACGACCGACCGGAAGGTCACCAGCATGAGCAGGAAGGCGAGCGTGAGCACGAACGCGAACACGAACGGTGCGGCGTGCTTCATCTGGCCGCTTGCGTCTTTCTGCTTCGCGGTGTTGCCGGTGACGCCGACGTCGGCGCCGTCGAGCTTGCCGACGGTGGCGGGGACGACCGTCTTACGCAGCGTCTGCAGCGCGGTCAGCGCCTTGTCGTCGGCGCCGTCGCCCTGCATGGCGATCGAGACAACGGCGATCATGCCGTCGTCGGAGTAGTCGACGTGAGTCGGGGCAGAGAACTCGCCGGTCGCGATCGCCTGGCGCTTCAGCTCGGCGATCGCGGTCGTGACCGCTGAACTGTGGGCGTCGTCGGTCTTGATCAGCACCTGTGAGGAGTTCGCCTCGCCGGGGAACGCCTTTTGCAGCTTGTTGTAGGTCTTGATCGAGGACAGGTTCTGCGGGAACGTCTTGATGCCGGGCTCTGCGATGCGCATGTGCAGCGCCGGTGCGGCGAGTGCAAGCAGGAGCCCGCCGGCGAGCGCTACCGAGACGAGCGGACGGCGCAGGACGCGATCGAGGATCGCGCTCCAGACGCGGCCGTCGCTCTCCGAACGGCTGTGCTTGTGCAGGAATGGCACGTGCAGCCTGTCGACGTTGTCGCCGAGCGCCGCAAGGGTGGCGGGCAGGACGGTGAGCGAGCCGACTACGGCGATCGCGACCACGATCATCGTCGCGAACCCGAAGCCCATGAACGTCTGGTCGCCGGTGAACAGCATGCCGGCCATTGCGACCATCACGGTCAGGCCGGAGATGAGCACGGAGCGGCCGGAGGTCGCGGCGGCGGCCTCGAGCGCGGCCCGTGCGCTGCGGCCCGCTGCCCGCTCCTCCCGCTCGCGCTTCAGGTAGAAGAGCGAGTAGTCGACGCCGACCGCCAGCCCGATCAGCAGGACGATCACGCTGATGTCCTTGTCGAGCGGGATCAGCTGGCTCGGAAGCGCCAGTAGTCCCATCGTCGCGAACACCGCCGTCAGTGCGAGCAGCAACGGCAGGCCCGCGGCGATCAGCGCGCCGAACGCGACGACCAGCACGATCAACGTGACCGGCAGCGAGAACAGCCCGGCCTTCTTGAAATCGCTCACGACCGCATCGTTCAGCTGCGTCTCGACGTTGACGCCGAACTCCTCGATCGCGATTCCAGGGTGCCTGGTCTCGGCGGCGATGATCGCCTCCTCCACGGGCTTGTCGAGCTTCGTTGCCTGCTTCAAGTCGGTGGTGCGAAGCTCGAGTGCCACGAGTGCCGTGTGGCGGTCGTTGGAGATCCGCTCCTCGTTGCCGGCGGCGAACGGCGACTCGATCTTCTTCACCTGCGTCATGCCGCCGACCGTCCGTACGACGTCGGTGATCGCGGCCCGGAAGGCCGGATCGTCGACCGTCTTGGTCGTGCTCTGGATCAGGATCTGGTCGCCCTGAGCCTGCTTGAACTCGTCGCGGAGCACCGAGTCGACGTGGCCTGACTCGCCGGTGCCGGTCTTGTTCGGGTCGAGCTGCTTGGTGCCGACGGCGTTGCCGATCATGAACGCGACGGCGATGAACGCCAGCCAGCCGAAGATCGCTGTCTTCTTGTGGCTTGCACTCCAGCGACCCATGCGGGCCGCAAGGTTGTTCGAGCGCTTCAGGGATGACATTGCTGCTCCTTTGTTCAGCCTTGCGGCTGCAGGTCGTTGGACAGGCGCAGCCCGTCGCCGAAGCTGACGCCCCGGTGGGCCGCGAATGCGATTGGTCGGAAGAAGGCCGCCAGGTTGGTCATGGGATCTCGACCTCGGTGACGGGCGTGACCGTCGTACGCTCGGCGACGTAGAAAGGCAGCAGGGCACGAGCGTGTTCCTCACTTGCAGCGTCCACCGTCCACCAGATCGAGTGGGCGCCGGAGTTGCACGAGGCGAGCGCGAGCCGGTGGCGGAGCGGGCTCTCGTATCCCTTGAACGCGGCGAACACAACGCCGCACTCGCGTGGTTCGTGATGATGCTGAAGCAGGAAACGGGTCACGCAACGACCCTGCCGAAGAAGGACCGCACCGACATCGGGCGAGCACCCTGACTTCTTGATCGGGGCGCCCTGATCTATCCTCGCTGGAGGAGACCGATCCATCTTCGCCAGGGAAGGGAGCGTGGTGCTGCTCGCCGAGCACTTCATCGGACGTGCCGTCGAGCTCGGAGCACTGGACGACGCTCTTGCTGATCTCGGTCGTCGGGGATCGACAACGGTGCAGGTCGTGGGCGAGCCGGGAATCGGGAAGACACGACTCCTATTCGAACTCGCAGCTCGCGCCGAGGATCGCGGCTATCTAGTGCTTTCGGGATCTGGTTCGGAACTCGAGTGCGACTTACCGTTCTCGGTCTTTGTCGATGCGCTCGACGAGTACGTCGAGGGCCTCGAACTCCATCGCCTGGAGGCACTCGAGCCAGACGTACGGAGCGAGCTTGCGAACGTCTTCCCGTCGCTCGCTCGCTTCGCGCTGCTACAGCCGCCGTCGTTGCAGGACGAGCGTTACCGGATTCACCGTGCGGTCCGTGAGCTGCTCGAACGGCTCACCGCGACGAAGCCGCTCGTGCTCATCCTCGACGATTTTCACTGGGCGGACTCTGGATCGATCGACTTGCTCGGTGCGCTGCTGCGCCGGCCTCCAGATGCTGCTGTCCTGATGGCAATCGGCGTCCGTCCTCGACAGATGCCGGAACGGCTGTCAGGCAGTCTCGAGCGGGCGCACCGTTTGAGCGGACTTGTCCGCTTGGAACCTGGCGCTCTGACGCGCGACGAAGCAGACGAGTTTCTCGGTTCTGCGGATAGCGACGCGGTGGCAAACGCGCTCTACGAGGAGAGCGGCGGCAATCCCTTCTATCTCGAACAGCTCGTCCGGTCGCTCAACCGGAGATCCGAAGGCACGTCAGAGGCTCCCGATCTCTCGCTGTCCGACCCCGATGTACCACCCGCTGTCGCGACGGCATTGGCCGAGGAATTCGCCTTCCTGTCAGTTGGCACGCGCGTCGTTCTTCGAGGGGCAGCGGTGGCCGGCGACCCGTTCGAACCAGAACTTGCTGCGGCCGCGGCCGCGGCGACGGAAGCGGAAACGCTCGTTGCCGTAGACGAACTGCTGCAGCTCGATCTCGTTCGCGAAACAGACGTCCCCCGCCGGTTCCGCTTTCGGCACCCACTCGTCCGGCGCGCGGTCTACGAGTCGACGCCGGTCGCGTGGCGCCTGGGCGCCCACGAACGAAGCGCCGAAGCGCTCGCCGCCCGTGGCGCGCTGCCCGAAGAACGCGCCCACCACGTCGAGCGCTCTGCGCGTCGCGGTGACCCGGCCGCGATCGCGGTCGTCCGCGAGGCCGGCGAAGCAGTCGCACATCGTGTCCCGGCGGGCGCAGCTCGCTGGTTCGCAGCTGCGCTACGACTACTCCCTGAGGACGCGCGTGCCGAGGAACGCGTGGAACTCCTCTTGGCCCGTGCGGGAGCGCTCACCGCCACCGGCCAGTTCGCGGAGAGCCACGCAGCCCTGGTGGAGAGCCTTGACCTCGCGCCGCAGGATTCATTCGCGTTACAGACGAGGCTGACAACCGCGTGCGCGAGTGTCGAGCACCTGCTCGGCCGCCACGAGGAAGCGCACGCCCGCCTCGCTAGCGCATTGACCCGGCTGCCGGATCCCGGGTCGCGGGAAGCGGTCGCACTCATGATCGAACTCGCAGTCGACGGCTTCTACCGCATGGAGTACGAGCCGATGCGCGAGTGGGCGACACGCGCGCTGGAGGCTGCTCGACCGCTTCGCGACAGCCCGCTGACGGCGGCGGCAGCCGCCGTCCTCACTCTCGCCGTCGCCTTCACCGGGGACATCGCGGAGGCCGAGAAACAGCGCGTGGACGTTGCGGCGCTCGTCGATGCGCTGTCCGACGCAGAGGTTGCTCTCCGACTCGACGCCGCTTCGAATCTGGCCGCCGCGGAGCTCTACCTCGACCGGTACGAGGAAGCAGGGGCGCACGCCGAACGGGCAATGGCCGTAGGCGTTGCGACCGATCAAGCGAGCATCGTTCCCTTTGTCGCGCCTGTCCTCGGATGCGTGCGGGTCTTCCGAGGCCGCCTTACTGAGGCCGCCGAGCTACTCGACGGTGCCGTCGAGGCGACACGGCTCTCCGGCAACGTCCAAGGCCTGGCGTGGAACCTCCTGAATCGCTCGTTCGCTGCGCTCGCGGCAGGCGATGTCGAAACAGCTCTCGAGACCGGCCAGGAGAGCGTGGATCTGACGCACGGGCTCGATCAGAGTCTCGTCTCGGCCTGGGCCGGAGCCGTGCTCGCCGGAGCCCTGTTCGAGGCCGGCGAGCCTCGACGGGCGATCGAAACCTTGGCCCAGTGCGCCGGCGGCGAGGAACTGCCCCTCATTCCCGGCGGCTGGAGAGTCAACTGCCTCGAACTTCTAACGCGGTGCTGGCTCGCACTCGACGAACCCGAACTGGCGGCTACCACGGCTGCTCGCGCCGAGACACAGGCTGCGATCTTCGGACTCCCGTTGGCCAACGCGATGGCTCATCGCGCGACAGCAGCCGTTTCGCTCGCCTCCAATCATCCGGCCGAAGCAGTCGAGCAAGCGCTCGCCTCCTGCGCCGCCGCCGAGGAGGTCGGCGCCCCGGTCGAGGCCGCCATCTCTCGGATTCTCATGGGTCGCGCACTGGCAGAGGTCGGGCAGCGCGAACGCGCGGTCGTCGAGTTAGACCGTGCGGCCGCCGAACTGACGGAATCCGGCGCCTTGCGACACCGAGCTGCCGCCGAACGCGAACTCCGAGTTCTCGGACACAGGATCCACAGGCGTAGCCGCCCCGGAAATAGAGACGGAACCGGGGTCGAAACGCTGACACAGAGAGAGCGGCAGATCGCAAGCCTCGTGGTCGATCGCAGGACGAATCCGCAGATCGCAGAGACACTCTTCCTCAGCCCAAAGACGGTCGAGACGCACCTCCGCAACATCTTCCGCAAGCTCGGCGTTTCCTCACGCATCGACGTAGCGCGAGCAGTCGAACGCGCCGATGACCGTGGCGACAGCACGTACCCCCAACATCGGTAGCGCGCGTACCGCGCTCCACGGCGGCCTCCCGGGCTCGTCGGCATGGGACCGGCTTGAAAGCGAGGCACCACGTCCGAACACCAGCCGAACACCGTTACGTACTTTCGGGCTCCTCGCTGTCCTTCCGAGTCCGCGATTTTGGCTTGTCGGCAGGGCCTGGAGGGACTGGAGGGGACTGGCTGCCCTCCTCGGTCGACTCTCGTAATGAAGGGGTCCGCGGTTCGAATCCGCGCGTCGGCTCCTCAGAAAAGGCCTGCAAAGCGCAGGCCTTTCGCTTCCCCGGAGGCGACGGGTGCCGGCAGAGGGCAACGCAAAGGGCAACAAGAGAGCCAGCGATCTGCGTGAGACCGCAGAGCGGATCCTCGCCGGCATCGATCCGGGTCGAGCCGGACCTGACTCTGCCTGGCCATCCCGAGGTGTTCGCGCTCGGCGACATGGTGCGAGTACGGAGCGCCGACGGCGGGTCAATCGCGCTCCCCGGAGTCGCGCCGGTCGCGATGCAGGAGGGACGCTACGCGGCGAAGGTCGTCCGCGGTCGGCTCAGCGGCGCTGAGACAGCGCCCTTCCACTACGCGACAAGGGAAACCTTGCCACGATCGGCCGGGCTGCGGCGGTCGCGGAGATCAAGGGCCTCCGGCTTCGCGGCCTCGCTGACCTGGCTCGTCATCCACCTGTGGTACCTAGTCGGCTTCCAGAACCCGGCTGCTCGTCCTCATCTGCTGGTCGTTCGGCTTCACAGTCCGGAGCCGCGGCGCCCTACTGATCTCCGAGCCTCCTGACGAGAACGACCGGCGGGCCAGCTGATCGCGGGGACGGTGGATGCCAACGACCCTGCGCCGCCACTAGCCCGAGGGGTGCTAGCGGCGGCGCAGGGTGGCACATGCAGCTGTATGTGCGCTGGTCGACTTGTCGATCAGCGAGTCGCGCTCACGCTGTTGCGTCATTCTGGGCGACGGTCTGAGCCGCGGGGCTCTGGGCCTCAGCAGCCGAGCTGTCGCAGTTCTCGCCCCAGTACGTGCAGAGTTGGTTGTCGGTGCAGTTGGTTCCACTGTCCTGGCACTCGTTCGGATCGACGTACGCGCTCGCTCCTGCGGCCGGTCCCGGCACGTAGATGTAGCCCGGCGTCACGATCGAGGTGGGCCCGAACGGCGCGCGGTAGATCACGTGGGGCTTGCTGACCGGCACAGAGGTCTTGCCGGCCGTCGTGGTCTTTCCGCTCGTGTGCGTCGCCTTCGAGCTCTTGACCGCAATGCGGTTGCCATTCTCGGACACGAAGTTCGTGGAGTTTGCGAGAGCATGGCTGCCGTGCTTGGACGCCAGATACGTGTCGCCTTTCTGGTTGACGATGGCCCGCGCGTTTGCCGCGGCCGGTGCGACGAGTGCGAGTGTGGCGCCGACTGCGATGAATGATGTCCGGATGTTCATTTGATCTCTCTCTCCTTGTCCCCGGCAATCGCGTTGGTGCGATCGCTTTCGGGAAGGAGACCGCCGAGGGGTAATCGCCCGGCAGGCGCGTGGCTACGGGTTGGCAAATCCCAGTCCGGCGCTTGTTACGAGGCCTGGCAACCTGTTAGGTTCGCAACGTGGACTTTGGGATCCTCGGTCCGCTAGCGGCCTGGGACGGGGAGCGTGAGGTTCGGCTCGGGGGCGCAAAACAGCGGTCCGTGCTTGCGGTGCTGCTTTTGCGCGGCAATGAGCTTGTGCCCACGACGACGCTGGTTGACGAGCTCTGGGGTGAACGGCCGCCGCCGACAGCGGTCAAGGCGGTGCAGATTCACGTGTCGCACCTGCGAAAGTTGCTCGGCGAGGGGGTGCTCGAGACCCGCCCGACCGGATACATGCTCACGCTCGGGGAGGACGCCCTGGATGCCCAGCGGTTCGAGGCGTTGCTCGAACGCGGGATGCGACTGCTCGCCGAAGGGGCGGCGGAGGAGGCGGCCCGCGTGCTCCGGGAATGCCTTGGGCTCTGGCGCGGCCCGCCGCTGGCCGACTTCCAGTTCGAGAGCTTCGCTCGCAACGAGATCGGCCGTCTCGAGGAGTTGCGTCTGGTCGCGCTCGAACAGCGTCTCGAGGCCGACCTTGCGCTCGGCCGTGCGCGGGAGATCGTGGGTGAGCTGGAGGCGCTCGTCCGGGATCAGCCCCTCCGCGAGGGCCTGAGCGGGCTTCTGATGCTCGCGCTCTACCGTGCCGGCCGCCAGGCGGACGCTCTCGTCGTTTACCAGAACGCCCGCGCCAGGCTCGTGGAGGAGCTCGGCCTCGATCCGAGCCAGTCGCTCCAACGGCTCGAGAAGGCCATCCTCATCCAGGACCCGGCGCTCGATCTGGCCCGACCCGTCCCCGTGATCGCCCCGCCGCCCGACGCGCCGTCCCGGCGCTCGGACGAACCGAGGACGGTGGTCTGCGAGAACTGTGGCACAGGCAATTTTCCCGACGCGCTGTACTGCCAGGCTTGCGGTCGCCCACAGGTTGTCGACTCGCTCGAAACCCGGAAGACCGTCACCGTTCTCTTCTGCGAGATCGCTGCTCTCACGGAAGCTGGTGGGCAGCTCGATCCCGAGTCGCTCCGCCTGGTGACCTCGCGCTGTCTGAAGCAGGCGGCAGAGGTGTTGGAGCGTCATGGCGCCAAGGTCGAGACGTCGCTTGGCGACGAGGTGATGGCCGTATTCGGAGTTCCGGCTGTGCACGAGGACGACGCGCTGCGCGCGGTGAGGGCGGCCGCCGAGCTTCGAGAGTCCGTCGTGTTGCTGGAGCCGGGGTTGGGCCCGGGGACGGGCCTGGAGGTCCGGATCGGGGTCAACACAGGTGCTGTCGTCGCGAGCGGCCAGGGCGCGGGCCGGGAGTTTGTTACCGGCGACGCGGTCCTGGTCGGCAAATTGCTCGAACAGGCAGCGGCACCGGGAGAGATTCTGCTCGGGGCCGGGACGCACGCTCTCGTCGCGCATGCCATCGAGGCGACGACGCTCGAGCCGCTGGAGGTGACCGGGAAACGCCAAAACGTTGCGGCGTTCCGGCTCGAGACGATCGACGCTTCCGCGACCGCGATCCCGCGCCGGGAGGATGCGCGATTGATCGGCCGGGCAGGCGAACTCGAGCGGCTGCGCGCGTTGTTCGAGGAGGTCGCCGCCGGGCGGGGCGCGCGCCAGGCGACGGTCATCGGTGAGCCGGGGATCGGAAAATCCAGCCTCGCGCGGGCGTTTCTCGCCGAGTTCGCGGGCGCGGCGCAGGCGCTGATCGGTCGGTGTCAGCCCTACGGGGAAGGCGCGACGTTCTGGCCGCTGCGCGAGGTGCTCGGCCAGGCAGGACGCGACGAGGGCATCCTGGCCGGCAAGAGCCACGAGGTGTTTGCGGCCGCCCGCCGGATTCTCGTCGAGTTGGCCGGCGAGCGGCCGCTCATCGTCGCGTTCGACGACGTTCAATGGGCGGAGCCGACCTTCCTCGACTTCGTCGATTACCTCGCCGGCCGACTCGGGGACGCGAGGGTTCTACTCCTCTGCCTCGGCCGGCCACAACTCGCCGAACGGCGGCCGGCCTGGCTGCTGTCCCCCGCCGTCGGGATAGTCCTCGAGCCGTTGTCGGAGGGCGACTCCGAGACGCTGCTCGAGGTGCTCGGGGTTGCCGCCGCGGTCCGGCCGCAGATCGCGGAAGCCGCTGAGGGGAATCCGCTCTTCGTCGAGCAGCTGGCGGCGATCGCCGACGAGTTCGGCGTTCTCGGCAAGATGCCCGATTCGATCCGAGGCGTGCTCCATGAGCGAATCGACAGGCTCGATCGCGAGGAGCGCTCCGCTCTCGAGCGTGCCGCCGTCGCCGGCCGCAGCTTCTCGCTCGACGCCGTGCTCGATCTGACACCGGAAGAGGAACACGACGACGTAGCTTCGCACCTGCTTGCGCTGGCTCGGAAGCGGTTCCTCCGTCCCGACATGACCGCGTCTGAGGAAGGATTCCGCTTCCATCACGCGTTGATCCGCGACGCCGCGTACGACGGGATCCCGAAGACCAATCGCGCTGATCTCCACGAGCGCGCCGCGGCCCGGCTCGAACGAGAGGCCGCCGCCGACGGGCTCGTCGGCTATCACCTCGAGCAGGCCTTCAGGCTCCGCAGCGAACTGGGCAGAGACGATCTCGAGCTCGGTGCGCGGGCCGGTCGCCTGCTCAGGGCCGCAGGGAAGAGCGCTTTCGGGCACGCCGACCTACCGGCCACAATCTCGCTGTTCGAGCGTGCGGGCGCGTTGCTCCCCGGCCGTGAAGCGGCGCAGCTCTTGCCCGACCTTGTTCAGGCGCTGTTCGAGGCCGGCCGGTTCGCGGAGGCCGACAACGTCCTGGACGAGGCAATCGAGCAGGCGCAGGCTGATCCGCTGCTCGAGGCGCGCGCTCGGGTCGAGCAGCAGTTCGTGTGCGCGCACGCCGAATCCGGACGAAGGATGAGCGAGGCGTCCGAGGTTGCCGACGCCGCGCTGGGGGTCTTCGCGGCGAATAACGACGAGGTCGGTCAATGTCGGGCGTTGCGCCTCCGGGCTCATACAGAGTGGATTCAGGGGCGCGTGACCGGGGCCGACGAGGCCTGGCAGCGCGCTGCCGACCACGCCCGTGCGGCGGGTGAAGAGCGCGAGCTGTTCGAGATCCTGACCTGGCGGGCCTCCGCCACCGCGGTCGGGCCGGTCCCGGTGGTGGAGGGGATCCGGCTCTGCGAGGAGATTCGCGAGGAGGTACGCCGGAGCCCCGTCGCCGTTGCCGTGACGATCCAGCCCCTCGCAGCCCTGCACGCGATGCTCGGACAGTTCGACCACGCCCGCTCGCTGATCCTCGAAGCCAATGCGATCCTGGGCGAGCTCGACAGGCTGCAATCCGCGGTTTCGCACCACGAGGCCCTGGTCGAGCTTCTCGCGGGCGACCCGGCGGAAGCCGAGGCTCTGCTTCTGGTCGGCTACGAACGCCTCGAGGAGATGGGTGAGAAGTCGCTGCTCGCCACGACTGCGGCGATGCTCGCCCGTGCGGCCTATGAGCTGCAGAACTACGAGGAGGCCGACCGGTACTGTGCGATCAGCGAGAGCTCCGGCGCAGCCGAGGATCTCTCCGTGCAGGTCCCGGCGCGAGCGGTCCGCGCGAAGCTGCTCGCCCGAAGCGGCCGGATCGAGGAGGCCGAAGAGCTGGCGCATGAAGCGGTTCGGCTGATCGCGCAGACCGACATGGTCATCCGTCACGGCGACGCGCTGCTCGATCTCGCGGAGGTCTGGCGGATTGCGGGGCGAGCGGCCGAGGCCGAGGCCGCGGCTTCAAACGCGCTCGAGCTCTTCAACAGCAAGGGAAACCTCGTCTCCGCCGCGTATGCGCGCTCGCGGATCGCGCTCGTCGCACCAATCTGACCCCAAACAAATCACCAGCAAAGGAGATAGACATGCCACTCGGAGATTCGAACTTCGATCAGATCTTGAAGGTCAACTCAAGCGGTGATGTCATCGTCGGCGGTCCGATGGTCTGGTCCGGCGTACAGGGTCCTGACAAGCGCACGCTGCTTACTGTCACGCAGGCCAAAAAGATCCGCGCCAAGGACGGCACACCGTTGCCGGGCACGCCGATTGCCGATGTGATCGTCCGCTATGTGCTGGTTCAGGGTGAACGGGGGACCGGATCGGGCTTCCGGACTCATGCCGGGGTGGCGTTTGTCAAAGCCGGCGCGAAGCGCTGGGAGGCGCCGCCGGTTCCCAAGGCCGACCTGAGAGCGGCCAAGCTGGAGCCGGGTTTGGCGCGGGGGGTCGGCATGGCCGTTTCGCTCAATCACACTGGGAGCACGCCGTCATACGAGACGCTCACCTGGTGCGCGCAGACGCACATCCCTAAGCTGTGAACTGAGGGAGGGCGGGGTCGCGGGGCGGGGGAAGGCCCGCCCCGCGCGACAGGGTCGGGGGAGCTCAGCCGTGGGCGAGCCGCCGGATCTGTTCGATCGCGACGTTCGGGTCCGTCAAGTGCCCCTTCCCCGAGTCGGCCATCGCGGTGACGGTGGGGATGCGACCGGCAAGCCATTGGCCGTGAGCTGCGGGTACCAGCACATCGGAGGTCCCGTACTCGAGCTCGACCGGGACCGTGATCTCGCAGACGTTGAAGCCCCAAGGCTTGATGAACGCCAGGTCGTCGTCGACCCAGCCGCCCGGGCCGCTCCTGAACATCTCCGCGGTCGCTTCCCTGATCACATTCTGGAACCGGCGGTTGGCGAGGATCGCGACGTCGGTCTCGGGTAGGTCGAAACCGGCGAAAATTGTGCTCGGGTCCTTTGCCACGCGTTCCTGCACCAGCGTCGCCTCCCGGCTAAGCTCCGCCGTCAGCCGCTCCTCACCGTCGAGCGCCCATCCGATCTCCCTCACGTTCTCGGGGTCCATGCCGTCGAACCAGTTCAGCCCGTCTGCATCGAACGGTGCGACACAGACTGCGCACTGGACCCGCAGCACCCGCTCCGGCACACGGGCTGCGAGCGCGAGGACGTGCGGGCCACCCCCCGAGCTGCCGGTAGCCACAAACTGCTCGATTCTCAGGGCGTCGGCGATCGCCAGCACGTCGGCGACGCAGTCGACGACCGAACGCCCCCGGTCGCGACTCGACATCCCATAACCCGGTCGGTCATATGTCACCATCCGCACGCCGATGTCGCGGAGCCTCCCTTCCTCGGATGGTCGGTTCAGACGGCAGCCGGGCGTGCCGTGAAATCGCAGCACGGGCACACCGGCGGGATCACCCCACTCGGCAACCGCCAGGCTGCGGCCGTCGCTCAGAGGGACCGTCTGCATCGCCGTGAGTCGCTCGATTCCAGTCAACTCGATTCGCTATTCGACCTCGTCGATCACCCAGAAATCCTGGGCCAGCGCCGCGTTTGATTCATCCTGCTCGAGCTCGTTGAACTCGAGGATCGCCCCGATGCTGTTCGCGGTGCATGACCCCAGGCTCGCGCGTTTCGGCAGGGCCTTTCCGGGCTCCACCGCGAGCATGAAGCCGCGCATGCCCGGCGTGTCGGGCCGCCATCCGAAGCGGCTATGTTTGCGGACAGCGAGCCCCTTGGGCCCTCCCGGCATTGCACCTCCTTCACAAGACCACTCAGCCGCGGCGGTGAGCTGCGACCGCTATTGCATGCAGCGCATCCTACGAGCATCGACGATCCGGTGGAAGCGGACTCACTGACCAACTTTGCCGCCGGCAATGGTTTTGGCTCGCCCACGCCAACAATGAAAGAGACCCGGCTCTTGCGCTCTCGTAGCTTCGGCTCAACCACGCGGGATTAACGGGATGCTGGCCAGGGGGCGGGCCAGCGAGCGTACTCACGTGCATCTCCTCGAAGAGGCCTGGCGCAGCCCGAGTTCACTGTGATCGAGGGCAACATGGGGCAACGCGAGCCACCGAGATCGGCCGAAACGACGATGCGTCGCAGCTCGACGTTCTCGCAGTCTGAGCCGGGAAAAGTCGTGGAGCGCGAACCCGGCCGAAGTGCCGCTCGCCAACTCGTAGTGAAGGGGTCCGCGGTTCGAATCCGCGCGTCGGCTTTCCGATCTGCAGGTATTTACGCGGCTTCTGACGCGCAGATCGGCAACACAGCCGACCACGAATCGGTCCGATGTGAAGGGGTCTTCGTCCCAGCGACGGCAGCCTGAGGACGAACGCTCCGGCGGCCAGCGCCGTAAGGTTCGCATGTGTCCGGGCGCCGTGTGATCTCCGTCGTCGGCTGCCACGCGGGCGGCGAGGTCGGGAACGTCGTCGTCGGCGGCGTCCTGCCGCCGCCGGGCGCCACGGTCTTCGAGCAGATGGAGGCGCTCCGCGCCGACGACTCGCTGCGGAAGCTCCTTCTGCACGAGCCCCGCGGCAGTGTCGCCGTCCATGCGAACCTCGTCGTCCCGTCGCAGCGCGGCGACTGCGACGCCGGGTTCATCATCATGGAGCCGACCGAGTACCCCGCGATGTCCGGCTCGAACACGATCTGCGTCGCGACCGTGCTGCTCGAGACCGGGATGGTCGAGATGCGCGAGCCCGAGACGACCCTGCGGCTCGAAGCCCCTGCAGGCGTCGTCGAGGTGACGGCGCGGTGCGCGAACGGCAAGTGCGAGAGCGTCGAGCTGACGAACGTGCCGGCGTTCGCCGACCGGCTCGACGCCGCCCTCGAAGTGGAAGGCCTCGGCACGCTTACGGTCGACATCGCCTTCGGAGGCATGTGGTACGCGATCGCGGACGCGGCGGCGCTCGGTTTCGCGCTCGAGCCGTCGGAGGCTGCCGAGCTCTCTCGTGTCGGCGAGCTGATCCGGGTCGCTGCCCGCGATCAATTGCCGTGCGCCCACCCCGAGAACCCCGGGATCGCGGGCGTCAGCATCGTCGAGATCGCAGAGCCCTGGCAGGGTCCCTGCGCGGTGTCGAAGAACGCGGTCGTGATAGCCCCGGGTCGCCTCGACCGGTCGGCGACCGGCACCGGCCTCTCGGCACGCATGGCTGCGCTGAACGCACGCGGGTTGCTCGGACCCGGCGGGACGATGTCGCACGCGTCCGTGATCGGGTCGGTCTTCGAAGGACGGATCGTGTCGGAGACGACGGTCGGCGGCCGCCCCGCGATCGTGCCGGCGATCCGCGGCAGCGCGTGGATCACCGGCTTCAACCAGCTTGTGCTCGACGCGGCCGATCCGTTTCCGGAGGGGTACGTCCTCTCCGACACCTGGCCCGGGCCCGACGTGCAGTAGAGATCGGGCTCTTGGCACGAAGGAGAGGCCTACGCGAGGCAGCTCCGGCAAGCCGGCGTGGCCCGTGGCAGCTGCGCGCGGGATCCGCCGTAGCTCTCGCCGCAGGCTCATCTCGTTCGCCGGCAAGATCGGCGCCCTGATCGTGGCGGAGGGGATAGAGCGCGAAGGAGAGGCGGAGAGGCTTCTCGATCTCGGTGTGACGCACGGCCAGGGTTATCTCCTCGGACGTCCATCCGCCCTCCCGATCTAGGAGCTCATCGGCGCCTGGCCTGGGCTCGGGCATCGCGGGCTCGCAGCTGCCATCGGCGCTTCTCTTCGCGCTGGAGACGGGCGTCTGCTCGCACCGCGGTTGCTCGGAGCTCACGTTGCAGCTTCAGCCAGCTTGCATAGCGGTCAGGTAGAAGCTCGCCCGAGAGGAGCGCCGCGCTCACGACACAGCCGGGCTCGGTGTTGTGCGTGCAGTCGCTGAACCGGCAGCGCAGCGCGAGATCCTCGACGTCGGCGAACGACTCCTCGACCCCGCTGCCCCACAGCTGTAGCTCGCGGATCCCTGGCGTGTCGATTACGACTCCGCCGCCGGGAAGCACGATCAGCGCGCGGTGCGTCGTCGTGTGACGGCCTTCGTCGTCCACTCTCGTCTCCTGCGTCGCCATCAGCTCCCGGCCGGCCCAGGAGTTGACTAGGGTCGACTTGCCGACGCCGCTCGACCCGATCAGCACCGCCGTCTGGCCGGCGCCCAACCGCGCCCGCAGCGCGTCGAGGCCCAACGCGGACACCGCCGAGACGACGTGGACGGGGACGCCGAACGCCACGGCCTCGACCGATGCCACCATCTCCCCTGGGTCGTCGAAGCGATCAGCCTTCGTCAGCACGATCTCGGGGGACGCGCCGCTCTCCGAGATCGTGACGAGATACCGCTCGATGCGGCGAGGGTCGAGATCGGGGCCGAGCGACGACACGATGAAGGCGAGGTCGACGTTCGCCGCGAGCGTCTGCGACGCCGACGTCAGTCCGGCAGCTTTCCGGACGATCGCGCTGCGCCGCGGCAGCACGACCCGCGCGAGTCCGTCCCCGAGGCCGACCCAGTCGCCGACCGTGACCTCGACGCCCTCGTGCACGAGCCGCCCCGGCAGGCGGGTGCGGACCACCCCGTCGGCCGTCTGAACCTCGAACGCAGCGCGGTGCGCCGCGATCACGCGCCCCGGCACGAGGCCGGGCTGCAACTTGTCGGCGAGCTCCGGTGTCCACCCGAGCAGGCCGAGATCGAACTCGGACAAGCAATCCTCCTTTTCGGAACCTAAAAGACAGGACGGCGCGGCGGCCGTCTCCGAAAGGGAGCTACGCCCGACGCGCGACTATTCGGTCGAGAAGACCGAGGAGGCCACAGGCACGGTCATCATGTGAACAACCTCCTTTGCGCGGAAACCGGACCTGATCAGGTTACGGTCCGCCCACCAGGCCGTCAAGCGACCACGTGCTGATCTGTCCCAGGTCCCCCCGAAAGCGCAGTCCGGCTCATGGTCGGTCGGCTATGTTTCCCCCCGAGGAGTTTATACGTGGACGTGCACCAGGTCCTTGGCCGCAGGGGGAAGGGACGTGGGGTTGGCTGAGCCGGAAGAGCGGGCGATTTGCCCGAGATGCGGTGGTTTGGGAGTTGTCGCTCTCGCCGGAGCGGAGCAGGTCGGCGACCAGGCCGCTTCCGATCGTGACCAGAGGGCGAGTGATCGCGATCAGACCTGGTCCGATCACGATCAGTCGGCGAGCGATCGCGATCAGCAGAGCGCGTCTGACGATCAGGAATCGGCCGACGTGGATTTCGCCGCCGGCGGCGATGCCGCGACCCACGCGCGAACCAGGCGGGCCCGGGAGATTGCAAGCCGGGACCGAAGCTCGGTGTCGGAGTTGCGCGAGGAATCGGCGACGGAGAGGAAGGAAACCGGGGAGGACCGTGACCGGGTCGCGGAGAGCCGAGACCGCGCTGCCGACGAGGTCGACGAGCTCGAGCGGGACCATGATCCGCGGCTCGACGACACCGTGGAGGCCGTGCTCTTGCGCGCCGAGCGTGCGCGGGCAAGCGCAGCGGCAGATCGAGCAAGAGCAGCTGACGACCGGGCAAGGGCCGCGGCCGATCGCGAAGACGCGGCCCGGGAGCGCATTCGCGCCTTGCGCGCCCAGGGTGAGGCACGGACCAATCTCCTCCTGGCCGCGACCGACGAGCTGACCGGGGTCTGGACTCGTCGGCTCGGGCTCGCGAACATCACGCGCGAGATCGAGCGCACTGCACGCACGAAGAGCGGCCTTGTCGTCGCCTTCATCGATGTCGACGGCCTCAAGGAGGTCAACGACACGCAGGGCCACCTGGAGGGCGACCGGCTGCTCCGTTTCGTCGCCGATACGGTGAAAGCGAACGTCCGCCCCTACGACGTAGTCGTGCGCTACGGAGGCGACGAGTTCCTCTGCGCCATGCCGAACCTCGCGGTGACTAGGGCCAGAGAGCGGATGCAAAAGATCGCCGCCACGCTTGCCGCCGAGGACGCGCGGCACTCGATCGCGTTCGGTCTTGCGGAATACGTCCCGGGGGACCAGCTCGACGACCTCGTAGATCGCGCGAACAAGGCGTTTCGCGAGGTCAAACATCCCGGATACGGGGACGAGCAGCCCTGATCCAGCGCGCGGGTCGAGCAGCTCGTGCCGGCATTCCTGACCGGCGCGTCGCTTGACAGCGCACTCGAGTGATGGGCCCGTGCCGGCCCAACCCGGCAAGGGCCGAGAGCGGCAGGCGGAGGTATTCCTGAACGGCGCCCGCGGCCGGCGGCCCGCAGTGCCCATCGACCCGGCTGCGCTCGAGGAGCGTGCCCGCAAGGCCCTCTCGCCCGAGTCCTTCGCCTATCTGGCCGGCGGCGCCGGCCACGAGCACACGGTGCGGGCGAACCGGGAGGCGTTCGACCAGTGGCGCATCGTCCCACGCGTGCTCCGCGACGTCTCGACTCGCGACATGAGCATCGAGCTGTTCGGCCGCACGCTCCCGTCGCCGTTCCTCCTGGCTCCGATCGGCGTCCTCGAGCTGGCGCGCGACCGCGGCGACCTCCACGCTGCGCGTGCCGCCGCTGCCGAGGGCGTGCCGATGATCTTCTCGAGCCAGGCCTCGGTTGCGATGGAGCAGTGCGCGGCGGCGATGGGCGAGTCTCCGCGCTGGTTCCAGCTCTACTGGAGCACCTCGAACGAGCTGGTCGAGAGCCTCGTCCGGCGCGCCGAGGCCTGCAGGTGCGAGGCGATCGTCCTGACGCTCGACACCACGATGCTGGGTTGGCGCCCGCGTGACCTCGACCTCGCCTACCTGCCGTTCCTGCGCGGCAAGGGGATCGCCCAGTACACGAGCGATCCCGTCTTCCAGCGGCTGCTCGACGAGGCGCCCCCGACGCCGCCCGCCGGACGCCCGACACCGGCAGCGCTGCGCACGCTTGCGCAGCTCGCGCACGCGTATCCCGGCTCGTCCTGGAAGAACCTCGTCTCCCCGCGGCCACGCGCGGCCGTCCGGCTCTTCCTCGACACGTTCTCGCGCCCGTCGCTCCGCTGGGACGACCTGCCGTTCCTGCGCGGGCTCACCGAGCTGCCGCTCCTGCTGAAGGGCGTTCTTCACCCCGAAGACGCGCGGGCCGCCGTCGAGCGGGGGATCGACGGCCTGATCGTCTCGAACCACGGTGGCCGCCAGGTGGACGGCGCGATCGGGTCGCTCGACGCCCTACCCGGCATCGTCGCGGCGGTTGCCGGACGCGTGCCGATCCTCCTCGACAGCGGCATTCGAAGCGGCGCGGACGCCTTCAAGGCACTCTCGCTCGGTGCCCGGGCCGTTCTGATCGGTCGGCCGTACGCATACGGCCTTGCGATTGCCGGCGAAGACGGAACGCGCGAGGTGATCCGAAACCTCGTGGCCGATTTCGACCTGACGATGGCTCTTGCAGGCTGCGCCTCGATCCGTGAGCTGACCGGCGAGCGGCTCACCCGACCCGGAGGGATGGGCGCGGGACTCTAGGGCGGGAGAGGTCGGGGGCTCGGTTCACTCGGGCCGATGGCAGACCGCCTCGATGTTGTTGCCGTCCGGGTCGAGAGCGAAGGCTGCGTAGTACGCCGGGTGGTAGTGCTCGCGCAACCCGGGCGGTCCGTTGTCGCGCCCGCCCGCCTCGATAGCCGCGGCGTAGACGGCGTCGACCGTCGCCCGGTCGGGGCTGTTGAACGCGACGTGCGTCCCGCCGCCGACCGGCGTCCGCTCCGTTACCAAGAACTCGGGCTTGTCGTGCTGCCCGAAGCCCGCACGCTTGGCTTCGTCGGAAGCCATCACGACGCTGTATCCGAGCGGAGCGAGCGCCCGCTCGTAGAAGGCACGGCTCCTGGCGTAGCTGGCGACGTTCAGGCCGATGTGATCGAACATGGTGCCCCTTCCTCGTTTCGCAGGTAGAGAAGCCGCAGGACGCCTCGCGCGTCTCCAGGCAACTGTTGCAGCTTCAGTGGCCGCTTCGTCCGCGATTGGCCCCGGGGTGCGCTGGAGAGCCTCGGGACCAGCGTTCGGGGCACGACGCCCGATTGAGGTACGGTCGGTCGGACATGTCGCGCGATCGTGAACGTGCGCGGAGTCACCGTCTCGAAGAAACGTCGGCCGGTCCCGGTCGTCGCGCCGACAACCCCGTCCTGGCGCTTCAGCAGGCGGCCGGAAACCGGGCGGTCGGTCAGATGCTGGCGCGCAAGGCCTCGACTGCGTCTCAGGGCCCGACCGTCCAGATCGGCAAGCTCACGATTCAGGTCGCCGGCGGCAATATCGCCGCCTGGGCCGCCGGCGGTGACGTTCCCGACGCGTTGAGCGTCACCTCGCAGAAGGGGCCGCACTCGGCCGAGCTCGAGCGCAGGTCCAGGGACCGGACCAAGGTCGGCTCGCTGACGCTCACCGTCGCGGCCGAGAACAAGTCGGCCGGGTCGGACCTCGACCTGGGATCGATCGCGATCGAGATCACCAACGCCCGCATCAAGAGCTACGCGATCGACGGCGCCGCCGAGTCGTGGCAGGTCGCCGACTTCGACGGCGTGCACCGGACGAAGACCACGCACAAGGTGGGGGCGGGGTAGTCAGCTCGAGCGCGCCGAATCCGCGCGAGGGCTGTGTCGCCGGTCCCATCCGAGCCCAGCAGGAAAAGGAGGGTACTCATGCCAAGATCGCGCCTGACGACCTATTTCGAATCGTTGGAGACAGACGCCCACGGACAGATCTTCATGACCGGGCCGATCGACATCTCCGAGCATGCGAAGGTGAATTTGCAGATCACCCAGTTCCCCCACGCGGCTGTCTCGATGACCGTCAACTGCGTCATGGGGAAGGTCAGCGGCGCGACCCTGACCCAGGTCCTCGCATCCTTCCCGCTCGGCACGACCGGGCCGATCCACTCGTTCGCTGTGATCGGCCCCGAGTTCAACGTGGTGCTCACGGGCGGTCCGCCCAACGTCTCGGTGCCGATTCAGGCCTGGCTGTTCCTCAATTGATCACAGCGCCAACGTCGTCGCCCGGTCAGAGCAGGGAGACCGCAGCGAGAATCGCCACGATTACGACCACGACGGCGAAGCCGGCGGCCAGCGTCCTGGCGACTGCCAGGAGGAAGTAGGCGGAAAGCGCGACGATAATCGAGGGCCGCGGGCCGCCGGCAGAGCGCCCCTGCGGCGCAGCACGCACGAACGCGAAGAGCGCGTTCGGGTCGATCTCCGGCAAGCCGGCGATCGCGGACGCGCGGAGGCTCGGGCAAACGAGCGCTAGCTCAGGTGAGATCGTCTCGGCAAAGTCGTCCACCGATACTGCTTCGGCACCTGCCGGGTGTGACCTTTAGGGCGCGCGCCGAAGCACGCGACCTGTCGCGCCGTCGGATCCTCAGCTGAGCAGCCGGAGCAGGGCGTATGCGATGGCCGACAGCCACACGACCTCCGCCACGGCGGCAGCCGCCACGAAGGCTCTTATGTCCGACCCGCTCGAGGTCGCAGCAGCCGGGTCCGACGAGCGGTCGGGCAGTGCAAGCTCCGACGGCAGAGGCTCCGGGAGCCGGCGTTCCGCGTCGGCCCTGACGGCCCGTCCCCCGTCAACACCGGGCTCGTGGTCGAAATCGGGCTGCATCTCTTCGTCCATTACCCCGGCCTGCCCGCGTGCGTCGCATCGGCGTGGGGGTGGCGCTCGACGTCGCGATCGGTGGGCGTGTCGTGCTCGCCGGCGGTCAACTCCGGCCCCTCGGTCATGGGGTCGAGCGGCTCGTTGAGGCGCGGTGCGGTGCGGTACGGATGCTCCGGTGCCTCGTCGACCTCGTGGTAGGAGCTCTCGATGTTGACCTCCCAGATGTCGTGGCCCGCGTCCGTGAGCAGGTTATCGACTGCGCGGATCGAGGTGAGCATCGAGTGGTCCGAGTTGTTGTAGCGGTGGAGACCGTTGCGCCCCACCTGCTGGAGGTTCTCGATCGTGTCGAGCCATGACCGGATCGTCACGATCATGCTTGCGTACTCGGTGTCGTACATCGGGTACGCCTTCTTCACGCGCATCACGAAGCCCCGCTCGATCCGGGCGGCGTCGACGAGGCCGAGCTGCTCGAGCTCGCGCCCGGCCAGCGCTACGAGATCGTCGTCGGAGAGCAGCCAGAGGCTGTCCCCGGCGAAGCAGAAGTACTCGAGGCCGAGACACGCCTTGGTCGGATCCGGCACCATCTCGGGGCTCCACGAGCGATAGTTCTGAATGCGTCCGACCTCCACCGACGGCTCGTGGATGTAGATCCAGTTGTCCGGGAACGGGTCTTCGCCATCGATGACGACGGCGACGGTGATGAAATCGCGGTACCGGAGCGCGCTCGCTGCTGCGACCACCTCGGCGGGGGGAGCCGGCTCGATCATGCGGACGATCTCGCTGAGGGGCAGCGACGAGATCACGGCCTCGGGCTCCGAGAAACGCGCGTACGGCGTCTCGACCGCAACGATCCTGTTGTCTGCCAGCTCGAGGCGCTCGACCGGAGTGCCCAGCTCGACGATCCCGCCCTCGTCGACGATCGCATCGGTCATCGCTTCCCACATCTGACCGGGGCCAAACCTCGGGTAGTTGAACTCGTTGATCAGGCTCTTCACGTTCCCGCGATTTCCGAAGAACGCCGACTTCACCGCGGTGAAGAAGCTGAGCCCGTTGATGCGTTGCGCCGCCCACTCGGAGCGGATCTCGGTGGTCGGGACGCCCCAGACCTTCTCGGTGTACGACTTGAAGAAGAGCTCGAACAGGCGACGCCCGAACCGGTTGACGACCCAGTCCTCGAAGGAGTCCTCGGGCCCATGCGGAGTCAGCGCCGACTTCAGATACGAGGCCGCGCAGCGGGCGACCTCGACCGGGCCGAGCTTCGTGAGGACGTCGGTTCCCCGGAGCGGGTAATCGAGATACCGGCCGTTCCAGTAGATGCGCGACATGCGCGGCCGGAGGAGGAACTCCTCCCCGAGCACCTCGTGCCACAGCGCGTCGACCTCCGTCGACTTCGTGAAGAAGCGGTGCCCGCCGAGGTCGAATCGAAATCCGTCGCGCTCGACCGTGCGGGCGAGCCCGCCGACCTGGTCATCCGCCTCGAGCACCCGAACCGGCTGCGAGGCCCGCGCCAGCAGATAGCCGGCCGTGAGGCCCGCAGGACCTCCCCCGAGCACCAGCGTCTCCCCGTGCGTCCGCTCCTTCGCCGCTGCCCGCGCCCGCAGATCCGCCGCCAAGCTGGCGTCTGAGGTCGCTCCACCCGTTACCGACGGGCTTTCGACCCCGTTAGCTCCCTCTTCCACCTGTCCCAGTCCTTTCCCCGCCACAGAACCGCAGCTTTCATAGAATCACATTAGATTCCCACGGAACGCCGTTTGTGTCTCCCACTCGGGTGGGGTGTGCCAGTTCTTTCGTCCGGTTCGCGTGCGGCGGATTGCCGTCAGCGGGGTCTCGCGGCATGCCAGAGGAGCCCGAGCCCGGCCACCAGGAGGACGCTGCCGACGAAGTCGGTGACGTGGAGGCCGTGCGAGGTCGAGAGCGTGACGACGACGAAGTCCCAGGACTCGTGGTCCAGGGCTGCCAGCGCGAAGCCGACGAGGACGAGGACGGTACCGAGGAGTCGCAGCACGAGCGGTGTCTCGTTACTTGATCGATGCTGATACAGCGGGGCGCCCCGTCATGTGCCCGAGGGTGGCCCGAAGCTCGGCGACGGAGTTCCTCGACACGAGCAGAAGCGTGACCAGATACGTGAGGATGCCCACGCCGATCTCCAGCGTCAGGAGCACCAACCCCTTGCCCCGCTCGGCTCTCGCGGCATGGAGGAGGTAGTGATCGAGCGCCAGCAGCACCGTGACCATGACGGCACTCGCGACGAGCGGCGCCAGCGTCGGCCGGAAGATCGACGAGAGGCGAATCTTCAGGATCCCGCTGAGCGCGTGAACTCCGTAGAGGGACTCGAGCAAGAACCCGGCGGAGACTGCAAGCCCCATTCCGACCGCTCCGGCGGGAAGGAAGGCAAACATGAAGGCGATGGGCGCGGCCGCTGTCAGCGCGTGGAGGCGCGGAAGCACATCCGTTCGTCCGCACGCCTTGAATGCCTCGGCGCTGACGGAGCTGAATGAGAGCGCGACCCCGAAACCGGCCATCGCCATCATGATCGGGCCGGCGCCGCTCCACTCCTTCCCGAGGATCGTCGTGGCGATTGGCCGGCCAAGCGGGATGAAGGCAAGGGTGATCGGGAACACGAGCAGCGTCAGGATCCGCAGCGCCCGCAAGACCGCCGCGGCGAAGCGCCGCTCGTCCTTGTAGATCCGAGTGAACGCCGGCAGCAGCACGTAGGCGGCGCTCAAGGTGACGGAGGAAGTCGCCTGCGTGACGAGGCGCAGCGCGTAACGGAACTGCCCAAGGACCGTCGAGGTGAAGGCCCTCCCGACGAACGCCGTCATTCCGGCGAACCCGACCTCTCTCAGGAAGAGGCTGATCATCACCGGCCGGCCGTAGGCGGCCAGCGATCTCCACATCTCCATCGACGCCAGCCGGAACGTCGGACGCCAGCGGGAGAACATCCAGATCGAGGTGGTGCTGAGCAACGTGGCGACATACGTCGCGAGCACGAGCCCCCAGAGGCCGTAGCCGGCGGCGAGGAGAGCCACTCCGGCCACGCCGTACCCGATGACGCTCACCGGCTGAACGAAGGCCAGACGAGTGGAGACACGCCGTCGGATCATCGCTCCGGGAACGATGGACGCAGCGCTGAACGGGATCGTTGCCGCAAGCGCCGCCGAGGCGAATCCCACCGTGCGGCTGTGAAAGAAGAGGCCGACGATCGGCGCGGCCGCTACGGCAAGGAGGGCAAGGCCCACTCCGCCGACGAGGTTCGCGAGGAACGCAGTCGACGCGGCCTCCTGCAGCTCCTCTTCGGACCGCTGAATGACGGCCGCGTGCATGCCCGCCTCCGTGAAGAGACCGCTGAGCCCCAGCAACACCGAGGCTGCGGCGTACTCCCCGAAGGTGGAGGGCGGCGCGTAATGCGCCATCACGATGAAGAACGCCAGCGCAAGGACCTGCGTGAGAAGCGAAAGACCCATCGCCGAGGTCCCGCCCCGAACAACCTTCCTGGTCAGATCGGCTTGAGGATTAGCGTCTTGCAAGCGCCATCCGGAGCATCAAGGTGATCGGAGTAGACGGCCGAGGACACGCACCGGCTAGGTCGATTCCCTCGTCGTGGCGGGCCTCGCCAGCGTCCTCCGAAGGAGGCCGAGGGCGATCCACACCAGTGTCGTGATGAGTGGGAAGAACCTCGCGTCGTAACTCACCGCGCCGATCGCGTACGCGACGACTGCGCCGACGCACGCCGCCACGATCCATGGCGCCGCGAGGCCGCGCCGGCCGGCGGCGAGCCCACGCCAGCCGATCACGAGCGCCGGAAGCACGAGCAGCGCGAGCCCGATGATGCCCGACTCGGCGAGCACGGTCAGGAACGTGTCGTGGCTGGTCAGCGTCTGGACGGTCTCCAGGTCCTCCGGCGAGACGGGGAGGGTCAGCTTCACCTGGTCGAAGGTTGCGTAACCCTGGCCGAGCAGCGGCCGCTGGCGGAAGAGGTCGAGCGCCACGTTCGTCAGGACGACCCGAGGTGCGACGGTGCTGACGCCGAGGCGGTCCTTGTAGATCCCGCTGGAGGTGATCTGCGTCCAGGTTGTGAACAGCACGAGCGCGATGCCGGCCAGGACGAGCACGGTCGGCCAACGCACCTTGTTGCTCACGAGCACCATCGCGACGAAGACCACCGCGATCGCGAGCGCCGGCCCGCGGGTGAAGGTGAAGTAGAAGGCGGGAAGGGACAGGACGAGCAGTACTACAGCCGGCAGGCGGAGGGAGCGCGGCCCGTCGAAAAGCAGAATCGCAAGGGCGAATGCGACGCAGGTGTCCAGGTAGGCGCCAAGCTCGAATGGGCTGGAGAACGTCGCGACTGCGCGGTGGAGGTCGGTCTCCGCGACGACCTGGTGCCAGAGGTTCCAGCTCGTCAGGCCGTCGACGATCGTCAGCACCGCGACGATGACGCCGGCCCAGAGCAACGTCGCTGCCACCAGCTCGGGGAATCTCGGGGACGTCTTCGCGAAGGCGGTGAAGTAGTAGGCGAAAACCCCTGCGCCGACGCTGATGTACAGCGATGTCCAGTGGGTCGAGGCGGACGAGGTGAACTGTGTCGGGAACATCCGGGCCGAGGCGACGACGTAACCGAGGTAGAGCGCGGGCAGGGCGTCGATCGCCCAGAGGCCGCGAACATCCACCGCGCCCATGGCCATCCGCACGAGCAGGATCAGCGGCGGTACGAGGTACACGAGCCTGTACAGGTTGTGCCCTGAATGGGCTCCGTTTCCCGCCCCCTGGACAAGGGGAGCCACGAAGAGCCACCCGATGAAGAGCTTCTCGGGCTGAAGCGTCGAGACGAGTGCGAGGGCCGGCAGGAGAAGGAGAATGAGAAGCGTCTTGTCGTGAAGGCCCCCCGCCACGGCCTTTCCGCCGGCATACCCGAGAATGACCGCCGCCGGCCAGACGAGGAGCCCGGGAAGGCGCGACGAGGCGCTCCACCTGGCCGAGAGGGGCGCGATGCTCATGTATGTGTGCTTTCGCGCTCGCTCATGGCTGCTGCATTCGGACGCAAACGGGCAGACTTGCGCCCGAACGGATTATCCACGCAACCCGGGAGTCACCGCAGGCGAGCCCTTTCGCGCCCGGCGAACGTCTGCCGTGACGGGCCTCGCTAGGATGAAACAGGGGTGACTCGCTGCTCGCTGCGCGCGGTGGACCCTGACGCCATGATGCCGACCAGACCGCGCGCAAATGAGAGGTAGAGCTCGATGAGTGCCCGGGGCCGAATCTGCTTCCACGTGCCGTACCTGTACCCGCTTGCAGTGGGCCGCTCCGACTTCGTCGGCGGGATCGAGGTGCAGGACTGGTTTCTCGCCCGCGCTCTCGCTCAGCGCGGCTTCGACGTCGCGGTCGCGACGTGTGACTTCGGTCAGCCGCCTGTCGAGGAGCGAGACGGAGTGACCTTCCTGCGTACCTACTCGACGCAGGCGGGGCTCCCCGGCGTCCGGTTCTTCTACCCCCGGCTCTGGAAGGCGATGCGCGCGCTTCGCCGGGCGCGCGCCGATGTGTATCTCGCAAACGGGGCGGCGCTCTCGACCGGCTGGGCCTACGACGCCGCGAGGCTGGCCGGAGCACCGTTCGTCTTCCTCGCTGCGAGCGACAAGGATGCGTTTCCCTCGCTCCCCGGGCTGAAGAGGCGGAGCGATCAGTGGTGGTACCTCAGGGCTCTGCGCGGAGCTGCGGCGCGAGTCGCGCAGACAGAGGAGCAGGTCGATCTCTTCCGCGACAACTTCGGCCTCGATGCCGACGTCATCGCAAACCCCGTCGATCTGCCGGCCGAGCCGGTCGATGCCGGAGCGAACGACATGGTTCTGTGGTTCTCGACCTACAAGCCCAGCAAGCGGCCCGACTGGTTCCTCGATCTCGCCCGCCGTGTGCCGGACCTTCGATTCGTGATGATCGGGTTTCCACCATCGCCGGAGACGAACGAGAGCTGGCAAGCGGCCAACCGGGCCGCCGCCGAGCTTCCGAACCTCGAGGTGCACGGATTCGTCGATCCCGCCGCCGACTTTCTTCGTGCGGCCGCTCTGCTCGTGCACACCTCGCCGCTCGAGGGATTCCCCAACATCCTCCTGGAGTCGTGGTCGTACGGGGTTCCGACCGTCACAGCGGTCGACCCGGGGGGCGTGATCGAGAGCAACGGGCTCGGCGAGGTCGCCGGCAGCGTCGATGCACTCGAGCAGGCGGTCGTCGGGTTGATGGCAGATCCGGGCCGGCGGACGGGGCTCGGCGCGCGAGCACGCGACTATGTCGAGCAGCACCATGGCCCCGACGCCACGTTCGAGCCTCTCGCCGCCCTTCTCGACAAGGTGATCGCCAAGGCCCCGAGGAGTAGGCGTCCGTAGGCCACTCGACCGTCGCATGGGCCCGACGTGACACCCGGCGATTCTCCTTGTAAGCACTCTCACCCGGAAGCGAGGTAGTGACGTGCGGATCCTGATGTGCTCGATCGATGGGCCTGAGCCGCGGACGAACGGCATCCGGCTGGCTGTCGGAGCGTTGCTCGACGAGCTGCGCAAGAGCCATGAGATCCGCTACATCGGCTACCGCATGCCGGATCAGCGCGAGATCCCCGACGACGCCGAGCTGCGTCTCATCGATCCTCCTCCTCCACCGGTTCGCGGCGCGACACTCGTGCGCGCGACGGTACGACGGCGCCCCTGGGAGGCCGACCGGTTCGCGGATGGGCTGATGGATGTCCTCGCTCAGGAGCTCGAGGCCTTCGACCCCGACGTCGTGCACGTCAATCGCTGGATCCTGGCCGGGCTCGGCAGGAAGATTCCCGACGTGGGCTCGGTCCTCACTGCTTTCGATGCGTGGCATCTCAACATCGACGCGTCTCTCGCGATCGCGAAGCGGCACAGGCGGCCGTTGATCCGCGCGGAGTCGCGGCGCGTGCGGCTCTTCGAAGCCGAGGAGTTCCAGCACTTCGGACGGGTCGTCGTCGTGAGCGAGCAGGACAAGGCAGCCCTCGAGGAGCTGAACGCCGATCTCAGGATCTCGGTGATCCCGAATGGAGTCGATACGGAGTACTTCTCTGGCGACTCGGCAGCGCCCGTCCCGGGTCGGATGGTCTTCACGGGCCACATGGGATATCCACCGAACATCGTGGCCGCGGGCTTCCTCGCCCGACGCCTCCTCCCGCTGATCCGCGCCGGGCGTCCGGATGCTCACGTCGTCATCGTCGGCCGCCACCCCTCCAGCGAGGTGCTCGAGCTCGCGGCTCTGGATGGGGTCGAGGTCACGGGCGAGGTGCCGGATGTCAGGCCGTGGCTCGCAAGCGCGCACATCTTCGTCTGTCCGATGCTCAGCGGCACCGGAATCAAGAACAAGCTCCTGGAGGCAATGGCGAGTGAGCTGCCGTGCGTGGCGACTCCGCTCGCGCTCCAGGGTTTCGACGCAAAGCCCGGAGAGCAGCTGCTCGTCGGCGAGACCGCAGAGGCCTTGAGCGCTCAGGTCATCGAGCTCATGGGCGATGACGCGGCCGCCCGGAGGATGGGTCGAGCGGCGCGCGATTACGTCTGCAGCCGGCACAGCTGGGCTGCAGTTGCGGAGGCCTACGAGCGCACCTACGCCGAGGTGCGGAAGGATCCCCTACGTGAGCGGAAGGCCTAGCCGGCTGTCGAGTGGAGAATGGCTGCGCTGGTCGGGCCGAGCGTGACCGAGGTGACCTTCGAGCCAAGCGGCGTGGTGTAGGTCGCTCCGAGCTTGAAGGCCTGGGTCTTCTTCGTCGGGTTGACGACCACGATCCCGCCGCTGTAGTTGCGGCTGAAGAGGCCCTGGCCGGCCGACTTCATCGGCGCCAGGGGGGTACCGATATCGGTCGTCCAGTTCGGGTTCCAGACGTTGTGAGCGTGGTTGTCGCGGTAGTCCCAGAAGTAGACGCCGCCCTTGCCGTTCCACTTGAGCAGGAAGCTCGCCTTGCCGTAGGTCATGTTGCGCGCGTCGGTGCTCGTGCCGGTTCCGTAGTCGAGCCCGAAGAAGTCGGCGCCGGCGTTCTGGGCGATGTCGACGAGCTTCAGCCATCCGTCCCAGTTGTCGCTCGAGTCGGCGTGCGTGTTCGAGAACATCTGCTTCCAGTTGGCCGGGTTCTGCTCGAAGTACTCGGCGAAGAGTGCGTTCAGGCTGGGCGCGACCCGCTTCCACCAGGCTCCGTCGGCGCTGCCGTTGTTATTGGAGAGGCCCTGGCCGGACGCGTACACCTCTGCGGCGACGTAGAGGCCCTTCGCCTTCAGAGCCGGGCCGACGGCGTGCACAAACCCTGCCATCGCGTTCGCCCAGGCCTTGTCGGTCGGGTACTTGGCGGGCACGACGCCGCCGGTCTCCCCTTCGAAGGCACCGAGGACGCCGTCGATCGAGACGCCGTCGAACCCGAGCTTCTTCGCCTGCGCGGTGACCCGGGTGATCCAGGCACTGCGGTAGCTCGGCGAGCCGATATCGCCGACCACGTAGTAGGGGTAGTTTGCGTTGACGATGCGGTTGCCCTTCGCGTCGCGCAAGACCCAGTTCGGGTTGTTCTTGTTCACGTCGTACATCGTGAGCCCGCTCTGACACGTCAGCTCCTGGCTCGGCTTCGTGCAGCTCTGCTCGATGTCGACCGCGTTCGTGCTCATCAGCACCTTCGTGTGGGGGCTCTTCGCCTTGATCGTGCGGACCCACTGCGATTCGTAGGCGTTGATCACGACCACCGAGTAGCGGCCGAGGTTCAGAGTGGCCGCGGGCAGATGGAGGTCGGGGGAGCCGATCCGCCACGCGCCGACCCCGGGGGTCGGTGTGGTGGAGGCTGGCTTGGCGCTAGAGGCTTGCCCAGCGCCGACACCGAGGAACAGGGACGCAGCCAGCACCGCGAGCGCAGCTGAACGAAACGGGTACCGGACAACGACTCCATGCTTCATCGGGTGTCTCCTTAGGACTCGGTATGAGGTTCGGGCCCATGCTGGGGGCACAGCGATGCGATCACTACGTCTCCGGCGTGATCGGTATGTGTCCGCAGCATCAACTTCTTATTAGTCGACACATTCGCCTCTTGCGCCGGACCTTCGGCAGGTCCTTGTAACCACTTCGGCTAGATCTCAAAACAGTCGGGCAGATCGCGCTCAAATCCCGAGCGCTTCGCCGAGCGCTCAGCGTCCACCATACCCTCCGATCGCGAGTGGCGTCCAGTCGTACTTCGAGGCCACTCGGGCGAGCGCTCAGGCTCGCTCGGTGGGGTCAGCTCGAGGACGGGGTGCCGACGTACCCGTGGGTGGGACTGCGCAGGAACCGTTTCAGCAGCCCCCAGAGGCCACATGCCTTCACCGAGAGCTCGTCCTTGCCATCGGCGTCGTCGATCGCGATGCGCTTGAGCCGGTAGACATCGGTCGCGCCGGTGTTGAAGCCGAGATCGACGGTGACCGCGCATTCGTAGCCGGCGGCTCGAGCAATCGCACAGTCGCGGTCGGAGTAAGCGCCGTTGGGGTAGGCGAGCGCATAGACGTCGAAGCCGTATTCGGCCTCCAGCTGTCGCCTGGAGTCAACGATCTCGTGCTCGGCTTTCTCAGTGGGGCAGAAGGGGAGGATGGGGTGGGTGATCGTGTGCGATTGAACGTCGAAGGTCGCCTGTGCCATCGCTTCGACTTCGGCGCGCGACAGGGAGTCGGGTGCGGCGGGGTCGCCGTCGAGGGCGAACCCAGCGGCCTCGAGTCGACGGAGGCGCTCGTCATCGGGAACGTGCATCAAGCCCGGGGCGCTCGCGTGTCTGAACCAGAACCGGCGGGCGGTAGCGATGAATCCCGAACAGACGAACATCGTGGCCGGGATCTCCAAGCGCCGGAACACATCGGTCAGGTCGCGGTTGGCCCGGTAACCGTCATCGAAGGTGATCACGAGCGACTTCCGTGGTAGAGGCCCGAGGTTATTTCGCCCGGTCGCCTCGACGAAGCGGCGGAGGGAGATGATGTTGTAGCGGGTGCTCAAGTACCGGAGGTGCTCGGCCATCGTCGACGCGCTCGGGTTGTGGTAAACGAGGATGGTGACCCGTTTCCGCTGAATCGTCTCGCGGATGAGCAGCGGGAGCAGGCTGAGCACGAGAACGCGTGAGGCGAGATGGCGCCGGCCCGGCTCGAGCGAACGGGCGTTAGGCATTCCGTCGCCCCTGCGTCCTACGGGCGCCACGCTCAAAACAAAGCCTCGATGCAAACATGCCGGCAGGCAAGATAGTCCCCCCGGGAGACCCGCACGTGGAGCAAGCGCGGTCGATGCCGGCTTTCGGTCTCGCGAGCCGGCCTGAGATCTGAAATCGGCCAGCCTTGCGGGGCTGAGCACCGGCCCCTCGGGTCGACGCGAGCGTCCGGGGTGCAACCTGTTTGCCCGCCGGGGCGAGGGTTTCTGTCGAAGGCGGCTTCTGGACGCCTCGATACCCAGATCTAGCGATGAAGATTGAAGCGGCCCGGCCGATGACAGCACCGACCGTTACATCGGCCTGAGCGCGAGCGTCGTCGTTCGCCGGCCTGAGCCCTAAGGAGAGAGATTTCGATGGAACATGGATTCGTTGTTCGGTACTCGTTCCGGTGCGTTGCGTTGGGGGTGCTGGCAGCGTGCCTGTTCTTCGTCGTTGCCGATACACATAAGGGTCGCGCGGCGACAACCTCTACGCAGGGCACCGCGGGGATCGGCGCCTGGCGGATCGGTAGCGCCGATCTGACGTTGCCGGAGAGCACGCAGCAGCTTGGTCGTTACGGGGTGGTCGTGATCAACGCCTACGAGGCCTCGATGGTGCCGATCATCAAGGCGGAGAGCCCGGGGACGCGGGTGCTGATGTACACCTCGGCGATCGATATCCAGCAGGACTGCGATACGCCGGGCGAGGAGATCTCGTGTGCGACGGGGATCACGATGTACGACGTGAACAACAACGACTCGACCTGGACCCTGCGTGACGCGAATGGCAACAGGATCGTCAACGCCAAGTACCCCTACTACTACGTGGGTGACATCGGCTCGGCGAGCTATCAGAGCAAGTGGATCAGCCACGTGACGAATCAGGCGAAGACGCTCGGGTTCGACGGTGTCTCGATCGACGGTGTCCTCGGCGCGTTCGAGGGTGAGACCGGCGGAGTTGTGCCGGCCAAGTACCCGACCGACAGCGCCTGGGCCAACGCGATGGCCGGCTTCGTGCACGCCGTGGGCCCGGCCTTGAAGGCGCAGGGGCTGTACGTGGGTGCCGAGGTCTACAACTCGACGACGGGGCTCGCGAACAACAACGGGAGCTTCGACGGTGCCTGGTGGCAGCGGGTCGCTCCCGACCTGAGCGCGCTGTTCTGCGAGTACTTCGAGCAGAACCCGGGCAACTGGAATCAGATGTACACGAACACCCATCTCGACTGGACCGATAACTGGGATGGCTGGCTGAACCTGGTCGACATCGCCCAGAACGCGGGCGCCGACTTCTTCGGGCTCGACTACGGAACCGGTGCGAGCACCGACGCGCGCAACATGACCTATGGCAAGGCGAGCTTCCTGCTCAAGTGGAACGGCCGCGGCGGCGTCTACTTCTTCGACTACCGCGACGGGGCCGCTCACAACGTCTGGGATCCGAACTGGACGATGAACATCGGGCAGCCCTCCGGAGCGATGTACTCGGTCGGGAGCGGAGCCTTCCGGCGTGACTACAGCGCCGGCACCGTGATCGTGAACCCGATGCAGACCACCCAGACGTTCAATCTCGGCGGCACCTATCTGACGCCGTCGGGCGCCTCGGTGACCTCGGTCACGATCGCCCCGACGAGCGCCGCGATCCTCTCGAGCACCGCCTCCGCCAGCGCCGGGTCGGCGCCGAGCAGCAGCTCGCTTGCCGACCCTCAGCGGGACGGCGCAGGTCGGCTCCCAGCTGACCGCCACGGCCGGCCAGTGGACCGGCTCGCCGACCGCCTTTGCGATCGGTTGGCTTCGCTGTGACAGCTCGGGTGCGAACTGCACCACGATCAGCGGGCAGACCAACCTGACCTACGTGCTGACGAGCGCCGACCAGGGCGCGACGATCCGGGCCGCGGTCACCGCTACGAACACATCCGGCTCGTCCACGGCGAACTCCGCCCCGACCGCCACCGTGCAGGCCGTCACCCCGCCGCCCCCCGCCGGGACCGCACCGGGCAGTAGCTCGCTGCCGGTCGTGAGCGGAACGGCCCAGGTCGGCTCGGTGTTGTCCTCGACGGGTGGTACCTGGAGCGGCTCGCCGACCGGTTATGCGATTCAGTGGCGGCGTTGCGACGCCTCGGGCGCGAACTGCGTCGCGATCGGCGGACAGACCGACCTGAGCTACGTGCTCGCGAGCGCCGATCAGGGCACGACGATCCGGGCGGCGTTGACCGCGAGCAACTCCTATGGGTCGAGCACCGCTCTTTCTGCCCCGACCGCCGTCGTGCAAGCAGTTGGCGGCTCAGCTCCGAGCAATACCTCGCTGCCGGTCGTGAGCGGGTCCGCGCAGGTCGGGTCGCTGCTGACTTCGACCGGAGGTCGCTGGAGCGGCTCCCCGACCGGCTATGCAATCCAGTGGCGCCGCTGCGACGCCTCGGGCGCGAACTGCACGACGATCAGCAACCAGACCGACCTGAGCTACCAGCTCACAAGCGCTGACCAGGGAGCGACGATCCGGGCGGCGGTCACCGCCAGCAACGCCTACGGATCGAGCACCGCTCTCTCGGCTGCGACTGCTGTGCAGGCGGCCCAGGTCCCGACGACGCAGTCGATCGTGAACGGGTCGACGATCTCGGGGCAGATCCCGTGGACGGTAACCCCGAGCGGCCCGGCCTACGGCGTCTGGTTCTACATCGACGGCATCCTGGTCGACTCCGACGGCCATGCGCCCTTCGTCTACGGCGAAGGCGCCGGTGGTCTCCTGAACACGAGCTGGCTCTTCAACGGGACACACGTCTTCCGCGTCGATGTCCAACTCGCCAACGGCACGACTGTCAGCTCGCAGGCCACCGCGACCGTGACGAACTGAACGACGTAGCCTGAACACCAAAGACGCAGCGACGAGGGGCCGGGCAATATTGCCGGCCCCTCTCAGCTTGTCTCGGCACGCACCGCGAGGGCCCTCGCTTGCGAACCCAAGCACGAAAGTGTCAACGGCCTCGAAGCATCGCCGCGCCGAGCCCGCGATCCGGGCGGAGCGTCCACCGCGCCGGCCGGTTCGGCGCCGGATCGGGTGATTGCAGGGGATTCTGGCGGCCGGAGCTCGAGGTCTGACGTCGTCCCGGGTCCGCGACCGATCGCCGTTGCTCGTGCTTTCCACCGTTGCTGTCATCCATCTTCTGTATGGTGGTCGGCCGATGGTGTACAGAGGGCGCTGCGGTGTCCGAGACGAGCCGAGGTCCGAGACAAGCCGAAGTACCACCTTCGTTGCGGCAGGCGTGCTGAACAGTCGTTGTTGAGGCAGACGTTCGGTGTGCTCAGCCTGATCCCGGAAGGTTCGATCCCGGATGGATCGTTTCGCTAGTGGTTGGACGACTCCGCCTGAGCGGCGGATCGTTCGCGCAGTGCCCGACGGCTCCAGCGACCTCAAACCCTAGGCCTACCGACGGAGCGTCGTTGCTCCGCAGGCCCGAGTCCGAAGGAGAGACCACATGGAGCATGGAATTCTTGTCCGGTACCCACTTCGATTGGTTGCGCTGGCGGTGCTGGCTGCGTTCCTGTTCCTCGTTGCCGGTGATCGGCAGCAGGGGGGCGCCGCCACGGGCTCCGGGGAGGCGAACGCGGGGATCGGCGCCTGGCGGATCGGCAATCCCGACCTGGGCATCTCCGAGAGCACGCAGCTGCTCGGCCGCTACTCGGTTGTAGTGATCAACGCCTATGAGTGGCCTCTGGTGCCGATCATCAAGGCGGAGAGCCCGGGGACGAGGGTGCTGATGTACACCTCGGCGATCGATATCCAGCAGGACTGCGACACGCCGGGTGAGGAGTTGACCTGCGCGACGGGGATCACGATGTACGACGTCAACACGAACGACTCGAGCTGGATCCTGCGCGACGCGAACGGGAACGCGATATTGAACGCGAAGTATCCGTATTACTACGTGGGTGACATCGGCTCGTCGAGCTACCGGAGCAAGTGGGCCAGCCATGTCGCCAATCAGGCGAGGTCGCTTGGCTTCGACGGGGTGTCCATCGATGGTGTGCTGGGTGCGTTCGAGGGCGAGACCGGTGGTGTGGTGCCGGCGAAGTACCCGACCGACAGCGCCTGGGCCAACGCTATGGCGGGCTTCGTCGATGCGGTCGGACCGGCTTTGAAGGCGCAGGGCCTGTACGTGGGCGCCGAGGTCTACTCCTCCACGACGGGGACGTCGAACAACAACGGGAGCTTCGACGGCTCGTGGTGGCAGCGGGTCGCTCCCGATCTGAGCGCGCTGTTCTGTGAGTACTTCGAGCAGAACCCGACCGACTGGACGCAGATGTACTCGAACACCCACCTGGACTGGACCGATAACTGGGATGGGTGGCTGAACCTGGTCGACATCGCCCAGAACGCGGGCGCCGACTTCTTCGGGCTCGATTACGGGACCGGTGGGAGCACTGACTCGCGCGACATGACCTACGGCAAGGCCAGTTTCCTGCTCAAGTGGAACGGCGGCGGCGGCGTCTACTTCTGGGACTACCGCGACGGGGCTGCCCACGATCTCTGGAACCCGAACTGGACGATGAACATCGGGACCCCGAACGGGTCGATGTACTCGGTCGGGAGCGGCGCCTTCCGGCGTGACTACAGCGCCGGGACGGTGATCGTCAACCCGATGCAGACGACGCAGACCTTCACCCTCGGCGGGACCTACCTGACCCCGTCGGGCTCCTCGGTCACCTCGGTCACGCTCGCCCCCACCAGCGCCGCGATCCTCCAGTCGACGACGTCGTCCGGCGGATCCGGTGGCTCGACCGGCTCGTCTGGTGGGTCGACCGGTGGCTCGACCGGCGGAGCGACTTCTTCGCCGAGCAACAGTTCGGCGCCGCTCGTGAGCGGCACCGCTCAGGTCGGCTCGCAGTTGACCGCCAGCGCCGGCAACTGGAGCGGTACGCCGACCTCGTACGCGATCGCCTGGCTCCGCTGCGACTCCTCGGGCGCGAACTGCACGACGATCAGTGGCCAGACGAACCTGACCTACGTGGTCGCAAGCGCTGACCAGGGCGCCACGATCCGGGTCGCGGTCACCGCCACCAACGCGGCCGGCTCGAGCACCGATCTCTCCGCTGCGACCGCCGTCGTGACGGGATCCGGGAGCGGCGGGGGCGGCGGAGCAGCCCCGAGCAACACCTCGCTGCCGCTGCTGAGCGGTACCGCCCAGGTCGGCTCCCAGCTGATCTCGACCGGCGGCCGCTGGAGCAACTCGCCCACCTCCTACTCGATCGGCTGGCTCCGGTGCGACTCCTCCGGCGGAAACTGCACGACGATCAGCGGCCAGACCGACCTGCGCTACCTGCTCGCAACCGCCGATCAGGGCGCGACGATCAGGAGCGCAGTCATCGCCGTCAACGCCTACGGCTCGAGCACCGCCTACTCGTCCCCGAGCCCCATCGTGCAAGGGGGAGGCGGCGCAAGTCCGAGCAACACCTCGGTGCCGGTCCTGAGCGGCAGCGCTCAGGTCGGCTCGACGCTGACCGCGACGGGCGGCACCTGGACCGGGTCTCCTACCTCCTACTCGATCGCCTGGCTCCGCTGTAACGCTGTCGGGGGGAGCTGCACCACGATCAGCGGTCAGTCCGACCTGACGTACCTGCTCACGAGCGCCGACCAGGGCACGACGATCCGCGCCGCGGTCACCGCCTCGAATGCAAACGGGTCGAGCAGCGCTGATGTCTCCGCCCCCAGCGCCGTTGTCCAGGGAGGCGGCGGAAACAGCCCGAGCCTCATCTCCCTGCCGCTCGTGAGCGGCAGCGCCCAGGTCGGCTCGCAGCTGTCCGCCACGGGCGGCAGCTGGACCGGGTCGCCCACCTCCTACTCGATCACCTGGCTCCGCTGCAACTCCTCCGCCGCGAACTGCACCACGATCAGCGGCCAGACCAATCTGACGTACGTGCTCACGAGCGCCGACCGCGGCGCGACGATCCGGGTCGCGGTCACCGCCGCGAATGCGTACGGCTCGAGCAGTCCCGATCTCTCCGCCCCGACGGCTGTCGTCAGCTAGTCACGTGGAGGGTGGGCCGGCCCGATTGGGGGTCGGCCCACCCTCCACGGTCGACGGCGCAAACGTGCGAGGCGACGGGATACAGGTTCGCCCCGGCGGACCTGCAGGGGTGACCGCCTCCCCGCGATCCGGGAGAGCTAGATCCGCTACTTGAACAGCTGGTTCAGAATCGCGGCGTTGAACGCGGTCCGGAACGCCGACTGAAGTGTCAGCGCGTATTCAGGAGTCAGGTGATCCTCGTCCCGGTAGACGATCGTGTGGCCTACGACCATGGGACAATCAGCCTGGTAGCAAAGCCACTGCTTCGTCGGCAGGAGGGTTGCTCCGAACTTCTTCACGCCGTGCGCGATGTCGTCATCGATCTGCCACATGTCCGACGGCACCACGGCGGTGCAGGTCTTCATCGTCGCGTGGCTGGCCAGGAGGCAGTCAACCGGTTGCTGGGTCTGCCGGGGCGTGTCGCCCATGATGACGACGGCCTTCGAGAATGGCTTCATCGCGCGCGTCGTGGCGACGAAACCCTGCACGTAGGGCACAGCCCCCGGTCCGACGCCGGAATACGCGCCGGCCAGCAACGACACCGTCGGCTTGAGAGCCTTCACCTTGCCGAGTGCCCAGCGATACCAGGCATTGCACTCCGACCAGCTGGGGGTGAAATTGCGCGGCACGAGCTGGTGTCCGGCCCAGGTGTCCGGTGTGCATGCCGACTTGCTGATCAAGACGACCTTCCAACCGTCCTGCTTGGCCAATCCCAGGATCGCAGGCATCCACATCCACGCATGTGAATCCCCGAAGACCATGATCGTCCGCGTAGCGGAGAGATCACCCAGGGGGCAGATCTTGCTCGATGTCTCCCCGTTGTGGGCGGCGCAGTCGTTGGGCTGATAGAGGTCGTTGAGAAGGGCGCTCGGGCTCGGATTCAGACCCTGAGGCAGCGGCCGCCCCTGCTCCGCTGCCTTAACCGCGGCAACAACGTCAGGCAGAGAGGTTGCATCCGAGGCTGTGTGTTGCGCGGGTGCCGCGACGGCTGCCGATGCGCGTGCTACGCGCAGGCTCTTGGCGTCGATCAACTGGAGTGTGACAGCAGCTATGACAGCTACCGCTCCAACGGTCACGGGCCAGAGGAGAGCCGCTCGTGGCGCCGTCCACTTGGCGCGCCTGATCGGATTTTCGAAGAACCTGTACGTGACGATCGAGAGCAGGAAGGCCATAAAAAGCAGAACCATTTTCGCCTCCACCGACAGGTCGCGACCCTCGTATTCAGCAGCGATTATTAGAACGGGCCAATGCCACAGATAAAACGTATAGGACCGGTCGCCAACATAGCACATGGGCCGAAGCGAAAGCAACCCGCCGGCCCCGTACGGAGGTCGGCCGCCCATGCCGGCGCAGATGAGCAGTGCCGCGCCGATCGTCGGCAAAAGCGCCGCATATCCAGGGAACGCCGTATTGCTCGAGAAGAGGACGGCTGCGCACATGATCGCGGCGAGACCGATCCAGCCCATGCCGGCGCGCCAGGAAGCCGGAATCCGGCTCAGGGTAGAGCCGCCGATTGCCAATGAGGCACCGAGAGCCAACTCCCACGCTCGGGCAAAAGTCGAGAAGTATGTCGCGCTCGGCGATACGGGCGTTTCGTGAATCGACCAGGTCAGGGATATGGCCCCGATCAAGACCACGATGCCGAACAACCAGGCCATCGCGGGCACGGCCGAGATCGACGGTTTACCCTTGGAACGCTGCCGAGACCGAGCGGCGACGAAGACCGCAATCGACAGGATCACCGGCCAAACGATGTAGAACTGCTCCTCTACCGCCAGCGACCAGTAGTGCTGAAAAGGAGAGGGTGGTTGCCCACGCGCAAAATAGTTCGTAGCTTGACTGGAGAAGTGAATATTGGCTGCAAAGATTGAAGACCATACGCTGTCCCACATTGCCTCTTTCGCACGGACGAAATTGAGGAGGCGATACGCCACCAAATCGGTGACGACAAGAGTCAGCGCCGCGGCCGGCAAGATCCGCTTGGCCCGCCGGGTATAGAAATCGACAAGTGAGACCGATCCACGCTTGGCTGCTGCCGAGAGCAGCAGATCCGTGATCAGGTAACCCGAGAGGACGAAGAAGACGTCGACGCCGACGTAGCCGCCGTGCATGAAAGGGGCGCCGCCGTGATTGAGCACGACAAGCAGGATTGCGATGGCGCGTAGGCCCTGAATGTCGTCCCGGTGGCGGACGGACGCAAGCTGGCCTTGCGCGCTGCTGCCGGGCGCATCAGCGCGATGATCGGGCCTCGCGCCACCCGTATGGGACGAGTTTCCGACACCGAAAGGGAGGTGAGACAGCCAGCCACGGACCGTCTCGCTTCCTGGGAAAGGGTGGCGCCGCAGCACGTTCGCAACACCAGACATGGTCGCAACAGTAGAGCAGGGCTCCGCGGGAGACAAGCGACGTAGGTATGGGCCGAAGCTCTACGTGTAGGTCATCTGGACCGGACACCGAACGGCTCACCGGACGGCGTTTCGAGCGTGCCGGCCCTACCCGCTGCTCAGCGGGAACCGATCCCCAGAGCGTCTTCCCAGCGGGCACTGACGGAGTCGGGAGAGTGGTACTCGTCGATGTAGCCGCGGCATCGCCGGGCGACGTTCGTCTGGTCGCCGCGCGTCTCCCAGAGCTGCCGCGCGAGCTCGGCGAGCTTCTCCGGCGATCCGTGAGCGAACGCACCCAGCTCGTGAGTCACGATCACGTCGGCCGGGTCATGCGTCAGCGCCAGTGCGGGCACACCACGAGCCCAGCCCTCGAGGAACGTGTTCGGCATTCCCTCGAAGTCGGCGGTATTGACGACGGCAACGGCCCGTTCGACGAGCTCCATCAGCTCCGGCCGCGGGCGCGGCGAGAGCAGCTCCAGGTTCGGAACGGCAGCCGCTCTCTGCTCGAGCTCGGCCACGAGCTCCGGGCCGCCCTCGGTAAACGGAACCTGGACTCCGACCATCCAGAACTTGGCCTCCGGCACGGACTCGGCGAGCTCCACGAACGCGAGCGGGCGCTTGTACCAGACGAGCCGCGCCATCCAGAGGAACGCCTCGGGCTCGCGATCACGCTGCGGTGCCGTTTCCGCGATGCTCTCGATCAGCACCGCAGCGCGCCCGAACCGTTCCTGGCAAAGGCGCGCCTGTTCCTGCGTCTGAACGATGATCTCGTCGGCCAGCCGGATGCCAAGGTGGAAGAGCGCGCTGTTGTATCGCTTGGGCGCCAGGCGACCGAAGTCGAAGTCCGAGAGGTTCGCGCTCGAGTAGACGAACCGTCGACGCGCGAGCTTCGCGGCGAGCCCGACGAGGCCCACATGCGGGCCGGCGGAGCGGGTAACGATCACGCCGGCATCGGCGCCGATCACCGACCGAAACAGGCTGGCGATCTCGCGAACCTTCCCGAACCGCTGGTGCGACCGATACGGCGGTCTCGCGACCACGCTCACCCCATCGACCGACGGGGGAAGGGGGATACCCGGGAGCTCGAACACGAGAAAGCACACCTTCACGCCTCGTCCGGCGAGGGCGCGCCCGAGCAGGTAGATCTGGGTCTCGGCACCGCCCGTCGGGCGGGCGTCCTCGGACGTCAGCAAAGGGCTGATCCAGGGCACGTAGAACGCCACGTCGAACCGACGCCGAGTTGCTTTGCCTGCTTTCACGTTCGCGACGCGAGCTCGTCCGCACACAACGGCGGCCGAGGGAAGTTTCGGGTCAAGGGTTCGGAGATACCCACCAGCGCAGCGATTTACGGTTTGGCGTGCTTGAAATCGCCAGCCGATTCCTGGACTTCATCATAGTGTGGGCGGGAGACCATGAGCAAACCGCGGACGGCAATGACTTCCCCGCACGCGGCACCGCGCGTGCTGGCAGTCACGAACATGTGGCCCACCGGGGGGAGTCATCGGGGGATCTTCGTCCATGACCAGGTGGAGTCGCTGCGGGCCCTGGGTGTGGAAATCGACATCGAGGTCGTGGCCAACTCGGGGAAGAGCACGGATTATCTGCTGGGGATGTGGCGGGTGCGGCAGCGCGTGCTCTCGGAGAAGCGCCTCGGCCGGCCGTACGACCTCGTGCACGTGCACTACGGACTGACCTCGCTCGCGTCCCGCTTCGCCGGTTCGGTGCCGCAGGTGCTCAGCTTCTACGGCACCGACGTCAACTCGCTGTTCGAGCGGACCCTCTCGCGAGTCGGCATGGGCCGGCGGATGGCGAGACGGATCTACGTATCGGCGAGGCTCGCACGCATCATGCGCGACGAGGACGGCGATGTGATCCCGAACGGTGTCGACTTCAGCATTTTCGCTCCCGGGGATCGTGCCGAGGCCCGGCGGCGCCACGGCATCGACCAGCATGATCAGGTCGTGCTCTTCGGCGGGGATCCGGGTACTGCGGTCAAGGGGTACGACGTTTTCGCGGACGTGATCGCGGCGCTGCGGGAGCGCGGCCTGCCCGTGCGCGAGCTGGTCTATTCGGAACCGGATCAACAGGCGGTGGACCTGGTGGCGAAGCTCGATGCGGCCGACTGCCTGCTGTTCTGCTCGAAGTACGGCCAGGAGGGCTCCCCGACGGTGGTCAAGGAAGCCACTGCAATGGGGTTGCCGGTGGTGAGCGTCGACGTCGGTGACGTCTCGGAGATCCTCGCGAAGGTGGTGCCGTCGTCCGTGGTCGAGTTCCCGCAACCGTGGGGTGGCGACCAGGCGCGGGCCCGGCTCGTCACAGCGCTCACGGAGGAGACGGCGAAGGTGCTCGAGCTGGGATCGCGGTCGGACGGCCGCGAGCGCAACAGCTCGCTGGATCTCCCCCAGATCGCAGGGCGGGTGCTGTCCGTCTACGAGGCCGTGATCACCCGTTGAGCACCGCGCTCGTCACCGGATCGCACGGCTTCGTCGGAAGCCACCTTCGGCAGGTCCTCCGCGATCGCGGCTGGGACGTCGTCGGCCTGGGCCGGGCCGATCGTGAGGCGGCCGCCGCCGCGGAAGGCGAGCGGTACTTCTGCACCAACCTGACCGATACGCCCGCCGTGCTCGCGGCACTGGAGGTCGTGCGGCCGGATGTCGTCTTTCACCTGGCCGCGACCCCGGCGCTCAAGGAGGCCGCCGCCCCGACGGTGACCGACCTCGTCACGGGCACCGTGACGGCTACCCACTCGCTGATGTCGGCAGTTGCGTCGACCGCGCGATCGCGGGTCGTCCACGTCGGCTCGTCCGCCCAGTACGGATCGTTGCCGGTCGGCGAGAACCCGGTCAGGGAGGACTCCCGGTGCAACCCGGTCACGTCCTACGGCTGGGCGAAGGCCGCCGCCGAGGCGACCGCGCGTGCGTTCGAGGCAAGCGGAACCGTGGATGTCGTACCGGTGCGTGCCTTCAACATCATCGGCGCCGGTGAGCCGCCGACCACGGTGGCCTCGGCCTTCGCCGGCCGCATCGCGGCCTTCCTCGACGGCCGCCTGGAGCAGGTGCAGGCACGCGATCTGTCGGCAGTGCGCGACTTCACCGATGTGCGCGACGTGGCAGCCGGCCTGGTCGACCTCGCCGAGCGCGGCACGAGGGGACGGTTGTACAACCTTTGCTCCGGACGGCCAACCACGGTTGGCGATGTTCTCGACGGGCTCCTCGACCTGGCGGGGCTGGATCGGGGTGTCGTCCACGTGCTGCCCGACTCGGGTCCCGGTGGCGTCCCCTACCAGGTAGGCTCGGCCGCGCGGGCGCGCGCGGAGGTCGGGTGGAGTGCGAAGATCGAGCTCCCCGAGAGCCTGCGTGCTCTCCTGGAGCGCGTGCAACAGGGCGTGGCCCGGTGACAGGAGGAGCGAGCGTGGACACAACCGAGCAGGACTGGAAGGGCCGGCGGGTCCTGGTCACCGGAGCGGGTGGCTTCATCGGATCGCATCTCGTCGAGGAGCTGGCGCGTGCCGGTGCATCGGTGCGGGCACTTGTCCGCTACAACGGCCGGTCGGACGTCGGGATGCTTGCGGCGATCGATCCCGAGGTTCGGGCCGGACTGGAGATCGTCCACGGCGATGTCGCCGATCCGTTCTTCGTGCGCGGAGCCGTCGCCGACATGGACACCGTGTTCCACCTGGCGGCGCTCATCGCGATCCCGTACTCGTATGTCGCGCCGGCCTCCTACGTCTCGGTGAACGTGGTGGGCACCCTGAACGTCCTCCAGGCGGCGCAGGATCTCGGCGTGCGCCGGGTCGTGCACACGTCGACCTCGGAGGCCTACGGCACCGCCCAGTACGTTCCCATCGACGAGCGCCATCCGCTTCAACCTCAGTCGCCCTACTCGGCGAGCAAGATCGGCGGCGACTGCATGGCCGAGTCGTTCTACCGCTCGTTCGGCACTCCGGTGGCCACCATCCGGCCGTTCAACACGTACGGGCCGCGCCAGAGCGCCCGCGCCGTCATTCCGACAATCGCCGCGCAGCTCCTCGCCGGCCGGGACGAGATCAGGCTCGGCTCGCTGGATCCGGTGCGCGACCTCACGTTCGTGACCGACACCGCGCGTGGGTTCCTCGCCGTGGGCTCGGCCGACGCGTGTCTCGGCGAGGTCACGAACATCGGGAGCGGCAAGGGGATCACGGTCGGCGATCTCGCTCGCCTGATCGCCGAGGTGGCCGGCCGGCCGGACGTCGAGATCGTCACCGACGCCGAGCGGCTCCGGCCCGCGAAGTCGGAGGTATTCGAGCTGGTCGCAGACATCAGCGCAGCCAAGGAGCGGTGCGGGTGGGAGCCCGAGGTGAGCTTGCGCGAAGGCCTGGCCCGTGTGGTGGATTACGTCCGCGAGAACATCGGGCGCTTCGACGTCGACCGGTACACCAGGTGAGGGCAGTCGTCCTGGCCGGCGGACGGGGCACGCGCCTACGCCCGTTCACCACCATCTTCCCCAAGCCACTCGTCCCGGTCGGGGAGATGCCGATCCTCGAGATCCTGCTCCGCCAGCTACGGCATCACGGAGTCACCGATGTGACGATCCTCACCGGGCATCTCGCCTACCTGCTCGAGGGCTACTTCGGCGACGGCGCCAGCCTCGGGCTCGCGGTCGATTACGTCCGCGAGACCGAGCCGCTCGGGACCGCAGGGCCGCTGCGGCAGCTCGCGGGCCGATTGGAGGACGACTTCTTCGTCATGAACGGCGACCTGCTCGCGGACGTCGACTTCAGCGCACTCATGAGGCGGCACGTGGCCTCCGCGTGCAGCGTCACCGTAGGCACGTTCTCCCATACGGTGAAGAGCGAGCTGGGTGTCCTCCGGATCGACGAAAACGATCGAGTGATCGACTACGAGGAAAAGCCCACCATCCACCACGACGTGTCGATGGGTATCTACGCGATGTCGCCGAAGGTGCTCGAGCGGATCCCGGACCGCTACTACGACATGCCGAACCTCATCCTCGACCTGCTCTCGGCAGACGAGCCGATCGCGAGCTGGCGGCACGACGGCCAGTGGCTCGACATCGGGCGATCGGAAGATTACGACGGCGCAGACGAGCTCTTCCGGGAGTTCCGGGACAAGATATTGCCCGACTCGGGTTCGCCGCTCGCCTGACCGACCTTGAATGTTGGAATAAATGTGACCATGAGAATGTGCGACCGCCAGCCGATCGGCCGGTTTTTATCCACGATGCCTTGAGGAGAGAGTATTTCATTCGAAAACCTCAACAAGTACGTCAACTCGGCGCTCTCGCGCGGGGTCGGATACGAGCCGCTACCACCCGGGCTCTTTTTCGATAACGATGCCGTGCGGGGCTACCCCATCGACTTCCGGTCGAAGAGCACGTCACCCGACGCGAGCACGCCGTCGCAGCTCCTCCCGGCCGATCTCGCTCAGCTGGCGCTCGGGTGGTGGGATCGTGGCCTCGCGGGGGAGGATGGGGCGTTCGAGACCTTCGAGCACCTCTGCACGCTGCTCGAGGAGAGCGCGGAGATCGGAACCGACGAGTGGCGCTGGGCCTACCACATCGCCGTCCCCAAATACAAGATCCTTCCACCCACCTACTCCGCGATGGCGCAGGCCCAGATCGCGTCCGTATTCGTCCGTGCGTATCTCCGCAGCTCGAATCCGCGGCACGCGGAGATCGCGCTCGCGGCCGTCCAGCCGCTCGTCAGGGAAGGCGGCTCGGAGCTCGTGACGTTCACGCCCCTGGGGCCGGTGCTCGAGGAGAGCGAAGGCACCCCCGGCAGCCACATCCTCAACGGGTGGATCTTCAGCCTCTGGGGCCTCTGGGACGTCGCCGTCGGCCTTGGTGACGAACGCTCACGGGAGGTGTACGACGCTAGCCTGAACTGCCTCAGGCAGATGCTCGAGCAGTACGACGTCGGCTGGTGGACCAAGTACAGCCTGTACCCGTTTCGCCTCCCGGATCTGGCCAAGCCCTTCTACCACGAGCTCCACATCGACCAGGTGGAGGTTCTCTACCGCATGACCGGCTTCACCGAGTTCAAGAGCGCGGGCGAACGCTGGCGGAGATACAACACCACGCCGCATCGTCTGCGGGCGCTCGCGCACAAGGTGGCGTTCGTCGCGACCCGGGACCGATAGGCAACCGGGGACGAAAGCTAGAAGCCGCGCTTGAGGGCGAGGTAGGGCACGAGCGCGAACTCGGCCAGGCCCGGCATTGGGTCATCGCGGCTGAAGACGGCCTCGCCGTTGGTGCGGGCCAGGGAGCGCAGGTACTCGACGACCCCGAGCTGGCCGTGGCGGATCCCGAGGACAGCAGTCGGGAGGTCGGTGATCATTCGCGTCCACACGACTCCCGCTCGTGCCCGGCACGGCTCGACCGGGCGCCCCAGCTGGTCCGCGAAGAGCAGGTACGGGAAGTCGACGCCGGCCAGCTGACCCAGACCGTGGTAGCCCCACGTCCGCGGGTTGACGTCCAGCAGCCGGTATTCGCCGTCGCGCCCGTCGAGCTTGTACTCGAGCTCCACCAGGCCGTAGTAGTCGATCGCGCGGAGGAACCGGACGGAAAGCTCCTCGAGCAGCGGCAGCTCGGTCGTCTCGACGTGCGTGCTCGCATGGCCGAACTCGGGTGGATGCTGTCGGAGACGGCGCGCGACCATGCTTCCGACTGCTTCGCCGTCCTTGAAGAACGCGCAGTAGGCAAGTTGGTTGGTGCCCCCGCCGGGGACGATCTCCTGAACGAGGACCTCGCCCGGGCCGACCAGCGCGTCGGCGTGCACGAGCAGGCGTGACAGCTCCGCCCGGTCGTCCGCCCGCCAGGCCTTCACACGGGTCAGTCGCCGGAAGTGCTCGGTGACCGCCGGCTTGACCGCAAAGGGGCCGTCGGAATCGATGCCGTCGAGATCCTCGGCGTTCCGGGGGAACCACGTTCTCGGCGTCGGGATCCCGAGGCGATCCGCGAGCCGGTAGGTCTCACGCTTGTCCCAGGCGAAACGCACCGTCTCCCAGGTCGGTGTGGGGACGCGGAAGACCGATGCGAGCTCGTCGCGGTGGCGGGAGATCGTCGAGACCGTGCCGTCCCGCGTCGGGAAGAGCACCCAACCCTCGAGTCCAAGCCTCCGTCCGGCATCGACCAGGACGTCGATCGTCGCGTCTTCGTCGCGAAGGGTCGGCACCCGGCGGCCGATGTTGGCATAGCGCGAGAAGCGCCCGATCGAATACTCGTCGTCCAGCACGCAGACCGGGATCCCGCGCCGACCGAGGCTGCGGATGATCGCGAGCCCCTGGAAGTCGCCCCCGAGCACCACGGCGCCGACCGCGCCGCGCCCAAAGCTCTTCACCCCCCGCCGCCTGCTCACCGGGCTCTGCGCACCCCGGGGCCGGGGTTCATACCGGCGCCTCCAGCGATCGGAGCAGGGCGGCCCGGTCGATCTTGCCGTTACCCGTCAGCGGGAGCGCCTCCACCACGCGCACCTCGCGGGGGACCATGTAAGCCGGTAGGCGACCGGCCACGGCATCGCGGATCTCGGGCCCGCTCAGCGCCGTTCCCTGCACGAAACCGATGACCCCTGCCGCTCCGCTCGCCGTCTTCGGCCAGCCGAGTGCCACTGCAGCTTGCACACCCGCCGCCGCGCGGAGAGCAGCCTCGATCTCACCGAGCTCGACCCGGTGGCCGAGGATCTTGACCTGATCGTCGAGCCGCCCGAGAAAGACGAGCGGGCCGTCGTCGACCGGCCGGAGGACGCGGTCGCCGGTCCGGTAGTGCAGCCCCGGCCTGCCGTCGAGCTGAACGAACGAGGCGGCGGTCTTCGCGGGATCGTCGAGGTACCCGAGCGACACCTGGGGCCCGCTCACGAGGAGCTCACCCTCCTCCCCGTCGAGAACCTCGCGCAGCGCCTCGTCGACGATGACCGCCGACATTCGCGGCAGAGGCTCTCCGATCGGAACGATCCCATGCGCGGATTCCGCGGGCGAGCGAGCAGGATCCCAGCGATAGGCAGTGCAGAAGATCGTGGCCTCCGTGGGCCCGTACAGGTTCTCGACGATCGAACCGGGTGCCGCGTCGACCCAGGAGGCGACGACATCCACAGGGAGTGCCTCGCCGCAGAAGAGGCTCCAGCGGAGGCCCGGCAACGCGTTGGGCTTGAGCGTGTTCAGCTTCTGCATGAGCACGGCGACCGACGGCACGGAGAACCAGACGGTCAGACGCGAGTCCCGGATGTACTTCGCCGGGCTGATCAGCCCCTTCACCGGAGGGCAGACGATGCACGCTCCCCGTTCCCAGGCGACGAACATGTCGAACGCCGAGAGGTCGAAGGTGACGTCGAAGGTCTGCGAGAACCGGTCGTCCTCGGTGATCTCGAAGCGGTCCACCGCGGCATCGACGAGAGCCGCGACGTTTGCCTGCGAGACGATCACGCCCTTCGGGGACCCCGTGCTCCCGGAGGTGAACAGGACATACGCAGGCGCATCCGGTGTGACAGCGGGCGGTCGCCAGTCATCGGCCGAGAGTAGGTCACCGGTTCCGAGGACGGTATGGGCCGGCCACTGCCGGACGAGCCCCTCCACATCCTCGAGATCCGGCACGACGACGACCACCGGCCTGGTCAGCTGCTGCAGCACGCCGTCCAGCCGTTCGGCGTCGCGTGCCGCAACGACGATCGACCGGCATTGCGCACGCTCGAGCATCTCGAGGCTCCGCGCGGCCGGATAGTGCGGGCTCAAGGGCACATAGCCATGGCCCCGAAACAGCGAGGCCAGGATGCCGGTGAACATCGTCACGCTTCGCTCCGCGAAGACACCGGTGAGCCGGATTGCGTCCTCGGGGGAACGAGCCCCGAGCGTCGCAGCGACGGCGCGCGCTCTGGCGGAGAGAGCGCGATAGGTCACGACCTCACCGTCGATCTCGAGCGCCGGACGTTCCGGCGAGCGCACCGCCGACCGAAGGAAGCCGTCTTGGAGGCTTCGATTCGGCGAGGCCGCGAACGAGGAGTGGGTGCTTCGGGGCCGGCGGTCGTCGAGCATCGCGGTGAAGTTGAACGTAGCGGATTGCGACGAGCGAGGCAGCCGGGACGGCACGCACACCGGCCGTTTTTCCGGGCCGCCGAAGGATCATTAGCCCCCGTTTTAGCGATTCGGAGTTCGGTTCTCGCTTGAAGTTCGCCGGCATTGGCCGATGTCTTGCGAGACCTATTCGTTGGCCGTTTGTGGAGCGCTCGATGCTTTGCCGGCCTGAGCCTGAAGGAGCCCCTCGATGGAGCATGGAATTCTAGCCCGGCACCCGTTTCGGTTGATCTCGTTGGCGGTGCTGGCGGCGTTCCTGTTCGTCTGTGTCGGTGAACGGCAGACGGGGGACGCTGCGACGAGCTCCGGCGAGGCTATCGCGGGGATCGGCGCCTGGCGGATCGGCAACCCTGACTTCGGTATTCCCGAGAGCACGCAGTTGCTCGGCCGGTATTCGGTGGTCGTGATCAACGCGTATGAGTCGTCGCTGGTGCCGATGATCAAGGCGGAGAGCCCGGGGACGAAGGTGTTGATGTACACCTCGACCGCGGACATCCAGCAGGACTGCGATACGGCTGCGAAGGAGCTGACCTGCGCGACCGGGATCACGATGTACGACGTGAACTCGAACGACTCGAGCTGGGTCCTGCGCGACGCGAACGGGAACAGGATCGTCAACGCGAACTACCCCTTCTACTACGTGGGCGATATCGGCTCCGCGAGCTATCGGAGCAAGTGGATCAGCCACGTCACGACGCAGGCGAAAACGCTCGGGTTCGACGGCGTCTCGATCGACGAGGTGCTGGGTGCGTTCGAGGGCGAGACAGGCGGTGTGGTGCCGGCGAAATACCCGACCGACAGTGCCTGGGCGAACGCGATGGCCGGTTTCGTCCATGCGGTCGGCCCTGCTTTGCAGGCGCAGGGGCTGTATGTGGGTGCCGAGGTGTACTCGTCGACGACGGGGCTCGCGAACAACGACGGCTCCTTTGACGGGGCCTGGTGGCAGCGGGTCGCCCCCGATCTGAACGCGATGTTTTGCGAGTACTTCGAGCAGAACCCGTCCAACTGGTCGCAGATGTTCTCGAACACTCATCTCGACTGGAGCGACAACTGGGACGGCTGGCTGAACCTGATCGAGATCGCCCAGAACGCCGGTGCTGACTTCTACGGGCTCAACTACGCGAGCGGGACGAGCAGCGACCCGCGCAACATGACGTACGGGAAGGCGAGCTTCCTGCTCAAGTGGAACGGCCGCGGCGGCGTCTACCTCTGGGATACCCGCAATGGGCTCGCCACCAATGTGTGGGATCCGAACTGGACGATGGACATCGGGCAGCCCGCGGGAGCGATGTACCCGGTCGGGAGCGGAGCATTCCGGCGTGACTACAGCGCCGGCACGGTGATCGTGAACCCGATGCAGACCACCCAGACCTTCAGCCTCGGCGGTACGTATTTGACCCCGTCGGGCTCATCGGTCACCTCGGTCACCCTCGCTCCGACGAGCGCCGCGATCCTCCAGTCGACCGCGACCGCCTCGTCCTCGACAGCGTCGCGTCGTCGTCGTCGTCGTTCGCCTCGTCCTCGTTCGCGACCGTGCAGGGAGCTCCGCCGGCAGTTTCCGGAGCGCCGAGCAGCAGCTCGCCGCCGCTCGTGAGCGGAACCGTCCAGGTTGGCTCGCAGCTGACCGCGACCGCCGGGAACTGGAGCGGCTCACCGACCTCGTATGCGATCGGTTGGCTCCGTTGTGACAGCTCCGGCGCAAGCTGCACCACGATCGGCGGCCAGACCAACCTGACCTACCTGCTCACGAGCGCCGACCAGGGCGCGACGATCAGGGCCGCGATCACGGCCGGCAACGCAAATGGGTCGACCACCGCGACCTCCGGCCCGACCGCGGTCGTGCCGGGCGCCGTCCCGGCGCCACCGGCCGGGGCTGCCCCGAGTAGCAGCTCGCAGCCGCTCGTGAGCGGGACCGCGCGGGTCGGCTCGTTGCTGACCGCGACCGGCGGCACCTGGAGCGGTGCGCCGACTGGCTATGCGATCCAGTGGCGCCGCTGCGACTCCTCGGGCGCGAACTGCGCCGCGATCAGCGGCCAGACCGACCTGACCTACCTGCTCACGAGTGCCGACCAGGGCGCGACGATCCGGGCCGCGGTCACCGCGACCAATGCCTACGCTTCGAGTACTGCTCTTTCTGCCGCGACGGCCACCGTGCAGGCAGTCGCCGCACCCGCCGGGGCGGCTCCGACCAGCACCTCGCTACCGCAGCTCAGTGGGACCGCGCAGGTCGGGTCGCAGTTGGCGTCGACCGGGGGCCAGTGGAGCGGCTCGCCGACCTCGTATGCGATCCAGTGGCGCCGCTGCGACTCCTCGGGCGCGAACTGCACGACGATCGCCAACCAGACCGACCTGAGCTACGTGCTGACGGGCGCCGACCAGGGCGCGACGATCCGGGCCGCGGTCACTGCCGCGAACGCCTACGGGTCGAGCACCGCTGTTTCTGCCCCGACCGCAGTCGGGCAGGTAGCGCAGAGCCCGACGATGCAGTCGATCGGGAACGGGTCGACAGTCTCCGGACAGGTCACCTGGGCGGTGACCCCGAGCGGTCCGGCCTACGGCGTCTGGTTCTACATCGACGGCGCCCTCGTCGACTCCGACGGCCATGCGCCCTTCGTCTACGGCGACAGCGCCGGTGGTCTCCTGAACACGAGCCGGCTCTCCAACGGGACGCACGTCTTCCGCACCGACATCCTGCTCACGAGTGGCGTGCTGGTCTCCTCGCAGGTCAGCGCGACCGTCTCGAACTGAGCAGAAACGACCAAGGCCCTTCGACGACGAGAGGCCGGGGAACACGCCCGGCCTCTCGTGATCGCTCGAGCGAGCGACCCATCACCACTGCGATGGATTATCGGCGAGTTGTTCCGAGCGCCGGTACGCGCCTCCGCCAGGCGTAGAACCCCTGGCGCGTGACGCCGAGTACGTTGCAGAGCCGGGAGATCTTGTGCTCTGCCTTCTTCGCCTCGATCAGCCGGTACTTCGTCACCGTTGACCGGTCTCCCGCGCGAAGAAAGCCGTTGCCTTTTTCAGGATCTCGCGTTCCTCACGCAAGATCCGGTTCTCGCGCCGCAACCGGCGCAGCTCATCGCGCTCGTCGCTCGTCAGACCCTCACGTCTGCCGGCGTCGATTGCGGCCTGCTTGACCCATGTCCTCAGCGTCTCACCGCTGATTCCGAGCTCGTGTGCGATCTGCGTCTGTGTACGACCGCTCGACTGCACCAGCCGCACCGCCTCCTGACGGAACTCGGACGGGTACGGCGGTTTCGTGTTCGGCACGGCGCTCCTTTCCCGGCTTGCGAACCGAAGCGTGGAGTTTTCACCGGACCCGGGGCGATGCCGAAGCCCGTGATCCGGTCGGCGTGTCTGCGGGACGAGCTCCCGCCGGACTCGATGGCTTGCAGGGATTCTGGCCGATCGCCGCTCACGTCGCAAACATCTGGCTGCCCGACTCGTCCACTACCTGGTGTATCGTGATTGACCGATGGTGCAGAGCGGCGCTGTGGTGTCCGACAAGAGCGGACGTCCGAGACCACCCGAAGTATCGCCTTCGTTGCGTTAGGCGTGTTGAATGGACGCTACGGAGGGATCGCTTGGCATGCGCTGCCTGAACTCTGATGGAAGAACGTCTCGTCGTGCTTCTCACTCGGTTCGAGCGGCCGAGTGTGCGTGCGGGGCACGACGGCTCGAGTTACCCCTCTAACCCTAGGCCTACCCACCAGAGCTCTGGTTGCCTTGCCGGCCTGAGCCCGAAGGAGATCCCCCCAATGCAGCATGGAGTTCTTGCCCGGTACCGCCCGTTTCGGTTGGCCGCGCTGGCGGTGTTGACAGCGTCCCTGTTCTTCGCTGTCGGTTATCGGCAGAGCGTCCATGCCGCAACGGGCTCCGGGGAGGCGATCCCGGGGATCGGTGCCTGGCGGATCGGCAACCCCGACCTCGGTATTCCCGAGAGCACGCAGCTGCTTGGTCGCTACTCGGTGGTGGTGCTCAATGCGTATGAGTCGTCGATGGTGCCGATCATCAAGGCGGAGAGCCCGGGGACGCGGGTGCTGATGTACACCTCGGCGATCGATGTCCAGCAGGACTGCGACACGGCGAGCGAGGAGTTGACTTGCGCGACGGGGATCACGATGTACGACGTGAACAACAACGATTCGAGCTGGATCCTGCGTGACGCGAGCGGGAACAGGATCGTGAACGCGAGCTATCCGTATTACTACGTGGGCGATATTGGCTCGGCGAGCTATCAGAGCAAGTGGATCAGCCATGTGACGAATCAGGCGAAGACACTCGGCTTCGACGGTGTGTCGATCGACGGTGTGCTGGGTGCGTTCGAGGGCGAGACCGGCGGGGTTGTGCCGGCGAAGTACCCGACCGACAGCGCCTGGGCGACCGCGGTGGCGGGTTTCGTTCACGCGGTCGGCCCGGCGTTGAAGGCGCAGGGGCTGTACGTGGGCGCCGAGGTGTATGCGTCGACAACGGGGACGGCGAACAACAACGGGAGCTTCGATGGTTCCTGGTGGCAGCGGGTCGCTCCCGATCTCAGTGCGTTGTTTTGCGAGTACTTCGAGCAGAACCCGACGAGCTGGACGCAGATGTACTCGAACACCCATCTCGACTGGACCGATAACTGGGATGGGTGGCTGAACCTGGTCGACATCGCCCAGAACGCGGGCGCCGACTTCTTCGGGCTCGACTACGGGACCGGTGGGAGCACCGACGTGCACAACATGACCTACGGGAAGGCGAGCTTCCTGCTCAAGTGGAACGGCCGCGGCGGCGTCTATTTCTGGGATTACCGCGACGGGGCCGCTCACAACGTCTGGGATCCGAACTGGACGATGAACATCGGGCAGCCCTCCGGAGCGATGTACTCGGTCGGGAGCGGAGCCTTCCGCCGTGACTACACGGGCGGCACCGTGATCGTGAACCCGATGCAGACGACGCAGACCTTCAGCCTCGGCGGCACCTACCTCACTCCGTCGGGCTCCTCGGTCACCTCGGTCACGCTCGCCCCGACCAGCGCCGCGATCCTCGCCAGCACCACCGGCGGCTCGTCAGGGTCTGCGCCGAGCAACACCTCTCTGCCGCTCCTCAGCGGCACCGCGCAGGTCGGCTCGCAGCTGACGGCGACCGCGGGTAGCTGGACGGGATCGCCGACGGGTTATGCCATCGCTTGGCGCCGCTGCGACAGTTCGGGTGCGAACTGCACGACGATCAGCGGTCAGACGAACATGACCTACGTGCTCACGAGCGCCGATCAGGGGGCGACGATCCGGGTTGTGGTCACCGCCACGAATGCGTCTGGGTCGACGGCGGCGACCTCCCCTCAGACCGCGGTCGTACAGGGAGCAGGGTCGGCACCGGGTAACACGTCGCTGCCGGTGATCAGCGGGACAGCGCAGGTCGGCTCGCAGCTGACGGCGACGGCGGGCGGCTGGACGGGCTCGCCCACGTCCTATGCAATCGCCTGGCGCCGCTGTGATGCCTCGGGGGCGAACTGCACGACGATCAGTGGTCAGACGAATCTGACGTACGTCCTGACGAGTGCCGATCAGGGGGCGACGATCCGGGCCGCGATCACTGCTTCGAACGCCTCCGGCTCGACCACTGTGAGCTCCGCTCAGACCGCGGTCGTGCAGGGATCGGGCTCGGGGCCCAGCAACACCTCGCTGCCGCTGCTCACCGGAACCGTGCAGGTCGGCTCGCAGCTGACCGCGACCGCGGGCAGTTGGACGGGCTCGCCCACGTCCTATGCGATCGGTTGGCTGCGCTGCGACGGCTCCGGGGCGAACTGCACGACCATCAGCGGCCAGACCAATCTGACGTACGTGTTGACCACCGCCGATCAGGGGGCGACGATCCGGGTCGCGGTCACAGCTACGAATGCCTCTGGCTCGACCACGGTGAACTCCGCCCAGACGGTAGTTGTGCCAGGGTCGGGCTCGGCGCCGACCAACACCTCGCTGCCGTTGATCAGCGGGACCGCGCAGGTCGGCTCGCAGCTCACCTCCACCGGCGGCCGCTGGAACGGCTCGCCCACCTCCTACACGATCCAGTGGCGCCGCTGCGACAGCTCCGGCGCGAACTGCACTGCGATCAGCGGCCAGACCGACCTGACCTACGTGCTCACCAGCGCGGACCAGGGAGCGACGATCCGCTCCGCAGTCACCGCGACGAACGCATTCGGCTCTGCCACTGCCGTCTCCGCCCAGACCGCGGTCGTGCTCGGGGCGGGAGCGGCGCCGTCGAACATCTCGCTGCCGCTGCTCAGCGGGACCGCGCAGGTCGGCTTGCAGCTGACGACCACAGGCGGCCAGTGGACCGGCTCGCCCACGTCGTATGCGATCGCCTGGCTCCGCTGCAACAGCTCGGGGGCGAGCTGCACGACGATCAGCGGCCAGACCGATCTCACCTACCTGCTCGCGGGCGCCGACCAGGGAGCGACGATCCGCGCCTCGGTCACCGCGACGAACGCCTACGGCTCGACCACGGCGATCTCCGCTCAGACCACGATCGTGCAGCCGGCCGGGGTTGCGCCGACCAACACGGCGCTGCCGCTGCTCAGCGGGACGGACCAGATCGGCTTGCAGCTGACGGCAACCGCCGGGAACTGGGCGGGCTCACCCACTACGTACTCGATCCAGTGGCGCCGCTGCGACAGTTCGGGCGCGAACTGCTCGACGATCAGCGGCCAAACCGACCTGACCTACGTGATTACGAGCGCCGACAAGCAGTCGACGATCCGGGTTGCGGTCACCGCTTCGAACGCGTACGGCTCGAACACAGCCGTCTCCGCCCAGACGAGTGTCATAAAGCACTGACGGCCGCTCCGGTGGTCCCTTGAATCACCGGAGCAAGCCGGCTCGGCCACCGCTCGTGCTCCAGGAGGCCTGAGCGGGTCCGATCGCGCTCGAGTAGACGGCCGACCTGCGGCCTCGCTCCTCCGCGCCTGAGCTCGCCGCACCGCTCCGCCGACGACGGTCGGTCGCACGAGTGACACACAGGTTTCCCTCAACAGGCCCTACCCCCATTTTGGTGATCGAGTTCGTCCAAGACGGGTCGATACAGGGGTTACCAATCGTTGACCTGAGCGCGGAAATGTCGCTTCTCGGGCCTGAGCGTGAAGGAGATCCCGATGGAGCATGGATTCGTTGTTCGGTACTCGTTGCGGTGCGTTGTGTTTGGGGTGCTGGCAGCGTTTGTGTTCTTCGCGGTCAGCGATGCCCATCAGGGCCGTGCGGCCACGAGCTCCGGCGAGGCGATCTCCGGGATCGGCGCGTGGCGGATCGGTAGCGCCGATCTGACGTTGCCGGAGAGCACGCAGCAGCTTGGTCGTTACGGGGTGGTCGTGATCAACGCCTACGAGGCCTCGATGGTGCCGATCATCAAGGCGGAGAGCCCGGGGACGCGGGTGCTGATGTACACCTCGGCGATCGATATCCAGCAGGACTGCGATACGCCGGGTGAGGAGATCTCGTGTGCGACGGGGATCACGATGTACGACGTGAACAACAACGACTCGACCTGGGCCCTGCGTGACGCGAACGGGAACAGGATCGTGAACGCGGCCTATCCGTATTACTACGTGGGCGATATCGGCTCGGCGAGCTATCAGAGCAAGTGGGTCAGCCACGTGACGAATCAGGCGAAGACGCTCGGGTTCGACGGTGTCTCGATCGATGGTGTGCTCGGCGCGTTCGAGGGTGAGACCGGCGGGGTTGTGCCGGCGAAGTACCCGACCGACAGCGCCTGGGCGACCGCGATGGCCGGCTTCGTGCACGCCGTGGGCCCGGCGTTGAAGGCGCAGGGCCTGTATGTGGGTGCCGAGGTCTATGGATCGACGACGGGGCTCGCGAACAACAACGGGAGCTTCGACGGTGCCTGGTGGCAGCGGGTCGCTCCTGACCTGAGCGCGTTGTTCTGCGAGTACTTCGAGCAGAACCCGGGCAACTGGAATCAGATGTACACGAACACCCATCTCGACTGGACCGATAACTGGGATGGCTGGCTGAACCTGGTCGACATCGCCCAGAACGCGGGCGCCGACTTCTTCGGGCTCGACTACGGAACCGGTGCGAGCACCGACGCGCGCAACATGACCTATGGCAAGGCGAGCTTCCTGCTCAAGTGGAACGGCCGCGGCGGCGTCTACTTCTTCGACTACCGCGACGGGGCCGCTCACAACGTCTGGGATCCGAACTGGACGATGGACATCGGGCAGCCCTCCGGAGCGATGTACTCGGTCGGGAGCGGAGCCTTCCGGCGTGACTACAGCGCCGGCACCGTGATCGTGAACCCGATGCAGACCACCCAGACGTTCAATCTCGGTGGCACCTATCTGACGCCGTCGGGCGCCTCGGTGACCTCGGTCACGATCGCCCCGACGAGCGCCGCGATCCTCTCGAGCACCGCCTCCGCCAGCGCCGGGTCGGCGCCGAGCAACACCTCGCTGCCGACCCTCAGCGGGACGGCGCAGGTCGGCTCCCAGCTGACCGCCACGGCCGGCCAGTGGACCGGCTCGCCGACCGCCTTTGCGATCGGTTGGCTTCGCTGTGACAGCTCGGGTGCGAACTGCACCACGATCAGCGGGCAGACCAACCTGACCTACGTGCTGACGAGCGCCGACCAGGGCGCGACGATCCGGGCCGCGGTCACCGCTACGAACACATCTGGCTCGTCCACGGCGAACTCCGCCCCGACCGCCACCGTGCAGGTCGCGGGCGCAGCCCCGGCGAACAGCTCGCTGCCGCTCGTGAGCGGTACGGCTCAGGTCGGCTCGCAGCTGACCACCACCGCCGGCAGCTGGACGGGCACGCCGACCTCCTACTCGACCATCTGGCGCCGCTGTGACAGCTCGGGTGCGAACTGCACCACGATCAGCGGCCAGACCGCCCTGACCTACGTGCTCGCGAGCGCCGACCAGGGCGCGACGATCCGGGCCGCGGTCACGGCTACGAACGCATTCGGCACGACCACGGCGACCTCCGCTCAGACCGCGGCCGTCCAGGCAGCGGGAGCCGCACCGGGCAACAGCTCACTGCCGCTGCTCAGCGGAACCGCCCAGGTCGGCTCGCAGCTGACCGCCACGGCCGGCCAGTGGACAGGCTCGCCGACCGCATATGCGATCGGTTGGCTCCGCTGCGACGGCTCGGGTGCGAACTGCTCGACGATCGGCGGCCAGACCAATCTGACCTACGTCCTGACGAGCGCCGACCAGGCCGCGACGATCCGGGCATCGGTCACCGCTACCAACGCCTTCGGCTCGACGACGGCGACCTCCGCTCAGACCGCGGCCGTCCAGGCAACGGGAACGGCGCCGGGCAACAGCTCGCTGCCGCTCGTGAGCGGGACCGCTCAGGTCGGCTCGCAGCTGACCGCGACTGCCGGGAGCTGGACGGGCACGCCGACCTCCTACTCGACCGCGTGGCTCCGCTGTGACAGCTCGGGTGCGAACTGCACCACGATCAGCGGCCAGACCGCCCTGACCTACGTGCTCGCGAGCGCCGACCAGGGCGCGACGATCCGGGCCGCCGTCGCGGCTACGAACGCATTCGGCTCGACGACGGCGACCTCCGCTCAGACCGCGGCCGTCCAGGCAGCGGGAGCGGCGCCGGGCAACAGCTCGCTGCCGCTCGTGAGCGGAACCGCTCAGGTCGGCTCGCAGCTGACCGCAACCGGCGGCCAGTGGACCGGCTCGCCGACCGGCTACTCGATCCAGTGGCGCCGCTGCGACACCTCGGGTGCGAACTGCACCGCGATCAGTGGCCAGACCAACATGACCTACGTGCTCGCGAGCGCCGACCAGGGCGCCACGGTCCGGGCGGCGATCACGGCTACGAACGCGTTCGGCTCGAGCACGGCCGTCTCCGCCCCGACAGGTCAGGTCGTCTCGACCGGCCCGACGGCGCCCGTGAACAGCGGCCTGCCCGTGATCAGCGGTACCGCCCAGCAGGGCCAGATGCTCACGGCAACGACCGGAGTCTGGTCGGGCAGCCCGACCGGCTACACCTACCAGTGGATGCACTGCAACACGAGCGGCGCCAGCTGCGTCGCGATCGGCGGAGCGACCGCTTCCACGTACACGGCCGCGGCGGCCGACGCCGGAGCAACCCTCCGTGTCGTCGTGACCGCCCAGAACGTCGCGGGCTCGACGGCTGCCACCTCCGCGCAGACGGCTGTGATCCAGGCGGCTGCCGCGGCTCCCGTGAACACGGCGCTCCCGACGATCGGTGGACAGCTCCGCCAGGGCAAGTCGGCCACCTCGACGACGGGCTCGTGGAGCGGCAGCCCCACCAAGTACGCCTACCAGTGGAACCGCTGCGATGCGGCGGGTGTTACCTGCACCGCGATCAGCGGCGCGACCGCATCGAGCTACAAGGTTGCAGCTGCAGACTCCAACTCGACGCTGAAGGTCGTCGTCACCGCGACGAACGCAGCGGGCTCGACGTCGGCGACCTCTGCGCATTCGGCCACCGTCCGGTAGCGAGCTCACAGGACTGAGCCTCCTCAGGGAGCGGGCCCTTCACCGGCCCGCTCCCGAGGAGGCGCAACCGATCTCCCCGAGCCTGGACCTAATGATCCGCGTGCGTGCGGTCAGGCGCCGCGGCTCGACGAAGCTGCCACCTCGTCGTGGTACTCGGAGAGACTCGCGCCGTGGAACCGTCCCCGCGTGTGCTCGAACAGCAGCTCGAGGTCGGCGTACAGCGTCTCGATCGAGGCTCCGTCCGGGAACGTCGGGCTCCCCCCGGGCATGAGCTCGGAGGAATGGAGAATGAACTCCGCGTACTGCCGGCGCTCCGCGACGACGCGATCGAGCACCTCGAGAAGCCGACGGCCGTTCTTGCCGTCGGTCCGGAGCCATACCGCTGCCGGGGAGAGACGATCCGCGGCTCGGTGCGAGAGAGCGGCGAGCCGGCCGAGCGACGCGGGGAGCCCGTCCGCGATCCCCAGCAGGCGGCTCGTGAGGCCCGAGCGAAACGAGATGACGGTGACGGGCACCTCGAGCAGGCCAGAGCTGCCCGGACGCGAGATGTCATCGAGGTCGATCCAGTAGTGCTCATGCGGGAACGCCGTGTAGTCGCTTCCCCCTTGCTGCGAGGGATCGCCGAGCGTCGTCTTCCAGCTGATCAGCGGAGTCACCGAGCAGTCCACTCGGTAGCCCTCGTCGAGCAGCATCTCTGCATACCGCTCGTCGAAGGCCCATCGACCCGCGCGATGGCTGAGCATCTTCACGCCGAGCGTGTCCTCGAGCCGGGCGGTCAGCTCGTGAATCTTCTCGCGCATCGCGCGAGGCGGGTACTCGATCAGGAAAGGCTGTGCCGCCGCGTCGTCCGCCGTCAGCGACTCGAGGGGAGGGGAGTCCCACGCGTGGAGATGCATCCCGATCTCGGCCGTGCCGCGCGCGAGGACATCGGTCGCGAAGCGGCAGAAGGCCGGCGAGAGGATCATCTCGTTCGTCGTCAGCCACGTCGGGCGCAGGTGGTGACGCTCACACAGCTGTTGGAAACGCTCCAGGAACTCGACGTTGCGTGTCCGCACCACCCGAGGCCGGCTCCAGAGGTTGTCTCCCTCGGTGTCGATCGTGATCAGGAACGCGGGCATCGCGCCGCCGGCTGCGGCCGGCCCCGGATCCAGGTTCGGGCGATCCATGGGGTGGGCGCTACCGGTCATGACGTCGTTGGCTGAACCGCGGCGAATGCGAGGAAGGAAGGCAGATCGCCGGTCCGAGCTCCGGCGGGTCCGCAGGCGCGATGACGTCTAGACTAGTCGTGTTCTCCTGGGTTCGTGCATCCGTCGGCCCTTCGTCGGTGCTGTCCGGGTCGGGCGGGAAGAATCCGATTGTCAATGCGTAGAGGCGAGCGTGTCGGGACAGGTGAGCCTGCCGGAAGAGAAGCGCCCTCCGAGCCGCCGAGACGCACGGCCGTCGGCCGAAACGGTCCCGAGGCCGGCGCAGCGCTACGGATCCTCCGGTCACGTGAGCTCGTGTTCGCCCTTGTCGGGCTCGGGATGCTGCTGCGAGTCGCCCAGTACCTGGCCGATCGTTCGCTCTGGATCGACGAAGCCTGGCTTGCGCTCAACCTGATCGAGCGGCCGGTGAGCGGCTTGACGAGCCCGCTCGATTTCAACCAGGGGGCGCCCGTCGGATTCCTCCTGGTCGAGGGGGTCGGCGGGAAGATCCTCGGATATTCCGAGTATGCGTTGCGGCTCTTCCCGCTCCTGTGCGGGCTCGTCTCGCTGCCGGTCTTCGCCTGGCTGGCGCGACGGCTCCTGTCCAGGACGGCGGCGCCGTTCGCGGTCCTCCTGTTCGTCGTCGCCGACGGCTTGATCTACTTCTCGTCGGAGGTAAAGCCGTACGAGACCGACGTCGCCGTCGCGGTCTTCCTGCTCGCCGCCGGCACGATCCTCGCGGACGACGCGGCCGGCCGGAGTCGCAAGGCGATCGCCGTTGCGGTCGTCGGGCTCGCACTCGTGCCGCTGTCGTACCCGGCCGTCTTCATGGTGGCGGCGGTCGCCGGAGTGCTCGCCGTTCGCCTCGTGTTCGACCGGCGGCTGAGCCTCACCTCGCCCACCGCTCTGGCCGTGCTCTTGTGGGGGCTCGCCGCGCTCGGCATCGCGATCTTCGGCGCCACGAGAACGCGCCTGGTGCGTGAGTCCTTCGGCGGGTCGGGGTTCTTCCTTGGAGTCGGGGGATCCTCGTCGCCGCTCCATGCGCTGAACGTGATGGCAACGGGGACCGCCGTTGCACTGGGCCTTCCGCAGGAACGGCCGTTCAACCACATCGAGAAGCTTGCGCTGCTGCTCGCGCTCATCGGCGCCGTCTCGCTGTTCCGACGAAATCGGACACAGCTCCTGATGCTCGTCGTGCCGTTCGGCCTGGTGTTCGCGGCCTCGGCGGCCCGCGTCTACCCGATCCTGGAGCGGACGGACCTCTTCCTCGTGCCCGTCGTGATCCTGCTCGTCGTCGAGGGGGTTGCTCGAGTCGCCAGGTTCGCTCCAGGACGCGCTCAACCCGCGGTGGCGCTCGTGCTCGCGCTCGCGCTCGCAGCGGGGCCTGTCTCGCTGGCCGGAACGCGGCTGCTGCACCCGAGAACGAACGAGGAGTTACGACCCGTGCTCGAGTTCGTCCGCGATCACTGGCGTGCCGGCGATGGGCTCTACGTCTACGGCGGCGCTCAGTACGCGTTCGTCTACTACGACACGTGCAAGTGCGTGCGGCTCTCGGCCTCCGGAAGCGGGCGCCCGCTCTGGCCACTCGAGCCGGTCCGCGGGCAGAAGAGTCAATTCGGCCCGGCGGCGATCTCACGGACGCCGGACGTCGTGCTCGGACGGGCCGCGGGGGGAGCCAGGAAGGTGTTCATCAAGGACATCGACCGCCTGGGGTCTCACCGGCGCATCTGGTTCGTCTACAGCCACGTGAACACGGACGCCGAGGGAGCGTTCGTCAAGGCGGTCCTCCTTCGGCACCTCGCGTCTCGCGGCAAGCGCATCGAGGCGATCGATCGAGCGGGCGCCCACGCGTATCTCTACGAGCTCCGCCCGCGGGCACGCGCGGCCGGTCAGAGGGCCGGGTGACGCCCGCCTGAGCGGCTGAAGGGCCCGTACTTCGTGGCTATGCTAAGCGGCGCGTGGCCGAAGACCCCGGGTCCCTTTATCGCGATCGACGCCTGCTTGAGGGGTATCCTGACCTCGGCGAGCGGTCGCTCGCCTGGTACCAGGAGAGCGTCGCGCGGCGCCCGGATGATGAGCCTCGCGTCCAGGCGGTCCTCGGCTTTCTGGACCGCCTGATCGAGATCGGCCCCGGACAGAGGTTTCTCGTCGTGGGCTGCGGACCGACACCGGAGCCGATGCGGATCCTGCGCGACCTGGGCTTCGACGTCGTCGGTGTCGAGCCCGACCCGTTGTTCGTCGCTGCCGCGCGAGAGTTCCTCGGCGACGACGACGCCGTGCTGGCCGGGACGGCGGAGGATCTCCCGAATGCCGGCGAGTCGCAGGACGTCGTCGTCCTCGAGAGCGTCCTCGAGCATGTCGATTCCGTCGAACGAAGCCTCGCGGAGATCCACCGCGTGCTCGCACCCGGAGGTGTCGCCTACATCACGACGACCAATCGCCTCCAGATCGGCGGCCACGACGCCGAGTTCAACGTCCGCCTCTACCCGTGGCTTCCGAGCCTTGTGAAGGAGTCCTACGTCTTTCGTCACCTCCATTACGATCCGTCGCTGGCGAACTTCACGGAGCGGCCGGCGGTTCACTGGTTCACGTTCACGGAGCTGTGTGAGCTGGGGCGCGACGCGGGCTTCTATCAGTTCTACTCCCATCTCGACCTCAAGCCGGCAGAGGCATCGAACTTCTCGGGAAGCGCGCGCAGGCGGTGGCTGAAGGCGACAGCGCTGACTCACGTGCAGCGGAATCCATGGCTTCGCGCCCTCGCGCTCTCTCAGCGGGGAGGGCTGATCTTCATGGTGAAGCGGAAGTAACCTGTGCTTCTTCCGGCTACCTCGAGGCGAGGTTGCCGGCGAAGAGATCGATCGGCTTGACGTAGCGGCCGTCGAGCCAGAGCCGTTCGACGAGGATGAGCCCGTCTCCGGTCGTGACGGTCGCTCCCGCGTCGGTCACGTCGTGCACGTTCCCCGGCGACTCGCTCGCGGGCAGGTCGATGCGCGTCGCCTTGACGATTCCGACCCGGTGGTCGAGCAGCGTGGTCTGCGGGTGCCCCCACGGCGAGGGAAACGGGGCGTAGTCGGCGGCTCGCACGTAGCGGATGATCTCGGCAGCCGGGCGGGACCAGTCGAGCTCACCACCCTGGGGCGGCTCAGACCGAAAGTACCGCCGGCGCGAGAGATCCTGCTCGGCTCTCGGGATCGACGACGCGTCCCTCGCAGCGGTCTCGACCAGCTTCAGCACCAGGGGGACGCCGCGCCGCACGCACTGGGCGCTGACGGCAAAGCCGGTGTCGGCCTCGGTCACCTCGAACCACTCCATCCAGGCGATAGGGCCGGTGTCGATTCCGCCATCCATCCAGTGGAGCGTGACCGCGTGCCGCTTTTCGCCGTTGTAGACCGCCCAGCTCGGGACATTCAGGCCCGCGTACTCCGGAAGCGGGCCGGGATGCAGGTTGAAGCTTCCGATCCGTGGTGCGCCCAGGACATCGGGGTGAACGAGAAACAGGGAGTGGACGTTCAGGAGCAGGTCGACCTCTGCGTCCTCGAGGCGTCCTGCCAGGCCGGGGGACCGGACGAGCTCCGCCGGCCAGGTCTCGAGGCCGAGGCTGGTCGCCGCTTCGTGCACGATCGGCCGCCGCGATCCCTTTGGCTCGGCGACGGTCAGGACGGCTGTGATCTCGGGCGACGGGCGAAGCGCGATCAGGCCGCGCAAGACCTGGACGCCTGCTGCCTCCTCGGCGACGACGACGACGCGCAACGGCCGCTCGGCCATTGCCTATGCGTCTGCGGCATCGATCGGGGTGAGCCGCCGATAGAACTCCTTGATCGGCGTGTCGAGCCCGAGCGGGATCCCGCAGCGTGCGATCGGCTTGGCGGGGTTGCCCTGCACCATCGTCAGCGGGGCGACGGAGCGGGTCACGACGCTGCCGGCGGTGACGACGGCGCCGGCGCCGATCGTGACGTTCGGCATGATCACTGCGCCCGGCCCGATGAAGACATCGTCCTCGATCCGGACGGAGACGCGCCGGTCCAGCGAGCCGTCGCTCGTCTCGCGATTGCGCCCGTGATGTGCGAAGTGGGCGAGGATGAGCACCCTGATGCCGATCGCCACACGCTTGCCGATCACCACCCGATGCGGATACGCGGGCTCGATCAGCGTGTCGAAGCCGATCCAGCTTCCCTCTCCGATCTCGACTCCGCGAAAACGGTGCAGGGCGACTCTCATCGAGTCGCCTCCGGGAGAGTAGAGAGCGAGCATCTGTAGGACGCGATTGCGGACCCCGGCGATGCTCCTTCTCACGTCTCGCGGCTCTTTCGCCCTACATATTCCGAGAGCGGGCCAACCTGCGTCAGATCGTCGGCCGCAATCTCGTCGAAGTCGAACTCGACCGAGAATTGCTGCTCGAGCATCAGGATCAGCTCGATGACTCCGAACGAGTCGATCACGCCTTCCAGAAGGAGATCGAACGAAGGCGGGACGTCCGAGGGCGTCAAGCCCTTCGCGGCGAGTTGATCCGCGACGCGTTCGAGGATCAGCTCTCGAACAGCTTGGGTGGTTGCGGGTGGCATCAGTCGGACTGGGGCAGCGAGACCGGTGGGTTTCTTCAGGTCGTCGACGAGTACGCGTGCCTTAACAGCAACGTCGGGCGGACGCCGCTTCGGCTGGCTCGCAGGTCGGTTGCCACAGGTCCCACTCGAACAAAGCCGACAACTTCTCCGTCAGCATATGGGCGAGCCTACCACGATGGGGTCGCTGGACGTGCGTAGTCACCTCTCATCTCGTGTCGGGGGTGGAGTGGCAGCGGTTATGCGGCCGCCGGCCGTGTCGGAGGACGACCTTGCTACGATCCCGAACCCGTGTCGCGAGATCCGAATCAACCGTCTCCAGATGCACACAGGGACACGCTCCGGGACTTTCTCAAGCGGGTACCGCTCCTGTCCACCTCCGTTCAGGCCTTCCGCAGGACACGAACGAAATGGAGGCGCAGCATACGTGTAGGCCGTGCGAAGGTCGAAGTCCCGCCCGATATGCGCTGGACGGTCGGAGGCGGCGAGCATTATGAGCGAAACGTGACCGAAGTTCTGTCCCGGATCGCAAGTCTGATCAAGAACCCTATTTTCTACGACATAGGTGCGAGTTATGGCTTCTACACCGTCAAGCTTGCTCAGGAAGTAAAATGGGTCTACGCCTTCGAGCCTGTAACCGAGACGTTTCGACTTCTCTCCAATAACGTCAAGCGCAATAAGATCGAGAACGTCACGACTTTGCAAGTTGGATTGCTCGATAAGGAGATTGAAATACCGATCAACCTCTACAGCTCGAGCGGCACCAACTCGCTCGTGTGGGCGCTCCCGGAGGACCATCCTGCCAAGCTCCTCGGGCATGAGACGATCCACGCCTTCAGGCTCGACGATCTCGCCGAGCGCGACTCGTTGCCGCCGCCGGACCTGATCAAGCTCGATGTCGAAGGAGCCGAGCTGCCCGCCCTCCGCGGGGCTCGCCGGGTCATTGCCTCGGGCCGGCCGGTGATCGTCCTCGAAAGCCTGCTCGAGCCGTGGTTCGACCCGGGCTACTCCAGGTCCGAGCTGCTGGAGGAGCTGGCCGACCTGGACTATCTCGTGGCGGGCCTCTCGCAGAAGTTCGACGATTTCGAGCTCTATCCGCTGAAGGAATTCGAAGAGGCGAAGGTCGTGAACCTCGTGGCGATCCCCCGGAGCAGGATGGACCTGCTCGAGGGGCTGGCGCCGATCAGTGCCCGACTGCTCCGGGAGAACAAGCCGAGCGCCTGATCCCCGCGGACGCCGGCTGCACGTCGGTGCATCTGCCGGTCTGCCGCGCCGCGTCTCCCCGGCTCGTCAAGCCTTCCGCCGGATCGCGACGCACGAGAACTCGCGATTGTGTGCAAACGCCTCGAACGTCTGCTCCGTGGCGAGCAGGAACTCGTGGAGGGCACGGAGCTCGTCCGCGCGGTGGTTCAGCTGGTCGAAGAAGAGATACGAGCCGACCGGAAGCCTGTCGCCGACGAAGCCGAGAGCCGCGCTCGTCGAGCTGTAGTAATCGGTGTCGAGCATCGCAATCACGATCTCGGGATCGTCCCATTCGTAACTGTCCAGAATGGCCTCCATCGGGCCTTCGAAGTGCCGGACGCGCGCATCGTCAGGGCGGGGCCGAGGGCTCGGCTGCCGTTCGGCGGCGTCGTCTCCAACGGGATCCTCCCAGCGATGGCCGCGGCCACGAGCGGGGATCCACGAGCGTGCGTTGTCGCCGGTGGGGGCGAAAACGTGGAGCCGCGTCTCCGGGCTCGGGAGGAGCTTGACCCACCGCTCGACGACCAGTGGATCGTCCGCGCCGAACTGCAGGTAGAGCACGGGACGCTCCCCGACGCCCGCGGCGATCTCCGCATACACGGCGGCGCACGACGGGAGCGTGATCCCGCCGGCGAGGTCATGGCGGCGGAGCCACCAACCGAGCTCCAGGTAGTCGAGCAGCCCGTTGACGTAGTGAAGCGTCTTCTCTGACGAGTGGGCGCCGGCCCTCAGCAGCGCGCGCTTGCTCAGCAGCCCCAGGTTCATCTCGGCCCTTCCACGCTTCGCACTAGCCGTCCATGAACCGATCCATTGCGGAGGATTATGACCCGAAGCGGTCGGGCCATGTGGCTACCACGGTTCGTCCCCTGCTACGCTCCGAAGGGAGTCGCACAGTTGAGCATGGCCATACTCCAAAGCGGTGGCGGTTCGCCAGGACACGGCCGCGCCCCTGGGGCCTGGTGCCCCGAGATGCTGTCGGCCACAACGTCATCTAAAAGGCATTCATGAATCGACCAACGACGCTTGCGGACTACCTGGCCATCCTGCGGCGGCACCTGTGGCTCATCATCCTTCCGGCTGTCATCGCCGGGTTGGTGGCCTACGTGGCCGCGAAACGGCAGAGCGTCTCATACCGCGCGTCTGCCGTCGTCCTTGTCAACCGCTCGGCGGGCGTCGTCAGCGGGATCACGGCGGGCCAGGATCCGGCTACGGGCGATTCCGTGCGCTTCCTGAACACACAGGCGAGCATCGCGCGCACGCCCGCGCTCGTGACCCGTGTAGTCGCAACGGCCGGGGTTCCGGGTGTGACGGCCGACGGGCTGCTGCATTCGTCCAGCGTCACGCCGGCCACCGACGCCGATTTGCTCACCGTTTCCGTATCAGCGCGGCACCCGCAGGATGCCGTGACGCTCGCCAATGCGTATGCCAGCGGGTTCAGCCAGTACAAGACGCAGCTGGACACTGCGCAGATCAACGCTGCCCTGAACATCCTCCGGGCACGGACGACCGCTCTTGCGAACGCGGGCCAGACCGCTTCGACCGACTACCAGGCGCTGTTCCAGTACCAGGCGCAACTCGAGACGATTCGAGGGCTGGGAGCGAACATCACGAGGGTGATCCAGCCCGCACAGCGTGCAAGCGCAACCGGGGCGCGCCCGCTACGGGACCTCGTTCTCGGTGTTCTCATCGGTGGATTCGCGGGAATCGCGCTCGCGTTCCTGGTCGATTCGCTCGATCAGCGAGTGCGGAAGGAAGAGGAGATCGAAGCCGCGCTGGGGCTCCCGCTGCTCGGGCGTTTGCCGCGACCGCCGCGCCGCTTGCGGTCCGGGCACGGGCTCGTGCTGCTCTCGGAGCCGGCAGGCGCTCAAGCGCAGGCGTTCCGACGGCTGAGAACGAGGCTTGAACTGGTCAACAGCGATCGGAGGGCGACGACCATCATGTTCACGTCCGCTGCGCCGGGCGAAGGCAAGTCCACCACAGTTGCCAACCTCGCGATCGCGTTTGCGCGCGCGGGACGCCGCGTTGCCCTGGTGGATCTCGATCTCCGCAGTCCTTCTCTCCACAACTTGCTTCGCGTGACCGCGGACCAGGGCATCACCGACGTCGCAGTCAACGACGTGCGTCTGAAGAGTGCGCTCCAGCAGATCGCACTCTCGCCGCCCGCCGATTCGAGCAACGGCCGTCCTCTCGAAGACGGTTCCACCGACGGCCGCACGGATGTTCAGGGGGCGTTGTACCTTCTGCCCTGCGGCACGACGCCGGCCCTCGATAGCGAGGTGCTCGAGAGTGCGGGCCTTGCGGCCGCCCTCGAGGAGCTCGACGAGATCTTCGACGTCATCCTGATCGACGGGCCGCCCTTCCTGACCGGCGACGCCATGAGCCTGAGCACGAAGGTCGACGCGATCGTCGTCGTCGCGAAGCTCGGGCTGCGGCGCCCGCTCCTGAAGGAGCTCGCGAGTGAGCTGCCGAACGCCCCGGCCCCACGGCTCGGGCTCGTCTTGACCGGCGTCGAACGGGCCGACGGCTCGGCCTATCCCGACGGTGCCGATCGCGAAAGCGCCCCCGCGAAGGGCGCGCGCGGCAAGCAACCGGTCTAGCGGTACCTGCCCGCTACGAGAGCCGCGACGACGCGACGAGCGTGACGTCCGAGCGATAGACGTGCACCGGGCGAAGGTCGATCTCACGTAGCCGTGCGACCAGCGCGGCCATCTCGGCGACGGTCCCGACCTTGTGGACGTCGACGCAGAGCACGGAGGGCGTGATGCCGGCTTCGATCAGCCCGTCGAGCACGGCATACTCGGCGCCCTCGATGTCGAGCTTCAGCAGATCCAGGCGGTCGTGCCCGAGCTCCTTCATCACGGAGTCGATGCTGCGGCATTCGACCTCGATGAACGTCTCGGTTCCCTGGAGGTTCGCGATCGAGTGCGAGACATGCCCGGGATCGGTCGGGGCGTAGAACCGCTGGGTCGAGTCGCTCGACCAGAGGCCCCACGGATGGAACCTGATCAACGGGCTCCCCTCGACGACCGTGGCCATGTACTCGGCCGACTTGGGGACCGGGTCGAAGGTCTCGACCATGCATCCGTAGCGGCGGGAGAGCTCGAGCTCGAACGACACGTCCTCGCCGAGCCCCGCGCTGTAGCAGACCCAGTCCGAGGCGATGAGCGCCGCAGGAACGACATAGCCTCCGTAACCGGTGCCGAGGCGCACGAGGCCGTCCATCGGAACGAGGTCGATTCGCCGCGCGAACTCGAGCCATTCTCGCCGGCGGCCGAGCGTCTTCCAGGCGACCGCGGGGTTCAGGTTGCCGGCGAGACCGGCGAACGAGCCTGACGTCGGGCGGATGAGCGCGCCGAGCTTCGGGCTGCGCGCACCGCTTCCACTTCCCGACTGGTCGTCGCTGCCTGCCACCAGAACCCCCCTTGACCCTCGAGGCGAAGCCTACAGGCCGTTGGCCCGGTCGAATGCCGCAGCCGTGTGCTGGAGCTCGTCCTCCGACGGCGGGATATCGAGGATGAACGTCCGGAAGCCGAGCTCGAGGTAACGCGCGATCTCCTCACCGACGCGGTCGTAGCTCCCGACCAGATAGGGACAGAACGTCTGGTACCGCTGAAACGGCTCGAGCCAGTACGGGTCCTCGGCCTCCTCCCCGCCGGCCGACACCTCGGAGAGCTGCTTGTGCCAGTGCGAGTCCGAGACCTTCATTGCGAGGCCGTGGGCGATCTCGCCCTTACGGTCCTCCGGGAACCGCTCCCGCGCGACCGCCCAGGCCTCCTCACCGGTCGTGCGGGCGATCACGCCGAAGCGAGCACCGATCGGGACCGCCCCGTCCAGGGCGAAGGCCGCGCCGGAGGCGCTCTCGTCGTCGACCGGTCTCGGGTACCTGACCGCAGTCGCTCCGATCCTGACCGCCGCCGCATAGCCCGCCTCGGAGGAGCCCGAGATCAGGATCTCCGGCATCAGCTCGGCGGGCAGGCGGGGCTCGAGCGAGAGGTTGCGCACCTGGTAGTGGCGACCCTCGAGCGTGACGGGCCCTTCCCCCGCGAGCAGCCCCTTCACGATCAGCGTGAACTCGGCCGTCCGGTCGTAGCGCTCGTCGTGCGGTGTCCCGTCTCCAAGCGCCAGCAGGTCGTTCTTGAACCCTCCTGCGAGCATGTTGAGGCAGACGGCGCGACCGTGGAAGTGGGCGAGCGTCGCGACGAGCTTCGCGACCGAGTACGGATGCATGTAGATCGGCTGTACGGCCACGAGCGGGCGGAGGCTGGACGTCGACCGGATGATCACGTCGGCGACGAGCCAGGGGTCGACGAGCGTGTTGTCGGAGTAGACCAGCATTCCCCGATGGCCGAGGGCCTCGCTCCAGCGCGCGGCGTCGGCGACCTGCGCGAGATACTCCCCACGGTCGATGGCGCTGGACTGCGGGCAGGTCGAGAAGACCTCGATCTCGCTTGCAGGGCCCATCGCTCACACCGTAACACCGTCCAGCCGAAAGCTCTTACCGAATCCCTCGCCTGGGGGACGCCCGGCCGACTACGCTCAGCGAGTGTCAAACGAGGCTCAGCGGCGCAGGACGAAGAATCCATTCCTGGATCTCCAGTCGATGCATCCGCGTCTACGAGTCGGTCCTCACGCCGCCGGGCGTCTGATCCCTGAAATGTACGGTTACCCTTTCGGCTTCGGCCGGTCCTGACGATGCACGAGCAGACAACGACAGTCGCCCCTTCGGCGAGCCGCAGCGAAGCCCCGGCGGCCACCTCGCCGCACGGCTCAGGCCGGATCCCGGTCGTCGTGATCGGCGCGGGGCCCTACGGGCTGTCGGCCGCAGCTCACCTCCGTGGCGCCGGGATCGAGCACCGCGTCTTCGGCGACACCTTCTCGTTCTGGCGTGAGCAGATGCCCTCGGGGATGCTGCTTCGCTCGGCATGGGAGGCATGCACGATCGACGCGCCCGCGAAGGCTTTTTCGCTCGATGCGTACGACCGGGAGCATGGGCCGCTGTCGCGTCCCGTGCCCCTGGACGACTTCGTCCGCTATGGGGCCTGGTTCGAGGAGCGTGCAGGGCTCGACATCGACCGTCGACAGGTGGACAGGATCGAGCGCGACGGGGCAGGGTTCCGGCTCAGCCTCGCCGACGGGCAGCAGCTCGAGGCCTCGCGTGTCGTCATAGCGGGCGGGATCGCTCCCTTCGCCTGGCGGCCGCCCCTCTACGACAACCTTCCGGCCGGTCTCGCATCGCACTCCTCGGAGCACCAGGCGCTGGACGGCTTCGCGGGGAAGAGCGTGCTCGTCGTCGGTGGGGGTCAGAGCGCGCTCGAGAGCGCGGCCCTCCTCCACGAGGCGGGCGCCGAGGTCGAGGTCGTGGTGCGGGACGACGAGGTTCATTTCCTCCGCGGGGCGCGGCTGCGTCGCCGGCTCGGCCCGTTCCGGCCGCTCTTCTACCCACCGACCGATGTCGGGCCGCCAGGCCTCAGCCTGCTTGCAGCGGCCCCGCGCCTTTTTCGCTACATCCCGCAGGCTCTCGCCGCCCCGATCACCCGGCGCTGCGTCCGCCCCGCGGGAGCCGGCTGGCTGGTCGATCGCGTTCGCAACGTGCGGGTGAGCACGGGACGCACCGTCGTCGGCGTGAAGGAGACGGACGGAAGGGTGGAGGTGACCCTCGACGACGGCAGCGAGCGCGCGGTCGACCACATCCTGCTCGCCACGGGCTACCGGGTCGACATCGCACGGTACCGGTTCCTCGCCCCCGAGCTCGTCGCCGAGGTGAGAAACCTCAACGGCTACCCGCGCCTCGGCCCAGGGTTCGAATCCTCGGTTCGGGGCTTGCACTTTCTCGGCGCGACCGCCGTCATCAGCTACGGACCGGTGATGCGCTTCGTGTCCGGCACGCGCTTCGCGGGCCCCGGGCTCGCCCGCTACATCAGCGGCCGGTAGCTCAGCCGATCGAGTCGGGCTCGAGCTCCGGCAAGTCCCTCAGTGGAGGCGCGGGAGACGAGAAGCTGATCGTCGCCTCGTCCTCCGCCGGCCCGACGACCTTCCACCCCTCGCCGCTCGGCTCGAGCGTCGAGGCCGCGCGGCGGCGCCACCACCCGCTCACCTCGCGCGGGAGTGCGCGCCAGACCGTTTCGTCATCGGAGAGGCGCTCCAGCAGACGGCCGTAGGCCTCGGCGAGGCGCTCGTCGACCATGTAGTCCGGGTGTGTGATCAGGAGCGCCATCGCGCCGCGGTCGCGGAGGTAGGCGATCTTCTCCACCCACAGAGATTCGTCCGGGTGCCCGAGGATCGCGAACAGCGTGTGGTCCTGAGGGAGGGTGATCGGGAGCTCGACGAGATGGTCGTTGAAGAACGGAAGCCAGCTGCAGCAGCCGCCCGAGTACGGCTCGAAGGGATCCGTGTCGGGGAACGACGAGTCGTAGTCGAAGTCGAGCAGCGGCATCCAGTCCCACACTCGATGCGTCGAGGGCGAGCGGAAGCCCGTCGCATGCCACCGGTCGGCGTAGCGCCGCATCTCCGGTAGCCGCTGTTGCAGGGTTGCGAGGGACTCGAAGTCGCGGCCGTCGTGGTGAAGGCCGTGGACGCCCACCTCGAACCCGTCGGCGAGCAGCCCCGAGACGACGTCGTCGGCCACCGCATATCGCCGCGGCACGAAGTTCCAGGAGGACCGGTAGCCAAGCGACCGCTCCACGTCGCAAACGCCGGCCACGCGCTGGTACCCGTCGGCGGTCTCGACGTCGTGGGTCAGCACGAGCGCCCAGTCGTGGCCGTCCGGCCAGGGCGAGATCCAGGGAATCGGCTCGTCGGCGAGCTCGCCGAGCCAGCCGAACACCCGGCCGTAGAAGTCGTTCAGGCTCGTCTCGACCGGCCAGCGGGGAAACGTCGAGCGGGTCTGGACGCGGCTGAGGAGCTGGCGGATCCGGATCTGGCCTGCTCGAGGCAGCGCCGGGCGCAGCCGGTAGTAGAACGGGCGCCCGATCCGCCACGCAAGCCGCCCCACGCGCCGGCCGGAGATCGAGCGGTAAGCCTCGCTCCAGTAGTTGACGATCACCTCGGACGGATCGAAGGGCAGGAAGATGCTCCCGTCGCCGTCGCGCCAGATCGAAGCCACTCTCTGGCCGGTGCGGTCGGTGACCGGCGCCGTGGGATTCCAACCCTCTCCGAGCCAGCGGGCAGCGACTCCGTCCGGCACCACGCGGGCATAGAACGGGCTTTCGTCGAGCCTCACCTCGGCGAGGGGGATGGCCGACGACGAGGGGTTCGCGCGCGAGGGCCAGACGAGCTTCCGGGGGCTTGTCTTCCCGTCGCGGCCAACCCAGCGGAGCTGCCCCAGCCGCCGGAGCGGATCGCGGGCCTCGAGCTCGGGGTCGAGCTCGGCAAGCGAGGCATGCCGGCTCGGGATGCGGAAATGCTCGGCGAACAGGAACGGCTCGGTCGAGCCGAAGACGGCGCCGCCTCCCTGCGCCGGCTCGGCGATGACCGGCGCGAGGCGGTCGTGGTCGTAGCGAGGCGGCCCGACGTACCGTGCGCCGCGCTCCTGTGTTCGGCCCGGGGCGGTGAGCCGCTTGAGGACGCCGACATACTCCTCGCCGCTCGTCGCCCACGTGTACTCCTTGCGGTACCTCGCCAGGGCGCGCGCCGCCCGCGCGGCCGCAGCGGCTGGGTCCGACGCCACCGCCTCGAGGGCGCGAGCGAGGGACACGGCGTCTCCGGCGGTGAAGAAGAGAACCTCGTCGTCGGAGAAATGCTCGCGGATCGTCGGTAGATCGGCACAGACGACGGGGATCGATAGGACGACGTATTCGAACAGCTTCGAGGAGAGCGCGAACTTGTTCAGCCGGGTCGCGAGATTCGGGATCACGCCGACGTCGGCGCCGCGGACGCGGGTGAGGACCTCGCTCTGACCGAGGTAGCGGCCGCTGAGTATGACCGCCTCCGAGATCCCGAGCTCGTCGGCGCGCTCGCGGATTCCCGGAAGGGAGTCGCCTGCGCCGTAGATCTCGACCTGGATGTCGTCGATCCGGCCACGTACGAGCGCGGCAGCCTCGACGATCAGCTGGACACCGTACGGAGGTGTGATCGTGCCGTGATAGACGACGCGGAAGCCGTCATGGGGGGCGGGCTCGTCCCCTTGCGGGATGAGGGCTTCGTCGAGGCTGTTCATCACGACCGCCGTCTTCTCGCGCGGCACGCTGCGGGCCACGAGCTCGCGGCGATACGGCTCGTGGACCGTGATCACGACATCGGCGAGCCGGGCCGACCAGCGTTCGAGCCACTTGAGGGTGTTGTCCGCGAGATTCGCGCCGGGACGGCCCGCGAAGCGCATGGCGAACATGTCGGGCGAGAGGTCGTGGATGTCGAGGATCACGCGGGCCCCGAGAAGCCGCGGCAGGATCGACGCAACGATCAGGAAGTCAGGTGGGTTGTGCACCTGCACGACGTCGTAGGGCCGTTTGAGGGCAAGCCAGAAGGCGCGTACGGAGGCGAGCGCGGCGTAGCCCAGATACTCCCGGAAGACCCCGACGACCCCGACGCCTCTCCGGTGCGTGACGGGGAGCCGGAACACCCTGACCCCGCCGACGTTCTCGACCTTCAGCTCGCCCGGGTCGCGGAGCGCGACGACATCGACGTCGAATCCATGCTCGACTGCTAGACGCGCCTCTCGCGCCACCCGCACGTCTTGCGGGTACGTCGCGTGGACGATCATGCAGAGCCGGGGCCGCGCGCCGCTGCGCTTCATCAGGGACGGCCTCCCGCCCTGGGCGCGTGGACCGTGATGTCGAAGCGCCTCGGAGCTCGCCGTTTCCGGCTCAAACGCAAGCTGGGATCTCGGGACGCAGCTTCAGCGCGGCCACCCGGCCAACGAGTGGGCGGCGGCGCCTGGTGGGGAACTGTCCTACGGAGTTGCGGAGCATCGTCGCGGGGATGCTACCCACCTCGCCTGGGCTATCCGCCGGTGGCCCGGGTGGATGACCAGGTCGGTGGTTGAGGGAGGGAGTACTGCATCCGGCCCCGAAGACTTGACCTTTTGGGGGTTGAAACGAATCCTGGGGCGGGTAGAGTCTGTGGGAGACGAGGCACCGTCTCATCTCAATTATGGTTTGAGTCGAAGTCGAAGTCGGGGGTTGGGCAATGGGGCAACGCTTTACCGGGTCTCGAATCTTGAGCCCGTCAGAAGGACAGCCACCGTCGGCGTGGTCCGTCGGGCGGCTCGCACCCAGGCCGCGCGGGTGCGCAGCATGATCGAGAAGCTCGCCAGCCCGCCCGAGAGCGCCGAGCGCAACGGGAGCGACGTGGCCGCGCGATCCGACGGGCGGATCGGCCCGGTTCAGGCGCCGGGCTCGCGTCGCCGCGGTTGGCTCATGCGCCGTTTCCTACTGACGGCGGACCTGGTGGGGCTCAGCGTGGCGTTCATCGTCGTCGGGCTCCTCTACGTCCCGAGCCCTGATCAGCGCATCACGATCGAGGCGCTCGTCGCGATCGCCTGCCTTCCGGCCTGGGTCCTGGCGGCGAAGGCCTCCGGCCTCTACGACCGGGACGACGAGCGGACACGTCATTCCACGGCGGACGAGCTCCTGGAGATCGTCCAGCTCGTAACGGTCGGCGTCTGGGGGTTCTTCGCGCTCTCCTGGGTCACCGGCCTCAGCCACCCGCGCCCCCCGAAGCTCCTGGCCTTCTGGCTCCTGGCGATCGTCGGGATCGTCCTCTTCCGGACGGTCGCGCGCGGCATCGCCCGCCGCACCCCCGCGTACGTCCAGAACGCGGTGATCGTCGGCGCCGGCGACGTCGGCCAGCTGATCGGCCGGAAGCTCGTTCAGCACCCTGAGTACGGAATCCGGCTGGTCGGCTTCATCGACTCGGATCCGAAGGGCTGGCGCGGCGACCTCGGGTCGGCGCGAATGCTCGGCGGCCCTGGCGAGCTTCGAGAGGTCATCCGCCGCTACTCGATCGAGCGGGTCATCATCGCCTTCTCGAGCGAACGGCACAACGAGCAGCTCGAGCTGTTGCGCGCCATCCGCGAGTTCGACGTCCAGGTCGACCTCGTCCCTCGGCTCTTCGAGGCGTTCAGCCCACAGGCGGAGCTCCACACCGTGGAGGGGATGCCTCTCGTCGGCCTGCCGCCGATGAAGATGCCTCGTTCGTCGCGGTTCGTGAAGCGGTGCATCGACGTGTGCGGCGCGTCGCTCGGCCTGATTCTCGTGGCGCCGGTGATGGTCATGAGCGCGATCCTGATCAAGCTGGGGTCACCGGGGCCGGTTCTCTTCCGGCAGACCCGGCTTGGAGTGAATCAGCGCAGGTTCACGGCCCTGAAGTTCCGGACGATGGCCGTGGACACCGACGACAGCCCCCATCGCGAGTACATGCGCCAGATCATGGACCCGCGCGCCGAGCCGACCGAGAGCAGCATGTACAAGCTCAGTCGCGTGGACGCCGTCACCCGGATCGGGCGGGTCCTTCGAGCCACCAGCCTGGACGAGCTTCCCCAGCTGATCAACATCCTGCGCGGAGACATGTCCCTCGTCGGCCCGCGGCCCTGCATCCCGTACGAGCTCGAGTTCTTCGAGCCCGAGCATTTCGAGCGATTCCTCGTTCCTGCCGGCTTGACCGGGTTGTGGCAGGTCGAGGCCAGGGCTCGCTCGACGTTCAAGGAGGCGCTCGACCTCGACGTCGCGTATGTGCATGGCTGGTCGATCGGTCTCGATCTCTCGCTCCTCGTGCGGACGCCTTGGGGCCTCTTGCGCCAGCAGAGGACAGGCTGATGGCGCCGGAGCTTCTCGGAGGCGCCGAACAGCCCGTGCGCATCGCAGTGGTGGGGCTCGGCTACTGGGGCCCGAACCTCGCGCGGAACGTGGGGATGCTCGAGCAGGCCGAGCTGGAGCTGCTCTGCGACAGCCGCCCGGAGGCGCTCCGCGCGATCGCTGCGCGCCATCCAGGCGTCCGCACGACGGCCAACTACTCGGAGGTCCTCTCGGACCCGAAGGTCGACGCCGTCATGATCGCCACGTCGGTCGGCTCCCATCACGAGCTGACAATGGCGGCCCTCCGGGCGGGCAAGCATGTCTTCGTCGAGAAGCCGTTGGCGACGTCGTCTGCCGACGCCCGGGAGATGATCGCGCTCGCCGAGCAAGAGCACCTGGTGCTCATGCCGGGGCACACGTTCCTCTACAGCCCGCCGGTGACGAAGATCAAGGAGCTGATCGATGCCGGCGAGCTCGGCGAGATCTACTTCATCTCCTCGAGCCGTGTCAATCTCGGCCTGCACCAGCCGGATGTGAGCGTCGTCTGGGACCTCGGGCCCCATGACTTCTCGATCCTCCATTACTGGCTTGGTCATCTACCGTCCAAGATCTCTGCGTTCAGTCGCAGCTGCATCATCCCGGGGCTTCCCGACGTCGCCTTCATCGAGCTCGCGTTCCCGTCGGAGACGATCGCCCACGTCGAGCTGTCATGGCTTTCGCCGGGCAAGTTGCGGCGGACGGCGATCGTCGGCTCCCAGAAGATGGTCGTGTACGACGACATGGCTGCGGAGACCGTCAAGATCTTCGACTCGGGCGCCGTCCTTCCGGATCCGGCGACCTTCGACGAGTACCGGCTGAGCTACCGGACCGGCGACATCGTGTCTCCTCGGATCGACGCCACCGAGCCGCTGGCGATCGAGCTGGCCGACTTCTGCAACGCGATTCGCACCGGTGAGACGCCGCGGTCGAGCCCGCAGATCGGGCTCGACGTCGTCAGGACGATCGAGGCGGTCGAGCGGTCGTTCCTGGCCGAGGGTGCTCGCGTGGAGCTCGAGGCCGACGAGGAGCCCGGTGCAGCCGGAGATCCTCAAGAACCGGTTCCCCCGGTCGTGCTTCGCGCCCAAGGCGACCGCTAGCCCTGGCCGAAGCCACGAACGCCGGCCGGTCTTCGCGCGCCGGCGCCTTGCCGGACGACGCCGTCCACGTCGTGGTGATCGCGCACAACTCCGAGCACGAGCTCGCCGACTGCCTGGCCGAGATCGGGAGCTCCCTGCCGGTGACCGTGGTCGACGTCGCGTCGCAGGATCGCTCGGCGGAGCTCGTCGAGCGGGAGTTCCCTCAGGTCACCCTGCTCCGCTTGCCCGAGAACGTCGGCTTCGGGAGCGCCGCGAACATCGGCGTTGCCGCGACGGAATCGCCGTTCGTGCTCCTCGCGAATGCGGACGCCTGGCCGGTCGGGGATGCGATCCCGAGGCTTGCGGAGGCGGCCGCCGTTGATCCGCGACTGGCGATCGTCGCCCCGAGCCTGCGCAACCGCGACGGGACGCCGCAGCGGAGCATCTTCGGCTACCCGCGCACGGCGGGCTCGCTCGCGTTGTGGGCGGCGTGCCCGGGGATCGTGTCGCGCATCTATGCGCTCGGGCGGAGGATACGGCCGGCGCGGCGATCCGTCGCAGCGGCGGAGACAGAGCTCATCTCGTCGCCCCGGTTCCCGTCCGGAGCTGCCCTCTTGCTGCGCCGCTCCGCGTTCGACGAGGCAGGGGGCTTCGATGCCCGCTTCTTCATGTACAGCGAGGAGACGGACCTCTGCGAACGCGTGCGGCAGCGGGGATGGGCCGTCGCGGCGGTCGCGGACGCAGTCTTCGTCCACGTCGGCGGTGCGTCCTCCTCGCCCGTGCGGGCGGCGATGTACCGGGAGCAGCTGAGGTCGTATCTCATCTTCCTGGCAAAGCACGAAAGCCCCGGCCGAGCGGAGAGGGCTCGCCGGCTGCTCGCGCGATCCCTCCGGATCCGCGCAGCGGTCGACCCGGCCAGCAAGGAGCTCGAGCTGGCGAAGACATCCGCCTGGATCGGCGAATCCGACCTCGATACGTTGATCCGCGAGCCGAAGGAGCGCTCGACGTGACCTCGGCGAGCGAGGTCGACATCGTCGTCGTGAGCTACAACACGCGCGATCTCCTGCGCGAATGCCTGGAGGCCCTGGCCTCGGAGCCGAGCCGCTCGATCCGAGTGGTCGACAGCGGCTCGAGCGACGGGAGCCCGGAGCTCATCGAGCGCGAGTTTCCCTCGGTGGAGCTGTTGTCCGTCCCGAACCGCGGGTTCGGCGCGGCCGCGAATCGAGGCATCGCCGCGGGCGAGGCCGCCTACGTCCTGCTCCTCAACGCCGATACCTCGTGCCGCCCAGGAGCTGTCGAGTCGCTCGCCCGATATCTCGCCGCCCGTCCGACGGTCGGCCTGGTCGGGCCGCGGCTCGTCGATCCGGACGGCACTCTGCAGCCCTCGTGCTTCCGCTTCCTCACACCCGCCGCTGCCGCGGTGACGATGACGGGACTGAGCGCGACAACGGCGCGAGTTCCCGTCCTCCGTCGCGCCCACCCGCCGAGCTGGAGCCACGACGAGCCGCGCCGGGCCGACTGGATCAAGGGTGCGGCGATCATGTTGCGCCGCGCGGCACTCGCGGCGACCGGTGGCTTCGACGAGTCGTTTTTCATGTATGGAGAGGAGCTCGACCTTTGCTACCGTCTCCGCCGCCAGGGATGGGAGTCGCACTTCACGCCGTCGGCCACGGTCGTCCACGTCGACGGGGCGAGCTCGGGCGGTGACCAGGCCCGGATCGATGTTCAGGTCTACGCGAGCCTGATGCGCTTCTACCGGAAGCACTACTCGCGAGCTCGACTGCTCGAGCTGCGTGCGCTCATCTCGGCTCTCATGCTGTCGCGGATCGCGCGGGACGGCATTCTGCTCGCGAGAGCACACCCGGCGAGGCGGCAGGAGCTGACGGGTCGTGTCCGGGCCTGGCGCGAGATCCTGGCCATGGCGGTCGAGGCTCGCGCCACGACCGAACCCGTGTGAGCCCGGTCCGGCCGGGGGGCGCGGGCATCTCCGCGCTCGCGCTTCTGCATCCCGACGGCCGCGTCCGCGGCACGCTGCTGCTCGGCGCCGGGTCGGGCTTGCTCCCCGTTTCCGAGTCCCCGCCGGCGGGGCCCGGCGAGCTGGACCTCGTCGTGTTGGCCCCGACCGAGGAAGACTGGGCTGCCCGCGCGCCCGACGGTTGGTTGTCGGACCTGCGGCAGCTCGCTCCGGACGGTCTCGTCTATGCAGTCGCGAGCCGCCGCCGGAGACGCGCGATGCGGGCGCTACTCTTGCAGGCCGGATTCGAGATCGAGGCGGAGATCGCCCACGTTCCCGGCTGGGACGCTCGTTACCTCGTGCCGCTGGCCCGAGCATCGCTGGGCGCTTTCCGCCACGTCGGCGCGGTGTGGCCGAGACGCGCGCGCGTCCTCGAGCTCGCGCCGAGAGCGTTCGGATCGCTCCTGCCTGCGGTCGCGCTCGTCGCTCGGCCGTCGGGCAGCCGGCCGCTGGCCGACTGGGCGCTGCGGCTCGAGCCCGCGGTTGGGGCGCCGGAGCTTGCCTGCGTCATCCGGCGCGGTCGGGCGCCCGAGGATCGAATCGTCGTCGTTCGTGCGGCCCACGGCGGGGCAGAGACGATCCTGAAGATCGGGGTCGCAGGCCGGGAGCGCGACCTCAATGCCGAGAGGCTGGCCCTCGAGCAGCTCGGGCCGGGCGCCCGCGAAGCGGGGGTGAACGTCCCCGAGTCGCTCTCGACGAGTCGCCTCGGCGACAACGCGATCCTGGTCGAGACGGCACTCGCCGGGCGGACCGCGGCGGCCGTCCTCGGCAGCCGCCCGCGCGAGCTCCCGAAGGTGCTCGGTCGCGTCGGTGCCTGGCTGGAGCGCTGGAATCGCGAGACGTGCGACATGCGCGTGCTCGAGCCGGCCGACCTCGATCGCCTGGTTCGCGAGCCGATCGCGGTGCTGGGCGCGTCGCTCGACCCGCGCTACGTGGAGTGGCTCGAGGGCCGGTGCCGCGAGCTCACCGGCGTGCGCTGCGGCTTCGTCGCCGCGCACAACGACCTGACGATGTTCAACATCCTGCTCGAAGGCGACCGGCTCGGGGTCCTCGACTGGGAGTGCGCAAGGCCGGATGACCTTCCGCTCGGAGACCTCGCCTACGCGGCGGTCGACGCGACCGCGGCCGCAGCCCGCTACGGGGATCGGCTGGCCGCCTACGAGCGCGCCTTCGGGACGGGGCCGGTGGCCGCCCAGGTGGAGGAGCTCGTGCGTCGGATCCGCCGTGCGGTCGACGTGGACGACGAGCTCGCCGAGCTTTGCCTGCACTCGACCTGGCTGCGCCATGCCGCGAACGAGAAGAGCGACGGCTCCTCGGGGGCGTTCCTGCCCATTCTCCGCCGGCTCGTCCCGAGCACGGGGCAGCGATGAGCCCCTCGGACGAGCCGCGCGGATACCGCCTGCTCGTGCTGCTCCCGTTCGCGCCAAGGTTCGACGCCCCCCACGGCGGTGGTCGCTCGCTCGCCCAGCTCGTCGACGAGCTCTCCCGCCGTCATCGCGTGGCCCTGCTCTGCCTACGGAGCCGGGACGACCCGCCTACCGACGAGGCTCTGGTCGCGCGTTGCGACCTGGTCGAGGAATTCGTGCAGCAGGGTGTCGGTCACACGTGGTCCGAGCGCTGGGGCCGTCGTGCGCGGCTCTCCGGCGCGCTTGCGTGTGGCCGGCCGATGTGGGTCGCCGACACCTGGAGCGAGGAGCTCGCCCGGCGGATCGACGCGCTCGTTGCGTCGTGGCGGCCCGACATCGTGCAGGCGGAGTTCCACGTCATGGGCCAGTACCTGCCGGTCGGCCCGCCGGCTCACAGGGTCCCGGCCGTCCTGACCGAGCACGAGCCTGGGGCGGCAGCCGCAGCGGAGACCGCGCGAGCCGCGCATGGAGCCGCTCGTCCGCTGATGGCGGCGGATGCGCTGGCCTGGAAGCGCTTCGAGCGCCGCATGCTTCCGAGCGCCGACGCCGTCGTGGCCTTCACCGAGCGTGATCGCGTCGCGCTCGACAAGATCGTCCCTCACGAGCGGCTTCGCGTGATTCCGCTCTCCGCCTCGCTGCCGGCGGCACCGCTCGATCCAGCCGGCAGCGAGCCGCCGACGATCGTCTTCGTAGGCAACTTCATCCACCCGCCGAACGCTGTCGCTGCCGCCAGGCTCGTCCACGCCATCTTCCCCGCGGTCCTCGCCCGCTGTCCCGGCTCCCGTCTCGAGTTGATCGGCGACCGCCCGCCGGCCTGGCTGCGAGACGGTTCGTGGCCGGGAGTCACGGTCACCGGGAAAGTGCCGGACGTGACCCCCCATCTCGACCGTGCCGCGGTCGTGGTCGCGCCTCTGTCGACCGGCGGGGGGCTTCGCGTCAAGGTGCTGGAGGCGCTCGCGTTCGGCAAGGCCCTGGTCGCCTCACCCCTCGCGGTCGAGGGCATCGCTCTCACCGACGGCCGGAACTATCTCCGCGCCGACGGTGACGCCGCCTTCGCCGATGCCGTCGCGCTCCTGCTCGGGGACGAGCGGCGACGGGTCGAGCTCGGGCGCGCTGCCCGCGAGTGGGCCGAGGCGAATCTCGGCTGGCAGGGCACAGTCGCCGCGTACGAGGCGCTCTACGCGGAGCTCCTGGCAGCGCAGCGCAGGTAGTCCTTTGGCCGGGCTTCAGCTCCGGCGGCGGCGGAGGTGCGCGCCGATACCGAGCGGCACCGCCAGGGCCCCCGCGGTGTGGTGGAGAGCGTGGAGCGGCACCGCCAGGAGCGCCGTCCCGGGGCCGCGCCGTCTCCAGACGAGGGCGTAGAACGATCCGTTGAGCGCGACCAGGCCTGCGGTTGCGGCGACCGCGCTGCGGCGCCGGCCAAGGAGGCACGCGCCGATCGCCGCTACGCTGAGCAGGCTGCTCAGCCGATGCCGCCACCCGAGGTTGAGGGCCGTCGTGCTCGAGCGATCCTCGAGCAGCAGCTCGACCCAGGGAACTCCCCGCCGGAGCAGGTCCGTTTGCAGGTAGCCGACGAGGGTCCAGCGCTTCAGGTGCTTTCCGGCGACAGCCGGGTCGAGCAGGATTCGGCCGTCTCGCTTGGTCAGCCGCCCGCCGAGCTCGATGTCCTCGATCGAGGGCCAGGGGTAGCGGACGGCGTCGAAGCCGCCGACCGCGTGGAATGCCTCGCTGCGAACGGCGCCGAGGCCCGCCCAGAACGTGGTCGCGGGGCCCTCGCCGAGTGTGTGGACATGGTGGTGGAGGAGATTCCGGAAGGAGGACACCGGATCGCGCTCCCCCGGGTCGTCGTCGTAGGCTCCGAAGAGGGCGGTCAGCTCCGGATCGGCGTCGAAGGCCCGCCTGATCCGCACGAATGCGTCGCGGTGAACCTCGACATCCGAGTCGATGAACACGAGTACCTCTCCGTGGGCACCCAGGGCACCCTGGTTGCGGGCGGCCGCCGGGCCGCCGGGAGGCTCTTCGACCACCACGATCTCATCCGGCGGCTCGAGTGCCGCTCGGATCGCCGAGAGGCAGCGCGGGAGCGTCGATGGACGGTCGGTCGCGGGAACGATCGCCGTCAGGGTCGGCACGCCGGCAGTCTACGCGGGGGCTCTGGAGCCCACGGAGAGGTAGGTCCGGCGGGTGTCCTCGAGGTCTCCGTCCGCCCTGACCACGCCATCCTCGAACCAGATCCCGCGCCGGCACAGCCTCGCGAGCATCTCATGATCGTGCCCGGCCGCCACCACGATCCCGCCCCTTGCGACGAGAGCCGCTGCCTGGTCCTCGAGGACTCGCCGGAAGTCGTGATCGAGCGCCTCGTGGACCTCGTCCAGCAGGAGGATCTGCGGATCGACCTGCCGGCCGACCGCAAGTGACACGCGCGCCCGCATGCCCTGCGAGTAGCTCGCCACCGGACGATCGAAGTAGTCGCCGAGCGCGGCCGCCGCCTCGACGCGGGCGACTGCAGCAGGCACTTCCCTGCGTTTGACGCCGGCCAGGCTTGCCAGCAGCGTCGAGTTCTCACGCCCTGTCAGCGCCGACATCAATCCCGCCTCGATCGAGAGGAGCGCCGCGATCCGCCCGTTCACCTCGAGCGATCCGTGGTCGGGCCTCAGGATGCCCGCGAGCAGCCGCAGGAAGGTCGTCTTGCCGGAGCCGCTTCGTCCCAGCAGGGCGACGCTTTCGCCCGGCCCGATCGAGAGTGTCACGTCGCGCAGGCCCCAGGAGTCCGAGCCCGTCCGGCGGATGCGGGCCAGGGTGGGCGTGATCAGCCGCTGCTCGCGATCGAACAGGAAATGCACCCCGGCCTCGGAGGCGACGATGGAAGCGTTCGTCATTCGACCACCTTCGCGAGCTGGTGCTCCTCGCTGCGGTAGACCGGGACCGAGATCGCGGCGAGCACGGCGGCGAACGCAAGCGGGTAGAGGACCGAGTACGCACTCGGCGTCTGGCCGAACAGGAACACGGAGCGGTATGCCTCGAAGAGGCCGGTCAGCGGGTTCAGCTGGAGCAGACGGTAGGAGGTCCCGCTGGTTGTCGCCGGGATGACGAGGCTCGGCGCCAGGAAGAACATCGTCCGGACGACGCTGATCGCGAGGGGGCGCGACTCCCGGAACCAGACCCCGAACAGCGCCATCGGATAGGCGAATGCGAGAGCGAGCGCGATGTTCTCGAGGAGAATGACCGGTAGCCAGGCCAGCGCGAGCGTCGGCGCGACCTTGTAGACGGCCATCATCAAGATGAAGACGGTGAAGCTCGCCGCGAACGCGATCGTCTCGGTGAGGACGGCGGCGGCCGGGATCAGGGTCCGGTTGAACGCCATGTTCAGCAGGATCGACCGTCTCGCGGTGATCGAGCTGAGCGAGTTCGTGACGCTCATCATGATGAGCTGGAACGGAACCACCGCACAGGCGAGGCTGAGCCCCGTCGCTGTGCCGGGGCGCTTGAGGACGAACACGACGAAGACGAGGTAGACGCCGACCAGCGCGAACGCCTCGAGCTGCCAGCGGAGAAAGCGAAAACGACCCCGTCCGTAGCGGATGCGGACATCGGATCGCGTCAGCGACAGGAGGACGTCGACCCACGAGGGTGTGTGCAGCCGCCAGCCGAGACGGCGGCCGGCGAGTGCGGGGCGCTCCGTGAGCTCTTGTTCCGTCACCCACTCAGGATAGAAGCAATCACCGGCGTTTCCTCGACCGGCGTTTTTCCTCCGATCCTGGCGTACGCTGCGCAGATGGGCGTTGAGTCTCGATACCGGGCGCGCTTCGACATCTACGGCCTGACTGCAGGGGTGAGCGGCGGCTGGTCGGAGGCGATCGGGGCGCTCGACCGTGATTTCGGCTGGTTCCGGGCGGACGCCGGGGATTCGCGCGCCTGCGATCGAGGTCGAGTTGGAGCAGCGCGAGCCCGACTGGGATGCGTTCGGCGAGACCGACGCCGCGTACATCACCGAGCAGCACGCCGTCTACCGCCTGAACGGACGCACCGTCGTCGATCACCTCGAGGCGGCTGTGTCGACCGTCGAGGCCGGTGGCAGGCGCATGCTGGTCGAGGGCGTCGGCGCCTCCGCGGGGCGCCGGGCGGCCTTCGACTTCATCATGGCGCGGGCCTGCTGACCATCTCGACGCGATCGGCCTCTCCAGGCTGTTCTCCCTCGGGCTCGGCGGCGCTCAGGGAGCAGTCGCTGTGCTGCTCCCGCCCGGCGGGCGGCAAGACGACGCTGGCGCTGCGGGCGCTAGAGGCGGAGGGCGTGACGTTGTACTCGGAGGGAAGCCCATTGCTCGACCGCTACGGATCGATGCATCCGTTCCCTTTTCCGCTCTGGATCAGGACGAACTCGCGGACGGCTCCGGACGTACCCGACGAGTTCCTGCGCCGGATCGACGGGCGGCTGACCGATCCACTCCTGCTCGAGCTCGACGCGTTCGCAGACCGGATCGCCGGCACGCCGAAGACCCTGCGTCACGTCGTGCTCGGATCGCGGTCGCTCGGACGGCGGTCCTGGCTCGAGCCCGCCTCGCGGCGCGACGCGGCCGGGCCGCTCCTCCACCAGGCTGTGCTCGGCTTCTCGGTCAGCGACGCGCTGCGCTTCCTCGTCCGGTCGGGCGGATCGCGTGATCCGGCCAAGGAGCAGCGTGAGGTCGACGAGGGCCCCGCGCCTGCTGCGGCGACTGCGTCGCGGCGGGCTGCCAATCGCCTGCTCTGCTGCCGGGCGGTGCTCGCTCAGGCACGCGTGTGGCGGCTGCATCTCGGCCATGACCGGGAGGCCGCCTGGCGAGCCCTCGAGCCCTTGCTGCGTTGACCGCCGACCCCACCGAGCCGGACGCGTCGTCGCTGACCCGGTTGATGACGCAGCTCACGCGCTCCGACCCGACCTGGGCCGTGTGGAAGAGCGTCGAGCGGGCCGTGACCGGCGCAGGCGACATCGACGCGGTCGCCTCGCGGTCGGCCTGGCCGGCCCTCGCGCACGCGGTCGCGGAATGGGCGCAGACGGAGCGGCTGGGGCCGACGATCGTCTGCAGCCATCTGCCGGGCACGCAGGTAGACGTCGTCTGCTCGGGCTCGGCTCTGCTTCAGATCGATCTCCACGAGCGTGCCGCAGGTGTGGCCGGGGCCGAGATGCTCGCGGGGCTGACGGAGCTCGACGACCGCGGGTTCCGGGTCGTGCGCGCCGGAGCACGCGCGGTGCTCCTCCTGCTCTCGCGGGCCCGCCGGCGCCGCTCGTCGCTGCTCGAGGACGACGACCGCCGGGAGCTCGAGTCCCTCCTCGCCGTCGATCCGGAAGGAGCCGGCCTCCTCGCCGCAGAGCTCGGCCCGCTGGGATCGCTGCTGCCACGCATCCTCCGCGAGCTCGACGAGGGAAGGCCCGGCGCCGGCGCTGCGCTCGAGCTCGAGCTCTTCCACCTCTCGTGCGCGCTGCGCGATCCCCGGCAGCGTCGTGGCGTGGCTCCGCTACCGCCTGGGGCCCGGCCAGTGCGCTGTGCTCGCGGCACTCAACGCCGGCCGCCGGATTCCGGTCGACCGGTCCCGGTGGCTCGAATCGGTGAGACAGACACACACGGTGCTCGGCGAGGGTCTCGCGTAGGCGATGCCGGCCGGACCCTTCACCCTTGTGCTCGGCACTGTGCTGGTCGTCGTCTCGGCTCTGGCGATAGTCGCGCGGCTTCGCCTGCCCGGCTGGATCGACCGCGGCGTCGGCTTCGGCGTCGTGGCTGCGAGTCAGATCGAGCTGACGCTGTTTGCCTGCGGCGGGTTCGGGCACGAGCTGCGGCCGGGCCCGCTCCTCGCCGTGAACGCGGCAATCGCCGCGGTTGCGCTTGCGCTCGGCGGGCGGGATCTACTCTCCGAGCTTCGCCACCTGCCGCGCCTCCGGGATCCGGTGGCGATCGTGCGGCAGAACCTCTGGGCTGCTGCCATCACCGGTCTTGCGCTGGCCGAGCTCGTCTGGCGGACGTTCGTCGCGGCCGTGCTGCCGCCCTACGCGTGGGATGCGCTCAGCTACCACCTCACGACGACCGCGGAATGGATTCAGCACGGCAAGCTGATCGTCAATCCCGTCAGCCTCTGCTGCGCGAACTACCCGCTCAACGGGGAGCTCTCGTTCGTCTGGCCGGGGCTGCTCCTCGGCAACGACTCCCTGGTCGACAGCGTCCAGATCGGGTTCGCAGCCCTCGGCGCGCTCGCCGTCACGGGGATCGCCCGGACGGTCGGCTGCTCGCGCGCGGGCTCGGCAGTGGCCGGATCGCTGTATTTCCTCACGCCGGTCATCCTCGAGCAGTCGTCGACGAACTACGTCGACATCGTCTTTGCCTCGAGCTTCGTCTGCGGCCTCTTCTTCATCCTGCGCTTCGGCCTCGCGCGGACGGGGCGCACGGCATACCTGGCCCTGGCCGGCCTCACCACCGGAATCGCGCTCGGCGCGAAGGGCCTCGGGATCCCCTACGCCGGCATCCTGCTCGCAGTACTCGGCGCCTACCTCGTCTACCTCCTTTTCCGGCGGCGGATCGCCTGGCCCGTAGCGGCAGGTGGGCTCGTGACCTTCGTAGCCGCACTTCTCCTCACGGGCGGCTACTGGTATGCGCGCAACGTGATCGACCACGGGAACCCGATCTGGCCGTTCCAGTTCCAGGTCGGCCCGGTCGTGCTCGCCCACGGGCCCTGGCAGCTCTCGAGCGTGCTCAGCAACCCATCGCAGTACCACAACGAGTCCAATTGGGTTCGCGTCATCCGCTCGTGGGTCCACGACGCCACTCCGCTCCGCGGCGGCAGCGGCTTCTACGAGTACGAGGAGCGGATCGGCGGCTTCGGGATCATCTGGCCCTACCTGATGCTGCCGTCGATCGCCGCCTTCGTCTACTTCGCGGCACGGCGCCGGCGCGAGGTCCTGGTCCTGCTCGTCCTGCCGATCGTCGCGGCGTTCCTCGTACAGCCCTACCAGTGGTGGTCGCGGTTCACGATGATCCTGCCTGCCCTGGGCGCGGTCGCTCTCGTGCACACGATCGAGCGCCTGCCGCGGCGCTGGGCGGAGGTCGCACGGGTCGCGACCCTGGTCGCCGTCCTGATCGGAGCATTTCTCGCCACCGGCACGATCGATCCCGCGGGGAAGGGCACGATCATCAATGCCTTCAAGGTCGTTCGGCTCGCGACGGCACCGTCCGACGAGCGGACGTTGGGCGCGCTCTTCCACCCGGAGTACCGCTGGCTCGACAGCATCCCGGCGAACGCTCGCGTGGCGGTCGAGCTCGGCGCCGAGCCGCGCTTCCTCTACCCGGTGTTCGGCCCGAGCTTCGGGAGGGCGGTGCTGCCGCTCAGCGCAACGACGGGACCGGCGTTCAGTCGCCGGCTGCGCTCGCTGAGGGCCGACTACGTCTTCGTCGGCGTGCACAGCGCGTTCAACGCCTTCGCGCGTCGCGATCCCCGCTTGACGCTCGTGTACCGGGACGATCGGGTCTCGGCCTACCGGGTGAGCAACCAGGCGACCGCAGCCGCGAACTCCGCGCCGGTCTCGCGCAGCTCGTAGCGGCGCAGGAGCAGGCCGTCGCCTGCTGACGTAAGGGAGCCCGACGAGCCGGCGAGCCCGACCCGGTAGCCGGCCGCGGCGGCCGCCTGCGCGACCCTCGCGTCGGCTCTACCGTGTGGATAGGAGATCGTGACGAGCGGCTTCGTTGCCGCCTCTTCCAGGTCGCTCCGGCCGGCCTCGAGCGCCGCGGCGAGCGCCTCGTCGTCGAGAGGCGGCATCCGGTCGTGCCTACGCGTGTGGAATCCGATCTCGAAGTCGCGTGCGAGGGCGGAAACCTCCTGGCGGCTGAGGCCGCGGGCACGCGAGTCGGTCGGTCGTGCCGCTCGAAGCGCCGGCTCGACTTTCCCGGCGCGCTCGGCCGGCGAGAGCTCCTCGATCGCTCGCGCGATCCGGTGCAACGCCGCGCCGTCGTCCCGGGTGGTCTCGTCGATGTCCGGCTCGGAGAGCTCGGGCACCACGCCGTCGAGCAGGCCGAGGTCGACGAGCTCCTGGAGGTCCTCCACCAGAAGCTGTGAGGCGTGTCGAGGGACGCGCCGCAGAGGAAGAACGTGGCCGGAGCACCCGCGGCGCGAAGGACGGGCGCGGCAACCTCCAGATGGGACAGCAGGTCATCGTCGAAGGTGAGCGCGACGGGCAGCCGCTGCCCGAATCGGCGGCGCTCGACCGCCGCGGGCAGCTCCGAGGCCGGCACGATCCGGTACCAGCGCCGAAGGTGACTCACCTGATCCGCGAGCTGCTGGACCGAGAGCGCGTGGCACGAGCTCGTAGCGCCGGTGGCCGGGATCGTCGTCGATGCCGTGGTAGACGAGGGCGATCCCCCCGCGCCGATTGCTGAAGCGGACCCGGAGCATGCGAACCGCAGCACGCGCACGCTTCGCGGCAGCGCGGATCCCCTTTACGCCCTCCTTCGGGGTGCCCTCGAACGCGCCGAGCTCGAGACCGACCGGGACGCCGGCGACCATCACCTCGTGCCGGAGGGCCGTTGGATCGTCGAGCCCGGGACGGCCGTTCGCGACCACGGCCACCCACCAGGGGTCGTCCGAGAGGACGAACAGCCCTCCGTCGGGCTCGCGGCGGATGCGTACGTGGCGAACGGTGACGCGGAGTGCCTTGACGAGCTCCTCCAGGCCGGCCCAGCCGTCGCCGCCGCGCAGCTCGGCGCGTAGCTCCGACCGCGCTTCGGGCCGCTCCCGCACCCCGTCGTAGTCCTCGGGTGTCCGGCCGAGCAGGAGGAAGAGGTCGTGCTCGAACTCGCTTCGCTGGACGGAGGCGTGAACCCGATGACCTCCTCCCACCGACTGGCGGTACCTCTCCTTCGCCTCGATCACGTTGGCGTTCACGACGCGCATTCGGCCTCTGTGTCGCTCGACCGCATAGGCCGGCGTCGGATCGCGAACGACGGCGATCAGGAACGGGCCGGTCCCGCAATGCTGCTCCTTGCCTGATCCCGGCGGCAGAGCCTCGCCGTAGAAGCGCGTGAGGTTGAGCGAGAAGCGCTCGGCCGGCCATTCGACCTCGACGAGGTCGAGGAGCTCGAAGCGGTCTGCGAGATCGTCGAGGATCTCACGTTCCCGCACCCGACCGAACGACCAGATCAGGAAGAGGTGCAGCTGGCCGGGGATCATCGTGCGCCCGCGCGGACCGCGCGCAGGAGCCGGGGCAGGACGCGGATCGCGGCGGAGGGGTCACGCCGCGCTCCCTGCGCGAACCGCGCGAGGCCGCGCCTGGTCTCGCCGACGAAGGCGTACGCAAGGCCCCGGTCGATGAGCAGCGCGGCCTCGGCCTCACGGACGAGCGCCGATCCCCGTGCCTCGGGATGCCGCTCGAGGTAGCGGTCGATGATCCGGCGCCTCGCGAGCTCGCCGTCCCTGACCCCGGCGGTTCGCGTGACCGACGCCGCATGGCGGCGGTAGTAGGTGGCGACGGCCGTGTCGCCGCGCACCACCGCATGATCGAGTGCGCGCAGAACGAAGTCCCAGTCGCCGCTGACCCGGAACGAGTCGTCCCAGGCACCGGCAGCGTCGACGACAGGTCGTGAGAAGAGCAGTGAGGGCAGGCGCACGTCGAACAGACCGAGCAGACAGGCGCGGACTGCGTCTCCGGACACGGTCGAGACGAGCAGCTCAACCGGGTCGAGGTCCTCGGTGCAGACCATCGTCGCGTTGTAGGCGATGACTCCCTCATCTCCCGCTGCGAGCTGCAACAGGCGAGCTGTGCTTTCGGCGTCGAAGACGTCATCGCAGTCGAGAAAGCGGATCCATGAGCCCGTGGCCGCTTCGAGGCCCGCGTTCCGTGCATTGCCCGGGCCCGCGTGGGAGGTGCGGAGGAGCTTCAGCCGAGGGTCGGAGACCGCGGTGAGCAGCTCGGCGACCGGCTCGGGATTCCCGTCGTCGACCACGATCAGCTCGACCTTGCAGCCGTGCTGGTCGAGCGCGCTCCGCACCGCCTCGCGCAACCAGTCGCGATGGGGCTGCCAGACGCCCATCACGAGGCTTACGTCCGGGCGGGTCACGCGAGCAGCTCCGACACCGTCACGAGGTCGAATCCCCGGTCGCGCAGCTCCGGAAGAAGCCGAAGGATCGCGTCGACTGTGGGGGACCGGCTCGGATGTGCCCGGCTCGATCGTGTCGGGATGCCGTCGTGAAGGTCGACGATCGCGCCTGGCACGGCGGCCTCGAGCACGCGGGCAACGATCGGCGCGGCCTCCGGCTCGTCCCAGTCCCTGGCGTCGACGGACGCGAGCACGGTGGGGCGGAAGCCCAGTGTGGCGGCGATGCCGGCGAACCTGCGCGCGTCCTCCATGTACGGCGGGCGGGCCAGACGGGGCACGAAGCCGACCGCGGCCCTGATCTCTTCGCCGGCGCCCATGAGCTCCGCGCGAAGCTCCTGATCGGTCAGCTCGCTCGAGTCACGGTGGCCGAAGGTGTGGTTGCCGAGCTCGTGCCCCTCGGCGACAGCGCGCTGCAGGATTGCCTCGCGGCCCTGGACAGCTTCGCCGAGGACAAAGAAGGTGGCGTGTGCCCCGTATTCGGCCAGCGCGTCGAGTAGCAACGGCGTCCAGTCCGAGGGGCCGTCGTCGAAGCTGAGGCTGAGCTCCCGGCGGCGAGGTCGGGCACGGCAGGAGACCACACGCGGGCGCATCCGGTCCGCCAGGGCCCGGATCATCGCTCCCGCTCGCTGACGAGCCACTGGGTGAGGCCGACGCAGATCCCCGAAACGTAGGCGAGATCCCCGAGCGCCTGGCGCGGCTCTCGGAGGATCGAGCGGGGTAGCCGCCGCAACCGGTGGGTGACGTCGCGTGCCAGCCGTCTCTTGATGTGGCGGTCCTCGAGCGCGAGGTGCTTCCCGTAGAAGCCGCCCTTTCCGCGTCCGTAGCGCCACCGCACGACGGGATAGAAGCTGCGCGGGCGCCAGGCCCGGTGCTCGACAACAGCACCGGGGGCATAGACGATCCGGTACCCGGCTTCGAGGAGCCGGAGCCCGAGGTCGTTGTCCTCCGCAGCCGGATAGCGCGTTCCGGGGCCGAGGCGCCGGTCGAACTCACCGATGGTCACGAATGCGGAGCGATGGATGGCCATGTTGCCGCCGCCGAGCGGGTCCTTGTCGACGCGGCCGCTGTAGGACTTGGCTTCGTCGTCGGCGTACCAGGACGTGGTAAAGGCTCCCGGCCGTTCGGGGACGCCCGGGAGTACCTGGCCGGCGACGGCGACCCGCTCGCTCTCCTCTCCAAGCGCAACCACGAGCTCGCGGAGCCAATCGGGCGCGACCACGACGTCGTCGTCGGCGAAGGCGACGATCGGATGCAGTGCGAGCTCGGCGCCGAAGTTGCGGGACCTGGAGAGGCCTCGACCCGCCGTCCACACATACCGGACACGGTCGTCTGCTCGTAGTCCGTTGTCGGGCTCCCTGCTCTGGTCGACCACGATTACCTCGCCCGGGGCGAGACTGCCGGCCAGGATCGAATCGACGGTGGTTCGAGCGAGGGCCGAGCGATCGCGGGTGCACACGATCACGGAGACCTGCGCATCCATCATCTCCCTGCTCCCCCGGACAGGCACGCTCGGCGGATCATGCGAGAGTGGGTCTCCACCGGCATGTTCTAGCCCCGGGCAAGGCCGTCAATACCCGAAGAGCCGGTGGAGGCGACCCGCGAGCACGTCTTCGGGCCAGTCGTGAACCGTCAGTCGAGGAAGCGCGAAGGGGGGCGAGCGACGGGTCAGAGCGAGCGGGATGCTCGTGAACGCCGCGGCGTATCCCGCCTGACGGGCCAGCTCGGGTGTCTCCTGGGCCAGGTCGAGGTCCTTCCCGAACGGGTACGAGAGCAGCTCCACGCGCGCGCCGATCGTCTCCTCGAGCAGCTTGCGGCTCTCGACGAGCTCCTCTCGCTGCTCCGATCGGCTGAGCCCCCGCAGCGAGGGGTGCGAGACGGTGTGCGATCCGATGCCGATCCCCGGAAGACTCGACAGCTCGCGGCACTCGTCGACCGTCAAAGGGCGGCCGAAGTCCTCGGGTGGCTCGGCCGGGGCGATCTCGTCGAGCTCGGCCGCACGTTGGCCGGCCGGCAGCTGCTTCAGCCGCGAGTGGAGGGCGGCCATCCGGCCGCCCGGAAGCTCCTGCTCGGGATCACCCTCCGCGAGGCACGCAGCCGTGAGCCGATCCCACCAGAACGACGGCGATCCCAGCGCTCCGCTGGTCACGAACACGTGCATCGGAACTCCGGCTCCGGCGGCGATGGGAGCCGCTGCGGTGAGCGTGTCGGCATACCCGTCGTCAAACGTGACGGCGACGGTTCCGTGCTCGAGCGTGCCTGCGGCAAGCCGGCCGAGCACCACGTCGAGTGATTCGACCGGGTACGAGGAGCGCAGCAGGTCGAGCTGGCGCTTGAACTCCGTCGGGGCCACGGATTGGCCGAATGGGTCGAGCCTCGTCTCCGCGACGCGATGGTAGGTCAGTACGCACCCGGCGGGCCGGACGACGCCCCTGATCCTGCGCGCATAGGACCTGCCGCGGGCGAGAAGCTCGCGGCCACCGTCGACTACTCTGGCCACGATGTCTTCATCGACCGCTCCTCGGCCATGGTGAGCCGCTTCTGCCCATGGTGATCAGCGTAGTCGGGGGCAAGGACCTCGATCGCGAGCTGACCGGGCGTTGGGATGCTGTACAGCGCGCCGATCCCCGGTTGGCGAGCCCGTTCTTCCGCCCGGAGTTCGTCGAGGCCGTGGCTGCTTCCCGCGCCGACGTTCGGATCGGTGTGATTGCCGAAGCCGGACGCCCGACCGCGTTCTTCCCGTTCCAGCGGCTGAGGTCGGGAGCGGCAGTTCCTGCCGGCGCCCGGCTCGCCGACTATCACGGGTTGATCGGCGAGGTGAACATCTCTGCGCCCGACCTGCTTCGGGCGGCCGGGCTGAGGTCGTTCGCCTTCAGCGGCGTGCCGGCCTCGCAGGAGCTCTTCGAAGGTTTCAGGCGATCGACCCGCCTCTCGCCCGTGCTCGAGCTTGCCTCTGGGTTCGACGAGTACGCGGCCGGGCGACGCGCTGCCGGCTCGGACCAGGTCGTCGACGCCGAGAAGCAGCGTGACCGGATCGAACGCCGGCTCGGGCCGGTCCGGTTTGTGTCGCATGTGCCCGGCCCGGACGCGCTCGCGCGCCTGCTCGCCTGGAAGTCGGCTCAATACCAGCGAACCGGGGCCATCGACATCTTCGGGATCCCGTGGGTGGTCGACGTCGTCGAGCGCGTCCACGCGTCGCAGGCGCCCGCCTTCTCGGGGCTCCTCTCCTACCTCTTCGCGGGTGACACTCCCGTGGCGGCGCACCTCGGGCCTCGTTCCGGAGGCGTATGGCACTACTGGCTGCCGGCCTACGCACGCGAGCACGCGAGTCTCTCGCCTGGCCTCGTCCTCCTCGTCGAGATGGCGCGTCACGCGCGCGAGCTCGGCGTCGATGTGATCGACCTGGGGAAGGGCGATGCGCTCTACAAGCGGCGCCTCATGAACGGCTCCGTCGAGATCGTCGAGGGGACCGTCGCTGCCACGCAGCGCGCTGCCGCGGGGCTGAGACTGCGCCGGGCCGCGGGCAGGGCTGTCGACTGGACGCCGGCGGCCGGGTATCTCGCACGCCGCTCCGCCCGCAAGGGATTCGCGTGACCGGGGCAGCACCCGGCGGGGCCGAGATCTGGGACAGCCTCGTGCCCGAGTACGCCGGGCGGCTCGCGCTCGACCCTCCGGAGCGCGCCCTGCTGGGCGAGCTCCGTGCGCAGCTCGCCGGGATGGCGATGCTGGACATCGGCGTCGGGGCCGGTCGGACCGCCTACACCTTCGCCGCGCTCGCGGGACGGTACGTCGGCGTCGACTTCTCGCCGGCAATGGTCGATCGTGCTCGCGCTCTGGTGGGGGAGGACGAGCGGGTGAGCTTTGCGGTCGCCGATGCCCGCGATCTTTCCCGCTTTCACGGTCAGGATTTCGGGCTCGTGCTCTTCAGCTTCAACGGCATCGACGGCGTCTCTCAGGAGGAGCGTCTGACTGTCCTGCGCGAGGTCCGGCGGGTGGTCGCGGACGGCGGCCTCTTCGCGTTCTCAGCCCACTCGCTGCTCGCCCTTCCCTTCTCGAGCTCGCTTCGCCGTCCGTCGCTTCGGAACCCGGTGCGCTCGAGCTACCGGAGCGTCTATCGCTCGGCCCGGCTCGCGCTGCTCAACCGGCGACTCGATCTCCAAGCCGCCAGGCAGCGCGGTTGGGTGCAGATCCGCGACGAGGCCCACGGCTTCTCGCTCGTGCAGTACTACGTTATGCCGGCCCTGCAGATAGAGCAGCTTGCCGACGCGGGTTTCGGTGAGCCCCGGATCTTCGACATGCGCGGTCGAGAGGTCGATCCCGCCGATCCCGGGCGCGATCCGCATCTGTTCTACGTTTGCCCACCGCGCAGTGCGTAGCGATTCTCAAAGGCTCTTGACGGCGCGGACGGCGACGATCACGGGAAACCGATCATCCCGAACTTCGAGCTCCCGGTGCTCCAGGTCCTCGGCGGCGAGGCCGGACAGGTAAGCGATCTCGCTGAGCACGTTGCCGGGCGAATCGACCGAGACCCCTTCGCCGAACTCGTCACCGAAGAGCTGCTTGCACGACGCAGCCGTGAAGCGCCAGTAGTCGGACCATCCGTCGGCAACAACGACCCGGCTCAACACGGGGACGGTCACGAGCGCGACACCGCCGGGTCGCAGGATTCGGTGCGTGTGTGCGACCGCCGCTCGTAGGTCGTAGACGTACTGCAGGGTCTGCGTGAGGACGAAGCAGTCGAACGAGCCGCTTGGGATCGTGTCCGCTGCGGCCAGATCCGCGACGATCGTCGCCTGCGGGTTGCCTGGATCGACGTCGAGCACATCGACGCGCTCGAGCTGCGAGCCGAAGCGCCGCGCGTAGTCGTCGTCCTTCACCTCGAGCACCCGGCCGCGAATGTCTTCGCGGTGCTCGCCGAGGAACCGCTCGATGTAGTAGCGATCGACGGGCAGGCCGCGATCCCAGCCCCAGCGTTCGCCGAATGGACTGGTGCGGCGCAGCGTTCCGAACCGCACCTTGCGGTGGCGCTGCGCGGCAGCGCGGGCGCGAGCGAGGCGGCTCACCGGGCCGCCCGCAGCCCGTAGATCAGGCCGGCCGCGGTGCCCCGTGCGACCAGCAGCTCCTCGAGCGCCGACTGTCGGTCGCGCTGTGCCAGGGCCCGGCGGAGCATACCGCCGCGAAGGGCCGTCCACTGCCCGAGCATCCGGAGGCCACCTGAGTCGCCTCGCCGGAGGTGGAGGCCGCAGCAGGCGCCGATGCCTCTGCCGTAGCTGGTGCGGGTGGCGCGGCGTTTCGCCGCGTCCTGGCGCTCGTGGTGAACGAGCGCGTCGGGCTCGTAGCGGACCCTGGCGCCGGCGCGCATCAGGCGGTACAGGAAGTCGACGTCCTCCCCTGCGCCGCCTGCGGAGCCGACGCCGAGGCGCTCGTCCCAACCGCCGATCCGCTCGGCGCGTCCGCATTCGACGGCGGTGTTCGCGCCGGTGCCCGCCCGCCAGGGCGGCGCGGCGCCGAGTAGGTCGACCCGGTCCGGGGACGAACGCGTCGAGACCGCGAAGTAGCCGACCCGCTCGGGGCCGAGGGGAAGAACACGGCCGGTGACGAGCTTGCGGGCCCGGCTGCTCCAGGAAAGCCTTGCCGATCGCCGCGAGCCAATCGCGGTCGGGTACGCAATCGTCGTCGGTGGTCGCCAGCACCGGAGCGGTGGCTGCTGCGAGCGCAGCGTTTCTCGACGCGGCAAGCCCCCGCGGCGGTTGGCGGACGTAGACGAGCGATGCCCGGCGCTCGCGCTCGGCAACAACCGCGGCCGTGCTCGGATCGCCTCCCTGATCGACGACGACGATCTCCGCCGGCGCCGTCACGCCCGCAAGCACGGCGTCGAGGCAGCGGGCGAGGAGCTCGGGACGGTCAAGGGTCGCGATCGCGACGGTGATGCCCGGAGGGGTCGGATCGGCCATCGTGCGGGAAGTCTGCCCGCAGCTCCGGCGAGCCGGTTCCCGCCGCGCTCTTGTCCGGCGAGCGCCGCGCCTGCTCGGGCGGCGGGTATCGTCCGGCGGATGCTCGAGCGCGTCACGCGTCAGGGGCGCCGTGCGCTGGGCGCGACGTTCGTAGCATCCGGCTATTCCTCTGCTCGCGCAGCCGAGGCGGTTCGGGTCGCCGAGGCGTGGACACAGGTGCGCCTGCGTGCGGGACGCCGCCGCCGCGGTGTCGTAGCCGGCCAGGAGATCGTGTGGCCGTCGCCGGGCAGGGCCGTGCTTCGCCCGTTCGAGCTGGTCCTCGCCGGCCCCGGTGAGGTGACCGTGGAGATCGAGCGCAGCGTGATCAGTCCGGGGACCGAGCGGGCGCATTTTCTTCGCCTGCCGAACGCGCGGCCGGCCTATCCGTATCGGCCCGGCTACTCGTCGGCGGGAACCGTGATCGCGGTCGGCGTCGGTGGTCGCGGGCCTCGAGGTCGGTGACAGGGTCGCGGTGCCGCGTGTGCCGCACGCGTCGATCGCGACCGTCCAGGCAGCTCACGTCCACCGGATTCCGCCCGGAGTGGAGCTCCTGGACGCCGCATTTGTCTATCTGGCGATCATCGCCGGCTACGGCCTTCTGCGCGCTCGCATCAGCCCCGGGGAGGATGTGTGCGTGGTGGGCTACGGCCCGGTCGGAGCGCTCGCGCAGCGGCTTGCGGCGGCAGGCGGCGCACGCACAACCGTGATTACCGCCTCGCGCCGCCGGGAGGAGGCCGCACGGGCCGGGGGGGCTGAGCGACTTCCTGCTCGCGGCGGACCCGTCGGTCGCGTCGATCTCCGCCGAGGTCGTGGTGGAGGCGACCGGAGATCCCGAGGCGATCGCGACCGCCGTTGCCGCCTGCGCCGACGGAGGCCGGATCATCCTGCTCGGATCGTCGCGCGGAGCCGGGGCCGAGCTGCCGCTGCCGGCGATGCGGCGCAAGCGGCTCGAGCTCATCGGCGCCCATATCAGTGCGCTACCCGGTGAGTCGCGCCGGGCGGGCGCCGACTGGCTCCGCGAGCTCGGCGACGGTTTCCTCTCGGCTCTCGCAGAGCAGCGAGTCAGGGTCGACGACCTTGCCGGCGATCGTCTCGACCCTCGAGAGCCCGAGCGGTTCTACCGAAGCCTCGCGGCCGACGCCACTGCCCGAGTCGGCGTGGCTCGACTGGTCGCTCGTTCCGTCCGCCGAGCGCTGCGCGCCGAACGCAATGCGGCGGCTCCCGAATCTCCGCGCCGGCGGCATGACCGAGAGCGAGCCCGCTCCCTGCGCCAATCGAGGAGCGGGCAGAGCGCGCCCATGTGACGCATTCCTCGGTCCGCAGCGAGACGGCCGCTGCGCATCGCGCTCCTCGGGTGCGGCGACATCGGATTCGCGAACGCGCACGCGATCGCCCGCTCGGATGGCGCCCAACTGGTCGCCTGCTACGACACCGTGCCCGAGCTGGCGCGGGCCCTCGCCGGGTCGCTCGGCGCCCGCGCCGCCCACACGGAGGACGAGGTGTTCGAGGCGAGTGACCTCGATGCAGTCTTCATCGCGACACCGCACCATCTGCATGCCCCGCTCGCGTCGCGCGCAGCCCGGAGCGGCCTGCACGTGATCGTCGAGAAGCCGCTTGCGCACAGCCTCGAATCCGCTCGCGAGATCGTGCAGGTCACTCGCGACCACGGCGTGACGCTCTCCGTCTGCTTTCCGTTCCGTTACGAGGAGCACGTCGTGGCGGCCCGGCAGCTGATCGACGCGGGCGTGCTGGGAGACCCTCGCGGCGCCGTGATCAGCTACGCGGCCGACAAGCCGCAGTCCTACTGGATCGGGGGCTACTCGGGCCGCGCGGCATCCGGCTGGCGGAGCCGGCGCAGCGAGTCGGGTGGCGGCGTGTTGATGATGAATCTCTGCCACTACCTCGACCTGGTTCGCCATCTCACCGATCTCGAGGTCGAGGCTGTCTCGGCCACGACCGAGGGCTGGGACGACGATGGGGTCGAGCAGACCGTCGCGGTCTCGATCCGGTACGAGGACGGTGCCGTCGGCTCGGCCTTCGGCTCGTCCTCGGTCTGCGGCTCGGCCCCCAGCGAGCTTCGCCTCTGGGGGACGGACGGCCAGGTGGTGCTCGAGCCCGAGCCTCGGTTCTACACGCTGCGTGCACTCGGCGGGGCTCAGCCGGGACAGTGGCACGCGCTCCCCGAGCCGGGCGGGATCGACGTCAGGATCCGCTTCGTCGAGCGCTTCGCCGCCGCGGTGCGGGAGCAGCGTCCGCCCGACATCTCCGGCGAGGACGGTCTCGCCGTCCAGGCGGTGATCGAGGCCGCATACGAATCGGCTCGCACGGGCACCGTCGTTCGTCCTGCTGACCTGCTCATCGAGCCAGTCGCATGATCACGCTCGGCCACGCGGACACCGGAGCGGGGCTCACCTTCGAGGGCGACCTGCCTCAGGACGTCGAGGCGTTCGTCGACTCCGACTGGCTGGCCGGGTCCCCGGGCGCGACCGTGCCGGCGATCCTCGCGCGCGCGGGAAGGCTCGAGACCTCCTGGGGCGATCGCTCCGTCAGCTCAGGCCGGAAGACGGGAAGCCGCGCCGCCCTGGGCGCGCTCGCAGGCGTCGCCTCTGCCGCGGCTCTCGCAGCGGCAGGAGGCGGCCCGATCGCCGTGCCCGGAACCGGATTGATCGCGCGGCTCGTTCGCGAGCTCGTCGGCGACGACCTCGAACGAGAGGACGGCCGGCAGCCGGTCACGATCGTCGAGACGCGCTCGGAACCGGCTGCGCTGCTGGACTCCTCGCGCCGGGTCGCCGATCTCGGGACCATCGTTCTCGCGATCCAGCCGGCCGGGGCTGTTCTGTTCGATCTCTACCCCGAGGTGCACGTGCGGGCCTTGAGGGTCGTCGCGGTGCCGTTCCCGCTCGACGTGCCGGCCTCGACGCATCCGGGTGCACCCGAGCCGACGCGGGTCCGGCTCGGCGAGGTCATCCCGGCGGACGCAAGCTGGTATCTGCTCGGCTCGTAGACATCCGAGCGGGAATGCCGACCGCGGTTGCATTCGGCTCCACGTCGCGGGTGACGACGGCGCCGGCGCCGATCAGGGCACCCGCGCCGATGCGGACGCCTCCGAGGATCAACGCCCCCGAGCCGATCGCCGCGCCTTTCTCGACGATCACCGGCAGCAGCTCCCATTCGCCGTCCACGAGCAGCTGGCCTTCGCGTCCCGTGGCCCGCGGGAACTTGTCGTTGACGAACATGACGCCGTGACCGACGAAGACCTCGTCCTCGATCTCGACGCCCTCGCAGATGAACGTGTGACTCTGGATCTTGCAGCGAGCGCCGATGGTGACGCCGCGCTGGATCTCGACGAACGGCCCGATCCGCGTCCCGGCCCCGATCCGGCAGCCGTAGAGGTTCGTGAACGAATAGACCGATACGCCCTCGCCGAACTCGACGTCGTTGATCAGACGGTGGGGCGCGTCGTTTGCCGGGACGTCACCCACCCGCGAAGAACTCGGCGACGGCGGTGGCAACGGCCTCTTGCTGGCCGAGTCGGTCATGCCCGGGAAGATAGGGAGCGAGAGCAGCTGATCGGCGAGTGCCTCGGTGACCGGGAAGTCGCCGCGGCCGTAGCCGAGCATCGCGTAGGCCTGCGAGAGATGCGGCGGCTCGGGATAGTGCCGCCCGGTCGCGATGTCGCGCGCCTTGAGGAACGAGGCGAGGGCCTCGGGGTCGGCCGTCCGGACCACGTACAGATGCCACACGGGCGAGCTGCCCGGGGCCAGCGGCGGGAGGCCGAGATCGCCGACGCCCGGCGAGAGCGGTGTTGTAGAACTGCGCGATCGCCCGCCGCTCCTCGTTCCAGCCGTCGAGAAGCCGCAGCTTGTGCACGAGCGCGATCGCCTGGATCGTGTCGAGACGGCTCGTGTAGCCGATCATGTCGTGCCGGTACTTGGCCCGCTGGCCGTGCTCCCGGAGCGCCCGCGCCCGTTCTGCGAGGCCCGGCATCGTCGGTCGTGATCGCCCCTGCGTCGCCGAACGCGCCGAGGTTCTTCCCGGGGTAGAAGCTGAAGGCGGCCGCCAGCCCTCCGGCCCCGGCGCGGACTCCGTCGCGGGTCGCCCCGTGCGCCTGGCAGGCGTCCTCGACGATCGCAATCCCGTGGTCGGCTGCGAGCGGGACGAGGGCGGCCATGTCCGCGAGCTGTCCGTAGAGATGCACGGGCATCAGGAATCGCGTTCCGGGCCCGATCGCTGCGGCGCAGGCATCGACGTCGAGGTTGTAGTCGCGCTCGCTCACATCGACCGGCACGGGGCGACCGCCTGCCTGCGTGATCGACTCGAAGGTGGCGATGAACGTGTTCGCCGGGACGATCACCTCGTCGCCCGGCTCGATCCCCGCGGCCAGCAGGGAGAGACGCAGCCCGTCGAGGCCGTTCGCGACGCCGACGCAGGCCGACACGCCGCAGTAACCGGCGAATGCCTCCTCGAACGCGGCCACCGGCGGCCCGTTCGCGAACGCGCCGCTCTCCAGGATCGCCGCTCAGGTCGGCGAGGAACTCCTCGCGGATGGCCTGGGCCGCGCCGGGCACATCGAGAAACGGGACAGCTCGTCCCGGTCGGGGCGTCGCGAACCACGCGTCATACGGTAGCCGTAAGGCGGGCGCCGGCTCACGGCTGACGGGGCGATTTCCCTGCTCAAGAGGCTCGACCGGTCCGGGCCGGAGCGTCCGCTCGCGGCCGAGCCGGCCGCCCTCCTGCTACCTTCTAACCACGGTCGTCATTCAGGCGATCGGGAGATTCGGCTTCTCGGTCCTCCTTCACGGGCGTTTCGAGGCTTTGCATCTCGCCCCCTAGTACGAAGGAGCAACACCAATTGTCCCCATCGTTTGACGCGCTCGGAGTGAGCGCAGATGTAGTGCGTGCGCTCAGCGCTCGTGGAATCACGTCGCCTTTCGACGTTCAAAATCTCGTCCTCCCCGATGGCCTCGCCGGCCTCGACGTGCTCGTCGCGTCGCCCACAGGGTCGGGGAAGACACTCGCTTTCGGCATTCCGATGATCGAGCGCACCGCCCGCGGCGGCGGACAGCCGAGTGCGCTCGTGCTCGTCCCGACACGCGAGCTCGCCTCGCAGGTCGTCGACGATCTGCGCCCGCTTGCGAAGACGCGCGGGCTCCGGATCGAGGCCGTCTACGGCGGCACCTCGGTCATGGGCCAGGCCAAGAAGGCCCGCGGCGCGGAGATCCTCGTCGCCACCCCCGGCCGGCTGGCCGACCTGATCGACCGGCGGCTCATCTCCCTCCGCTCGATCAAGGTGCTCGTCCTCGACGAGGCGGACCGCATGCTCGACATGGGCTTCCGGCCCGCAGGTCGACAAGCTGCTCTCCGAGGTCTCGACCAACCGGCAGACGATGCTCTTCTCGGCCACGCTCGAGGGGCAGGTCATGGAGCTCGCCCGGCGCTACACCGTGAACGCCGTCAACATCCGCGCCAAGGCGCCGAAGGAGGCGGAGGCGGGCGAGATCGAGCACGAGTTCCACGCCGTCACGACCGACGGCAAGCTCGCGAGCCTCGCCGAGCAGCTCGGACGCGAACGCGGCCTTGCGCTCGTCTTCGTCCGCACCAAGCACGGCGCCGACAAGCTCGCCAAGAAGCTTCATCGCGACCACGGCGTACCCTCGGTGGTCATGCACGGGAACATGTCGCAGAACGCCCGCGAGCGGTCGCTCTTCAGGTTCGAGACGGGTCAGGTCACGACGCTGATCGCGACCGACGTCGCGGCCCGCGGCCTGGACATCGACGGCATCACCCACGTCATCAACTTCGATCCGCCGGGCACCGGTGACGACTACGTCCACCGCGTCGGTCGCACGGGTCGCGCAGGCCGCTCGGGCACAGGGCTCACCCTCGTGCTTCCCGAGCAACGCCACGACGTGGCGCAACTCGCCAATCGCCTCGGTCACGGCGCAGCCTTCGCGGCGTCGGGACTGCCGACAGGAGGGACCGCCTCCGTGAGAAGCTCGAGGCGGCCCCGCACGAGAACGAGGAGGAGAGGATGAGCTCGAAAAGAAGCCCTCAGACCGCCGCGAAGCGCGCACGCGAACAGGCGATGCGCGAAAAGCGGGAGCGGAAGGAAGCGAAGAAGCTTGCACGCAACTCCCCGGCACCCCCGGTCGACGAGACCGCTGAAGGATCCGACGAGACCGTCGACGAGTCCGTCGAGGTGACCGAGGATTCCGAGTCGCCGGTCACACCGGAGGCTCAGAGCGTCTAGCGCCGGGCCGCCGCCGCTTGTCCTGCGCGGCGCGCTCTCATAGGATCCCGAGATGTACTCCCGCGACAGGGTCCCGGTTCCCCGTCCGTCCACGCGGGCGGTCGACGAAGCGAGACCCGGGCCGGTGGAGCAGGACCAGCCGCAGGAGTACGTCCTCGGACTTCAGCAGAGGTCGGGGAATGCCGCCGTTGCACGCCTCGTGCAGCGCGCGCCGGCAGACAAGCCCGCTTCGACCGACGCGCCGGGGCACCACGACAAGGGCAAGGAAGAGCCGAAGAAGCCCGCGCCGGATGTGCACGCGCGGATCATCAAGTACGACATCGACGGCGACATGACCCGGATCACGATCGCCAGCGGCCCCGATCAAGGCATCAGGGTCGGCATGTCCGGCTCGCTCCTGACCCCGCACGGCAAGGAGTACGCCGACTTCGTGATCGAGACCGCAGAAGGCCGCGTCTCGACCGCTCACGTGAAGGCGACCCCGGACGAGGTCAGGGCCAACTCCGACTGCGTCGTCAAGCCCTCCACGCTCGAGAGCCAGGCCGGCAAGGAGTTCTAGGCTCCTCCGCCTGGGCGCTAGCGTTTGCCGTCGATGAACGCGACGACGGCGCCGATGGTGGAGAAGTTCGCCGGGTCCAGCTCGTCGTCGTCCACCTCGACCCCGAGCTCCGACTCGAGGAACGAGACGAGCTCGATCACGCCGATCGAGTCGAGCACGTTGTTCAGCAAGGGCAGGTCGTCGGTCAGCTCCGCCCGTCCGCCGGGCCAGTCGCTCGTCTCGAGCACGAAGTCGCGGATCCGGTCGGCCGTTCCCTCCACGCCCGCATGATCGCGTACCCGCTCGATCCGCCGGGGCTCGACGCGCTCCTCTCGCGGTTCCGCCGCTACGACGATCCGCGCGGCTTCTCCGAGGAGTATCTCGCCGAGCCGATCGGGCCGAACGGGCTCGGCATCCTCACCCGACCGCTCTCAGCGCCCGCGGCTACGGCGTTCGTCATCTGCCGGTCGCCCGGCCCCGAGCAGGGACCGCTGCAGCGGCTCGAGGCGATGATCGCCCGGGCGCTTGCGCAGCAGGGGGTCGCGAGCCTGCGAATCCGCCGAGGGTTCGGGCGTGAGGGCGCCGGCAGCGACCTCGATCTCGGCGAAAGCTGCGCGGAGGGGGAGGCTGCAGCCTCGACGCTTGCCGGGCTGAGCGGAGTCGACCGCATCGGGACGATCGGCGAGCTGCTCGGCGCTTCGGTGGCGCTCCTGACGGCCGCCAGGCTCGAGCTCCCACTCGCCGTGCTGGTGTCGCCCGCGACGAGCGGGCGGGCTTATCTCCGGCAGCTCTACCGCCGGCACCTGATCGCGGGGTTCATGACGCCGGCCGAGCGCGTGGCCCGTCGCGAGCCGCTCGACCGGCAGCTCGAGCATGGCCCGGTCTCGGTCCGCGGTGTCCGCCTCACCCGGGAGTCGTTCGCCGAGCTCGCGGCTCTCGATCTGGCGCCAATCGCCGCAGGTTTCGCTGGTGACGCGCTCGTCATAGGAGTCACGCGAGACGGTGCGCCTGACGCCGCGCTCCGAGACCTCGAGCCCAGGGCGACGGTGTCGCATGCTCGGCGACCCGCTACCCGTGCCCTTCGGCGAGCTCCACCTGAGGAAATCGAGCGACCTGAGATCCGGCAGCAGGGTGACGCGCGACGTCCGGGCCGATCTCGACCGGGAGCTCGTGCGCCTGACCGTCGAATGGGCGGCCGCCCGCGCGTGAGCAGCCACCCGATCTTCGTGCCTCATGGTGAGAACCAGCTCTCGGCGGTGCTCACGGTCCCCGAGGGCCCGGCGCTCGGAGTGGCGATCCTGCCGCTGCGGACGCCGCAGCTGGGAATCGCGGGAAACGTCTTCTGGGCGCTCGCCGCCGCTCGGCTGGCCGACCGCTCGGTCGCAAGCGTTCGCTTCGAGCACGCAGGGAGCGGCGACAGCACCGGACGGCTTGCGGGCGGGGTGACGGCGATCGACGAGCCGGTCCGCGAGACGATCGCGGTTGCCGAACTGGCGATGGATGCGGTCGGTCTCCCGACCTTCATGACGGCCGGAAGCTGCCTGGGCGGCGCGATCGCGCTGCAGGCCGCAAAGGACGCAGCGCTGTCGCGCAGTCGTCTCGGTCAACATGGCTCTGGAGGAGCCGGGAGGGCCCGGGCGGATCCGACGTGGCGCGGCGGATTGGCGGGTCGTCGGCGCTGTCCGCGGCCGCTACGAGCCTTCGGCGGGCGCTCGGCTACGACCGGGTTCGCTGGTGGCTCCGCGACGAGCTCAGCCCCGAAGGCCGCGAGGCGGCGACGATCGCGGCCCGCCACGCCCGCGTGCTCCTGGTCGACGACCGCGAGCTCGGCACGAAAGGGATAGCCGACGACGAATCGGCGGCGTACGAGGTCAGGCGCGATCTCTCCTTCGGGATGATCCGGGTCGACGCGGTCGAGCTGACCCCGGGGGAGGAGCACGTGCTCGAGCTGCTCGTCGAGTGGCTTGCTCGTCCTGGCGCCGTCAGCCCGGAGGAGCCGGAGCGGGCGCCGAGCGGCGATCGCGCAGCGCTCGGCGGCTGATCTTTCCGGCCGGGGTGCGCGGGATCGCCTCGACCAGCTCGATCTCGACCGGTCGCCGCTCGCGCGCGAGGCGCTCGGACGCGTACGCGAGCAGCTCGGTCTCGTCTTCGCTCGCTCCAGGGCGCGCAGACGACCACCGCGTAGACCGCCTCGCCCAGGCGATCGTCGGTGGCGCCGTAGACCACGGCCTCGGCAACTCCGGGGTGGCTGAGCAGGACCTCCTCGATCTGGCTCGGGTGGAAGCTGAAGCCGCCGGAGTTGATCCGATCGTCGATCCGGCCGGTCAGATGCACGAAGCCGTCGCTGTCGAAGAAGCCGAGGTCGCCCGTGGCGTAGAAACCACGGGCCAGCGCCGCCGAGGTCTCCTCGGGCCGGCCCCAGTAGCCGTCGAACATGAACGTCGAGCGAACGTGCAGCTCGCCCGGCTCTCCAGGCGCGGCGGGCGTTCCGTCGTCGTTGCGGGCGCTCACCTCCACCCCCGCGAACGGGCGCCCGACCGACCCCGGCCTGCGCCGGGCGTCTTCCGGCCCGAGCACCGCGATCGTCCCGGTCTCCGTAGAGCCGTAGACGATGTGGAGCACATCGCCGAGCAGGCGACTGACGCGCTCACGCTCGTCCGGCGAGAGTGCGGCACCGCCGACGGTCAGGACGCGCAGGCGCCCCGCCCTCAGTGGCGCGGCCTCTGCGAGCTCGAGCAGGGGCCGGACGTGCGCCGGCACGAGCGCCACTGTCGTGACCTCCCCACGGCCGAGCTCGCGCAGGAGCGCGGCGGGGTGGAACATCGGCATCACCGCGCACGATCCGCCCGCGAGGAGCGTCGTCAGGGCAAAGGTCATCGCGGTTCCGGCCGAGAGCGGTGACACGGCCAGGTTGCGCTCGCCGGCGCCCTCGATCCCGAAGGCCGAGCCGTGCAGCCCGTATCTCGCCAGGCTCGCGCGTTGCGAGATCGCGACACCCTTCGGCCGGCCGGCCGTCCCCGAGGTGTAGCGGATCACGAACGGCTCTTCGCCGGTGGCCCGCAGCTCGACCCGGGCCGGACGCGATGCCTCGAGCCAGTCCTCGTACTCGTCTGCGAGCACGACGAGCTCGACGCCGTCCAACTCGGCTGCCCGCGCCGTCTCCTCGAGGGTGGGATGGGCGAAGATCACCCGGGGAGCGCAGTCGTCGCAGAGCAGCGACAGCTCGCGGGGCGCGAGTGTTGCCCCGGCGAGCACGGGCGCCACCTGCGCCTCGCTCAGCCCCAGCGTCAGCTCGATGTACTCCAGGCAGTTGGGCGCGAAGATGACCGCGCGGCTCCCGGGGTCGAGCCCGAGCCCTTGGGCGCCGGTCGCGACACGGTCCGTGCGCTCGATGAGGCCGGCGAAGTCGAGTCGGCGGGCACCGTGCGCAATCGCAGGTGCCTCGGGTGCACGGGCAGCCCGAGCGCGGATCCCGGCGGTCACCGTCCGAGCCGGCCCGTTCGCCATTCGGCATTACGCTACCCGGTGAGAATCGTCCGTGAGCCCACCGCCGGGCGAGCGACGGCGGGCCCACGGATCACCCCCCGGCTGGCTAGCGCTTGATCATCATCGTGCCGCTGATCGTGCGTCCCCCACCGGAGGTCGCATCGATGCACGGCACGCTGGCGAACGACGCCTGGCAGCCGGATGCTCCAAGATCCTTCGCGGCGAGCAGGCTGCTCGCCTGGAAGTACTCCGTGCGCCCGAGCAAGGTGGCGAAAGTCGTAAAGCCGCCGTCGGCCCCGACCTTTGCGCCCCCGAGCGAGTCGAGCTTGCCGGGAGTCGACCCGTGGCGGATCGTGACGAGCCCCGGACCGACCGGCTCGCCGCCGACCAGGACCTGACCCGTGATCGTGACGCGCACGATCTTCGTCCCGTGCACCGAGAGCGTCGACTTCTTGCCGAAAATGACGACCTGGCCCGTCGGGATCGTGACGATCGACTGTGCCTCCACGGCTCCGGCGGTGTTCAGCGTTCCCGTGCCTGGGGTGAACGGAGTCCAGACCGAGCGCCAGCGGTAGTCGCCGTCGGTGGTGGGCCGGAAGAACGGGCTCAGAGCGAGTGAGAACGAATTGACGACGCTCCCCGCAGCGGAGCGGCCCGGATCGGTCGCGGCGACATCCGCCGGCCGGAAGCAGGCCACGAGCACGTACGGGCCGAACGACGCGCTGGCTCCGCTCGTCGCGTCGACGAAGACCGGGAAGCTCAGGGAGGAGCCCTTCGCGCCCTTGAGGTGAACCATCCACGCGGCGAGATGCTGATCCCCGTCACAGTTCGTGTTCTCGTACGCGATCGACGTGCTCGCCGGCGAGATCGCCGAGACGCCGCCGGCCATCGTGGCCTCGGCATTGGGATCGACGTCGCGCATGACGACCTTCGCGGTCGCCTTGCCGACGCTGCCGCTGGCCGGGGAGTTGAGGGTGAACCCGGTCGGAACGTAGAGCTGCACACGCCCGACGGGGTCGTCCGCCTTCTGCTTGGAAGCGATGATCGAAAGCGTCTGGCCCGTGCCCGTCTCGGTCGATTTCACGATCAGGTGCGGTGTCACGGCGGCAAGCGAACGCCCCGCGACGACGAGCGCAATCATCCCGGCGAGAGCGATGAGCCCGACCCGCATCTTCCAACCCGAGAGCTGCAACAACGATTCCGGCGTTCTTCCCATGACGCTTCCCTCCCAGTTAATGTGGCGAGGAAGCTCTTACCCGGTTGAGCGGCATCGAAACCGCCGTCGGGATCGCGCGCTAGTGTGCGCCCACCGTCGACCCGGAGGTATGCATGGACACGCCGTCGCTACCACTACGTCTGGGTGCCGAAGCACTCGGAACGTTTCTCTTCTTCTTTCTCGGCTTCAACGCGATCGCGGTCGCGACCGATCTCGGCGCCGGCGCGATCACGTCGCTCGGGATCGCCTTCGCCTTCGGCCTCGGGCTCGCCCTGGCGATCACCGCGTTCGGCCAGGTCGGCGGCGGCCACTACAACCCGGCGGTGACGCTTGGCCTCACGGCAGCTCGCAGGTTCCCGCCGAAGGAGGTCGTGCCCTACTGGATCGCGCAGCTGATCGGCGGATTCCTCTCGGTCTGCGCCGTCGCAGTCGTCTACTCCGGCACCGCGGTGGACAACCTCGACACGCACCCGGGAACCGGGATCACGAACGGCGGAGCACTGCTGCTCGAAGGCATTGCGACGGCGCTCTTCGTGATGGTCATCTGCACCGTCGCGACCGACGATCGCGCACCCTGGAAGGGCGTGATGGCGCCGCTCCTGATCGGCCTCTTCATCTTCACGGCGGCGGACGCGATCGGCCCCGCGTCGGGCGGCTCGTTCAATCCTGCCCGCTCGCTGGACCCGGCGATCTTCAACGGCAGCTTCACCGACATCTGGATCTACCTCGTCGGGCCCCTCATCGGCGGGCTCGTCGGCGGGGTCGTGTGGACGGTCTTCGGGCCGGGTCGCGCGGCGACGGCCTAGCGCGATCTCGAGCCGGCTCGGCGGCTCCGCTCGTCCTTCAGAGGCGGGCGGAGCCGCCGATAACCGCGAGGATGAACGAGCCGTATTACCTCGCGATGTCGACGATCTTCCGGAACGAGGCCGACTATCTCGCCGAGTGGATCGAGCTGCACCGGGTCGCGGGGGTCGAGCATTTCTTCCTGTACGACAACCTGAGCGACGACGACTGCGAGGGCGTGCTCGAGCCGTACGTGCGCGAGGGGATCGTGACGCTCGTCCACTGGCCCGTCCATCCGCGGGGCCAGATGCCCGCGTACACGCATTGCGTCACCGAGTTCGGCCGGCTCGCGCGTTGGATTGCCTTCGTCGACGCGGACGAGTTCTTCTTCGTCCCCGGCGGGGGCGACCTCGGCGAGGCGCTCCGCCCGTACGAGCCCTACGGCGGGGTCGGCGTCAACTACGTCAACTTCGGCACGTCGGGCCACAAGCTTCGCCCCGAGGGTCTCGTGGTCGAGAGCTACGTGCACCGCGCGGATCACGCCCGGGCGCTCGTCATGCCGGCCGGCCTGCGCTCGCCCGCGCTCGATCCGACACTGGCGAGCAGCTACTACCCGTTGAACGCGTGCGTCTCGAGCGTCGTGCAGCCCGCGCGCGTGCTGCGCTGCCTGAGCCCGCACTTCTTCGAGTACCGCACGGGCTACTACGCCGTGACCGAGAACCACGACCCGGTCACGGGCCCGATGACCGACCGCGTCTCCGTCGATCGATTCCGGATGAACCACTAGACTTTGTAGAGGCCGTTTGCGATCGCGTAGCGGACGAGCTCGGCGCGGCTCGCGAGGTTCAGCTTCTTCATGATGTGTGCGCGGTGGGCCTCGGCCGTCCGGACCGAGATGAAGAGCTGCTTGGCGATCTCGTGGTTCGTGTGGCCGAGCGCGAGCAGGGTCAGCACCTCGCGCTCGCGGTCGGAGAGCGGGTCGTCGTGCGGTCTCTCGGCCGAGGGCTCGGTGTCGATCAGCCTGGCGCCGAGCTCCGGATGGACGTACCGGCCGCCGGCTGCGACCTCGCGGATCGCGCCGACCACCTCGTTGGCGACCGCCTCCTTGAGCAGGTAGCCGCGCGCCCCCGCCGCGAACGCCTCCCGGACGTACCGAGGGTCGTCCTCCATCGAGAGGATCATCACCTTCAGGTCGGGGTGCTCCCGGAGCAGCTCGGGCATCGCCGTCAGCCCCGGCTTACCCGGCATGGTCAGGTCGAGCAGCACCAGATCCGGGTCGAGTGCCCGTGTCTCCGCGATCGCCTCGTCGACGTTTCCGGCCTCTCCGACGGTCTCCATGTCCGGCTGCGTGTCGAGCAGCAGCCGAAGGCCGGTCCGGACGACCGCATGGTCGTCGACGATCAGCACCTTGAGGGTGCTCATCTGACCGGGACCTCGACGACGAGCGTCGTGCCGGCACCGGCCCGGGACTCGATCGTCATCCGGCCCTCGAGCAGCTCGACGCGCTCGCGCATCCCCTCGAGACCGAGCCCGCCGTTCTTTCGCTTCGGGTCGAAGCCGCAGCCGTCGTCTTCGAGCACGAGCAGGACGCTCCCGTTCTTCGGCGTCACGAGGACGCTCGCGCGGCTCGGGTCGGCGTGCTTGGCGATGTTCGTCAATCCCTCCTGGACGATTCGGTAGAGCGCGGTCTCGACCTCGTTCGGCAATCGGCCGGTGCCGATCTGCGCCTCCAGGTCGACGGCGATCCCGGTCTGGGTCTGGAATGAGCTGGCGAGTCGCTCCAGCGCGCTGACGAGGCCGTAGTCGTCGAGCACCTTCGGCCTGAGCTCGAGGGCGATCCGGCGCACGTCCTGCATCGCGTTCGCGACCTGTCGCCCGAGCGCCGCAACGGCGTCGCGGATGCCGCGATCCTCGGCGCGCTCCTCGACCGACTTCAGGCCGAGGAGGATCGAGGTCAGCGTCTGCCCCGTCTCGTCGTGGAGCTCGCGCGCGAGTCGGCGGCGCTCGACCTCCTGCGCGGCGACGACCCGCTGCACGACGTCCCGGGCCACGCGCTCGGAGAGGTCGACGGCGACCGCGGCGCGCGAGGCGAACGTCTCTGCGAGCCGGAGGTCGTCGTCGGAGAAGTGGACGTCGGGGCCGCCGGCCTTGTCGTGCGCGGCGATCACGCCGATCGTGCGGTCGCGGACGACGAGGGGGACCCAGAGGCTCGTCCAGGCCGCGAGCCGGCCGTCGAGATCGTGGTCGACGGGCCGGCCGTCCGCGTCGGCGCGCTCGCTGGCGCCGCTGCCGAGCACCGCCCCGCTTCGCGTTCCCTCGCGCGGCACGCGCTCGCCGAGGAACCCCTCCGCCCCGGCCCCTGCGACTGCGGCGAAGCGAAGCTGGGCCGACCCCGCAGGGAGCAGCACCGCCACGACGCGAGCGCCGAGCAGGCCGCGCAGGCGGGCGGCGACGAGGTCGAGGAGCGGCTGCAGCTCGGTCTCGGTCGCGAGCGCGTTTCCGACCTCGTTGAGGGACTCGAGGCGCTGCGACCAGCGCGTCGCCTCGATCGCACGCTCGCGAGTCTCGGCGAGCAGCTTGAGGATGGTGAATCCGACGATGGTCGCGACGGAGACGCGGACGACGATCGGCCTCCAGTCGTGGGCCGGGTACTGCGGGGCGCCGATCGCCATCAGCGGGACGATCTCGACGAGCGCGAGCCCGACCAGCCCGATGACGAGCTCGAGCCGGCCGCCCGAGAGGGCGAGCCAGAGGATCGCGAGGATGTAGAGGCCCGCGAACCCGGAGGCGCTTCCGCCGTCGCTCAGTCGCAGGAGCGCAGCCAGGACGAGGAAACCGAGCGGGACGACGAGCTGGGTCGTGCGCGGGATCCGCCTCCAGCAGAGCGAGAGCGCGATCAGCGCCAGGCCGAGGAAGGCAGCGGCCGCCAGCTCGCCGTAGTTTCGGCTTGGGGCCGGCAGCGCGACGAGGGCGAATGCGACTGCGACCCCGAGCACCGTGAACGCGACGGAGCGCTCGGCGATCTTCCCTGCCGCCGGGGGAGCCTCGTGCTCGCTCATCGGCATCTCTACGAGGTTACGCATCGAAGCGCCTTCCCGCGGGAAAAAACGTGGAAGGCCCACCACGAGGGCGGGCCTTCCACTGCTCATTCGGAGGGCAGCCCTGGCGAAAGGCTGCTCACTTTGGCAAGAGGAGAGCCGGAGAAGATCTCCCCCTGCCGTCGTTGCGGGTGCAACACCGAGCAAGACTAGGAACGTCGGGCCGCCGCCACAAGCGCACGAACTACTACTTCGGTGCGGGAAACTACGACTGCGCGGACGGGACGCCCACGAGACCGAGCCCGCTGACGGGCTCGATCTCTGCCTTCCTGTCCAGTCACTCGGACGGCGAACCCCCTGGTCGCGCTCGTCGAGCTTTGCTTCGAGCTTAGGAGCGGGTGGAAGCGGCGGCAATTCGCGGTAACTACGAGATCTATGCGGGCCGATGCGTAACAATTACGCAGCGCTGAGCCCGGTTGCGACGCTTCGGCGGCCGGCAGCGGGGGAGTATGATCGAAACGTGCGACGGGCACGTCGGAGGTCGACCCAGGTAGTGGGGTTCGCCCTGCTCGCCCTGGTCGGTGAGCTCACCGGCCGCAGTGTCACGCTGCGTCTCGATCGGATCTTCGCGGTGAGGCCGCGCGTGGCACCGGTGGCGTCCTACTACCCGTTCCTGCTGGCCGGGATCCGAATCGCTGCGGCTCTGGCGCTCGCCGCGGTCGCCTGGCGGCTCGTGCGGGCCCAGCTGGCCGCGAGTGCCGGTGAGAGCATGCTGCGCGGCCTCGGCCATCGCCGTCCGGGCGCGCCGAGGCTCCGGGTCTCGGTCACGCCGCGGCTCTGGCTGGCGGCCTTCGGGGCCACGGCCCTCTGGTACCTGATCCAGAACGACGCCGAGCGCGTCTACGAAGGCGGTTGGCCGCTGTTCGCGCCGTGGCTCCACACCTACGCGCTGCCTGTCTTCGCCGTCGTCTCGGTGCTGGTCGCCGTCGGCTGGGCCGCCGTGCGCGACTGGCTCGCCGAGGTCGAGCGGTACGCCACGGCGACCTTTGCGATCGCCTGCCGCGGCCTGCGGCTCGGTCAGAACGCTCCTGCTCTCCGTCGCAGCCGTCCCTGCGACGATCGCGCTCCCCGCAGCCTGTTCGGCGAGTCGTTCGACTCGCGCCCGCCGCCTCTCCCCGCCTGACCCGCGCTTCGCTGTTCCACGCCGCGGGTCGGTCTTGTCGACGTCTCGAAGGGAGAGAGAGTGGAAACACAACTTCATTCGCATGTTGCGAGCGGGCTCGGTGTTCGTAGCCGGCGCGCACGGGCGATCGGCCTCCTGGGCCCGGTCACCATCGCAGCAGGCCTGATCTGGGCCGTTATCCAGCCGTACCGGCTGACCCTGCTGCACCCGCATCACCAGGGCCTCTGGTGGCTCTTGGCCGAGCCGCCGCTGCTCGTTGCCGGGGCGGGGCTGTTCTTCTCGCTGGTGATCGCCCGCCCGCTGATCGAGGATCTCGAGGAGCATCGTGGAGCCTCACGCTGAGATGGTCCACTGGTGGTTCGGCACGGGGGTTCTCATCCTCGGCCTGATCATGGTCGCGGAGGGAATCGTCGGCCGCGAGATCTGGCAGCTGCGCCCGTGGCGGGTCTACCTGTGGCCGTCGATCGCGTTCGGGCTCGGGATCCTGATGTGGCCCGTGATGGCCCTCTACACCAACTCGGCGATCCACATGATCGCGCACGGCGTGTGGGCGCAGTCGCTGATGATCATGGGTGCGGCCGAGCTCGGGCTCGCAAAGGGGAAGCTGACGAGCCGTTGGTGGCGGCTCGCGGCGCCTACCGGGATCGCGCTCTCGGGCCTGGCATTCCTCGTGCACGAGCAGAGCCCGTGGTTCTTCGCCCGGGCCGCGTTCCTGCACCATCTGATCGGGTGGACGCTGATCGTCGGCGCGCTCGTCCCGCTCGCGCTCGTCTTCCGGCCGCGTTCGACGCGGCTGAAGGGTGCCTTCGGGCTGGTCGTGATCGCGCTGGCGCTGATGCTCTTCTGCGATCGCGACATCGCTCCGGTGTTCGGCCACCTCTCGCCGCTCGCGGGAGCGCCGCACCGGTGAAAAGGCTCCTCGTACTCGCCTGCGCCTGCGCCCTGGTGGCGCCGGCGCTCGCGTGGGCACACGCGTCGCTCAGGGCCGAGAGCCCGGGCTTCCAGCAGGAGCTGCAGGTGTCCCCGAAGGCGGTGACGCTCGGCTTCGACCAGTTCGTGTCGTTCCCGTACATCCGTGTGTACAACGCCCAGGGCCGGTCGTTCGGCGGGAAGGCCGTCGCTCGCGGGCGGAGCGTCGTCGCGCCGATGCCGAAGCTGCCGACCGGGGCGTACACGGTGCGCTGGCACGCCCTTTCGTCGGACGGCCACGTGGTCTCCGGGGTCTGGACGTTCGGTGTCAGGATGAAGGCGCCGCCGCCGATGGACGCGTTCGGCGCGGGCGGGCCGACGTCGACCGAGCACGTTGTTCGCTGGCTGTACTTCCTGTCGTTTGCCGTCCTGATCGGGTCGCTCGGCTTCCGGCTGATCTGCCTACGCGAGCCTGTGCCACCTCGCGTCTCGAAGCGGTTGTACGTGCTCTCGGGGGTCGGCGTCGTGGGCGCGGTCGAGGTCGGGATCCTCGGGTTCTGCCTGCGCACCGAGGACGTTCTCCAGCTGCCGTTCGGCAAGTACATCTATGGCGACCTGACTCCGATCGCCCAGGGCACGCGATTCGGGCAGGCGTTCGTGATCATGACGCTCGGGTTCGCCCTGGTCGCTGCGTTCATCTTTCTCTCGTGGCTGCTCGAGCGCCGTGATCTGCTGGCCGTGGCGTTCGTCCTCTCGCTGGCGCTCGTCTCGGGCCTCTCGCTCTCGGGGCACGACGCCGTCGACGCTGGATCGTCGAAGGCGACCGAGCTCGCCGACTGGGTGCACCTGTCGGCGGCGTCGCTCTGGCTCGGAGGGCTGCTGTCGCTCGCGATCGCGGTCTGGCCGGCCGACCGCGGGCTCGGACGCGAGTCGTTCTACAGGTTCTCGCGTGTCGCGGTCGTCCTGGTCGGGCTCGTGCTCGTCGCGGGAACCTACCTCGCGATCGTCCGCGTGCCGCACCTGCGCGACCTCTGGACGCAGCGCTACGGCGTCGTGCTCTCGATCAAGGTGTCGCTGGTCGCGGCCGCAGTCGCCTGGGGTGCCGTCCACCATTTCTTCGTCCGGCCGAAGCTCCGCGATGCCGGTGAGGGGACGCTCGGACGCGTGGGCCGCAGCCTGGCCGGGGAGAGCCTCGTCGGCGTGGCAGTGCTGCTCGCCGCTGCGGTGCTCGTCGATTCGAAACCGCCGCCGCGTCCAGCGCCGGCTGCGGTCACCCAGGCGGCGGCGCAGCACCGCTGAGAAGCTCGCCCAGGCGCGCCGCGTACGCGGGCGCCGTCGGCTCGTCCTCGTGGCGGAAGAAGACGTAGCGCGGGTGGGCGCAGGCGCGCGGCGAAAGCCTGGAGGTCGCTCTCGGAGTACGGTGGCTCGCGCAGCCGTATGTAGCGGAACGGCTCCGCCTCGAAGTCGTTCACGGCAACGACGCCGTCCGTCCCGGCCCATGAGTCGTGACGGAAGTCGAATGCGAGCTCCCGCCCGGCGGTCGCTTCGAGGATGGAGGCGAGCAGGTCGTCGTCCCGCGCACTCTGGATCACGACCCGAATCGGCCCGAGGGCCGCACCGAGGCCGGCGACCCGCTGCAGGTAGGCGCCGATCCGCTCGGGCCTCGCGACCGCGAGCTTCGGCGCGAACGTGAATCCGCCGGGCGCTGCCTGTCCCCAGCGCTCGAACTGCTCTGCCGAAGGGAGCCGGTAGGCGGTCGTGTTCAACTCGACCGTGCTGAACCGTGACGCGTAGTGGGCCAGGAACCCACCCGGCTGCAGGCCGGCCGGGTAGAAGCCGGGCCGCCAGCTCGGATACGACCACCCCGAGGTTCCGATCTGGATCTCCACGGCGGTCGACCCCCGTCACTCCCCGTTGCGGGAGAGCATCCGTTCGAGTGCCGAGACGGGGATGTGCACCCAGTCGGGGCGGTGGTCGAGCTCGTAGCGAAGCTCGTACACGGCCTTCTCGAGCTCGAAGATGCCGATCAGCCGCTCGAGCTGCGGTGACGGTGGGAGGATGCCGACACTCTGCACCGCATCCAGGTAGCCGTCCAGGAACAGCTCTCGGGCCCGTGCTTCCGTCTCGTCTCCGGAGTGGCCGGTGACGGCGGCCAGATAGGAGAGCGAGCGCAGCATTCCCGCCACGTCTCGAAGCGGCGAGTGCTTCGCGCGCCGCTCGGCCAGCGAACGGGCCGGCTCGCCCTCGAAGTCGATCACGTACCAGGTGTCCTCCGCGCGCAGCACCTGCCCGAGGTGAAGGTCGCCGTGGAGGCGGATGAGCTGCCCCACGGAGCCCGCCGGCGCGAGACCGTGGAGCACCTGCCGGACAGCCTCACCGCAGCCCGAGATCGGGGCGACCGCCTCATCGTCGGGAAGCTGGTCGAAGACCTGCTCGATCTCGTCGTCGATCGTCGCGGTCAGCAGCCCGAGAGCCTCCGGGCTCGCGACCTCGGGCGCGAAGGCGGGGTCATCCCGATCGCTTGCGAGCGCGCTGTGCATTGCCCCGACTGCGGAGCCGAGACTCTTCAGAGTGGCGAGGAACGAGCCCGGGTCGGTTGAGAGCAGCGAGCGGCCGAGCTCCCAGCCGTCGCGCGCACCGGGGAGAAAGCGTTGTGCGATGCCGAGCGTCGCGGTCATCGGGGTGCCCGAGTAGCCCCACCAGCCGCGGAGCTCGGGGACATGCGGGAATCCGGTGCGGCCGAAGAACCGGAGCAGCTCGAGCTCGGGGTTGGTGCCCGGCTCGAGCCTGCGGTAGAGCTTGACGATCAGCTCGTCGTCGACGACCACGGACGAGTTCGATTGCTCGACACCGAGCGGGCGAACGTCCGCCCCGGTCGGGATCGCGAGCCCACCGAGGGACGAGAACTCGACTGCGCCTGCGCCCGAGGGCATGATCGCGCCGCCCGCAGCGAGCTCGATCAGCCGGGCCACCGCCGCCGAATCGCCGAACACGTCGAGCGATGCCTCCAGGTCGTCGCTCGAGGCGGGCCGCGCGAGGAGTTGGTACACGTCGTGCGTGCCGCCGCTGAAGCGAACCTCGAGCAGAGTGCTGACGAGCGACTCCGCTCCCGGCGCGAGGTCGATCTCGTCGAGCACGGCGAACTCGACGATCTCGCGATTCTTGGCGCCGAACCAGCGTTGCGAGGTGACGAACTCGCGAATCTCGGCGTCCGGGACGGTCCTGTAGCTGCCCGCCTCGCCGTTCATTCTGCGGGTTTCCGGAGCCAGAACCAGTAGAAGCCGCGACCGGCGAACGTGAGCAGGTACGGAAGCTCGCCGATCGGGGGAAACGCCGTGTGCCAGAGCATCTCCTCGGGTGCATACCCAGAAAACGCAGATAGATCGAGCTCGGCCGGCTGCGGGGAGCGCGAGAGGTTGTGCGCGCAGACCACGATCTCGTCCTCGTGCCTGCGGATGTGCGCGAGGATCCGCTCGTTCTCGGTGTGCAGGGGCTCGTAGCTGCCGAGCGCAAACACGGGGTGCTCTTTCCGCAATGCGATGTAGCGGTGCACCCACCGCAGCAGCGAGGTCGGTGTTCGCAGCTGTGCCTCGACGTTGACCGCCTGGAATCCGTAGACGGGGTCCATGAGCGGCGGCAGATAGAGCCGGGCGAAGTCGGCGCGCGAGAAGCCGCCGTTCCGGTCGCCGGTCCACTGCATCGGGGTGCGGACCCCGTCGCGATCGCCGAGATAGACGTTGTCGCCCATGCCGATCTCGTCGCCGTAGTAGAGGACCGGGCTGCCGGGAAGCGAGAAGAGGATCGCCATGAGCAGCTCCATCTCGTCGCGCCCGTTGTCGAGCAAGGGAGCAAGCCGCCTGCGGATGCCGAGGTTCAGCCTCATGCGCGGGTCCTTCGCGTACTCGGCGTACATGAAGTCGCGCTCCTCGTCCGTGACCATCTCGAGGGTGAGCTCGTCGTGGTTGCGCAGGAAGAGCCCCCACTGAGCCCGCTCGGGGATCGCGGGGGTCTGCTCGAGGATCTCCACGATCGGCCGCGCGTCCTCGCGCCGGATCCCGAGGAATAGCCTCGGCATAACGGGGAACTGAAAGGCCATATGGCATTCGTCGCCGTTCCCGAAGTAGTCGACGACGTCCGCAGGCCACTGGTTCGCCTCGGCGAGCAGGACCCGGTCCGGGTAGCGCGCGTCGACCTCGGCGCGAACGCGCCGGAGATAGGCGTGCGTCTCGGGCAGGTTCTCGCAGTTCGTCCCGTCGCGCTCGAACAGGTAGGGCACCGCGTCGAGCCTGAAGCCGTCGAGGCCGAGGTCGAGCCAGAAGCGCAGGACGTCGAGCATCGCCTCCTGCACCTCGGGGTTGTCGTAGTTCAGGTCCGGCTGATGCGCGAAGAATCGGTGCCAGTAGTACTGACCGCCGACCGGGTCCCACGTCCAGTTCGAGACCTCGGTGTCGACGAAGATGATCCGCGCGTCCGGGTAGCGCGTGTCGGTGTCCGACCACACGTACCAGTCCCGCTTCGGCGAGGCCGGGTCGGATCGAGCCTCCTGGAACCACGGGTGGTCGCTCGAGGTGTGGTTCATGACCAGGTCTGCGATCACGCGGATCCCGCGCCGGTGGGCGGCGTCGAGCAGGCTCGCAACGTCCGCGACTGTGCCGTAGTCGGGATGCACCGAGAGGAAGTCGGCGATGTCGTATCCCCCGTCCCTCAGCGGGGAGGGGTACATCGGCAAGAGCCAGATGCAGTCGACGCCGAGCCACTGCAGGTAGTCGAGCTTGTCCGTCACTCCCCGCAGATCGCCGTTCCCGTCGTCGTCGGAGTCGGAGAAGCCGCGGATGTGGATCTCGTAGAAGACGGCCCGCTTGAACCAGAGCGGGTCGGATTCGAACCACTCGGCAGGGTCGGCTGGGGCGAGATCTCGGTTGGACACCGCCGGAAGTCTGCCGCGACCGGCGAGGTTGGCGGCGCCTCATGGTCTCCCGGACGGGTTGAGCTCCGGACCTGGCGACGAGACGTCCCACGAAGTAGGATCACTTAGTGGCTGCTGTCACGTTCGAACGCGTTACGAAGACCTACGCGGACGGTACGACGGCGGTCAACGGCCTCGACCTTGGCATCGCCGACGGGGAGTTCGTCGTCCTCGTCGGGCCGTCCGGGTGTGGGAAGACGACGGCGCTGCGCATGGTGGCGGGGCTCGAGGAGATCTCGGGCGGCGTCATGCGGATCGGCGACCGCGTCGTCAATCACGTTCCCTCGCGCGACCGCGACATCGCGATGGTGTTCCAGAGCTACGCGCTCTATCCGCATCTCTCGGTCTACGACAACATCGCCTTCGGCCTCAAGGTGAAGAAGGTGGCGAAGGCCGAGATCGAGCGCCGCGTCGCGAACGCCGCGCGGGTCCTCGGGCTCGAGCCGTTCCTTCAGCGCAAGCCCCGAGCCCTCTCGGGTGGCCAGCGGCAGCGCGTGGCGATGGGCCGGGCGATCGTGCGCGAGCCGGCCGCGTTCCTGATGGACGAGCCGCTCTCGAACCTCGACGCGAAGCTGCGCGTGCAGATGCGCGCCGAGATCGCGGGGTTGCAGCGCGACCTGGGAGTCACGACCCTCTACGTCACGCACGACCAGGTCGAGGCGATGACGATGGGCGACCGCGTCGCCGTCATGCGCAAGGGCGAGCTGCAGCAGGTCGCCGATCCGCAGACCCTCTACGACCGGCCGGTCAACCTCTTCGTCGGCGGTTTCATCGGAAGCCCGGCGATGAACATGGTCGAGGCGACGCTGGAGCAGCAGAACGGCGGCTACGCGGTGAGGCTCGGGGAGCAGCCCATTGCAGTCTCGGACGAGACGCTTGCGGCGCGCCCGGACCTCGTGTCCTTCGTGGGCCGCACGGTGATCCTCGGCATCCGGCCCGAGGATCTCGAGGATGCCGAGCTCGCTCCCGACGCGCCCGCCGAGCGGCGGCTGCGCGGGACAACCGAGCTGACCGAGGCTCTCGGCTCGGAGATCATGGTTCATTTCGCGATCGAGGCGAAGCCCGCCGCCACCGAGGACGTGCGGGAGCTCGCCGAGGACGTCGGCGACGAACGGGCCGTCGGCGAGCTGGCCGACGGCAACAAGGCGACGTTCGTCGGGCGGTTCGGGCCCAGGTCAGGGGCGCGGACCGGGCAGGCGATCGAGGTGGCGGTCGACACCCGTTCCCTCCATTTCTTCGATCCCGACTCGGGGCTCGGGATCTACGACGGATCAGCGATGAAAGGAGCAGCACAGTGAAGAAGCACCACGTGTTCGGTGCCGTCATCGTGGCAGCGGTACTCCCGCTCGTTCTGATCGGGGCCGCCGCGGGCCGGAGCGCGAAGAACGGAGGGGCTGCGTCGGCAGCGACGAGCGCCGCAGGAGTCTCGGGCACCGTCACCTTCGACGGAGTCTGGACCGGCTCGGAGGCCAAGTCGTTCGGCAAGGTGATCTCGGCCTTCAACAAGGTCTATCCGAACGTCAAGATCAAGTACAACCCGCTCGGCAACAACGTCTCGACGGTGCTCTCGACCTCGATCGCAGGCGGTCACCCGCCCGACATGGCGGACATTGCCCAACCGGGATATGTGAAGCAGCTCGTCCAGCAGGGGCACCTGAAGCCGATCACCTATGCGGCTTCGACGATCGGGAAGAACTTCTCCGCCGGCTGGAGGACGCTCGGGACCTTCAACGGCAAGCTCTACGCCCTCGTCTTCAAGGCCTCGAACAAGTCCCTGCTCTGGTACAACGTGCCCGCTTTCAAGGCGGCTGGGGTCCAGGCGCCGAAGACCTGGGCTCAGCTGATCACGGCCTCGAAGACGCTGCTCGCGTCAGGGACTCCCGCCTTCTCGATCGGGGGAGCCGACGGCTGGACGCTGACGGACCTCTTCGAGAACATCTACCTCCGCACGTTCGGCCCGACGGCGTACGCGAAGCTGACGGCGCACCAGATCAAGTGGACCGACCCGACGGTGATCACCGCGCTGAAGGAGATGGCCCAGATCATCGGGACGAGCTCGGATATGGCCGGCGGGACGAGCGGGGCTCTCCAGTACGGCTTCAACGACTCGGTGACGAACGCGTTCGGCTCCCCGCCGAAGGCCGCGATCGTGTTCGAGGGCGACTTCGTCTCGGGCGTGATCCAGTCCTCGACGAAGTCGAAGGCAGGCTCGGGCTATCAGGTCGTGCCGTTCCCGACGATCAAGCCGGGCCCCGGCGCCACCGGCGTCGAGGTCGGCGGTGACCTGTTCGTGACCTTCAACAACACACCGGCCGTCCAGGCGTTCGTGAAGTTCCTGGCGACGCCGGCCGCGGCCAACGCATGGGCGGCGGACGGCGGGTTTGCGTCCGGCAACCACAACGTGAACCTGTCGGTCTTCCCGACCGCGATCGACAAGGCGAACCAGGTGGCGATGGGCAAGGCCCAGTCCGTCGTCTTCGACATGTCCGACGAGCAGCCCGCCTCGTTCGGCGCGACCACGGGGCAGGGGGAGTGGGGAATCTTCCAGACGTTCCTGAAGAACCCGTCCAACGTCACCGGGATCGCGAAGCAGCTCGAGACGGCCGCGACCGCGGCGTACAAGAAGGGCAAGTAGCGCGTTGAGCACGGGGGGGATCACGGTGGAGCCGTCGCTTGCGGCGGCGGCTCCACCCGAGTCGGGCGAGGGCCGTAGCTGGCGCCGTTACCTGACGGGAGCCGCGTTTCTCGCCCCTGCGCTCTTCGTGCTCGGCGTCTGGGTGGTCTACCCGGTCGTCTACACGATCCTGCGCAGCTTCTTCGGTCAGAGCGGCTACCTGGGCACCTGGGTCGGGCTCGACAACTACAAGCGTCTCTTCACGACCTCGACTCTCGAGACGGCGATCAAGAACAACGCGATCTGGGTTGCCGTCGTCCCGGCCTTCGTCACGGCAATCGGACTGCTGTTCGCGGTCATGCTCGAGAAGGTCAGGTGGAAGGTCGCGTTCAAGACCGTGGTCTTTCTGCCGATGGCGATCTCCGCCTTCGCAACCGGGGTCACCTGGCGGATCATGTACCAGCAGGATCCGAATCTCGGGGCCGTGAACGCGTTGACCCGGAGCGTCTCCAACGTGTTCAGCCCGCCGGGCGTGCTCTCGCAGGCGTTCCCGTCTTCGCCCGCGCTCCAGCAGCCGACGGCGGGCGGCGCGATGGTGCTCCGGACCCCGCTTCGCCCGGGCAGCGTCGCGCTGCTCGGCCTGACCGGCATCGCGCCCGGCCGACGTGCCCTCGGGCTCGATCCAGGCGGTCCACCCGGCCCCGAGGTCGGGCGACATCGTCGGAACGGTGTGGCGCGACTTCAAGCCCGGCGGCGGCAAGACCGGGGTCGTCGAGAAGGGAGAGCTCGGCCTGCCCGGCGTGACCGTCGAGCTGCGCTCGGCGGCCGGAAAGGTGATCCAGTCCTCGAGATCGAGCCCCGACGGGACCTTCGACTTCTCCGGGCTGTCGCCCGGGACCTACCGGGCGGCGATCGGCGCGCAGACGTTTGCGAAGCCGTTCGCGGGCTATTCGTGGCTCGGGCCGAAGCTGATCACCCCGGCGCTCCTGATCGCCTACATCTGGATCTGGGCCGGGTTCTCGATGGTCGTGGTCGCGGCCGGCCTGGCGGCGATGCCCCGAGACGTCCTCGAGGCCGCACGTACGGACGGGGCGAGTGAATGGCAGGTCTTCCGGCGGGTCACCGTGCCGCTGCTCGCGCCGGTGCTGGTCGTGGTCGCGATCACGATGGTGATCAACGTGCTCAAGGTCTTCGACCTCGTGATCGCTCTTGCTCCCGAGTCGACGCAGCAGAACGCGAACGTGATCGCGCTCGCGATGTGGCGGACCGCCTTCGGCGGCGTCAACGATTTCGGCACGGGCTCCGCGATCGCGGTGTTCCTGTTCGTGCTCGTCATCCCGGTGCTGATGCTGAACGTCCGCCGCTTCAGGATGGAGAACAAGTGACGTCCGTCGCAGCGCCTACGACCGTCGCCGTCGAGGTCCCGAAGCCGCAAGAGAGTGTCGCTGCGAAGATCCTGCGCTGGGTCGCCAAGGCGCCGGTGCAGATCCTCCTGATCGTCCTCGGGCTGCTCTGGCTCGTGCCGACGGTCGGGTTGTTCGCGACGTCGATCATGCCCGCCCAGCAGCTCGCCTCCAAGGGCTGGTGGCAGATCTTCTCCAAGCCGAGCCTCGCCACCTTCTCGAACTATCACGCGCTGATCCACAACCATGGCATGGTCAGCGCGCTGAAGACGACGCTCTACATCGCGATCGGCAACACGCTCCTCGTCGTGGTGTTCGGGGCGATGGCCGGCTACGCGTTCGCCTGGCTCGAGTTCCCGGGGCGGGACTGGATCTTCATCGGCGTGATCGGGCTTCTCGTCGTCCCGCTGCAGATGGCGCTGATCCCGATGTTCCGGCTCTACGACACCTTCAGCCTGTACGGGACGGTCTGGGGGATCGTTCTCTTCCACACCGCCTTCGGGCTGCCCTTCGCGATCTTCCTCTTGCGAAATTTCTTCACCGGGATCCCCAAGGACATCCTCGAGTCCGCCCGGATCGACGGGGCGAGCGAGTTCGTGATCTTCGTACGGCTGATCCTTCCGCTTGGGCTGCCGGCGATCGCCTCGCTCGCGATCTTCCAGTTCCTCTGGACCTGGAACGACCTGATCGTCTCGCTCACCTTCGGGGTGCAGCCGATCACCGTCTGGATCTTCGGGCAGCTGCGCGAGTTCGGGACGAGCATCGACGTGATCGCTCCCGCCGCGTTCATCTCCCTCCTCGTTCCGCTGGCCGTCTTCTTCGCGTTCCAGCGCTACTTCGTCCAGGGGCTGCTGGCCGGCTCGGTGAAGTGATGGCCGGCGTGGCGGTCGTCGGCTCCGGGCTTGCGGGATTCACCGCCTACCAGACCCTACGGCGCGGCGGCCTCGAGCCCGAGGAGATCGCGGTCTACGGAACGGATGAAGACCCCGCGGCCTCCTGGCGGCAGCGGGCGGCAGCGATCAGGCAGCGCACGATGCGCTCCGAGAGCGACGGTCACTGCTCCGCGACCTCGTTCCCCGGGCTCGCAGTCCGGTCGGCCGTGAAGCGACGCTCCCCCGGGCCACTCGTCGCCTCGCTGCTCGACCGCTACCACCCCACGGTGGCCGAGTTCCTGGCTCATGTCGAGGAGCTGCGGAGCCGGAGTGGCTGGGACAGGAGCCTGCGCCAAACGCGGGTTGCCCGGATCCAGGCAGTCGGGGGCGGTTTCGAGCTCGACGGTGAGGGGCCGTTCTCGCACGTGCTGGTCGCGCCGGGCCATCCGGGCCTGAACGTGCCCGAGGAGCTGCTCCACGACCCGCGCGCCGTCCACTCCTACGAGCCCCACGAGTACGCCCGGACCGTGACCGTGATCGGTGCCGGCCTGGCGGCCGCGACGGAATGGCTGAATGCGCTCGAGGCGGGCGCCGAGGTCGTCTCGGTCCGGCGCCGTGAGCCTCTGCGGAGGCCGCTGAACGTGCCGCGCGAGTACTTCTCACGCCGCGGGCTCGCCGACTTCCACCGGCTCGGCCCGGGAGAGCGGGCCGCTCGCCTGAAGGCGCTGCTTGCGCCCTCGTACCCGGCGGGGCCGACCTGGGACGCGCCGCTCGCCGGCGCCGCCGCCGAGGGACGGTTCCGGGTCGAGCCGTCGCTGAACGGGAGCGAGCAGGTGATCTGCGCAACCGGCTTTCAGCGAGGGTTTCAACACAACTCGCTGCTCGCCTCGCTCGTGGGCGAGCACGGCCTCGAGACCGTCGACGGCTGGATCGTCCTCGCGCCCGACGGCTCGGTGCCGTCGCTCACCGACGAGTCGCGCACGCTCGCTCTCGCCGGTGCGCCGGCGCAATATGCCTTCCCGGCCGCGGACACCCTGGCCGGGGCCCGGTATGTCGCCCACGGCTTCCTGCGCCGGATCGGCTCGTCTTGAGCACAAGGAGAGGCTCATGTCCTACACGCTGAGAGGCAGGATCGAGTCGCGCTTCGCCGTGCTCCTGCCGGTGATCGTGATCGCGTGCGCGCTCGCAGGCGCGACACACCGGTGGTGGCCCATCGAGGCGGTCGCGCTCATGGTCGGAATCGGCGTCGCACTCGACACGCAGCTGTACGACCGCGTGCTCGCCTACCAGGCCGGCTGGATGGCCGTGCCGCTCGGCTTGCTCGAGCTGGGCCTTCTGCTCGGCGCCATGCGGCTGCTCGAGATCGCGGCGCCGCTCGGCCAGGCCGTCGCACTCTTTGCCGTCGGCTGGCTGCTCGCCCAGCTGCTCGGCCATGCCGGTTTCCCACTGGCCCGTCTCGGCTACGCGGAAGAGGGAGGTGAGCTCGGACGCCTCGGCGGCGCTTCGGCAGTCGTGGCCGTGGTCGCGCTCGCGGGCGCCGGCGCGACCGCGTACGCCATGCAGCCGCCGGTTGTGCATCTCCGGGCCGGAGTCCACAAGGGGCCGCTCGTGATCACCCGGCGTGAGGTTCTCGTCGGCGATCCCGGCGCGATCGTCCGGGGCGGCATCGTCGTCAAGGCGAACGACGTGCGGATCCAGAACGTCACCGTCGTCGGCGGCGAGAACGGGATCACCGTCGACGGCGTCCAGGGGACGGTGCTCGACGGCGTGTCCGTCTCGGGCGCGAAGCTCGACGGGATTCACGTGCGGCTCGCGAACGTGATGATCAAGGACTGCACCGTCGACATGCACGGCAACTCGCTCGGTCAGGGGATCGACATCTCCTACAACATGAACCTCGGGATGAGCATGGTCGAGGGCTGCACCGTGATCGGCGGCATGGAGGGCATCACGACCCACTCGTCGATGACGGAGATCATGCACGACCGCGTGAGCGGGACCCAGATGCGGGGTATCTCGGTGACCGAGATGTCCATGGGGACCGTGATGGATAACACTGTCAGCGGAGCGCTCGGGATCGGGATCTTCTGCAATGACCGCTCGATGTGCATGATCGAGCACAACACCGTCGTCGGCACGCGGCCGGACACGGCGTCGGGCAATCCGACCAGGCGCGGGTTCGGCGTGCTCGCGAGCTTCCAGTCGCAGGCCGACCTGCGCGGGAACGAGCTCTCGGCGAACCCGGTCCCGATGGGAGCCGTCATCGACTCGCAGATCCGTGCGACGCACTGAGAGCCATAACGGAAGGAGAGGAACCGTGCCACATATCGACCTGCCCGTCGGGGTGCCCGGGATCCGGAGCGCCTTCGAATTCCGGCCCGAGACCGCCAAGCCGCTCTGCGACCTCGCCGAGGTGCTGCTTCGCGACGAGAGCACGCTGAGCCGCGGCGAGCGGGAGCTGATCGCCGCCTACGTCTCGAACCTGAACGAGTGCGCCTTCTGCCAGGCATCACACAGCGCGTTCGCCGCGGAGCAGCTCGACGGCGGGATGGCGCTCGTCGACGAGGTGAAGCTCGATCCTTCGTCCGCGCCGATCAGCGACAAGCTGCGCGCCCTGCTCGCGATCGCCGCCAAGGTGAAGGAGGACGGGCGCTCGGTCACCGCCGACGACGTCGCCGCCGCCCGCCGCGAGGGCGCGACGGACATCGAGATCCACGACACGGTGCTCATCGCCGCCGCCTTCTGCATGTTCAACCGCTACGTCGACGGGCTCGCCACGTGGGCCCCGACCGATCCCGCGGTGTACGAGGAGCGCGCCCGGCTGCTCGTCGAGAACGGATACGTCGCGCCCTCCCGCGTCGCCGCCGGCTGAGTTCAAACGGAGCCGGCGGCTCCCGACGAGGCGCGGACGACGAGCTCGCCGGGCAGGACGACGATGCGCTCCCGCTCGTCCACGCGGCCCGCGAACCGGTCGAGCAGGAGCTGCATCCCGATCGTTCCGAACGTCTCCGCGGGCTGGGCGAGGACGGTCAGGAACGGGTCGATGCGAGAGGCCTGGCCGAGATCGTCGAAGCAGACGAGCGCTAGGTCACCGGGGATCGCGAGGCCGCGCTCGCGGGCGGCCTCGGCAACGCCCACGGCTGCGACGTTGTTGACGGCGAAGATCGCCGTCGGCGGCTCGGGAAGATCGAGGAACTGCAGGGTTGCCTCGTGTGCGCTCTCCGGGTTGATGGCTCCCGACTCTGCGACCAGCTCGAGGCGCAGCTCGATGCCGGCATTCTCGAGAGCCTCCCGGTAGCCGCGCATGCGGTCGCGTGCAGTCGACACGTCGGTCGGCTCGGCGATCATCGCGATGCGGTGGTGACCCCGCGCGATCAGGTGATCGACGAGAGTGCGCGCCCCGGCGACGCTGTCGCCTTTGACCAGGTCGCCGTTGTAGCCCGCGACCGACCGGTCGAGGAGCACGAAGGGCAGCCCGTGCTGCTTGAGCGTGCGCAGCTGCGGCGCGGAGCGGTCGCTCACGGGCGCGATCAGGACGCCCTCGACGCCGAAGGCGAGCAGGTCGTCGAGGTGGTGGTGCTCGCGCTCGAGGTCGCCCTGGCTGTTACAGAGGATCACGTGCCGGCCGTTGCTCCAGGCGACGTCCTCGGCGCCGCGCACGACCAGGGTGAAGAACGGGTTTCCGATGTCGGGAACGACCAACCCGATCGTCTTGCGGCGTACGACGCGCCGCGGGACGTATCCGAGCTCGACGACCGCCGCCTCGACGCGGCGCCGCGTCTCGTCGCTGACCCGGGGCTCGCGGTTGATCACGCGCGACACCGTCATCGCCGAGACGCCGGCGAGCCGGGCAACGTCGCGAACTGTCGGTTTCATCGTGTTACGGTAACATAGTTCGTGAAGTCCTGAGCTGTGATTGAGCGACAGCAGTTCTATTAGAATTTTGTTAGCAAAGCCGCCCTACGGGTTGACGAACCGCCGGTCTGCGATCACACTGAAAGTGGTACAAATCAAGCGTGTACCATGATGGTTTGACGATTTCGATAGTTCGGAGGAAGCAATGACAGTGACGACATACACAGCTGCTGAGAGCGCTCGTCGGCCTCGAGGCCGGCCGCTCGTGCCGGCGCTGCGGCGAATCGATCCTCGGCTCGGATCCGTTCGGCCAGAGCGAGGGCGTTTGCCGGTCCTGCCGGCGGCGAGGTATCTAGATGGCCGAGAGACACACAGCGACAGACGAGGCCCGGCTCAAGATCCTGGTCGAGCGGATGGTCCGCGAGGGCAAGTCGGAGGCGGCAATCGCGAAGGCCGCTCGCGAGGCGGCGGTGAGCTAGCAGATCAGCCGGCGCCGGGGCTGCCGCGGCGTTACGGTACGTCCGGGCCAGCGGTTAGGTTGGCTGACCCTTGTCCGCCGTCATCGACATGAGCCCCGACGCGATCGACACGAACACGATCGAGGTCCTCGACCGTGGCTTCCTCGCGCTCGACGGCGTCCTGGCCTCGGATCTCGCCGTCGTCAACGGAGCGCGCGTCTCGTTCAACAGCACCTCCGACGAGTGGACGGAGCGCGACGGCGGGCTGATCCGGTTCCTGATGCGGGACCACCACGGCTCACCGTTCGAGCACGGCTACTTCCGGTTCATCGTCAAGGCACCGATCTTCGTGGTGCGCGAGCACCATCGCCACAGGGCCGGCCACAGCTTCAACGAGTGGTCGGGGCGCTATTCGAAGATGGAGGCCGAGTTCTACGTGCCCGATTTCGTCCGGACCCAGGTTGGCAAGCCGGGCGCCTACACCTTCGAGCCCGTCGAGCCCGCGATCCGCGAGCAGACACGGGTGGAGATCGAGGAGACGGCAGCTCGGGCGTTCGACTCGTACGAGCGGATGCTCGAGCTCGGCGTCGCCAAGGAGGTTGCGCGAACCGTCCTGCCGCTCGCGATGTACACCAAGTACTTCTGGAGTTGTAATCCCCGCTCGCTGATGCACTTCTGCTCGCTGCGCAACTCGGAGTTCGCGCAGTTCGAGATCCGCGAGTACGCGAAGGCCGCGGAGCGCTTCCTCGAGCGCGAGATGCCGGTCACGTACGCGGCGTTCGTCGCGAACGGCCGCGTCGCCCCTTAGCCGCGTCCTTAGCTCGTCTTAAGGGCCTGAAAGCCTAAGAAGGTTCTAAGAGTTCACCCGAAGGTCCGAATATTGGGCCGTTTACGGCGTTTAACCAGGAGAACGGCGAGACGCGCTGGGTATTTCGAGAAAACCGCGCGCCCCGGAAATGACGAATAGAGGAGCACATGACTATCGATACCCTCACCCTGCAAGACGAGACTGACGAGCTGCAGCCGCGGCGTGGGCGCGCTCTGACCGCAATCGAAGACGAGACGGAGACTGAGACCGAGGCCGTTGCCCCGACCTACGTGCTCGACGAGATCGACGACGCGTATGCCGAGGAGGACGAGGACGACGATTTCGAGCTCGACCTGACTGCGTCCACTCCCCTGACGACCGACTCGCTGCAGCAGTTCCTGAACGAGGCCGGCCGGTATCCGCTGCTCACTGCTGCGGAAGAGGTAGAGCTGGCCAAGCGGATCGAGCGTGGAGATCGCGCGGCCAAGGAGCGCATGATCACGTGCAACCTGCGCCTCGTCGTCTCGATCGCCCGCCGCTACCAGACGCAGGGCATCACGCTCGGCGACCTGATCCAGGAGGGCGTCATCGGCCTGATCCGCGCGACGGAGAAGTTCGACTGGCGCAAGGGCTTCAAGTTCTCGACCTACGCGACCTGGTGGATTCGCCAGGCGGTGCAGCGCGGCGTCGCCAACAAGGCACGCACGATCCGCATCCCGGTTCACGTCGTCGAGCGCGAGCAGAAGGTGACGCGCACCGAGCGTGAGCTGTCCGCGAAGTTCGGCCGCCCTGCCACCGACGAGGAGATCGCCGAGAACTCGAAGCTCCCGCTCACCCAGGTGCGCGAGGTGCGCGAGGCCGCCCGTGCGGTCGCCTCGACCGACGCCCCGATCGGCGCCGACGGCGACACGAGCTTCGGCGACCTGTTCGCGGCCACCGGCCCGACGACCGAGGATGAGGTCGACGCCACGATTCGCGGTGACGCCGTGCGGCGCGCCGTCGCGAAGCTGCCCGACCGGCAGCGCGACGTCATCTCGCTCCGCTTCGGCCTGGTCGGCGACGGCCCGAACTCGCTCGAGCAGATCGGCAAGCGCCTCGGCATCACCCGCGAGCGCGTCCGCCAGATCGAGGCCGACGCCCTGCGTCGCCTCGCAGCGGATGACGCCATCGCAGATGCCGCCTAAGCGAATGTAGCTCGGCCACTTAGTGGTGCAAGTCGCAAGCGTCGTTGGCTTGTGACTTGCACCACGAGCGTGTCTGGAGCCGGTCGCCGTGCTAGCTGGTCGTCATCACGACCGAGCCCGGGAACTTCGTTCCGGGGCTCAGCTTGGTCACGACCCAGCGGGTGTGGGAAGTGATCCCGTAGGCGACGTTGAACGTCACCGTCGTCGGGCCGCCCTTGTTCACCTCGAACGTGCCGCAGAAGGCGGCGGGCTTGCCGTTCCGCCAGACCATCAGGTAGTAGCGCGACTTGTCGTCCAGCGGCTTCAGGCCGTTGACGGTGAGCTGGATCGGCCAGTTGCCGCTCTTGTCGGCGGAGCCGACGCGGAGGGACGCGAAGGAGTTCTGCTGGCCCGACATCGGCACCACGCGGACGGCGTGAATCGCGCTCGAGTGCGCCTGGTTGGCGAGCACGTAGCCGCCGCCGAAGCAGGCGGCCGCGACGGCAGCCGCGATCAGGATCCCCGCGACGGGTGCACGCTTCCGGCGTGGCGCGAGCGGAACGACCTCGCCGCCGACCTCGGCCGGAGGCTGCGAAAGCTCGCCGGGAAGCTCGGGCGGCGGGCCGGCGGCAACGAGCATCTCGTGCACCCGCCGAAGGCGCGCCTGCTCCTCCGGGCTCAGGTCCGCCAGGTCGACCAGCTGGTCGAAATCCGCTGTCATTCGAGCTCACCCTCCAACATCTCAGCCAGGTGCATCAACGCGCTACGCGTCCTCGTCTTCACGGTACCAAGTGGAATTCCGAGTCGCTCGGCGACTTCGCTCTGCGAGAGCTCGCTCCAGTAGGCGAGCGCGATCACCTCGCGCTCACGCTCCGGCAGCCGTTCAAGCGCACCGTGCACCTGCCACTGCGTCCACGACTGCTCGGCGCGCTCGTCGGGGCCGGCCTCGGAGGCGGCCTCGTCGGGTGCTTCGGTCGGCGGCTCGTTTCGCGCACGGCTGCGATCGACGATCGCGTTCCGCGCGACACCGTAGAGCCAGGGCGCTCCCGGCCCACGCTCGGGCTTGTACGTGCGCGCAGACCGCCAGATCGAGACGAACGTCTCCTGCACCGCGTCCTCGGCGCGGCCCCGGTCGCCGAGCCGCTTCAGCGCGAGCCCGAATACCGGGCGTGAATAGCGCCTGTACAGCTTGTCGAACGCAGCCCGATCGCCTTCACCGGTCCGTTGAATGAGCTCCCCATCCGAGCACACGGGCGCAATCCTAGGGTCTAAATGAAGAGCGAGTGCCACCGTCCTTCATTCGGGGTTCGAGCCCCGGTCGGTTTTACGACCGGGGCACCGATTGCGCGGCGCTAGGCGCCGGCGGCCTCGAAGCGGCGTTCGACCTCGGCCCAGTTCACGACGTCCCACCAGGCGGCGAGGTAGTCGGGGCGGCGGTTCTGGTACTTGAGGTAGTAGGCGTGCTCCCACACGTCGATCCCGAGGAGGGCCGTCTTGCCGTCCATCAGCGGATTGTCCTGGTTCGGCGTCGAGACGACCGAGAGCGCGCCTCCGTCGACGACGAGCCACGTCCAGCCCGAGCCGAACCGCTTCACGCCGGCGTCGTTCAGCTGCGCCTTGAGCTGGTCGGGGTCGCCGAACGTGTCGTTGATCGCAGCCTCGAGCGCGCCGGAGGGATCGCCCCCACCGCGCGGCTCCATGATCTGCCAGAAGAGCGAGTGGTTCCAGTGACCGCCGCCGTTGTTGCGCACCGCGGCGCGCTTCTCCTCGGGGATCGAATCGAGGTTCTTGATCACCTCGTCGATCGAGCGGTCGGCCCACTCGGTGCCGTCGAGCGCGGCGTTCAGGTTGGTGACGTACGCCTGATGGTGCTTGCCGTGGTGGATCTCCATGGTCTTGGCGTCGATCGTCGGCTCGAGGGCGTCGTAGTCGTACGGGAGTGGGGGTAGCTCGAATGCCATCGGTTCTCCTTTGTCTGTGTCAATCTTGTTGGGAGAATATGCTGCGAGCGGTTCGACGCGTAGTGAAAGCTCGATACTCGGCGAACTCGCTGCACAGCTACCTCGATCATCAGTGAAGGAGTCCAAGGCCTTTTGACGTTTGCCGGAATTGTCGTCTTCGGGTACCTGATGGGCTCCTGCCCGTGGGGGTACTGGCTCGTTCGGGTCTTCCACCACTCCGACATCCGCAAACTGGGGAGCGGGAGCATCGGCGCCTCCAACGTCTGGCGCGCGTACGGCCCGAAGCTCGGCGTGACGGTCGTCCTCCTCGACGTGCTCAAGGGGTTCGTGCCCGCGTTCGTCGGCGTGCTTGCCGTTTCGCACCTCTGCGGCATCCTCGCCGGCGCTGCCGCGATGGCCGGCCACGCCAGGCCGCTCTTCCTGCGTTTCGAGAAGGGCGGGAAGATGGTCGCGACCGGCGGAGGAGTCGTGATCGCGATCGCGCCCCTCGTCGCCCTTCCGCTTGCGGCGCTCTGGGTCGCGACCTTCGCGCTGTTCCGCTACCCGTCGGTCTCCTCGATCGTGACCGCGGTCGCGCTGCCGATCGTCGCGTACGCGTTCGGCTACCCGGACGTCGTCGTCGCGTTCGGCGTCGTTGCCGCCGGCGCGATCGTCTTCCTGCATCGCGGGAACCTACGCCGCCTTCGCGCCGGCACCGAGCACAGGGTTCGCCTCCGAGGCGCAGCGCGCCTCACATGAGCGACTCGGCCTCGAGCCCGGGCCACGCGGATCGCTTCGCGGCCCTGGTCGGGCTGGCCTGTCACGATCTGCGGACCCCGCTCGCCACCGTTGCCGGCTTCGCCAAGACACTGATCCGGACCGGGGAGCTGGGCGAGCGCGACGCGCGCTTCATCGAGATGATCGACGAGGCCTCGGCGCAGATGGTGCTCCTGATCGACCAGCTCGGGCTCGCAGCGCGGATCGAGTCCGGGCGGTACGACCCGCTGCCGTTCGACGCGGACACCCTCGAGCTCGCAGCGGCCTCCGGCGACGAGCGGATCGTCGTCGAGGGGACGGGCGCGATCCTGGAGACCGACGCGCTTACCGTCAGCCGGGCGCTGACGGCGCTGGCTGTCGCCGCGTTGCGCTTCGGCGAGCTCTCCCAGGTGACCTGGAGGGTGAACGGCCGTGAGCTGACGCTCTCACCCGTGACCTCGGCCGCGGCGCCGGTCGTCGACGGCAGCGATCCGCGGGATCTCGGCGCGCTCGTCGCACGCGCCGCGCTCGAGCGGCTCGGCGGCTCCGTTGCCGTCGACGGCGAGTCGCTGCGCGTCCGGATCTGAGCCCACGGGCATACTCGCTGCGTGGACGTGGGTGCGACCGGAGACGTCACCTGGCGCGGCCCCGACCGGCGGCTGCTGACGCTTCGCCGGCTCGAGGTGGGCTTCGGCACGCTGGTCGCCGTGGTCGGTGCGGGGCTGTTGATCGGCCTCGCCGTCGGGAAGTGGGCCGGCGTCGCCGCCGCCGGGGCGGCATTGGTCGCGGGCCTGCTCGTCGAGCGTGTCCTCGGCAGGCGCTTCTCCGCGTGGGGCTACGCCGAGCGTGAGGACGACCTGCTCGTTCGCCGCGGCGTCCTGGTCTACCGGCTCTCGGTGGTGCCCTACGGGCGGATGCAGTTCATCGACGTGCGGGCGGGGCCGCTGGAGCGGTCGTTCGGGCTCGCCACCGTCCACATGCATACCGCTGCTGCGGCGAGCGACGCGCGGATCCCGGGCCTCACGCGCGACGAGGCGGCGCGGCTGCGCGACCGGCTGGCCGAGCTCGGCGAGTCGCAGGCGGCGGGGCTGTGACCGACACGCCCTGGGAGCGGCTGCACCCGCTCTCTCCCGTCGTGCGAGGGGGCCGCGGGACGATTGCGATCGCGATCGTGCTGCTCCCGACCCTGTTTCGCGGCGGTCGCACGCCGGTCGAGGCGTACGTCCAGATCGGCATCGTGGCGGCGTTGATGGTGCTCGGGTTCGTCTCTTGGCTCGTCACCCGCTGGCGGATCGAGGACGACGACGTGCTGATCGAGACGGGGCTGATTCGGCGGCGCTCCCTTCGCTTCCCGCTGTCCCAGCTCCAGTCGGTCGACATCGTCCGTCCCGGCCTCGCCCGCCTGTTTCGGGTCGCCGAGCTTCGCCTCCGGATGGGCGGCTCGACCGGGAACACCGGGCGCCTCGCCTACCTGCCCGAAAAGGAGGTCGAGCCGCTCCGCGAGCGCTTGCTCGCACTCGCGCGTGGCGCGACTCCGGCGCCCGTCACGCCGGTGTCGGCGCGAGCGCCCGAGGAGCGCAACGTCCTCGTCGTTCCGACCGGGAGGCTCGTCGCATCGATCCTGATCAGTGACGTCGGGCTGTTCGCCGAAGCCGTGACGGTCGCGCTGATCGCGACTGCTGTGCTCTCACCGAGCGCCGCCGAGGGCATCGTCCGCGGCGGGCTCGTCTGGATCATCGGCATCGCCACGCTGGTCTGGCGGAGGTTCAACCAGGAGTACCACCTGACGGTCGCCGAGAGCCCCGATGGCCTTCGCGTGCACTCCGGGCTCGTCGCGCTCACCGCGGAGACGATCAGGCCGGGCCGCGTGCAGGCCGTGCGGATGGTCGAGCCGCTGCTCTGGCGCCAGTTCGGCTGGTGCCGGCTGGAGGTCGACGTCGCGGGTAGTCAGCGGTCGAAGGGCGAGGGCCAGGCGCAGCGCGGCCGGCTCCGCACCTTGCTGCCGGTCGGATCGCGAGTCCTCGCCGACGAGTTGCTCGGCCGCCTCGTCCCCGACCGCCCCGTCGAGGACTCCCCTCCCCCGGCGCGGGCTCGCTGGAAGAGCCCGCTGCGCTACCGGATGCTCCGGGCCGGCCGGAACTCGACCTGCGTCGTCACCACGAGCGGGCGGCTACGTCGGGTCACCTGCTGGGTCCCGCTCGAGAAGGCCCAGAGCTTCCGCGAGGTGCAGGGCCCGTTGCAGCGCCGCCTTCAGCTCGCGACCGTCCACGTGGACACGGTCGGTCGAGGCGTTCGTGCGGTGCTCCGCGACCGGGACCTGGGCGAGGTGGAACGCGTCCTGGCGGAGCTTCCGGTACTCGCGCGGGCCGCGCGCCGCCGTTACGCGGCCGAGCCGGCGGCGAGCGTGGCGTCGCGCCCCGGGGCGTAACAGGCGCGGCAGCGCGCCTCGTACGAGTCGAGCGCGCCGATCTGCACCGTCGCTCCGTCGTACGGGGCGGGGTGCCCATCGACGAGCCGCTGCGTCAGCGTCGCCGGCCCGCCGCAGCGGTGGCAGACGGCCTCGAGCTTGTCGACGAACTCGGCGACGCAGAGCAGCGTCGGCATCGAGCCGAACGGCTCGCCGCGGAAGTCCTGCGCCAGCCCCGCTGCGACGACGCGGGCTCCGCGCGCGACGAGCGCCGAGATCGAGTCGACGATCCCATCGTCGAAGAACTGCACCTCGTCGATCCCGACCGCGTCGTAACCGCTCGCGAGCCTGAGCACCTCGGAGCCGGATGCCGCGGTCACGGCCCGCATCTTCGCCCCGGCATGCGAGACGACATGGCCGAGGTCGAAGCGGTCGTCGACGAGCGGCTTGACGATCAGCGCCTTCTGCCCCGCGATCTCCGCGCGCCGCAGCCGCCGGATGAGCTCCTCGCTCTTCCCGGAGAACATCGGCCCGCAAACGACCTCGAGCCATCCACCTCGCTGCGGCTGGAAACGAATCACGGCCGAGACCCTAACGACCGCGCCCGACGACACATCACGCGCGTCCCGCCCCAGCCGTCAAACCCGGTGTCTGACACCGGCTTTCGGGCCAGTAGGAGGGGCGGTTTTGCAGGGATTCTTCGGAAACTCGCCACACTCTGGTAACGGTGTCTGACACCGACTTTTCGGCGGGGGTACCGGCTTGCCGGTACCCCCGCCAGCGCAGACGGTCTCTAACCCCTGGCGCTTCGCACCATTGCTGCGGTGCGCCGGCCACAAGCGCGGGTCGCCGGACATCACGGGCTGGCCGGCATCGCGTGCTGAAAGATGTCGGAGAGGGGGCCCGCGGGGGAGAACCGGAGGTGCTCCCCCGCGTTAACGCGGCCACCAGACGTAGACGTTCGTCGGCTTGCGGACGAAGCCGAGGCGCTTGTAGAGGCGGTTGGCGGACTCGCGGTAGGGCATCGAGGTGAGCTCGAGCATGAGGACGCGGGCCTCGTTCGCGCGGGCCATGCCCTCGCGGGTGAGGGCCTCGCCGACGCCCCGGCCGCGGGCCGAGTTGTCGACGATCACGTCCTCGATGCGTCCCTTCAGCCCGGAGGAGACGCGGTACATGATCAACGTGAGCGTGCCGATGATCTCGCCGTCCTCGTCGTTGCGGGCCACGAGCATCGTCTGGCCCTTGACCGTCTCGTCGAGCTGCTCGAGCGTCGGCGGGGTGCGCGCCTCGGTGAGCTGGGGAAGCAGCCGGTGGATCGCGGCGAGCAGCTCCTCGGTCGCCTCGTGCGCCTGCTCGATCCTCATCGGAGGAGCCTCGACATCCGCCTGTCCTTGAGCACGCGCCCGTCGGTCTGGCAGGTCGGGCAGTAGTAGATCGTGTGCTCCTCGAAGTCGACCCGCTCGAGCGGCGTCTGGCAGTTCGGGCACGGCTGGCCGAGGCGGTCGTGAACGCGGTAGGTCGCCTCGTTCGAGGCGCCGGTCAGCCGGAGCTCGAGGCCGCGCGCCAGCTCCGAGTGGATCGCCGCTGCGAGCCGCGCGGTCTCCTCGTCGGAGAGCTGCGTCGAGAGGGCGTAGGGGGAGAGCCTCGCTGCGTTCAGGATCTCGTTGGCCCACGCCCGGCCGATGCCGGCGATCGCCCGCTGGTCCCTCAGCAGCGAATGAAGCCGCCGCGAGTCGTCGGCGAGGATCGGCGCCAGGGTCTCGGCCGTCAGCGTGTCGGCCTCGGGGCCGAGATGGGCGAGCTCGGCCGCCACCGCATCCGGCCGCAGGAGCCACACGCCCGCGCGCTTCTTGCGGCCCGCCTCGGTGAGCACGAGCTCGGCGCCGTCGGCGAAGCGCAGCCGGAAGACCGGCGTCTTCGGCCCTTTCGCGCCCGCAGCGAGATAGCGGATCCGCCCGGCGCTCATCAGGTGCACCATCAACGTCAGCTCCCCGTCCTCGGTCGGGAAGAGCAGCCGCTTCGCCCGCCGCCGCGCGCCCGCGAACGTTTGACCCTCGAGAGCCGAGAGCGGCGGGTCGAACGTCTTCAGCGTGGCGATGTGAGCCGGGCCGGCGTGCTCGACCGGGCTCTGGCTGACCTCGGGGTCGAGCGCCCTTCGCCAGGCCTCGACTTCTGGCAGTTCCGGCATGAGCTCAGCCTAACGGCGGGTCGGGGGATCGCTAGGCCTTGAAGCCCTTCTTGCCGCCGAGCGCGGTGAGCGAGACGTACGCCTTGGCGAGCTGCGCCGATCCTCGTTTGAACTCGTTGAGGCCGGACTTGAGCAGGAGCTGCGCCTGTTTGGAGTTCGCCTTTCCGACAGCCCCGATTGCCTTCGCGAAGTCGTTGGCGCCGTTCAGGTCATGGATGCACGCGGAGTTGAGCGCGTCACGGAAGGCAACAAGGCGCGGCGTCGGGGACTTGCCGGCCCGCTTGATCAGGTCGGCGGGCTCCTTGCAGTTCACGATCGCCGCGAGCGTATTGGTGAGCGCCAGGTTCTGCGGCTTCTCTCCTGCGATCAGCGCGTTCTTCGCCGCCGCCTGCGAGACGACGACCTGGAGGCTCTGGTTCTGGACGTTCCAGACCTTGATCAGCGGCGTGACCCACTTCTGCTCAGCCGCCGTGAGCGTCGCGCCGCTCCGGGCGGCGCCTGCGGCGGGCGCCAGCACGACGATCGCCGCGATGCCTAGGAGGAGACTCACAGACAACCTGCGCATCTCATTCGAGTGTAGCGCCCGTCCGTCTAGAGTCAGCCCGTGCCGACCGAGGCCGTCCGTTTCGAGCAAGTCGGCCTGTGGCGCACGTCGCACGGCGTTCGCAAGACGATCCTCGACGGGATCGACTGGTCGGCCGGCGAGGGCGAGCACTGGGGGATCGTCGGGCCCAACGGGGCCGGCAAGACGACGCTGCTCCGCGTCGCCTCCGCGCAGATGCGCCCGAGCGAAGGCGCTGCCTGGGTGCTCGGCGGCCGGCTCGGACGGGTGCCGCTGCACGAGCTGCGCCGCCGGATCGGGCTCGTCGAGCCGGGGCTCGGGCGGCGGTTCTATCCGGAGCAGCGGGCGATCGACGTCGTGCTCTCGGGTCTCGGGGGCACGATCCTGATCGTCGACTCGATCCCGGCCGGCGCGTTCGAGCGGGCGTACGAGCTCCTCGATGCGGTCGGTGCCGGCACGCTCGCGCTCCGCACGTTCGCGTCGTGCTCGGAGGGCGAGCGCGCGCGGATCATGCTCGCCCGCGGCCTGATCGCCGACGCACCGATGCTCGCTCTCGACGAGCCGGCGGCCGGGCTCGACCTGGGCGGGCGCGAGCTGCTGCTCGAGGCGTTCGAACGCGCGGTCGCGGAACGGCCGGGCCTGACCACGCTGACCGTCACCCACCACATCGAGGAGCTGGCGCCCAGCACGAGCCATGCGCTCCTCATCAAGCGCCGGGCGCATCGTCGCGGCCGGGCCGCTGGCCGAGGCGATCACCGACGAGTCGCTGACCGAGTGCTTCGGGCTCTCGCTCCGGCTCGAGCGGATCGACGGCCGGCTCTTCGTTCACACCGTCAGACGCTGAGCTTCACGATCGCGGCGGTCCCGACGAGCACGATCGCCGTCTTCAGTGCCCACGGCGGCAGCACCCGCGCGACCCGCGCCCCGACGTGGCCGCCGAACAGCGAGCCGGCCGCGATCAGGGCTGCGACGCCCCAGTCCACCGGCCCGGCAATCGCGAAGACGACGGCGGCGGCGAGATTCGTCCCCGTGGCGAGCACGTTCTTCAGTGCGTTGATCCGCTGCAAGCGTGTCGGTCAGGCCGAGGCTGAGGACGCCGAGCAGCAGGATCCCCTGCGCTGCGCCGAAGTAGCCGCCGTACACGCCGATCGCGAACAGCGCTGCAGGCGTCCAGCCTGCGCCGTGGAAGCCGCCTGCCCGGCGGCGCGCCTCGAGCCGGGCGGAGAGCCATGGCTGCACCAGGATGAGCACGAGCGCCGCGCCGATCAGGTACGGAACGACCTTCGCGAACGCCGACGCCGGGAGGGTGAGCAGGAGCGTCGCGCCGAGAAGGGCGCCCGCGATCGAGGCGACCGCCATCGACGCGGCGCGCCGGCCACGGCCCGCGAGCTCCGCGCGGTAGCCATACGTCCCCGTTGCCCCTCCGGGCACGAGGCCGATCGTGTTCGAGACGTTCGCCGTGACGGGCGCGTAGCCGAACCCGAGCAGGACGGGGAACGTCAGCAGCGTCCCGCTCCCGACGACCGTGTTGATCACCCCGGCGCCGAAGCCCGCAGCTGCGATCGCTACCGCCTCGAGTATGGTCACGTTGGATCCAAGATCCTGATCTGGGATCCCCTCACGGGGCTAAAGTTCTCAGAAAAGCGGTCGATACCACTACATCGGATCCGAATCGCTGGTATTCTGCATACACAACTGCTCATGACGACCACATTTCACACAACCGCTCTTCAGTCGACGACGTTCGCGCTTCCGCCGTCAGAGCCTGCACTCGCGCACCTCAAGGTCACGGGGGCGGCACCGGCGTTCGGGTTCGAGCGCTGCGAGGATGTGGGCTGCTCGGTGGGTCAGGACGCTACCGCCTCGTCATGTGGGCGCACCGCCTGCCCGGCGTGTGGCTGCAGCGGAACGAACCTGACCTCGATCGAGTTGCTCGACGCACAGGCCCGCGTTCGGGTTCGCTGCACGTGCGGCCACTCCTGGCTGCGCACCCCGCGGCACTAGCGTCGACGCTCCGTCCGACTGTCCAGCCGCGGATGCGGCTCTAGACTTGTGCCGTGGACGGAACCAAGGCCGACGAGATCGCGCTCGCCCTCGAGGAGGCGATCGTCTCCGGTGAGCTCGCACCCGGATCCGTGTTGCGGCAGGAGCAGGTCTCGGCGCAGTACGCCGTCAGCCGGACGCCGGTTCGCGAGGCGCTCCGCCGTCTGGCAGCGCTCGGGCTCGTGTCCTTCGAGGCGAACCGAGGGTTCCGCGTGCGGACGCTGTCCCGCGCAGAGATGTGGGAGGCGTTCCTGCTGCGAGCCGAGCTGGAGAGCCTCATCACGGGCGTCGCGGCCGAGAAGATCACGGACGCCGATCTGGACGAGCTCGAGGCAGCCGAGCGGAGCTTCTCGCAGCTGACCCGCGCACTCAGGGCGCGCGAGCCGGGCGAGGATCGGCGCTCGCTGACCGTCGACTGGATGAGCGCCAACCACGGCTTCCACGATGTCATCTATCGGGTCGCGGACCTTCCCTACATCGAGCAGATCGCGAAGAGCGCGCGCCGCACCTTCGCCGGCCCGGCGGTGTGGGCTCCGGGCGACGAGTCGATCGACGAGCTCTACCTGGCGAACGAGCGGCAGCACCTGGCGATCCATGCCGCTCTCGCTGCGCGGAGCCCGGACGGCGCGAGATCGCTCGCCCGCGAGCATGTGCTCGCGTCGTTCAGGCTGCTCGAGACGATCCTCGAGCAGGTCGGACGCGCCCTGACCGATCCGTTTCCCGCAAGCCGCAGCCGCGCTTCGTGACCCCGGCGGGCGCCGCTCTCTACGCCGCATCGGCCCGTCGCGTGCTCACGGCGCGCGGCGTCCGCGGCTTCGGCGAGCGTCTCCGGCCGCACGAGGAGCGGCTCGTGTTCGTCTTCGGATCGCCCCGTTCCGGGACGACGTTCCTCGCGGGCGCGATCGGAGCGATGCCCGGGTTCGTCGACCTGACCGAGGTGACGCCGTACAAGGCGGCAATCCCGGTCTGGGCGAAGCTCCCGGAGCAGCAGACGGCTCCCGAGATCAGGCGTGTACTCGAGCGGGTGCGTTGGCTCGCACTCGTTCCCGGCTGGCGCGGAGTCGAGCAGACGCCCGAGACGGCGTTCGTCCTGCCTGCCGCGTTTCGCGCCTATCCGCAGGCGCGCGCCGTCCACGCGCTGCGCGACGGCCGCGACGTCGTCTGCTCGCTGCTCGAGCGCGGCTGGCTGAGCTCCGGGCGAGGCGGGGGAGACGACGCGAAGGCGGCGTACGGGAAGACGGCGCGCTTCTGGGTCGAGCCCGACCGGCTGGACGAGTTCGAGACCGCGAGCGATGCCACCAGAGCGGCGTGGGCCTGGCGCCGGTACGTCACCGCCGCCCGGAGCGGCGGCGGAGAGCGGACGCTCGAGGTGCGCTACGAGTCGATCGCCGAGAGCTCCGAGGCGATCGCCGCCCATCTCGGCGCCGACCCGGCCCCGCTGACCGCGGCGCTCGGAAGTTCCATGACCGCTCGATCGGCCGCTACCGGCGCGACCTCAGTGCCGAGCAGCTCGCCGATGTGGAGCGCGAGGCCGGTGCGCTGCTGGCCGAGCTCGGCTTCACCCAGTAGCGGCGCCGTTTCGCTCTTATCGTTCTCTAAGGTCGCTCTTAGGCGCCGACCTTAGTGTCCGACGCGTCAATCCAGGCACCGAATGACTCGAAAGGTGGTGAAGATGCGGCGGACACTGAATCGCCTGGCTTTTGCGGGTGTCGTAGGCTCGGTTCTCCTGGCTGTCGGCGCCGGCACGGCGTTCGCAGCGCACGGCCACGGACGGTTGGGAACGCGGCTCGTCTTCCAGGGCCGCATCACGGGGCCCGGCGGCGGAGGGATGTTCGGCGTCGCCGGTCCCGGCGTGCCCTTCGGCGGCCCGGGAATGATGGGGCCCATGGGGCGCGGCATGGGCGGTCCGGGCGGCGGCGGGGGCCGGGTGGCCCCGGCGGTCTCCTCTCCGACGTCCTGACGCCGGCCGCGGCGTTCCTGAACATCTCGGTCTCGACTCTCACGGCCGACCTGAACGGGGGCAAGACCCTCGCGCAGGAGGCGACCGCGAAGAGCAAGACCGCAGCCGATCTGATCACCGCGATCGTGGCGGCCGAGAAGGCGAATCTCGACAACGAGAAGGCTGCCGGCTGGATCACGGCCGACCAGGAGACGAACGTGCTGGCCGGCTATACCAAGGCTGTCACGCAGCTCGTCAACAACGGCCCGCCGGTTCCCGGCAGCGGAAGGCCGGACGGCGGCCCGCTGAAGATCGTGTCCGACTACCTCGGGATCTCGGTCGCCGATCTTCAGACGGCGCTCAAGGGCGGCAAGACGCTCGCCGACGAGGTGACGGCCGCCGGTAACGGCAAGACCGTCGCCGGGCTCGTCACCGCACTCGAGGCTCCGGCCAAGGCGAAGCTCGACGACGCGGTCAAGAACAACGACATCACCCAGGCTCAGGAGACCGCGATCCTGGCCGACATGACGACGCACCTGACGAACATGATCAACGGCGTGAAGCCCGAGAAGGGCGCGGCAACGACGACTGCGACTCTCGCACGCTTCACGACGGTGAACGTGCTCGCGCTGCGCCACCGTTAGCACCGGTCCTCCGACAATGGTGCATCTCCGGAGCCGGGCCGAAAGCCCGGCTCCGGCGCTTGCTGCGCTCCGAAGGGCATGGGGCCGGGCCTTTCCTTTTGCGAAATGTCACGCAATCGTGACGCGAAAGGCCGCGAATTGCAGGCAGTTAATCACTGCGGGGCCGGCTGTTACAAAGCCGGCACATGTTGCAAAACGCAAGACACGGCCCCATACGAATCGGCGCGGCGGCCGGCCCGGGCGGGTTCGCGGCGCGCTAGGCCGAGACGCGGTAGCGCCGCGCGACGCCGGTCTGCTCGGCGGCGGCTGAGACCGCTGCCGCGACGGCCGGGGAGACGTCGCGGTTGAAGACGCTCGGGACGATGTACTCCGCGCTGAGCTCCTCCGGCTTCACGACCGCCGCGATCGCGTGGGCGGCGGCGAGCTTCATCTCCTCGTTGATCGCCGAGGCGCGGACATCGAGCGCGCCCCGGAAGATCCCGGGGAAGGCGAGCACGTTGTTGATCTGGTTCGGGTAGTCGGAGCGGCCGGTCGCGACCACGGCGACGAGCCCCTCGATCTCCTCCGGCGCCACCTCGGGCGTCGGGTTGGCCATGGCGAAGACGATCGCGCCGTCGGCCATCGTGGCGATCGCGTCGCGCGACACCGCGCCGGGCCCCGACAGGCCGAGGTAGACGTCGGCGCCGGCGAGCGCCTCGTTTGCCGTGCCGGAGAACCCGTCCCGGTTGGTGCGTTCCGCGAACAGCGTCTTCCATGGGCCGAGGTCGTCGCGGCCGAGGTAGATCGCGCCCTTCCGGTCGCAGCCGATCACCGAGCGGACACCGAGCCCGAGCAGCATGTCGATGGTCGCCACGCCCGCAGCGCCGACCCCCGTCAGTACGACGCGCACGTCTTCGGCTCGCTTACCTACGAGCCGCAGCGCGTTGACGAATGCAGCCGTGACCACGATCGCCGTGCCGTGCTGGTCGTCGTGGAACACCGGGATGTCGAGTAGCTCCTGCAGGCGGCTCTCGATCTCGAAGCAGCGTGGCGCCGAGATGTCCTCGAGGTTGATGCCGCCGAAGCCCGGCGCGATCGCGGCCACGGCGGCGACGATCTCGTCGGGGTCCGTCGTCGAGAGGCAGATCGGCCAGGCGTCGACGCCGCCGAACTCCTTGAACAGCATCGCCTTGCCCTCCATCACCGGCATAGCCGCCTCGGGGCCGATGTCGCCGAGCCCGAGCACCGCGGTGCCGTCGCTCACGACGGCGACGGTGTTCTGCTTGATCGTCAGGTTCCAGACCTTCGACACGTCTTCGGCGATCGCCATGCAGACGCGCGCCACGCCGGGGGTGTAGGCCATCGAGAGGTCGTCGCGCGTCTTCAGCGGCGACTTGGACGCCATCTCGATCTTGCCGCCGAGGTGCATCAGGAACGTGCGGTCGGAGACGTGCTCGACCTCGATGCCGGGCAGGGCCTCGACGGCCGCCACGATCTGCTCGATGTGGTCGGCGCTGGCGGCATCGACCGTGACGTCGCGGACCTTCTTGCCCTCCTCGACGCGGACGAGGTCGATCGCGCCCAGGTTGCCGCCTGCCTCTCCGATCGCCCGCGCGACCTCGGCGAACGCACCCGGGCGGTCATCGAGATGAACGCGCACGGTGGCGCTGAACGAGGCGGACGGGCGAACCTGGCTCACGGCCCAATCCTCGCAGAAACTCAGTAACTCGCGATTCGCGCGGCCGTCCCGATCACGACCAACGGGCTCGCAGAGGGCCGAAGCCAGCGCACGAGCTGGAGCATCCGGGCGGGCGTGAGGGAGACGCACCCGTTCGTCGCGTGACCGATCTCGACGTGGATGAAGATCGCCGAGCCCCGCCCAGGCACCGCGGGCGAGGTGTTGTACTCGACGAACACGAAGTGCGAGTACGCCCGCGTCGATCGCCAGAGCGCCTCGCTCGAGCCGGCGAACGGAGGGGCCGTGCCGCACGGGACATGCTGGAACGTGTTGTAGCCCGGCGACCCCGGATCCTCGTCCCACCAGTCCCCGCACACGAGCCGGTGGTAGGCGAAATGAGCTCCTGGATCGGGCGAGACGCCGTACATCACCGGCCCCAGCGCGAATGCGCCGGTGGGCGTCGTCCCGTCCCCCTCGCGATGGCTGTCGGAGACCCCGCCGAACCCGAGATAGACGCTCCACGGGCCGCCGACCCCGTGCCAGCACCCGCCGCTTCGCTGCCAGAGCCGCATCGTCCCGGAGGTCGACGAGGCGACGGGGGCGACAACCGTCACGAGCTGCCTCGCCGATCCCGTCGACGTGAGCGAAGAGGCAACTCCCGGCGCGCAGCCCACCCGCGCCGAGCCCGCGGAGACGTGAACGGCTGCGACGAGGGCCGCGCCGATGAGAAGGCAGGCCGACCGCATGTACGCTCGAAACGATATGGGTCGCGCCCGCTTGATCGTCGCGCTCATCGCGGTGCTCGCTCTTTCGCCGCCGGCGCAGGCCGCGCGCTACGCGTTCTCCGTGTCGAAGGTCACGGCCTCCGACCTGCGCTGGTCGTACCGCGCGGGCTGCCCCATCCCTCCTTCGCGGCCTCCGGCGCGTCCAGCTCTCGTACTGGGGCTTCGACGGTCGCTCCCACACCGGCGCGCTGGTGGTCAACTCCTCGGTCGTCCCCGCGGTCGAGCAGGTCTTCGGCCGCCTGTTCGCGCAGCGCTTCCCGATCCGGAGCATGGAGCCGGTCGATGCCTTCCGCGGCAGCGACGACCGCTCGATGGCGGCCGACAACACCTCAGCGTTCAACTGCCGGTACGCGGTCGCGACGGGGCCGAAGCGCTGGTCGGTTCACTCCTACGGCGAGGCGATCGACGTCGATCCGCTCGAGAATCCCTACCTGCTCGCCGGCCGCGTCTACCCGCCGGCGGGCCGGCCTTACCTCGACCGCGGGCACGTCCGGCCCGGGATGGCGGTCGCGGGCGGAGAGCTCGTGACCGCGTTTGCGGCCTCCGGGTGGCAGTGGGGAGGCCGCTGGTCGGGGTCGCCGGACTACCAGCATTTCTCCGCGACAGGCGGTTGAACGGTTCCGACTTGACAGGGTGCTGCCGGTGTGCGACAGTCCTCCCGTCAAGTCCTGTGGGCCCTCGGGTTCGCGGGACTTGGCATTTAACGGGCCTGTTGTCTCTAGCTCTGACAGCCCTGTTGGATCTTGCGGCCTATCCATCTGCGCGCGCGGCGGCTACGCTCGAAGCGGGAGGCGCGGATGAAAGCCCGGCAACGTGTGGCGCTGGCTGTTCTCCTCCCGGCGCTGGCGCTGGGAGCCTCGGCTTGCGGCGGAAGCGGGGAGGCGACGAAGCCGACGTCCGCGCAGAGTCGGACGACGGAGACAGAGTGGCGGGCCGGTCTTCTGGACTGGCGCAGGGCGATGCTGCATGCCCTCGACGGGCTGTCGCTCGTGTTCGCCACCGACGGCTCGGTGGCGGATCTGAGCCGGAGTGCCTCGGGCTCGTCCTCGAAGCTCCTGAAATTCGAGGGCCCGATCGCCACCTGCTCGGACAAGGTTCGCGTGCTCGGGCCTCCTCCGGACGCGTTCGAGCAGTCGCGCGTCTACGCACTCGAGGCCTGCAGGCGCCTGAACGAGGGGATCGGGCTGGTCAACGAGGTCGTCGCGGACCTGCGTCACGGGATCGCCGTCGACCCGATCGATCCGCTCGGGAATGCGACCGTCCTACTCGCCACCGGGCAGACGGAGCTCTCCACGGCTGTCGACGCCCTCGACGCTCCGTCGGCTTGATGCCAGGCGCGTGACCAGCGCCGCCAGCGTGGCCGGGTCGGCGAGGTGCGGGAAGTGGTGGCCGACGGGCCAGACGATGATCTCGGCCTGCGGCAGCCGCTCCTCGAGCCATCGGCGCTCGGCCGGCTCGACGGGGTTGGCCTGAAGCGCGACAAAGGGCGTCTCGGTTGCCCGGAGCCGGGCGAGGCCGGCGTCGCGCCACGCGACCACCTCGACGAGGGGGCGTTCGAGCAGATCCGACTGATAAGAGAGGACGAGCTCACGCGAAGGCCGTTCGCTCTCGCGAAGGAGCGCCTGATCGCGCGGCGGCAGGAGCTGCGTCTGCCAGCTCTCGCGAAACCGCGACCACGTCTCGGCGAACCGGTCCCCGGCAAGGCTCGGCCCGGCGGCGCGAAGTGCCTCGGCGAAGGTCTCGACCCGGAGCGGTGCCTCGATGCTGACTACGGCCGAAGCCCCGTACGTCGACGCGTAGATCGCGGCGAGCGGGCCGCCGATCGAGTGGCCGACCACGACCGGGCTCTCGAGGCCGGCCTCCTCGACCGCCTCGTGGACGGCCTCGGCAACCGCTGCAAGCCCGCGGGCCTGCAGCGAGGACGACGCTCCGTGGCCCGGAAGGTCGAATGCGATCGCCGGCTGGTCGTCCGGCAGGGCGTCGAGCACGGGTCCCCACATCCGGTGGTCGAAGGTCAGTCCGTGCAGAAGCACGATCGGCCTCCCGGCCGCGCCGGGCCGGCCGTGGGGCCGTCCGGAAAGCCCCGCCCAGCGAATCCGAACGGCGGGCGGTGTGATCTGGCTGGTTGTCATCTTGCCTCCTCTGGGCCTATTTTGCAACGCTGTTGCGTTATAGCAGATAACGGAACGGCGTTGCGTTATGCTCTTCGGCATGGGACGCCCGAGGCGGCATGACGAACAGACGCGCGAGCGGCTCCTGAACGCCGCCGAGCAGAGCGTCGAGGCTGACGGGATCGACTCGCTCACGGTCCGAGGCGTGGCCGACGCGATCGGCACGAGCACGCGCGCGGTCTACGCCGTGTTCGGCTCGAAGGAAGGCCTCGTGATCGCCCTCGGCGCGCGGGGCTTCGACCTTCTCCGGAGAGAGCTCGAGACGCTCCCGGTGACCGAGGACCCGGCGGCCGATCTCGTCGAGGCCGGCCTGAAGGTCTTCAGGCCGTTTGTTCTGGCGCATCCGGCGCTCTTTCGGATCGGCATTCAGCGTGACCTGCCGGACCCGGCTCTGGCGGCGGGGTTCGTGGTGCCCGCAAACGCCGCGCTCGACGGCCTCAAGGCGCGAATCGAGCGACTGAGCTCCGCCGGGCTCCTCGGAAAGCGCTCGGTCGGCGAGGCGACATGGGGGTTTCACGCTCTCTGCGAAGGGCTCGCAGCCATGGAGCTCCGCAATCATCCGAGCCCGGCGGAGGGGGAACGGCTCTGGCGCGACAGCCTCACCGCGATGGTCAAGGGTCTCGCCGTTACCGGCGGCTGACTATCGTCAGGGCATGGCGCTTTCCCTCGAGTTTCGAGCCGCCGTCGGGCAGGCGGTCCCCGGCGACGCGCTGATCGTCGAGCCCGAGCAGCTCCGCACCTATGAGTGCGACGCCCTCACAGGCCATCGCGCCGTCCCCGACCTGGTCGTGCTGGCGCGGTCGGCGGCCGACGTGCAGGCGGTCGTGCGGCTCTGTCACGAGCACCACGTTCCGTTCGTCGCACGTGGCGCCGGGACCGGCCTCTCGGGCGGGGCGCTTCCCGCTGCCGACGGCGTCGTCATCTCGCTGACCCGGATGAACCGCGTCCTCGAGGTCGACCTCGACCGGGGCAGGGTGGTGGTCGAGCCGGGCGTCACCAACCTCGACATCACGCGCGCGGTCGCCGCGGACGGCTTCTACTACGCGCCCGACCCATCGAGCCAGCAGGTCTGCACGATCGGCGGGAACGTCGCCGAGAACTCGGGCGGCGCCCACTGCCTCAAGCACGGCTTCACCGTCAACCATGTGCTCGCTGCCGATGTCGTCCTGCCCGACGGCGACCTGGTCACGCTCTCGCGGGATGACGAGGGCCCTGATCTGCTCGGCGTTTTCGTGGGCTCGGAGGGGACGCTCGGGATCGCGGTCAGGATCGTCGTGCGCGTGCTCCGGGTGCCCGAGGCGGTGAGGACGCTGCTCGCCGGGTTCGCCACCACCGACGCGGCCGGCGATGCCGTCTCGCACGTGATCGCGTCGGGGATCCTGCCGGCGGCGATCGAGATGATGGACGCGCTGACGATCGAGGCGGTCGAGGCCGCGGTCAACGCGGGCTACCCGGCGGGCGCGGGAGCGGTGCTGATCGTCGAGCTCGACGGGCCGGCCTCACAGGTCGTCGAGGAGTCCGCCGCGGTCGAGGAGATCTGCAACCGGTTCGGCGCGTTCGGGCTTCACGCCGCCGAGACGCTCGAGGAGCGCGCCAGGATCTGGCGGGGCCGCAAGTCGGCGTTCGCCGCGATGGGCCGCATCGCCTCGAGCTATTACGTCCAGGACGGCGTCGTGCCGCGAACGAAGCTGCCGGAGGTGCTCCGGCGCACCGCCGAGCTGAGCGCCGAGTACGGGCTCCGTGTCGCCTCGGTCTTCCACGCGGGGGACGGGAACCTGCACCCGCTTGTCCTCTACGACGAGTCGGTCGAGGGCGAGTCCGAGCGCGCCGAGGCGCTCGCCACGGCGATCCTCGACGCCTGCATCGACGCGGGCGGTTCGCTCACGGGCGAGCACGGCGTCGGCATCGACAAGGTGTGCTCGATGCCGAAGCTCTTCGGCGAGCAGGACCTCGCGGCGATGAAGCTTCTCCGGTCGGCCTTCGATCCCGACGGGATCTCGAACCCGGGCAAGATCTTCCCGACCCCGCGGCTCTGCGGCGAGGTTCCCGGCCCCTACCGTGCGCACCCGCTGGAGCGGGCCGGGCTTGCCGAGCGTCTCTGAGCCGGCGACGCTCGAGGAGGCCTCGGCCGTCCTCGCCTCCGGGCCGAGCGTTTCGATCGCCCGCCCCGGCGGGGAGATCGAGCTCTCGACGGCCGGGCTGTCTCGGGTGCTCGAGCACGAGCCGGGCGACCTCACCGCGATCGTCGAGGCGGGGATCAAGCTGAGCGAGCTCCAGGCCTACCTCGGCGAGCACGGGCAGATGCTCGCGCTCGACCCGCCGGGCGACCCGACCGTCGGCGCATGCCTCGCCGCCGATCTCTCGGGCCCGCGGCGCCACCGGTACGGCGCGATGCGCGACCTCGTGATCGGCGTCACGATCGTCCTTCCGGGCGGGATGGTCGCGAGCTCGGGCGGCAAGGTGGTCAAGAACGTCGCCGGGTATGACCTCGGAAAGCTCTTCTCGGGCTCGCGCGGCCGGCTCGGGCTGATCGCCCGCGTCGCGCTTCGCCTCCACCCACGCCCTGCCGCCCAGGCGACCGTCGTCGCGGAGACCGACGATCCGCGCGCCCTCTGGGCCGAGATCCACCGCTCGCAGCTCGAGCCGAGCGCCGTCGATTTCCTGCCGGCGGGGCGGATCGCGTGCCTGTTCGAGGGGCCGAAAGAAGCAGTCGCCGCACAGGCGGCCGCCTGCCCCGGAGAGGCGGCCGATGACGCGGTCTGGGCCGAGGGCGCCGCCGCGCAGCTGGCCGCCGGCAGCCGGGCCCCGTTCGACTGGCAGGAGTGCCTCCTCGCGCGGCCCGGCCCGCGGATCGCCTACGTCGACGGCCCGAGCGAGCACGTATGGTCACCCCTCGCCGAGCGGGTGCGCGCAAGCTTCGACCCGGAAGGGATGCTGGTGTAGATGGACATGAGCCTGATCGACGACTGCGTCCACTGCGGCTTCTGCCTGCCGACGTGCCCCACCTACGAGCTCTGGCACGAGGAGATGGACTCGCCGCGCGGCCGGATCTGGCTGATGAAGGCGACGCTCGACGGCACGCTCGAGCTGAACCAGACGGTCGCCGAGCATTTCGACCGCTGCCTCGGCTGCATGGCCTGCCTGACCTCGTGCCCCTCGGGCGTGCAGTACGACCGGCTGATCGAGCTGGCGCGCGAGCGCGTCGAGAAGGAGGTGCCGCGCCCGGTCGGCGATCGGCTCCTTCGCTCGCTCGTCTTCGCCGTCTTCCCGAAGCCGAAGCGGCTGAAGCTTGCCCTCAAGTTCAGCTCGCTGCCGGCGCCCGGCCCGTTCAAGCCGCTCAAGGAGCTCGCTCCGGCCTGGCGCGAGGCGGTCAGTCCGCCGGTGGAGACGCCCGCTGTCGGGACGCCGATCGCGCGCGTCGGCCTGCTCACGGGCTGCGTCCAGTCGGTCCTCTTCGGCGAGGTCAACCGCGCGTCGGCCCGTGTGCTCGCCGCCTACGGCTACGAGGTCACCGCTCCCTACGGCGGTTGCTGCGGCGCGCTCGCGCTCCATGCCGGCCGTCGCGAGCAGGGGCTCGAGCTCGCACGCCGGACGGCCGCCGCGTTCGCCGAGGCCGGCGCGGAGCTGATCGTCACGAACGCCGCCGGGTGCGGCTCCCATCTGAAGGACGCGCACCTCGACCTGCCGGTCGTCGACATCTCCGAGGCGCTCGACGCGGGGGAACGCTCCCGAGCTGACGCCGCTCGAGCACCGCGTCGCGTTCCAGGAGTCCTGCCATCTCGGCCACGCCCAGCGGGTGCGCGACGAGCCGCGGGCTCTCCTTCGCTCGATCCCGGGTGTCGAGCTCGTCGAGCCCGCCGAGCAGGAGCTCTGCTGCGGCAGTGCCGGCATCTACAACCTCGTCCAGCCGGAAGCCGCGCGGACGCTCGGCGACCGCAAGGCGGCGAACGTGCTCGCGACGGATCCCGACCTCTACGTGAGCGCCAATCCCGGCTGTCTCCTCCAGGTCTCGGCCGCCCTGCGGCGAGCCGGGAAGCCGATCCCCGCGGCGCACCCGGTCGAGCTGCTCGACGCCTCGATCCGGGGTGTTGCGCCCCCGACCCGCGTCTAGAATCTCGCGATGGAGCGCCCGCTGACCGGTGGCTGCAACTGCGGCGCTGTGCGGTTCGAGGTGACCGCGGAGCCGGAGAGCGCGAGCTGGTGCCATTGCACGCGCTGCCAGCGTCGTACGGGCACCGCCGCCTCTGTTCAGGCGCGTCTCTCGCCGGGCTCTCTCTGCATCATCACGGGCGAGGATCTCCTCACGGCGTGGCAGCCTCCCGACGGCTTCGCCAAGGTCTTCTGCTCGTCGTGTGGCTCGCAGATGTGGAGCGTCAGCCCCGACGGCGAGACGTTCTCGGTTCGCTTCGGCGTGTTCGACGGCGATCCGGGGATCCGGCCGAACTGCCATCAGTTCGTCGCCTACGCAGCGGTCTGGGACTCGATCCCGGAAGACGGCCTGCCGCGCTTTCCCGAGCGGCGCCCCGCCACCGTCTGAGCCACCCGGAACAATGAGCCGATCGGCTCCCTCTCGACGATCGTTCTCGTGGGCGTCCTGGGCGCGGCCGCTGTCGCGACCTGGATCGCAGGAACCGCTCTCTCGAGGTCGACCGACGCGATCGACCGGCGCTTCGACCTCGGCGAGGCGTTCGGCGGGGTCATCCTGCTCGCGATCGCCGGCACGCTGCCCGAGGTCGCGATCACGGTCTCGGCGGCCGCGAGCGGTCATCTCTCGCTGGCAGCCGGCAACCTGATCGGCGGGATCGCGATCCAGACGATGGTGCTCGTCCTCTGCGATGCGGCAGCGTCGCGCACGCAGTCGCTGACGTTTCTGGTCGGCTCGCTCGGCCCGGTGCTCGAGGCGCTGGTCGTGGTCTTCGTCGTCGCGGAGGTTCTGATGGGCGCGCTCCTCCCGGCGAGCGTCGCCATCGGCTCCGTGAGCCCTGCATCGATCGCGATCGTCGTCACCTGGCTGGTGGGAATCGCGGTGGTGAACCACGTGAGGCGGAGCCCCGGCTGGAAGGTCGAGGCGCCCCGGGCGAAGCCGGGCCGGCCGCATCGGCGCGTTCCCCATCCCTCGGAGCCGAAGCAGCCGAAGGGCTCGATTCGCCGCTCGATCGTCGTGTTCACGTTCGCTGCGCTCGTCACGCTCGGCGCCGGCGTCCTGCTGGAGGTCGCCGGCTCGACGCTCGCAGAGCGCGCGAACGTGAACGGCGTGATCTTCGGTGCCACGGTGCTCGCGTTCGCGACTGCGTTGCCCGAGATCAGCTCCGGCATTGCGGCGGTCAGGCTCGGCGACCACCAGCTCGCGGTCGCCGACATCTTCGGCGGCAACGCGTTCCAGGTGTGCCTCTTCCTCGTCGCCGACCTCGTGGCGGGGCAGCCCGTGCTTCCGTCGTCCGGGGATCTCAACGGCTGGCTTGCCGGGCTGGGGATCGTGCTGACGGTCGTCTACGCGTTCGGTGTGATCGTCCGCTCGGAGCGTTGCCGCCTCCGCCTCGGCGTCGACTCGTTCGTCGTGCTCGGGCTGTTCGCGCTCGGGATGGCCGGGCTCTACGCCATCGCACATCCCTGATCTACAGTTACCGGCATGTTCGGTCCGATCATCAAGGGCGTCGGCCTGGCCACGAGCCCGCGGGGCCGCAAGGCGATCAAGTACGCGGTCATCCTCGCGCAGACCCCCGAGGGGAAGCGGCTGATCGCGCAGGCGCGCCGGGTCGCGGCGACGCCCGAGGGACGCAAGCTCGTCGATCAGGCGGTACGGACGGCTGCGCGTGCCGGAAAGAGCGCGGCCACGTCCTCGGAGAGCCGCGATCGCCTGAAGGACATCGTGTCCCGCGGCTTCCGCGACCGCGGACGCTGACACCGGCTTGAGCACGCCCGGCCGGCCGAGCCCCACACCCGCGCCGACGCCGGCGGAGAAGCCCCGGCCGCGCTTCCGTCTCAGCTGGCGCATGGGCGCGTTCTTTGCGGTGCTGCTGATCTTCAATTTCTGGATCTCGTCGCGCGCGATGCACCCGGCAGCGCGTGTTCGGATCCCCTACAGCCCGTTCTTCCTGAACCAGGTGAAGGCGGGCGGGGTCGTCTCGATCACCTCGAAGGGGACGGCGATCCAGGGCGTGTTCAAGAAGGCCACGAGCTACGAGGGCTCGAAGGCCTCGACCGACTTCCAGACCGAGATCCCGGCGTTCGCCGACACGAAGTCGCTCTCGAACCTGCTCGAGGAGAAGAAGGTCGTCGTGAACGCGAAGCCGCTCACCGGCAGCATCCCGTGGTGGGAGAACCTGCTCGTCGGCTTCGGGCCGACCCTCCTGTTCGTCGGGCTGCTCGTGCTGCTGATGCGCCGTGCGGGAAACGCGCAGAGCGTGCTCGGCTCGTTCGGGCGCTCGCGGGCGCGCCGCTACGAGGGCGCGACGGTACCGATCACCTTCGACGACGTCGCCGGGATCGACGAGGCGAAAGCGGAGCTGACCGAGGTGGTCGACTTCCTGCGCCATCCCGAGAAGTACGTCACGCTCGGGGCGCGGATCCCGCACGGCGTGCTGCTCTCGGGCCCGCCCGGGACGGGCAAGACGTTGCTCGCGCGCGCCGTCGCCGGCGAGGCGGGCGCGCCGTTCTTCTCGATGTCGGCGTCCGAGTTCGTCGAGGCGATCGTCGGTGTCGGTGCGTCGCGCGTCCGCGACCTGTTCAAGGAGGCCAAGGAGGCGGCGCCCGCGATCGTCTTCATCGACGAGCTCGACGCGATCGGGCGCTCCCGGACGTCGGGGATCGCCGGCTTCAGCGGCGGCAACGACGAGCGCGAGCAGACGCTCAACCAGATCTTGACCGAGATGGACGGCTTCAACTCCTCGACCGGGGTGATCGTGATCGCGGCGACGAACCGGCCCGACGTCCTCGACCAGGCATTGCTGCGGCCAGGCCGGTTCGACCGGCGCGTCGCCGTCCAGCCGCCGGATCGCAACGGTCGCGAGGCGATCCTCAAGGTGCACACACGCTCGGTGCCGATCGGCCCCGACGTCGATCTCGGCCGGATCGCGTCGACGACGCCGGGCATGGTCGGCGCCGACCTCGCGAACCTGGTGAACGAGGCCGCGCTCCTCGCGGCCCGGCGCGGTCACAAGCAGGTGCTCGAGGCGGACTTCACCGACTCGCTCGAGCGGATCGTGCTCGGCGCAGAGCGGAAGGTGATGATGAGCCACGAGGACCGCCGCCGCACCGCCTACCACGAGGGCGGGCACGCGATCGTCGGGATGCTCACCCCGGGCGCCGATCCCGTGCGCAAGATCTCGATCATCCCGCGCGGTCAGGCCCTCGGCGTCACGTTCGCGGCTCCCGACGCGGACCGCTTCAGCTACTCCCGCGACGAGCTGCTCGCCAAGGTCAAGGTCGCACTCGGCGGCCGCGCTGCAGAGGAGGTCGTCTTCGGCGAGCCGACGACGGGCGCCGAGTCCGACATCCAGCAGCTCACGGGCATCGCTCGCCAGATGGTCGGCCGCTGGGGGATGAGCGACGAGATCGGGCCGCTCGCCGTCCTGCCGTCGGAGTCCGCCGGCCCGCTGCTACCCGGCGCGTCCGAGGTGTCCGCGCGCACCCAGGAGCGGATCGACGACGAGGTGCGGCGGATCGTCGAGCAATGCCACAAGGACGTTCTCGCGCTTCTCTCCGAGAATCGCGGGAAGCTCGATTCGCTCGCGGCTGAGCTGATGGAGCACGAGACGCTCGACGAGGACGCGGCCTACGCGGCCGCGGGGGTCGAGCACGCGCCCTCCGATCGGCGCGGCGAGCTCGCGGTGTCGGCATCGGTCGGCGAGACCGCCGACGCGTAGCCCGGTCACCAGCCCGTCGAGCCCGGCGCGCCCTTGAAGGGCCCGACGATGTCGCTCGTGATCCAACCGCCGTAGAAGCCACCTTCCTGCGCCTGGACGACCTCGCCGTCCACCGTGCACTCGTCCATCGGGCACGGGTAGAACGCGACGGCGTCGCGGATCGCTTCGAACCCGGCGCTGGGGTCGCGGTAGGTCCACGCGGCACGAGGGGCCCTCCGCCCGCTGCCGTCGACCACGTCGAAGTAGGAAGCCGTTCCCTTGAATTCGCAGAAGGTGCCGGCGCCCGCCAGGGCAACCAGCGAGCCCGCAGCGACGTCTTCGAGCGGCACGTAGTAGACCGGAGGGTGGCTGGTCTCGAGCACGCGATGGGTGCGGGTCGAGTCAGCCACGATCGTGGCGCCGAGGACGACCCGGATCCGCCGGGAGCACGGCTCGATCCGAGGCGGCCGAGGGTAGTCCCAGACCGACTCGGGCATGACGGCATGATGCCCGCTTCGGCGGCTCGCCAGGTCTTACGATGGCGCGATGCGAGCACAGTCGTCGCGGTGGCGCCAGCTCGTCTACATCGCGCTCACGCAGGTGCTCGTGCTCGGCCTCTGGTTCGCGACCTCGGCGGTCTCGCCGGCGCTGCGTGCGGAGTGGGGGATGAGCCAGGGCACGGCGACTTGGCTGACGAACGCGGTGCAGCTCGGGTTCGTCGCCGGCGCGATTCTGTCGGCGGCGCTCAACCTGCCGGACCGCCTGAGCTGCCGGGTTCTGATCGCGGCGTCTGCCGGGCTCGGGGCTGCGGCGACCGTCCTCTTCGTGCTCGTCGCAGACAGCCCGGCGACCGGGATCCCGCTTCGGTTCGTGACCGGTATGGCGCTCGCCGGCGTCTACCCGACCGGGATGAAGCTGGTCGCGTCGTGGTTCGACACGCATCGTGGGCTCGCGATCGGCGTCGTGGTCGGGGGGTTGACCCTCGGCTCGGGCTCGCCGCATGCGATTGCGGCGAGCGGTGACCCTTCGTGGAAGGTGGTGCTGCTCGTCTCGGCGGGGCTCGCCATCGCGGGTGCCGTGATCGCGCTCGGCCTCGTCCGTGAAGGGCCGCTCGGAGCACCGGCGCCGGCCCTTCAGCCCGGGTACGTCGTTCGGATGCTCCGGGATCCAGCGGAGCGCGCCGTCAACCTCGGTTACCTCGGGCACATGTGGGAGCTCTATGCGCTCTGGGCGTGGCTGCCGCTCTACTTCGCGGCGAGCTGGGCTTCCTGGCGGGGCAGCACCGCGCCGCATACGGCGACGGAGATCGCCTCGTTCGCGGCAATCGGTGTTGCCGGAGCGGTGGGCGCCGTCGGCGGTGGCCTGATCGCGGATCGCATCGGCCGCCCCCAGCTGATCATCGCGGCGCTGGCCGTGAGCGGAACCTGCTGCATCCTCTCGGTGCTCGCGTTCGGGCTCAACCCCGCCGTGGTGGCCTGCCTCGCGCTCGTCTGGGGAGTCGCGGTGATCGCGGACTCAGCGCAGTTCTCGGCCGCCCTCACCGAGCTGACGGACGTCCGCTACACCGGCACGGCGCTTGACGGCTCAGACGGCGATGGGCTTCCTGCTGACGGTGGCGTCGATTCGCTTCGTCCCGTGGTTCGCCGACGCAGGTCGGCTGGCGGTGGGCGCTTCTGCCTCTCGCGATCGGCCCTGCTCTCGGGATCCTGGCGATTGCCCGTCTCCTCCGGTCTACCGTTGCAGGCGGGGCGCTGATCGGCGTCGGTCCGCCAGGCGCGACCTCGTAGCCGGGCGCCGACCCATGCCCTATGATCCTCGCGTCCGGGACGGTGTCGACAGGAAGGGGCGAGTCAGTGAGAAGGGGCGATCAATCCGACCGGGGCCCAACGACCGTTACAGGACGGCCCGTCGGGCGAATCGCTGCGTTTGCCTTGCTGCTGGCGTTGTTCGTCTTCGGGCTCGTCCCGGGCACGGGATCGGCCCACCTCGGACGCGTGGCTGTGGGAGTCACCACGACCACCACTACCCCGGACACGACGGAAGCCGAGTCGACGACGGAGGAGTCGAGCGCGACCACCACGGAGAGCACGACGGACGAGATCGCTCCCGTGACGACGACCACCATCCAGTTGACCGTCCCGGAAGGGACGACCACCGGCGCCGGCATCACCCCGGGCGGCGCCGCAGTGGTCGGGGCCGCAGCCGCCTCGACGAGCGACGAGTCGAGCACCCAGTGGGGCTGGATCGCATTCGGCATCCTCGCGGCCGCGGTGATCATCTTCGGGATCGTCTGGTACGCGCGGCGTTCCCGGCACGCCTGACCCCGCGCGGCGAAGCCTCAGGATTCCCCTTCAGGGGTGGCGATGGGCCGGACAGGGATCGAACCTGTGACCTTGGGATTAAAAGTGACGGCTGGACCCCGGCCTGCCGAGGTCGCCCGACTGGGAGACGGCTGACGAAGCCGATTTGAAGGACGCCCATCTCGCCCCGTCTCGGTGGGTCGTGTTGTCTCTCTGTTGCCCCTTCGAAAGCCGGCGCGACGGCGCCGGTGTTCGCGGACATGGACAGGCTTCGACCGTGGTGCGCTATGACCCCGAGTTCAACCGTTCTCTGGCCGGACAGGGGAGAGATCGAGAGTCATTCGAGGAGCACGGGCGAACCGGGTTGACGCCTCGCCCGTGATTCGAAAGCCGAGTCGCTCATAGAAGCCGAGTGCGCGCGGGTTCGCAGTCACCATCACACGGTTCGCGCCTTCGGTCGCCGCCCGAACGGCAACGTCTTCGACGAGCAGTCGGCCGACCCCAACCCCCATCGAATCCGGCTCAACGAACAGATCGTCGAGTTCACACATCCCGTCCTCGACCGGAAGAACCACTGAGAATCCAATAGCCTGGCCCGTGTCATCCACCGCGACTCGGACTCTCCCTTCTGAGATCGCTTGATGGGGCGGCTCGATCGCATCTGGATGAGCCGCAAGATGCACCCGGTCTTCTTCCCAAACATCAGATGAGCGGCGGTGAAGCGCTTCGAGCGCAAGCGCCTCGTCAGGGACAGCGTCCCGAATCTCGTCAACTGAGCCCACCCCGACAACGCTACCGCGTGCACTCGAACGTAAGTACCACCGACTGCGCGAACGTCCTTGCGTCGGAATGCTCGGCTTGCACCGCTCTGTTGCCCCGTCTGTTGCCCCGTCAGTTGGCTCGTTAGCCGAGGAATAGGGGCATTTGGCTTATCTAGGGTCGTCGCGATGATGGGCCGGACAGGGATCGAACCTGTGACCTTGGGATTAAAAGTCCCCTGCTCTACCAACTGAGCTACCGGCCCGCGATACTGCTCTTATGGGCAAAGGGTACGCGGAAGGATCCGCCGTCGAGGAGCGCTTGGCGGCGCTCGAGCGCGGCGACGACCTGACCTCGGGGCGCGACGCGGGGCGCGCGGCGGTGTACGGGAGCACCGAGGCTGAGCCCGAGCAGCATTTCATCGGCTGGGCGGACGAGGTCGACGCGGATGCGCTGTTCGCCGCCGGTGAGGCCTGGGGGATCCAGGTCGTGCGGCGTCGCGGCTAGAGGCCGTGCTCCCAGTCGTCGAGCAGCCGGCCGACGTGGCGCTGCTGGGCGGGCGAGAACTCGAACCTCGCGACGACCCGGCGGGCCTCGGCGGGATCGTCATTCTGGATCGCTGCTTCGAGGTGCTCGCGAAGCGGCTCCGGCTGGCGGAGCTGCCTGCGCAGCCAGCGCATGAGGCTCACGCGGGCGGCGCTGCTCACAGGGTCGCGACCCAAACCGCCTGCCGGTTCGTTGTGACGAAGCCGAGCCGCTCGTAGAGGCGGACGGCACCGGTCGGATTCCCGGCGTCGACCTTCAGGCCCACGCGCGCACAGCCGCGGCGGGAGAACTCGGCAAGGCCCATCTGAACGAGCGTAGCCCCGACCCCGCGGCCCCGCTCGGACTCCCGGACCGCGACGTCCTTCAGCCAGCCGCTGCTCCAGTGCAGTGCGCACCCGACGAGCGATCCGTCGCGTTCGGCGAGGAACCACACCGCGGGGTCGAACTCCGCATCGCCGGTCATCGCGCTCTCCCAACCCGCGTGAGCTACGGAGATGTAGGCGGTGTCCCACGCGAGGTACGCCTGGTCGAGAAGCTCGTGCACGGCTACGGCATCGGCCGCCTCGAATGTTCGCAGCCTGATCCCGTCGGGCGCGACGGCATCCTCGACCGGCTCGTCCAGCGGACGCCACATCGTCAGCGTGTCGTGGTCGAGCACGAAGCGATGTCGCTGGACGAGACCGGCGGTCGTCGCGTCCTGCGGGCGCACCGTGACCGAGATCTTCCCGTCGCCGCGATCACGTGCACGGCTGCGGATCAGCGCGTACAGCTCGTCGGCAAGCTCGTCGTTTGCTGCGGCGATCACGAGCTCGGCGGACGGGCTGACCGCCGCGTATCCCACCAGCATTCCGTCACAGCCAACGGCGACGAGGTTGTCCTCGCCTAGCTGGAAGTCAGGCCGTTCCCACTCCCTGCGGAGGTGCTCGAGCCGGGTTCCGGGGTCGACGAGCGCCGCGCTGTTCTGCGCGCCGATCAGGTCGACAACCTGTTCGGCATCCTCCCAGCCTGCTGCGCGAATCTCCACAACGGGATTGTTGCGCCTCGCCACGGAGCGAGGCGACTCGTGTCCCGCCGGGGTTGACAACTTCCCACCCAACGGCAGAGAATCGAGGCGACCCATCATTCGCAGGGAGGTCAACGTGTCCTGGAAGCTCAAGGGAAGCTACGTGGAGACTTGCTCGTGCGATCTGATCTGCCCGTGCAACGCGTCCTTCGATCATGGGGCGACCTATGACTTCTGTCGCGTCACCCTCGTCTTCAACATCCACGAAGGGGAATCGAGGGAACGGATGTCGACGGGACCAAGAACGCAGCGATCGCCGATACGCCGAAGGTCATGACGGATGGCAACTGGCGCCTCGGGATGTTCATTGACGAGCGGGCAACGGACGAGCAAGCCGACAAGCTCACAGCGGTCTTCGGCGGTCAGCTCGGAGGCCCGATGGCGGGACTCGTCCCGCTTGTAGGGGAGATGCTCGGCGTGGAGCGAGCGCCGATCGAGGTCATCGACGACGGCATTCGGCACAGTGTCCGTATTGGGAATGTGATCGACTTCGAGATCGAGGACATCGTCCCGTTCGGGATCGACACGGGCCAACCTGTGCGGCTCGTCGGCATGTTCCATCCGGCCGGCTCAGAGCTCGTAGTCGCGGAGGCCAAGAGGTCGAGCATCAACGCATTCGGGATCGAGTACGAGGGGAAGACCGGGCTCTCGACCTCTGAGTTTTCCTGGGCTGCCTGAGCGTGTGAGCGCCTCGGCTCGCGAGCTCGTTCCCTCCGCCGAAAGTCTCGCTCCGGCGTTCGCGGCCGCCCGTGCACGGCTGGCGCTCGTCGCCCTCCTCTTCGTGCTCGCCGGACTCGGCTGGTGGGCGACGCTCGATCAGATGCAGGGGATGGACGGCGGGCCGTGGACAGCGCTCGGAACTCTTGCGTGGTTTCTCGGCGTCTGGATCGTGATGATGGCGGCGATGATGCTGCCCTCGGTCGCGCCGACCGTGGCCCTCTACTCGCGCCTGACCAGGAGTCGCTCGCCAATCGCGCCTCTGCTCTTCGCGGCCGGTTACCTCGTGGCCTGGGCCGCAATCGGAGCGGTCGTCTTCGGCCTCGCGCTGGCCGGCGGTCGCGCCTGGGGCAACGTGCTGGCGTGGGATCGCGCGGGCCGCTGGGTCGCAGGGGCGACGCTCGTCGCTGCCGCCGTCTACGAGCTGACGCCGCTGAAGGACGTCTGCCTCGGGAAGTGCCGGAGCCCGCTGGGCTTCCTGCTCGGTGCCTGGCGCGGCGGACCGGTCGGCGGCCTCCGGATGGGAATCCGCCACGGCTGCTGGTGCATCGGCTGTTGTTGGGCGCTGATGGCGTCGCTGTTCGCGCTCGGAGTGATGAGCCTCGTGTGGATGGCGTTCGTCGCCGGGCTCATCGCCTTCGAGAAGCTCGTCCCGTCCCGCCGCACAGCGATCTTCGCGACGGCGGCGGTCCTCCTCGTGCTGGGCGTGCTCCTCCTTGCCGCGCCGGACGCGATCCCCGGTCTCACCATCCCGGGCAATGGATCGATGCCTGCGATGAACATGGGTCGATAGCGGGGCTACGCGTCGTCGCGGCTAGCCGGCGTAGTCGAAGTCCGAGCCGTAGCCGCAGTTGCCGCGGTAGCTGAACGAGAACGGCCCATCCTCGACGACGAGCTCATCCGCGACGAGCTCCTCTCCCGAGCCGGGAGTGGCCGGGGATCACGCAGCTGACGGTCTCCGGGCCGTCGTATCGGTCGCGGATCCGCACGCTGAGACGGTCACGGATCCGAAGCCACTGGCGTCGTCGCGAATGGTCGACCTCGAACTCGACCAGCCGCACTCCCGCCAGCTCGCTCTTCTTCCATGCCCACGGGAAGTGCTCGAGTGCGTCGCCGCCGAGGCGACCCGTGAAGATGTCGGTGAGGACTGCCTGCTGCTCGGGCGCCGCGGCCACGTCGAGATACAGCAGCCACGTCCAGGGAGAGCCGGGCTCGTCGTCGTCATAGCGGCAGGCGAGTGCGACCGGCAGGCCCGCAAGATCCGTTCCCTCGGCCTCGCCGGATTCGATCAGCCAGGTGAGCACACCCGTGCAGACGCCGTGGGTGGAGCGGCCTCCCGGAACGGCGTCGACCCGCCGGCACGGGCAGATCGCGTCGCAGTTGCACGACTCGAAGTAGCTCCCGCGGATCCGCCAGCTCACGGCCGGCTGCCCATCGGCCTGGGGTTCACCCTCAGCATTCTCCCGTTTGCAGAGGACGCCTGGCGCTACCCTGCAGGCGCAGGCCCCCATCGTCTAGTGGCCTAGGACACCGGCCTTTCACGCCGGCGGCACGGGTTCGAATCCCGTTGGGGGTATTTTCGGCCTTTGGCTGAGCCGATATTGGCTTGGGTAAGGTTCGCGCCCGTGCGTGAGCACCTCCACCTGGCCTGTCCGCCCAACGGTTCAAGGGAGATGTCCGCGAAACCGAGGGGCGCTCCAAGATGTCAAGTGCCCGGCTCGAGCCGCCGAATGGTCGGCACGCGGTCGATGTCGCGGTCAAACGAGGCGACCACCCCGACCCCGGACAGCTCGGCGCTCGCCGCCAGGTAGGATCGGCGAAGTGGGTCCGGTACTGCTCGTAGAGCTCGAGTGTGCGCAGCAGGAGTCCGTCGTCGGCGACGACCATCGCCGGGAAGCCGACAACGGCCCGCACCAGCTCAGCAACGCGCAGCCGCTCGACCCGAGACAGACCGAGGACGGAGACGACCCCGCCATGCCAGGTCAGTGAGGATCGGGGTTTCGAGCTGCGCAAGAACTCGGTCGAGCACCTCGCCTGGTCGGGCGGATCGCCGGTCAGATGACGGACGAGGACGTTCGAATCGACGAACGCGTTCAACCGCGAAGCTGGCCCGCCCATGCGCGCCTGCGGATCTCGTCCCACTGAAGCCCACGGACCTCCGGTGGCATCGGGACGGTTCCTGCGAGCTCGAGCAGATCTGGCGTTCGCGCGAGAACGGCCCTTCCCCCTTCGATCACACGGAAGACGACCTGATCTCCCTCGCTCAGGTTGAGCGCATCACGGACAGACTTGGATCGTGACCTGCCCCTTGGAGGTCAGGCGTGCGGCGATGTCCAGATGCTCTCCTTACTCATGTTCAATAGTAAGGATAGCGGCGGGTCAGGTCGCGCGGGTGAGGAGATGCACGCGGTGCGTGATCTCATCGAGCTTCGCGGCTGAGATGCGTTCCCCAGCGCTTCGAGAGCGCTCACGGGAGATCGACGTGAGAATCCGTCAGACAGACGCAGCCGGGGTGCGAATCCCGTTGGGGGTATCGCGCTACACGAGCCCAAACCGAGACAGGTCAGGCGGGATCGAGGAACGAGCGGGCCCACAGCTCGAGGCTGAGCGCGCGCCAGAGCTCGAGGCCGTTCGGGTCCGCTTGCCCGAAACGGGGCGTTTCCGGCCCGTCCGGCCCGGCCTGATGAAGCCGGAGACGCTCCGTGGCCACATCCGGGTCGACGAAGCCACGCTCGCGAAATTCCCGCGAGGCGAAGACTTCCTTGGCGAACTCACCGAGCGAGCCCCGGAGCCACCGTGCCTGGGGGGTCGCGAAACCGACCTTGTCCACCCGCTCGGTCACCACGGGGGGAAGCAGGTCGCCGAAGGCGCGTCGGAGCACCGCCTTGGTGCGGCCGTGCTCGATCAGCTGCTGGGGCTCGAGCGAGAACATCAGCTCCACCAGCCGGTAGTCGAGGAATGGGAGACGCGCCTCGATCGAGTGCGCCATCGAGTTCCTGTCCTCGTAACGCAGAAGCTCCGGGAGCTTGTGCTTGAGCACGAAGTGAAGCTGCCGGCGAAAGCGGTCCGGAAACCCGTTGACCGTCGGCAGCGGCGGCGCCGTCTGCTCGTACAGGCGCGGGTGGAGCAGCGTGGCCGAGCCGTTCGTCCGCGCCCGCGCCCGCAACGCGAGCGACGGCGGTACGAAGGGCCGCGCGAGTGCCTCGGCAACCGCTCGGTAGCTGGCTCCGTGCACCGTCCGGTAGGCGGTGAGCTCGCGTCGGAGCGCCGGAAGGCGGCCCTGCAAGAGGAGGTCGGCGAAGAGGTACCCGAAGTAGCCGTGATAGCCGGCGAGAATCTCGTCCCCGCCCTGCCCGTCGAGCATCACCTTCATCCCTGCCCGGCCGGCCTCGCGCATGACGAACCACTGCGCGATGATGCTGGTCGCCCGAAACGGCTCGCCCTGAGCCTCGACGATCGCCGGCAGGTTGTCGATCATCTCCTCCACCGAAAAGGAGAAGAGGTGGCTCTGGGCCCGTATCCGCTCGACGACCGCCGCCGCGTACGTGCGTTCGTCGATTGCCGGGTCCTCGAAGTAGACGGTGAATACCTCCTGGCGCTCTCCGATCGGCTTCGCGCTCTCGGCCTCCGTCTGCAGCAGGAGATCGACACTGCAGGCGATCGCCGACGAATCGAGACCACCCGAAAGGCATGTCCCGACCGGGACGTCGCTACGGAGCCTGAGCCGAAGAGAGTCGAAGAACAGCTCGCGGACGGCTTCCGCCGGGTCGCCGGTGGGAGGGTCGCCCGGCTCGAGGTGCCAGTACTGCCACAGGCGGAGGCCACGCTCGTCGAAGGTCAGCGAGTGGCCCGCCGGGAGCTGGACGATCCCTGCGAAGAACGTCTCGTCGGTGTGCTCGAGCAAGGTGTGCTCGAGGTAATCGCGAACGATTCGATCGTTCGCCGCGAGCGGGCCGCCGTCGGCCCGGAAGGCGCGCAACTCGCTGGCAAAGGAGAATCGACTGCCGGTCGCGCGGTAGTAGAACGGCTTGATGCCGAACCGGTCGCGCGAGCAGAAGAGACGCCGCTCGACCCGGTCCCAGATCGCGAACGCCCACATGCCGTTGAAGCGCTCGACGCAGTCGGCCCCCCATTCGGCATACGCCGCCAGGATTACCTCGGTGTCCGTCTGGCTGCGGAACCGGTGCCCGTGGGCCTCGAGCTCCTTGCGAAGCTCGCGATAGTTGTAGACCTCGCCGTTATGGACGATCCGGTAACGGTCGTGCTCGTCCGCCATCGGCTGGTTCCCGGCTCTCGAGAGGTCGAGGATCGCGAGCCGGCGGAAGGCCAACGCTATGCCGGGCTCGCTCCATTGAGCAGCGTCGTCGGGGCCGCGGTGAACGAGCTCCCGCGCCATGGCGTCAGCCTGACCGGGATCTGCCGGCGATCGGAAATCGATGATACCGGCGAGGCCGCACACCCTTACTCTCACTGTAAGTAATTCCTGGCAGTTTTGTACGTAATTCTCCGCGTCGCCAACCAAGTCCGGCCGCGTCGCGTCCACGTCCCCTGCGTTCACGATCCGATACGAGTGTCCGCCGAGAGTTGTAGGCTCCCGCGCGTGCCGGCCAGCCGCGCATCGGGATCAACTTCGACCCGCGAGTCCACGATCGCTCGGGGCCGCCTCGAGGCGCTCCGCATGATCCGGCTCGTGCGCGGCTACTCGCTCAAGGACGTCGCCGGGCGGTCGGGGCTCTCCGCGGGCTACATCCAGAAGATCGAGCGTGGCGAGATCAAGGAGCCCTCGCCCCACAGGCTACGGCGGATCGCGGGCGCGCTCGACTACTCCTACCCGCAGCTCCTCGTTCTCGCGGGGTACGTCGACGACGACGCAACCGGCTCCAGCCCTGGAGGAGCGGGCCTCGGCGTTCTCGCCGACGCGATCGGCGGAGCCGGGCTCGACGACGCCGAGGCCGGGTTTCTCGCGGCGACGCTCACGGCCTATCGCGAGCTGCGCGCCGCGGGTGCCGAGCCGCCCACCGACTTCCTGCTCACGGTGATGCTCGAGTACCAGCGCCTCAATGCGCGCGGCTCGCTGATCGGCGCCGACGAGTTATAGGATCCTATTCGGATCTTCCTAAGAAGATTCGTAACTCCTTGACAGGTTAAGTCACCCCTCGTACGCTTTCCGGGCCCCGTCAGTAGCTGGACGCGCGTTGGGTTGTGGCTGGCGGCGTAACTCCGATTCCATCCGGGAGGGGAAGCCGTCAGCATGTCCGTAACCGAGAACACGAGCCCCGCGGCCCTGCGCTCTGCCGGGCGCGACAGCGAAGCCGGAAGCCGCTGGTCGGTCAGGTGGGCCTGGTTCGGCGGCGCCGACGCGAGCGTGCTCCGCTACGTGCCCAGCGAGCTCAGCTTCCTCTCTTCCCTCGGCACGACGATCGTCGCCCTCGCCTTCCTGAGCGGGTTCGTCGTCAGTGTCGCCGTCTCGAGCTGGTGGGACACGCCTCTCTACCGCGTGCTCTGGGTCGGCGCCGCGTGGACGGTGCTCTTCGCCCTGATCGAGCGCCTCGTGCAGAAGAGCTTCAGCACCAAGTGGCTCTGGAACGCCGTGATCATCATCCCGCGGGCCGCGCTCTCGGTCGCGATGGCGCTCGTCTTCGCGGTGCCGATGTCGCAGCTGATCTTCAGCAAGTCGATCGACGCCGAGCTGACCAGCACGATCGCTGCGGAGACACGCTCGGCGACCGCTGCCGCCACCTCGTTCTACCAGCCGAGGATCGCGAGCGCGACCGCGCAGATCACGGCCCTGAGAGCGCATGAGGCAGCCCTTCAGGCGCAGGTCAGCAAGTACACCCTCGCGAGCGGGTGCGAGGCGAACGAGACGTCGTGCTCACACACGCACAAGACCGGCTGCGGGAACTGGTGCCACTTCTACGCGAGCAAGGCCGCGGCTGCCCGAACACAGCTCGCGGCGCTGCGGGCACAGGACGTCGTCACGATCGGGAAGCTCCGCCAGTCGCTCGCGCGCTGGCGCGCCGCCGAGACGAAGGAGATCAGCATCCGTACGAGCTCGATCGGCGCGAACAAGGACATGCTCGCTCGCGCCGAAGCGCTCCAGCGGGTCGAGAAGGCCCATCACGAGGTCGGCATCTACGTGCTCTTCCTGCTCGTCTTCTTCTGCTGCCTCGATCTCGTCCCGCTCACGATGAAGGTGACGCACCTGATCAGCACCGGCGGCGTGTACGAGAAGGTCTCCGCCGCGCTCCGCGAGCGAGACGCGGTGCACGCACACCAGATCCAGGAAGAGGCGCTCGTGCTCCGGCGCCGCATCAGCGGGGAGGCTCGAGCCGAGGAGGCGGTCGACCAGGTCGAGATCGACGTCGACCGCGAGCGCCGGATACTGACCGAGAACGCCAAGCTCGATCGCGCTCGCCGGGGCGGCGCCAAGCCGCTGTCCGAGCCCGGCGCCTGACCGTATTCGGCGCATCGCGGCTACCCGCTACCTATGAGTTGGATAGGTAGTAGGATCACTAATCCAGGATGGTGCGAGTCGAGCGTCAAGACCAGCCGAGGCGTCGGGCGCAGGCTCCGCTCGCCATGGCGCTCGGGCTGACGCTGGCCCTTGCGGTCGCAGCCTCCGCGAGCGCCGCCGGCGGCACGTCGATCGCCTCGGCGCCGCTGATCCAGCCGGGCGCACAGCAGGCCGCGAATACCACCACCGACCCGACCAGCCCGGGAGACGACGGCATCGGCCAGCTGTCGGGCTGCTGGCACGACCTCGAGTGGTGGCGCGTGAGCCTGACCGCCGGGGACGACGTCGTGATCAAGGGCGGCGCGACCGACTCGGGCGAGAACCTGCTCGTCGCCGTGTTCCCGCCCGGCACGACAGCCGCGAACGTCGCCAGGGCAACAGCCGTGAAGTACGGCCTTCCGCTCAGCAAGGCACTCGAGTTCACCGCCCCGTCGACCGGCACCTACCCCGTGGCCGCCGGGCCGAACTGTTACAACGGCGCCGACGGGCCCTTCGCCTTCGCGGTCAGCGTCACCCACGGCGTCGCGCCGCACGCGGTCGTCGCCCTCGTGAAGACCTCGACCGTCCGGGCGAGCGGCGCAATCGTCGCGACCGTTCAGGCCAACGGATCGCCGGTCACCGACGCGACCCTCGTGCTCAAGCTCTACGGCACCTGGAAGGGCGCGGCCCACCTGCTCGGGAGTGCGACACCGAAGAGCGGCGCCGCGCACTTCACGTTCCACATCCCGGCAGGTATGTCGGGGACGACGATCCGGCTCAGGGTGACGGGGCAGGGCGTGACGAGCCGCCCGGTCACCGTCAAGGTCTCCTAGTCCCGAAAACCCAGACTTTCGGCTCGTTGACCACCGTCGTTCCAGGTGTCACGATCGAGAGGCTTCATCGCAGGCTGGCAGGAGGCCCTTGCGGGCGACCGAGCGGCCGCAGAACTTCGCTGCGGCGCCCGCAAGGGTGACTGGCCTCCTAGGGCAATCTTTATCGCAACCGGGGCGGAAGTCCATCGGTATTCCGCGACCCTGTGCGCGCGCCGGGCTGTCGAGCTCAGGCGAGCTGCTTGCCGACCCACTCGAGTGTCGCGTCGGCGACCTCTTCCCAGCCGTGGTCGATGGTGAGCGAGTGGCCGCGATCCGGGAACTCGCGCAGGTCGGTGACGGCGGAGGTGTGGCGGTAGAGCTTGCGCGTCGAGCGGCTGATCGAGGCGGGAACCGTGTGATCCTGGCCGCCGGCCGTGATCAGCAGGGGAGCGCGAGTGCCGTTGTGCGTGTTCACGCGCGCCGGTGACTTCGGCGCGAAGTTCGCGAACGCCGCCTCGAAGAGCGGCTTCCCTGGTGACGGGATCGTCCAGCGCTCGAACAGATCGCTCGACTCGTCGGCCGGGAGCGCGTTGCCGAACCCGAACCGGAACTGCTCGTCGGTCAGCGAGACGGCCTTGTTCTTGTTCGACGGGCTCTTGAGCGCGATCGAGGCGACCTTGAGGGCCGACACCGGCAGCACCAGGACGCCCTTGATCGGGGCCGGGTCGATCGCGACGCCCGCCGCTCCGAGCCCCTGCCCGATCAGGCGCTGCACGATGAGGCCGCCGAACGAATGGCCGACGAGAACGGGCGGCTCGGGAAGCCCCTGCACGACCGCTGCGTAGTGGTCGACCACGTCGTTGATCCCGTGGCCGGCGACGGCATCGGCGTTGGCGCGAGTCTCCTCGACGGTCTCCGAGTCGCCCGGCCAGCCCGGCGCCTGCGGCTCGAAGCCTGCAGCGCGATACCGCTCTCCCCAAGCCGACCACGAGTCTGCGTGAAGCCAAAGGCCGTGAATGAAAATGACAGGCGTGCCAGCCATCACGCTCCCCCTTTCGGTTGGTCCCTGACGCGGCGAGTCTCGCATGCGCCGCGCCGGCTGTCCAGGCTTGACGCTCGCTTCTTCAACGGAAGTCGCCGATGCTCGTATTCCGGCGAGTGGGCGATGGGCCCGGGTACGATTTTCTTGTAGTCGCCTGTCCCGAAATGGCAACGACCGAGCCCCTCCTACCGTACGCCGAAGAGCCCCGCGAGCGCGAGCCCGCGCTCAGCGAAGTTGCCGCCGCCGGCCCGCTACGGAACCCCGACGGCTGCGGCCTGCTTTGCCCGGATTGCAGCTGCCGGCGCCTGCTCGACGAGCGCCGCGCGAAGCTCGCCGGCGATTCCAACTCCTAGCCGAGCGTCGCCGCGACGGCGTCGGCGATCACCTTCATCGGGCGCCCCGACCGCTGGCTTGCCCGCCGCAGCCGGGCGAAGGCCTCCTCCTCGCTGAGGCCTTCCTTCGCCATCAAGATCCCCTTTGCCCGCTCGATCGACTTGCGCGCCTCGAGCGCCTCGAGCAGCGAGCTCGCGTGGAGCTTAACCTCGGCGAACTCGGCATGGCGAGCCTGCGCAGCGATCAGGGCGGGGATGACGTCCTGCTCGCGAAACGGCTTTGCCAGGTAGCCGAAGACGCCGACGTCGACTGCACGCGCCACCAGCTCCTCCTGCCCGAACGCGGTCAGCATCACGATCGGCACCGCCCGTTTCTCGAGGATTCGCTTGGCCGCCTCGATGCCGTCCAGGCGCGGCATCTTGACGTCCATCACGATCACGTCAGGCTCGAGCGAGCCGGCGAGCTCGACCGCCTCGACCCCGTCCCGCGCCTCGCCGCACACCTCGAAGCCGTTCTTCTCGAGCAGGCCACGCAGGTCGAGGCGGATGATCGTCTCATCCTCGGCGATGAGCACCCGGCGAGGTACCTCGGTCGCCGTCAAGCCGACATCTCCGGCAAGGTCCGGATGCGACTGCGGACGACTGTCGTCTCGTGCAGCTGCAGCGCGCCGGCCGCGACGCGCATCAGCGCGGAGAGCCGGTCGAGCTCGGCAGCGACGAACGGTGCGTGGTCGGCGCGGACGAGGGCCAGCGCGAGCGAGGCGGGCTCTCCGATCGGCACCACGGCCACCGACCCTTCGGGAAGTCGCTCCCGCAGCGTCGCCGGAGCCCAGGGGATGCGGCCGTCCGCGGTGAGCGGCTGCCCGCAGAAGAACGCCGAGGCGATCAGCGAGTTACCGGTGCCGTCGAGCACGACCGGCAGCCCGGACACCGAGGACGCGAGGATGGCGAGCACCCCCGGCTCGCGATCCGCGAACAGCAGCCCGGCCTCCGCGAAAACGAGGCTGAGGGCGGCCCGGACGAGCTGCGCGCACAGGGAGGTGGTGCTTCGAGCCGTTGTCACCGCCTCGCAGGCGGCGGCCATCTCGAGGCCCGGGTCGCGGAGATCGACGCCGGCGCGGCGCCCGAGCAGGATCGCCTTGCCGGTGAGGGTGGCAAGTGCTGCGTCGATCTCCCCTCCGGCGAGCAGGAAGTCGTCGACCGCGCCTCCCGGGCCACGGTCGACGACATCCAGGCGGAGCACGTCGACACCGTGCGAGGCCAGGTGACCTGTCACGGCGGCGAGGCTCCCGGTCCGATCGGGCAGTCGAAGCCGAACGAGCTCCGCGCCGCGCGGCGCGCGGGCACGCGGGCGTTCCACCGCCACGGGAGAGCGGGCGTCCCCGCCTCCCGCGACCTCGCTATGCAGCTGCGACCAGCCGCTCATACGAGATTCCCTCGCCCTCGAGCAGGGCCGAGATCGTGTCGCGGAAGACGTACGGGTTGCCCTCGTTCTCGGAGAGCCACCGCCGCTCGTCGAGGTAGGCCGGCAGGTACTTGGCGCTCAGCTGGTGATGTGGCCCTCCGACGACACGGCGCATCCTGGCGAGCACCTTGCTATTCGCCCGGGCGAGCTCGATCGTTCTCGGCGGAGACTCGGCCCCGGCCCGGTGCAGCTCGGCGTCGACGAGGCTGCGCAGCAGGTCGGCGCCGTGGCCGCGCATCGCCGCCCGGATCCGGTGCGCCGCGAACCACGCGGTCTTGTAGCTCCCGCCGATCGTCCGTCGCAGCTCGTTCGCCGAGAGGCCCTCCGGCGACTCGAGCATCAGGTGCACGGCGATGAACCACTTCCAGACCGGCAGGTGAGAGCTGTGGAACAGCGTGCCCGCGGTGACGCTGAACTGATAACGGCAGGCGTAGCAGTGCCACTTCGAGCGGCTCTCGAGCCAGAGCAGCCGCGAGTGCTCGGTGCAGCGGGGGCACTCGACGCCGCCGGGCCAGCGAAGGTCGCAGAGGTAGGAGCGGCACTCCTGCTCGAAGTCGTAGTCGCTCGGGGTGCTCGGAAGGCCGAGCCGGGTGGCGACCTCGGATCTGAGGATGCTGAGATCGGGTGAAACCTGTGCACGCATGACGAAGCTCCTTCGGATCGAATGAATCGGAATGTGGATCCGGAGCCGTGAACGGCTCCTGAGCTTCGTCGCTCGACGAGGCAACCATCGCCTCACGCGCCCTGTCTTTCGGCGCAGAATCGCGGCGTCAACGCCGCCGGCGACCCTCGACCGATCGAGGATGCCGTCGGGAACGACGGTACCGCAAGCCCCGCCTCGAGGCAAGTCGAACCTGCGGGAGGCGGAGCTGTCGCCCCGCCTCCCATGCCGGTTGCCTATCTCCGCAACCCGAACGATTGCGTCGTGCTGGCGCTGCTGCTGCCTCCCGATGCGCCGCCCGGGCCGCCGCCGGGCCCACCCGCGGGCGGGCCGGTCGAGTTGACCATGTCGGCGACGTGCGACTGGAGATCGGAGAGCATCGAGGTCTCCTGTGCCGCGGTCAGCTTCCCGGCAGCGACGGCCGCGTCGAGGTGGGTCTTCGCGTCGGCGACGATCGCGTCCTCGAGACCGCTCACCGTCTTGCCCTGGGCGGTTGCGACCTGTGCGAGCGTCTTTCCGCTCTGGAGCTGGGTCCGGATCTGGTCGCTCGTCAGGCCGAGGTAGGTGGCGATCGCCTTCGTTGCCGGTCCTCCGCCGGGGCCGCCCGGGCCGCCGTGGCCGCCTGCGGGCGGGCCGGTCGAGTTGACGATGTCGGCGACGTGAGACTGCAGGTCGGCGAGCTTCGTCGCCTCCTGCGCCGCGGTCAGGTCGCCGGCGGCGACGGCGGCGTCGAGGCTCGTCTTCGCGCCGGCGACGATTGCGTCCTCGAGACCAGTCACCGTCTTGCCCTGGGCGGTGGCGAGCTGCGCGAGCGTCTTCCCGCTCTGCAGGTCGGTCCGCAACTGGTCGGCGGTCAGCCCGAGGTACGTGGAGATCGCCGCCGCTCCGGGCGGGCCGGCTCCTGCGGGCGGGCCGCCGCCCGCGTCGGACTTGGCTCCGGTCGCGATGCCGGCGCCGGCGCCGAGGACGAGGGCAGTGGAAGTAACTCCGAGGGCGATGCGCTTGCGTGCATTCATTGCTGGCCTCCTTCGATTGGATCGAACAAGTCGCATCTCAACAACGGGGCCTGTGAGCGCCGTGAGCACGAGCCCTGAATACCCTCAGCGTTTGCTGTGAGCTTCCTGTGGCACGCCGCCGACGTCGTCCACAAACCGAATCGCTCCAGGGCCGTCCTAGTTACGGGCCCGGGTCTCTTGTCACCCTCGGACCCCGGGCCTCTCTTCGGGGCCGGGCACCCAGGTCGGCCCCGAAGAGCTTTTTCGTGCAGGCGCTGAACGCTCGTTACGATCGGCTCGTGTCGCAGTTCGAGACGGAGCAAAGCCCCGTTCAGACGGTCGTCGATCCGATCGCGGCGCCCGTCGCAGCGACGGCTTCGGCGACGTTCTCGAGCAGCGCGCTCGGCTCGCGCGTGCAGACGATCGCCCGGCTCAGGCGCTTCGGCGGCGGAACGGGCATGGCAACTCCGATGGCGCGGGCGGCCGTCCGTGGTCTCGGCAACGCGCAGGCCGGGCGGCTGCTGGCACGCAAGTTCGTGAAGCAGCCCGCCACGGCGGACGAGAAGGCTGCAGGCGAGGCCGGGGTTCGCGCCGACGAGGCGCGCAACGCGCCGCTCGTGTCCGCGGCACGCGCGAAGTACAACCAGAAGGCGGCAGCCCTGATCGGCGGGATGAAGCCGAACTGGGCCAAGCTCAAGCTCGATCAGGTTCCGGAGGACGTCTCCAAGACGGAGGCCCCGAAGTTCGCGACGATCAGCGAGCAGGACGTCCGCGACGCATTCACGGCTGCGTGGGCCTCGATCTTCGCGGGCGCTGCGATGCCGGGCCATGTCCTGGCGGCCCTCGTCGGCCAATGGAAGGCCGAGGGCGGCAAGACGGGGATCGCCGACTTCAACCTCGGGAACATCACCTACCAGACCAACAAGCAGACCGGGAAGGCCGACACCGCCGACTCGAACTACCGCAAGCGCACGGCCGGTGAGGCGCAGGCCTCGGGCGAGAAGGTGCCGAAGACCGCCTTCTACGCCGTGTTCGAGAACCTCGAGCAGGGCGCCGTAGGCCTCCTGCATCGGCTGATCGCCGGCGCCAACGGCGGGCCCGCCCTGCTCGCCGCGCTGATCTACGGCACCCGCGAGGAGTACGTGCTCGTCCTCAAGAGCTACAAGTACTTCAGCGCACCGATCCGCAACGTCATGATCACCGACCGCGATGGGCAGCAGGCGATCTGGTGGTCCGGCTACCTCGACTCGATGAGCTCCGTCCCCGAGGTCACGATCCCGCCGACCCCACCGCCGGTGCCCGAGGGAACGAAGCCGCCGGACGCGGACTCGAGCACGGCGCCGCAGGCGGACGAGGGAGGCCCCGCCGCCGCGCCGCCGTCGAGCTCGACCCCCGAGGCGGCTCCGATCGGCCCGCCCCCGCCGCCGGAGCAGCAACCCGACGAGGGCGGCGAGCCGGCCGAGCGCAAGCCGTACGACGGCGAGCAGGAAGGCGGCATGTCGGGCGGCACCGGCGCCCCGTAGATCAGCCCCGCCGGGCGGTCGGGCACTCGACTCACTCCTCGCTGGGGCGCGCGCCCAGCTCGGCGGCGCGGAGCTTCTTGGCCATCGACTGCAGGAGCTGCCAGCCGATCTGGCCGTTCTCGCGGACGAGTGGGCCGAAATCCCAGAACGTCAGGCCGAAGCAGACGAGGTCCGTCGTCGCCGTGATCGTCGCCGAGCGGGTGCCCTCGTCGATCAGGGCGATCTCGCCGAAGTAGTCGCCCGCCGCCAGGGTCGTGCGCTCGACGCCGCCGACCGAGACGGTCGCCTCGCCCGACTCGATCAGGAAGAACGCCGCGCCGCCCGAGCCCTCACGGACGATCGTCTCGCCCTGCGGGAACCGGCGCTCCTTGAACAGGAGAGCGATCTTCTCGATGTCGCCCGGCTCGAGCCCGGCGAAGAGCGGCACGCGCTCGAGAGCCTCTATGGGTGCGCCGCTCATCTAGCCGCCCGCCCTTGTGACTGCCCGGCACTGCAGGAGGTAGAGCGTGCCGTCGGCGAACGCCCACTCGATGTCGCGGCCCGGCCCGTAGACGGCTTCGCAGCGGAGCGCGAGCTCGCTCAGCTGCCCGAGCTGGCCGTCGTCCAGGCAGAGGCTCTCGACCAGGTGGGCCGGAACATCCTCCTCGACCGTCCCGCCGGCCTCGACCGAGCGGACGGCGATCCGCTTGAGGCCGGGGGTGCGCGCGAGTACGTTTCCCGCGCGGTCGATCCTGAAGTTGTCGGGGATCACGAGCCCGGCTACGACCGCTTCCCCGAGCCCCCAGGCCGCCTCGATCATCCGCTCGTCCTCGCCGGTGACGGGGTTGCGGGTGAACATCACGCCGGCGCTGTCCGGGTTCAGGAGCTCCTGCACGACCACCCCGACGCTCGGCCGGGTGAACAGCCCGACCCGCTGACGATAGGTGATCGCGGAGTCGGAGTTGGCGGACCACCAGATCTCGCTGAGCGCGGCGGTCAGGTCGTCGATCGAGCGCACGTTGAGCAGCGTCACGTGCTGCCCGGCGAAGCTGGCTTCGGCGCCGTCCTCGTCCGCGGCCGACGAGCGCGCGGCGAGCGGAGGACGGAGCGGCGCGGCCAGCTCGGCGACGATCGCGATCGCCTGCTCGTCACGTGAGGCGACCGCCTCGACGATCGGGCCCGAGAGGGCGATCCCCGGGGGAACCGGGAGGCCCTCCCGGATCGCCTCTCCGAGACCGACGGCCTTGGAGCCGAACACCGATGACTCGCGAGCTTCCGCAAGCGGGACGGCCTCGTTCACGCGAGGACCGTGACCTCGCCTGAGTCTCCGTCGACCCGGACGCGTGCCCCGTCGGCGATCAACTGCGTGGCCTCGCGCGTCCCGACGACGCCCGGGATCCCGTACTCACGAGCAACGATCGCCGAGTGGGAGAGCAGGCCGCCGTTGTCGGTGACGATCGCCCCGAGCAGCGGCAGGAGGATGTTGAACGCCTCGGTCGTCGACTCCGTGACCAGGACGTCTCCCTTGACGATCCGGTCGAACTCCGCCGGGCCGCTGATCCGCCGCGCGGGCCCCTCGTAGACGCCGCGGCTCGCCGCGAACCCGCGGACGAGATGCTCCTCGTGCTCTGCCTCCGAGCTTCCGAACAGCGACTGGAGGGCGATCCCGGTCGCGCGCATCAACCGGCCGATGTCCGGCGGCAGGCCGGAGGGATCCGGAGGCGGCGGCGCTGGAGGGCCGAGCGTGAGCGGAGCGTCCTTCGCGCTGTGGCCGGCGCGGTAGCCGGCGCGGCCTGCAAGCTCGGCCGCCGAGGGGCCGCCCGACCCTGCGAGCAGAGCGAGCATCTCGTCCAGGGTTGCGTCGACCACGTGGACGGGCTCCTCGATCTGCCCACGCTCCGCGAGTCTGCGGCCGGCGGCGAGCGCCGCCCGGCGCATCAGGCCGGAGGCCCAGATGTCGCTGTACACGCCGCGCTCGTCGCGGAGCCGGTACATCAGCCGGGCCTCGCCGAGCAGCTCGTCGAACTCGTCGCGGTGCTCCTCGGGCACCTTGCCGCGGATATCGGCGATCCGCCCCTCGACTCCGGCGTCGTCCGGGCTCTTGCCCTCGGCGGCGATCCGCATCGCGCGCAGCAGCACGTCGGGCAGCTCGAGTGCGGTCGGCTCGGAGATGTCGAAGCCGTCGAGGAGCCGGTAACCGACGAGGTCGAGGTAGCCGGAGACCGCCTCCCCCGTCTCTCCCTCCCTGGAGCGGAGAGCCTCGAGGGTCGCGCCCGGGTCGCCCTCCGACTCGAGTAGCTCGCGCGCTTCGGCGTCGGCGGCGAATGCGGCCACGAGCCGTTCGAGCTGGGCCGACGCGCCGGCCGAGACGGGCGCCGAGCCCTGCATGAGCCCGAGAAGCTCGGCGGGCGGAAGCCCTGTCCAGTCGCCGACATGAGCGAGGAAGTCGCCGGTCGGGACGACGGCGCTCGCCGTGAAGCGCATGTGCTGGGTGATCATCGCCGAGTGGTGGTCGCGGCAGCGCTCGAGGTAGCCGGCGAGCTCCTCGTCGGACAGCGCGTCGGGGTCGACCGCCTGGATCTCCCTGTGGATCGCGATCGCCGCCGGCTTGCGAACTTCGTCCCAGTCGCGGAGCTGGTCGCGCCAGAGCTTCCCCTGGAAGACCTCGGTCGCGCGGGCAAAACGCGCCGGCACCTCCTCGTCGGGGACCGGCATCGGCTGGTTGTAGGCGAAGCCGTTCACATACGACGTCTGGAGGCCGTCGATCAGCATCCCGTAGAAGGTCGCGAAGTCGTGAGTGCCCTTCACGAAAGGAGCGGGGTGGGTCTCGGCCCAGTAGCGCGTGACCGGGCGTGGGAAGTGCACCGGATCGAGACCCCACGGCCCCGGCCCGGCCGGCTCGAAGTGAAGCTCGGTGTTCGTCTCTGTCCCGGTCATGACTGTCCTCCCGTCGTATCTCGGCTCCACGCACGCGCCGCTGCCGCGATTATGTCGCCTCGTCCGCTCCAACGCACAGGGCGGCGACGTCGTAGGGGTGGTTACGAGATCGTTACTCCGGCGAACCGGTTCCTTGCAATGATCGGGATGCCTTGCTGATCCTCGCATCTAATCTCGGGGCGGCGCGGAGCCAGATGGCGTTCACGCTGGGGTTTCACATCATCCTGGCGTCGCTCGGCGTCGCGCTGCCCGCGTTGATGCTGATCGCCGACTACCGCGGCCTGCGGTACGGCGACGCCGCGGCGACGACCCTCGCGCAGCGCTGGTCGAAGGCGGTGGCGGTGACGTTCGCGGTCGGCGCCGTGACGGGGACGGTGCTCTCCTTCGAGTTCGGGCTGCTCTGGCCCGCGTTCACCGGGCGGTTCGGGCCGGTCTTCGGCGTCCTGTTCGCGATTGAAGGGATCTTCTTCTTCCTCGAGGCGATCTTCATCGCGATCTACATCTTCGGCTGGAAGCGGCTGTCGCCGCGGGCGCACTTCTGGTCGGGCATACCGGTCTGGATCTCCGGCCTCGGCGGCGCGTTCTCGGTCGTCGCCGTGAACTCGTGGATGAACCAGCCGCAGGGCTACTCGCCGGCCGAGGGCAAGGTCACGTCGGTCGACCCGTGGAAGGTGATCTTCAACCCGGCGGTGCCCTACGAGGTTCCCCACATGATCCTGGCCGCCTACCTCGTCACCGGGTTCCTCGTCGCCTCGATCTACGCGGTCGGGATGCTGCGCGGACGGCGCGACCGGATTCACCGCCTCGGGCTGCTGATCCCGCTGACGGTCGCGTGCATCGCGACGCCGATCCAGTTCGTCGTCGGCGACACCGCCGCCCGGGCGATCGCGAAGAACCAGCCGATCAAGTTCGCGGCGATGGAGTGCGTCGAGAAGACCTCCACCGACGTCACCGAGTACATCTTCGGCCGCTGCACCTCGAGCGGCGTGAAGGGCGGGATCCCGATCCCGGGCCTCGACTCGTTGCTCGTCGGGTGGAGCACCAGCACCCAGGTGACCGGGCTCGACTCGGTGCCCCCCTTCGATCGGCCGCCCGCGAACACGATGCTGCACTGGTCCTTCGACACGATGGTCGGGATCTGCACGCTCCTGATCGGCCTCGGCGCCTGGCTCGCCTTCGGCTGGTGGCGATCCCGGAACTTCCCTCAATCGCGCTGGTTCCTTCGCGCCGTCGCGGTCTCCGGCATCGCGTCGATCGTCGCGCTCGAGTGCGGGTGGATCGTGACCGAGGTCGGGCGCCAGCCCTGGATCGTCTACAACGTCATGCGCACCTCCGACGCGGTGACGAACGCGAGCGGCATCTGGATCACGTTCGTGGCGCTCCTCGTGCTCTATGTCGCGCTCGGCGCAGCGCTGATCATCGTGCTGCGCTCGATGTCCAGGCGCTGGCGCACCTCGGACGGGCAGGACGACGGCGTGCCGTACGGCCCCGACTCGGGCCTTCCGCCGGATCTCGCCGCGGGGAGCCCGGGATGAGCTCGGCCGACGCGGTTCTCGGTGTGCTCGGCATCGGGCTGACCCTCTACGCCGTGTTCGCCGGCGCGGATTTCGGCGCGGGCCTCTGGAGCCTCCTGGCCGGTGGCGGCGACCGCGGCCGCCGGCCGCGCGAGCTGATCGACTGGGCGATCGGGCCGGTCTGGGAGGCCAACCACGTGTGGCTGATCTTCATGCTGGTCGTGCTCTGGACGGGTTTTGCCTCCGCGTTCGAGGCGATCTTCTCGACGTTGTTCATCCCGCTCAGCCTGGCCGCGCTCGGGATCGTGCTCCGTGGCTCCGGGTTCGCGTTCCACCACAACACCCAGCGCGCCGGCAGCCGACTGCTCGCCGAGTGGGTCTTCGGGGTGGCCTCCGTCCTGACTCCGTTCTTCATGGGGACGGTCGTCGGCGCGATCGCGGGTGGCCGCGTGCCGGTGGGCAACGCGGCCGGTGACCCGGTTACGAGCTGGCTCAATCCGCTCTCGGTCGTGATCGGCGCGCTGTTCGTAGCGACGAGCGCCTACCTCGCGGCGGTGTTCCTCGTCAGCGACGCCAGGCGCGCCGGTGCCTCCGATCTCGAGCGCTACTTCGCCGGCCGGGCGTTCGTCGCCGCGATCGTCGCCGGCGCGCTTGCGGTTGCCGGGCTCGTTGCCCTGCACAGTGACGCCCCGTACGTCTTCGGCAGGCTGAAGAGCCAGGCGCTTCCGCTCGTGATCCTCTCGCTCGTCTGCGGGACTGCCGTCCTCGTGCTGCTCCGCCGCGGAGCCCGCCGGGGTGCGCGCCCACTGGCGACCGGCGCGGTCGTCGCGGTGATCGCCGCCTGGGGCGTCGCCCAGTACCCCTACCTCCTTCCGGAGACGCTCACGATCGACCAGGCAGCGGCTCCCAGCTCCGTGCTCGAAGGGCTGCTGATCGTGTTCGTCGTCGCGGTCGTGCTCGTGCTGCCGGGGCTCGCGCTGCTCTACACGCTGGTTCAGCGCAACCTGGTCGAGGAGACGGAGAGCCCGGCCTCGCGGCCGTCCGGCTGACGGCTCGCGCCTATCTCCTCGAGAGCCGCTGCGAACGGGAGTGTTCCGCTAGCCGACCGTGCACGAACTGCACGGCCATCGCGCCCTCGCCGACTGCTGTCGCGCAGCGCTTGGTCGAGCCGGAGCGCACATCACCGGCCGCGAACACGCCCGGCACGCTGGTCTCGAGCAGGTCGTCGGTCCCCGCGCCGGATCCCGTGAGGATGAACCCGTTCTCGTCGCGGGCGACGACGTCGCCGAGCCACTCGGTACAGGGCAACGCGCCGAGGAAGAGGAACAGGAACGAGAAGGCCAGGTGCTCGCCTGTCTTGAGCGTGACCGCCTCGACCTGGCCGTTCTCTCCGTGGAGCTCGGCGACCTCGCTGCGATCGCGAACGGCGACGCCGTAGCGCTCGAGCTCGTGGACGAGGTAGTCCGACATCGTCTCGCGCAGATCGGCTCGGCGGTGAAGGAGCGTGACGAGTGCGCCGCCGCGGGCGAGCCAGACGGCGGCCTGGCCGGCCGAGTTGCCGCCGCCGATCACCGCGACGCGAGAGGCACCGCAGAGCTGGGCCTCGGGCGGCCCCGCGGCATAGAAGACGCTCACGCCCTCGAAGCTCGAGAGGCCGTCAACCGGCAGGCGCCGGTACTGCGCGCCGGTGGCGATCAGGACGCAGCGCGCGGCGATCTCGTGATCCTCTTCCAGCCGGACGACGTGACGGTCCTCGCCCGGCTCGAGCGAGAGGGCGCGGTAGGGGGTGGCCGTCCGGGCCTGGAACTTCCGTGCTTGCACGACCGCGCGGCTCGTCAGCTCGGCCCCGGTGATCCCGGCAGGGAACCCGAGATAGTTCTCGATCCGGCGTGAGGTGCCCGCCTGACCGCCGAGGGCAGTGCTCTCGACGACCAGGGTCTCGAGACCCTCCGAGGCGCCGTAGACCGCTGCGGCCAGGCCGGCGGGCCCGCCGCCGATCACGACCAGATCGACCTCCTCGCGCGGCTCGAGCTCGCGACCGATCCCGAGCGCGCGCGACACCTGCCCGGTCGAGGGGCCGCGCAGCTCGATGTCGCCGGGCAGCCGGACGAGGGGCAGGCTCGCGGCATCGAGGCCGGCGATCAGCCCCGCCGCCGACGGGTCGTCTTCCCGCTCCGGGTCGCGCCACGTGTAGGGCAAGCGGTTGCTGCGCGCGAACTCGACCATCCGCATCGTGGCCTCGGACGAGCGCGGCCCGACCACCTCCATCCCGACGCCCTCGACCTGCTGCAGCGCCTCGCGCCGCGCGATGAAGGTCGACAGGAGGAGGTCGCTCAGCGGTCCGTCGTCGAACAGCAACGGTCGCAGGGTGTCGCGATCGACGGCGATGTATCGCAACGGCTGCGTGACGACGGCCGTCAGGAAAACGGTCTGACCCGAGAGGAGGTTCATCTCCCCGAGGAACCCGGAGGTGCGGTGCCGGATGATCTCGTTGCCCGCCGAATCGAGGATCGCAACCTCGCCTTCGATGATCGCGACGAACGGGTAGCGCCTGTCGCCGACCCGGAAGAGGACGTCTCCGACTGCAGCGGTGCGCTCTTCGCCGAGCTCGGCGAGCGTCTCGAGCTGAGACGGGGAGAGCGTCGGGCTGGGGGGCGGTTTCACCGGGCCAGAATATCCACCGGAGCCCTGCTGCCCGGTCGCCGGATCAGGCAGCGGCCAGAGTGACCTGGAGAGTGATCGGCGCCCGTTTGCCGGCTTCGGTGATGCGAAGGGCGTGGTGTCCTGCGTGGCGGGCCGCGGGTGGGAGCAGGAGCTTGTAGCTGTTGCTGCCTTTGCGGGGGTGCTTGCTCCAGTTCGCGACGATGTGGCCTTTGCCGTCGACGAGCTTGATCGTCAGGCTGGTCGGCGCGGATGCTCTGACGGTCAGAAGGAGCGAAGGGTGCTTGACGTCGAGCAGGGTCGTCCTCGGCTTCAGGAACGAGAGTGTTGCGATTCGCACCTGGGAAGGCTCAGGCTTCGGACTGGTGAGGGTCGGCGGGGTGAACGGCGCAGGTGCAGCAGCCGACCCAACCTGGATCGTCACGTTGGTGTTCCCGTCGGTCGGGTTCGTGTCGCCCGGCGACGAGCTGGTCGCGGTGGTCATCACGAGCGTCCCGGTTGCCGTCACCTTGGCGCCGATGACGACGGTGTCCTGGAGGCCGGTGGGGAAGAAGTCGAGGGGACAGGTGACTGTCTGGCCCGAGCTCGAGCAGCCGGGCCCGCGGTCGACGACCGAGCCGTTGTAGGTGACCTGGGCGGGCAGGTTGACGGTAAGCGTCGAAGCGCTCGACCCTGTCCCGGCGTTCGTGATCGTGATCACGTACGCGAACTGATCGCCGACCTTGGCCGGTGCTTGCGTCACGCTCGCGGCCACCTTCAAGTTGGGGCCCGGGCCGCCTCCGCCTCCGCCTCCGCCGCCACCACCGCCACCGCCGCCACCTCCGCTGGGGGAGGCAGACGGGGTGACCGCGTTCGAGGCGGCCGAGGCCGGCCCGGCCCCGATCGTGTTGGTCGCCGTGACGGTGAAGGTGTAGGGGGTGCCGTTCGTGAGCCCGGTGACGGTGATCGGGCTTGCGGTGCCGGTCGCGGTCTTACCGCCGGGTGACGAAATCACGGTGTAGGAGGTGATCGCGGCTCCGCCGTCGGAGGCGGGGGCGGTGAAGGCGACGACGGCCTGCGCGTTCCCGAGGGTGGCTGACACTCCGGTCGGGGCGCCGGGCCTGGTAGCGGGCGTGATCGTGTTCGAGGCGGCCGAGGCCGGCCCGGTCCCAATGGTGTTGGTCGCTGTGACGGTGAAGGTGTAGGGCGTGCCGTTCGTGAGCCCGGTGACGGTGATCGGGCTTGCGGTGCCGGTCGCGGTCTTGCCGCCGGGCGCTGAGGTCACGGTGTAGGACGTGATCGCGAATCCGCCGTCGGCGGCGGGGGCCGTGAAGCTGACGACGGCCTGCGCGTTCCCGAGGGTGGCTGACACTCCCGTCGGGGCGCCGGGCCTGGCGGCGGGCGTGATCGTGTTCGAGGCGGCCGAGGCCGGCCCGGTCCCAATGGTGTTGGTCGCTGTGACGGTGAAGGTGTAGGGGGTGCCGTTCGTGAGCCCGGTGACGGTGATCGGGCTTGCTGTGCCGGTCGCGGTCTTGCCGCCGGGTGATGAGGTCACGGTGTAGGACGTGATCGGGGAGCCGCCGTCGGCGGCGGGGGCGGTGAAGCTGACGACGGCCTGCCCGTTCCCGGCGACTGCTGCGGCGGCGGTGGGTTGGCCCGGAGCAGTGGCTGGGCTCTGTGCGACGCCGGACGCCTCGTTCGAGAAAGGCCCACTGCCGGAGCCGTTCACCGCGACGACGGCGTAGTAGTAGGTCGTGCCGACCGACGCGCTTGCGTCGAGATAGGAGGTGGTGCCGGTGGTCTTGATCGGGGTCAGGCTCTCGCCTCCGGCTGAGGTGCCGCGAAGCACCTGGTAGCCCGTCGCGGGCGCGCCTGTCGGAGCCGTCCAGCTGAGCAGGACCCCGCCCGCCGACCCGGTTGCCGACAGATTCGGCGGCCCAGGCGTGAAGGACCAGCTCCCGACGCCTGTCGCCAGGTCGTACCCGGGTCCGGCCGGGTGCCCGTTGCTTCCGGACACGACGTCACGCATCGGGATCGAGGAAGTCTGATAGATCGTGCTGGGGCTGACATGGGTCCCGAGGCCGGAAGCCTCGCCCGCCCACACCGGGGTCGAGGCGCTCGTTCCACCTACCGTCCACCACCCGGAGGAGCCCTCGAAGGTCGTGGTGTCATAGACGGCGAGACCCGAGATCGGATCGCCGTCGAGCGCAACATCGGGGGTTGCGCGATGCCCGCCACAGCCCGCGTTCCCGTAACCGGCGAATCCCGACTGGGCGCTGCCGGCGGTCTCGTAGGCGCTGCAGCCGCCTCCGCCGCCGGACCAGGCCGTCTCTGACTCCAGGCCGCCCGCGGCGGTGAAGGTCAAGCTCGTGCCGCCGACGGCGATCACGTTCGGAGAAGCTGCCGGATACTGGACAGCACCCCCGGTATCGCCTGCGGCCGCGAAATAGCTGACGCCCGGCGTGCTGAAGGTCGAATCCGCCGCCGTCTCACCCGGCGACTCGGGGGTGCCCCAACTGTTCGAAACGTACGCGGCGTGAGCAGACGCATAGGCCTCGGCTGCGAAGAGGTTGGTCAAGCTGTTGTCCGATGCCTCGACGAGCAGGATGTGCGCTCCCGGCGCGGCCGCGTGCACCCATTCGATGTCGAGGCTGATCTCGAGACTCCAGCTCGCGTTGGCCGTCGGGAACGAGGTTCCACCTGTCTGGTTCACCTTGCTGAAGCACGGGTTGGTCGCGTCGCACTGCGGTAGCCCGAACTGCTGGCTGAAAGCGTTGAGGTCGCTTGCCGCGGTCGGATCGTCGAACGCGTCGACGATCGCGATCGTCTGACCGCTTCCGGCCGTGGTCGACGTCGAGAATCCGTAAACGCCCGCGAGCGCCCCGGGGGAGAGCCCGGGAGGTGTGAACTGAGGGGTCGCAACGGCGGGTGACGCGGCCACGCCGGGAGCCAGCTCCGCGAAGCAGGTCGCGAAACCGGGGCTCGGCGCCGCGCACACGCTCTGCGCCTGAGCCGGACCGGATGCCGATGCCCCCGGTAGCGTCACCAGGCCCAGCCCGATCACAGCGGCAACGCCGACGGCCAGCTCGATGAGCGCGCCCATCCAGGCCGCGGGCCGGGACCCGCTGCCTGACCTGGCTTGCGATCCAGGACCTCCCACCACAAACCCACCTTGTTCGCTGTGCGGCTCGTGAAGCGTGGAAGGCGAACAGAACAACCCCTCGCTGCGCGGACCCGTCGGACGCGGAAGACTACTTGCGATTAGGCCCTGCAATTGCGACGGATGGGTGAGAACTTCCTGGACCATCGTCCAAGGCTCACGGGGCGGATCTCGGCCGGTCTCCCCGGGATTCTCGTCGAGCCCGGAGGGACCCGGAATCCGGGAGTCGATCTGGCGGCGTGTGCGCTCCCCGACTAGGATCCGAGGTGATGGGGGTGAGGGCACGGATCTCGGTGCCCGTGGTCGTTTTGGGGCTTGCGGGTGCGGCGATGTTGGCCTTCGGAGGCCTGAGCGTCGGCGCCGCTGGGGCGCCGGTAGCTGCGTCTGCGGCGAGTGAGAGTCACGACGGGACCGGCCTGGGGTCGTTGCCCGTTTCGGCCCAGGCGCCGGTTTCAGCGGTTATCGGTGCCGATTCATCGGCGTTTGCCGCCCAGCGGTCGCGGACTGGTTACCGGCTGAGGGGCGGTGGGGTGATGGCCGATCTGGCCGGCGGCGCGATTCGCTTGCGGTCGCGTGGCGCCTCTGTGTCGATCGCTGTCTCGGGGGTCGGTCGTGGCGGCACGCTCGAACCGGCGCCGGTGTCGGCTGTGGCTGCGCGCGGAAATCGGGTTTCGCTGGTTCGCTCGGGTTTGACGGAGTGGTATGCGGCCGGCCCGTTGGGGATCGAGCAGGGGTTCACGGTTTTGCGTCGCCCGGCGGGGATGGTCGGGCCGGTGACGCTGGCGCTTGGGTTGGCGAAGGGTCTTCGTGTCCAGTCAGGTCGGTTCGGGAGCGCTGTTCTCGAGTCGGTCGGGTCGGCCGATGCTTCGGTACGGGGAGCTCTCGGCGGTTGACCGGATCGGTCGGCCGCTGCGGACGATGCTCGTGGTCGAGCAGGGCCGGTTGCTGATCCGGGTCTGGGATCGGGAAGCGAGTTACCCGCTGCGGATCGACCCGCTGATTCAGGCGGCAACGCTGACTCCGAACGACGCGACCGCGGCGAGCACCTTCGGAGGAGCTGTCGCTGTTTCGGCGGATGGGAATACCGCTCTGGTTGGCGGGGGCGGGCAGGTTGGGGGTGCGTGGGTGTTCACGCGTTCGGGTGGGGTTTGGACGCAGCAAGGTCCGAAGCTGGCTGTCAGTGACGCGATCAATCCGCCGTTTGACCAAGGTCTCCATCTCGGTGCGAGTGTGGCGTTGTCAGCGGATGGGAACACCGCGCTGATCGGCGGCCCGGGCGACAATGACTTTGTGGGCGCCGCCTGGGTGTTCACCCGTTCGGGTGGGGTCTGGACGCAGCAGGGTTCGAAGCTGACCGGCAGCGGCGAAACCGGTCCCGGCGGCAGTGCAGGCGAGTTCGGCAACAGCGCGGCTTTGTCGGCCGATGGGAATACAGCCCTGATCGGCGCGTTGCGCGACGGCACGGGGTTTGGCACTGATGTAGGTGCGGCCTGGGTGTTCACCCGTTCGGGTTCGACTTGGTCACAGCAAGGCGCGAAATTGACGCCCAGTGACGAGGTCGGCCCGGGCGCGTTCGGTGACAGCGTGGCTCTGTCGGGAGACGGGAACACCGCGCTGATCGGCGGAGTCAACGACAACAACAGCGTGGGGGCGGCCTGGGTCTTCACTCGTTCGGGCGGTGTTTGGACGCAGCAGGGTGCGGGGCTGAGCCCCAACGACGAAGTGGGACGCGGCCGCGTCGGATCGAGCGTGGCGTTGTCTGGCGACGGGAATACCGCGTTGATCGGGGCTCCCACAGATGGCGCTGGCAACGTCGCTCTGGGGGCGTCCTGGGTCTTCACTCGTTCGGGCGGTACTTGGACGCAGCAGGGTGCGAAGCTGACCCCCGACGACGAAAACCTGGACGGCAGGTTCGGCAGCGGGGTCGCGCTGTCGACCGACGGAAACTCGGCCCTGATCGGCGGCGCCAACGACAATCACCGCGTCGGCGCGGCCTGGGTGTTCGCACGGTCGGGCTCTACTTGGACACAGCAGGGCGCGAAGCTGACCGCGAGCGACGAGACCGGCCAGGGAGGGTTCGGGACGGGGGTGGCGTTCTCCACGGACGCCACCACCGCGCTGATCGGTGGCTCCTTCGCGTGGGTGTTCACCGGGTCGCCGACAGCGCCCGGGCTCCCGCCGAGCAACACCTCACCGCCGATGCTCAGCGGCACCGCTCAGGTCGGCTCGCAGTTGACCGCGAGCGCCGGGAGCTGGAACGGTGCGCCGACCTCGTACTCGATCGGCTGGCTCCGCTGCGACACCGCCGGCGCGAACTGCACCCCGATCAGCAACCAGACCGATCTCGTCTACACGCTCGTGGCCGCCGACCAGGGAAAGACAATCCGCGCCGCGCTGACCGCGACGAACGCGAACGGCTCGACCACGACGAACTCCGCGCCGAGCGCCGTCGTGCAGCCGGGAACGGTGGCTCCGCCGACAGTGACCCAGTCGATCGTGGACGGCTCGACGATCGCCGGACAGGCGACCTGGGCCGCGACGACGAGCGCGCCGGCCTGGGGCGTCTCTTCTATATCGACGGGACGCTCCTTGACTCCGACGGCACCGCCCCGTTCACCTACGGCAGGAGCATCGGCGGGCAATTGGACACGACGGGGCTCTCGAACGGCACCCACGTCTTCCGGGTCGACGCATCGCTCAAGGACGGAACGACGATCACCTCGTACGTCAGCGCGACCGTCTCGAACTCGGTCACTACGCCCACGGTGACCCAGTCGATCGTGGACGGGTCGACGATCTCGGGAGCGGTCAGCTGGACCGCGACGCCGAGCGCGGCGGCCTGGGGCGTCTCGTTCTTGATCGACGGGACGCTGGTCGACTCCGACGGCAGCTCCCCGTTCACCTACGGCGAGAGCATCGGCGGTCTCCTCGACACGACAACGCTCTCGAACGGGACACATGTCTTCCGGGTAATCGTGCAGCTCGAGAGCGGGACGACGATCTCAGCGAGCGCGACCGCGACCGTTTCCAACTGAGGTGGGCAAACGAAACCGCTGATGGAGGTCGAAAGAAGATGGACGTCCAATTCGTAGCGAGCGTCGCTCCGATCGTGCGGGACGCCGAGGCGGCCCGTGCTTTCTACGGAGATGCCCTCGGTCTCTCGTTCGAGGGCGGCGACGGAACGTACGTATTCACGCAGAAGCTCGACGGGACCAAGCATTTCGGGCTCTGGCCGCTGTCAGAGGCAGCAGTTGCTTGCTTCGGGACAGCCGAATGGCCGAGCGAGATCCCCGTCCCTCAGGCCAGCATCGAGTTCGAAGTCGCCAACGTCGACGCCGCTGCCAAGGAGCTCGAGTCCAAGGGCTACTGGCTGATCCACGGCGCCCGCACCGAGCCGTGGGGACAGATCACCGCCCGGCTGTTGAGCCCCGAGGGGCTCCTGGTCGCGGTCTGTTACACACCGCCGTTCCACGACGGCTCCGAGGCCGGCACGTGATCGCCTCTGGGAGCACGAGGAGCGACAGTCCAGAGATCGAGCTGCTCCGCCGCGCGTGGGAGGCGATGACCAGAGGCGACCTGACGGTGCTCGAGGGCTCGCTGGCGGAGGATGCGAGGTGGCGAACGGTGTGGGAGGGCACCACGAATTGCGAGGGTCGGGCAACGATTCTCGACGTGATGAGCCGCAGCCGCGCCGGGCGCCTGCGCGGAAGCATCGAGGAGATGGTTCAGAGCGGCTCCCGCGTGATCGTCGGCTTCCGGCCCGAGCGTGCGTCCGATGCGGCGGACCGGCCGCTGGACAACGGGGTCGCCTACATGGTCGTGACGATCGGCGACGGCAAGATCGTCGAGCTGAAAGGGTGCGCCGACCGGGCCGCGGCCGTGGGCTATGCCAAGACCGGGAAGGCTGCCAACGTGCCGCTGACGGCTGGGCCGCAGGCACCCGACGGTGAGGTCGATCCCCCCGGCCACCGCGTCAACCGGCTCGTCCCGTTCGTCAGGGTGAAGGATGTCGAGCGGTCGGTCGCCTTCTACCATCACCTCGGTTTCACCCCTCGGAGCGTCTACAAGTACCGCGACCGCCTTGCCTGGGCTGCTCTCGAGAGCGACGGGGCGGAAATCATGTTCGAGGGCGGAAGCGACGTGGTCGACCCTGATCGGGAGGCCGTCTTGCTCTACCTCTACTCACCCGATCTCGCGGCGCTGCGCGAGCAGCTTCTCTCCGCGGGGCTCGAGGTGGGGGAGATCGAAGACGGCAGCCCCGGCCCACGTGAGGAGATGCGTGTCGTCGATCCGGACGGCTACGTGTTGATGATCGCTCAGATCGACTAGAGCGCAGATCGCCGCGAACGGGCGGCCGACTCCGCGCACGGCCCCTGCGCGCGCTAGCTTTCGATCAGCTGCGGCAAAGGGAGAGGTTACGACCGAAGGCGCTGAAGCTCCAGTTCCGGTGAAGGCGGATTTCATGCCACTCGACGGGTGGGATTACGTCGAGTTGTGGGTCGGCAACGCCAAGCAGGCCGCCTACTTCTACGAACAGGCTTTGGGATTCACCCGCACGGCCTACGCAGGCCCCGAGACCGGGGTCCGCGACCGAGCCTCGTACGTGCTCGAGCAGGGAAGCGTCCGCTTCGTGCTCACATCGGCGTTGCGCGAGGACCACGACATCGCGCGGCACTGCAGCCGCCATGGCGACGGCGTCAAGGACATAGCGCTCACGGTGCCCGACGCGACCGAGGCCTACCGTCAGGCCGTTCAGCGCGGCGCCCGAGGGACGCTGGAGCCGTGCTCGCTCGAGGATGAGCTCGGCACGATCGAGCTCTCCGCCATCGCCACCTACGGCGACACGATCCACACGTTCGTCAGCCGGCGCGACTACACGGGCCCGTTCAAGCCCGGTTACGTCGCGGTGGCGAGCGAGACAGCTGCCGATCCGGGCGTCGGGCTCGAGACGATCGACCACATCGTCGGGAACGTGGAGCTCGGCCGGATGGACGAGTGGGTCGAGTACTACGAACGTGTCTTCGGGATGACCGAGATGATCCACTTCTCGGACGAGGCGATCTCGACCGAGTACTCGGCGCTCATGTCGAAGGTCATGACCGACGGCGCCGGGAAGATCAAGTTCCCGCTCAACGAGCCCGCTGTTGGGAAGCGCAAGAGCCAGATCGAGGAGTACCTCGACTTCTACGGCGGGCCCGGCGCACAGCACATCGCGATGGCGACGAGCGACATCGTCCGCACCGTCGAGAGGATGAAGGGCCGCGGCGTGCTCTTCCTCGGGACGCCCGACGCCTACTACGAAGACGTCGGCGAGCGCGTCGGCGAGATCGAGGAGGACTACGTCGATCTGCGCCGCCACCGGATCCTCGCCGACCGTGACGACGACGGCTATCTGCTGCAGATCTTCACGAAGACCGCGCAGGACCGGCCGACGCTCTTCTTCGAGGTGATCGAGCGCCACGGTGCCCGCGGGTTCGGGGAGGGCAACTTCAAGGCGCTGTTCGAGGCGATCGAGCGGGAGCAGGCCCTGCGGGGGAATCTCTAGGCATGCCCTTCTACCAGCGACTCGGGGACGTTCCACGCAAGCGGCACATCCAGTTCCGCGACAACGGCACGCTGCTCACCGAGGAGGTGATGGGACTCGAGGGGTTCACCGGCAACGAGTCGATCCTCTACCACCTCCAGTCGCCGTGCCGCGTGATGGAGCTCGGGCCGTTCGTGCCGACCGTGCGGGACGAGTGGGTCCCCGAAGCGCACGCACACCGGCACATGAAGACGGGCGACGTCGCGCCCGAGGGCGACGAGATCACCGGCCGGCGCACCCTGATGTGGAACGCGGACGTCGAGATCTCGCTCTGCCGGCCGAGCGAGTCGATGGACTACTTCTTCCGCAACGGCGAGGGCGACGAGGCGATCTTCGTCCACGAGGGCTCGGGCACGCTGGAGACGATCTTCGGCTCACTGCCCTACCGCGACGGCGACTACATCGTCGTGCCTCGAGGAACGACCTACCGCTTCCGCCCCGAGGGGCCGCAGCGGCACCTGGTGTTCGAGTCGCCCGGGCTGATCGAGATCCCGCGCCGCTATCGCAACCAGTCGGGGCAGATCATCGAAGGCGCGCCGTACTACCACCGCGACATCCATCCCCCGACGGAGCTGCAGACGGTCCGGGAACGCGGCGAGTTCGTCGTGAAGGTGCGCGTGCGCGGCGGCTACCAGACCTACGTCGTCGACTATCACCCGTTCGACGTCGTGGGGTGGGACGGCTACCTCTTCCCGTGGACCTTCTCGATCCACGACTTCGAGCCGATCACCGGCCGGATCCACCAGCCGCCGCCGTCGCATCAGACGTTCCAGGGCCAGAACTTCGTCATCTGCTCGTTCTGTCCCCGCAAGCTCGACTTCGATCCGCTCGCCGTGCCGATCCCGTATCACCATTCGAATCTCCAGTCGGAGGAGATGATCTATTACGTCTCCGGCAACTTCGGCTCGCGTCGTGGCGTCGAGGTCGGATCGATCACCCTGCACCCGTCCGGCTTGCCGCACGGGCCTCAACCAGGTCTCGCGGAGCAGGCGCTCGGCATCCACGAGACCTCGGAGCTCGCAGTGATGTGCGACACGTTCAACCCGCTCAAGCTGTCGGCCTTCGCACGGGATCTCGACGACGGCGTCTACTGGCGCTCCTGGTACGAGAACGCCCAGCCGGGAGCCGACGGGGCGGGAGCCGACGCCACGGGCGCCGGGCTCACCTCGCACCTCTAGGAGGCAGGGGTCTAGATGGCAAGGTTCTGGGTGACAGGGTTCGGTGCGCTCGCGGCCGGCGGGCTCGCCTGGTGCGAAGGCGGCGAGGTCGTCGGGCTCGGCGGCCTCGGCGATGTGTTCGCATCCCCGACGCTGAACTCGCTGCTCGCGCTCGGGCCCGCGGGCTGGGGCGAGGCGATCGCCGCCGCGCGCGCCCACGACGGGCCGCGGACGAGCGTCGGTGAGGCGCGCCTGCGCCTGCCCTTCGAGGTTGCCGACTACATCGACTTCTACGCCTCGCTCGAGCACGCCTCGAACATGGGCCGCATCCTCCGTCCCGGCCAGGAGCCTCTGCCCTCGAACTGGCGCTGGCTGCCCGCCGGCTACCACGGCCGGGCTGGAACGGTGGTCGTCAGCGGGACCGAGGTCGTCCGGCCGAAGCGGGCAGATCAAGTCGGGCGACGGAGATCCGGTGTACGGCCCCACCGCCCGGCTCGACGTCGAGCTCGAGCTCGGCTTCGTCGTCGGCGTGCCGAGCCCGCCCGGCGAGGTCGTCCCCGTGGAGGAGTTCGCCGAGCACGTGTTCGGTGTCGTGCTCGTGAACGACTGGAGCGCCCGCGACCTCCAGGCGTGGGAGTACGTGCCGCTCGGGCCGTTTCTCGGCAAGTCGTTCCAGACGTCGATCTCGGCCTGGGTTACTCCGCTCGCACTGCTCGAGCCGCGACGGGTCGAGGCGCCGCCTCAGGACCCCCAGCCGCTCGAGCATCTGGCCGGCGGCCGTGACTGGGCTCTCGATCTCGAGCTGGAGATCGAGCTCAACGGCGAGGTCGTCTCGCGCGGGAACGCGCGAACGCTCTACTGGACGATGCCGCAGCAACTCGCGCACGCGACCTCGAACGGCGCCTCGCTCCGCACAGGGGATCTGATGGCCACCGGCGCGATCTCGGGGCCGGATCGCGGGTCGGAGGGATCGCTGCTCGAGCTCTGGGGCGGCGAGCGGTTCCTCGCCGACGGCGACGAGGTCGTCCTGCGCGCCCGCGGAGGCGATATCGCGCTCGGTGAGGTGCGCGGGCGCGTCGTGTCGGCGCCGTCGAACCGGGGGACCGCGAGCAGATGAGCTTCGACCACCACGATCCGCATTTCGTCGAGGACCCCGAGGACGTGTTCCGCCCCATCCTCGAGGAGCAGCCGCTGCTGCACTCGGATCTGTACGGCGGGTTCTGGCTTCTCACCCGCTACGACGACGTGACGCGGGCGGCCCTCGACCACGAGTCCTTCACGTCGGCCGTCGTCGGGACGACCGTCATCCCGCCGTCACAGCCGAGGGAGCACCCGCTGCTCCCGATCGAGCTCGACCCTCCCGAGCACACGCTCTATCGCGGCCTCGTCAACGCACTCTTCTCGAAGCCGCGCATCGACGGTCTGCGCGCGGAGCTCGAGCGGCTCGCGTCTTCGCTACTCGAGCCGATCGCTCGCAAGGGAGGTGGCGACCTGGTGACCGGGTTCGCGAACCCGATGTCCCTCGGCGCGCTCGCCCGCTTCATGAACCTGCCCGAGGAGGACGAGGCCCTCTGGTTCGACTGGGTCGAGCGGATGTTCTCGAACGCGCTCCTCGACCAGGACGATCAGCGCGACGCCGTGCGCGACGCCGAGGCCTACATCGACGCACTGATCGCCGAGCGGAGAGAAGCGCCGCGTGACGACTTCATGGGCCTGTTGCTCGAGGCGGAGGTCGACGGTCAGCGACTCACCGACCTCGAGGTGCGCCAGTTCGGGGTGCTGATGCTGCTCGCCGGGTACGAGACGACCTCGGGTGCGATCGGCCTGAGCCTCCTTCACCTCGCCGAGCACCCTGAGCAACGCGCCCAGCTGTTCGCCGACCCGACGGGGCTGGCGCACTCGGCGGTGAACGAGCTGCTCCGCTACATCTCGCCGGTGCAGGTCTTCTGCCGGAACGCGGCACACGATCTCGACGTCCACGGCGAGACCATTCCCGCGGGCGATGTCGTCCTCCTGGCCTACGGTGCCGCGAATCACGACCCCCGTGCCTTCGCAAGCCCGGACCGCTGCATCCTCGACCGGCACCCGAACCGCCACGTCGCCTTCGGCCACGGCCGCCATCTCTGCCTGGGCGCCAACCTTGCCCGGCTCGAGCTCACGATCATGATCGAGCGCGTTGCAGAGCTCATGCCCGACTTCACGGTCGACCGCGAGCATCCACCGACGTGGAAGCCGCGCGGAGACATCCGTGGGCTCGCGACTCTTCATCTCGTCGCTGGCACGTGACCACCGGGGTGTCCCGGACTAGGCTCCCCCGGATGACCGACACCACCGAGCGGCAGCGACTTCATCCGCGAGATCGTCGCTGCCGACGTGCGCGAGGGCAGGGTGACCGAGGTCGTGACCCGCTTCCCGCCCGAGCCGAACGGATACCTCCACATCGGCCATCCGAAGTCGATCGCGCTCAACTTCGGGATCGCCCGGGAGTTCGGCGGGCGCTGCCACCTGCGCTTCGACGACACGAACCCGATCAAGGAGGAGCAGCGGTACATCGACTCGATCCAGGAGGACATCCGCTGGCTCGGCTTCGACTGGGGCGAGCATCTCTACTACGCCTCCGACTACTTCGCCCAGCTCTACGACTGGGCTGTCCACCTGATCAAGGAAGGGAAGGCGTACGTCGACGACCTCTCGGCCGACGAGATCCGCGAGCATCGCGGCACCTTCACCGAGCCCGGAACGAACAGCCCCTGGCGCGACCGCGCGATCGACGAGAGCCTCGATCTGTTCGAGCGCATGCGCACGGGCGAGTTCCCGGACGGCGCCAGAGTGCTCAGGGCCAGGATCGACATGGCCTCGCCGAACATCAACCTGCGCGATCCGGTGCTCTACCGGATCCTCCACGCGACCCACCCGCGCACGGGCGACGAGTGGTGCATCTACCCGCTCTACGACTTCGCCCACGGCCAGTCGGACGCGATCGAGGGCATCACCCATTCCATCTGCACGCTCGAGTTCGAGGATCACCGGCCGCTCTACGACTGGCTGATCGACAACCTGCCGGTGCCCTCGCGGCCGCACCAGTACGAGTTCTCCCGCCTGAATCTCACCTATACGGTGCTCTCGAAGCGCTTCCTGGGCCGCCTCGTGAGCGAGGGCTACGTCCGAGGCTGGGACGATCCGCGCATGCCGAGCGTCTCGGCCTTGCGCCGCCGCGGATTCCCGGCCGAAGGGGTGCGCAACTTCCTGGACGCGCTCGGGGTGGGCGGCAAGGGCCAGAGCGCCGTCGAGATCGAGATGCTCGAGTACGAGGTCAGGAACGTGCTGAACCGAACGGCGCCACGACGCTTCGCGGTGCTGAGACCGCTCAAGCTCGTGATCGAGAACTATCCCGAGGGGCAGATCGAGGAGCTGGACGCCGTCAACAACCCCGAGGATCCCGAAGCCGGGGCGCGCAAGGTGCCCTTCGCACGTGAGCTCTGGATCGAGCGGGACGACTTCATGGAGGACCCGCCGGGCAAGTTCTTCCGCCTCGCCCCCGGCCGGGAAGTGCGTCTCCGCTACGCCTATTTCGTGACGTGCACCGAGGTAATCAAGGACGAGAGCGGCGAGATCACCGAGGTCCGCTGCACCTACGATCCGGCGACGCGCGGTGGCGATGCCCCTGACGGGCGCCGCCCCAAAGGGACGTTGCACTGGCTCTCGGCCGCGCATGCCGTACCGGCGGAGGTCCGTCTCTACGACCGCTTCTTCACCCGCCCCGATCCGGGCGCCGACGGCGACCCGTTTGCGGACATCAACCCCGACTCCGAGACGGTGCTCGAGGACTGCTGGGTCGAGCAGGCGCTCGCGGAGCTGCCGGCCGGCGAGACCGTGCAGTTCGAGCGCCTCGGCTACTTCTGCCCGGATCCCGACTCGACACCCGAACTGCTCGTCTTCAACCGCACTCTCGGTCTCAAGGACAGCTGGGCGAAGCTTCAGGCGTAGCTTCTTCCGGTACCGCGGAGCGTTAGGGTCCAGCGATGGGCTGGATCGACACCGAGCTCGTCCTCGTCTCGCTCGCGGCGATGGTCTCGCCGACAACGCTCACCTTCTCCGTGCTGGCGCTCGTCCTGGGGAACCGGCCGCTACGGACGGGCTCCCTCTTCTTCCTCGGCGCGTTCGGGATCACGCTCGTAATCGGCGTCGCGGCGGCGTTCGTACTGGGCGGCGACGCCGCCTCGAAGACCCCGTCCAGCCCGAAGACCTGGGTCTCGATCGTCGACATCCTCGCCGCGGCCGTGATTCTCGTCTTCGTAGTGCGCTGGCTGCGCCGGCCGGCGAACCCCGCGAAGACCGAGGCGGCGGTCGCCCAGATGGGCAAGGTCGCCGACTCGCCCTGGGTCGCCGTGATCGGCGCCGGCGCCGCGCTCGCGAACCCCGGCGGCTTCATCCCCGTCGCGCTGAAGACGATCTCGGAGACGGACCCGAGCGCGGCGGGCTACGCCGCCGAATGGCTCTTCTTCACGGTGATGGCGCTGCTCCCGCTGATGATCGCGCTTCTCGCCCTGCTCGTCGCCCCCGTCCGGACGAAACGCCTGCTCAGCGGCGTCCGCTACTGGCTCGAGGCGCACGTCCGGACGATCGCTGCCGTGATCTTCTTCCTGCTCGCCGCTGCGCTCCTGCGCAACGGCATCGCCGGGCTCACGAGCTAACGACCCGGCGGCGGGCCGAAACCGCTGAGATTCAGCAGCGCGGCCGTCAGGCTTAGAACCACCGGCAGGCACGTACTCGTCGCCGGCGCGTTCTTCGCGTCGCCCGAGTAGGTCGCCTGCCAACCGCGTGTCGCGGGGCCCTCCGTGACCGTGTTCGATGCACCTGCGGCCCGTTCGGACGCCGCGCCTGTGCAGTCGCGGCCGGAGTAGCCAGGTAGGTCACCGAGCCGGTGGCGTCTGGCGTCGCACCGCTCAGAGCCGAGGTCGCAAAGACGACCGGTGGGTCGTTCACGTGGATCAGAGCTCGTTGACCGTGAGGTTGAGCGTGGGCGCCGAGGCCTTGTTGGAGACGGTCGCGCTCGCGTGGGCGAGAGTGGTCCGTTCTTGAAGAGCACGTCGTTCGGAAGACGTGTGTCCCGTCCGAGAGTGCGGTTGTGTCGAGGTGGCCGCCAATGCTCTTGCCGTAGCTGAATGGGAAGGTGCCGTCGGAGTCGACGAGCGTTCCGTCGATGTAGAACGAGACGCCCCAGGCCGGGTCGCTCGGTGCTGCGGTCCAGGTGACCTGCCCCGAGATCGTCGACCCGTCTGCGATCGACTGGGTCACCGTCGGCTGTGTCACCGCATTGGAAACGGTCGCGCTCACGTGCGAGGAGATCGTCGTTCCGTTCTTGAAGAGCACGTCTACCCGGAAGACGTGTGTCCCGTCCGAAAGCGCCGTCGTGTCGAGATGGCTCCCGATGCTTCTGCCGTAGGTGAACGGCGAGGTTCCGTCGGAGTCGACCAGCGTCCCGTCGATGTAGAACAACGCGCTCCAGGCCGGTGCGCTCGGCGTCGCGGTCCAAGACACCGGCTCCGAGATCGTCGACCCATCCAAGATCGACTGCGTCACCGCCAGGTTCACCGTTCCCGCCTGTACCACGGCACTCGCGGCGGAGTCCGCCGTCGCCGAGCCATTGGCGTTGGTGGCCGTGACCGCGGACCGGATCGTATGTCCCTGATCGGCTCCGACCAGCACGTAGCTCAGGTCGGTCTGGTCGCTGATCGGCGTGCAGTTTGCGCCGGAGGCGTCGCAACGAAGCCACCCGATCGAGTAGCCGGTCGGCGAACCCGTCCAGCCGCCCCCGGCCGAGGTCAACTGGGAGCCGACCTGGGCCGTGCCGCTCAGCCGGGGCAGCGAAATGTTCCCTGGCGCACCGTCCACGGTCGCCGCCGCGCTCGAGGCCGAGACGGTTACGTTCAGCAGCGTGTAGGTGACCGTCTCGCGGCAGGACAGGCCATGCCCACCATCAGCCGCTGTTGGGGTGTACGACTGCGACGTCTGCCCCGCGATCGGGTTGCCGTCGAGCAGCCACTGGAATCCGTCGAACCCGAAGGCGTTCGTCGACGGCTGCTGACCCGCCCAGTTGGACCATGTCCCGGGTAGGCACTGCTCGACGCTGCCGTCCAGCGCTGGGCCTCCAAGGCTCGGGGCCACAACCGACGCCGGAGGGCTGCCGATGTCGATCGTGGCGACCCCAGTTCCTTCAGTCTGAGTCGAATTCTCGGTCGTCACCACGAGATTCCCGTCGGCGCCCGTCGCAACGACGAAGGGCTGCACGGGCACGCTCAGGTTGTACTCGGTGATCTGCCCGGCCGGGGTGATCTCGCCGATCCCATTCGTTTGGTTCTCGCTGAACCAGATGTTCCCGTCGGGGCCAACGCTCAGCCCCTCCGCGCCATGCTCGCTCGTGTACTCCGTGATCGCCCCGTCTGGCGTCACCTTTCCGATCGCACCTGCGCCCCCGTCGGTGAACCAGAGGTTGCCGTCCGCTCCCTGAACGATGTCCAATGGGAAACTGTCGGCCGGGAGCCCGGCGGTGAAGAGGGTCACGGTTCCTGTGGTCGTGATTCTTCCGATCGCCGCCGGAGCCTCGGCCCAGCCGGGATCGGTGAACCAGATTGCGCCGTCTGGCCCGGCGGCGACTCCAGCCTGGAACACGTTCAGGCCCACGTCGTCGAACCGGGTCACCGTGCCGCCGGGCGTGACCCGGACGATCGCAGTGCCGCTGCTGAACCAGAGATTCCCGTCCGGGCCGACGGCGATCGTCCCCTCGTCGGCCGCCCGCGAGGTCGGATCGAACTCGGTCACCACCCCGTCCGGCGTGATCCTCCCAACGCCGAACGTCCCCTTGTTCGTGAACCACATGTTCCCGTCAGGACCCTCGACGATTGCGCCCGGCGACGATCCTTCCCCGGTCGGGAACTCGTGAACCGAGCCGCCCGGCGTGATCTCCCCGATCGTCGCCGCCCGCCTCGCACTGAACCAGGTGGTACCGCCAGGTCCCGCCGCCACGCAATCGGGCGCTGTTCCAGTCGGAACGGGCAGGACAGCGTCGGGGAGTACAGGGGTGTCCGCGGCGGTCGCGTTTGTCGCGCGGACGCTCTGCGCGCCACCAAGCGCGATCATGGCCGCAACCCCCATGACTGCAGCAGATAAACATGCGCGCACCACGGCTCGCCGTGCACCCACTCGTTCCACCCCCCCGGCCTGACATGACTTCGTTACACCCGCTTCCTCGCGGATTATCGACTACTTGCTGTTTCGGCACAACCGCCGAGACGGGCAGGCGTACCCGCACTTTTGGTCGGGCGCAGAAAGCGGCTTCGTGGTCGTCGAGATGGAGAGATGGGACTGGGAGGCCCCTGAGAAGATCCCCAGGAGCTTGCTCCGCTCGACTGTGCCCCCGAAAGTCAGTTCGAGATGGTGGCGCTAACGCTCGACGTGATCGTTGTACCGCTCTTCAGGACCGCGTCGACCCGGAAGACGTGTGTTCCGTTCGAGAGTGCCGTCGTGTTCAGGTGGCCGCCGATGCTCTTGCCGTAGGTGAATGGGGAGGTGCCGTCTGAGTCGACGCGGGCGCCGTCGATGTAGAACGAGACACCCCAGGCGAGGTCGCTCGTCGTCGCTGTCCAGGTCACCGGTCCCGAGATCGTCGAGGCGTCCGCGATCGACTGTGTCACCGTTGGCTGGGTCACCGAGTTCGAGACGGTCGCGGTCACGTGCGACGAGATCGTCATTCCGTTCTTGAACAGAACGTCGACCCGGAAGACATGGGCTCCGTTCGATAGTCCGATCGTGTCGAGGTGGCTGCCGATGCTTCTGCCGTAGGTGAAGGGCGAGGTGCCATCGGAGTCGACCAGCGTTCCGTCGATGTAGAACTGGGCGCTCCACGCTGGTGCGCTTGGCGTGGCAGTCCAGGTCACTTGCCCCGAGATCGTCGACGCGTCCGCGATCGACTGCGTGACCGTCAGGTTCACGGTTCCCGCCTGGACCACGGCGCTCGGCGCGGAGTCCGCCGTCCTCGAGCCATATCCGTTCGCGGCGGTGACCGCGGCGCGGATCGTGTGTCCCTGGTCGGCGCCCGTGAGTATGTAGGTCAGGTCGGTCTGGTCGCTGATCGGCGTGCAGTTCGCACCGGCGGGGTCGCAGCGCAGCCAGCCGATCGAGTAGCTGGTCGGCGAACCCGACCAGCCGCCGCCGGTCGAGGTCAACTGTGATCCGACCTGCGGCGTCCCGCTGAGCCGCGGCAGCGAAGTGTTGCCGGGCGCACCCCGCACCGTCGCCGTCGCACTCGTCGCCGAGACGGTGACGTTCAGCAGCGTGTACGTGACTGTCTCGCGGCAGGAGAGGTCATGCCCCGTATCAGCCGCTGTTGGGGTGTACGAATGCGACGTCTCGCCGGCGATCTGGATTCCGTCGAGGAGCCACTGGAAACCGTCGACGGGATAGGCATTGGAAGACGGCTGCTGCCCTGCCCAGGTCGACCAGGTTCCGGGCTGGCACTGCTCCGCGGCGCTCTTGCTCGCCTGGCCAGCGAGGGTTGGTGGCGAAATGGAGGCAGCAGGGGCTCCGATGTCGGCAGTGGCCAATACCTCGTGCGTGGCGTCGACGGCGGCCATGAGCAGCTTCCCGTCGTCCCCCGGCGCCATGTAGGTCGTGAACACGGGTGTTGAGAGGCTGTACTCGGTGATCTGCCCGCTCGGTGTGATCTTCCCGATCCAGACGTCACGCAGATCGCTGAACCACATGTTCCCGTCTGCGCCGGCGGTCAGCGCGTACGGGGAGGAGTCGGCGACGAGCCCGCTCGTGTACTCGGTGATCGTCCCGTCTGGCGTGATCTTCCCGATCGCTGCGGTCGCCCCCCGTCGGTGAACCAGAGATTGCCGTCCGGCCCCGCGGCAATGAACGAGGGAGCGCTGCCGGGCGGAAGCCAGTTGTGAATAGCGTCACCTGTCCCGTGGTCGTGATCCTTCCGAGCGCTGCCCGCTTGTCCTCCGTAGCCTTGCTCGGTGAACCAGATGGCCCCATCCGGACCGGCGGCGAGCGTCGTGTTTGTCTCGTTCGAGGCCGCGATCGAACGTGTGAGCGTGCCGTCGGGCGATACGCGGTCGATCCGCCTCGTCTCGGGAACCAGATATTCCCGTCCGGTCCGACGATCAGGTTGTAGCTCCCGCCGATGTTTCCGGACGGCGGACTTGTCGAACTCGGTCACATCGCCCTCGGGTGTGATCCGCCCGACGCCGTAGGAGCCATGTTCGTGAACCACATGCTCCCGTCCGGGCCCGCGATGATCGCTACCGGGCCACCCGCGGCATCGTCGCCGAGCGGGAAGTCGTGCGTCGTGCCGGTGCCGGACGTCATCTCGCCGAGGTGCTGTCCGAGTGGAGCCGCTCGGCGAACCAGATGCTTCCGTCCGGACCCGCGGCCGCGGCGATCGGCTGGTCCGATGGACGCGGTGAGAATCGTGTCTGGAAATCACGTCGCTTCCCGCGAGGCGTGTCCGCGCGCGAGTTCTGCGCGCACGCCAGCGCGAGCAAGACCGCCACCCCTACGACAGCACCCAACGAACGAACTCGAGCCATAGCTCGCAGCGCACCCACCTGCTCCACCCCCCGGCCGAGTTGATCCTGTTTACGTCTGTCGCCGCACGGATTGTCGACTACTGCCTGTTCGGGCACAACCGCCGAGACGGGCAGGAGTACCTGCACTTTTGGTCGGGCGGAGAAGGTGTCCTGCGCCGATCAGCGCAGGATGTTCACTGACGTAATGCCGGGTCTCGTGCCTGGTTCAGGCGTCTGAGTCGCTGTGCTGAGCCATGCCTGCGCCACGAGTATCCAGCAGCGAGTTGAGCCCAGGCGACGATGAGGAGCGGGAGGGCGAGTATGGCGGGGACGGCGATGTCGAAGATCCCGATCGAGAGCAGCTTGACCCCGGGCGTTTCAGAGGAGGCGTAGATGACGGCCAACGCCGCCATCGCTGAAACGCGATGAACAGGGCCTCGCCGTGTGGCGTGAGCCACACCCAGAGCCCGTAGAGGGCCGCGAGGGCAGCGATGCCTGCTGCCACGTAGACGGAAACGAGTCCGCCCGGGTGGAGACGCGCCGGGCGGAGAAACGGCTCCTTGCCTGTCTTGAGAATCTCGAGGAACTGGGCGTCCGGGAGAGCGAGCTGCTCTGCTGCGTCGTCGAACGACCACGCTACGGGGACGTTGGTCGGCGTTCCGAGCGCCGCGAGGCTGGTGCGGGTCGGCACGATCTTGTCGGCGAGGGTGTAGCCGTCCGCCATCAGAGCCGACGCCTCGATGTCACAGAACGCGTCCAGGTCGGTGCGGATGTTCGCGAGCGCGTGCTGCACGCCGGGATCGACGCCGAACTCATGGGTCGCCTCGGGCGGGGTGAGCGGGGCGGTCGTCCCGTAGGGGCTGCGCCTCTCGGCGGGAAGCCCGGTCTGAAGATGCATCAGTGCGACCGCGTCACCCGCCGTGAGCGCAGCGGCCAGCCGCTGCTCGCGCTCGGCGTCCCCGTAGATCGACACGACCCGGCCGAGCACGGCCTGCAACCTGATCGAGGGTCGCGCGACGTCCGGCATCTGCCCGGAGCCGTCGCTGATGATCATGTGCGTGCAGGCACGGTCGGCCAGGCCTTCGAGCCCCTGGTTGTCATGCACGCCGCCGTCGACCAACTCGACAACCGTGTGGCTGAACAGTCGAGGGATCTGAACGGGCGGGAACCCTGCGGGGAAGCACGCGGACGCGGCGACGGCTCTACCGAGCGGAAAGTCCTGGTGATCGGGGAGCTGATTCCAGTGGGTCGTCGCGAGGATCACGTTCTTGTCGATGTCCTCGCGGGCGGCCTGGTCGGGCGAGCCTTGACGTGGTGGCTCGCCCATCCGGATCGCCTCGAAGCGCCAGTTGTGCCCGCTGTTCAGCGTTGTCGCCTCGATCTGGAGAATCGGGACGGGTGCGCTCCGCCCGTCATTCTGAGAGTCGGGATCGAAGGAGTCGTGACCGGCGGGGCAGATCAGCAGGTCACGCATCGCGATTCTGCCGCCACGCCTCTCCCTGCTGCCCCATACATCACGGTAGAAGCGGTCCTCGTAAATCTCACCGACGCGGTCGGTCCGCGAGTAGGCCGGCCAGAACATCTTGAAGTTCTTGCGTGGGCTGGCCCAGGCCAAGCCGCGCACATTCGACGCCGCTCCCTCGCGATACCTCGACTCGACCTGCTTGACGATCTCGACGTAGTCGGCGTCGGTGATCTCGGTGTCCGGCTTGGACTCGAGCAGGTTCTTCACGTGCAAGTAGTAGAGGGCCGCCACGATCGACCCGCCCGATACCGACGAGATCACCTCGACGCGCCGCAGCAAGCCCAACTCCGAGAGCTTCGCGAGTACGCCGATGTGGAAGAACGCCGCCCGGTGCCCACCCCCGGAGAGCGCAAGACCCAGCTTCGGCTGACCACCTGCCACCAAGACCCCCTCTAAGAAGGACTCGCCGCGTCGATCCTACGCGCCTCTTCACCGACTCGGCCACACCGTGGCGCGGCGAGTGGGATTGAGGCGTCAGCGGTCAACGCCGACCGCTCGGCGGCCCCTCGGCGAATAGAGCGTCGACTGGGTCACGCTGGCGTTATCGATGATCGAACTGGAGCCGTCGACCAGCGCCCCTCAGCCCCCTTGCGCGTCGTTGGGGCCCCTCGCTCTCTGCGGCCGGTCTGACGGGGGTGGGGTTCGGCAATGTGTCGACGGCTGGTGTGACGACGTGACACACGGTTCACACGACGAATATGCAGCGAACGGGCAACTCCTCGCAACAACTCCTTGAGTGAAGAGAATCTCCCCCTCAGCCCCCGTGCGCGACCTTGGGCGGGACCGGCTGGTTCAGGTTCCCAGCCGGCATCTCTGGCGCTCAGGTCACTTAGGTCAGCGTGATCAGTATCGGGACGCTGGTCGCCGATCCGGGGTAGGAGTAGTAGAGGGTTGGGACCCACGGAGTGTCACTGAGGGGGGCGTCGACGAGGGTCACGCCGTTCCGGAACGCCAGGCCGAAGCAGGTCGACAGGGACGCTTCCGAGCCGCCGCCCTCGAAGCGCGTAGGCGCGGGGAGTTGGTAGCCACTGATCGTTTGGCTTCCTGGAGCGAAGCGTGGGATCGGCGTCATCGTGAACAAGAGGTATGCCGAATCCGGTACGACGCTCTGGCTTCCATCGCTGAAGACGCAGGTGCGAACGCCGGATCGGTACAGATAGAGGGTTGCTTGCGGACTGGGAACGAGGCCGAGTTTGCCCACTGCAGCAATCACGTCGCCGCGTCCCAGAAAGCCGGTCCGAGTCTCGAGACTCCACGAGGCATCGGCTGTCGCGGCGGATGCTGCGGCAAGTCCGACAAGGGCCGCGAGTAGGAAACTCACGATAAGCCGTTTACCTTGCATGCAGATCACCTGCTCGTCGCTCGACCATCGAAGAGGTGCGTGCAACGCCGTCACGCCAGCTCCACGACCGCATGGCGAGTAAAACATGTCTGCCAAACGATTGTCAATGGCTGTGCAGCCCCTACTCGACGGGCCGCTCGGGTAAGCCCACGGTCTGCCAGTTCACGGTTGGCGCCCTGCTGACAACCGGGACCGCCGTCATCACTTTGACCGTCAAGGGCATGACGCCTGGTGGCGGCCGCATCTCGGTCGTGGCGGGCTCACCTGGTCTCGCGAGCTTGTGCGGCGCTGGAAACGCGATGGAAAGCGAAGGATCGTCAGAGAACCCAGTCAGGCATAAGAGACTCTCCAGAGCAAGCCTCATCGCTCCCGCGGGCGGGCTGAACACGGGCCGAGGGGCGTGGTGGTGCCACGCCCCTCGGCTTCCGAGAATCAGCCGGTCGCCTTGAAGGCGTGATTGAGGCCGTAGCGCGCGATCTTCTGTCCGAGCTGCACTCCCGCTTCCGTGGAGAAGCGGTAGTGGAGGCCGCCCCAGGTGCGGGCGTTTACGACGTCCGCGCGGAGTTCGTCCGCGGTGTCGAAGTGCCGCACCGAGAGCATATTCCCCGTGACGTCGGTCGAACCGTGGATGTCGAGGTCGATCTGGTCAGTGCCGAGGAACTCGCTGAACACCTCCGCCACCGCTGAAGTGTTCGTTCCGTGAGCCGACGGGTACTCGGGGTGGTTCGGTATCGGCAGGAGCGGCCGCCAGCCCGTCTGCTCGACGGTCGCCGGGTTGCCGTCGTCGAATCCCGGCGAGGGGCCGAATCCGTCCGCCGCCGTCACCGATGTCGGGTCGATCGCTGTCACGGGGCGCCAGAACAGGAAGTGGTACTTCTGGTTCAGGTTCGACATCAGGGCGTCGGCACTCACCGTGTTGAGCATGGCGAGCAGTCGTGCCGTCTGGAGCAAGCCGAGGTTCTTGGCCGTGGCGAGGTCGCGGGCAGCCCTGTTGAACTGCCGGATGACGTTCGTCGTATAGAAGTACGCAATCGCCGTCTGATCAGCTGTGCGGACGGGGCTGTCCGACTTCCCATACGCCTTGACCTCATCGAAGGCACGCACCCACGTTTGACTCGTGAGCGGGGGCGGCGGCTCGGTCTTGAACTGCCCCGGGCTCTTCAGAAGGAACGGCTGGACGGTGCCCAGCCACGGGGTCTGCGGCAGCGCATACGGCGGGGTTAGCCGCCAGACCCCAGGGCCCGGGTCCTTCTTCTCGAAGGGCGACGTTGTGGCGATCGGCGTCAGGCGCCCATCCCCGTTGCGGAGCGCGACGATGCTTGCGGCCGCGGCGGCGCCAACGGTCATGCCGTTCGTCTTGGCGGTGCCGGGTGGGATCAAGGCCAGCGCGGCGTTGTAGTCGGTGAGCAGGGACGCCGCGAGCGCCATGCACGCTCCATTGGCCGGATTGCACGACGACGGGAAGTACGTGCTGAGCGTCCGGTATGCGGCCTCGATGACTGCTGCGTCCACCGATGCGCCTGCCGGTGCGGCGATCGCCGGGCCGTACGGTTCGTAACCACCCTGAATCGCGACGACCGCGTCGTACACCGCCGTCGAGGCGTAGGCCATGTAGACCTCGCCCTCCCCCTGGAACGCCCCGGAGCCCACCACGGCGTCTTCGGCGACCTTGTTCCATTGCTGAACCGTGTTGGGCAGCGTTGGGTCAAGCACCGCCTGGGCACTTCGGCTTGTTGCTCCGCCACTTGCAACGGCGACTGCGAGCGCGACGACAAGCAGTCCCAACGTCCGAAGGCGTCGGGGGACGGGCCGGCCTCCCTTGATGAGCTTGCTCTTATCCCCCTCGGTTGGATGTCCAACGAGCATGAACTTCCAGGCCTGACGGCTTGTTGGCTTGGACTTCATCATCAGGTGCTCCTCTCCGGCTGCGTGGCCTGCGTGCCGGGAGTGCCCAGGCCCTCTAACATGCACGGCGGAATCGTTCGAGATGCCGTGGGCCGGGGATCTAGCGCGACCCTAACAGGCTGTCCGTGGCAGTTGCAAGCGGATTCGCAAAGTCCTCACCGCAGGGGCCGTTTAGAGACGCGTCTCCCGTTCCTGGAACCGCTACAAGCCACAAAGGACGAAAAACCCCGCGTGGGCGGGGCTCTTCTGGAGCGAGAGCCACGGGACTCGAACCCGCGACTCTGGTGTGACCGGCCGGATCCCGCCTTGCCGTTTCCAAGCCTGTTTCCAAACCTGAGCAACTTGGAAATGCTGCAAGTTTCTCTTCCAAAGAGACACTGCTCGTGCGGGGTTTTTGTGTGATGGGCGGTGAGGGGCTCGAACCCCCGACCCCCTGCTTGTAAGGCAGGTGCTCTCCCAGCTGAGCTAACCGCCCGCGCCTGAAGTTTGCACGACGCGGGCGGCGTCAGCGGATCGCGAAGGTGACCGTGACGTCTTCCTCGGTCTGAACGCTGCCCGCCTCGATCGGCGTCGAGGCCACGCCGGCCGCCGCCTTCGCGGTGGGGGAGTACGTGATCGGCGAGCTGGACGACTCGCTGACGCTGAGCACGGCACCGAGCCTCACGTGGGCGGCGGAGGCGATCGCGAGGGCGCGGGCCCGGGCGTTCGCGACGGCGGCCTTGAGGGCGCGCTGGGTGAGGCCCACCTGATCGGAAGCGGTGAGGTTCGGCCCGCTGACGGTGTTGGCGCCGGCGTTCACGGCGGCGTCGACGATGCCGCCGGCCTTCGCGATCGCCTTCGTCTTGACCGTGACCGAGTTGCTCGCGGTGAAGTTGAGGATCTTCGTGCCCGAGTCGTTCGTGTTCGGCTCCAGTGAGATCTGAGCGGTCTGGATGTCGGCGGGCGCGATGCCGAGCCCCTTCAGGGCGGCGATCACCTTCGTCATCCGCTGCGCATTCGCGCGGAGGGCGGCGTTCGCGGTGGGGCCGGTGACCGAGACGCCGAAGGTGAAGTCGGCCTCGTTCGGCACGGTCGTCACGATGCCCGTCCCCTCAACCGTGATCGTGCGGTCGTTCGCTGCGTTCGCGTTCGCCGTAGCCGTGGCGAGCAACGCGGCGATGGAGAGGAGGACGAGGATTCTCACGTGCATCTCAAGGACTGTACGCCGCCGGAGCGGGGCTGCGTCACAGGTTCGACCGGTGTTTCGGCTACGGTCATTCGGGTAACGGTCAAAGATCTACCGGGTGCCGACCCGCTCTTAACATGCCCTTGACGCCGGTCGGTTACGGTGGAATCCCAGTGTTCATTCGATGTAGGAGGTCCCGTCCCGTGCCTCGGAAGCTTCGGTTTGCGTTTCTCATAGTCGTCGTTGTTCTCGCGGTTCCAGCGGCCACTGCGCACGCGGTCGCCCGGATGCCGGTGGGCTTCTTCGACGACCCGAGCTTCCGCTGGTCGCAAGAGCCGGCGACCAATCTCGCCTCCGCTCAGGCGGCGAACGGGTCGATCGTCCACATCCTCGTCAACTGGGCGTCGGTTGCGCCGAAGCGGCCCGCGAACCCGCTGAACGGGAACGACCCCGCCTACCACCTCTCCGATATCGACGCGATGGTGCAGACCGCGCCCAAGTACGGGCTGCAGGTGCTGCTGACGATCGCGCTGACGCCGCCCTGGGCCAACGGCGGCAAGACGCCGAACTACCCGCCGAAGAACCTGAACGACCTGACGCAGTTCTCTCAGATGCTCGCGACGCGCTACAACGGCTCGAAGGCCGGCCGCGGCGTCGTGACCCGCTTCTCGGTCTGGAACGAGCCGAACCTCCAGCTCTTCCTGGCGCCGCAGTTCAACGGCTCGAAGATCGTCAGCCCGGGCGTCTACGCGAAGCTCTTCATGGCCGCCTACAAGGGGATCAAGGCGGGCAACAAGAACGCGCTCGTGGCAGCCGGCGAGACCTCGAACCGTGGCCACAATCACCCGACCGGCGGCGTGAGCGACTCGGTCGCGCCCGCCACGTTCGCCCGGATGGTCTCCGAGGCCAACCCGAAGCTGCCGCTCGACGCCTGGGCGACGCACCCGTACCCGACCGCCTACCCGCTTGGGCCGAACCAGAAGGTCGCCTACCCGAACGTCGGCTTCTCGACGATGGACAAGTTCGGCGCCGACCTGCAGAAGTGGTTCAACAAGCCCGTTCCGATCTGGGTGACCGAGTACGGCGAGCAGACCGCTCCGTACCCCTTCGGGCCCGTCAGCTTTTCGCAGCAGGCCGCGCACGCGAAGCAGGCCCTTCAGCTCGCGGCGAAGAGCCCGTATGTGCAGATGTTCATCTGGTTCATCCTCAGGGACAGCAACGCGCAGACCTGGTTCAGCGGCCTGGAGACCGTGGCCGGCAAGAAGAAGCCCTCGTTCAACACGTTCAAGGCGACCGCCAAGGGGATCGTCGGGCAGTCGCAGGTCGTCAAGCCCGGTAAGACGTTCTCCGTCAAGGTGCCGCTCCCGATCCTGGCCGCCTACAACGCACCGGGCAGCAAGGTGGGGATGACCTACAAGGTCTATCTCGGCAAGAAGGTCGAGAACGTCGCGCAGCCGCTGCTCCCGCTCGCGAAGGACGGCACGGTCACGATCAAGGTGAACTTCGCACCCGTGAAGGGCAAGACGTACACGATGATCGTGAACGCGAACGACAAGACGAGCCGCATGGAGCAGCAGAACATCCTGCTGCTCCCGAGCTGACGCCGGCAATGGCGGAGAACAGCTCGGGACGGCTCGCCGGCACGACGGCGATCGTGACGGGCGCCTCGAGCGGGATCGGCGCGGCGACCGCGCGGATGCTCGCCGCCGAGGGCGCCCGCGTGATCGGCGGCGCGCGGCGCGTCGAGCGTCTCGAGACCGAGGTGGCGCTCTCGCTGGACGTCACCGATCCCGAGAGCTGCGACCGGTTCGTCGAGGCGGCCGGGCCGGTCGACATCCTCGTCAACGCCGCCGGGCTCGCCCTTGGTCGCGTCCCGGTCGACGAGTCGACCGAGGAGGACGAGAAGAGGGTGATCGAGACGAACGTCAACGGGCTGATCCGGATGACGCGCCTCGTCCTGCAACGGTCGCTGCGAGAGCCCGGGCACATCGTCAACATGGGCTCGATCGCCGGCCACTGGGCCTACCCGTTCGGGGCGAGCTACATCGCCGCCAAGTTCGCCGTCCGCGGCTTCACCCGGGCGCTTCGCGAGGATCTACTCGGACGCGACATCCGCGTGACGACAGTCGACGCCGGGCTCGTCGAGACCGAGTTCTCGCTCGTTCGGTTCAAGGGCGACGCCGAGAAAGCGGCTGCAGTGTACGAGGGGACCAGGCCGCTCTCGGCCGACGACGTCGCCGACTGCATCCTGTTCGCGGTCACGCGGCCGGCACACGTGGTCGTCGACGAGCTCGTCCTGATGTCGATCGACCAGTCGAGCGGCGCCCGGATCCACCGGCGCACCGACACCTAGTCGGCCGGCAGGTCACCGCGCTTCACCCAGTAGCGGTGAAGCCCTGCCCAGCTCTGGTCGAACGGGCCCGACAGCTCGTAGATGTCGAGATAGCGTCCGGCCTCGGCCCGCGCCTCGGCGCTGAACTGCTCCGCGTCCAGCCCGCTGCGAACCAGCTCGGCCCAGCGGTCGAGCTCGGCGGTCAGGCGCTCCAGGTGGTCGCCGACGTCGGTTGCAACACCGAAGTGGATCAGCGCGAGCGCGTCGGGCTCGCGCCGGGCGATCTCGGAAATCGAGGCGTGCCAGGCGCCCAGGTCGATGTCGGGCGGCGGCGCCGCCGGGAACACGTACTCCGACGGCAGGATCCGTACTCCACACACGTCACCGGCCAGGAGCATCCCGTCCCGGAGATAGCTGACGTGATGCGAGGCATGGCCCGGCGTCGGGAACGTCTCCCAGCCGACCACGTCCCCGGCCGCGATCGAGATGCTCGCCTCCGGGATCGGCACGAGCTCACCCCAGAGCGAGTCGAACCGATCGCCGTACAGACGTCGCGCCGACGCCTCCAACCGCGTCGGGTCGATGAGGTGCGGGGCGCCCACCTCGGAGACCCAGACGCGGATGCCCGGGTGCTCCCGCACGATCGAGCCCGCCGCGCCCGCATGGTCGAAGTGGATGTGGGAGAGCAGCAGGTGCCGAATGTCGGTCAGCTCGAGGCCCTGCTCGGCCAGCCCCAGCTTCAGCCGGGGGAGTGTCGTTGCGGCGCCACAGTCATAGAGCGCGGGCCCGTCCGTCGTCTCGACCACGTAGGCGCCGATCGCGTGCGGCACCCCAAGGAACTCGAGGTCGATCGGCTCGAGCATGCCGGCGGTCAGACGCGGGCGGGCTGCCGCACGAGTGCGCCCTCGAGGTCGGCGATCAGGTCGCTGACCGCCTCGATCCCGACCGAGAGCCGGACCAGGTTCCGTGGGCTGGCAAACGGCGCGTCCGCCGTCGAGGCGTGCGTCATTCGGGCAGGGTGCTCGATCAGGCTCTCGACGCCGCCGAGCGACTCGGCGAGGAGGAACAGCTTCGTCCTCGCCACGAGCGCGACGGCCTCCGCCTCGGACTCGACCTGGAAGGAGACCATGCCGCCGAAGTCGCGCATCTGAGTGCTCGCCACGTCATGGCCGGGGTGCGACGGAAGACCGGGGTAGAGTACACGCTCCACCGCCGGGTGCTCTTCGAGGAACCCGGCGATCGCGCGGGCGTTCTCGGAGTGCTGGCGCATGCGGAGCGCGAGCGTCTTCATCCCGCGGAGCACGAGCCAGCAGTCGAACGGGCCGGGAACCGCGCCGAGCGACTTCTGCAGGAAACGCAGCCGGTCCGCGAGGCGGTCGTCGTTCGTGGCGACGAAGCCGCCGATCACGTCGGAATGGCCGCCGACGTACTTCGTCGTCGAGTGGAGGACGAGGTCCGCACCGAGCGCGAGCGGCTGCTGCAGGTACGGGGAGGCAAAGGTGTTGTCGACCACGAGCAGCGCGCCGACGGCATGCGCGGCCTCGGCGGCGCGGCGGATGTCGACGATGTTGAGCAACGGGTTGGAGGGTGTCTCGACCCAGACGATCTTCACGTCGTCGCCGAGGTGCGCCGCGAGGTTCTCGTCGAACTCGTCGGCCGGGACGTAGGTGAAGCGGTAGCCCTTCGGCTCGTAGACCTGCGAGGTCATCCGGTAGACGCCCCCGTAGACGTCGGCGATCAGGACGACGCGGTCACCCGGGTCGACCAGGTGCATGAGCGTCGTCGTGGCTCCGAGGCCCGACGAGAACGCGATGCCGTGCGTGGCCTCCTCGAGGCTCGCGAGTGCCGTCTCGAGTGCCGTGCGGGTCGGGTTCGCGACCCGCGAGTAGTCGTAGCCCTTGTTGACGCCGACCGCCTCCTGCACGTAGGTGGAGGTCTGGAAGATCGGGGTGATCGCCGCGCCGGTGGTCGGGTCGGGGTCCTGGCCGTCGTGGATCGCGCGAGTCTCGAACTCCATGGCCGAAGCGTACCCCGGGTCAGAGCTCGGAGATCAGCCCGCGGATCATCCGGTTCAGGCGGCCCTTCTGCTCGAGCCAGGGGAAGTGGCCGCAGTTCGGCATCCGACCGACCCGGGCCCCCTTGATCAGCTTCGCCGTGTCGACCGCCCCTCTGAGCGGCAGTGGATCCTGGACACCGTGGGCGAAGAGCGCCGGCATCCGGACCCGTCGCAGCTTCGTCGGAGAGCTCCCCGGTCTCGAAGTGCTCTTTGATCGAGCGCGACGTCTCCGCCGAGCACTCGGCCCCGAAATGCTTGATCGAGAACGCCGGCGCGGCACCCGGGTCGGCGAAGTAGTACGGCCAGATGATGCTCAACGACTCGAGCAGCTCCTCCTCGCTCGCCTCGCCGGCCTCGCCGCGCGCCTCGATGTCCTTCACGAGCTCGCGCTGCTCATCCGAGAGGTTGCGCAGCAGGTTCTCCTCGAACTCGGCCAGGACGTCGGGGGAGGCGCCGAGCGTGCCGATGCAGACGATCCCGTGAAACCGCTCCGGGTGGTTCGCGACGAGATGAAGCGCGAGATGACCGCCCCACGAATGGCCGATCACCCACGCCTTGTCGAGCTCGAACGCGTCGAGCACCGCCAGCGCGTCGGCCATGTGCGACTCGACCGTGTACGGCCCACCGACCGTCGAGGGCAGCGTGCCGCGCTGCGTGTAGCGGATCGGCGTGAAGAGGTCGGCGAGCTCGACCGCGCACTCCTCCGTCGTATCCGGCAGTCCCGGGCCGCCGTGGAGAAGCAGGGCGGGGGCGCCCTTGCCGCAGTAGTGACCGTGCAGCCTTCCCTCTCCGATCTCGAGCTCGAAGGGTGTCTGCTCCACGGCGCTGACTCTACGCGGCACGCTCGACCGCGGACAGGCCAAGCGAGGCGGCCAGGCGGGTCGCAGCCTTCTCGAGCGGATCGTCGAGCGCGCGGCGGACTCCCGGTTCTGGCGTGAACTTCTTGATCTGCAGCACCCGTTCGGCGCGATCGGCCTTCAGGTCGGCACGGCCCGCGAACCGGTCGCCGATCAGCAGCGGCAGGACGTAGTACCCGTAGGCGCGCTCGTGCTCGCGCTTGTAGACCTCGATCAGGTGGTCGAAGCCGAAGAGGCGGCGAACGAACGGCCGGTCCCACATCAGATTGTCGAACGGGCAGAGGAGCACCGGGGCGGCGGGCGCGCCGTCGAGCTCCGCACCGGCCGGGACGAGTACCTGCGGGCCGCCGTCGTCGACCTCGACCCGTTCGAGCAGGCCCGCTTCGACGAGGGCGTCGGCGTACGGGCGCACCGCCTTTGCTCCGCCGTCGAAGCGGCAGTGCTCGGCGATGCCGGCCTCGGTGAGGGCGCCGCGACCCTGGACTGCGCGGAGCGCGTAGCCGCGCCGAAACTCATCCGGGCTGGGCGTGGGCGCGTCGAGCAGCGCCTTCGGGATGACGCGTTCGGGCAGGTCGTACAAACGCTGGAATCCCTGGCGCGAGGCGATCGCGAGCTCACCGGCGGCGAAGAGATGCTCGAGCGCGCGCTTGGCCGGCTTCCAGCCCCACATCGCCTCGCTCCGTCCTTCGAAGGCGCGCACGGGAAGCGCTCCCTCGTCGCGGAGCCGCGCGAGCACGTCCCGCTCGATCGCCCGACCCTCCTCGGTGCGCTCCCGCCCCCACCAGTGGCGCTCGCTGAGATCGACCATCCGCCGCTTGAAGAGCGGATAGTCCTCGATCGGCAGCAGGCAGGCCTCGTGCGCCCAGTACTCGAAGATGCGACCTGCGCCCAGCAGGTTCGAGACGGCCTTCTCGTCGAAGCCGCCGATCCGCGTCGAGAGCGTGATCCGGTGGGCGCGGTCGACGGTCGAGATCGAGTCGAGCTGCACCGCCCCGAGCCTGCCGACCTCCGTCGCCACCTCGGTGGCGGTCGCGCGACGCGTGCGCGACGCGTAGTGCTGGTGGGCGACGACGTACCGCCTGAGCGCAGCGAGCGGGACCGTCCTCACCCGCCGGACGCTAGTCGAGAAGGCCGGCTTCACGGATCGCCGTTCTCCGTTCGCCCGGGATCCGTGACACTCTCGTTACGGTGTCCGTCCCCAGACATGGCCCGAGGAGACAGTCTGTGGAAACGGCTTCGTTCCTGGGCTCTCGGCCGTTCTGCGTCCGTTCTGGCGGCGGCCGCACGCCGCCTCGTTACTGGGACTGTCCCTGGACTTGCGCCGGAGGGACCTGGCGCGCCGGGGCTACGCTTGCCGAGGTTGTCTGAGTAGGATCCGACGCGATGCCGGGCACGCGCGCGATCGTGTTCCTGACCGACTTCGGCCTGGACAGCGAATGGGTCGGCATCTGCCACGCCGTGATGAGCAGGGTCGCGCCTGACGCCCGCGTGATCGACCTCTCGCACTTCGTCGAGCCGCTCGGAGTCGAGGCGGGGGCCCGGCTCCTCTCGGACTCGATGCGCTATCTCCCGGACGACGCGATCGTGCTCGCGGTCGTCGATCCGAACGTCGGCGCCGACCGTGACATCGCCGTCGAGGCGAAGGACGGCCGGATCCTGGTCGGGCCCGACAACGGCCTGCTGTCCTCGGCCTGGGCGCTCGCCGGCGGGGTCGCCCGCGCGGTCGAGATCACCTCGCGGGATGTGATCGTCGAGCCGGTCGCGCCGTCCTTTCACGCCCGGGACGTCCTCTGCCCCGCGGCCGCCCACGTCGCAGCCGGGATGCCGCTCGAAGCTCTCGGGGCCGCGATCGAGCCGGGCTCGCTCGCAAGCCTCGAGATCCGAGCTCCGCAGGTCGAGCCGGGGAAGATCCGCTGCGAGGTGATCGATGCGAACCGCTTCGGCAACGTTCAGCTCAACGTCCGCGAGTCCGACCTCGCGCTCGGCGGCCTCCACGATTCCCCGAGGCTCTCGGTCGAGAGCCTCGCCGGCTGGGTCGAGGTTCGCCGCGCCGAGACCTACGCCGACTTCGACCGCGGCGAGTACGGCCTGATCTTCGATCCTCGAGGCTGGCTGACGATCATCCGCGGCAATCCCGGAAATGCGCTCCAGGATCTCCATCTCTCGATCGGGGACATGCTGTGGATCACGGAGACCGGCGCCGCCAGTTCGGGGAGCGAGGCCCGGAGGTAAGGGACCGGCTCAGCCCGACGTGTAGAGGGTCACTTCCAATCCGCGAAACTCGAGGCGCGTCCGGGTCGCCTTGTAGTCGCGGCCGAGGGCCTGGTAGAGCCTGGCATTCTCCGTCGGTGAGTATCCCCTGGCCACGAGCCAGACGCGCCGCGCTTGCGGATCGAGTCTCGGGGTCGAGCCTGGAGCGAGGTCGGCGATCGGGATCGCGGGCGAGCCGTCGCGGCGCACGTAGTACGCGACGGCGACATCGGTATACGTCGGGGCGCCGACGACGGCGTCGCCCGGCTGTGCTCGTTCGCGGATCGCAGAGATCGCGGATCGGTAGTCCTCGTCCGTCGGTGTCCCGTACCACCGATTGATCTCCTTTCCCATCCAGCCGACGAGCAGCAAGAGGAGAATCGCGGCGGCAACACGGCTGGGCAGGCGAACGAGCCCGGCCGCACCGGCCAGCAGGAGCCCCGGAAGCGAGACGAGCAGATAGTCGTATCGGAACATCGGCAGCGAGAACGAGACCGCATAGGCGGCCAGGGCGGGAACCACGAACCAGGCGACCACGAACCCGATCTGCCAGCCGCCGTCGGCCCGCGCTCCACGCCCACGAAACCGCAACACGATCGCGTAGACGCTCAGACAGACGAGGGCGAACGCGATTGCCTTGCTGGAGGACAGCTCGGTCGGCAGGTAGAGGAGATCGTGCAGGGTCGGCTGGGTGATCCACGCGATGTGCCCCGTCCCGGAGCGAGCGGTGAAGACGACCTCGGGCAGGCAGAGGAGAACGACCGAGCCGGCGATTGCCAGCCACCTCCGGCTGAGCGCATCGCGACGCTTGACAGCGGCCAGCGTCAGCAACTGGGTCAGCAGGACGTAGACGGCAAAATCGTGGGCGTAGACCGCCAGCGTGCTCGAGATGACGTAGCCGATGGCATTGCCACGCGAGGGCCGCTTCAGCTCCACGACGAAGAAGTACGAGGAGAGCACCACCAGCAGGACGAGCAGCGTGTAGCCCCGCGCGGTCTGCGCGTAGTGAACGAAGAACGCGTTCAACGCGAGGAACGACCCGGCGACGAGGCCCGTCCACCGGTCGAATAGCTCCCGACCGAGCACGGCGATCGCACCTACCGCCAGCGCTGCAAACACGGCGGAAAGGCTCCTGATCGCGGACTCACTCTCGCCGAACACGGCGACCCACGGACGCAGCAGCAGGTAGTACAGGCTCATGTTGGGATCGCCGTGGCTGACCGTCTGCCAGAACTGTCCGAGTCCCTCCCGCGCGTAGGAAACGCTGAACGCCTCGTCGAGCCAGACGCTCTTGCTCCCCGATCTGACGAAGGCGACGACGAAGGCGACAACCATCAGCACCGGCACCAGCGGATCGACCCGGACACGCCGATGGACCTGGCTTCGGTCCGCAGCCGCGAGCCGTCCCTCGAGCGTCACCATGGCCCGAGCGCACGACTGGCCAGGCACCGCGCCTGGAACGAGCGAGCCGCCTGGCGGGAGCCGGACATGGCCCGAATTACGCACCGGCACCCACCCGACGGCCGCGCCCGGGCGAGCTTCCTCGAGCTCGCACCCACGCTACGTCGGCACCGGGCTTCTCAGCCGCTCCGCGAGGCCGGGCCGCCCAGCCGTCGAGCAGCCCGATGGCGCAGGCGGTGAAGCCCGAGGCGACCAGGATGAGCCCGGCGATTCCGTCGGGGATCCCGGCCCAGTGGATCACGTTTCTCGGCGCCCACGTGGCGATCGGTGCCGAGCGGCCGTGCTCGACGAGGAGGCCGAGCTGCCCCCAGATCGTCCCGGAATAGCTCGAGGCAGGCGCTGGCTCGGTGTGAGTCCAGGTCAGAAGCACCGCGACGGACGCGACGACCGACACGACGATGAGAGCGGTGACCAGTGTTCGCCAGGCCGCGAGAGCAAGGGGAAGGCCGAGCGCGAGGAACGGTAGAGCCGGGATGAAGAACCGTGGTCCGGGCGAGACTCCCCCGTACGGATCGAAATAGCTGAGGTCCAGGTCGAGAAAGGCCACGGTCACGCCCGCGCAGACCGCCGCCTCGGCCCTGAGCCCGCGACGCCAGAGAAGCGCCAGGCCCACGGCTGCCGCGACCACCACCGGAGCGTTCACCAGGAGGCCGCGGTCTCCGACGAGAGCAAGGCGCGCGCCGTGCCACGACGGCAACCCGACTCCGAAGAGCCCCTGATGCTGGCGGCTCGCGAACTGCTCGAGTGACGTACCGGTAGGAGAGGTGAAACGGCGAGCCGAATGCAGCCCAGTCGTAGGATCCGAGCAGGGCGACGCCCGGCACCAGCCCGAGCAGATAGCGGCCTGCGGCCCGAGCCCCGCTCAACGTGACGTAGAGCACGAGGATCACCGCGACGATCGACGACTCGTAGTCGACGAGGATCGCGGCGCCGGCCGCAAGGCCGGCGAGGAACGGCCGGCGGGCCCAGGCGAGCAGGAACGCGGCGAACCCGAGTGTCGCCGCCGGTACCTCCTCGAACGTCGAGATCGCGAGGGACGAGATCATCGTGCCGAGGGCAAACGTGACCAGCACAGCGCCTCCCCAACCCGGCGCCAGCCCTTCGGCGACCCGACCGACCAGGAACACGCAGGCGACGAACGCGATCCCGGCCGTCAGCAGGCGTACAACCCAGAGCCTGAGATCCAGAAATACCCCCCAGCTGGACTGCGTCGGGAGTCGCACGAGGGCGACCGCGGGCAGGGCGAGAACCGAGAGCCCCGGCGCCTTGTCCGAGTAGAGCCGGCCCCCGTAGCTCGCATGGTCGATCGATCCCGCGAGGCAGCTGTCGGCGGAGAGCTGCGCGTGGAGCATTGCCCGCGAGAGACACAGCCGAGAGACGTCCTGGGCGCCATAGGGTTGCACCACCGAAAGGGTGGCAGCTGCCACGAGCCCGATCAGGAGGAGCTCGTGCCGCGGGCGACGCCAGGGAAGCGCCGGTGCCCCCGAGCCGGGTGCACGTCGCACGCTTCGGACCTTACATCGAAGCGCCGGACAGCACCGGGGGCCCATCCGGGGCCTGGCTGGCCTCTCGAGCAGCTCCCTCCACCGGCGCGGGCGAATCAGAGCCGGCGGCGAGCCACACCGGCGGCTGCCGGTGCTCGATCGCTACGCAGACGGGGCTCCCACCCGTCCTTGCCGCCAACGCTCGGGTTGAGCGAGCGAGGCAGCGATCTGCTCGGGTGTCGTCTCGGGATGCCCGATGACGGCCACGGCGAGCGTCCTGATCGGCATTCTCCCGGAGCGCGCCGCGTACCGCAGCAGCAGGAACGCCTCCTCGACGTTGAGATCGAACCGCTCGGCCAGGATTCCCTTTGCCTGCTCGATCACGATCCGGGATTGCAGCGCCGTCTCGAGCTGCTTGATCGTCTCCCGGTAGGCATCGCGGTCGGTGCCGGCCAGTGCTGTTTCCGTCGGGGTGCCGGGCCGAGCCGTCTGGGTTGAAATCTGTGTCTCCATCATCTTCTTCTCTCCCGCAGGTCGTCGGTTGCCACAGGACGAGGGGGAATCGACGTGGTGGGTGCGGCCGGGACGCCGCACCCACCACCTCGTCGCTGCTACTTGCGCAGTTGCTTGATCTGGGCGAGCAGGCTCGCCTCCTTGATGCTTCACAGCGGCCAGGTTCTTCTCGAGCCGCTGATGCTTCATTGTGTGAGTCGCGGTCGTCTTCAGCTCAGCCGTCAGGCGCTTGGCCGTCAGCTTCAGACTTGCGACCTGCTTCTGGAGCTTCTCGATCTTCAGCGCGTTCGTGAGCTTCGCCTGGATCGTGAGGCTCTTCCCGCCGGAGACGTTCAACGTCGGCGGCGTGAAGATCCCGATGCCCGAGCCCGTGCCGGTCGCTGCCGTCGCGAGAGCGGGGGTATCGGAGACGACCGAGCCGCCCGAGGTTCCGGAGGTTCCGGAGGTACCGGAGCCGCCCGAGCTACCCGAGCTGCCGGATCCGCCCGAGCTGCCCGTGCTGCCAGAGCCGCCCGTGCTACCCGAGCCACCCGATCCACCGACGGTGGTCAGCGGAGGATCGATGTTCGTGAACGTCACGGTGGTCGTATCGCCTTCGCTGATCAGAGCCGAGGCGGTCCGGGCCGGGAAGTTCGACGACGCGATCGTCGCCTGGTTCGTTGCAGTCCAGGCACCCGGGGCCGTCTCGACCAGGACGTTCGTGGGCTCGGCGGCGATGGCCGTCACGGTCGTATTCAGACCGGAGACGGTGCCCTCGACGATCGAGACTGCCGAGTTGAACGCGAACGTACCGGGAACCGTGTTACAACCGCCGGCCGGAACGGTGACGGCGATCGAGCCGTTGACCGTGAACGGGAACAGCGTGCCTGCCGGGATGGCAGGGCTGCTCGGTGCGGCGACCTTGCAGATCTTCAGGGTGCCCGCGAGTGCCGGGTCGTCCCGATAGGTCACCACTGTCTCGCCAGGCCCAAGGACGACCTGGAGAGTCCTGTTCACGAGGCTCAGGGAGTTCGGCACAACTGCGCCGCCGAACGGGGCACCGCCGGTGTAGATCGCCGGGCTCGTCGAGGCGTCGATGCCGTTGGCAAAGATCGCGCCGACCTTGGACCCGGGAGTCACACCCTCGGTGATCGTGACCGTCTGACCTGCGCGGAATGCGCCGGGGACGGCGATGCAGTGCGCACCTGCGAGCGACGTGCCCGCAGGAACGCTGGCCGTTCCGCTCGAGGCCTGTCCTGTGACACCTTGCGGCGTCGCGGACGCGGTCCACGAGAACGGATACGGTCCGATGTTCGTCAGGCCTCCAGCGATGTACTTGCACAGCTTCAAGGTCACGCTGTTGTTGTTGAAGGTGACGAGCGTCTCGTTCGAGGTGTCACCGGCCGACGGCGGCGCAACGACCGACGTGACGACCGTCTGCCTGCTGAGGTCGACCGCCGACACTGCATTGACGCTGCCCGCCTGCCTCGTGGCCGTGATCGCGGTCACGTTCTCGGCGAGGTCGCCGGTCTCCTGCACCTTGACCCACCCGATCGGCATCAGGAACGGATCGGAGCACGACGACGCCGCTACCGTCTGCGTCGACGTCTGCCCGTTACCGCCCGTGACCGTGAAGGTCCAGTTGCCGAAGAGGCCCGAACCCGTCGTCACTGTCTTGCAGACCTCCATGTAGCCCTGGAGGATCGAGTCCGTGAACGTCACCTTCACCGTTCCGAGCGTCCCGTTCGGGCTTGCGCCCACGGTGATGCTGCCGAGGGTGAAAGTGCTGCTGCTGTAGCTACCGGTCGCGCCGTTCGGTCCGAGCCCTGTGGCCGCGGCCGAGATGTACGACGTGGACGGAGACGAGCTCACGGCGCCGGTCGAGTCGAGGGCGCTCAGGCTCCCGTTCTCGACGACACTGAGGTTCGACCCCGGGACGACCGGAATCGGGGCGCTGCAGAGGCCGACCGCGACGTCGACCGACTGAGGCCCGTTTGCGTCATTGATCGTGAAGCGGAAGCTGCCCGTAGCCGCGGGTGAGCCGGCGGTCTGCTTGCACACCTCGATGTAGCCGGTGCGCGGTGCCGGATCAGCCGCAAGCGCGTTGCTGGCAAATACGCCAGCAAAAAGCAGCCCCATTACGAGGACGATTGTCCTTTTCATCGATCCCCTTTCCGATCCTCGTTCAGCTGAGTTTCCGCCCCGCAATCGACTCCGGAACTGCGAGACGATCGCGGGGTTCTTCCTCGGCTACCGCACAAGGTCTAGGGGCGAGAAGCCATTCCTCGTTTACACGAGTGGCAGGACTCTATTCCGACGCCTCGCCGGCCGTCAAGGGAATCCCGGACCCGTTCCGACGGTTAACACAAGATTCTCACCGGATGGCGACCGCTCTTCAGGACCATCGTTTAGGTTCGGGCGTTCCTCAGGACGACGTCAGTCGTCTACGAGGGGTGCCCGCACGATCCGCGGATCGCTGAAGACGTCGAGCTCGTCGCGGCTCTCCGACGAGAACTCGGTGATGACGGCCCCGTCCGCTCCCGCCCTGAACGAGTGGAGGGTGTCCGGAGGGATCGTGAACTGACCGCCCGGTTCCAGCGAGACGAGGACGCCGTCAACCATCAGGTCGACCTGGCCGAGGCGGCATCGGAACGTCTCCTCCTTTCCCGGCGTTCCCCCGAACGGCGGGTGGCGATGCTCGGGGCACATCTGGCCGGGAAAGAGCACGAGCTCCTTGGCGCAACAGCGGTCGGTGTTGACGTACACCAGGATCTGCAGGCCGACCTCCCGGAGACGGCCCAGCCCGAAATCCGCCACCTCGATCCTCCCGACCTCCTCGTCGGTGACGACGATCCCGGCTGCCCAGAGCCGTTCCACGACGTATGCCCGGGCCTGGCGCTCCTCTTCGCGGCTGATCATCGCACGGCCAATGTCAAGGCGCTAACGCGTCTGCGCGAGATACTCCAGCAGATCCGAGCGCGTCACGACCCCGGCCGGACGCCCCTCGTGGGCGACGAGGACAGCGTTCGTCCCGGCGGTCAGCGCCGAGACGATCTCGTCCATCGACGCCGAGGACTCGATCGTCGCGAGCGGCGGCTGCATCGCGTTCGCGACGTCCTCGTGCAGGGCATCCGGATCGCGGAACACGCGCGCGAGGAGGTCGCGGTCCTGCAACGAGCCGATCACGTCCGCGAGCGAGGCGTCGTCGCCGTTGCGAACGACCGGCAGCTGCGAGATCGAGTAGCGCTGCATGACGGCGATCGCCTCGCCGACCTTCTGATGCGCCGAGATCGTGACGAGAGCGGGCGTCGCCGCCGCCTCGGCGCCCTTGGCGCGCAGGAGCTCCGCAACGGTGGGGGCGGGCGCGCTCCGTTCGAGGAAGCCGTGCTCGAGCATCCACTTGTCGTCGACGAACTTCGAGAGGTAGGAGCGGCCCGAGTCGGGAAGCATCGCGAGCACCTTCGCGTCCGGCCCGAGCCTGGCCGCGATCTGCAGCGCGGCGAAGACGGTGGTGCCGGAGGAGCCGCCCGCCAGCAGGCCCTCCTCACGGGCGAGGCGCCGGGCAACGAGGAACGAGTCGCGGTCCGAGACGCGCACCCACTCGTCGACCATCGCCGGATCCATCGTCTTGGGCCACGTGTCCTTGCCGATCCCCTCGACGAAGTACGGGTGGAGGTCGCTCGGGCCGATCGAGGTGTAGACGGAGCCCTCGGGGTCGGCGCCGACGATCAGCGTCTTCGACCCGCGCTCCTTGTAGTAGCGGCCGACGCCGCTGATCGTGCCGCCCGTGCCGACGGAGATCACGAGCGCGTCGAGCTCGCCGCCGGTCTGCTCCCAGATCTCGGGGCCGGTCACCTTGTAGTGCGTCTCGGGATTCGCCATGTTCGAGTACTGGTCGGGCTTGAACCCGCCGGGGATCTCCTCGGCGAGGCGCGACGACACCGAGTAATAGGACTCGGGTGAGTCGTGCTCGACGGCCGTCGGCGTGATCACGACCTCGGCCCCGTAGGCGCGGAGGATCGCGATCTTCTCCTGGCTCATCTTGTCGGGCATCACGAAGATGCAGCGGTAGCCCTTGCTGGCGGCCGCGATCGCGAGCCCGACGCCCGTGTTGCCGGAGGTCGGCTCGACGATCGTGCCGCCCGGCTTGAGCAGGCCGTCACGCTCGGCCGCCTCGATCATCGCGAGCCCGATGCGGTCCTTCACCGATCCGCCGGGGTTCACGAACTCGAGCTTGGCCAGGATCGTGCCCGGGACGTCGCGCGAGATCTGGTCGAGGCGGACGATCGGGGTCGAGCCGACGAGGTCGAGCACGGTCGGGTACTCGCGCGCCATCGGACGAAGGCTATCCGGCCGGGAAGCTCGCTACGCGGCGACGAGCGGGTTCTCGCCCACGACGCCGAGCTCGTCGGGCCGGATCAGCACCAGCGTTGCGACGATCGCGGCGATCGCGCACCCGAACATCGTCCAGAACGCCCACTGCGAGGCGCTCGTGTACGCCTGCGGGAAGGGAGTCCCGGAAGCCGTCAGATGATTGAGGTGGCTGATCGTGATCGACGACGCCACCGCGACGCCGATGGCGCCGCCGACCTGCTGTGTCGTGTTCAGAAGGCCCGACGCAAGCCCGGCCTCGCGCGGCTCGACACCGGCGAGCGCGGCGATGGAGACCGGAATGAACGTGAACGGAAGCGCGAAGCCGACGAGCAGGTAGCCCGGGAAGAGATCGGCGAAGAAGGAGCCGTTCGTCGGGATCTGCGTGTACCAGAGCATCCCGAGCGCGAAGGCGACGAAGCCGGCGACGAGGACCGGCTTCACGCCGATCTTCGTCACAAGCCACTGCGCGAGGCCTGCGAACAGCACTGCGCTTCCGGCGGTGGCGACGAACGTCACGCCCGTCTTCACGGCCGAGTAGTGCAGCACCTGCTGCACGTACAGCGTCAGGATGAAGAAGTTCGAGAACGTGACCGCGCCGAGGAGGGCCGAGCACACGTTTGCTCCCGTGACCGTCCGGATCCGGAAGATCGAGAACGGCATCAGCGGGTCCTTCGACCTCGACTCGATCACGAGGAAGACGATGAGCAGAACGGCGGCGAGGACGAGGCGGATGATCGTCCAGCTCGACTCCCAGCCGTGGTTCGGGGCGTTCGCGACCGCGTAGACGAGCAGCGCGATGCCGGCGGTGACCGTGACCGCTCCCGGGAGGTCGAACGAGTTGGTCGTCTCGCCGCGGCTCTCGCGAACGTACCGCGGGGCGAGCACGAAGGCGATGATCCCGACCGGGACGTTGACGTAGAAGATCCACTCCCACCCGAGGTAGGTGGTGAGGAGGCCGCCGGCGAGCACGCCGACCGCGGCGCCGGAGCCGCCCATGGCGCCCCAGATGCCGAGTGCCTTGTTCCGCTCCGCACCCTCGGGGAAGGTGGTCGAGATGATCGAGAGCGCGGCCGGGGTGATGATCGCGGCGCCGAAGCCCTGAACGGCGCGGGCGCAGATCAGGACCGCTTCGGACCACGCCAGGCCGCAGAAGAACGACGCGACCGTGAACACGACGACGCCGACGAGGAACACACGGCGGCGGCCGAGCAGGTCGGCCGCGCGGCCGCCGAGGAGCAGGAAGCCGCCGAACGTGATCGCGTAGGCCGTGACGACCCACTGCAGGTTGTCGCGCGAGAAGTGCAGCGCGCTGCCGATCGTCGGCAGCGCGACGTTGACGATCGAGACGTCGAGGACGGTCATGAAGAACGCGGCGCAGACGACCGACAGCGCCTTCCAGCGAAGCGGGTCCAGCTCTGACATCGATGTTGCATCCGTTGCCACGCTTGCGTTCACGAACGCCTCCCCTCCGCGTTGTATTCCTGCGCTGCCAATCGATCCGGGCCGCCGGTCAGTGCCGGAAGTGCCGTCGACCGGTGAAAACCATAGCCGCGCCCGCCTTCGCCACGGCTGCGACGACCTCGTCGTCCCGCTTGGAGCCGCCCGGCTGCACGAGCACTGCGACGCCGGCCTCGAGCGCGAGCTCCGGCCCGTCGGCAAACGGGAAGAACGCGTCTCCCGCGAGCACGCATCCGGCGGGATCGTGCCCCAGCTCCTGCGCCTTCTCGATCGCGATCCGCACCGAGTCGACGCGGCTCATCTGCCCGGCGCCGATCCCGATCGTCTGCCCGCCCTTGGCGAGCACGATCGCGTTCGAGCTCACGTGCTTGCAGACGCGCCACGCGAAGACGATGTCGTCCCAGAGCGCCTCGTCGATCGCGCCGGTGACCACCTCCATCCCTTCGCGGCTCTCCCCGGCCGAGTCGCGCTCCTGCACGAGCAGGCCGCCGACGACACGCTTGTAGTCGCGCTCCCGCGGCGTGTCGACGCGGCGCTCGCGATCGCGAAGGATCCGCAGCGCCGGCTTGGCCTGCAGCGCCGCGAGCGCGTCGTCGTCGTACTCGGGCGCCTGGATGACCTCGACGAAGTGCTCGGCGATCGCCTTCCCCAGCTCGGCCTCGACCGGCCGGTTCAGCATCATCACGCAGCCGAAGGCCGAGATCGGATCGGCGGCGAGGGCGCGCGCGAAGGCGTGGTCGATCGTCTCCGCAACCGCGACGCCGCAGGGGTTCGCGTGCTTGACGATCACCGCGGCCGGCTCGTCGAACTCGCGCAGGATCCGCCGCGCCCCTTCGAGATCGGCGAGGTTGTTGTACGAGAGCTCGCGACCGCCGAGCTGGTTCACGCGGGAGAGGAGGTGCTTGCGCGAGCCGACCTCTTCGTAGTACGCCGCGGTCTGGTGTGGGTTCTCGCCGTATGCGAGGTCGGTGATCTTGCGGAACGTGAGGGTCAGCTGGTCCGGGAAGTACAGGTCCTCGGCGAACCAGCGCGCGATCGCTGCGTCGTAGGCCGCCGTGACCGCGAACGCCTCGGCCGCGAGCGCCCGCCGCGTCTCCGGCGAGAGGGGCCCCTCGCGGAGCTCGGCGACCACGGGGTCGTACTGCTCGGGCCGGCAGACCGGTGCGACATGGACGAAGTTCTTCGCGGCTCCGCGGAGCATCGAGGGCCCGCCGACGTCGATCATCTCGATGATGTCCGCCTCCTCGACATCGATCCGGCCGGTGAGCGAGGTGAACGGATAGAGGTTGACGCAGACGAGATCGAACGGCTCGATCCCGTGCTCGGCGAGCGTCGCGCGGTCCTCGTCGAGCTCGAGGCGGGCCAGGATGCCGGCGTGGATCGCGGGGTGGAGCGTCTTGACGCGGCCGCCGAGCATCTCGGGCGCCTTCGTCACGTCCTCGACCCTGGTCACCTCGAGCCCCTGCTCCTCGAGGAAGGCGGCGGTGCCGCCGGAGGAGACGAGCTCGAACCCGAGCTCCGCGAGACCGCGCGCGAACGTGTCGATGCCCGACTTGTCGTAGACCGAGATCAGCGCCCTCATCGCGCTGCCCCCTCGAGCATGCCGGCGACGATCTCCGGCAGCAGCCGATGCTCGACGGCGTGGATCCGCTCCTCGAGCGTGTCGCGCGGCTCGACCGGCACCGCCTCCTGGCGGAGGACCCGGCCGGTGTCGAGGCCCTCGTCGACGAGATGGACCGTCACGCCGGTCGTCTCCACTCCCGCCGCAAGCGCATCGTCGATCGCATGCGCGCCCGGGAATGCCGGGAGGAGCGAGGGGTGGACGTTGACGACGCGATCCGGGAAGCGCGCGAGAAACGGGGGCGTGAGCAGATGCATGTAACCGGCGAGCACCACCGATTCGACTCCGTGCTCCTCGAGCCAGGTCGCCATCACGAGATCGCGCTCCTCTCGGCTCGAGTGGCAGTCGAGCGAGAAGGTGGCGGTCGGTATGCCCGCGGTCCGTGCACGAAGGAGAGCGTAGGCGTCCTTCCGGTTGGACGCGACCGCGGCGATCGGGAGGCCGGCGTCGATCAATGCCTGCAGGTTCGAGCCGTTGCCCGAGACGAGGACGCCGATCACGCGATCCGCCCGATCACGAGCTCGCCGGGCGAAGGCTCGGCGACGACCGCGCACCACCCGATCCCGAGGTTGAAGACGCGGCGCAGCTCCTCCTCGGCGACATGGCGGGCGAGCCAGCCGAACACGGGCGGCCGCGGCCACGAGTCCCACGCGATCTCGGCGTGCGTGCCTTCGGGCAGGACGCGGCTCAGGTTGCCGAGGATGCCGCCACCGGTGATGTGCGCGAAGGCCTTCGCGCGGCCGCGTAGTGCCCGGGCCTCGTCGAGGTAGAGCCGGGTCGGGGCGAGCAGGTCGGGGCCTTCGTAGTCCTCGGTCTCGAGCACCCGCCTGGCAAGCGTGAACCCGTTCGCGTGCACTCCGGCCGAGGCGAAGCCGATCACCGTGTCGCCGGCGACGACGTCGCGCCCGTCGACGAGCTCGTCGCGGTCGACGATGCCGACGCACGTGCCGGCGAAATCCAGCTCGCCGTCGCGGTAGATCCCGGGCAGCTCCGCCGTCTCGCCGCCGACGAGCGCGACCCCGGCTGCCCTGCAGACCTCGGCGGCGCCTTCGACGAGCTCCGCGACCTGGTCGAGATCGATCACCGAAGCGGCCACGTAGTCGAGGAGCATCAACGGCGTGGCGCCCGTGGTCAGGACGTCGTTGATGCAGTGCGCTGCGAGATCTCTGCCGCAGTCGGCGAGCCGTCCGCGCTCGCGCGCAAGCATCAGCTTCGTCCCGACCCCGTCGGTCGAGGCGGCGAGCAGGCGCCGATCGTCGAGCGGATGGAGGCCGGCGAAGGCGCCGAATCCGGTCGCTCCGGTCGACTCGACCGCGGCGCGCAGGCGCGCAACGACGCCGTCTGCGACCGTGAGCGAAACCCCCGCCTCGGCGTAGCTCTGCTCTCTCGCGGACACCCGGCTTGAGTCTACGGCCAGCGCCTGCGGGCGTCAGGCAACGGTCACCTACACCCAGGGTGCGGCCGTGCAGGAACACTTCCAGCCGTGATCGCCTCCGCCGCGACGACCTGGAACCTCGAGCCGCTGCAGCTCGCACCGACGCTCGTCGTAGGGCTGCTCTACTACCGCCGCTCGCGAACGCTTGCCCGCCGCGGGACGCCCGTGCCCGGATGGAGGCAGTTCGTCTTCTGGCTCGGAATCGCGCTCGTGATCGCCGCGCTCAACTCGCCGGTCGACGCGCTCGGTGAGCAGGACTTCTTCTGGGTGCACATGAGCCAGCACGTGATCCTCGGCGATCTCGCGCCGCTCTGCTTCGTGGCCGGCCTCACCGGCCCGATTCTGCGCCCGGTCCTGGCGATCAAGACCGTCGACCGGCTACGGATCCTCACCCACCCGTTCGTCGCGCTACCCGTCTGGGCGTTCAACCTCTACATCTGGCACGTGCCGTTCATGTACCAGGCGGCCCTGCGGCACGCGCCCGTGCACGCCCTCGAGCACTTCCTGTTCTTCACCTGCGGAGCGCTGATGTGGTCGCCCGTCGTCGAGACGTTGCCCGCGCCGGCCTGGTTCGGCACCGGCTGGAAGCTCGGGTACATCGTCGCCGTGCGCTTCATCGAGACGATCCTCGCGAACGTCTTCATCTGGTCGTCGTCGGTCTTCTACCCCTGGTACATCCACACGCATGCGATCTGGGGGATCACCGCCGTCCACGACCAGAACCTCGCCGGGATCGTGATGATGGCCGAGGGTGGGCTCGTGACGCTCGGCGCGCTCGCGTGGCTCTTCCTGCGGCTCGCCGAGGAAGGCGAGCTGAAGCAGAAGCTGCTCGAGGAGGGCTACGACCCCGTCCAGGTCGCCCGGGCCGTTCGCTACGGGCGGGCGAAGGCGCTTCGCGAAGGCGGAGCCGGCGCAGCCTGACCGCCTGAGGGCTCGCGACGGAACCCGTTTCGCCCGGGAGGTGTAGGAAGACGGTGGAGGGCCGTCCACACGAAGAGCGCGAGCTCGTGCGGCGCGCGAAGCACGGAGACGAGCGTGCGCTCGAAGCGCTCGTCCGAGCCCACGAGGAGGCCGCTTTCAGACTCGCCTACGTCATCACCGGAAACCGGTCCGAGGCCGAGGACGCCGCCCAGCAGGGCTTCGTCAAGGCGTGGCGCTCATTCGGGAGGTTTCAGGCGTCGCGGCCGTTTCGGCCCTGGCTCCTGCGGATCGTCGCGAACGAGGCACGGAACCGCAGGCGGGCGTCGGGGCGTCGCTCTGCACTCGCGGTGAGGGCCGCCGGGAGCCAGGTCTCGGGGGACGCGGCCCCGTCCCCCGAGGACATCGCCGTCGAGTCAGACGAGCGGCGGAGGCTGCTCGCTGCGCTCGACGCGCTTCCCGAGCCTGCCCGCCTCGTGCTCGCCTGCCGCTACCTGCTCGACCTCTCCGAGGCGGAGACCGCGGCTGCGCTCGGCGTGCGCCGGGGAACGGTCAAGTCGCGCACAGCCCGGGCGCTCGAGCAACTGCGAGGCAGCTATGAGTGAGCTCGAGCGCCTGCTCACCGAGGGCGCCGGCGATGTGGACTGGCCGCCCACACCTCGCCTCGTCCCTCCGGTGCCGGAGCCGCAGCGTTGGCGCCGAGCCGCGGTCGTCGTCGCGCTTGCGGCGCTGCTCGCGATCGCGGTCGCCTTCGCGGTGCCCGGCGCGCGAAGCGCGATCCTGCGGGCGTTCGATCTCGAGGGCGCATCGGTCGTACGGGTCGACACGCTCCCACCGGCCGAGGAGCGCCCGCTCGCGGCCGGGATCGGCGATCCGGTGAGCGCCGGCCAGGCCCAGCAGCTGCTCGGCGTGCCGGTCCGGCTACCGCCGCTCCCGAGGCGCCCGCGACTCTACGCCGAGTCAGGAGTCGTCTCGGCGCTCCTCGAGCTGAAAGGCCCGGTGCTCCTCTCGGAGCTCCAGACGGGCGCCGGGCCCGAGATCCTCCAGAAGTTCGTCGGTGAGTCGACAGGAGTCACACAGGTGCGGGTCGGCGGCGCCCCGGGGTTGTGGATCTCGGGGGCGGAGCACGTCTACCTGGCACCTTCGGCGCCGCCGCGGCTGGCCGGAAATGCGCTCCTGTGGTCGAAGGATGGGATCGTCTACCGCCTCGAGGGCCCGAGCCTGGAGAGGGCCGACGCGCTCCGCCTCGCCGGCCAGATCTCGGGAACCTGAACGTCGCGACCGGTGTAGGACAGGTGCCAGCGAATCGAAGGAGACGACGATGACACGCAACGCCCTCATCCTTGCCGCAGCTGCCTTGGCGCTCGGGCTCGTGCCGGCCGCCGGCGCAGTGGGCCCGTCCCTGCCCGCCGTGACGACGCCGGTCAGCCTCGGCGACGTCAGCTATGCCACCAAGCCGTCCGGCTCGACCACGCTCCTCAGCGAACGGGTTGCGGGCCGGCTCGCGCACCGCACGACGCTCGCAGGCGGGTGGGGCGTACCGATGGTCACGCTCGGCGCGTCGGGGGTGGGCGGGCTCAGCCCGAACGGTCGCATCCTCGTGCTCTCCGACAACGTCAGCTCCGACGGAGCGCTTCGCGACCGCTCGAGGTTCGCCGTCGTCGACACCCACACCCTCGAGGTCGTGCGGACGATCGCCCTCCGCGGCGACTACTCCTTCGATGCGCTCTCACCCGCTGGGCGCTGGCTCTATCTGATCCATCACGTTGCGAGCGTCGGTGACCGCTACCAGGTGAAGGCATACGACCTGCGGGAGGGGCGCCTGCTTCCCGGCGTCATCGCCGACAAGCGCCAGGCCGGATGGTTGATGGCCGGGTACCCGGTGTCCCGCGCCACGGGCCCGGGCGGTCGCTGGGTCTACACGCTCTACCAGCAGAACGACAACTACCCGTTCGTCCATGCGCTCGACACCGTCAATCGCACCGCGATCTGCATCGGGCTGCCGTGGAAGTGGTGGAAGGCCCCCGCCTCGATCGGCGGGGCAAAGCTGAGCCTCGGTGGGCACACCCTGACGGTCGCGGGCGGGAAGGCGCGGTTCGCGCTCGACACCTCGACGTTCCGGGTGACGGGCGGCTAACGGGCCGCAGGCTCGAAGCGGAGCTTCTCCGCGCCGACCGGGACGCTCGTCGGGTACTCGCGCGTCAGGCAGGCGCGGCAGAGCGCGGAAGCGGGCCGTTCCGTGGCGTTCTGGAGCCCCTCGAGCGAGAGGTAGGCGAGCGAGGTCGCCCCGATCGCGGCGCGCACCTCCTCGACGCTGTTGTTCGCCGCGATCATCTCGTCCGGGCTCGCGAGGTCGATCCCGTAGTAACACGGTGAGACGACCGGGCGGCGACGAGATCCGCACGTGCACCTCGGCGGCGCCCGCGTCGAAGAGCATCTGGACGATCTGCCGCGTCGTCGAGCCGCGCACGATCGAGTCGTCGACGATCACGAGCCGCTTGCCCGCGACCTCGTCGAGCGGGTTGAACTTCATCCGGATGCCCTGCTCGCGCATGCCCTGCTCGGGCTGGATGAACGTGCGGTGGACGTAGCGGTTCTTGATCAGCCCCTCACTGAACGGGATGCCGGACGCGCGCGCGAACCCGATCGCCGCGGGCGTTCCCGAGTCGGGGATCGGCAGGACGAGGTCGGCCTCGGCCGGCGCCTCGGCGGCGAGCTGCACACCCATGCGGACGCGGGCGCCGTGCACCTCGACGCCGGCAAGCCGCGTGTCGGGCCGCGCGAGGTAGAAGAACTCGAAGATGCAGAGGGCCCCGTCGCCCGCCGACGGCAGCACCTGGAACGACTCGACGCCGTCGTCGCCGGCGATCAGCAGCTCGCCGCGGCGGATCTCGCGATCGAACTTCGCCCCGACCAGGTCGAGGGCGCACGTCTCCGAGGCGACGACCGGGTCGTCGTCGATCCAGCCGAGCACCAGCGGCCGGAAGCCGAAGGCGTCGCGGAAGGCGAACAGCTTCCCCTCCGCGAGCCCGACAACAGTGGCGGCGCCCTCGAGGCGTTCGAGCGCACCGGAGATGGCCTCGACGAGCGGGCGCTCGTCGCACGAGATCGCTGCGGCGATCACCTCGCTGTCGGAGGTCGAGCTGAGGCGCGGCGAGAGCTCCTCGCGAAGCTCGTCTGCGTTCGTCAGGTTGCCGTTGTGGCCGAGCGCGACCGTGCGCACCGTGCCGTGATGGATCAGCGGTTGCGCATTTGCCCACGCGTTCGAGCCGGTGGTCGAGTAGCGCGTGTGCCCGATCGCGGTCTGACCGCGGAGGCCGGAGAGCTTCTGCTCGTCGAACACCTGGGTCACGAGCCCGAGGTCGCGCAGGCCGGTCAGCCGCTGGTTCTCGGCGACCGCGATCCCGGCCGACTCCTGGCCGCGGTGCTGCAGGGCGTAGAGGCCGAAGTAGCTCAGCCGCGCGACGTCGCGGTCGGGTGCGTAGATGCCGAAGACGCCGCACATCAGACGGTCCCCAGCTCCACGATGTCCTCCCAGCCGAGCGGCTCGAGGTCTGCCGGGTCGAGCGTCACGAGCACCCCGGCTGACTCCGGGGTCGCGAGGCCGGACTCGAGCCCGCTCCAGTCGGCAGCCTCGCCGCAACGCCGCAGCGCCGTCGCGATCGCCGACGTCGTGCGCGAGCGTGAAGCGCGCGGCGTTGCTCCACACGAACCGCACGAGCTCGGCGCCTTCGCCGCGCAGCAGGACGCCGCGGTCGCCGGCGTTCCAGCGCGCGGGAATCCTGGTGACATCCGCGACGAGACCGACGCAGCCGACGACCGGGGTCGGCGGGATCGGCTTCCCGCCGGTCTCGTTGTAGAGCGAGACGTTGCCGGAGACGACCGGGATGCCGAGCTCGTTCGCGGCTTCGGTGATCCCGTCGATCGCGCGTGAGAGCTCCCAGGCGATCTCGGGCCGCTCGGGGTTGCCGAAGTTGAGGCAGTCGGTGAGCGCGATCGGCTCCCCGCCCGCGCACGCGACGTTGAGCGCTGCGGTCATCACGGCGCGGTGCCCTGCGAGGAACGGGTCGCGCTCGCCGATCGGCGGGCCGTCGAGCGACACGGCGATCCCGCGCGTACCGGCGAGGCGTAGGACCGCGGCGTCGAGTCCCGGCCGGCGCACCGTTCGCGAGCCGACCAGGTGGTCGTACTGCTCGAAGATCCAGGTCTTGGGCTCGTCGTTGATCGCAGCCGGCGTCGGCGGAGCGACCGGCTCGGCGCTCTGCCAGCTCGAGCTCGTAGCGCGGCGTCTGCTCGGTCAGAAGCTCGGCCGGGACGGCGCCGACGGTCTCGCCGCCGGAGAAAGCGCGCAACTCGCCGTGGTCGGTGACCTCGCCGATCACGGTGCACGGAAGCTCCCACCGCTCGCAGGCGGAGCGCACCTCGTCGAGCAGCCGCGGCTCGACGACGGCGACCATCCGCTCCTGCGACTCGGAGATCATGATCTCCCACGGCTCCAGGTCGGGCTCGCGAAGCGGCACGCGGTCGAGGTGGACGTCGACGCCGGCGCCCGCGGCGGCCATCTCGGCGAGCGAGGAGGCGAGCCCGGCCGCGCCGCAGTCCTGCAGCCCGACGACGAGGTCGCGCTCGACGAGATCGAGCGACACCTCGATCAGCGCCTTGCCGCGGAAGGGATCGCCGATCTGGACCGACGGCCGCTTCTCGTGCGAGCCCTCGAGATCCTGGCTTGCGAGCACCGAGGCGCCGCCGATCCCGTCCCGCCCCGTCAGCGCGCCGTAGAGAACGATCAGGTTCCCCGTTCCCGTCGCCTTGGCGCGCAGCACGCGCTCGGCCGGCAGGAGCCCGACGCACATCGCGTTGACGAGCGGGTTCGCGGCATAGGCCTCGTCGAACACCGTCTCGCCCCCGACCGTCGGCACGCCCACGGAGTTCCCGTACTGGCCGATCCCGGCGACCGCACGGCGGAAATGCCAATCCGGCGCGCCGAACCAGAGCCCGTCGAGCAGCGCGATCGGGCGCGCGCCCATGGCGATGATGTCGCGCAGGATGCCGCCGACGCCGGTCGCGGCGCCCTGGAACGGCTCGACCGCGGTGGGGTGGTTGTGCGACTCGACCTTGAACGCGACGGCGAGCCCGTCGCCGACGTCGACCACGCCCGCGTTCTCGCCGGGGCCCTGCAGCACGCGGTCGCCCTTCGAGGGCAGGCGGCGCAGGAGGGGGGCCGAGTGCTTGTAGCCGCAGTGCTCGGACCAGAGGACCGAGAAGACCGCCAGCTCGAAGTCGTTCGGCGTCCGCTCGAGCAGTTCCTGGATCCGCGTGAACTCCCAGTCGGTGAGACCGAGCGCGCGGTGGAGAGGTTGCCCGGTGACGACGGTCAGGAGGCCAGTCTAGCCGCGGCCCCCGGACGCACCTTCGGGAAGGGCTCGAGGTCCCTGGGCGCTTCGTCTCACGGCGGGGTGGTCCCGGCCGTTACAACTCAGCATGAGCCGCCGCGACACGACGATGATCCTCGTCCTCGCCCTGATCTGGGGGGCGTCGTTCATGTTCATCAGGGTCGCCGACCGCCAGTTCGACCCGGCGGCGCTCGTCTGGTTCCGCGTCCTGCTCGGCTGTGTCGTGCTCGTGCCGGTGGCGCTGATTGCGACGGGCCGGGCCGGACTGAGGCAGGCCCGCTCCGCCTGGCTCGCGATCCTGCTCGTCGGGCTGATCAACACAGCCCTGCCGTTCATGCTCTTCGCCTGGGCGGAGACGCGGATCGACTCGAGCCTCACCGCGATCCTGCAGGCCGCAGTGCCGATCTTCACCGTGGTGATCGCCGTCAGGTTCGCGAACGAGCGGGTCAGCGGGATCCGCTGGGTCGGGATCCTCGTCGGGTTCGCCGGCGTTGCGCTGCTCGTCGGCTCGCCGGGCCAGGGCGGCGCGCTGGCTTCGCTCGCGGTGGTCGTGGCGGCGCTTTGTTACGCGGTCGGGGCGACGCTCAGCTCGCGCCTGCTCAGGGGAACGGAGCCGTTGGTCATCGCCGCGGGCGCGACCGTTGCGGCGACCATCCTCGTGACGCCGTTCGGGGTGACGCGGCTGCCGTCGGCGGTTCCGGGCTGGAAGGAATGCAGCTCGGTGATCGTGCTCGGCCTGCTCGGCACGGGTGTCGCCTACATCCTCCTGTTCCGCCTCCTGCGAAGCGCGGGGCCGTCACGGACGAGCCTCGTCACGTATCTGATCCCGGGCATCGCGCTGATCTACGGGGTCGTCCTGCTCGGCGAGCCGCTTCGGGCGGTCTACATCGTCGGGCTTGGGCTGATCCTCGTCGGCGTCATGCTCGCGGGCCGCAGCGGCTCGAAGCGGCGCAAGGCCGCCGTCGCGGTCGCCGCGACCCCGGTCGACTGACCGTTCGCCTGCTGTAGCGACGCGACGCGCCCGATCGAGGGAGCCCGAATGGGGGAGGCTCAACCTCAGTTCGAGGGATCAGTGCGCCCCGAGGGAGGGCCGATGCAAGCCGGGACAACGCAATTCGCCCGCGTCGGAGGTCTGTCCCAGTGCGCCGCATCGTTCTTTTCCTCGGAGTTCTCGCCCTCGCCGTTCTCGCCGTTACCCCGGCAGAGGGAGGCAGCACCCATGCCGACGGCTGCGGTGCAGAGAGCTTCGAGTACGCCGGCCTCCAGTCCAGCAGCAAGGCGCACGGCGTCTCGGCGACGATCGGCACGACGATCGCCCCTGCCGTCACCGACGGCCATGTCGGCGGCTGGATCGGCCTCGGCGGGACGAGCGCCGGCCCGGGAGGCAAGGCCGAGTGGATCCAGACCGGTCTCTCCGCCTTCCAGTCCGACGACACGAGCCAGATGTACTACGAGGTCACGGTCGCCGGCTCGAGCCCCAAGTACGTCGAGCTCGCCTCGAACATCGGCGCCGGCGTCGCCCACCGCTTTGCCGTCCTCGAGATGGCCGGCCGGAACTCGACCTGGCGCGTCTGGGTCGACGGCAGGCCCGTCAGCCCGCCGATCTACCTGCCGGGCAGCCACGAGACCTGGTACCCGCAGGCCGTCGCCGAGAACTGGAACGGCGGCACGGGCGCCTGCAACACCTACTCCTACCGCTTCTCGAACGTCAACCTCGCGCAGGCGTCGGGTGGCGCATGGAAGCCGCTCCAGGGCAGCTCGCAGTTCCAGGATCCCGGCTACCACGTGGTTCCGATCTCGAACAGCCCGCGCAGCTTCCTCGCTGCAAGCCTCGCCGCCTAGCGCGGCCTCCGCTCGAGCCCCTAGGTGATCGTCAGCGGCGACCCGACCTTCAGGAGCCGCGCGAGCTTCAGGATCTGACCGTTCGCGACGCGGACGCACCCGTGGGAGATGTGCCCGGGGATCAGTTCGGGGGCATCCGTGCCGTGCACTCCGATGAAGCCGCCGCCCGGCCACTCGGTGAGCACCGCCGAGCGGGCGCTCGTGCCGAAGGCGAGCGGGCCGTAGAACGGGTCGTGGAAGTTCGTGAGCTTGTCGCGGATGTAGAACTGGCCCGGCGGGGTCGGCCAGTAGGGGCGGCCGACGCCGACGCGCGTCGTGAAGATGGTGACGCCGTCCTTCTTGAGCACTGCCGTCTCCGTCTCGCGATTGACGTACAGGTGCGTATGGACGGTGTAGAGGGATCCGAGAGCGTTAGCCGGCACCCAGCCCGTGGAGTTGTTCGGCAGGATCGGCAGCCGGACGTGGTACCAGGTCCTCGAGCTGCTCAGGTCGATCCCGTCGAGGATCAGCACGAGGTTCTGAGTGCCGTCGCTCGTGACCGTCCTGAGCGTGGTCACGACCTTCGAGCTCAGGTTCGGCTGCTTGTGAACGGCGATGCTGCGCACGACGACCGCCCAGTGACCGATCTTCGAGTTGGTGAGGGTGTACTTGTGCGGGTAGGAGACCTTCTTTGCGCCCACGCTCGCGGGCGTGGCGGAGTCCTTCGCCGTCGCAGAGCCTGCGGCAAGCAGCACGACGAGAGCGGCCGTCGCGGCGGTCGCGCCGAGGCGCGCGTGGCGGAGAGGGAGATGGAGGAGATGCTTCATCGGCAGCGAGTTCGGCGACGACGCGGGAAACCCTGGCTTGCTCGGGCGCTGCATAGCCGCGGCCCGGCCTTCGGTCGTCGAATATTCGATCCTTCTCTGGTGCGACTGACCCCCGGTGAAACGTGTAATCGCCCTGCGCCTGCCGTCCATCTTAGCCTAGTATCCTGGCCGGAAACAGGGGCCTAGTTCGACCTAGCCGATAGGCGAGACGGGGCTCCGAGGGCGGGAGGCGAGTTGCCGGGAACACGGAAGTTCAAGCAGGCCGACGGCGAAGAGGTCGAGGCGGAGGTGATCGGCTTCCGCGCGGCCGGGGAGCACTGGAACGAGTACCTGCTCGACGACGGCACCCTGTTCAAGATCAAGCTCGTGGTGACGGAGATCGCGCGGATCAAGAATCGGTTCGACGCGAACGGCGATCCGATCTACGCGGCGACCCATACGCAGGTGACCGCAGTCGACGCGCCGGACAGCTTGCGCGAGCCTTCCGAGTAGCGTCCGGCAAAGACCCGCCGCGGGGAGGCCGCATGGCCTAGCATTGCGTGATGGCCAGGTTCCTGCACACGATGGTTCGCATCACGGATCCCGCCCGCAGCCGCGTGTTCTACGAGGCGCTCGGCATGGAGTTCCGCCGCGACATGGACATCGTCCGCGACGGCGAGACCGAGGCGACGAACTACTTCTTCGGCTATCCGGGCCAGGAGGAGGAGCTCGAGCTGACGTTCAACCACGACGGCCGAACCTACGATCTCGGCACCGGCTACGGCCACATCGCGGTCGGGGTCGAGGATCTCGACGGGACGCTGGCGCGGCTCGGCGAGCAGGGGATCGAGCCGGAGCGCGAGCCCTACCGGGTTCGCGAGGGCGGCTCGCGGCTTTGCTTCGTGAGGGATCCCGACGACTACCGCATCGAGCTGATCGAGCGGGCTTAGAACCTCGCCGGTGCGCTGAGGCCGACCGGCACGAAGGGGTGGTCGGCCCAAAGGAGGCGGGAGGCCTCCTCGGGGTAGGTCGCCACGGCAGGGTCGGCGTCGATGATCCAGGTCAGCCGCTGGCGCGCGTCGTATGCGGGCCATCCGGGGCTCCCGGTCGCGGCAAAGGCCGTCCAGGCGGCGCGAACGCGGGTCGCCAGCTCCGCCGCCTCCGCGGGAGGCTCACGCCCGATCAGGAATGCCGCGGCTCCTTCGGTCAGGTTGCCGAACGTGAGCGGCAGGCCGAGCCCGTGGCAGGCGCCGAGTGTCTCACCGCCCAGGCCGGGGGCGTTCCAGGTGAGCTCGTAGAGGTGGGTTGGCCCGTGGGCGCAGTGGGCCTCGGCCAGGCGCAGGGAGGGCATACGGAAGAGCCAGTCGGAGTGCAGGAGCTCGTAGAGCCGCTCCGGCCCGGCCGTGGGATAAGCGGCGCGGTAGGCGTCGGGGTCGGGGGCCAGGACATGCAGGGCGGCGTCGGCCTGGTCGGGAGTGATCTCCCCGAGCTGGCCCTTGACGACCAGGAAGAGGCGGTACTCGTCGCGAGTATGGCCGACGATCAGATCCACGCCGGCCGAGGCCCCGGCGGCCAGCGCTTGCCAGGGCGCGGTGGGGAGCACCTCGCCGTCCACGATCGGAGCGAAGGGCGTCTGAACGTGCGCGGCGCGGCCCCAGCGCGGGTTGCTCGCCATTGTCCCGGCCACCTCGTCCGCGGCGGCGCTCAGTCGGGACGGCGGTAGTCGGGCCAGTTCGCCTGCAGCGGGAGGCAGGCCGAGGCGGGCGGCGACGGCCGTGGCGATATCGGCGGCGAGAGCCTCGTTGAAGTAGACGCCGGGCACGCTCTGCGCGATCGCTCGGTGAAAGAGGCCGGTGGCGCCGGGCATGGCCATCAGCGCCGCGATGCAGCCGGCTCCCGAGGATTCGCCGAAGATGGTCACGCGGCCGGGATCGCCGCCGAAGGCGACGATGTTGTCCTGGACCCAGCGCAGCGCGGCGACCTGGTCGAGGAGACCGCGGTTGGCCGGCGCTCCGGCGATGAGCCCGAAGCCCTCGGCGCCCAGGCGGTAGTTGAAGGTCACGACGACGACGCCGTCACGGGCCAGGGTGGCGCCGTCGAAGAGGGGATCGCCGGACCAGCCGTAGACGTAGCCCCCGCCGTGGATCCACACCATCACGGGTAGGTGGGCGTCGCCGAGGTCGGGTGACCAGACGTTGACGGTCAGCCAGTCGCCGTCGGTGTCACGCGCGACGGGCGCACCCATCACAGTGGACTGTGGCGGCGGCGGCCCGAACGTGACGGCTTCTCGTACCCCCTCCCATGGGTCGACCGGCATCGGCGCGGCCAAGCGCAGCTCGCCGACCGGCGGCCGAGCGAACGGAATGCCACAGAACACCGCCAGGCCGTCCTCCGTGCGCCCGCGCACTCTGCCCGGGCCGAGGCGAACGTGGGGGCTGGCGAATCCGGTCGTGTTCACGTGCATGTCCCTTCGGGCGAGACGTGGGCTGCGGGCGCGGCGCATCCAAAATAGCCACGGCCGATGGAGCGAGCCGGGTGGGGACGGCGTCATGGAGCTAGACTCGCCGGCATGCTGGACCGTGTTCTGGGTTGGTTCGGTCGCGGGAAGACCGCGGACAGCAAGCGCGCCGACGAAGAGGCACACATGAGCCCGAGCGAGCGCCGTTTCATCAACGAGGGCACCGAGGGGCACCAGGCCGACGAGTTCGTCCAGGGCCAACTCGGAGGCGAGAATCCCGATCGGCTGCTCGAAGACTGACGGGACGCTGCCTTGCTCCTCTACGACAGCCCGGTCTCGGGCAACTGCTACAAGGTGCGCCTGCTTCTGACGCAGCTCGGTATCCCCTTCGAGCGCCGTAGCCTCGACGTCGTCGATCGCTCGAACCGGCCCGATGTGCTGGGTGGGCTGAACCCGGCGCTGCGCGTGCCGACGTTGATCCTCGACGACGGCCGGCCGATCGCCGAATCGGGGGCCATCCTGTGGTACTTCGGCGAGGGCACCAGGTTCGTGCCCGAGGATCGCTACGAGCGCGCGCAGGTTCTGCAGTGGATGTTCTTCGAGCAGTACGACCACGAGCCGTCGATCGCGGTCGTGCGGTTCCTGCTCCTGTTCTCGGGGCGGGCGGAGGAGTCCGCCGAGCTGATCGAGCAGCGAACCGCTTCCGGCTACCGGGCGCTCGATGCGATGGAGCGCCACCTGGCCGCGGGGCGCGAGTTCTTCGTCGGCGACGGGCCGACGCTCGCCGACATCGCGCTGTACGCCTACACGCACGTCGCACCCGAGGGGAACTTCGATCTCGGGCGCTACCCCGCGATCCGCGGCTGGATCGACCGCGTTGCGGCGCTGCCGGGCCACATTCCGATCGACGCCTGATCCCCTCGAAAGCTGTGACAGTTCTGTTGCAGACACGTCACACGTTCTCCGCTACCGTTGTCTCATATGGCAACCACAGCGAAGCAAACCAGGAAGGAAGCGGACACCAGGAAAGCAGCCCGGCAACCGAAACGTGAGACGCCCTGGGGGCAGGCGACGCTCGTCGAGGAGGCGCGGGTTCAGCAGCAGGCGGACGGCAAGCGCTTCGCCGTTCTCGTCGAGCTGCTCGAGACAGGCCGAGGCGAGCAGCTCATCCGGCTCTCCTATTCGACCGACGGCGTTGCACGGCGCGGCCCCGTCACACTTCGGGCGCGCGATCTCGACCGGCTGCGCGCCGCGGTCGCCGGGCGGCCCGCGCTTGCCGAGGCACTCGGCCTCGGAGCCGCCTAGACGAGCGCCGCAGCCGACAATCGAGCGGAGTCGACGAGCGAGCCCATGACCAGGGCCCCATCGGTCGAGCCGAGCAGCGGGTCGACCGCATGCTCGGGATGGGGCATGAGCCCGAAGACGTTGCCGTTCTCGTTGCAGACACCCGCGACGTCGGCCACGGCACCGTTCGGGTTCTCGCCCGGCTCGTACCGGAGAAGAATCTGACCGGCTGCGTCGAGCTCGGCGACGGTCTCGGGGTCGGCGAACCAACAGCCGTCGCCGTGCTTCACGGGGATCGTGAGCGCTTGGCCCTCGGCGCAGCGGGCGGTGAACGGAGTGTCGGTGCGCGTGACCTGGAGCCGGACGTCGCGGCAGACGAACGAGAGCGACTCGTTCTGGCGGAGCGTTCCGGGAAGAAGCCGGGCCTCGGTGAGGATCTGGAAGCCGTTGCAGATCCCGAGCACGAGGCCGCCGTCGCCGGCGAAAGCGGCCACCGCCTTCATGATCGGCGAGAAGCGGGCGATCGCGCCGCAGCGGAGATAGTCGCCGTACGAGAACCCGCCCGGGAGGACGACGCCCGCGGTGCCGGCCGGAAGCTCCGGGTCGTCGTGCCAGACGCGGCCGGCATCCGCGCCAAGCCGCGTCAGGGCGAGCTCGGCGTCGCGGTCGTCGTTCGAGCCCGGGAAGACGACGACGGCGATCCGGGGCCGGATCTCTTCGGCGGCCGCCATCACGCGGCGTGCAGCTCGATCTCGTAGCTCTCGATCAGCGGGTTCGCGAGCAGCTGCTCGCACATCCGCTCGACCTGGGCGCGGGCCTCGCTCTCGTCGTCGACCGGTAGCTCGAGCTCGACGAGCCGGCCCACCTTGGCATCGCCGACGTCGAAGCCGAGGTGCCGCAGGCTGCTCTCGACAGCCTGGCCCTGCGGGTCGAGGATGCCGCTCTTCGGCCGGACGAGGACGGTCGCCTTCACGCCTGCACCGAGCTCGGGTCGGCGAGGTAGTCGGCGAAGTCGACGCCGGTCAGGCGCTCGAAGGCCTCGATGTAGCGGGCGCGCGTGCCGTCGACGACGTCGGCGGGCAGCTCCGGGCCGGGGTAGGTCTTGTCCCAGCCGAGCGTCTCGCAGTAGTCGCGGACGAACTGCTTGTCGTACGAGGGCTGGGACGTGCCGGGCTCGTAGCCGTCGGCGGGCCAGAAGCGCGACGAGTCCGGCGTGAATGCCTCGTCGGCGAGCACGAGCCGTCCCTCGGGGTCGACGCCGAACTCGAGCTTCGTGTCGGCCAGGATGATCCCGTGCTCGAGCGCCCGCTCGGAGACGTAGCCGTAGAGCTCGAGCGTCAGCCGCTCGGCCTCGTCGAAGCGCTCCTCGCCGACCAGCGCGACCGCGGCGGCGCGGTCGATGTTCTCGTCGTGGCCGGTCTGCGCCTTGGTGGCCGGCGTGAAGATCGGCTCCGGCAGGCGTTCGGACTCCGAGAGCCCTTCGGGAAGCCGGTGCCCGCAGACCTCGCCGCTCGCGAGGTAGTCCTTCCAGCCGGAGCCGGCGAGGTAGCCGCGCACGACGCATTCGATCGGCAGCATCTCGAGCCGCCGGCATTCCGTCGAGCGGCCGTCCTCGCGCAGCGCGAGCAGGTGGTTCGGGACGATCGATGCGGTCTGGGCGAACCAGAAGGCCGAGAGCCCGGTCAGGACGCGGCCCTTGTCGGGAATCTCCGTGGGCAGGACGACGTCGAAGGTCGAGATGCGGTCGCTGGTCACGAGGAGCAGACGCTCGTCGTCGAGGGCGTAGATCTCGCGGACCTTGCCGCTGGCGACGTGGCTCGCTGTTTCAGACATGAACCGGCTCCTTTCGGACGAGAGTGTGCAGGCGGTCGAAGACGGTGTCGACGTACTGGACAGTCGCTTCGAGGTCGAAGACGCCGTCGAGAGCGGCCGAGTCGAGGCGACCGGTGATCTCCGGGTCGGCCTCGACGAGCTCGCGGAAGTCGCGCTCCTCGTCCCAGGCCCGCATCGCCTGGCCCTGAACGAGGCGGTAGGCGTCGGCGCGCTGGAGGCCCGACTCGACGAGCGCGAGCAGGAGCCGGTGCGAGAACACGAGCCCGTGAGAGCCGTCGAGGTTCCGCAGCATGCGCTCCGGGTAGACGACGAGGTCGTCGACGATCCAGATGAAGCGGTCGATCATGTAGTCCAGCGCGAGGAACGCGTCCGGCACGACGACTCGCTCGGCCGAGGACTGCGAGATGTCGCGCTCGTGCCAGAGGACGACGTTCTCGAGCCCGACAATCGAGGCGGCGCGTACGACGCGCGCGAGGCCGCAGATCCGCTCGGCGACCTTCGGGTTGCGCTTGTGCGGCATCGCGGAGGAGCCCTTCATGCCTTGCGCGAACGGCTCCTCGACCTCGCGCACCTCGGTTCTGGCGAGGTGGCGGATCTCGGTCGAGAAGCGCTCGAGCGACGTCGCCGTCAGCGCCAGGACGGACAGCAGCTCGGCATGGCGGTCGCGCGCGATCACCTGTGTGGAGAGCGGATCCGGCTCCAAGCCCGAGGCGCTCGCAGGCAACGCGCTCGACCTCGGGGTCGAGGCCGGCGTAGCTGCCGACGGTCCCCGAAAGCTGTCCGACCCGGTTCGACTCGAGAGCGCGAGTGAGTCGCACCCGGTCACGGTCGAGCTCGAACGCCCAGCCCGCGAGCTTCCACCCGAAGGTCGTCGGCTCGGCGTGAATCCCGTGGGTGCGCCCGATGCAGATCGTCCGGCGGTGCTCCTCGGCCTGCTTCACGACGGCGTCGATCGCGCGGTTCAGGCCGGCGAGGATCAGCTTCCCGGCGTCCTGGATCTGGAGCGCGAGGGCCGTGTCGACGACGTCCGAGGAGGTGAGGCCGTAGTGGATCCAGCGGCCTTCGGGCCCGAGCTGCTCCGACACGGCGTCGACGAACGCGGCGGTGTCGTGGTCCGTGATCCGCTCGATCTCGGCCACCCGTTCGACGCTCGGCGTCTTGGCGCCGGCGCGGATCGTGGCCACGTCCCCGGCAGGGATCGCTCCTACCTCGACCCAGCCGTCGAGCGCGGCGAGCTCGACCTCGAGCCAGCGTGCGAGCTTGCCCTCCTCCGACCAGACACTGCGCATCTCGGGCCGGGAGTAGCGGGCGATCACGCTCGCAGTCTAGAGGCGACCCTGGCGGGCACCAGGCGGTTGCGCCTCTCAGCCCTTGCCGAGAATGCGGGCCGCGAGCACCGCGGCGTTCTTCGCATTGTCGACGCCAACGGCCGCCACCGGGACACCGGGCGGCATCTGCACGATCGAGAGGAGCGCGTCGAGCCCGTCGAGGACGCTCATCGACGAGCGGAGCGGGACGCCGATCACCGGCAGCTTCGTGTGGGCAGCGACGACACCCGGGAGGGCGGCCGCAAGCCCGGCTCCGCAGATCAGCACCCGCAGACCGCGGTCGGCCGCCGACTTGGCGTACTCGGCTACCGCGTCGGGATCGCGATGCGCGGATCGCACCTCGAACTCCCAGCCGATCTCGCGAGCGTCGAGCTCGTCGAGCGCCGCCTTCATGCGCTCGCGATCGGACTCGGAGCCGACCAGGATCCCAACGACTGTTTCGCTCATCAAGCGACGATGCTAGCCAGCGACGCCCGAGGCGATGTCGGTTCGGAAGCGTGCGCCCTCGAAGCCGATCTCGGCGGCGGCTCGGTAGGCGAGCGCGCGGGACTCCGAAACGGTGACGCCCGTTGCGGTGACCGAGAGAATGCGCCCGCCGTTCGTCATGAGCGTCTCGCCGTGCAGCGCGGTCCCGCCGTGGAAGACGTGGGCGCCGAGCGCCTCTGCCGCAGCGATGCCGGTGATCGGGAATCCGGAGTAGTCGCTTCGCTCCGGGTAGTCGGGCCCCGTGAGGACGACGGTGACCGCGGCGTCCGGGCCGAGAGCAGCCGCTCCGGCTCCGTCCCCCGCAGCCGATGCGGCGAGAGCCTCAAGGAGGTCGCCCTCGACGCGGGGGATCAGCACCTGGGTCTCGGGATCGCCGAACCGGGCGTTGAACTCGAGCACGCGCGGCCCGCTCTCGGTCAGGATCAGCCCGGCGAAAAGGCAGCCGACAAAGGGCGTTCCGCGGCGGGCGAGCTCATCGACGACCGGCTGGTGGATGCGTTCGACGAGCTCGGCGACGTCCACCCCGGCGACGGGCGAGTAGGCGCCCATCCCGCCGGTGTTCGGCCCGGCGTCGCCGTCCTCTGCGCGCTTGTAGTCCTGCGCCGCGCCGAACGGGAACGCGCGAGTCCCGTCACAGAGGGCGAAGAGCGAGACCTCGGGCCCGCTCAGCAGCTCCTCGATCACGATCGTCTGCCCGAGCGCTGCGGCCGCGCGGACGCCGTCGTCGACCTCGCTCTGCGTGTGACAGACGAACACGCCCTTCCCGGCTGCGAGCCCGTCCGCCTTGATCACGCACGGCGCCTTGGCGATCGGCAGCGGCCTCGCGGCCGGGACGCCGGCGGCGGTCATCACGTCCTTGGCGAAGGTCTTCGACCCCTCGATCCGGGCCGCTCCTGCTCCCGGCCCGAACACGGCGATACCGGCATGCCGGAGCTGGTCGGCGATCCCGGCGACCAGGGGTGCCTCCGGCCCGACCACGACCAGGTCGGCGGCGATCGTCCGGGCCAGGCCGAGGAGGCCGTCACCGTCGTCGACGCGGACGGGATGGCAGTCGCCGAAGGCCGCGATGCCGGGGTTGCCGGGCGCCGCGTGCAGCTCCGCCAGCGAGGGGCTCGTCGACATGCGCCAGGCGAGAGCGTGTTCGCGGGCTCCCGCGCCGACGAGAAGCACCTTCACGCGCGCCGAGTCTACTGCCGCCGGGGCGAGCTTCGAGCTACTGGTTCGAGCCGCAGTCGCGAAGCCCCGCGGCGTCTAGGGCACGGTTGATCGCAACCGAGGCGGCATTCGCCCTCGTGACCGCATCCACGAGGCCGGTGCTGGCTTTCAGCCGGGCGGCGTTCAGGCCGCTTCGAAGCGTGGGGTCGATCGCCTTGAGGAGGGCCACCGGCTGCGCCATGACCGACTTCATCGCCGGTGGCGCCACGGCCGACTCGATCGAGGCGTTCTCGGCGAGGATCAACGCGAAGAACTTGCCGTAGGAGGCGAAGTACACGCCCCGGTTCTGGCCGGCCTGGGCGGCGGAGATCGCCGCTTGGGTCGCCTTGAACTTCGGCGAGTAGCCGCGGCACACGGCGTTCAGGTGAGCGCGGTAGGTCGCCGCCGGCCCGCCGGCGATCGAGGCGATGCCGGCTGAGGCGCCGCACACGAGCGCGGCAGCGAGCGCACCTGTCAGCGCAGCAACCGCGATGTAACGGGGGATGGGCGCGCACGGGCCGGTCAAGCCGCGCATGTTAGGGGCGGCTCGTACGAGCGAGGCGAGGTGGGGCGCCCGCCCGGTCGAGCTAGCCCGTCGTGATGCCCACCGGGCTGCGGGCGCCGCGGATGAACTTCTCGTCCGCGCCCGAGCCGTTCAGCTCCGCGCGGCCGATCGTCGTCCCGCGCGTGCCGTGGGGCCCGCCGAAGTTCGACCAGTAGATGTACGAGCCGCGGATCGTCAGTCCCGCCGGCGAGTCCGCGCCCGTGATGAAGCTCTCGTTCACGCTCTGGCCGTCCAGGCCGGCCCGGCCGATCGTGGTGCCCGACTCGTTGGAGCCCTGATTCGACCAGTAGATATGGCCGCCGAAGACGGCGATGCCCGCGGGCGCTCCCGCCCCGGTGATGAAGCTCTGGTTGGCGCCCTTGCCGTTGATGCTTGCGCGGCCGATCGTGGTCCCGTCGCTGCCGCCGTTTGCGCCGTAGTTCGTCCAGTAGACGTAGTTGCCGGAGACCGCGATGCCCCAGGGCCCGATGGCTCCGGTGATGAAGCTCGAGTTCACGCCCGTCCCGTCGAGCTTTGCTCGCCCGATCGTGTTGCCGTAACGGCTCGCCCAGTAGATGTAACCGCCGCTGATCGCGAGGCTGTGGGGGCTGTTCACGCCGGAGATGAAGCTCTGGTTGACGTCGCTCCCGTCGAGCTTCGCCCGACCGATCGTCGTGCCCGGGCTTCCGGCGTCGACGCCGGGGTTCGACCAGTAGATGTAGCCGCCGTGCACGACCACGCCAACCGGGCCGCTTGCGCCCTTGATGAAGCTCTGCGCCGTGTTGCTCCCGTCGAGGTTCGCGCGTCCGATCGTTCCGCCGGTGCCGCTGACGCCGTAGTTCGTCCAGTAGAGCGACGGCGCCGCCTTGTGGGCAGCCAGTCCCTGGGCCGAGGTCGCGAGGGCGGCGACGATGAGAAGCCCGCACCACAGTGCTGCATGTGCGCCGCGGTTGGCGTTGAACGAAGCCCTGCTTTGAACGCGAGCGTTCATCGAACCCCCTCGGTCCCGGGTTGTGCGCGGACGAGCGCCTGCGCTTCAGTTGCCGGATCAGAATCTCCGCGCGGCCCGCATCCTACGGGTGCGCGTTATTTGGTGCCGAGGATTTCCTTGGCCGCCCGGACGCCCTCGGCTGCGCCACCTTCCATGAATCCCTGGAAGTCGGTGGAGCAATGCTCGCCGGCGAAGTGGATCTGCCCTGCGGGGCCCTGCGGCACTCCCTCGTACCCGCTGAACTGCGTGTACTGCCCGACACGCCAGTACGCGTAGGAGCAGAGCAGGTTCGGGTCGAGGAACGGGGTGGACAGGTTGGCCCGGCCGTTCCAGTGCGGCGTGATGCCTGGGAAGACCGTCTCGAGCTGCTTCAGGAACGCCTTGGCGTAGGTCGTGACCTGGCTGTTCGTCGACGCGTTCGAGTAGGGCGTCGACGGCTTGAAGCCGCCGGCGATGCTTCCGCCCGAGTAGTCGACGAGGATGCCCTTGGCGTACGGCTGGGCTCGGGTCACATCCCAGACGTTCTGGAGCCCGTAGTCGGTGTAGACGTCGCCGTTCGAGAGGCCCCAGGGGCCGGTCTGGTTCCAGTAGCGCGTATCGAACTGGAGCTGGAGCTTGCCGTTGCGCCCCGAGCCGAGCTGCGTGATCGCGGTCTTCTTGAGCGCATCGAATCCGGCCTTCGAGTAGTCGAGGGTGCGCAGGACAGAGAAGCTCGTCGTGAGAATCACCTGGTCGTAGGTGACCGGTGTCTTCGATCCGTCGAACCAGAGGCTGAGAGTGCCGTTGCTGTTCAGCGCGATGGTGTTCATCCGCTGGCCGGTCGCGATCGTCGTCAGGCCGGTGCCCGTGAGGTAGGAGGCGATCGTCTCGGGGAGCTGCTGGTTTCCGCCTGCGATATGGAAGCGCTCATCCGACGCGCCGAAGATCTGGAAGTTCCCGGGCTTCGACTTGAACCCGAGGAGGAACACCAGGTTGAGTGACGATTGATCGGTCGTGTCGGCGCCGTACTCCTCGTTGTAGGCGGAGTCGAGCAGCCGGCCGAAGCTCGACTGGTGCCCGCCCGGGACGTACTGGTCGATCCAGTCGTAGAGCGAGAGCTGGTCGAGCGCCGAGCCGGCGTCGTTGAAGCTGTTCCAGAGCGTCGGATACCCGGCCGCGTGAACCTGCGACTGGAGCGTGTTGTGGACCGGCTGAAAGTCCCTGGACGCATCGGCGTACGAGTAGTACCCGCCGTTGAAGTAGTAGGTCTCGGTGCTCGAGTTCGGCTGTGCGGCGAGCACGTCGGCCGCCGTGAGGTGAAAGCGCTTGACGAGATTCAGGATCGTGTTGTGGTCGGAGTCGATGAACTCGCCGCAGTACTCGGCGACCTGTCCGCCGAAGTAGTCGTCGCCACCGGCCACGAGCGGGCTGTCGGAGTGCATCCGCCCCCCAAGGCGCGACGAGGCTTCGTACACCGTCGAGCGCACGCCGGCGTCGGCCAGCGTCAGCGCGGCGCTCAGCCCCGAGATGCCGCCGCCGACGATCGCGACCCGCGGCGCGGAGGCGGCGCGCGCTGCGCGCTCGAACGCGGCGGGGCCGACCGCGGCAATCGCGCCGAGCACGGCAGCGCGCTTCACGATCTCCCCGCGCGAGTACTGAGCCTCGGCGCGTGCCTCGTGCAACGCCGCCGGCTCCATCCCGAGCCGCTGGGCCTCCTGGTGTTCATCCGCAAGACGCCGCAACGCGCGTAGGAGTGGTGTGCGAGCCATCAAGACCTCCGTCATTGGTTCGGGACGCGAGCTCTCATGGTCGTCGCGCGTCCCCTGCGCGTCAATGCCGCTTAAGGGTGCGAGCGATAGCTTGCTTCGGTGCCCTCGACCTCGGCGCGCCATAGGCTCGATCGGGCCCGTGTGCAATCTGCCCTCCTGCGGCTGCCGATCCGGGCGAGGCTGCGGCTTTCCGGGGTACCCGCGGGAAGGGCGAAGGGCCGGATCCTCGCCGGGTACGGCCGTCGATACGGGCTCGGGACGCTGATCGAGACGGGAACCTTCCAGGGCGACACGGTGGCCGCATGCCTGTCCTCGTTCGAGCGGATCTACAGCATCGAGCTCGACGAGGCTTTCCATCGCGCGGCGGTGGAGAGGTTCGCGGCCGATCCGAGTGTCACGTTGATCCACGGAGACAGCTACGCCGAGCTCCGCACCGTGGCAGCGACCGTCTCGGAGCCCGCCCTGTTCTGGCTCGACGCGCACTACTGCGAGCGCGAGACGGCCCGGGGCCCACACGACCCGCCGCTCCCGTGGGAGCTGCGGACGATCGTCAAGCGCGGAAAGCGCGACGTCATCCTGGTCGATGACGCTCGGCTGATGGGTGTGAACCCTGGCTACCCGTCGATCGACGAGATCCGGGAGCTGGCCGGCGCTCGAGCGACGAGCTTCGACGTTCGGCGAGACATCATCCGAATCGTCCTCGGCGCGGCAGACGCTTCGGATCCGGCGGTCACTTCGTGATCGAGGGCCTTCTCCTCAGCCTCGCGGGGCTCGGGCTGATCATCGTGCTCGTGATGGTTCTTCGTTCGCGGCGGATCCGCGACCGTCTCGAGAGCGCCAACGCGAGCATCCGCTCGGTCCTTCGATTCCAGCCGGTCGAGCAGGAGACGTTCGTTCGCCAGTTCGAGGTGGGGATCTACCTCGGGATGTGCGTCGGCTTGCTGCTCGTGATCCTCGGCGTGTTCGTGGCCCTCGACTAGACCGCCCGTCGGGCTCGAGCCGGCTCCCTTCATCCCGCAGTCGCGGCGAGTGAGTCGAGCGACCATGACCGCGGAGCTGGCCTCGTGGTCACGAACGCAGCTGGCCGCCGACTCGCGATGAGTGGCGCAGCCCGTTAGCCGAGGAACGCGGTCATCCGGATCGAGACGAGGACGCCGGGGATCTCGACGCCGAGCTTGGCGACGTAGCGTGTCGGCGGGTCGGCCGGAAACCAGGTCGCGTACTCCTCGTTCATGCCTGAGAAATCCGTCGGGTTGGCCAGAAGCACGCCGACCTCGACGACGTCGTCCAACGTCGCGCCTGCTTCGTGCAGGACCGCCTGACAGTTGGTGAGCGCCTGGCGTGTCTGCTCCTGAATCGTCGAGCCGGCCAGGCTCCCGGTGCTAACGTCGATGCCGACAAGGCCCGACACGTGGACGTGGTCGCCGGCCTTGACGCCCTGGCGAGCCCTCTGCTGCTTCGCCCGTCCGAGGACTACCGCCCCGTCGTCCCGCCAGCTCTCCGAGCGCTTCTATCATTCGGCCCCGGCGGCCCCAAAGCCACGGCTCCGAGTCGGACACCCTGTGTCATCGAGCGGCGCCGCTCATCGGAAGAGGACACGCTATGCCGAAAGAAATCAAGGGAAATGCAGCGCGAAAGCCGCCGGAGCCATCGGCGGACCACTCCGTCGTCGACGATTGGCTCCGGCGCCAGATGCCGCATCTACAGGCCATCCTTCAGGAGCTGGATCAGTCGATCCGAGCGACGATCCCGGGCCTTCACTTCGCCGTCAAGTGGAAGAGGCCGTACTACGGCTTACCGGAACTTGGCTGGATCATCGAGCTGGCCGCCTACGACGTTTCGGTGAATGTCGTCTTCCTCGGCGGTTCGGACTTCGACTCTCCACCGCCACTCGGAACCACCGACCGCACCCGGTACATCAAGTTGACCACTTTGGAAGAGGCACGACGACCGGAGCTGCGCAACTGGATTGAGCAGGCGAGCCGCACGCCGGGTTGGACATGAAGGTGCGTGACCTCGCCCGCGCCAGTGAGGCTTAGGCCAGAACGCGTTCGCGCGCTGCGCCGACGCCGACGAGTTCCACCGGCACATTCAGCTGCTGCTCGACGAACTCGACGTACGCGCGAGCTGCGGCCGGGAGCGCGTCGCGGGTCTCTGCGCCGTCGAGGGGCTCATGCCACCCCGGGAGGACCTGCCAGATCGGGGTGGCGTGGTGGAAGTCGCTCTGGTGTGCCGGGAAGTGCTCGGTCTCGGAGCCGTCGCGTAGGCGGTAGCCGATGCAGACCGGGAAGCTCGGTGAAGTCGGAGAGGACGTCGAGCTTCGTGAGCGCGAGCGACGTGATGCCGTTGACGCGGACGGCGTAGCGGAGCGCGACGAGGTCGAGCCAGCCGCAGCGGCGGGAGCGGCCGGTGACGGTGCCGAACTCGCCGCCGAGCTGGCGGAGGCGCTCCTGGTCCGGGCCCTCGATCTCGGATGGGAACGGGCCCTCGCCGACGCGGGTCACGTACGCCTTGGCCACACCGAGGACGCGGTCGATTCTCGTGGGGCCGATGCCGATGCCGGTGGCCGCGCCGGACGCGATCGGGTTCGACGATGTGACGAACGGATAGGTGCCGTGGTCGAGGTCGAGGAGTGTCGCCTGGGCGCCCTCGAACAGGACGTCCTTGCCGGCGGTCAGGGCCTGGTCGACCAGCAGGGAAGCGTCGCCGACGATCGGGCGGAGGCGCTTCGCGTAGCCCTCGTAGCGGCTGGCCACCTCGTCGAGGTCGAAGCCCTCGACCTCGTAGACGCGCTCGAGCCAGACGTTCTTCTCGGCGAGCGCGACCTCGATCTTCTGCCGGAGGATCTTCGGGTCGAGGACGTCCTGCACGCGGATCCCGATCCTCGACGCCTTGTCGGCGTAACAGGGGCCGATGCCGCGGCGGGTGGTGCCGATCTGGAGCTTGCCGAGGCGCCGCTCGGAGGCCTGGTCGATTGCGATGTGCCACGGCATGATCAGGTGCGCGTTGCCGGACAGCACCACGACGGAGGTGTCGATGCCGCGCGACTCGAGGTCGTCGAGCTCCGCGATCAGCACCTCGGGGTCGACGACGCAGCCGCCGCCGATGACCGAGACCTTGCCGGAGATGACGCCGCTCGGTGTGGCGCGGATCTTGAACGTCTCGTCGCCGACGACGATTGTGTGCCCGGCGTTCGGCCCGCCCTGGTAACGGCAGACCACATCAAACCTCTGCGCAAGCAGGTCGACGATCTTGCCCTTGCCCTCGTCACCCCACTGTGCGCCGACGACAACGGTCGCAGGCACGGGCCGAAGTCTGCCTGAGCGGAGGGGGGTGCGAGAGGCGAAGCGTCAGCGGCCGACGGGATAGCCGCGCTCGGCGGCGTATTCCTCGTACACGTACTTCGGGACGCAGAGCGCCCACGCGTTCTCGACGAGGTCGCGCATCTCGTCGGCGTCGATCGCGGCGAGGTCGACGTGAACCCAGTGGTAGCGCATGTCGTGCTCGCTGGGCAGCGAGTACTTCTCCGGCTCGGACTCGACGAGCGCGGCGCGCCACTCCTTCGGGAAACCGCAGCCCATCTCCGTGCCGTCGCGTGAGAACGCGAGGTAGACGATCTGCCCGACCCTGAACTTGACGCGGCCGCGGACGAACGCCTCGTAACTGCGAGGCAGCGTGAGCGCCACCGCCCGCACCTCCTCCATCGTGACCACGGATGGAACGTTAGTGGAGGCGCGCGAGTTGTCGCCCGACGCGATGGACGACGATCCGGTGGCCGCGGCGGCACGTCGTGAAGCCGACGTCGGCGTCGCGGCGGATCGTTCCCTCGGTGACCGCTTCGCGTTCGGCGGGCGACCAGCCGTAGGTGTCGGGCAGGTCGTCGCGGCGGGCAAGGCACGCCTCGCAGGGCACTTCGAAGCTCGTTGCCTCGGGCCCTACCCAGACGTGTTGCCGGTCGATCATCTTGTCGAGCGGTTCCTCATGCGAGCTCGAGTTGCCGGGCGTCGTGGCGCGCGAGCGCCGGCGGGCGGTCGATACGGCGGACCGTGAGCTCGTGGCCGTTGGGGCACCGCACGAAAGCGAGGGCTGCGTCAGGCTCGAGCGTCCCGCGGACGTTCGCCAGACGGACTGCGTCGAGGAACGACGCGTCGTTCTCGGGGTCACCGTCAAGGCAACGCTCGCAGAGGCACGAGAACGCGGTGGCGCCAGGAGCAACCCACACCGTGTTCTCCCTCATGCGGCGGCCACCCGCGAGTCGTGGCCGGGGGCGAGGTCGGAGAACTTGGCGAACCGCTTGAGGAACGCGAGCTTCTCCGTCCCGATCGGCCCGTTGCGGTGCTTGGCGAGGATCACCTCGGCCAGGCCCTGATCCTCGGACTGGTCGTTGTAGTACTCGTCCCGGTACAGGAACATCACGAGGTCAGCGTCCTGCTCGATGCTGTTGTGAACGACGATGTCCTCGGCGACGAAGTTGTGCAGGCCCTCGACCGTCAGGTCGAAGGTCTCCTCCTCACCGTCAGGCTCGATCGAGACGATCTCGTCCCAGTAGACGTCGCTCTGGGCCAACGCCGCGAGGCGCTCGGAGCGCGCTGCTGCAGCGACGAGCGCGGCGCGCTCACGGCTGATCCCCGACTTGTAGAGCGATGTTCCGCAGTACGCCTGGTTGATCGACGCCTGAAGAGGCCGGCTCGTCACACCTGACTTCTGCATCGCGGGGACGACGATCGTGCGCCACGCCTCGGCCGGGATGACGTCCCGATTGGTGTTCGCCCCGATTGGCGCGAGCTGCTCGCGAATCTGGTCGCAGGCGGCGCTCTTTCGCAGCCCCACGCCACCGACGAGCTCGAGGAAACGTGCGACGTCGGTTTTCCCCGAGACTGTCACGTTGTGCATCGGGCGCCCCTTGGCTCCCATGGAGACCTCTCGCCTGACGGATGCGATGCCGAGACGGAGGAGCAGTGACTGCACATCACGGGCAAGCTCCTCGCTCGAGGAGCCGTACCGAACGACCGGGTAGCCGCCGCGCCGCCCGGGCTGGAGGCAACCGTCGGTCGCCCAGAGGTGCCGCAGGAAGACCCCGATCCCGCTCGTGCTCTGCTCGAAGACGCGGTCCGGGACGCGCTTCTCCGGCGCCCGGAAACCGAATGCCCCAAGGGACTCGAGCCAGGCTGCCACCGGGTTCCGAACGCCGTGGGTGAGGCGTCGCGAGGAGGTGAGATACGTCTGGAACCAGGTTCGTTCCCGCCTGACACGCGGCTTCACCGCAGCTCCGAACACTTCGCTCGTCAGCGCCGCGACGAGCTCGGCGAGATCCTCGTCCTTCGACGTGTATTGCAAGGCGTGTCTCGGAAGCGTGCAGCCGTCGCCGATGAGGTGGCCGAGCAGCGCGAGCTCGGCATCCGTCATCGTGCGCGTCGAGGGGCCGGCGAGGGTGCGCGGAAGCGCAAGTCGGAGGCCGGGAGCGAGATCGTCGAGACGCCGCCAGCCGTCGAACGCGAGGAACTTGTGGTTGCCGGTCGCGCGGATCGTGTGTCCACGGCGGGTCGTCAACCGGAACACCGGCTTTGTCCCGGTGCTGAACGCATTCGTGACCGTGCGCGGCTCGAGCTTCCACGTCTCGGTGTCGACCGCAAGGACGCGGAAACCGCTGGTGCCGACGAGCTCGCCCATCGTCCGGTAGCCGCCCTCGTCGGGGAGGTAGACGCGGCTCTCGCCGGTCAGGCAGCCCGAGTCGCGCAGGTCCGAGAGCAGCGGCCGCTTGTCGGTGCGGCTCTCGACCCCGCGTGAAAGCTGGGACAGCGCGACGACCGGGACCTCGAGGTCGCCGGCGAGGACCTTCAGCGAGCGGGAGATCTGGGAGACCTCCTGGACCCGGTTCTCGATGTTCGAGCCCGAGCTCATCAGCTGGAGGTAGTCGATCATGATCAGGCCGAGGTTCGGCTCGCGGGCCTTGAGGCGGCGGGCCTTGCCGCGGATCTCGAGCATCGTCGTCAGCCTGGTGTCGTCGACGTAGATCGGCGCCTTGGTGAGGGCGTCGCAGCCCTTGACGAGGCGCGGCCAGTCGTCGTTGTTCAGCCGGCCTGTGCGGAGGCGCTGCAGCTCGACGCGGCCCTCGGAGCACATCAGGCGCTGGGCGACCTCGACCTTGGACATCTCGAGCGTGAATACCGCGACCGGGATGTTGTGGCGCAGCGCCAGGTTCGACGCGATGCCGAGGGCGAACGCCGATTTGCCCATGCTCGGGCGGCCGGCGATGATGATCAGGTTGCCGGGCTGGAGGCCCGAGGTCATGCTGTCGACGTCGCGGAAGCCGGTCGGCGTTCCGGTCATCTCGCCGCCGGACTCGTACATCTTGGTGATCTGCTCGAAGCTCTCCTTGACCAGCACCTCGATGTGCTCGAACGAGCCCCGGATGCGGTGCTGCGCCAGGTCGAACACCATCTGCTCGGCCCGGTCGACGAGCTCCGGCGTCTCGCCGGGGCGCTCCCAGCCGAGGCGCTGGATTCCCTCGCCGACGACCGTGAGGCCGCGCAGCGTCGCCATCTCGCGCACGATCCGCGCATGGTGGCCGGCGTTCGAGGTGGCCGGGACGAGCGTCGCGATCTCGCGGATCCGGTCCTTGCCGCCGACCTCCTCGAGCTCGCCGAGCTCGTCGAGCTTGTCGGCGATCGTGATCGCGTCGACCGGATGCCCGTGCTGGAACAGGTCGAGGGCCGCGCGGTAGATCTTGCCGTGCGACTCGCGGTAGAAGTCCCCTCGCATCGACGATCTCGCTGACGGCCTCGATCGCGTGGGCGGAGAGCATCATCGCGCCCAGTACGTACTCCTCGGCCTCGAGGTTCTGGGGCGGGAGAGGGGCCAGGCCCGGAAAGGGCATGGCTCGGGGTGCTACTGATCGATTCGGACGCGGCCATCAGGGGCTAGTAGTAGAACGGTCGCAAGCCGACTCTGCAACGCTGTGGAAAGCCGTGTGCAACATCGAGCGAACAGGGCTGTGTGCAGGCATGACAGAACGTATGTTCGCACATGGAGCGGACGTCGCGGTGGACGAATCAGGCTCCAAAAGCTCGCTGCTAGCGGGAAGTTCCGGAGCGAAATCCACAGCCAGTGGACGACGTGTGGAGAAGCTCGACCGGGCCTTCTCCACAGGGTTGTGGATAAGAACCGGCAGACCCGCATGCCTGCGGGCCTCGGACCAGAAGCAACCTGTGGGCTAATCCCTATTCGGGGTCGGACGGCTCGCCGTCTTCGACCGTGGCGACTGCCTCGGCCTCCGACTCGTCCTCTTCGACCGGGTCTGCCTCGGCTTCCGCCTCGACAGCCTCTTCCTCGACCGCGTCTTCCTCTGCTGCTTCCGTCTCTTCGCTCTCGTCCTCTGCGATCACGGACTCGACGAGCGACTCGGCCTCGGCATGAGCTGCGGCAGCCTGCTCCGCCTCTGCGGCCTCGGCCTCCTCGGCGGCCACGAGCTCCTCCTCGGGAGGCAGCTCGCCGCCCTCGGGGACAACGAGCAGCCGAAGGTCCGCGGTGACATCGCCGAACACGGTGACGGGCACGGTGTAGCGCCCGATCCGCTTGATCGTCCCGATGTCGAGGTTGCGGCGGTCGATCCGGATCTTGAGGTCTTCCCAGAGACGGTCGGCGACGTTCGTCGCGGTGACCGAGCCGAACAGCGAGCCCGTCGGGCCGGCGTTGACGTCGAAGCGGAGCTCGGTCTCCTCGAGCCGCTTCGCGATCGCCTGCGCCTCGTCGGAGGACTGCGCCTCGTGGCGCGCCCGCTGGGTGTTGCGCTTCTCGAGCTCGGCGACGAGCCCGGGGGTTGCGAGCTCGGCGAGCCCGCGCGGAAGCAGGAAGTTGCGCGCGTATCCGCGCGCAACGTTCACCACCTCGCCGCGGAGCCCGAGGCTCTCGACGTCCTGACGCAAGACGACCTGCATTTAGCGCTCCCCGCGGTCTCCACGATCGCCGCGGTCGCGGCGCCCGCCGCCCTCACGGTCGTCGCGTCCCTCGGCCACGTACGGCAGCAGCGCCATCTCGCGAGCGCGCTTGATCGCCTGCTGCACCTGGCGCTGATGGCGCCGGCAGGCGCCGCTGATGCGGCGCGAGCGGATCTTGCCCTTCTCGGAGATGTAGCGGCGAAGCTCGCCGACGTTCTTGTAGTCGATCTCGTCGACCTTCGACTTGCAGAAGAAGCACGACTTGCGCCGGCCCCCGGTCAGGGGCGGCAGCCGCTTTCTGCTTCTTTCGTTGCCCTTTCCTGCCACGTTCGCTCCTTCTAGAAGGGAATGTCGTCGTCGGTCGGCGAGGCGCCGAAGTCAGCGTCGGAGCCGGAGCCGGCGCCGACGGCCGCAGGCACGAACGAGCCACCGCCCGAACCGCCTTCGGTGGCACCGTCGCGACCGCCGAGGAACTGCACGGTGTCGGCGATCACCTCGACCGCCTGGCGCTTGGTGCCGTCCTGGGCCTCCCACTCGCGCCACTCGAGCCGGCCGTCGATGCCGACGGGCCGTCCCTTCGCGAGGTACTGGGCGCAGTTCTCGCCCTGGCTTCCCCAGACGGTGATGTCGAAATAGTTGGGCTTCTCGGTCCACTCACCGGTCGCGCCATCCTTGCGGCGCGTGTTGACTGCCAGCCGCAGGCTGCAGACGGCGGTCCCACTCGGTGTGTGCCGGAGCTCGGGGTCGCGGGTGAGATTCCCCACCAGTACGACGCGGTTGATGTTGGCCATGGTCTTCGCTCCTTCCCAGGTGTGAAGAGCTCAGGCTACTCCGCTGTCCCGTCGGCGTCATCGGCGGCTGCGGACACGACCGCAATCTGCACCGGCGCCTTGACACTGCCGCCCTTGACGCGCCGGACGGCGAGGTGCCGCATGACGCCGTCGTCGATCTTGAGCACACGCGAAACCTCGGCCAGCGTTGCCGGGGCTGCGCTGAAGAGCAGCAGGTGGTACACCCCTTCGCCCTTGTGGGCGATCTCGTAGGCGAGCTTGCGGCGACCCCACGGCTCGTGGCCGTCCCAGGTCCCGCCGTCGCCCTCGACACGCTCGCGAACGCGCGTGACGATCTCCTCTCCGCGTTCGTCGGAGAGCTCGGGGTCGAGCATGAGCAGAATCTCGTATTCGTTCATAGCTCCCGAATCCACCTTCCTGGAATGACGCTTCCCATGGTCTTAGTCGGCCCTGCCTCCTTTACGCCGCTTCGGGTGAACGGCGCGACGGGCATGGCGGGAAGTCGGGCCAGTGTACCATCGCCTCCGTGAGAGGCCTCGTGCTTTCCGTCGTGGGTGCCTTCGGGCTGATGGCGTGGTGGCGAAAGCGGCGCCACGACGGACGAGAGCCCGCCGGTCGATCTCGAGCCGGATCCCGCCGAGGAGCTCCGCGCCACGCTTGCGCGGTCCCGGGCAGTCGACGACGAAGACGAGCCGGCGGCACCCGAGCCCGAGCGCTCGCCGCTCGATCCCGAGTCGCGTCGGCGCGACATCCACGAGCGCACGCGCGCCTCGATGGATGACCTCGGCTAGCTATACCTAGCGAGACTAGGTATAGTCTGTGGGCGTGAGAGCCGAAACACTCAAGGGACATCTCGATGCGCTGGTGCTCGCGACGCTGCGGGAGAGCCCTGCGCACGGCTACGCCGTGATCGAGGAGCTGAAGCGCCGGAGCGGCGGCGAGTTCGCCCTGCCCGAAGGCACCGTCTACCCGGTGCTGCACCGGCTCGAGGCGGAGGGGCTGCTCGAGAGCTCGTGGTCGAGTGCCGCCGGTCGTCGACGCCGCATCTACAACCTCACGCGTCGTGGGCGCGCGGCGCTCGGCGAGCAGGAGGCCGAGTGGCGGCGCTTCGCTTCCGCGGTCGAGGCGGTGCTCGCATGACCTGGCTCGGAGACCTGGGCGCAGAGCTCGATCGGGCCGGCATCCACGGCGCCACTCGCCGCCGGATCGAGCTCGAGCTCGCCGACCATCTCGCTTGCGATGCAAGCTCGGAGGCAAGGCTCGGCTCGCCGCGCGAGGTGGCCGAGCGGTTCGCCGCCGAGCTGCGCACCACCCGGACCCGCAGGGCGGCCTGGCGTTCGTTCTTCGGGCTCGCGCTCACTGCGGCCCTGCTCATGGTTCACGCTCGCGCGCTGTCGCCCCTCGGAAGCTGGTCCGCCGTCGCCGGGACGAACGCGACGTTCGTCTCGCTCGGTGGGCTCCTGATGGTGCTGTGCGCCCAGATCGCCTTCGTCGCCGGCGTGCTCGCGATCAGGCGCCGGCCCACCGGAACGGCGGAGGCTGCGCTCGTCCAGCGTCGCGCGGCAATCGCTCTGCTCGCGGGCGCAGGCGTCGTCGTCGGCGAGGTGATCCAGGCGACCGCGCTCGAGCGGTATCTCCCGGGCTGGTGGTACGCGGCCGCGCTCGGCGCGGCAGCGGTATCGCTGGCGGCGCTCGGTGCCTGCGCGCTCTGGCTTCGCTCGGCGCGCGAGGTGACGCCCGGCGGTGGAGCCGTGCCGGGGCTGTCCCGGGACCTGCCGTTGCCGCTGAGCTCTCACGCCGCCGCGTTCGTCGTGCTCACGGGCGTGGCGGTGGTGCTGGTCGCCGGTGTCGGCAGCGTGTTTGCCGAGAGCTCGGTCGTCGAGGGCGCGACCAGAGGCATGCTCGAGGCGGTCGCGTTCGTCGGCTGTTATCTCTTGCTGCGCCGGCCGCTTGCGATCACTCTCGACCGCTCGCCTCGTAGCGCCTGATCACGATCTCGCACGCCTCACCGGGATCGTCGGTGAGGCGGAAGAGATCGAGGTCGGAAGGCGAGACCGTGCCGGCGGGGAGCGCAGTGTCGCGGAGCCAGCCGACGATTCCCGCCCAGTAGACCGAGTCGAAGAGGACGAGCGGGAACATCTCGACCTTGCCCGTCTGGATCAGCGTCAGAGCCTCGGATAGCTCGTCGAGCGTCCCGATCCCGCCGGGCAGGACCACGAAGCCCTCGGCCGGCTTCACGAAGCACACCTTGCGTGCATAGAAGTGCTCGAAGGTGAGGGAGAGGTCGCAGTAGGGGTTGATCGACTGCTCGTGCGGGAGCTCGATCCCGAGCCCGACCGAGAGGCCGCCGCCCTCCTGCGCGCCGCGGTTTGCAGCCTCCATCACACCGGGGCCCCCGCCCGTGATCACCGCCCAGCCGCGCGACGCGAACTCGTGCGCGATCTCGCGCGCCGCGACATAGGCGGGGTTGCTCTCTGCGACGCGCGCCGAGCCGAAGATCGAGACTGCGGGGACGTCGATCTGCGACAGCAGCGCGAAGCCCTGCTCGAACTCGAGCCGGATCCGGCCGATCGCCTCGGCGGTCAGCCGCTCGTGGGAGTCGAGGAGCGTGCGGTCGTCCATCAGAGCCGGGTCTGCGGCATGTAGGCGGCCAGGGCGCCGAGGGCGAGCAGCGCAGCTGTGCCGCCGTAGAGCACAGCGGAGACGATCGCCTTCTGACGGCCGCCGCCGAGCCAGAGCCACCGGGTCGAGCGCCAGACGGCCGCTCCGTCGAGGATCCAGAGGGGCAGCAGGTTGAACAGGTTGAGGATGAACCCGACGTAGGCGAGGCCGACGAGCGCGCTCGAGTCGTCGGCGCGGCCGGCCAGGTAACAGACGAGCGACGCGGCCCCACCCAGGATCGGGCCGGCGATCGCGACCCGCGTCGTCTGCCACGGATTCCCGCGCGTGTACTGAACGTAGGCGCCGAGAAAGGGGATGAACACCGGCCACTGCGGCCGGAGGCCCTCGCGGCGGGCCTCCAGGAAGTGGCCCATCTCGTGGCAGAAGAGCAGCACGACGATGCCGACGCCGAATGTCCACCCCCAGATCAGGGCGTACCCGCCGATCGCGACGAAGATGAGGGAGAACTTCGCCAGGAAGCCGAGCTTCGCGATCAGGCCGAGCGCGATCACGATCGGCGCGGTGATCTTGCGGACCACGCCGCGCCAGTCGGTGCCCCGCGGCTGGACGGGGTCGTAGCCGCGCTCGGTCCCGGGCTCCAGGTCTACTTCAGGAGCCGCGGCCGATCCACTCCTCGCCGCCGTCGTAGACCTCTTTCTTCCAGAGGGGAACATCGACCTTGAGGATGTCGATCGCGTCTTTGCAGGCGGCGAGAGCGTCGGCGCGGTGGGCGGCGCTCACGGCGATCACGACCGACGGCTCGCCGAGCTCGACCCGGCCGACGCGATGGTGGATCGCGATCTCCTGCACGTCGTAGCGCTCCTTCAGCCCGGCGGCGAGCTTCGCCATCATCTCCTCGGCCATCCCCTCGTACCCCTCGTAGTCGAGGTACGAGACGATGCGGCCGCGGGAATGACGACGCGCGGTACCCGAGAAGGTGGCGATCGCGCCGGCCTCCTCCGAGGCAACCTCGCGCACGACCGCATCGAGCGAGACCGGCTCGTCGGTGAGGATGAACGCTCCGCCCGACACCGGCGGGATCAGCGCCACGGTGTCGCCGTCCGCCAGGCCGTGATCGGCGGGCGCGTACTCCTTGTTGACGGCGTACAGGAGCCCGTCGGGCTCGTCGCCCAGGTCGAGGGCGGCCCATACGTCCGACACCCTGGAAACGCCGTCGATCTCGCGCTGCGACCAGCCGGCCCGCTCGCGCAATCCGGCGAAGAGCCTCACCGTCACATGCACGGCAAGTAGCCTACCCTCCTGTGGCCGCAACCGACCAGCGCCTGACGGAGTCGGGAATCGAGCTCAAGCCGGTCTACACGCCGAACGACGCCCCGGGCGACCTGGAGCTGCCCGGCGAGCCGCCCTTCACGCGCGGGATCTACCGCGATATGTACCGCGGCCGGCCGTGGACGATCCGGCAGTACGCGGGCTTCGCCTCGGCCGAGGAGTCGAACGCCCGCTACCGCTATCTGCTCGACCAGGGGCAGACGGGGCTTTCGGTCGCCTTCGACCTCCCGACCCAGCTCGGCCTCGACTCGGATGACCGGCGAGCCGAGGGTGAGGTCGGGCGCACCGGAGTCGCGATCGACTCGCTCGCCGACATGGAGCTGCTCCTCGACGGGATCCCGCTCGACCAGGTGTCGACGTCGATGACGATCAACGCGCCTGCCGCGCTGCTCCTCCTGCTGTACGAGCTCGTTGCGGAGCGGCAGGGGGTCGACGCCGGCGCGCTGCGCGGGACGGTGCAGAACGACATCCTCAAGGAGTACATCGCCCGCGGGAACTACATCTTCCCGCCGCGGCCCTCGATGCGCCTGACGACCGACCTCTTCGCGTACTGCGCCGAGCGGATCCCTAGCTGGAACACGATCTCGATCTCCGGGTACCACATCCGCGAGGCCGGCTCGACCGCCGTTCAGGAGCTCGCGTTCACGGTCGCGAACGGGATCGCCTACTGCGAGGCGGCGGTCGCTGCGGGGCTCGCGCCGGATGCGTTCGGCGAGCGGCTCTCGTTCTTCTTCAACGCGCACAACGACTTCTTCCAGGAGGTGGCGAAGTTCCGGGCCGCGAGGCGTCTCTGGGCGCGCGTCATGTCCGAGCGCTTCGGCGTGACCAACCCTCGGGCGCTCGCGCTGCGCTTCCACGCGCAGACGGGCGGGTCGACCCTGACCGCGCAGCAGCCCGAGCTGAACATCGTGCGGGTCGCGATCCAGGCGCTGTCCGCGGTCTGCGGCGGAGCGCAGTCGCTGCACTCGAACTCGTTCGACGAGGCTCTCGCGCTCCCGTCGGAGCGTGCCGCCACGATCGCGTTGCGCACCCAGCAGGTGCTCGCCAACGAGGTCGGCGTGATCAGCACCGCCGATCCGCTCGGCGGCTCGTACTTCGTCGAGGCGCTCACCGACGAGCTCGAGGCCCGCGCGATCGAGCTGATCGCGCGCATCGACGAGCTCGGCGGCGCGGTCGCCGCGGTCGAGGCGGGCTGGATTCAGGGCGAGATCGAGGCCGCGGCGTACGAGTGGACGAGCGACGTCGAGGCGGGGCGGCGCACGATCGTCGGAGTCAACGCCTTCACCGAGGAGGAGGACGAGCGGATCGAGCTGCACCGGCTCGACCCGGAATCGGTCGAGCGTCAGCTTGCACGCACCCGAGAGGTGCGGGCCGGCCGGAACGCTGTCGAGGCCGAGCGAGCGCTCGCGGCCGTCGGAGACGCGGCGCGCGAGCACGGCGAACCTGCTGCCGCCGCTCCGCTCGGCTCTCGCTGCGTACTGCACGGTCGGCGAGATCTGCGGCGTGCTGCGGGCGGAGTGGGGCGAGCATGACCGGCGGCGCGTGCAGGGGTGATCTCCGTCGCCCGGATCTCGGTGACGCCGGTCAAGTGCTTTCGCCTCAACCATCCCGACGAGGTGCTGCTCGGCCCCGAAGGTGTCGCCGGAAACCGGCTCTTCTTCCTCGTCAGCTCGCACGGCGAGCGCCTCCGGAGCTCCCGGACGCCGTGGCCGATCGTGGTGTCCGCCGACTACGATCGCGCCGGCGACGTCCTGACGATGACGTTTCCCGGTGGTGTGGAGGTGAGTGCGAGCGCCGCCGCGACGGGTGATGCGCTCGAGTGCGAGATCGGGAAGCGGCCGCAGGCGTACCGGCTCGTTCCGGGCCCGTGGGACGACCTGCTGTCGGAGCTCGGCGGCCACGGGGTGCGCCTGGCGCGGATCGAGCAGGTCGGCGCGACGATGGTCGAGCCCCTGACGATCATGTCGGCGGCCTCGGTGGCGCGGCTGGCCCGCGAGGCGGGGCTCGAGTCGATCGACTCGCGGCGCTTCCGCTCGCTGTTCGAGCTCGAAGGGTGCGAGGAGCACGCGGAGGACGGGTGGCAGGGCCGCCGCCTGCGTGCGGGCGAGGCGCTGATCGAGGTGGGCGAGCCCGTGATCCGCTGTGCGGTCACGACTCGCGATCCCGACACGGGCGAGCGCGACTTCGACGCGCTCGCGTGGATCGCGGGATACCGGGGCCGGGGCGACGATGGCGAGATCTTCTTCGCGCGGTACGGGCGTGTCGTCGAGCCCGGGCTCGTTCGCGTGGGCGACGACGTCCAGGTCGTCTGAGTGGCGAAGCCGTCGTTGGCGTGGCGCGCGAAGCGCCCGGCGAAGCTGCTGCTCGCCGCCGCGGGGATCCCGATCCTCGTCGGCATCGGCTGGAGGCTCTTCGAAGGAGGCGATACCCGCGTCGATGTCGCGAGCGCGCTCTTCATTTGTGGCGCGATCATCATCGCCGGCGCTGCCGCGACCGGCGGAGGCGCCCGCGGCCAGCGGATGAGTGCCTACTCGGGCGGCGGCGCCCCGAACGACATGCCCTTCGGGGCCGTACTGATCGCCGTGCTCGTGATCGTCCTCGGCGTCGGCGTCCTCAAGATTTGACGTTGCGGATCCTGCTCGTCTCCCAGATGTACCCCGGCCCGGACGACCCGGACCTCGGCGTGTTCGTGCGCCAGCTCGAGCTGCTCCTGCGCGAGCGGGGCCACGAGATCGACCTGGCGGTGCTCGACCGGCGTGGGGGCGGGAAGAGGCGATACCTCGAGCTGCGCCGGAAGGTGCGGGAGGCGCCGGTGCCCGACGTGGTGTGGGCGCACTTCCTCGTCCCGACGGGCCTGATCGCCTCGTCGGTCGATGCTCCGCTCGTCGTGACCGCGCACGGGCGCGACGTTCGCAACATCGGCGCCCTGCCCGGGATCGCGCGGCTGACGCGCCGTGTGGTCGAGCGAGCCTCGACGGTGATCGCGGTCTCGGACTACCTGCGCCGCGAGCTCGAGCTGAAGCTTCCGGAGGCGCGCGGGAAGACGGTCGTCATCGACTCGGGCGTCGATCTCGAGGCGTTCGCGGCTCCGGCTACCCGGGAGCCACTCGAGCAGCCGGCGTTCCTCGCGGTCGGCAATCTGAGCGAGCGGAAGAACGTCGTGCGGCTGGCGGACGCGTTCGCGACGCTCGGGCGCGGGAGCCTGACGTTCCTCGGAGACGGGCCGCTGCGCTCGAGCCTGGAAGGGCGCGAGCGCGTGCGGGTCGTCGGCCGGGTCCCGCATGACCAGGTACCGGGCTATCTGGCGGCGGCCGACGTGGTCTGCGCGCCGGCGCTGATCGAGCCGTTCGGCCAGGCGATCCTCGAGGCGATGGCCGCCGGGAAGACCGTTGTTGCGACGCGGATCGGCGGGCCTCCGGAGTTCGTGTCGCCCGAGGCGGGGATCCTCGTCGACCCGCTCGACGTGACCGCGCTGGCCCACGCGCTGGAGGAGGCGGCGGCGATGCCGTCACCGAACGAAGCGGCGCGTGCGGCTGCGTCAGCGCACGACGTCAGGCTTCAGGTGGCCCGGGTGGAGGAGATTCTGCTTCGAGCTTCGCGAGATCGGCGAGCCTGAACTCGATGAGCGGCCGCACGCTGTCCTCGATCCCGGCCTCGCGGGCGATCGAGAGCGCTTCGTCGTAGCTCTCGCGGATCTTCGCGGGGTCGACTCCTTGCTTCAGGCGATTGTCCCCCGTGAGCAGTGCCTTTTGGATACGAATACGGGTGTCGTCCCCCACCCCTCAAACCTTATTGCACAGGACACGGGTTCTCATAGCCGACGATGAGCGGCTGTTCGTCGATGCGCTCGAGTTGATTCTCGACGCCGACGAACGGATCGAGGTCGTCGGCCGGGCGCTGAACGGGCGTGACGCGATCACGCTCGCCCGCGATCTCGACCCCGATGTGGTGCTGATGGATCTGAGCATGCCGGGCCTGGACGGCTTCGGTGCGATCGCTGCGATCGTCGCCGAGGCGGGCACGCAGAGGATCGTCGTGCTGAGCGGCTCGGCCGATCCGGCCGACATGGAGAAGGCCCGCGAGGCCGGGGCGGTCGCCTACCTGATGAAGGACAGGATCGCCGACGACCTCGTGCCTGGCGTGCTCGCCGCGGCGTCCGGCTGAGCTACCCTCTGCGCCATGGTTATCGGGTTCTGGGTCTTTACCGAGCTGGGAGTCTTCTCCATGGTTCAGGTCGTTCTGGCGGCAGCGCTCGTGCTGCTGATCCTCATGCACTCCGGGCGTGACGCCGGCTTCGGCGGCATGGGGTTCACGCCGACCTCGCAGGGCGGCACGCATGTCGTGGAGCGGAACCTGACCCGGCTGACCGCGATCGTCGGGGTGCTGTTCTTCGTGAACACGATCATCCTGTACCGCCTGCTCGCGTAGACCGTGATTCTCGACCGGCTCCATCACGTCACGTGCGTCTGCAGCGACGCCCAGCGGACGACCGATTTCTACCGCGACCAGCTCGGCTTCACGCTCGCGAAGAAGACGGTCAACTTCGACGACCCGCACAGCTACCACCTGTACTTCGGCGACGAGTCGGCCTCCCCGGGGAGCCTGATGACGTTCTTCGAATGGCCGCGAGCGGAGCGCGGGCGGCTCGGGCGCGGGACGCTCGAGACGATCGGGCTCGTCACGCCGTCGGTGAGCGTCGAGACCGAGACGGAGGATCCCGACGGTCTGCGCCTGCGGCTCTACCCGGGAGACCGGCCCGCGCTGCACAGCGTCGTCGCCTACGGCAATCCGGATCTCTACGCGGGCCTCGTCGACGAGAACGCGCCGCTCACGTTCGCGGCGCCGGTCGACGAGACGGCGCTGATCGGCGCGGGGATCACCCATCACATCGCGTGGCGGGCGGCCGATGATGCGGAGCAGGCTGCCTGGCACGACCGGCTCGCGGCGATCGGCCTGCGCCCGACGGCGCAGCAGGACCGCAAGTACTTCCGCTCGATCTACTTCCGGATGCCGGACGGGCTGCTGCTGGAGATCGCGACCGACGGCCCCGGGTTCTTCGTCGACGAGCCGCCGACGCGGCTCGGGCAGCTGCTGGCGCTGCCGCCGTGGCTCGAGCCCGAGCGCCAGACGCTCGAGCGCGAGCTCTCACCGATCACCTGAGGTGACGCGCGGCGGGGGAGCCTGAGCTCCCCCGTTCGCACGCAATGCGCTGGAGAGGACTTGAACCTCCACGCCCCAAAGGGCACAAGGCCCTCAACCTTGCGCGTCTACCAATTCCGCCACCAGCGCGTGGAGCAGCATTGTACTGGCCGCGGAGCCGGTGAGGTCAGTTCCCAGGGGCGGGCATACTCAGGGCGATGCCGGGCGACGAGCTGTTTCCAGGTGGGCTCGCCGAGCTCCACACCCACCTCGGCGGGTCCGTGGCGACGGACATCATGTGGAGCCTCGCCCACGAGCAGGGAATCGCGTTGCCGACCCGCGATTTCTGGGAGTTCGACCGGATGGTGACCGTCTCGGATCCGCGTGGGGTGCCCGATCTCGACTCGCTCGACCGGATCTACCACCTGACGGAGCTGATCCAGTCCTCGCCGATCGCGGTCGAGCGGTCGGTGCATGCGGCGATCGGCGGCGCCTACCGGTCGCAGGGGATCACGACGCTCGAGCTGCGGTTCAACCCGATGAAGCGGAATCGCGGCGGCGAGCGCGACCTCGACCACATCATCCTGGCCGCGATCCGCGGTCTCGACCGGGCCTCGCTCGAGTACCCGCAGGTGCGGGCCGGGCTGATCCTGATGATGGACCGGACGTTCTCGCCGGTTCAGAACATGGTGATCGTCGAGAAGGCGACGCGGTATGCGCCACGCGGGATCGTCGGTGTCGATATCGCCGGGCCGCGGCCGGGCGGTGCGCGCTGGGATTACGCCCAGATCGCCGGGCACGTCGAGGCGGCGCGTGCGGCGGGTCTCGGGGTGACGATCCACGTCGGCGAGGAGGGCGGGGCGTACGGGGTCGAGGAGCTTCGCGAGGTCGTCGAGGTGTTGAGGCCCGACCGGATCGGGCACGGCATCCTGGCCGCCGGCAACCCGGCGCTGATGGAGAGGTTGCGCGAGGCGGGGATCGTGCTCGAGATCTGCCCGACGTCGAATCTGCTCACCAAGGCACTCGCCGGCGAGGACGCGGTTCGCTCGACGTTCCGCTCCTTCGTCGAGCACGGCGTCTCGTTCACGATCGCGACCGACGGCCCCGAGATGATGCGGACGCACCTGCGCGACGAGTTCGAGCTGCTGCTGCGGATCGGTGCGCTCGACGCGGACGAGGCCGAAGCTGCGAACGCGCGCGGGCACGCGGCCGCGTTCGGCGTGGCGTAGATCACACGGCGAGAAAGAATTACGCCATTTGGTGAATGGCCGGTCCGGGGCGGGCGGCGTACCGTCAGCTGCCATGGATGCGTTGAGAGATCCTTCGTCGATCACCGAGCGTCAAAAGCAGGTGATCCAGCTGATAGCCGCGGGCCGATCGAACGAGGAGGTCGGTCACGAACTGGGAATCTCGCCGCGTACCGCCAAGGCTCACTGCGACACCCTGCGCCTGAAGCTCGGTGTCCACCGGCGGCGGCAGATCCCGTTCGCGTATCGCCTGCTCACCGGCGATGACCCGCTGGCCAAGGGCCTCGAGTCGGCGAAAGTCGACGACGGGGGCTAACGGCTCCGCGCCCGTGACGGTCCGCCGTTGCGGGCGCGGGTACCTCTCGCGGTTTACAGAACATGCGACAGGGCGTTAGCCTTCCGGACAGCAGCACCGCTTCAACACTTCCCCCCGGCTGGCATGACTATGAGGTGCGGAAGGTAATCGACGGGTTGGCAGGCAAACGACAGGCGAAGCAACCTCCCGAACGCCGGATTGTGCGTCGATCGCGGCTGCTCGCATCCCTGAGCGCCGCCAACGCGCGAACGATCCTGCTCATCGCCCCGGCCGGCTACGGCAAGACGACGCTCGCGCGCCAGTGGCTCGAGGAGACCGGAGGGGTCTGGGTGACGATCACGGAGGCGAGCGGCGACATACCGGTGCTCGCCCGCGACTTGGTCGTCGGCGCTGGGGAGCGCTCACAGAGTTCGATCTCGCGGCGAATCGAGACTGCACTCAGCTCGGGGCGGCTCGCACCGAGCATGCAGCGTGGAAGGCGCAGTCGAGCAATGCTCGCCCAGAGTGACGAAGCCGCTCGAGAAACGGATCGTGATCGACGACTACCACCTCCTCATGGAAAGTCGTGCCGCCGAGAAGCTCATTGGCGTCCTCGAGCGCAGCGGGCGGTTTCGCTTTCTCATCACCTCGCGGGAGCGGCCCTCGTTGGCGACCTCCGAGGCGTCGCATCTATTTGGAGACGGTCGAGTTGGGCGCTGTTGACCTTGGCGCTAGACGAAGACGAGATTGCCGAGCTTCTCCCGCCTGATCAAAGAACATCGGCACTTCGACGCAAGCGCGCGGTTGGCCTGCGGTGCTCGGTCTGGCGGCGTATGCCGGGCACCGGCGGGGGGCGTTCACCGCGAGAGCACTCTCAGCCACGCTTTACGATTACTTTGCCGAGGAATTGTTCGATCGCGCTGAACTGACGACTCAAGCGAGGTTTGACCGCTCTGTCGCTACTTGCGCCGGTCACCGCGTCGCAGTTCGCCGACTTTGTCGGCCACGAGCGGGCCGCAACCCGTGTTGTGGCCACGGGCCTTGCGTATGAGGTCCGACGGGCGAGTGGAGGTGCATCCGCTCGCCCGCGACTTCCTGATCAGAAACTCGAAAGCCCGGGTTGACGCCGACGATGTGGCCAGACGGCCTTCGAATTACGCACTTGAGCACGAGAACTATCGACCAGTGTTCGTGACTCTGATTCGAGGATTTTCGGTTGGACGACTGCCTGGAGAGACTCATAACGGCGTCCTATTCGCCGCTTGGCAAGACAGGGCGGATCACCACCCTCGCTCAGTTTGGCCGAGCGGCCTACGAGACAGCCCGTTCGTCCCGAACGGCTCACCGATCTAATCGCGCGGAGATCGCCCTCGTCGGAGCGAGTACGGAGGCGCAGGTCACTCGGCATCACGGCCGCCAAGCTCTTTCCGGACCGGACATTCGTTGAAGGCTCGAGGTTTGCTGATCGCGGGCCGCGCTGGTTTATTTCCTCCACCAGTTCGAAGAGCGTTCGCTTTGAGTTGCAACACGCGGCTGAGGAGGCGATGACAGTCGACGACGGCAACGAGGCCGCGTGGGGAAGTTGCCTGCCGCTTTCGAACTCGGAGGACGAGCGGATGCCCAAGGCGGTTCAGAACTGGAGTCGTTGGAAAGTCCGCGCCACACGGACCGCATGCGTCTTGAGACCGCGCGACCCATCTTGCTTTGTGTCAGAGAGGGCGATTGCGAAATGACGATAGTGATGCACTCGCGGGTCGCGGCTCTCGGTGACGCCGATCCGTGGGTGAAGTGCTTGGACGTAAATGCGCAAGGGCGCTGCTGGTCGGCGCGCGTTATGGCGAGGCGTGGCAGACGCTGTTGCAGGCCGATGGCCGAATTGGACCAGGTTCGGTTCTGGATTTCGCCGTCCCGCATGACAGTGGGTCATCGCCGGCGGCTGAACTTGGGTTGCGGCATTTCTATGTGGTGCGATCGAAGCGTTGCGGCGAGTCGAGCGAGGGCCTGGATACGCGACTCGGATCTTCATCACCAGATCAATGTTCGACGCTTTGCGCGCGAGGATGTTGCTTGCACAGCACGATGCCGACGGAGGCAGTGAAGCTTACGATTGACGACTTTCCAGGTGTGGGACACCCGCGATGTACGGCGAGTATCTGGCGACCCGCGCAGTAGCGCTCGCGGTCGTCGGCAAGCGAGTTGCCGCGATGGCTTGCCGCCGATGAGGCGGAGCGGCTCACGCAAGAACGTCTAGACGTACGGATGCTCTGGCTGCTCGGGGCGCGGCTGATTCTTGCCGACCGAGCGTGACGCCGGCCAAGGCGCGGACGCTACTTTTGAAGACGGCCTCGGAGTTCGACGTCTGGGATCCGGTGGTCTGTTGCGCCCGCGCCTCACCAGTAGCTCTCAGAGCGACTGCCCGCGTTGCCCGAACATCGCGCTGAACTTAGGTGACGCGCTTCTTCGGGCGCGATGACCTAAGACTGGCGAAGTCAGTTGGTCTTGTCACACGCGCTCGGGCTCGGGAGGGCGTGCTTACCGCTCGCGAGCGCGAGATCATGGATCACGTGATGCAAGGCATGACAGAATCGTGTAGATCGCCGCAAGCTCTTTTCATCGCGAGCGGAACGGTCAAGAGCCACCTGGATCACATCTTCGAGAAGCTCGGGGTGCGTACCAGAGCTGAGGCTGTCGCGCGTTACGCGGAGATGGAGAACGCCGACACCGAGGAATCGTAGGCTTCGTCCGGTTCAGCGCGGTCTCGTCTAGCTGCCATTCGAAGTCGAACTCAGGCGACGTCGCCGTCCGGTACGGCTCGGTGGACATGGCGAGCACGGCTTCAAACGCCGCGACGACCGCGGTGTCAAATTGCGTGTCAACGGCCTGGGCCAGCCGGAGCCGCGCGACGCGACTCGGCATCGCGTCTCGGTATGGTCGATCCGACGTCATTGCGTTGTAGGCATCCGCAACGGCGATGATCCGAGACAAGAAGAGGGATCTCTTCGTCGGTAAGCCCGTCCGGGATAGCCGCCACCATCCACCCGTTCGTGGTGATGGCGGACGATTGATGCAATCTCGGCGTAGCTGTCGACCTTCGCCAAGATGCGCTCGCCGATTTCCGAGTGGCGTTGCATTTCGCGCCGTTCGTCAAGCGTGAGCGCCCCGGGCTTCTCGAGCAGGCCGGCGGAAAGCCCGATCTTCCCAATGTCGTGAACGAGGCCCGCCAGATGAACTTTTTCGTCTCTTCCTCTGGAAGGCCCATGCGGATCGCGATGTCTCGTGCGTAGATAGCGACTGCCGCCGAATGACCCGCGGTGTAGCGATCCCGCGCATCGAGCGTCGTGACCAAGGCTGTCGCGAATGAGATATTCGCCCTTTCCAGATCAGTGTTAGCCTCGGCCAACTGATCCGCCAAGTTGCCGCTGTTCCTGATACAGGCCGAACAGACGCTGTGCCGCTAGTGCCGGGATAAAGAAGAGCGGAAGAGTCCACGGAGATACGCGCGTATATGCGACGGCGAGTGCCGCCACGATCGGGCGCATACAGGCAATCGAGACACGGTGACCATAGGGCCGCCGGTTGCGGAATCAACATCGAACGCGGTCCCCCACGGAGGCTGGCCGTGAGGGCAGCAAAGACGAGATCGAGCGGCTTCGGCGACGAGTACCGCGGTCGCGGTCGCCACGACAAGGCGGGTGACGCCGTCGGCCGTGAGACGGCCGCGGTCGCCAGCGGCGGCGAATCCAGCCAGATGCGCCGTAGATCGCCGCTGATGCACGTGTAGACGCCCCACTTGAGAAGCGGGTCGCCGGATGCGGTTCGCTGTCATCGATCGCAGGACGCCGAATGGAAACTCGCCGATGAACGAAGACGCATGCGACGATCATCGCGGCGAGCGGCCCGAACACCGCTGCGGCAAACACGGTGGGAAGGACTGAGATCGAGACGTTGAAATTGCCCGTCCAGCCGGACTCGGCCTCGTTCGGCCACCGCCGCGACGATTGCGAGAGGCGAGGACGGCATATGGGTTGCCGACACCGTACGGGAGCGAAAACCCGAAGAGGACGAGCGAAATCGCCAGTAGAACGCGCCTGGTACCTGACCATCACGTTAGCCATCGCGGTGCATACGAACGTTCTCGTGGCGCATCGAAAGGGACTTGCTTTTCCCCCAAAAGGGTCATAAGATTGCTCGCTGCCGTCAGTTCCCAAACCGAGGGGAGAACAGCAATGCGCAAGATCGCAGCACGTCTTGCCACTCGCGCGACGCTCGCGGGTGGATGGGTTTACTGGTAGAGACACAAGCTGAGTATCAGGTCTTCGACTCATCGTGGCATCACCCATTTGGTGATTGTCCACCTGAGACGAATTACCTGCTAATCGGTTAGGTCAGGAGCCCACGCCGGAACCCAACGGCGACGGCGTGGGCTCTCGACCGGGCTTGAAGCTTCGCAAGCAGGTGGCGGACGTGGCTCTTCACCGTTTCCTCTGAGAGGTACAGGCGGTCTCCGATCTCGCGGTTCACGAGACCCTCCGAGACGAGCTGGAGGACTTCGATCTCGCGAGCCGTCGGGAGGTGCTCGCCCTCGGGGGCGGCCGGCCTCGCCGGGAACTCGATGACTCCCTGCACCGGGTTTCGCCGAGCTGCAACCGTCTGAAAGCGACGGGAGTGCTCGCGATAACGGGTCAGGATTTCTTCACGCTGAGCTGCGTCCACGTGCCAGCTATCGGCGCCCCACCATGGGGGCTTTAGACCGTATCCCTCATTTGGATGGAATCAGCCGTATTCAGAGCCGAATTACGCGGCGGCGGCGCACGGCGAGCTCGTCGCTCTCGGGTTCTTCGACCACGCCGCGAGCTTTCTTTAGCCGTCGCGTGGAGAATCTTTCCGGCGCCGAGCCAGAACGCGATGTGATCGGCGCGCTCAGCCGAGCCGTAGACGACGAGATCGCCGGGCCGTTCCTCGCCGGCCGCGACCGCCTCGCCCGCTGCCTCTTGCTGCCACGAGTCGCGCGGGACGAGCCGCCCCGTTGCGCGGTAGGCGATGTGGACGAGGCCGGAGCAGTCGATACCGGCCGCTGTCAGGCCGCCCCACTCGTACGGGGCGCCGAGGTAGGCGCGCGCCGCGGTCGAGCGGGTCGGAGGCGGTTGGCTCGGCCAACGCGCCCTCGCCGGCTTCGACCTCTTCGGCACGCACCCATCCGGGGTAGTCGTAAGCGGTGACCACCCGTGCCCAGCCGTCCCGGATCTCCGCGACGCTCAGCGGCTCACCTCGGAGCGCCTGCGTCACCTGCTCGGCATCGTCGCGCGGCTCCGCCCGCACCCGGGCGAGCTCGACCGCGCACCTCACTCGTCGATCTCGAGCCGCCACAGGAGCTTCGCCTTCACCTCGGGCCAGTCGTCCTCCGTGATCGCGTACCAGGCGGAGTCGCGCGGCCCGGTCGGGAGCATCATGTGCTTGCGCGCGATCCCCTCGAACCGGCAGCCAACCTTGAGCAGCGCCGCGCGCGTCCGCTCGTTGCGCGCGTCGGTCTTGAACTCGACCCGTTGCATCCCATGCCGCTCGAACGCGTGCTCGAGCAACAGCAGCTTCGTCTCGGTGTTCGCGCCCGTGCCCCAGGCAGAGGGCCGCAGCCACGTCCAGCCGATCTCGACGCGGCGATGGGGCGCTTCGTAGTTGAGGTACCGCGTGGAGCCGGCCTCGCGGCCGTCGGCGACGACCGTGAACGCCACGCCGCCGGGATCGGCGAGGGCGTCGTCGAACCAGCCGTCGAAGTCGCCCGTGTACATCATGAAACGGAAGATCGCCGGATCCTCGGCCGCCGCCTCGCGCAAGCCCTGCCGATGACGCTCGGCGAGCGGCTCGACACTGACGATCCGCCCGGTGAGCGGCTCGGACGGGCGGAGGCTCGACACGGCTGCGTTCATCCAGGAGGATACGGACGCGCCCGCGCTTGAGCTTCGCGCCGGCTGTCTAGGCCGCGAGCCCTGCGAGCTCGCGCAGTGCCGCGAGCCGCGAGAGCGCCTGGCCCTCGAGCTGGCGGACGCGCTCGCGCGTCAGGTCGAGCTCGTGACCGATCGCCTCGAGCGTCCACGGCTCGCCCTCGAAGCCGAACCGCAGCTCCAGGATCCTCCGCTCCCTCTCGGGCAGCGCGTCGAGCGCCTTGCGGATGTTCTGGCGGCGGAGCGACTCCTCGGCCTCGTCGAACGGATCCGGAGCCTCGCGGTCGGCGAAGAGATCGCCGAGCTCGCCCTCGTCGTCAGCGCCGACCGTCTGGTTCAGCGAGACCGACGCGGACGCGGCCGACAGAGCCTCGTCGACGTGCTGGATCGGGAGGCCGGTCGCCTCGGCGAGCTCCTCCTTCGTCGGCTCGCGGCCCAGCTCGACCTCGAGCCGGCGTGCGGCGCGCGACAGCTTCTGCTGCCGCTCGACGACATGGACGGGAACGCGAATCGTGCGCGCATGGTTCGCAACCGCGCGCTGCACCGACTGGCGGATCCACCAGGTCGCGTACGTCGAGAACTTGTAACCGCGGCGCCAGTCGAACTTCTCGACCGCGCGGTTCAGGCCGAGCGTGCCCTCCTGGATCAGGTCGAGGAACGGGACGCCGAGACCGCGGTAGCCCTTCGCGATCGAGACGACGAGCCGCAGGTTCGACTCGATCATCTGCCGCTTGGCGACCAGGTCGCCGCGCTCGATCCGCTTCGCGAGGATGACCTCCTGCGCAGCAGTCAGAAGCTTGTGGCGGCCGACATCGGCCAGGAAGAGCTGCAGGGAGTCGCCGGCGCCCGACGGCTGGTCGGCCTCGTAGACGACTTCTTCGGCCTTCGGTGACTTCTCCTCGGGCCGCGCCTCGCGCACCTCGAGACCGATCCGCTCGAGCTCGCGGGTCAGATCCTCGACGTCTGCATCGACGAGCTCGTGCTCCACGGCAAGCGCCTCGAGCTCCGACGGCTCGATCCAGCCGCGCTCCTCGCCGCGCTCGAGCATGGCCTTGGCACCCTCGGTTTCAAGCAATTCAGTCAGTTGATTCTGCGTCACGTTCGACCTACACCCTTTCGTCGCCTGCGCCCCACGCTTTCGCACCGTACGGCATTTGTCCTCTGATTTCCAGCTGAATGAGAGGATTCTTAGGGTCTTTCCGCCCACCCCCCGTGCTGAAACAGGACCGCAAACGCGGCTACAGGAGGACTCCCTCACGGTAGCGCACGGCGGCCTTGCCCGGCTCCTCGACTCAGAGTATCGCTGATCGGGACCGCCGCGACAACGACAATCGGTTTGCGAACTGTTAGGACTACCGCCGCGGAGCGCGTTTTCGGTTTGGACGGACCGCGTTCGCGGCGCGCCGCCATCAGCTCCACGGCCCGCTCGAAGGTCAGCGTCTCGACGTCGTCGCTCGACCGGAGGCTCGCGTTCGTCTCGCCGTCGGTGACGTACGGGCCGAAGCGGCCGTTCTTCACGACGAGCGGCTTCTTGCTCACCGGGTCGACGTCGTCGCCGAAGTCTCGGAGCGGCGCCTGAGCCGTCGCGTTCCGGCCGCGCTGCTTCGGCTCGGCGAGAAGGGCAAGTGTCTCGTCGAGCGTGATCGTCAGCAGCTGCTCCTCGGTCGCGAGCGAGCGGGTGTCCTTGCCGCGCTTCACGAAGGGGCCGTAGCGGCCGTTCGCGACGATCACCTCTTCCTCGGTGCCGGGATCGACGCCGACGACCCGCGGGAGCGCGAGCAGCGGGAGCACGTCGGCGAGTGTGACCGATCTCCGGCGTCATCGACTTGAAGAGCGACGCCGTCCGCGGCTTCTCGTCTTCGTCGGCCTCCTCGGTCACGTACGGGCCGTAACGGCCGTTCTTGACCAGGATCGCGCGGCCGTTCTCGGGGTTGATGCCGAGCTCGCGCTGATCCGTGGCCTGCGAGAGCAGCTCCTCGGCCTTGGCCACCGTCAGCTCGTCGGGAGCGATCTCGTCGGAGATCGTGACGCGCTCGCCGTTCCGCTCGATATAGGGGCCCCACTTGCCGACGCGGAGCTCGATGCCCTCGCCGATCTCGATCGTGTTCACCTGGCGAGCGTCGATGTCGCCGAGATCGGAGACGAGCGCCTTGAGCCCCTCGTCGCCGCCCGCCTCACCGAAATAGAACCGCTTCAGCCAGCCGTGCGCTCCTCGTCGCCGTCGGCGATCCGGTCGAGGTCGTCCTCCATCAGCGCGGTGAACTCGTAATCGACGAGCCGGCTGAAATGCTGTTCGAGCAGTCCCGTGACCGCGAAGGCGAGGAAGGTCGGCACGAGCGCCTGGCCCGCCTTGCGGACGTAGCCGCGGTCGAGGATCGTGCCCATGATCGACGCGTACGTCGACGGGCGGCCGATGCCGCGCTCCTCGAGGGCGCGCACCAGCGTCGCCTCCGTGTAGCGCGCGGGCGGCGTGGTCGAGTGCGACTCGGGCTCGAGCGACGAGGTCGTGAGCGTGTCGCCCTCGGTCATCGGCGGCAGGCGGCGCTCCTCCTCATCGGCGGCGACCGCCTCGTCGCGGCCCTCCTCGTAGGCGAGCATGAAGCCGCGGAAGGTGATCACGGTGCCGGCGGCGCCGAACTCGGCGTCCCGGCCGTCGGTCGCCTCCGCGCCGACCCGCACCGAGACGGTCTCGCCCCGGGCGTCGGCCATCTGGGAGGAGACCGTGCGCTTCCAGATCAGGTCGTACAGGGCGGCCTCGTCGCGCTCGACCTCGCGCTTCACCTCTTCGGGCGTGCGGAAGCGGTCGCCCGCCGGCCGGATCGCCTCGTGGGCCTCCTGCGCGTTCTTCACCTTGCGGTTGTAGGAGCGCGGCTGATCCGGCACCGAGTCGGCCCCGTAGAGCTCACGGGCCTGGTCGCGCGCGGCAGCGATTGCGGACTCGGCCAACGAAGTCGAGTCGGTGCGCATGTAGGTGATGTAGCCGTTCTCGTAGAGCCGCTGAGCGACGCGCATCGTGTGCTGCGTCGTGAACCGGAGCTTGCGGCTCGCCTCCTGCTGGAGGGTCGACGTCATGAACGGAGCGGCAGGGCGGCGGGTGTACGGCTTGCGCTCGACCGACCGAACCGTGAGCTCGACTCCTTCGAGCGCGGTCGCGAGCGTACGCACGGTGGCCTCGTCGAGCTGGACGGCGTCGGCCGTGGTGAGCTCACCGGTGCGCGCGAAATCGCGACCCTGCGCAACCTTGTGGCCGTCGACCGCGACGAGCTTCGCCTCGAAGCTGCCGGGCTCGAGCGTGGCGACGATGTCCCAGTACTCGGCGGCGCGGAACTCGATCCGCTCGCGCTCGCGCTCGACCACGAGACGCGTGGCGACCGACTGGACGCGGCCTGCGGAGAGGCCCTTCATCACCTTCCGCCAGAGGACGGGGGAGACCTCATAGCCGTAGAGGCGGTCGAGGATGCGGCGCGTCTCCTGCGCGTCGACGAGGCGCTCGTCGATGTCGCGCGTCTCGCCGAGTGCCCGCTCGATCGCCGGCTTGGTGATCTCGTGGAACACCATCCGGCGCACCGGCACCTTCGGCTTCAGCAACTCGACGAGATGCCAGGCGATCGCCTCGCCTTCGCGGTCTTCGTCTGTCGCGAGCAGCAGTTGATCGGCCTTCGCGAGCTTGCTGCGCAGGTCCGCGACGACTGACTTCTTCTTCGGGTCGACGACGTAGAGAGGCTCGAAGTCGTGGTCGACGTCGACGCCCAGGCGGGCCCACGGCTCCTGCTTCTGGGCAGCCGGAACCTCGGCCGCGCTGTGCGGGAGGTCGCGGACGTGGCCGATGGAAGATTCGACCATGTAGTCCTTGCCGAGGTACCCCGCAATCGTCTTCGCCTTGGCGGGCGACTCGACGATCACGAGGGTACGAAGGGCGGATCCCTTTGCTTCTGCCATTTCTAGGTGCGCCACGATAGCCGTGCCGTCGGGGTACGCGATACTCGTCCTCTATGACAAGTCCTTCTTCGACGGGCCTGCTGCTTGCGATCGATGGCGATTCGCTGGCTCACCGCGCCTACCACGCATTGCCGAAATCGATCCGCGGCGCGGGCGGCCGGCCCGCGAACGCGCTCGTCGGATTCGGGAACTTCCTGCTCCGTCTGTGGGAGGCGGAGCAGCCGATCTCGGTGCTCGCGGCCTGGGATACGCTCGACGTCCCGACCTATCGAAACGAGGCGCTGCCCGAATATCAGACGGGCCGCGTCTTCGAGGATTCGATCGTGGAGCAGCTCGATGCTCTGCCGGCGCTGGTCGAGTCGTTCGGGTTCGCGATCGCGAAGGCCGCCGGGTACGAGGCCGACGACTTCCTCGCTGCGGGTGCGGCCGGGTGGGCTGGGCCGGTCGTGGTGACGACCTCCGATCGCGACGCGTTCCAGCTCGTGAGCGACCGGGTGACCGTCCTCCAGCCGGTGCGCGGCGTGAGCGAGCTCGCGCGCATCGGGCCGGCCGAGGTTCGCGAGCGCTACGGGGTCGACCCCGAGCAGGTGCCCGACTTCATCGCGCTGCGGGGCGACTCGTCCGACAAGATCCCGGGTGCGCCCGGAGTCGGGCCGAAGTCGGCCGCGACGATCCTCGGCCAGTACGGAACGCTCGAGGCGGCCCTCGCCGCGGACCGGCTCGCGCCGATCGCGGACGACCTTCGCCTCTACCGCCGGATCGCCACGATGGACGCGGCCGCACCGGTCCCTCCGCTCGTGCCGACGCCGCCGGACTGGGCCCGCGCCGAGGCGCATGCGCTCGAGCTCGGGCTGAACGGCCTCGCCCGTCGGATCGCCGAGCACGCCTGACCGCATGGACGTCGTCAGTCACGAGGCCTTCGCTCGGCTCCACCCGACGGACGGGCATCCCGAGTCGCAAGGGCGGATCCGGGTGCTGCACGAGCGCTGCTCGTTCGTCGAGTGCGGGCCCGCGTCCGTCGAGGACGTGCTGCGCTGCCACACCCCGGCGCTCGTCGAGCGGGTGCGCACGGCGCGCGGCCGGCTCGATCCGGACACCGTGTGCACCGAGACGAGCTTCGACGCGGCGTTGCTCGCCGCGGGTGCCGCGATCGAGGCGGTGCGGCGCGGAGGGTTCGCGCTCGCACGGCCTCCGGGGCATCACGCGGAGCCGGGCCGCGCGATGGGCTTCTGCCTGTTCGACTCGATCGCCATTGCCGCCCGCTGGGCGCAGGCCGAGCTCGGCCTCGGCCGGGTCGCGATCCTCGACTGGGACGTCCACCACGGGAACGGGACCCAGGCGATCGTCGGCGACGACCCGACGATCCTGTTCGTCTCCCTCCACCAGTGGCCGTTCTATCCCGGCAGCGGCGGGCCCGGCGAGCAGGGCGAGACGCTCGTGAACCTGCCGCTCGCGGCCGGCACCGGGGACGACGGCTTCCTCGCCGCGTTCGGGCGGGCCGAGGAGGCGGTGACGGCGTTCGAGCCTGAGCTGCTCCTCGTCTCGGCGGGCTTCGACGCGCACGTCGACGACCCGCTCGCGCAGCTCGAGCTCTCGACCTCGGTCTTCGAGGAGCTCGCGCGCCGTGCGACGGCGCTCGCTCCGCGTGTCGCCGCCGTGCTCGAGGGCGGCTACAACCTCGAGACGCTGCCCGACCTCGTCGAGTCGGCGCTTCGCGGGTTTCGCTAGACGGTGGCGGGAACGGCTTCGAGGCGTGAGCCGACGAGCGCCGCCCACGTCCGGATCGCGAACCAGTCGCGGGCGTCAACTGCGGCAAGCGGGTTGAAGGCGGAGCGCAGCTCGGCCGGATCGAGCACACCGCCGAAGATCGTCACCGCGAACGGCTGGGCCTCTGGGACTCTCCCTAGCGCCTGATCGAGCTGGCGGCGGCAGGCCTCGAGGTTGCTCGGCTCCGTCGTCCGCGAGCCGACGCCGAAGATGGCGAGCTGCATCGAGCAGAGGTCCTCGCGGAAGCGCTTCAGAAACCGTTGGGCATCGGGGTGCAGGTGGCCGATCGCCATCGCGCCGCCGACGACGATGGCCCGGTAGGCGTCGAGGCTGACCACGCGAGCCGCGTGGATCAGGTCGACCTCGAGGCCGGCGTCGCGCAGCGTCTCGGCGACGGCCTCGGCGATCTCGGCCGTCGACCCTCGTTCCGTCGCATAGGCGACCAACACCGGATCCGTGCTCACGCAAGTAATGACCGCGAGGCGGCTGTTTGGTTAGTCGCCGCGCGCTTCGGCGAGCTTCTCGAGAGCGTCCCGGCGGGATGAGACGCCGAGCTTGGAGAGCAGGTTCTTGACGTGCGAGCGGACGGTGTGCTCGGAGATGAAGAGGCGCTCGGCGATCTCGTCGGTGCCGAGATGCTGGTCGAGCAGAAGCAGGACCTCGAGCTCGCGGGCCGAGAGTTGGTCGGCGATCGACTGTGGGACGACACCGTGGCGGTGCCCTCCCTCGCGGACCTGGTCGAGCAGGCGGCGCGCCACCGCCCCCGAGAGCGCGGCCTCGCCGTTGGCGACCCCGTGCAGGAACTGGACGATCCGCTCCGGCGGCTCGTTCTTCAGCAGGTACCCCGCCGCTCCGAGCCGGATCGCGGACAGCAAATTGTCATCGTCCTCCGACGCCGTCAGCACGACCACCGACGCCGCGGGTGCGGCTTCGCGCAGCAGCGGGAGCGCCTCGAGCCCGTCCATGTCCGGCATGGTCAGGTCGAGGACGATCAGATCCGGCTCGAGCTGCCCGGCCAGCTCGATCGCCTCATGGCCGCCCGCCGCCTGCCCGACGACGTCGAATTCGTTCGCCGTGAGGAGGCCCGCGAGCGCGTCGCGCGTCAGCGGATGGTCGTCGGTGATCAGAACGCGCGGAATCATGCCCCCAGGCGATTGTGCCGATACGAGTGGCGATGCGCCAAACGGCCCGCAAGGACGCGTACGAGACGTTCCTCTCGGGCGAGGTCGCGCTCGTCGCCCTGCTCGGCGCTGCGCTCGCCCTTTTCCTCTCCAGGGCGAGCCTCCGCACGCCCTACGATCTCCCGCAGGCGCGGCTCGTCCTGTCGACGCTGTACGCGGTCGGCGGCGGGCTCACCGCGCTGCTGACGGGATCCAGGTTCATGGTCGAGGGCCGGCGCTACGACCTGTTGCTCTGCTGCGGATTCACCGCCGTTTCGGTGTCGTGGGTCGCCTTCGAGCTCGGCCCTGCGGTGGTCGAGCGCTCGGAGAGCGCCGCCGAGCCCTGGCCGTGCCTCTGCAGCGTGCTCGCCGGGTGGACCGTGCTCGCGTTTGCACCGCTCGCGCGTGGACGGATCGAGCGCCGAGGCCTCGCGCTGGCCGACATGGCCGCCGCCGTGGCCGTCGGGATGGCGACGATCTGGTTCGTCGCGCACGTCTCCAGCCTGCCGTCATTCGGGCCGGCCGGCACGCTCCATCACCAGGCGCTTCGGAGCGGCGGCCTGGCCGTCCTCGCGCTCGTCAACCTGGTCGCCGTGATCACGTTCGCCGACCGCTACCGACGGCGGCGCGAGGATCTCGACCGCTGGCTCGCACTTGGCTCGACCCTCACCCTGTTCGCCTCTCTCGACCTGCTGTTCGAGCCGGTGTTCGCGATGCGATACGTGACGCAGGGCGACTTCCTGCGGCTGATCGCCTACGTCGTGATCCTCGTCGGGGTCTGGCGCGCGATCCACGCCTCGGAGCTGGGGCGGGTGGTGGCCGAGGAGCGCGCCCGCGTCGCGCGGGAGATCCACGACGGGCTCTCTCAGTACCTGTTCGCGGTCTCGACGCACGCAGCGATGCTCGAGGCCGGCGCCGATCCGGGCGAGACGATCCCGAAGCTGAAGGCGGCAGTCCAGGCCGCACAGACCGAGGCGAGGTTCGCGACGCTCGCGCTCTCCTCGGCGGCGGGCCGGGCGCCGTTCGACGCCGCCCTTCGACGCTACGTCGACTTCCTCACCGCCGACGGGAAGCTCGAGGTCGAGCTGGAGATCGACGCCGCCGTCCGTCTTGCGCCCGACGAGCAGATCGAGGTGTTCCGGATCGTGCAGGAAGGGCTCGCGAACTCACGCAAGCACGCCCATGCCCGGCGGGCCTGGGTGACGATCGGCCACCGGGGCGTGGAACGCCTTGTGACGGTGCGCGACAACGGCTCGGGTTTCGACCCGCCCGAGGATCCGGCGGCCCAGGGGCTCCGGAACATGCGCCAGCGGGCGGCCGCGATCGGCGGCGCGTTCACCCTGCTGACCGCGCCCGGGCGCGGCACCGCGCTCGAAGTCGTGCTGCGACCCTAGCTCCAGCAACTGCGGGAAAGCCGCAGCCGGGATCGGGTCGGCTACCGACGCCTGTCGGCCGTTCGACCTCGACGCTACCAACATGTTCGGATCAGCCTCGCTTTGTGCGGCGATCGACCTCAACGGCGCTCCGCGCTATGTCCACGAAGGCTGGTTCCTGATCTCCGATGCGAACCTGATCGTCGTCGCGCTGATGATCGGGGTCTTCGCCCTGGCGATCTGGCTGCCCTTCCCGGGATCGAAGGAGAAGGGATGAGCGTGGAGCCGACCTGGACCGGGCGCGTGCGCGACACCGCTGTCGCCACTTTGCCGCCCGACAAGCTCCTGCCTGACACGCAGCCCGTGTACGTCGCGTCGTGGGTCTACGTCTTCGGTGTTCTCTCGCTGGCCGCCTTCGTCGTCATCCTCGTCTCCGGCGCGGTGATCGCACTTGCGGGCCCCTCCTGGTGGCACACCTCCTCGATCGGGCATTTCGTGAACAGCACCCATCTCTGGAGCACCGAGCTGTTCTTCTTCTTCATGGTCGTCCATCTCTGGGGCAAGTTCTTCATGGCCGCCTGGCGCGGCCGCCGCGCGATGACCTGGATCACCGGCGCGATCGCCTTCCTCGTCTCGATCGGCACCGCGTTCACCGGGTACCTGTCCCAGCAGAACTTCGACTCGCAGTGGATCGGCGGTCAGGCGAAGGACGGTCTCAACGCCGCGGGCATCGGCTCGTTCTTCAACGTCCTCAACTTCGGCCAGATGCTGCTCTGGCATGTCGTGCTCCTGCCGCTCTTCGTCGCGATCCTGATCGCGGGTCACGTCCTGCTCGTTCGCCGGCGCGGTGTCGTGCCGCCGATGCCGATCGACGGCAAGCACGAATGAGCGCCGCCGACTATCCGCTTGCCCCCGACCCGCGCGTCGAATGGCAGGGCGCGAAGCGGCGGTACGACCTCGTCAAGGAGGCCGTGCTCGCGCTCGTCGCGGTCTCGCTGCTCACGCTGCTGCTCGCGTTTGTCTTCTCTTCCCCGGACGAGAAGCCGGTCACGATCGCGAGCTGGGCCGCCGTTGCGCCGAAGGACTTCGTCGCGACAGCGCTGTCGGAGCTCGACGGGACGAGTGGCGTCGCTACCTACGGGCCCCCGTACACGCATGTCGCCGGCGCCGGACAGAACATCGTCGGCGGGCTCTCGATCCAGCGGGCGCTCGGCGTGCAGATCCCGATCGACCCGGCTCGGGCCTTCGTTCTCGGCCCACTGGCGATTCCCGCCCAGACCGACCCGGCGCTCGCTCGGGCCCTGCTGGCGTGGAACCGTGCGACACCGGCAGCGCGCGCGGCGTGGGCGACCCGATACGCCAAGGCGGTCGACCGAGGCGCGGTCGTCGGTCGTCTCAACCTGAGCCCGGCCGACTACGGGCCCGTGCCGACATTGATGGCCAGCCTGCTCGTGATGGCGCGGAGCGGCGGCCTCGACGGCGCGCTCAACCAGACCGGGCAGTTCTACCAGACCAATTTCACGAAAGCCCTGCTGTTCCTGGCCGACGGCAGCTACCTCGAGGCTCGCGCTTCCCAGCAGAACCTGCTCGGCAGCCAGTGGGGAATGATGAACGAGACGGGTAACTTCCCCGGGCAGGCGTGGCTCTGGCTCTACACGTTCTGGTACCAGGTGCCGCCGTTCTCGACCTCCGAGAATGCCGACGCGCAGATCTGGGGGATCATGGGCATCCTCTCGCTGCTCTTCATCCTGCTCCCGTTCATCCCGGGTGTCCGGTCGATCCCGAGATGGATCCCGGTCCACAAGCTGATCTGGCGCGACTACTACCGTGCCGCGCGGCAGGCGAACGCGCCCTAGACGGGAACTGCTTCGCGCGCCTTCGCGAAAGCAGCCGCGGCGAAGTCGAGATCGGCGGTCGTGTGCGCGGCCGACATCTGCGTGCGAATGCGGGCCGTGCCACGGGGAACGACGGGGAACGAGAAGCTGACGGCGTAGACGCCCTCGGCGGCGAGTTGCTCGGCGAACCGGGCGGCGGTGACCTCGTCGCCGATCATCACAGGCACGATCGGATGCTCGCCGGGGAGGATGTCGAACCCGAGCTCCGTCATGCGGCCGCGGAAGTGCGCGGTGTTGTCGCGCAGGTGGTCCCGTAGCTCGGCGGAGCTCTCGATCAGGTCGAGCGCAGCCTGGCTCGCGGCGACGACCGGCGGAGCGAGGCTGTTCGAGAAGAGGTAGGGGCGGGCGCGCTGGCGGAGCAGCTCGACGATCTCGGCTCGCGCCGCGACATAGCCGCCGCTCGCGCCGCCGACCGCCTTGCCGAGGGTGCCGGTGACGATGTCGACGCGGTCGATCACTCCGTACCGTTCCGGCGTGCCGCGGCCTCCGGGCCCGACGACGCCGACGGCGTGCGAGTCGTCGACCATCACGAGCGCGTCGTGGCGCTCGGCCAGCTCACAGATCCCGTCGAGCTTCGCCAGGTAGCCGTCCATCGAGAAGACACCGTCGGTGGCGATCAGCCGGCGCCGCGCTCCCGTAGTCTCGACGAGGCGCGCCTCCAGCTCGTCCAGGTCGCCGTTCGCATACCGGAGCCGCTGCGCCTTGCAGAGCCGGATCCCGTCGATGATCGAGGCGTGGTTCAGCTGATCCGAGATGACCGCGTCCTCCTCGGTCAGCAGCGCCTCGAAGAGGCCGCCGTTCGCGTCGAAGCACGACGAGAAGAGGATCGTGTCGTCGGTTCCCAGGAACGCCGACAGGCGTTCTTCCAGCTCGCGGTGGAGCGCCTGCGTCCCGCAGATGAAGCGCACCGACGCCATCCCGTACCCCCAGCGGTCGAGCGCCTCGTGCGCAGCGGCGACGACGGAAGGGTGATTCGCGAGCCCGAGGTAGTTGTTGGCGCAGAGGTTCAGCAGCTCCCCGCGGCCCTCGACCCCGACATGCGCGCCCTGCGGTGTCGTCATCACGAGCTCGGTCTTGTACGTCCCCGCCTCGCGCAGCCCGGCGAGGGTCTCGGTGAGCTCGTCGCGCAGCTTTCCGTACATCGAGGGCAGCCTAACGAGACGGCCTCCTGTCGGCGGTCCGGCGTTAGTCTGCTCGTGTGTTCGAGCGGTTCAGCGAGCGAGCCCGCCAGGTTGTCGTTCTCGCCCAGGACGAGGCAAGAGCGTTCAACCACAACTACATCGGGACCGAGCACCTCCTGCTCGGGCTGCTGCGCGAGGAAGAGGGTCTTGCCGCGCGCGTCCTCGAGTCGCTCGACATCACCATCGAGGAGGTGCGGGCTCAGGTCGCTCGCATCATCGGTCAAGGCGACGAGATCGCGAAAGGGCAGATCCCCTTCACGCCGCGGTCGAAGAAAGTCCTGGAGCTGGCGCTACGCGAAGCTCTTTCGCTCGGCCACAACTACATCGGTACGGAGCACATCCTGCTCGGGCTCGTGCGCGAGAACGAAGGCGTCGCCGCGCGGATCCTGCTCGATTCCGACGCGGACGCCGAGAAAGTCCGCGACGAGGTCATCCGGATGCTGTCCGGCCCCGGCCGGCGCGAGCCGTCCTACCGCGCTCCTCCGTCGGCTACCAGTCGTTCGACGCAGCCCCGAAGGACGGTCTGGGAGTACTGGGTGGAGTCGTGGCCGGCTGCGGATCTCGAGGGTCACCGCAAACGGCTGACTGGTCTGGGGACGGACGGATGGCAGCTCGCAGCCGTCGTGCCGGGCGGCGATTCCGCCGAATGGGTCTTCCAGCGTCCGCGTGCCCCGTACCGGTGGACCACCTCCGTCGTCGATGCGAGCGGCCCGCCGCGGGCGCTGACGGTCAGCGAGCTCGAGGTTGCGCTGGCGGACGCGCAGAAGGCAGCGCTGGAGGCGATGGATGCGGCTCGCGTGACGACGATCTCGGAGCTCGAGGACCGACTCACCGATGTGGTGGGGCAAATCGTCGAGGCTGCCGAGGTCGGGGAGGCCGGCGAGGTTGGTGCGCTTCCGCTCGACCTGCTCGTCGAGCGCGTCGAGGCCGCCAAGATCGTGGCGCTCCAGAGCCAGGATTTCCAGCTTGCGGCGTCGATTCGGGCGCTCGAGCGGCAGTTCCACGAGGTGCTCGGCGATATCTATCCCATCTTGCGCGACAGCAGAAGCAGTAGCCCCGGGCCTTCGAGCACAAGCAGCTGACCGTCGCCGTCATCGGATAGCCGTGCCGGCGTCCGTCCAGTCGAGGATGACCTTCCCCGACTGACCGGAGCGGGCAACCGCAAAGGCCTCCTCGAAGTCGCGGTGCGAGAAGCGATGGGTGACGATCGGTGAGATGTCGAGGCCGGATTCGAGCATCACGCTCATCTGGTACCAGGTCTCGTACATCTCCCGGCCGTAGATGCCCTTGATCGTCAGCATGTTGAAGATCAGCGGGTTCAGGTCGAGCTCGACCCGCTCCGTCGGGATGCCGAGCAGCGCGATCCGGCCGCCGTGCGCCATGTTCGAGACCATCGTGCGGAGCGCCTCGGGGTTCCCGGACATCTCGAGCCCGACGTCGAAGCCCTCGGTCATGCCGAGCTCGCGCTGGACGTCGGCGAGGTCGCGCTCACGCGGATCGACGGCCAGCGTCGCGCCCATCCGGCGGGCCAGATCGAGGCGGTAGGGATTCAGGTCGGTGACGACGACATGGCGGGCGCCTGCGAAGCGCGCCACCGCGGTCGCCATGCATCCGATCGGGCCGGCGCCGGTGACGAGCACGTCCTCGCCGAGCACGTTGAAGGAGAGCGCGGTGTGGACGGCGTTTCCGAACGGGTCGAAGATCGAGGCGATCTCCTCGTCGACCCCGGGCCAGTGGTGCCAGATGTTCGTCATCGGCATCGAGACGAGCTCGGCGAAGGCACCCGGCCGGTTGACGCCGAGCCCGATCGAGTGGGCGCAGAGGTGACGGCGCCCCGCCATGCAGTTGCGGCACCGGCCGCAGACGACATGGCCCTCGCCGCTGACGAGATCGCCGACGGCGAAGTCGCTCACGTTCGAGCCGAACGCGACCACCTCGCCGACGAACTCATGCCCGATCACCATCGGCACCGGAATCGTCTTCGCGGCCCAGTCGTCCCACTCGTAGATGTGCAGGTCGGTCCCGCAGATGCCGGTCTTGCGCACCCGCATCAGGACATCGTTCGTCCCGAACTCGGGATCCGGGACGTCCTCGAGCCTCAGTCCCTCGGCGGCCTCCGCCTTCACGAGCGCGCGCATGGCTTCAAGCTACAAGTTGGACTTCGAGCCGGGTAGCGCTTAGAGTCGCGATCGTGAGCTGGCTTCTCATCGTGATCGTCGTGCTCGTCGTCCTGGCGCTGCTCTGGCTGGTGCTGCTCTACAACGGGCTCGTCAAGAAGCGAAACCGGGTCGACAACTCGTGGGCGCAGGTCGAGGTCCAGCTGAAGCGGCGCCACGATCTGATCCCGAACCTGGTCGAGTCGGTCAAGGGGTACGCCGCCCACGAGCGCGGCACGTTCGACTCCGTCACGCAGGCCCGCGCTGCCGCGACCTCCGCACAGGGGCCGGCGCAGGCGGGACAGGCCGAAGGCATGCTCGGCCAGGCGCTCGGAAAGCTGTTCGCGGTCGCCGAGGCCTACCCGGAGCTGAAGGCGAACCAGAACTTCCTCGACCTGCAGGCGCAGCTGAAGGACACGGAGGACAAGATCGCGATCTCGCGGCAGGTCTACAACGACACCGTGCTGACCTTCAACAACGGGATCCAGACCTTCCCGGCCGTCGTCCTCGCCGGCGCGCTAGGGTTCTCCAAGCGCGAGTTCTTCGAGATCGACGAAGGCGACAGCGCGGCGCCCGCCGTCAGCTTCGCTTCGGACGCAGCGCCCGCGCAGCCGGCGAGTGAAGCACCGAGCGCGTAGCGGGCTCGTCCTCCTCGCAGCGCTCGCCGCGGCTCTCAGCCTCGCCGGGGCTGCCGAGGCCAAGTCGTACACGCTCCTCCAGTCGAACGTCACCGTGAACGTCCTGCAGAACGGCGCGCTCGACGTCGACGAGCAGATCGAGTACAGCTTCGACGGCTTCTTCTCCGGCGCCTACCGGGAGATCCCGCTGACCAAGGGCGAGTCGATCAGCGATGTCTCGGTGCAGGAGAACGGGACGCAGTTCAGGCCGGGCGGCTGCACCGATCTCGGTTGCAGCTCCCCCGCCGGCACGTTCGGCGTCGCGCATCTCGGCGGCAAGGATCGGATCGTCTGGCACTACAGCGCACTCGACGAGTCGAGGACGTTCGAGATCCACTACCGCCTGAGCGGTCTGGCAGTCGCGTACTCGGACATCGTCGACGTGAACCTCGACGTCTGGGGCTCCGAATGGAAGACAGGCCTGAACCAGCTGGTCTCGAACCTGCACGCTCCCGGGCCGGTGAAACGCGCGTGGGGCAGCCCGGTGTACGTCCGCGGAGACGTCACGATCACCGGGGAAGACGTGAAGCTGAGGGCGATCAACATCCCGGCGCATCAGTTCGTCGCGCTGCGCGTCCTCATCCCGCGGGACGTATTCACCTCCACCTCGGGGATGCAGGTTCGCAACGGGCCCGGCCTCGACAAGATCGTCGCCGCCGTCGCTGCCGATGCCGCGGCCGCCCAGCGCGACCACCAGAAGTTCGAGGACGCCAAGAACCACCCCTGGAAGTGGCTCCTGATCCTGCTCGCGCTCGGGGTGATCCCCGCGATCCTGATCCTGCTCCTCGTCTACTGGCTCTTCGGGCGAGAGTTCAAGACCGGCTACGACCGCGAGTACGAGCAGGAGCCGCCGAGCGACCTCGCTCCGGCGCTCGTGCCGACCTTGCTGCGACAGGGCGGCGAGGCCGGGTCGTACGAGTTCACCGCGACGCTCTTCGATCTGATCCGCCGCGACGTCTACAACTCGAAGCCGGTCACGACGGAGGTCTCGACCTTCGCCGGGTTGCGCAAGACGCAGCTCTCCGACCTGGAGCTCTCGCCCGGCAAGCCCGATGCGACCCTGCTGCCCTGGGAGCAGGACGTGGCGAACGTCGTCGACGGCGTCCTCGACGGCGGCACCGAGGACCTGTCCAAGTTCCGCGGGCAGATCGAGAGCAAGCGCACCTCCATGGCGCCTCGCTTCACCGCGTTCAAGTCGCACGTCTCGAAGGAGGTGAAGACCCGGAAGTGGTTCCTCGACATGGGGATCGTGCCGCTCACGATCGCGTTCCTCGTCTTCGTGGGCCTGGGCGTGCTCCTGTTCATCGTCGCCGCGCAGCGGTGGCGGCCGGTCTATGTTCGCTGGAGCGATGTCGAGCTGATCGGGCTCGGCGTGGCCTCGATTCTCAACGCGCTCGTGATCGCCTTCGGGATGACCCGCCGTCCGCTCTGGCGGCGCTGCTCGCGTGACTGCGTCACAGAGGCCGAGCGCTGGGGTGCCTTCCGCCGGTACCTGACCGACTTCCCGCGGCTCAAGGAGGCGCCGCCGGCGACGCTCGAGCTCTGGGAGCGCTACCTCGTATACGGGATCGCCTTCGGGATCGCCGAGCGCGTCCTGCAAGCCGCACACCTGGCGATGCCGGAGGCCCTCGCCCAGCAGTCGACGATCTACTGGATCTCCCCGACCGGCAACCTCGGCGGCGGTGCCAGCTCGCTCGCGATCGGCGACCTCGCATCCGGCTTCGGCTCCGCTCTCGCACCACCGAGCTCGGGCTCGAGCGGGTTCGGCGGCGGCTTCTCCGGCGGGGGCGGAGGAGGCGGGGGAGGCGGCGGTGGCGGCGGAGCCTGGTAGCCGGTCTACGCCTTGATGTTGTGGTTGTAGTGGAAGACGTTGTCGCGGTCGTACCGCTGTTTGAGCGTGAGTAGCCGGTCGTAGTTCGGGCCGTACGCAGCGCGGATCGCGTCGTCGCCCTGGTCGTCGCCGAGATAGTTCAGCCAGCGCCGCTCACTCAGGTGCTCGCCGAGCGCGGCGTGTGTGTCCTTCGTCCACGCGATGTTCGCATCGGTCTCGGCAGGATCCAGCCAGACCGACGGGAGCAGCAGGTTCCAGCCTTCCTCGCGGTGCGGTACGGCCGCCTCGGAGGCCGGAACGCGGCAAACGGCGCCGTGGAAGTGCTCGAAGAGGACGGCGCTCATCGTCGACGGGACGGTGCGGAACCGCTCGATTGCAGTGTCGATCAGGTTGTCCGACAGCCCGGTCGTGAAGCTCGAGAGCCAGTAGTTGAGCGAGCCCGTCGGGTACGCGTCGTCGAGGATCGTGTTCATCACCCAGTACGGCATCGGCCCGACCTGGGTGACCGCCGGGGGCCCCCACTCCAGGAACGGCGCGATCTCGCGCTGCGCCTCGTCGGGCGTGCCCGTGTGGAAGACGATCATCGCTGCCAGCTGGTGGCCCGATCCATCGGGCGCGTGGACAAGCGCCGCGAAGACGGTCAGGTCGTCGGAGGCCGAGGCGACCGCGTCGCGATAGAAGCGCAGCATCTCGCCGGCCTTGTCCAGCGGGTGGGCGATCAGCCCGCCGGTGACCGTGGAGAGTGGGTGGAGCCGGAACTCGAGCGAGGCAGCGACCCCGAAGTTGCCGCCGCCGCCGCGGAGCGCCCAGAGCAGGTCGGAGTCCGACTCCTCCGTGACGTTGACGACGGCGCCGTCGGCCATCACGAGCTCGACGCCGATCAGGTTGTCGGCCGCGAGCCCGTGCTTCGCCATCAGCCAGCCGAGCCCGCCGCCGAGCGTGAGCCCGGCGACGCCGGTCGTCGAGATCGCACCGCCGGTCGTCGCGAGCGCGTGCACAGCGGTCGCCCGGTTGAGCTCGCGCCACAGGGTGCCGCCCTGAACGCGTGCAGTTCGTGCGACCGGGTCGACGAAGATGCCCTTCATCAGGGAGAGATCGAGCATCACCGCATCGTCGATCACGGCGCGGCCGGCGACGTTGTGGCCGCCGCCGCGGATCGAGACGTCGAGCCCCTCGTCGCGGGCAAAACGGACGGCATCGGCGATGTCCGCTGTCGACTGGCAGCGCGCAATCAGCGCAGGTCGTCGGTCGATCAGGCCGTTATGGACACGGCGCGCCTCCTCGTAACCCGTGCCGCCGGGCTCGATGACAGTTCCCGAGAAAGCTCCTCGGAGCTGATCGAGACTCTCGCTGCTGCCTGCCGTCGAAGTCACGGAATGCCCCCTTGCTCGCTTTTGCGCTGAGTCTACGCCCCGGCTGCGACACGCTCCGCGCCACTGCGCAGACGGTGCGCCTGGAGCGGAAGGAGGGTTGTGCAGGCGACCTCTCTGAGCGCCAGCAACGGCTCTCGCGGGCCGCCCGGGCTCGAGACGGTCACGCCGATCCCGGAGCCGGTGAGCGCCGCCCGGAGGAGCGCTCGCGCACGAGATGCATGCCAGCGAGACGTGACGGCGACGACCTCCGCTGCGTCGAGCCGGCGGGCGATCTGCGCGATCGCGGCGGCATTCTCGGCCGTTGTCCGGGATGTCGTGTCGAGGATGAGAGCGACGTCGTCGCGCTGCCACGCATCGCGCATCAGTTGCGCCTCGCCTGCAGGCGCATGCCGGCGGGCGTATCCGGAAAGGACGACGGCACGAGCGCCGGAGGCGATCCGCTCGGCGTGAGAAAGACGTCGCGCGCAGACCGGGTGGAGATCGGCGTGCCCCTCGCGCGAGTATCCGAGGACGGCGACGATGCGGCCGTGGCCGGCCATCAGCGGCGCCGCTTGTAGATGACGGCTGCGAGCGTCGCGGCCACGGTCAACACGAGCAAGAACGCCTTCTTGCCTCGCAGCTTGGATTCGCCGCTTGCACGCTCTCGCATGTGCACGGGAACCTCGTCGACCCTGAGGTTCGCGCCGTGAAGACGGAGCAGGGCCTGCACCTCGGGCGCGCCGCTCGTATAGGGCTCGGCGAGGATCGGCAGCGCTTTCGCGTTGACCGCGTACATCCCGCTCGTGGCGTCGAGGAACGGCCTCCGCAACACGAGCCCGACCGACCGGCGGAGCACCGCGGTGCCGACACGGCGTGGGCCCGAGGACGTGTAGCGGTAGGCGGGGAAGTCATCGTCGCTCGCGAATCGCGAGCCGACCGCGACGTCGCACACATCGGAGTCGACGCGATCGAGCAGCCGACGGAGCTCGACCGCCGGATGCTGCCCGTCTGCGTCGACACGCCCGCAGAGCGGGTAACCATGGTCGAGCGCGTACTTGTAGCCCGCAGCGATCCCGGCCTGAAGCCCGAGGTTCTCGCCGAAGGAGAGAACCTCCGCGCCGTGCTGACGCGCCACGACGGCGGTGTTGTCGGTCGAGCCGTCGTCGACCACCAGCACGTCCGCGCCCGGGAGCTCCGCGTGCAGCTCTTCGAGCACGTCGGGCAGGTTCGCCTCCTCGTTCCACGCCGGGATGAACACGAGAGGCCGAGTGGTATCCGACATGAGCTCCTGTCCACGATATCGTGGCTCCCCGGGCAACCGGCGGCGGCCGATACGCTCGTGGGCGTGACCGGGTGGGAGGAACCGACCTTCGCCGACGTGCTCGAGGCCCGCCGGCGGATCGCGCCGTACCTGCGACCGACGCCGCTCTTTCGCTATCCGATGCTCGACGAGCTGCTCGGCGCCGAGGTGCACGTCAAGCACGAGAACCATCAGCCGGTCGGAGCGTTCAAGGTGCGCGGCGGCGTCAACCTGATCTCGCAGCTCGGGCCCACCGAGCGGGAGCGGGGCGTCTATGCCGCATCGACGGGGAACCACGGCCAGTCCGTCGCCTATGCGTCGCGCCTCTTCGGAGTCAACGCGACGATCTGCGCGCCGGAGGGCGCGAACCCGGTGAAGGTCGCCTCGATGCGCGGCCTCGGGGCCGAGGTGATCCTTCACGGTCGGGACTTCGACGACGCTCGGGTGTATTGCGAGAAGCTCGCCGGTGAGCGGAGAGGGCGGATGATCGATTCGGGAAACGAGCCGTTGCTGATCGCGGGGGTGGGGACGGAGACGCTCGAGCTCCTGGAGCAGGAGCCGGGCATCGAGGTCGTCGTCGTCCCGATCGGCGGTGGGAGCGGCGGAGCCGGTGCGTGCATCGTCGCGAAGGCGGTCAACTCCTCGATTCGCGTCATCGGGGTCCAGTCCGAAGCAGCTCCGGCGGCCTATCGCTCGTGGCAGGAAGGGCATTCGGTCGAGGACGAGATGGGCACCTTCGCCGAGGGGCTCGCGACGAGGACCGCGTTCGAGCTTCCGCAGCAGATCCTCCGCCGGCTCCTCGACGACTTCGTCCTCGTGAGCGACGACGAGATCCGGGCGGCTCAGCTGCTGATGATCGAAGGCACCCGCAATCTGATCGAGGCCGCGGGCGCCTCGCCGCTGGCGGCCGCGCTGCGCCTGCGGGAGGAGCTTGCAGGCAAGCGCGTCGCACTGATCGCGAGCGGCGGCAACGTCAGCCCGGGCCAGCTTCGAGACCTGCTCGAGCAGCGGTCGAGCGGTAGGCCGACTCCTACGCTGTAGCCCGTCGGGCCTGCGGCCGCGCTGTGGGGCGATCGACTCGTACAGCAGCGTCACCGGCTCCGTCCAGCGCGAGCTGACCGCCGCTCATTGCTGGGACGTCTGCAGCAAGCCGGCGCGCTTCTACACGCTTGCGCTGGTCCGTGACGGCTATACGCGGTTCGTCGAGATCGGCCCTCATCCGATGCTGATCCAGACGATCCTGGATGCGGCCACGCAGCTGCGGAAGACGGTCGATGCTCGGTCGGTGATGTACCGCGGGGCGCGAGGGAGCTATTGCACCGAGGCCGTCGTGGAAGGCCATCGCGACGGACGGCCGCGGGCCGATGCGCGTGCCATCTGAGCTCCCGCCGAATCGGGTCCATAGAAAAAGCCCCGTTCGGCGTTTCCGCTTCCTGGGGCTTTTCCCGTAGCAGGCCTGTAAGCCGGATTCTGTCTTGGATGACCATCCCTCTTGGCAGCTACCCGGGCCCTGGGCGGGCAGCCTCATGACGGGCCCTGTTCGCCTTGCACCGGACGGGGTTTGGCGAGCCGCCGCGTCGCCGCGGTCGCTGGTGGGCTCTTACCCCACCGTTTCACCCTTACCTTCGGCAGCTCTAGAGATCTGCCGAAGGCGGTTTGCTTTCTGTGCCACTTTCCGTCGGCTTTCGCCTCCTGGCTCGATGGCCTTCACCGTGTTGGCTGAAAACCAGTTCGCCAGCGTCCTGCCCTGCGGTGTCCGGACTTTCCTCGAGCGGCTTCTCAGCCGCCCGCGGTCACCCGGCCTGCACGACGGATTGTAGCTCGCCCTCGGCCAAAAGGGCTGATTCCTGGCCCGCCTGCGTGCCGCACTCGGGGCAGAAGACGACGCCCTCACGTGCGTGCATGACGAACTCGCCGCAGACGAGGCACTCGAGCGAAGCGCCCCGGAGGAGCAGAGCTAGCTGCTGTTCGAGCGTGCGTGCAAACGGTTCCACATTGGTGGTGATACCCATGATCAGAGCTCCCGAAAAACCCCGACGACGCGGCCGAGGATCTGGACGAAGTCCGCGTAGATCGGCTCGAGTGAGGCGTTCTCCGGCTGCAGGCGGATGCGGCCGTCCTCGCGGTAGAACGTCTTGACCGTCGCCTCGTCGGCCGACTCGTCGTCGCCGGTCAGGGCGACCACGATCTCGCCGTTGCGTGCTTCCTCGGACTTGCGGACGATCACGAGGTCCCCGTCGAGGATGCCCGCCTCGATCATCGATTCGCCGCGGACGCGGAGCAGGAAGTCGCCGCCGGTCGAGCTCGGGAAGGTCATGTACTCCTGGATGTTCTGCTCGGCGAGGAGCGGTGCGCCGGCGGCGATGTCGCCGAGCAGCGGGAGCCGCAATGTGTCCAGCGAGATCGGGTCCGTCGCCTGGACGGACGCGGGCTCCGAGGCGCTGTTCGCGGCCATGCGCTCGCGGCCGATCAGCTCGAGCGCACGCGGCTTGGTGGGGTCGCGGCGGAGCAGGCCGGCACGCTCGAGGTTCGCGAGATGGGCGTGCACCGTCGACGGGGAGGCCAGGCCGACCTGCTCGCCGATCTCGCGCACCGTCGGCGGGTAGCCGTGGCCGTCGACGTATTCGACGAGGTAGTTCCAGATCTGCTGTTGGCGGTCGGTGAGCATCGATGGCCTCCGTGGGGGCGGCGGGGGGCGGGGTCTGCGAACGTGTGTTCGACGGAAGGGTAGAGAGTCCTTCGGATGGCGTCAAGCGGTGGCGGGCGCGTACGATCGCGGCCGTGGGGATGCCAACCGGTTCAGGGCGCCCGCGGCCAAGACGTCTCGACCGGCTGCCCGAGCAGTACTTCGGTGCGCTGCTCGCCCGCGCCGCGGCCGCCGCGGCCGACGGCGGGCGGCCCGTCATAGACCTCGGCCGCGGCAACCCGGAGGTCGGCCCGCCTACCCACGTCGTCGAGGCGCTCACGGAGGCCGCCCGGCGGCCCGACAGCCACGGCTATGCGCCGTTTCGCGGCCTGCCCGAGCTCCGGGAGTCGATCGCGCGCCGCTATCGCGACCACTACGGCGCCGACATCGACCCGCACACGGAGGTCGCGGTCGTCCCGGGGACGAAGGCGGCGCTGCTCGAGCTCGCCCTGGCGCTCGCCGAGACCGGTGACCGGATCCTGCTTCCTGATCCCTACTACCCCGACTACACGTCGGGGGTTGCCCTCGCCGGAGCGGAGCTGGGGTTCGTGTCGCTCGACCCAGCAGCCGGCTGGCAGCCCGACCTCGAGCGCGCCCCGCCCGCCGCGGCTCTCTACCTCAACTTCCCGTCGAATCCGTGCGCCGTCTGCGCCGGGCCCGGTCTCTTCGAGGCCGCGGTCGACTACGCCGCGCGGACGGGAACAGCGATCGTCCACGACGCGGCGTACAACGACCTCGTCTTCGACGGCCGCAAGCCCGGGAGCTTTCTCGCGACGCCGGGAGCGAAGGACGTGGGAGTCGAGCTCTGGACGATGTCCAAGACCTTCGGAATGGCGGGCTGGCGGCTGGGCTTCGTGCTCGGAAACGCCGACATCGTCGAGCGGGTCAACCTCCTCGGAGACCACTCCCGGGTCGGGATCCTGGCTCCGCTCCAGCGGGGCGCGATCGCGGCGCTCGACGGCCCGCAGGACAGCGTCGAGGAGCGCCGGGCCGCCTACGAGCGGCGCCGCGACAGGCTCGCCGCAGCGCTCCCCGAACCGCCCGTCTGCGAAGGGACGTTCTACGTCTGGCTCCGTCTTCCCGACGGGCTGACGGCGGAGAAGCTCCTCGTCGAGCATCGGGTCGTGGTCGCGCCGGGCGAGGGCTTCGGGCCGAGCGGAGCCGGCTGGGCGCGTCTCTCGCTTGCGGTCACCGACGACACGCTCGAGCAGGGCATCGAGCGGCTCGCACCCGCGGTCGAGGCGGCCTACGCATGAAGATCGGGATCGTCGTCCCCTTCTCCTGGTCGTACTGGGGCGGGGTCGTCGAGCACGCCGAGAACCAGGCGAACGCACTCCGGGCGCGGGGGCACGATGTGCAGATCTTGATGGGCCACGACCCACCCGGGGTGAAGACCCGCCTGCTCCACCCGCGCACGGGCCGCCACGGCGACCTGCCGGCCGGGATCATCCCGATCGGCCGCTCCGTCGTCGTTCCCGCCAACGGCTCGCTCCCGAACGTCGTGCTCTCGCCGCGCGCGATGCTGCGCGTGCGCGACGTGCTCGCCGAGCAGCAGTTCGACCTCCTGCACCTGCACGAGCCGCTGACGCCGGTGATCTGCGTCGTCTCGCTCGCGTACGCGAAGTGCCCCGTCGTCGGGACCTGGCACGCGGCGGGCGACCTCGCCTGGATGCGCGCCGGGTTGAAGGCGTGGGGCTTTCTCGCCGACCGGATCGACGCTCGCATCGCGGTGTCGCGCATGGCCGCGGAGTCGGCGGCCCGCTGGCTCGGGCCCGGGTTCGAGATCGTGCCGAACGGCGTCGTCGTTCCGGAGCATTCGGATGCCGACGGGCGGGAGCACCAGATCGTCTTCATCGGCCGCCACGACGCACGCAAGGGGCTGCCGGTGCTGCTCGAGGCGTGGCCGACGATCCGGCGGGCGAGCGGCGCCCGGCTGCGGCTGATCGGCACCGACCCGCTGCAATACCGGCTGCTCCACTCACGGATGCGCTTCGACGAGGACGGGATCGACGTCCTCGGGATCGTCTCCAACGAGCTGCGCGCGCGCGAGCTTGCAGCCGCGAAGATCTTCGTCTCGCCGGCGCTCGGCGGTGAGAGCTTCGGGATGGTGCTCGTCGAGGCCTTCGCCGAGGCGACTCCGGTGATCGCGTCGAACATCCCCGGGTTCGCAGACGTTGCCGTGCCCGACGCGGCGACGCTCGTGCCGCCGGGGGATCCGGACGCGCTCGCGGAGGCCGTCATCGGCCTGCTCGCCGACGAGGATCGACGAGTCGCGATGGGCCGCGCCGGCCGGGCGCTCGCCGAGGAGCGGTACGCCTGGCCCGACGTGGCCCAGCGGCTGGAGAAGATCTACGAGCGGGTGTCGGCGTGAAGAGCACCTGGCTGCGGTTCCTCGTCCCGATCGCGCTCTTCGCCGTTGCGATCTCGATGATCTGGTGGCGAGGGCCCGACTGGCACCTCGTGCGCGACACGTTCACGGTCGTCCGCTGGCCATGGGTCGTGGTCGCCGTCGCGCTCAACCTCCTCTCCGTCGTCGTGCGGGCACTGGCGTGGAACGTCGTCATCCGCCAGGCGATCCCCAAGCCGCGCCTCGGGTTCAAGGTCGTCTTCTCGGCGTTCTGCGTCGGGCTCTTCGCCAACGCGGTGTTGCCCGGCCGGGTCGGGGAGCTCGCCCGGGTCGCCGTCCTCGCACGGCGGATGCCCGGCAAGAAGGGTGTCTGGGCGACGCTGATCGGGACGGTGTTCGCACACCGGATGTTCGATCTCTTCCCGACGGTCCTGCTCGTGATCTGGGTGGTGACGTTCGCCCAGCTCCCGCACTGGGCGGTGATGACCCTGATCGTCCTGCTCGGCGTCGGGATGGCGCTCTTCGCGATCGCGGTGATCGGCGCACGGGGCCAATACGGGCGCTCGCCGCGTGCATTCGAGGACGGGCTCGGGCGAGTGCGGGTGCTGATCGTACGGGCGCGGATCGGCCTCGCGGTGATGCGCCGCCCGGTTCCCGCCCTGACCGCCGCCGGCTTCCAGTTCCTCGGGTGGCTCTTCCAGTTGCTCGCAGTGTATGCGGCGATGCATGCCTTCCGGATCTACGAGCCGCTCGTCGCGGCGGGCCTCGTGCTGCTGATGATGAACGTGGTCACCGTGGTGCCCTTCTGGCCCGGGAACGTCGGCCTCACCCAGGCTGCGGTGGCCGTGTCGCTTGCCCAGTACGGCGTCCGCTACGCCAAGGGCTTCGCGTTCGGGATCGGCCTGCAGCTGATCGAGGCTTCCGTCGGAATCGGAGTCGGTGGGGTGTTCCTGGCCCGCGAGGGGATCTCCTACGCGATGCTCAAGGACATGGAGACCGAAGCCGACCACGAGGAGGGCGCGGCGATCGAGCTCGAGGAGGCGCGCGAGGCGAAGGCCTCGGCGCAGGCCTCCTAGGCCTACATGTTCGGGATGATGAAGAAGAGCCTGGAGCGCTTGGGCGCGCCCTCCCAGGCCATCTCGCCGCCTGGCTGAACGAGCGTCCGCGTGCCGGCCGGCGCCTCCGTCTTCAGGCGCTTCGCCAGGTCGTTCGCGTCGTCCTCGTCGGCGGCCCCGACGAGCAGGTACTTCCAGCGGCGGGTGGTCGGGATGCCTTCGGCCTCGAGCTTGTCGGCGAGCTCGACGGCCGCGCCGTGGCTCGGCAGGTCGAGCCGCACCTCCCATTCGGCGTAGCCGGAGGCCTCGGTGTCGGATTCGTCCTGCTCCTCGCGCTCCTCGTGCTCCGCCTCGATCTCCGCGTCGGTCTTCGGGAGCGGCTCGTCGGCGGGCTTCCACTCCTCGGCGACCGAGTGCCACTGGTCGAGCGTCAGCTCGGCGGTCCCGCCGGCGCGATCGACCAGCGAGCGCACGACCTCCATCGCCTGCTCTGCGGCCTCGCGGGTGTCTGCGTAGAGGAACACCTGCGAGCCCTCGCCGCTCACGGCGACCCGCTGGCCGAGCGCAGCGCGCGCGTCGTCCTCGAGCTCGTGCTCGTCGAGCTCCTTCGCAAGATCGTGGCCTTCCTCGAGCTCGACGGTGACGCGCCAGTCCTCGGCCATCAGTACATCGGCGGCGGGCCGCCGACCTCTTCGGGGATCTCCGGCTTCCAGGCGGCGACCGTAGGGTCGCGTGAGAGCGAGAGCTCGACCAGCTTCTCGCAGGCTGCGACGAATGCCGCGACCGCCGACTCGGCGGTCTCGTAGCGCGCCTCGTCGATCTCGAAGACCTGCTCCTGGATCGTGTACGGCCTCGTTGCGACGCGCGTCTTGAAGCGGACGTTCACGGCGCCCTCCACGTCCCAGGCATCGGTCGCCATCCGCATCGGGGGGCGGCCCGGCTGCCACGGGTTCTCGTCGTCGCCGTAGAAGTTCCGCGGCCGCAGCTCGGCGCTGAAGCCGACCGAGCCCTTGGCGTTCTCGACGAGGACCTTGATCATCTTCTGCCCGGAGATCTCGCTC
>CAVYIB010000028.1:0-87562 GCA_963768435.1 uncultured Actinomycetota bacterium
CTCGCCCGAGCAGCACGCGGAGGATGTGTGGCGCTCGTCGCACGAGACCGCCGACCGCCGGCTCGTCGAGGTCTTGACCAGCGAGGCGCCCGATGCGATCCACTGGCTCGAGGATCTCGGCGTCGAGTTCAGTCGCGAGAACGGCGGGTACCGGCTCGCCAGGTGCGGCGGCGCGTCCCAGAAGCGGCTCCTCCAGGTCGGCGACCGCACGGGGCATGCGATCACGAAGGGGCTGCGCGACGCCTGGCAGGGAGGCTCGGGGACGTCATTCGAGAACGCCCCGCTGCACAGCCTCGAGTCGACCGCGTCCGGGTGGCGCGCCGTCTGCGGCGAGCACACGATCGACGCGGGCACGATCGTGCTCAGCGCGGGTGGCCGCTGCTTCGCCGAGGCGAGGGAGCGCGGCGAGCTCTCGACCAACCATCCGAATGCGACCGGGGAGGTGACCCGGATGGCGCTCGATCTCGGTGCCGAGGCCCGCGATCTCGATGCGCTCCAGTACCACCCGAACGGCGGCGCGTGGCCCGCGAACATGCAGGGCTACTCGATCCCCGAGACGACGCGCGCATACGGCGCGGTGCTGCTCAACTCCGAGGGCGAGGAGTTCACCGACTCGCTCGGCCCGCGCGATGTCGTCTCGCAGGCGATCGTCGACGAGGTTGCGGCGGGCCGGGGAGTCGAGACGCCGGATGGCCGCCCGGCGGTGTATCTCGACACGACGCGGATCTCCGCCTCCGACGCGTCGATCTCGCTTCCGTACATGCTCCGCCGGTACCGCGCCGCGGGCGTCGACCCGCTCGCCGAGAGCATTCTCACCTACCCCGTACTCCACTACCAGAATGGTGGGCTCGTGATAGACACCGACACCGCGACCACGCTCGAGGGCGTGTACGCCTGCGGCGAGATCGCCGGCGGCACCCACGGGCGCAACCGGATGATGGGGAACAGCCTGCTCGAGTGCGTCGTCTTCGGCCGGCGGGCGGGGAAAGCGGCAACCGCGATGGCCAGGAGCTGACCGATGAGCATCGACACGATCACCGATCTGGAAGGCGCGGTCGAGGACGCCGCCGCGCACCTGTATGTCTGGGCGCTGAAGGACATCCCGCAGGATCTGCGCGACGCGCTCGCCGCGGCACGCGACCGCGAGACGTCCGTGCCCGGGAAGCGCGTCCTCGAGACGATCCACCGCAACATCAGCGTCGCCGACTCCGAGAAGAACCTGGTCTGCCAGGACACCGGGATCGCCGTCTACCACTGCCGCGTCGGGGAGGGCTTCCCGCTCCATCCCGCGCGAATCTACGAGGCGCTGCGGAACGGGACCGCGCGGGCGACCGTCGAGCATCCGCTGCGCTCGAACGCCGTGCACACGATCACCCGCGAGAACACCGGGCCGAACATCGGCTACCGGCTCCCGATCGTGCACTGGGAGTTCATCACCGACTGGGACGGCCTCGACGTCAAGTGCGTTCCGAAGGGGTCGGGCTCGGAGAACATGAGCTTCCTCAAGATGTGCGTTCCCGCCGACGGCGTGAACGGGATCAAGAGGTTCGTGCTGGAGTCGATCGTCGGCGCCGGCGGCAAGCCGTGCCCGCCCGGGATCGTCGGCGTCGGGATCGGCGGGTCGGCCGACTACGCGATGCATCTCGCGAAGGAGGCGATCATGCGCCCGATCGGGACGCGGAACTCCGATCCGCTCGTCGCGGAGCTCGAGGACGAGCTGTTCGGCCTCTTGAACGAGACCGGCATCGGCCCGATGGGCCTCGGCGGCGACGTCACCGTCCTGCAATGCCACATCGAGCATGCGGACACGCACATGACCCTCAACCCGGTCGCGGTCAACTACCAGTGCTGGGCCGCCCGCCGCGCGAGCGCCCACATCACCCCGACCGGCGACATCGAGTACGACCGCGAGGCGTGACCCGATGGCAGCCACCTGTGGAGGAGAATTGACGAAGTTGGCACAGACGCGGAGCCCGCGGGCTCGTAGAATTGGCATTGAGGGGCAGGGGATGGCCCCCACCCGGGCGGGGGTGTGCGCTCTGAGCGGCTCTCTCGGGGGGCGGGGCTAGTGGCCGTTCACGAGGTGACCTTCCCGATCACCGACGAGGCCGAGATCCTCAAGCTGCGCGCCGGCGACGAGGTGATCGTGCAGGGGCACATCATCGGGATCCGCGACCGCACGCAGATCCGGATCTTCGACCAGGGCGTCGAGCCGCCGATGGATCTCTCCGGCGCGTTCCTGCTCCACACCGCGCCGAACGTGCGCAAGGTCGGGCCCGGCAAGTACGAGAAGCTCTGCATCGGCACCACGACGAGCGCGCGGATGGTGCGCTTCACCGAGCCGCTCGGCGACCAGTACGGCGTGCGCGCGATCTGCGGCAAGGGCGGGTTCCCGGACGAGGCGATCGAGCCGATGCAACGGCTCGGAATGGTCTACTTCGCGATCGTCGGCGGCGCCGCGGCGCTCGAGACGACCCAGATCGAGGAGATCGAGGAGGTCGCCTGGGAGGAGCTGATGCCCGAGTGCCTGTGGAAGTTCCGGGTCAAGGACTTCGGCCCGCTCACCGTCGGCATCGACGCCCACGGCAACTCGCTCTACCACGACGTCCAGGCCGCGGCCAACGAGAAGCTGAAGGAGATCTTTGCCCGCTTTTGACCTCGAGCTCGGCCGCGACGGCGGCCTGACACACGTGATCGACAAGGGTCTCGGCCCGCGCGGCTGGGAGGACGTCCTCGAGACGAGCGGCGACTACATCGACATCGTGAAGTTCGGCTGGGGCACCGCGTACGTGACCCCGAACCTCGAGCGGAAGCTCGAGGTGCTCGCCGGCAAGCGGGTCGTCCTCGGCGGCACCTTCTTCGAGGTCGTCTACGTGCGTGGCAAGTTCGACGAGTACAAGACCTGGCTCCAGGAGCTCGGGATCGACCACGTCGAGATCTCCGACGGCACGGTCGACATCCCGCGTGAGCGGAAGCTCGAGCTGATCGCCGACTTCGCCCGCGACTTCACCGTGCTCTCAGAGGTCGGCTCGAAGGACTCCGAGGTCGAGTTCGAGCCGGACGAGTGGGTGCAGTGGATCAAGGAAGAGCTCGCCGCGGGCGCCTGGAAGGTCGTGACGGAGAGCCGTGAAGGAGGCACCGCCGGCATCTTCCGCCCCTCCGGCGAGATGCGCACCGGCCTTGTCGACGAGATCGCGGACGAGATCGACTTCCACGACCTGATCTGGGAGGCGCCGAGCAAGAACAGCCAGGCCTGGTTCATCAAGCATTTCGGCCCGACCGTCAATCTCGGGAACATCCCGCCCGACGAGGTCATCCCGCTCGAGACGCTCCGCCTCGGGCTGCGTGGCGACACCCTGAAGGAGGTGCTGCTCGGTGGAGAGCCGGCCCCCGCTTCCTGAGCTCGACTACGAGTCGATGGGCGCAGAGGAGATCCTCGGCGCCATGCTCGAGGCCTTCCCGGGCCGCGTCTCCCTCGCCTGCTCCTTCCAGAAGGAGGAGTCGGTGCTGCTCGACATGCTCTTCGCGATCGACCCCGACGCGCAGGTCTTCGCGCTCGACACGCACGTTCTCTTCCCCGAGACCTACACGGTCTGGAAGGAGGTCGAGCGCCGCTACGACACGAAGGTCGCGATCTACGAGGGCCCGACCCTGGCCCGCCAGGCCGAGCTGCACGGCGACGCGCTCTGGGAGCGCAAGCCCGACCTCTGCTGCGCGATCCGCAAGGTCGAGCCGCTCGGGCGCGCGCTCGGCGGGCTCGACGCCTGGATCACCGGAATGCGCCGCGACCAGTCGCCGACGCGCGCGAACGCGCCGAAGGTCGGCTGGGACGAAGCACACGAGCTCTGGAAGGCAAATCCGCTCGCCGACTGGGACGACCAGCGCTGCTGGGACTACATCCGCGAGCGCGCGCTCCCCTACAACGAGCTGCACGACAGGGGCTACTCCTCGATCGGCTGCACGCACTGCACCAAGGCGGGCGCCGGGCGCGAGGGGCGTTGGGAAGGAAACGCGAAGACCGAATGCGGACTGCACGTGGTGGCCGAATGAGCGGGTACGTGATCTGGCTCACCGGCCTCTCGGCCGCGGGCAAGTCGACGATCGCCGGGCTCGTCGCCGGTGAGCTCGAGCAGCGCGGCGCGCTCGTCGACCGCCTCGACGGCGACGTCGTGCGTGAGCGGCTGACGAAGGGCCTCGGCTTCTCGAAGGAGGACCGCGACGAGAACATCGCCCGGATCGGCTGGGTCGCCTCGCGCCTCGCCCGTGCCGGCGCCGTGGTGGTCGTCTCCGCGATCTCGCCGTACGAGGAGGCGCGGCAGAAGGCGCGCCGGATGACCGAGGAGCACGCGCCGTTCGTCGAGGTGTACGTGGCGACGTCCCTCGCCGAGTGCGAGCGCCGCGACCCGAAGGGCCTCTACGCCAAGGCCCATGCCGGCGAGATCCGCGACTTCACCGGCGTCGACGATCCCTACGAGGAGCCGCTGAGCCCCGAGCTTCGGCTCGAGACCGAAGGACGCGCGCCCGAGGAGTCCGCGGCACTCGTCGTCGCGCAGCTCGAGCAGCTCGGCCTCGTCAAGGAGGAGCGCGCCGCATGAGCACTGTTGTCGCGCCCTTCACGATCTCCCACCTCGACGAGCTCGAGTCCGAGGCGATCCACATCATGCGCGAGGTCGCCGCCGAGCGCGAGCGGCCGGTGCTGCTCTTCTCGGGTGGCAAGGACTCGATCGTGCTGCTGCGTCTCGCCGAGAAGGCCTTCCATCCCGGCAAGTTCCCGTTCCCGGTCATGCACGTCGACACCGGCCACAACTTCCCCGAGGTGGTCGAGTTTCGCGACCGCCGCGTCGAGGAGCTCGGTGAGCGCCTCGTCGTCGCGAGCGTCCAGGACTCGATCGACAAGGGACGTGTCGTCGAGCAGACGGGCCCGCGCGCCTCGCGCAATCAGCTGCAGACCACGACTCTGCTCGACGCGATCGAGGAGAACCAGTTCGACGCCGCAATGGGCGGCGCCCGCCGCGACGAGGAGAAGGCGCGCGCGAAGGAGCGCATCTTCAGCTTCCGCGACGACTTCGGCCAGTGGAATCCCCGTGCGCAACGACCGGAGCTCTGGAACCTCTACAACGGCCGCATCCGCAAGGGCGAGCAGATCCGCGTCTTCCCGATCTCGAACTGGACCGAGCTCGACGTCTGGCAGTACATCGCCCGCGAGCAGCTCGAGCTCCCGTCGATCTACTTCGCCCACGAGCGGGAGGTCTTCCGCCGCGACGGGATGCTCTACGCAGCCTCCGACTACGTCGAGTTGATGGAGGGGGAGACGCCGTTCCCCGCCTGGGTTCGCTTTCGCACCGTCGGCGACATGACGTGCACGGGCGGCGTCGAGTCCCGCGCCTCGACGATCGAGGCGGTCGTGACGGAGATCGCCGCGACCAACGTCACCGAGCGCGGCGAGACGCGCGCCGACGACCGTGTCTCCGAGGCCGCGATGGAGGACCGCAAGCGCGATGGCTACTTCTAGGAGCTCAACGCTCGTGCGCAAAAACCCGGCTTTTTCCCTGCTCAGCGCGTTGCGTGATGTAACGGTACATCTACGTCACCGGGGCCTCCGATGAGCGCCTCCGAGCAGATGATGCACACCGAGTTGCTGCGTCTCGTGACGGCCGGCTCGGTCGACGACGGCAAGTCGACATTGCTCGGCCGGCTGCTCTTCGACACCAAGCAGATCCTGGCCGACCAGCTCGAGCACATCGAGGAGACCTCGCTGCGCCGCGGCGACGGCTACGTCAACCTGGCGCTCCTGACCGACGGCCTTCGCGCCGAGCGCGAGCAGGGGATCACGATCGATGTCGCGTACCGCTCGTTCGTCACCGCGCGCAGGCGCTTTCAGCTCGCCGACGCGCCGGGGCACGTCCAGTACACGCGCAACATGGTCACGGGCGCGTCGACGGCGGACGTCGCGATCATCCTGCTCGATGCCCGGAACGGCGTCGTCGAGCAGACGCGGCGGCACGCCTACATCGCGGCAACTCTTGCGATCCCGCATGTCGTCGTTGCGGTGAACAAGATGGATCTCGTCGACTTCTCGCCCGAGCGGTTCGCCGAGATCGAGGCCGACCTGCGTGCGCTCTCCGAGAGGTTGCGCCTCCATGACGCCCGTGCGATCCCGATGTCGGCGCTGCAGGGCGACAACGTCGTCGAGCGCACCGAGGCGATGCCCTGGTACGCGGGCCCGACCTTGCTCGAGCACCTCGAGTCGATCGAGCTCGCCGGAGACCGGAACCTCGAGGACAGGCGGTTCCCGGTCCAGTGGGTGATCCGCCCGATGTCCGACGAGCATCACGACTACCGCGGCTACGCCGGCGAGGTCGCCGGCGGCATCTGGCAGGCCGGCGACGAGGTCGTCGTGCTCCCGTCGGGGCGCCGCACCCGTGTCGCTGCCGTCGAGAACTTCGAGGGCCCGCTCGAGGCCGCGATCGCGCCGCAGTCGGTCACGATCCGCCTCGAGGACAACATCGATGTCGGCCGCGGCGACATGCTCGCCGACCCGGACCGCGCCCCGATCGTGGCGCGCGAGATCACGGCAGAGCTCTGCTGGATGACCGAGAAGCCGCTGGAGCCCCGGGCGCGCTTCGCGATCAAGCACACGACCCGATCCTCACGAGCCGTCGTCGAGGAGATCGTCTCGACCGTCGACATGCACACGCTCGAGGACATCCCCTCGCCCGGACGCATGGAGCTGAACGACCTCGGCGTCGTCAAGCTGCGCCTCGCGGAGCCGCTCGCGGTCGACCCCTACGAGCGGAATCGCGCGACCGGAGCGTTCATCCTGATCGACGAGGCGACGAACGACACCGTCGCCGCGGGCATGGTGATCGACGCGTCATGAGCCATGCGCTTGACGGAGGCCATCAGAGAGCAGGAGCTGCAACCGCCCGCGCCGCCGACCCGTACCGTGACCTCGACGTGATCGACTCGCGCGCACCCCGCTTCAACCAGAGCGTGATCGGCGCGGTGTCGGTGCTCGCGATCGCGACCGGATGGTGGTGGCTCCTCGCCCTGCTCGCATTGCAGCTCGCCCTCGGGCTGACGCTCGGCCGGCGCTACTGCCTGCCGTGCCTCGCCTACTTCGAGCTCGTCCAGCCGCGCTTCGGGGAGGGCCCGCTCGAGGACTCGCGCCCGCCGCGCGTCGCGAACATGGTCGGCTTCTCCGTCCTCACCGCAGCCTCGCTCGCCTACCTCGCCGGCCTGGACACACTCGGTATCGCTCTGGGCGCACTCGTAGCGGCGCTCGCGCTTCTCGCCGCTATCACCGGCTTCTGCACCGGCTGCGAGGCGTACAAGCTCGCCTGCCGGCTCACCGGCAAGCCGTTCGTTTCCTGCCCGTTGCCTCCGCGGCCGGCATGACCGTAGGTCTGCCGGAGCTCGACGCGCAGGTGTCGGCTCTGCCGGCACTCGAGCAGGAACTGACGGGGCGACCGAAGGTTGCCGCATGACCTGGCAGTTCGTCCTGGCGGGGCTCGGCGTCGGCCTGCTCGTCGGGATGACCGGAATGGGCGGCGGGAGCCTGATGACGCCGATCCTGATCCTGCTCTTCGGGTTCAACGCCAAGGTTGCAGTCGGCACCGACATCCTGCACGGCGCGATCTTCAAGTCCTTCGGCGCTGCGCGCCACCGGATGCTCGGCACGGTCCACGCCCGCCTCGCGACGTGGATGCTCGTCGGCTCCGTGCCGCTCTCCCTGATCGGGGTCGAGATCGCGAACAACGTCGGCGACAACAGCATGTCGAACTTCCAGAAGATCGTCGGCGGCGCCCTCATTCTCGGCGGCGCCGGATTCCTCGCCCGCACGTTCATCAAGTCCCACACAGACGACGGCCCCCTCCACCTCTCGACTCGCGACAAGGCGATCGCCATCGGGATCGGAGCCTTCGGCGGCTTCATCGTCGGGCTCACCTCCGTCGGGTCGGGAACGTTCTTCGGGCTCGCGATGCTCTTCGCCTACCCGCTCACCGCGCCGAAGATGGTCGGCACCGACATGTTCCACGCCGCCGTCCTCCTCTGGGTCGCCGGCATCTCGCACCTCCTCCACGGCGACGTCGACACCCACGCGATGGCCTGGCTGCTCGTCGGCTCGATCCCCGGCGTTCTGATCGGGTCGAGCATGTCGATCAAGGTCCCCGAGCACGCACTGCGGGTCGGATTCGGCCTCATCCTGGTGCTCTCGGGCATCAAGCTCGTGAACGCCCCGGAGGCGAACTACATCGTCGCGGTCGGCCTCGGCGGCGGAGCAATCGCGCTCGCGTGGTGGCTCGTCCGCCAGTACAAGATCCGCCAGCGCCGCTTGGCACTCCTGGCCCCCCCGGAAGCCGCGTAAAATCCACCGGGCCGTGGCCCGGGTGCTCTCGACTGCGTTCTGCGTCGCTCTCCTGGCCGCTACAGCGGCGGCTTTCGCGTTGACCGAGGGCGCCAAGACCGAGCTCAGCCCGATCTACAAGACGCGCATCGACAAGGTGTTCTCGCCGAGCTGCAACCCGAGGTTCTGCCGCGGGAACGCCGCCGGCATCGTCTTCTGGCTCCGCAAGCGCCAGCACATCCAGGTGTGGATGGAGCGCGGCGGGCAGCGAGTCGCGTGGATCGTCACCGGGAAGACCTTCCCGAAGGGCAAGGTGAGCCTCGAGTTCCCCGGGATCGGCGTCGACGGCGTCTCGCTGCTCCCCGAAGGCTCCTACCTTCCGGTCGTCCACCTGACGAACGAGCACCGGACGATCACGCTCCCGAACCCGATCGAGCTCGACGAGACCCCGCCCACCGTCGTGCGGTTCCCCCACCGCGTCTACACCCACATCTCCCCCGACGGCGACGGTCGGAACGACTCCTTCAGCATCCACTACACGCTGAACAGCCCCGGTCACGGCGTCCTCTTCGTCGGCCCCCGCCAGGCCGGCTTCACCCGCGGCCAGAAGCTGCACGGCACGCTCACCTGGAACGGCCGTGTCGACGGCGTGCTCCAGCCGCCGGGCAGATACGTGCTCTCGATCGCTGCCCAGGATCCCGCCGGGAACCGCTCCAAGCCGTTCCCGTTCGCCGTCGTGACGATTCGTTACGTCGCGCTCGGCCGCACCGAGATCCAGGTCGCCCCGCACCATCGCTTCGCGGTCTTCGTGCTCACGGACGCGAAGGAAGTGAGCTGGCTCTTCGCCCGCGGGCGCGGCACCTCGCGCTCGCACACGCTCAGGCTCCGTGCGCCCGGCAAGCCGGGGACCTACAGGCTCTTCGTCACCGCATCCGGACATACCGCGAAAGCGACAGTGGTCGTCGGATGAACGCCGACCTGGCGCGCCTCGGCGGCGTCGTCGGCGCGCTCGGCCTCTCGGTGATCTTCGTGGCGCCCCTGCGGAGCTGGCGGATCGCCGGCCTGGCCGGGTGGGCTGTCGGTTGCGGCCTGCTCGCCATCTCGTTGGCGCCGTCGGGCCACCACCGGGCCTACGCGGCCGCCGCGCTCGTCGGCGTCGTGGCCGCGGCGGCGCTCGGCTGGGGCTTTGTCCGCGTCCCGTGGGCGATCGCGGCCGCCGTGCTCGTCTGCGCGCCCGCGCGGATCCCGCTCTCGCTCGGCTCGACGAAGGCGAACCTCCTGCTGCCGCTCTACGTCGTCGTTGCCGGCGCGGCGCTCGCGCTTGCCTACGAGCTCTTCGCTCCCGAGCGCGTGGCGAGACTCCGGGCGGGCAAGATCTTCACCCCTCGCGGGAGACATACGGGCGAGGAGCCTGCGGTCGTCGTGCCGCCCGACCGCGAAAGCCCCATCCTCGGGCCGTTCGCCTGGCCCGCCGCCGTGCTCGTCGGCTGGTCCGGGATCTGCCTGCTCTGGTCGCCGAGCCCCGACGGGACGAAGCAGGGCGCGATCTACCTCCTCTTCTACATGCTCCCGCTCGGCCTGATCGCCGCGGTGCTCGCCCGGGCGCCGTGGCGGATCGACTCGGCGAAGGTGCTGTACATCCTGCTCGCCGCGATGGCGCTCGTGTTCGGCCTGATCGGGATCGAGCAGTACCTGACGCGGAACATCTACTGGAACCCGAAGGTGAAGGTCGACAACGCCTTCGCGCCCGTCGACTGGTTCTACCGAGTCAACTCGGTCTTCTACGACCCGTCGATCTACGGGCGGTTCCTCGTCGTCGGGATCCTCGCCAGCGTCACGCTCGTCCTCTTCGCCCGCGGATATGCGGCCTGGGCTGCTGCAGGCCTCGCAGCGGTGACCACGGTTGGCCTGCTGCCCTCGTTCTCGCAGTCGAGCTACTTCGCCCTGGCGGTCGGGATCGCCGCCGCGCTGACCGTCCTCTGGCGGCGGAAGGCGATCCTCCCGCTTGCGCTCGCGGCGGCCGTGCTGGCTGCGGTAACGCTCGGGGTACCTCAGTTCCGGCACCGGATCCTCGGCAAGGCGGGCCTCTCGCATGCGACAGGCGGCCGCTCGACGCTCGTCTCGACCGGCGGCCGCCTGTTCCTCAACCACCCGCTCGTCGGCGTCGGGACGGGCGGCTTCGTCGTCGCCTACGCCAAGGAGACCCGCAAGCAGGGCCACGCCTCGCACACCGCCCCGCTGACCGTGGCCGCAGAGACCGGCGTCGTCGGATTCGGCGCGCTGTGCTGGCTACTGGCGTTCGTCTTCATCGTCCCGTTCCGGGGCAACCGCGGTGCGACACCGACCGGCCGCGCCCGGCTTGCATTCGGATTAGCCTTGATCGCGATCGTCGTGCACAGCTGCTTCTACAACGCCCTGATCGAGGACCCGCTGTTCTGGGGCCTGATCGCCCTGTCCGCGATCGCGCTCCGCGAGCCGGAGGCCGAGCGCGGATGATCGGCGGCTGGAAGCGCGCGCTTATCCTCGCTCCGCACACCGACGACGGCGAGTTCGGCTGCGGCGGCACGATGGCGCGCCTCGTCGAGGAGGGCGCCGACGTCCGTTACGTCGCCTTCTCGATCGCCACGCGTTCTTTGCCGGAGGGCTTCGCGCCCGACACGCTCCGGCACGAGGTGGCGGCGGCGACCACCGAGCTCGGGATCCCGGCCGAGAACCTGACCGTCCACGACTTCGACGTCCGCACGTTCCCCGATCACCGCCAGGAGATCCTCGAGCTCCTGATCCAGCTCTGGAACGACTGGCAGCCCGATGTGGTCTTCCAGCCCTCCGTGCACGACATCCACCAGGACCACCAGACGATCGCGACCGAGGGCCTCCGCGCGTTCAAGCGGACCACGATCCTCGGCTACGAGATTCCCTGGAACAACCTCGACTTCGCCTATCAGGCCTACATCTCGCTCGAGCGCCGCCACATCGACCTCAAGGTCGCCGCGCTCGACTGCTACGCCTCCCAGCAGCACCGCCGCTATGCCGACCCCGAGTACGTCCGCAGCCTCGCGCGCATCCACGGGATCAACGTGAACCGAGAGCACGCGGAGGTATTCCAGGTGTACCGGGCGATCGCATAGCGGCGGCTGCGGGCGGTTACAGCCAGACTGCTCAGCCGTCGACGACGAGGCCCATGAGCGGGCCCCTGAGCCGGCTCGTCCGCCGCGAGACGTGAGGCAGGCAGACGAGACGGTGCGTGAGGCTCTTGCCAGCCTCTCTCCGCTCCAGCTGCTCCCGGCTGATCGGCTTCCACAGGTTGTCGATCACATCGATCGGATCTCGATCGGCGATCTGGTCGACGGGGAGCTCGAGATGCTCCGACCAGAGCCGCAGCCGCGTGCCTCGGGCCAGGTCGGCGTCGTGCGTGACGATGTTCATCTCGGTGTCGTTGAAGAGCGAGTGCTCGTTCAGGTTCGCCGACCCGACCGTCAGCCAGCGATCGTCGACGATGCCGACCTTGGAGTGGACGTAGATCGGATCGGCCTTGGTGTCGGTTCGGGCGAAGATCGCGGAGGCGAAGATCCGACCTGCACCGTTGTCTGCCTCGAGCAGCTCACCCAGCACGCCGCGGGTGTCGTCGACGCCGGTGTTCGGCTTCACGGGCAGGAGCACGAGCAGCCGGAAGTCCTCCGTCGGCGGATTCGCGATCTTGTCCGTGAGCTCCGAGGCGATCTCCGGTGACCAGAGAAACTGGTTCTCGAGGTAGATGAAGCTCTCCGCTTCGCGAATGGCCCGCAGGTACGACTCGAGGATGCCGAAGTCCCCTTTCGGGACGGCCTTGTAGATCTTCTCGGGCACCGTGCGGACGACCTGGACCTCGACATCGCCGGCAGGCGCCGGAACGGAAGGTGCGGGGAGTCGCTCGCCGGTGACCTCGTGCCAGCGCATGTTGAAGCTCGCGGCGACATCGGCGACCGCGGGGCCCTCGATCCGCGTCGCGACGTCGTGCCAGCCCACCTTGGCGCGGGCCGGGTGATGGCGTGCGTCGAACCGGTCGCCGTCCTCCGAGGTCAGGTCGACCCCGCCGACGAACGCGATCCGGTCGTCGATCACGATCGTCTTCTCGTGGTGGCAGTGCATCGGGCGTTCGTGCCCGTCGAGCGCGACCTGCGTGCGCGAGCGGTCGACGAGCCGGTCGCGCATCTCGCGTACCTCGGCTCGCGACGGCCGAAAGAGCGGAAGCGGAGCGCCGGCCCAGCTCAGCACCCGTACGTCGATGCGCTCGGCCAGCTTCGAGAGCAGGTCGCGAAGCACCAGCGGATCGCCGTCTCGCACCAGGGCGAACGAGGGCGTGAAGTACCAGCCGGCGAGATGAACGTGGGATTCGGCCTTCAGCATGGCCTCGGCGATCGCGGGCAGAGCCTCTGCGCCGTCGATCAGCACGTCGACGAGGTTGCCGGTCCTCGGCGGTGGCTCGGCCTCTGCCCAGCCCCCGGGAGGTGGATCGAGCGCGCGCTCCCACCCGATCCGGCCGAGCCGCCGCTCGTGATGGCGGCAGATCTGCCGGCTCAACTGGGTACCGAACCAGCGCTCCGCGGGCGCGGTCACGGAATTCAGCCACGGGTGCGGCGGATCTGCCTCGTGATGGTGGGGGACCGATGCCATCAGCCGCCCTCTATGCCCTGGGCGTCCCGAGCTTCGGGGCGTGCGGGCGCGCCGAGACCTGGTCCGGGGCGGGCCCGTCCGACTCCGCGACCCGCTCGGCGACCTCGGCGACAACGCCGAACCGAAGCAGGCGGCCACCGAACGCGACGGCGCAGAGCGTGAACCACGCCCAGCCGAGAGCGAGCCCACCGATCACATCCGTCAGCCAGTGGACATCGAGCAGCACCCGGCTCGATGCCACGGCGACTGCGATCCCGACCGCTCCACCGGCCAGCACGGCGCGGGCCGCACGCGGGCGGCGGCGCCCGAGCAAAAGTGCGCACGCCGCGTAGAACGCCGCCGCGGTTGTCGTGTGCCCGCTCGGAAAGGATGGGCCCAGACTGGCCGCGGCAGGGTTGAAAGCGGGCCGCGTCCTGTCGACGATGCTCTTGATCACGTTCGCGACGAGCTCTTCGCCGGCGAGGACCGCGACGATGAACGGCACGATCCACCTACCGCCGGTCCGGTACAGCTCAACCCCGGCGAGCACGATCGCGAGCACGACCACGACGTAGATCGATCCGAGCTGGGTCACGGCGTTCAGCACGTGGTTCGAGAGCGGCGAGGCCTCGCGGTTCCCCCACTTCGCGACGCTGTTGTCGATCGTGGCCAGGCGTGCGTTCGTCCTTACGAGGTAGGCCAGCAGTCCCAGCACGACGCCGGCGAGAGCGACCAGGACCAGGGCGATCGAGAGCGCGAGCCCGGTCGCCGACTGCGGGTCGAGCCGCCTCTCGAGGGCGCCGCCGAACCGTGGATGAGCCTTGGCGGACTCTCCGACCTTCTGGCCGATCGCCGCCTCGGCCTCGCCGGGACGCGACCAGGGATATCGATGCGCGATCAGACCGGCCACTACGCCGGCCGAGACGCCAAGAAGGATGAGGACGAGTGCCGGCATCGCGCACTCAATACCGCGATTGCGGAATTTCCAATCCCGCGCTGTGGGCTGGCGGCTACAGGATCTCGAGCACGAGCCCGTCCGAGGCGAGCTCGAAATGCGTCGGCGTCTCGAGCTCCGACGGGCGGTGCGTGATCAGTAGCCGGCGCGCGCCGGATGCCTTGAAGGCCTCGTCGGCCTCGTCGAGCGACAGGTGCCCGCGCGGCTCGCCGTCCCGGTCGCCGGTCGAAAGCGTCGCCTCGCAGACGAACAGGTCGGCGTCGTGGGCGAGATCGCTCAGGTGCTCGCCCGGGGCCGAGTCGCCCGAGTAGGCGAGCGTCGAGCCGTTCGCGGCGACGCGAAACCCGTACGACTCGACCGTGTAGTGGGGCATGCGGGCCGCCGTGATCGTGTGCCCGGCTGTCGTGAACGGCACGCCGGGCGCGTACTCGAAGATGCGGAAGACGCGCTCGAACATGTCGGGGAACCCGAGCTCGGAGCCGAAGACCTCGAGCCGCTTCTTCCCGTTCGGCGGCACCCACAGCTCGGGGCGGTCGTGGTTCCCCCCCAGGCCGTTCGCGTGGATCCACCCCCAGACCCACGGGACGAGGTCGCCCCAGTGGTCGAGGTGGAAGTGCGTGATCGCGATCGAGTCGGGCTCCGGCCACGACTCCGGCCAGGCGCCGGTCTGCTCGCGGAGACGCGAGAGGACACCGGGCCCGCAGTCGAGGAGCAGTGACTGGCCCGACTCCACCAGATAGCCGGATTGGGCCCCGCCGGGGTTGGGCCAGGCGGGCGAGCACCCGATCACGGTCAGTTTCACCGCTGCATCCTTGCAGGTACACGCGTTGCGGTCGCGGGTAACGGCGGCTATCGTTGACGGTGAATGGTTCGTGAGCTCCACGCAGCCCCCTCGAGTGCCGGCCTCTCCGCCGGTCTGGTTGCGCTGGGCTCCCTCGAGCTGTGCCTGCTCCTTCCCCGGTAAGGGGAGCCACGCGACGACATACCCGACCCCGCGCACATGCACCAGCGGGAGAAGTCCGTCCTGACGCGAACAAGGAGCGAGCCAAAATGTCGATGCCGTACTGGAAATACCGTCCCTACGAGACAGTCGATCTGCCCGACCGAACCTGGCCGGACCGAGTGGTCGACCGTGCGCCGATCTGGTGCTCGACCGACCTGCGCGACGGCAACCAGGCCCTGATCAAGCCGATGGACTCGGTGCGCAAGCAGAAGATGTTCGACCTGCTGCTCAAGCTCGGCGTCAAGGAGATCGAGGTCGGGTTCCCCTCGGCCTCGAAGACGGACTTCGACTTCGTGCGCAGTCTCGTCGAGGGCGACCTGATCCCCGAGGACACCACGATCGCGGTCCTCACGCAGGCGAGGCCCGAGCTGATCGAGCGCACCTACGAGGCGATCGACGGCGCCCGTCGGGCGATCGTGCACCTCTACAACTCGACCTCCGAGACCCAGCGCCGTGTCGTCTTCCGGCTGGACAAGCAGGGGATCACCGACCTCGCCGTCCGCGGGGCCGCGCTCTGCAAGGAGCTCGCGGCCGGAACCGCCACGGCGGTCATGTTCGAGTACTCGCCCGAGAGCTTCCACGGCACCGAGCTCGACTACGCGCTCGAGATCTGCGAGGCGGTGATCGCCGAGTGGGAGCCGACGAGCGAAGAGAAGATGATCATCAACCTGCCGACGACGGTCGAGCAGTTCCCGCCGAACATCTACGCCGACCGCCTCGAGTGGTTCCAGCGCCATATGTCCGCTCGCGACCAGGTGATCCTGAGCGTGCATCCGCACAACGACCGCGGAACGGCGGTCGCGACTGCGGAGCTGGGCCTGATGGCGGGCGCAGAGCGTGTGGAAGGGACCCTGTTCGGGAACGGCGAGCGCACCGGCAACGTCGACATGATCACGCTCGCGCTGAACCTGCTCACCCAGGGCGTCGACCCCGGGCTCGACCTCTCCCACCTGGACGAGGCGCGCGCGATCGTCGAGGAATGCAACGAGCTGCCCGTGCACCCGAGGCACCCGTACGCCGGCGAGCTCGTCTACACGGCTTTCTCCGGCTCGCATCAGGACGCGATCAAGAAGGGCATGTACGCGCAGCAGCGCTCGGACTCCGAGCTGTGGGACGTTCCGTACCTGGCTGTCGACCCGATGGATGTCGGCCGCGACTACGAGGCGATCATCCGCGTCAACTCGCAGTCCGGCAAGGGCGGGGTCGCCTACCTGATGGAGGCCGAGCATCACCTCCAGCTGCCGCGTGGCCTGCAGGTCGACTTCGCCCAGAAGGTGCAGGCGATCACCGACGCCCGCGGCGACGAGATGACCGCCGACGAGCTCCTTGCAGCCTTCCACCAGGCCTACCTCGCGCATACGCGCCCGTACGAGCTGCTCTCGTACACCCTCGGGAGCGCCGAGGAGGATCAGATCGTCGCCCAGATGCTCGTCGAGGGGGAGCCGCTCGAGCTGACGGGCAGCGGCAACGGCCCGCTCGCCGCGCTCGTCGATGGGTTCGACCGCCAGTTCGGGATCACCGTCCGGATCCGCGACTACCACGAGCACGCGATGGCCGCGAGCGCTTCCGCGACTGCGGCGGCGTACGTCGAGGCCGACGTCGACGACGACGCGGTGTGGGGCGTCGGGCTCCATCCGAGCATCCTCAGGGCCTCGCTGCTCGCGATCGTGAACGCCGTGAACCGGTCGATCGCGCTCCGCGAGGCGGTCGCGACGGCGAGCTCGCTGTTCGACGCGTCGTGAGGTCCTAGATCGGGGCGAACCGGCGGAGGCGTGTCAGCTCCGCCGGTTGGTAGAAGCGGAGCGGCAAGAGGATCAGCGGGTAGATGAGCGTGAGCACGATCGCCACGGGCAGCGACCCGATCGCCCAGGCGATGCCCGTCAGTGCCACTGCAACGGCAGCGAGGGTGATGATGCGACGCCACTGGTATGCGACCGGGTAGACCTGCCGGCTCCGTACCCACATGCCGAGGAAGAGCACGAGGTAGGCGGCGAGCGTCGCGACGGCGGCGCCCATCATCCCGAACCTGGGGATCAGCGCGATGTTCAGGCCGATGTTGACGAGCGCGGCGAATCCGCTGACCACCCAGTTGAGCTGCGTCTGGCGCATCCGTCCGATCCCGATCGCCAGCACCGAGTAGCCGGAGTAGGCCGCGGTCGCGAAGCAGAGGAGCGGCACCGCCTCGGCCGAGCGGTCGAAGTTGCCCTTCGGCGCCAGGATGTCGACGATCCACGGTGCGAGCGCGCCGAGCGCGAGCGACATCCAGCAGGTGATGAAGAGCAGGTAGGTGAGGACGTAGGAGTACGTGCGCTTCGCCGCCGTCTCGTCGCGGATCGAGTAGGCGAAGGCGGGCCAGGCGAGCTGGAACGCGGTCATCAGGAAGACGACGATCGACGCGATCCGGACGGCGAGCGAGTAGATGCCGACCTCGGCCTGGCCCTTGTAGGCGTTGATGAAGAGGCGGTCGATCAGATTGATCACCCAGAGCGCGAGCGCCGCCGGGACGAGTGGCAGGCCGAAGCGGTTCATCTGGCGCAGCAGGTGGCGGTCGAACTGGAAGCCGAGCTGGTACCGCCGGTAGGCGAGCAGCGCGATGTAGACGGTGAGCGTTCCGAGGAAGTTGCCGACGACGGCGCCGATCGCGCCCTTGTGCGCTCCGACGACGAGGGCGATCGTCGCGCCGATCGTGATCAGGACGTTCGCGATGCTCGCGATCGCGAATCCGACCGGGCGTTCCTCGACGCGGAAGAGCGCCGCGACCTGGGCGTAGTTCATCTGGGCCCAGAGGCCGACGAAGCCCGCCCTGACGATCCAGGGGTCGTCGAGGTTCAGCCAGCTCGAGATCTCGGGTGCGAACACGAAGCCGAGGATCAGCCCGAGGGTCGCCATCCCCATCGTGAACCAGAACGAGGTGCGCACGACGAGCGTGCGCCGCGCGGCGTCCTCCGAATCGAAGTAGAAGCGGAAGAACGCGCTCGTGATGCCCATCCGCAGCAGGATCACGAGGACGCTCGTCAGGGCGATGATCGTCTCGATCTTGCCGAAGCCGACCGTGCCGAGATAGACCGTGTAGACGGGGAGCAGAAAGACGGCGATGAGGCGGGAGATGATCCCGCCGAGGCCGTAAATCGCGGATTGCGAGCCGAGTCGCTTGAGCTCCCGGGCGAGCACCTACAACGCAGCGTAGATCGAGAGCAGGCGGTCGGCGATCACGTCGATGTCGTGGACCCGCTCGACATAGGCGCGGCTCGCGGCGCCGGTCTCGCGCCGCAGGGCGGCGTCCTCGACGAGTGGGCGGAGCTTTTCGGCGAGGTCGTCCTTCGTCGCGGGGACGATCGGGACGCGGATCCCGTATCCCTCGGCGCTCTGCTCGACGGTCTCCGGGTCGAGGTGGGCGACGACCGGCTTGCCGAGCGCCATCGACTCGAGCGCGAAGACGCCGTGCCAGCCCGGCGTTCAGCTGGTCGACGACGATGTCGGCGCGCGCGTACCGCTCGCGGGCCTGCTCGTGGTTGAGGCCCTCGACGATGTCCAGGTCGACGGGGAGGCTCTCGCAGGCCTCGATCACGTACCTCGTGCCCTTCTTCTCCCGGTTGGACGGGGCGTGGACGACGAGCGGCCTCGGGTTGTCGGACGGGGGGACGGGCGTGAACTCGCGCAGGTCGAGCCCCGGCGGGACGACGTGCGCGCCCGGCACCCAGCGGAGCGCGGCGTAGGAGCCGACGATCTCCGCCCCGGCCTTCTTGCCGTCGGTCAGCTCCGCGGGCGTCTTGCCGCGGATGTCGGAGCCGAGGTAGTGGAAGACGCTCTTCTTCCGGGCCGCGCTCAGGATCGGGAACTGCAGCGACGGGCGGGACGAGGGTCAGCCCGAAGTAGAAGTGGAAGACATCGGTCTTCGGCAGCAGCTTCGAGAGCGCCGCAAACTGGGTCGTCAGCCGTCGGTACAGGCCGCCGTGGCGGTCGAGCGACCAGTCGGCCTCCGGATGCAGCTTCCCGCGGTTGAAGACGACGAGGCGGGAGTCAACGCCCTTACGGCGCAGCGCCTGCGAGTTCTCCCACGGGATCCCGGCGACGTTGACCGGGCAGTGCGTGACTCGAAGCGACATGTCTCAGGGCGTGTCTGGGGACAGTCCCCAGGCCTGGGTCGAAAGAGCAGGGCTCATCCGCCATCGCCGCCGTCGGCGAAGCTCACCTCGCCGACGCCCGTGCCGCCGACGCGAAGCCAACAAGGCCACACGAGGCGAACGGTGAGCACGTCGGGAGGCTCGCGCTTGGCGTCGAAGAAGAGAGCGAAGCGGTCGGCGTCGAAGCGCTCGAACGCGATCTTCCGCGGTTTCGTGGTCGAGACGCGCTGCTTGAGATAGTCGGCGCCGATCTTCACCGGGGTGAACCAGACGTAGACCTTGCCGCCCTTGTCGAGGATGTGGCGGCGCGCCGGCCGGCTCGCCTCAATCCGCATCGAACTCGAGCTGGTCGAAGTAGCGCAGCGCGGTCCGGCCCGGCCGGATCCTCGAACGCAGCGCTCGCAGCTCGTCGTCCGAGATCTCGCCGATCGCCCGTTTGACGCCGAGGTAGGGCAGGTTCAGGTCGTCCTGGTAGACGATCGTCGAGATCCGCGGGTTGATCTCGATCACGTAGTCGCCGACGAGCTGGATGTTGAAGAAGTGCTCGATCCCGAGCTCCGCGATGATCGCGTTCGAGAGCGTCATCAGCGCGTCGTCGGCGAGCGTGACGAAGTACATCGCGAGGCCGGCGCGCATCGCCTCGCGGGTCTTCGGATGGCCGAGGACGATCTCGCTGCCGTTCGCGATGCCGTCGATCGTGCGCTCGGGGCCCGTTGCGAGCTCCATCACGAGCAGGTCGGTCTGGTCGTCGACCGACGCGAGGATCTCGACCGCCTCCTCGAGGCGCATCGAGACGGAGCCGGGGCGCTCGCGCAGGAGCTGGTCGGCCCGGTCGACGGTCGGGTCGAGGATCCGGAAGCCGCGCGAGCCCGACGAGAACACGGGCTTGAAGCAGACCGCGCGCTCGGGATAGCCGAGCTCGCGGGCGGCGGCCTCCACCTGGGCCGCGCCCTTGACGCGGCGGAAGTCGGGCGCGGGCAGGCCCAGGCGGCGCAGGAAGGTGTAGCTCTCGGCCTTGTCGTTCGAGCGGTGGATCGCGTCGGGCGGCGAGACGAGGACGGCAATGTCGCCGAAGCCGCCTGTTGCGCCGGCCAGCCCTTCGAGGTCGAATGACGACTGAGGCAGCACCGCGGCTGCGCCCTCGCGCTCGGCGATCTCGCGGATCGCGTCGGGGAAGCCAGGATCGGACCCGGCCGGGACGAGGTGGAACGCGTCGCAGAGGTGGCGGCCGACCGAGCGCTCGCTCATGTCGGTTCCGACGAGCCGGATCTCGCGCTCGCCGTTGGCGCGCAGCCCGTGGAGAAGGGCGGCCGTGCCGGGCGCTCCCGACGCGGTGACGACGACGGTCAGCGGCTTCATTGGAGGTCGATCCGGTCGGCTCGCAGGTGCTCGAGGCGGGCGGCGCGGTCGGCGTCGAGGAACGTGCGCATCGTCTCGCCCATCGTCGCACCGGCATAGGCCCAGATCTCCGGGTGTGTCAGGAGCTGAAGCCATTCGAACCCGCCGCGGGAGAGCTCGTCCTCCGGGCAGCCGTGGCGCCAGTGCTGATTGGAGTCCGAGCGGTAGTGCTCGGGGTCGAACCAGGGCTCGGCCATCACGTTCTCGACGCCCTCGAGCGGAGCGCTCATGTAGTCGGGGTCGGGGTTGTGCCAGGCGATGACCCGTTCGAAGCGGTCGTCGAGGTCGATGTCGGGCCAAACGGCGTGGTGGGCCACCCGCCCGCCGAGCTCCCGTAGCCGGGCGATCGTGCGCTCGCCCTCGGCCGAGGCCAGGTTGTAGAAGACCGACCGCGTCATCAGGAACCACGTCGACCAGGCGCCGGCCTCGGACTCCACCTCGGCCAGCGCAACGGCCGCCTCGAGCGACAGGTCGACGTCATGGCGCAGGATCAGGTCGCCGGCAACGGGCGGCCGGTCGAACCCGGCGAACCGGTAGCCGCCCGTCTTCGCCGCGTCGAGCAGCTCCCGGTAGTGGTCGAGTGAGAAGTCGCAGGTCATGTCTCTTCCGGCCATCGCCGTGCCGGGCACGTCCGGTGCCAGGTTAGAGAAACGGAAGTGAAACCAACCGTCCACAGGCGGGAAGAACCCCTGCAAACCCCGCTGGCCGTCTGGACATGTCCGGTGCCAGGCACGGGCCTTTTCATACCGGCTCGACCTCGACGTCGATCAGGCGCGCGGCGGCTTCTGCCCGGTCGAGCGCCTCGAGGTTCGTGTCGGCGATCGCGATCACGTAGCCGCGGCGGTCGCCGTCGAGCCGCACGGGGCGGATCACCTCGCCCTCGACGAGATAGGTGTCGGCCTGGACGACCCCGGGGAACGCGAGCACCTTCTCGAGCGAGCCGACGCGCACGACGCGGCCGGGGGTGAGCGGCCCGGGAGCCGCCGTCAGGAAGCGGATCGCGAGCGGCTGGCGGAACTGCGGGAACACGAGCTCGTCCGGCAAGTCCTCGCCGAGCGCGACGCGGAGCTGCACGTCGATCAGGTCGACCCCGACGGCGTGGCGGACGAGGTCGGCCATCTGGCCGCCAGGGATCCGGGCGGCGCACTCGACGACGACGACCCCACCGTCGGGCGAGGCGATCAGCTGCGGGAACGCGATCCCGTTCTCGAGCCCGAGCGTCCGCGCGGTCAGCGCAGCGATCCGCTCCGACTCCTCGAGCTGGTCGCCGTAGATCGTCGCCGGGTAGACGTGGATCCAGCCGACGCCGAAGCCGATTCCGGGCGGTCGCAGCCGGTCGGACAGCGTCAGCGTCCACGCCTCACCCTCACGGGCGATCACGATCCCGTTCATCTCGGTTCCCTCGACGTACTGCTCGAGGATCGCCTCCTGGGTCGGCGAGGCCGAGAGCGCCTCGTGCAGGTGCGCGTCGATCTCGTCCACCGAGTGGACGAGGAAGATCCCGCGCTGCCCGCCCGAGTCGGCCGGCTTCAGGACGGCCGGGAACCCGACCTCGTCGGCTGCGCGGTGGCGCTCCGACAGCTTGCGCACCGCCGCGAACCGCGGCTGCGGCACGCCCGCCTCGGCGAGGGCGCGGCGCATCGCCACCTTGTGCGTCATCAGGTGGGCCGCCGCCGTTCCGATGCCGGGCAGCCCGCGTGACTCGGCGACAGCGGCGACCACGGGCACGGCGCGGTCGGCCGAGACCGTCAGCACCCCGTCGAACGTCTCGCCCTCGAGCGCCTCGAGCACCGCGGCGACATCGGAGAAGTCGACGACGAAGCCGCGGTCGGCGATCTTGAGCCCCAGCGCATCGGCATTCCGGTCGACGGCGAGGACGCGCAGGCCCCGCTCCTTCGCCCGCACGATCGCGTTCCGCTGGTGGCGTCCGGCGCCGACGAAGAGAACGGTTTTCACAGCCAGGCGATGCTACTGGTCGGTCGCCGTCGGTCGGAACCGGCCTTCCCGCCGGGAAGAGGCGGGTAACCTTGCGCCGTGGCGCTACAGGGCAAGCGGATTCTGGTCACGGGCGGCGCCGGGTTCATCGCGACGACGCTCGCGCGCGAGCTGGTCGACGACAACGAGATCGTCGCCATCGACAACCTGCATCGGAACGCGCTCGAAGGCACCCCGCTCGCGAACCACCCGAACTTCACGCTCCACCAGTGCGACGTCCTCGACGGCGAGCAGCTGAAGGAGCTCGCGACCGGGGCGACCCACTTCGTCCACTGCGCCGCGATCGCCGGCGTCGAGACGGTGCTGGAGAGCCCGGTGCGAACGATGCGCGTCAACGTGATCGGCACCTACAACGCCCTCGAGGCGGCGCTCGCGACGATCGACACGCTCGAGCGCTTCGTCGACTTCTCGACGAGCGAGGTCTTCGGAACGCACGCCTACAACGTCAGCGAGGGCCAGGTCTCGACGATCGGCTCGGTCGGCGAGGCGCGCTGGACGTACGCCGTCTCGAAGCTCGCCGGGGAGCACATGGCCCACGCCTACCACGACGAGCTCAAGCTCCCGACCGTCACGGTGCACCCGTTCAACGTCTTCGGCCCGGGCCAGATCGGCGGCGGCGCGATCCGCGCGTTCATCGAGGCGGCGCTCGACGGCCGCGACCTGACCGTGCGCGGCGACGGCTCGCAGATCCGCGCCTGGTGTTACGTGACCGACATGGTCAGCGGCGTTCTCGCCTGCCTGGAGCGGCCCGAGGCAGTCGGCCAGGCGTTCAACATCGGCAATCCGCGCTCGTCGGTGACGATCTACGACCTTGCGACCCGGGTCAAGCGGCTCACGGGCTGCCCGGGCGGGATCGTCTTCGAGCCGCTCGGCTATGTCGACGTCGAGCTGCGGATCCCGAACGTCGCCAAGGCCCACGAGCTGCTCGGCTGGGAGCCGAGCGTCGAGCTCGACGACGGCCTGACGAGGACGATCGATTGGTACCGGGCGAAATAGCCCCGATCCGGCTCGCGCGCCCCGACACGGGCGAGGAGGAGCTCGCCGAGGTCGCAGCCGTCCTCGAGAGCGGGATGCTCACGCAGGGCCCGCGGGTCGCCGAGCTCGAAGGGCTGCTCGCCGAGGCCTGCGAGACGACGCATGCGCTCGCCGTCTCGTCGGGCACCGCCGCGCTCCACCTCGCCGTGCACGCGCTCGGCCTCGCGCCCGGCGACGAGATCCTCGTCCCGGCCTACACCTTCCCGGCGACGGCGAACGTCGTCGAGCTCTCCGGCCTGCGACCGGTGCTCGTCGATGTCGACCCCGTGACGATGAACATCGACCCCGAGAAGCTCACGATCGGCCCGCGCACGAAGGCCGTCCTCGCCGTTCACCTCTTCGGCAGACCCTGCCGGATGGAAGAGCTGCCCGACCTGGCGGTGATCGAAGACGCCGCCGGCGCGCTCGGTGCCCGCCGTGACGGACGCGCCTGCGGCTCACTCGGCCTGGTCGGCTGCCTCAGCTTCCACCCTCGCAAGATCGTCACCACCGGTGAAGGCGGCGCCGTGACGACGAGCGACGATCGGCTCGCTGCCGCGATGGCGCAGTTCCGAAACCACGGGTGGCGCTCCCTCGCCGATGCGGACATGCCGGCACCGGGGCTCAACTACCGGCTCTCCGACATCCTGGCCGCCGTCGGTTTGCCGCAGATGCGGCGGCTCGACGAGCTGCTCGGAGGGCGGGAGGCGATGGCGGTCGCCTACGACGAGCGCCTCGCCGGCCTTCCGGTGACGCTGCCGGAGGTCGACGAAGGCGACGTGCACGGCCGCCAGGCGTATGTGATCCAGGTCGAAAGGCGGGACGACGTGCTCGTCGGGCTGCGCGCCCAGGGGATCGAGGCCCAGATCGGGACCTTTGCGCTTCCGCTCCTCCAGGCGTACTCGGACCAGGGCTTCTTCCCGGGCGCCGAGCACGCCTTCGAGCACGCGCTTGCACTGCCGTTCCACTCGCGGCTCACCGAGTCGGATCTCGACCGCGTCGTCGAGGCGCTCGCGGCGCTTGTCTCCTAGCTGATCGGGGGCTCAGGCAGTTGCGGCCAGGGGCTGCTCGGCGTTTCGCATCGAACGCCAGAGCGGCTCGTTTCCAAGCCGGTCGCGGGCCGCTGCCCCGGTCGCGACAAGTCTCAGCAGCTGTTGCTCGGCGGTCGCATGGTCGGCTACATAGTCGGGCCCGGGGGCGAGGAGGGCTGCGACCTCGGCCGTTGTGAGCCCGTCGGGAAAGCGCTCGAGCAGCGGAGCGGCCGTCTCCGGCGGCGGGATTCGGGTCAGGGTGGGATCGAGGTTCGCGATGCAGAGGTCATAGGCGAGCTCGGGTTGCCAGCCGCCTGCGATCAGCCTCTGCCCGTCACGTTCGAAGATCACCGAGGGAGCGGTGTAGCGAACGACGCCGAGCTCGGTGGTCGCTGCCTTGCCTTGCGCTTCCACGGCCGTTCCCGCCGCGTCGCGGGCCTCGGCCTTGTCGCGCTCGTATGCCCCCACGACCTCCGGGGCGTCGAGCTGCTCGACGATCGCCTCGGCATCGATCCCGGGCAGGCCGGCCAGCGCGCGGCGGATCTGATCGTCGTCGTCGAGGAGGAGGTCGGTGTTGAAGTTCGCGAGCTGCAACGCGCGCATGACCCGAAACTCGCTGCCTGGGGACACGAGGCGAGCGGAGACGACAGCTTGGCAGCCGCGGCCGGTGGACGCTGCGCGTGCCTTCGGCTCCAGGGCGAACGGCATCCGGTACCGGTCGCGGAACACCGCCAGGCGTGTCACGCCCGCAGGGTCGAACTGCTCGCGCATCGCGTCGGTCACCTCGTCGCGGAGCCCGATCACGACCAGGCGCCACTCGATCTGATCGCCGTAGCGCCATTCGAGCACTCGAAAGGCCGGATTCGCCGAATATCCCCACGGACAGGCTGCGTCGTTGAAGACAGTGGCCTTGATCATGTCTTACCCCCCGAAGAACTTGCGGACACAAACAACCATAGAATAGCGAAGCTCCGGGCCCGGAGCTGTCCGGCAGGGCGGCCTACTGCAGGCCGCTGCGGACGGAGGTGATCCGACCCGTGTTGAAGCCGAGCCAGTGCATCCGGCCGATGTACCGGGCGTGCTCGACCTTCAGGCAGCGGTCCATGATCACCGTCACGCCGCCGTCCTCGGCGATCCGGGCTGCCTCCTCGTTGATCACGCCGAACTGGCACCAGAGGGCACCGGCGTGGATCGCGACGGCCTCCCGGGCGATCCCCGGCAGCGCGTCCGGCGCGCGGAAGACGTTCACGATGTCCACCGGCACGGGCAACTCCGACAGGCTGGCGTAGCTCACCTCTCCGAGGACCTCGGCCTCGCGCGGGTTGACCGGGATCACCCGGTAGCCGTGCCGCTTGAGGTAGTAGCCGACGAAGTTGCTCGCGCGCAGCTCGTTGCCGGACAACCCCACGACCGCGATCGTGCTCGCGCTGTGGAGGACCCGCTGGATCGTCAGGGGATCCTGGTACCGCTCGAGCCCCGCCAGCTCACTCACGCCCTCACCCCGGTGAAGCCCTGCTCGAGGTCCCAGATCAGGTCCTCGACGGACTCGAGGCCGACCGACAGCCTGATCGTTCCGGGCCCGACGCCCGCCGCCTCTAGCTCGGCATCGCTCAACTGCCGATGCGTCGTGCTGGCGGGATGGATGATCAGGCTCTTGGCGTCGCCGACGTTCGCGAGGTGCGACCAGAGCGTGACGCCGCGGATCAGGTCCTGGCCGCCGTCCCGGCCGCCGGCGCAGTCGAACGAGAACACCGCCCCCGCGCCACGCGGCAGGTACTTCTCGACCAGCGGCCAGTAGGCGCTTCCGGGCAGCCCTGGGTAGGTGATGTTCGAGGCCAGCTCGTGCGAGGCGAGGAACGCTGCGATCGCCAGCGTGTTCTCGACGTGTCGCTCCATTCGCAGCGACAGCGTCTCGAGCCCTTGCAGGAACAGGAACGCGTTGAGAGGCGCGAGCGTCCCGCCGAGGTCCCTCAACGTCTCGGCCCGCAGCTTCATCAGGTAGCCGTACGTGCCGAACGTCTCGTGGAACTGAAGGCCGTGGTAGGCAGGCGACGGATCCGCGATCACCGGGAACCGCCCGTTCGACCAGTTGAACGTCCCTGCCTCGACGACGACGCCGCCGATGCTGGTCCCGTGCCCGCCGATGAACTTTGTGGCCGAGTGGATCACGATGTCCGCGCCCCATTCGATCGGGCGGCACAGGTACGGCGTCGCGAACGTGTTGTCCACGATCAGCGGCAACTCGTGCTCGTGCGCGATCGCCGCCACCGTCTCGAGGTCGAGCACGTTGCCGGCCGGGTTGCCGATCGTCTCGCCGAAGAACGCCTTGGTGTTCGGGCGCACGGCCTTTCGCCACGCTTCCTGATCGTCGGGATCGACCCAGGTCAGCTCCACGTTCAGCTTGCGCAGCAGGTGCTTGAGCTGATTGACGGTGCCGCCGTACAGCGCCGAGGAGGAGACGACGTGGTCGCCCGGCCCGAGCAGCGTGAACAGCGCAGCCGCCTGCGCTGCGATCCCGCTCGCGAAGGCCACTCCGCCGGCCCCGCCCTCGAGGTTCGCCACCCGCTCCTCGAAGACGGCGACGGTCGGGTTCATGATGCGGGAGTACGTGTTCCCGTACTCCTGCAGGTTGAAGTACGCACCGGCAGATTCGGGGTCCTCGAACACGTAACTCGTCGTCTGGAAGATCGGCACGGCGCGAGCCCCGGTGTTCGGGTCGGGCCGCTGCCCGGCGTGGAGCTGGCGTGTGTCGAATCCGAACTCCCGGGCCGCCTCGTGCGGGTCACGGCCGGCGGTCACGGAAGCTCCTCCGAGAAAACGCCGGATGATCGGCGTCTGCCGCGCCTCTTCGAGCAGGAAGCAGTCGTGCCCGTACGGCGCGTCGATCACATGGAGCTCGGCCGGCTTGGCGAGCTCCTGAAGGGCAGCCTCGATCTCGCGCGAGCCCGACGGTGGGTAGAGCCAGTCCGAGCTGAACGCGATCAGAAGCGTCCGCGCGAGGACGCCCTCCAGCGCGTGCGTGAGCGAGCCGCCCCCGTACTGCCGCGCGAGGTCGAAGTAGGTCAGCGCCCGCGACGTGTAGAGGTAGGTGTTGGCGTCGAATCGACGGACGAACGAGTCGGCCTGGTGCCGCAGGTAGCTCTCGATCTCGAACTCCGGCTCCGTGACCGTGTAGCGGATGTCTTCGCCGGACTGCAGCCGCCGGCCGAACTTCTCGCTGAGCCCGGCGGCAGAGAGATACGTGACGTGGCCGATCATTCGGGCGACTCCCATGCCGGCACTCGGCACGCCTTCCGTGCCGTAGTAGTCGCCGTCCCGCCAGGCCGGGTCGCGCATGATCGCCTCGCGAGCGATCGCGTTCCAGGCCATGCCCTGCGGATGGAGGGCATGGGTGCTGGCAATCGCCACTACGGCGTCGATCTGATCCGGGAACAGGATCGCCCACTCGAACGCCTGCATGCCGCCGAGCGAGCCCCCGGCCACCGCCGCGAGGCGCTCGATACCGAGCTCGTCGAGGAACGCCCGCTCGGTCCTCACCATGTCTGCGACGGTGATCACCGGGAAGTCGGATCCGTAGGGCCTTCCTGTCTCGGGGTCGAGCGACGAGGGGCCGGTGGTGCCGCGACAGCCGCCGAGCAGGTTCGTGGAGACGACGAAGTACCGGTCCGTGTCGAACGCCTTGCCGGGGCCGATCATCCCGTCCCACCAGCCGAGCCCCTTGCCGGCCGTGCCGTCGCGGTCGTCGGCCCCGAACCCGTCGCGGGTGCTCTGGGCGACCGCCTGCGGCGAGAAGCCGGCGGCGTGCGCATCGCCGCTCAGCGCGTGGCAGACGAGGATCACGTTGTCCCGGTCGGGTGCAAGCGTGCCGTAGGTCTCGTAGGCCACGCGCACCGGATGAAGCTCCCGCCCGCAGTCGAGCGACACCGGGTTCGGAAGGTCGAGAAACTCCGTCTCGACGGTTCCCACCGACCCGGCTGCAAGCTCCGGGGCCAGCACTGCGAGGCGCAGTCATTTCGGATCTCCATGGGAATCATTTGGGTGTATTGTGCTGATTTCTTTACTTTGGAAAGCGACGAAGGGAGTGAGGTGCGATGACGACCACCGACAACCCCACGGACAACGGAGTCAACGTACAGGCACTGCTAGATGCGCGCGAGGTGCTGGCCGGGGCGCCGGAGGCCGCCCAGTTCACGTGGCGTGCGTCATCCAAGTGGGAGCACGGCGTTCACAGCACGACGACGATCAAGAACTTCTTCGGCCTCGGAGAGGAGCAGACCCACAAGACCGAGGCGGTGTTCGACGCGGATCACCCGGAGGTCTTCGCAGCGCAGGACCAGGGGATCACGCCGATCGAGTATCTCCTCGTCGGGCTGACGAGCTGCCTGACGGCGGGCGTCGCCTCGGTCGCGCAGAATCGCGGGATCCAGCTTCGCTCGGTCGAGTCGACGGTCGAGGGCAACCACGACATCCGCGGGATCCTCGGCGTCGACAGCGACGTCCGGAACGGGTTCAACGACATCAAGGTGACGTTCAAGATCGACGCGGACGCCTCGCAGCAGGAGATCGAAGCGCTGGTCGCCCAGTCCCAGAAGCGGTCGGCGGTGTTCGACGCCCTGACAAACCCGACGGAGGTCACCGTCGAAGTCGCCTGAGGGCGCTCCACCATCGAGCAGTTCACCACCGTTGTCATAGGCGCGGGCCATGCCGGCCTCGCGGCGAGCCACTTCCTCACTGAGCGGTCGATCGACCACGTCGTTCTCGAGCGGGGCGAGGTGGCGAACTCGTGGCGGTCCGAGCGCTGGGACTCGCTGCGGCTTCTGACGCCGAATGCGCAGAGCCGGCTTCCGGGCATTCGCTACGAAGGGCCGGAGCCCGACGGCTACATGACGGCCGGCGAGGTCGTCGAGCTGATCGCTCGCTTCGCCGCCCATGCCCGTGCTCCGGTTCGTACGGGCACGAACGTCACTCGGGTGTCGCGCACGGACGACGGATACCAGGTCACCACGAGCAAAGGCGAGATACGCGCACGGACGGTGCTGATCGCAAGCGGGGCCTGCAACCTGCCTGCCGTGCCGGCATTGTCGGCCGCGCTGCCACCGGGCCTCGAGCAGTTGACGCCGCTCGACTACCGCAACCCGACCGAGCTCCCCGAAGGAGGCGTGCTGGTTGTGGGGGCATCGGCCACGGGCGTTCAACTGGCGGCCGAGCTGAGGCAATCGGGCCGGCCGGTGATCCTCTCGGTCGGCGAGCACGTACGGCTGCCGAGAACGTATCGAGGCAGTGACGTCATGCTGTGGATGGAGGCTTCCGGCGTCTGGGACCAGCGGTACGACGAGGTCGACGATCTCCAGCGTGCGCGGAGGCTCCCGTCGCCTCAACTCGTCGGAACGCCCGAGCGAGCGACGATCGACCTCAACGCGCTGTCGGCAACGGGCGTCGAGCTGGTGGGGCGCTGGGCGGCTGTTCGTGACGGCCGCGCGCTCTTCTCCGGCGGTCTGCGGAACGTCTGCTCGCTGGCCGACCTGAAGCTGGAACGGCTGCTGGACGTGTTCGACGAATGGGCTCGCGCCGACGGCGACGGTCTGGCGGGCGCCGCTCCCGAGCGCTTCGAGCCGACGGAGGCGCCCCGTTCGACGAGGCTGGACATCGACCTGGGAAGCGGAGAGATCCGCACGATCGTCTGGGCGACCGGGTTCCGGCCCGACTATCGCTGGCTCGACGTGCCCGTCGTCGATCCGAAGGGCAACCTCCGACACGACGGCGGCGTCGTCGACAGCCCGGGCCTGTACGCCCTGGGCCTGCCGGTCCTGCGGCGGCGCAAGTCGACGTTCATTCTCGGCATCGAGGACGACGCGCGCGAGGTGATCGACCACCTCAGCCTTTATCTGGCAGGTGCGGCGACCGCCTTCGGGCCCATGTATTCGGCGTAGGAGTTGATCTCGCCGCTGGTGAGCGCGGACTGGACGATCTCGGCTCGAGCCGACGTTCTCCTTGTAGGAGACGTCGAAACCGGGGCCAGGGTAGCCCAGAAACTGTGCGTGCACAGGTATTGTGCGCGCAAGGAATCAGGCTCATCGCTCATGAGGGGGTAACGGAGATGACCGAAGCAAGTGCGCTTCCGACCGTCGCGGTGATCGGCGGCGGCTACGGCGGCACGACCGCCGCCAAGGCGCTCGACGAGTTCGCCGACGTGACGCTCGTCGAGCCGCGCGATGCGTTCGTCCACAATGTCGCGGCGCTGCGTGCGCTCGTCGAGCCCGACTGGCTGCCGAGGATCTTCCTTCCCTACGACCGCCTGCTGGCGAACGGGCGCGTGGTGCGAGAGCGGGCGGTTGGAGTCGAGGCCGGGCGCGTCACGCTCGCTTCAGGGGCCGAGATCACACCCGACTTCATCGTGCTCGCCACAGGCTCGACGTACCCCTACCCGGCCAAGTCGGGCACCGACGAGACCGCCACGGCGCTCGTCCACTACCGCGAGAGCCACGAGGAGCTGGCGCAGGCGGGCGCGCGTCCTGATCGTCGGCGCCGGCCCCACCGGTCTCGAGCTGGCGGGTGAGATCGGCGACCGCTGGCCGGAGAAGCAGATCACGATCCTCGAGCCCGAGCCCGACATCCTCGCCGGGCCCTACAAGCAGGAGCTCCGTGACGAGGTGCGCCGTCAGCTCGAGGAGCGAGGCGTCGAGTTCGTGCTCGGGGACGCCCCCACGGCCGAGCCCGAGACGGCCGCCGGTCACATTCGGCCCGGTCACGGTCTCGACGAAGGCCGGCCGCACGATCGAAGCCGATATCTGGTTTCGGTGCTACGGGTTGGCGCCGGTGAGCGACTACCTGCGCGGCGACCTCGCAGACACCCGGCTCTCCGACGGGTCGATCGCGGTGACGGCCAGAGCTGCTGGTGAAGGGGCAGTCGAACGTGTTCGCGCTCGGCGACGTCGCCTCCGCCGACCTCAAGACGGCGGGGCGGGCCGGCCGCGAGGCCGAGGTCGTCGTCGCCAACATCCGTGCGCTCATCGAGGGCGGCGAGCTCCAGGCCTACGAGCCGATGCCTCCCGCGATCGTGATCCCGCTCGGCCCGACCGGCGGCGCCTCCGAGCTGCCGGGGCGCGACGACATCGCCGACGCCGAGACGACGGCCGCTATCAAGGGCGAGCACATGTTCATCGACATGTACCGCGAGCGCTTCGGGCTCGTTGTGCCGGAGCCTGCTCTCAACGACGCGTAGGCGGGATAATGCGCGGCATGAGCCGCCTCGACGGTCCGACCCGGCTCCAGCCTGCGCCCGAGGTCGCTCGCGAGCGCCCGGGCGAGGTAACGGCCGGGCCGGGCGCGGCGGCGATGCTGCTCGCGCTACAGCAGACGGCAGGGAACGCGCGTGTTGCGCGGATGATGATCCTGCGCGACGAGCTGACGCTGGCCGACGACCCGGCGACCCCGCTCGATGCCCCCACGGGCGGCGGGAGCGGCAGCGGCTCGGGCGGTGCGACGGTGGGAAGCGTCGGTGGAAGGCGCCCACCTGTTCGCGCGGTCACGCGGAACTTCGCGAACTGCAACGAGGCCTCCGACTGGCTGAACGGCGGCGGCGACGCGGGCGACGCCTCGCCCCAGTACCACCCGACCCCGGGGCGGATCAGGCATTCGAGCTCGGGCGGGACGTACACGGCCTCCGTCGACCTCACGTGGGCCTACGACCCGTCCTCGACGGCCGAGATGATCATCCCCGCCTGGCCGAACATGACCGCCGCCGAGCGCGCGGCCGTCGCGCGCTACCGGTCTGCGATCCAGGCGCACGAGGAGATGCACTTCGACGTGACCGACAACATCGTCAAGGCCCTCCAGCGCACGGTGACCGCGACCGGGACGGACCCGGCGGATACGACGCGCAACCTGCAGACCGCCGTCACGCAATACGGAGCCGACGCGCAGACGGCGATCGACCAGGCGACCCACGACTACGACGCGACCACCCAGCACGGCAAGACGCAGTCGGCGGTCGGCGGCGTCGACGTCCACCTGGACTGCGGCGGCGGGGGATCCGGCGGCACCGGCGGCACCGGTAGCGGGGGCGGTGGCTCAGGGTCGTCGTCGTCCTCCTCGTCGACGGACGCAAACCTGGCGGCCGACTTGACAGGATTGTGAGTCATCACTAACATCACGCCATGATGGTTACCGCGGAGCGAAAGACGAAGGAGGTTCGTCGCGAGGAGATTCTCGACGCGGCGTTCCTCGAGTTCGCCGAGCGCGGGCTCCACGGCTCCTCGACCGAGGCGATCGCGACGCGGGCCGGGATCTCCCAGCCCTACGTGTTCCGCCTTTTCGGCACCAAGCGGGAGCTCTTCCGGGCGGTCGTCGCCCGCTGCTTCCGCGAGACGCTCGAGATGTTCCAGCGGGCTGCCGAGGGGTTGAGGGGCGAAGAGGCCCTGAGGGCAATGGGTGAGGCGTACAAGCAGCAGCTGCTGAACGACCCCGTCCGGCTCCGCGGTCAAATGCAGGCGTACGCAGCCTGCGACGACCCCGATCTTCGGGATGTCGTCGTCCAAGGCTACGGCGATCTCGCAACCTACGTCGAGCGGGTCTCGGGGCTCCCGCCGGCCGAGGTGTCGCGGTTCTTCTCGATCGGGATGCTGATGAACGTCTTCGCCTCGATGAACCAGTTCGGCGACCACGCCGAGCCCTGGGCGCAGCGGCTCCTCGAGGGCTGCAAGTAGTCGACACGAGTCCTTTTTTTCAGTCCGAGGTAAGTGATGAGTCACAAAATACGTAGCAATCACAAGCTGATCTGGGCCTTTGCCCTCACCTCGCTCGCGGGCTTCATGGTCACGCTCGACAACCTCGTCGTGACGACGGCGCTGCCCGTCATCCACCACGACCTCGGGGCGAGCCTCGGCGGCCTCGAGTGGACGGTCAATGCCTACACCCTCACCTTCGCCGTCCTGCTGCTGACCGGGGCCGCGCTCGGCGACCGGTTCGGCCGGCGCCGCCTGCTGGCCATCGGCCTCGGCATCTTCACCGCCTCCTCGGCGCTGGCGGCGCTCGCGCCGTCGATCCTCGCCCTCGACGCGGCCCGCGCCCTGCAGGGCGTCGGCGGCGCGATCGTGATGCCGCTGACGCTGACGATCCTCTCCGCCTCCGTCCCGGCCGAGCGCCGGGGTCTCGCGCTCGGCGCCTGGGGCGGGATCACCGGTCTCGCGGTCGCCTTCGGCCCGCTCGTCGGCGGCGCAGTCGTCTCGGGGATCTCGTGGCAGTGGATCTTCTGGCTCAACGTGCCGATCGGCCTCGTCCTGATCCCGCTCGTCCTGTTCCGCCTCGACGAGAGCCGTGGCGACTCGAGCCGCCTCGACCTGCCGGGCCTCGTGCTCGCCGGAGTCGGGCTGCTCGGGATCGTGTGGGGCCTCGTTCGCGGCAACTCGCTCGGCTGGAGCTCGCCCGAGATCCTCGGCGCGATCGTGGCCGGCCTCGCGTTCATCGCTTTGTTCGTCGTGTGGGAGCTCCGCACGCCGGCGCCGATGCTGCCGATGCGCTTCTTCCGCGACCGCGCCTTCGCGCTCGCGAACACCGCCTCGCTGCTCTTCTCGTTCGGGATGTTCGGCTCGATCTTCCTGCTCGCGCAGTTCTTCCAGACCGTGCAGGGGTACTCGCCCCTCGGCTCCGGCCTTCGGATCCTCCCGTGGACGGCGATGCCGATGATCGTCGCGCCGATCGCCGGGGCCCTCTCCGACCGGATCGGCGGCCACAGGCTGATGGGTGCGGGCCTGCTGCTCCAGGGCGCCGGCCTCGCCTGGATCGCGACGGTCTCCACGCCGACGACGCCCTACATCGACGTCGTGCTTCCGTTCAGCCTCTCCGGGATCGGCATGGCGCTCTTCTTCGCGCCGGTGACGAACGTCGTCCTCTCGCGGGTGCGGTTCGAGGAGCAGGGCAAGGCCTCGGGCGCGAACAACACGATCCGCGAGCTCGGCGGCGTGCTCGGAGTAGCCGTCCTGGCGTCGATCTTCGCCCACTACGGCGGCTACCGCACGCCGACCACCTTCGTCGACGGGATGGACGCCGCCGTCTACTTCGGTGCGGGTGTCGTCGTGCTCGGTGGGGTCGCAGCGTTCCTGATCAAGCCGCTGCGCTCGCGCAGCCGGCAGCCGGCCGAGCTCGCCGGCGAGCTCGAGGCCGCGGCGTAGGCGTCCCGCCGGCCAGAGGCCCAGGCGGGGGATCCCGGTCCCTCCGCCTGGGCCTCGACCTTTTACGGTCCGTCGAGCGACCGTGCAGCGTTACGCAGCGGACGACCTGGGGAGCTTCGTGGTCGCCCGGCGGCTGCTCGGGCCGGAGGGCGCTGGGGCGATTTCCTCGCCGCCTTCGAGGAGCTCGTCCGGCAAGGCAACGAGGTGGACGACTGGGTCGGTGAGGCTCCGCGCGGTGTACCTGCTGATCGTCAGCGGCGGCTGAGGAGCCCGCGTCCTTCCCTCGCTCCGTCGTCGCATGCGACAGCGAGAATGGGGCGGGTGGCAGTCGAACCGCCCGAAAGAGGACGGACCTTGCTCGTGCTCGGCGCCGGGCCCGCGCAGCTCGGGCTGCTCGAAACGGCCCGGGCACACGGGATCTGGACGGCGGTCTGCGACCGAGATCCCGCAGCCCCTGGATTTGCATTCGCCGACCGCCGCTGCATCGTCTCGATCGACGAAGAATCCGCGATCGAGCGGCTGGCGTCGGCGCTGCCGCTCGACGGCGTGATCGCCGCCGGAACCGACACGCCGGTCGCCGTCGCGGCCCGCATCGCCGACAAGCTCGGGCTGGCGCACCCTCTGAAGCCGGCGACCGCGATCCTGGCCACGAACAAGCTGCGCCAGCGGGAAGCCCTGGCTGAGGCCGGTGTCCCGCAGCCCCGCTGGGAGGTCGTCGGCGGGAACGGCACCTCCGAGATCCCGCCGCCGGTCGTCGTGAAGGCGGCCGACCGGTCGAGCCGCGGCGGTCTTTCGCTCGTCCGCCGTGCTGCCGGGCTCGAACGCGCCCTTGCCTCGGCCCGCGAGGTCTCGAGGAGCGGCGTGGTGCTCGTCGAGGAGTACGTCGACGGCCCGGAGGTGACCGTGACCGGGTTCTCGGCCGGAGGGAGCTTCGTGCCGCTCGCCGTCACCGACCGGATCGCCGCGGAGGACGGGCTCGGCGTGCCGCTCGGCTACGCCTGGCCATCGGACTACGCGGAGACTGCAACGGAGGTGACCCGTCGCGCGGTCGAGGCGCTCGGGATCGACGAGGGGCCAACGACGACCCGGCTCCGGATCAGTCGGGGAGGGCCCGAGGTGATCGAGGTCGCGGCTCGCCTGGGCGCCGGGCACGAGACCGAGCTCGTGGAGCTCGTCTCGGGCGTCGACCTGACGGCGCTCGCTCTCGCCATGGCTCTCGGGCAGCCGCTCGCTGCCAGCGAGGTCTCCGGGCGACCGCTCGAAGGAGTCGGCGGCGCGGCCACCCGGTTTCTCCTTGCTCCGCACCGGCGCGCTCGAGACGGCTGAGGTGCCTCAGGCGATGAGCGGGATCGTCTCGACGCGGCTCTACCGCGAGCCGGGGTACAGGTTCGGCAGGCCGCTCCGGGTGTCCGACTGCGCCGGTGCGGTTCTCGCCGTGGGCGCAACGGCAGACGAGGCGCTGGTCAGGGCCGCGGCGGCGGTCGAGCGAATACGCTTCGTCACGGCAGATGCCGAAGCGACGGTTTAGACGATGCTGAGGAAGCGCTGGGTTCGCGTCCTCGCGACGGTCGTCGTGACCGGCCTCGCCGGGGCGTACATCGTCTGGAAGGTCAATGTCCGCCAGGCGCTGGACACGATCGGCTCGGCGAGCGTCAGCTGGCTCCTGCTCTCCGCGACGCTGACCCTCATCACCGTCCCGCCGCAGGCCTACCGCTGGAAGCTGTTGCTGCGCGCCCGCGGCGTCCGGGAGTCGGTCGCCTGGCTGACCCGCGCCTACTTCGTCTCCTACGCGGTCGGGCAGGTGCTGCCGACGGGAGTCGGCGGCGACGCGTCGCGGATCTACGAGACGACCAAGCGGCATCCGGGCTTCGGCTCGCCGATCGCAGGCTCGGTCGTGCTCGAGCGGGCAATCGGAGGCGCAGTGACGCTTCTACTGGCGGCGATCGGGCTCCTGCTCGCGATCGGCCACTACCCGATCGGGCCCTACCTCTGGATCGAGGCCCTCTTCATCGTCGGCACGATCGTCGCAGGCGCGCTCGCATTCTCCAAGCGGCCGAGGCGCCACCTGCGCAGGGCGATCAAGCCGTTGCGCAAGCTCCGCGCCGAGCGGACCGCGCGGGCGCTCTACGAGGGCATTCACGGCTACCGGTACCACACGAGAACGCTGCTCGTCGTCGCCGGGATCACGTTCGCCGCGCAGGTCTCGCGGATCCTCGCGATCTGGGCGGGCGGGAAGGCGGTCGGCGTCGAGCTGCCCGTGCGGCCGTACATCGTGCTCGGGCCGCTGCTCTTCCTCGTGATGCTCGTGCCCTTCACGATCAACGGGCTCGGGGTGCGCGAGGCGTTCTTCATCAGCTTCCTGACGCGGCTCGGCGTCAGCTCCGACGACGCGTTCGCGACCGGGTTCGTGTTCTTCCTGATGACACTGCTCCTGGCGGTGCCGGGGCTCGTGGTGATCCTGTGGGAGGGCTTCCGCCGGTCGCCGGTGCCCGTTGCCGATGGCTGACGGCGTCTCGGTCGTCGTCGTGACGTGGAATGCGGCCGGGCACATCGAGCAATGCCTGGAGTCGATTCGCGGTCACGAGACGGTCGTCGTCGACAACGGGTCGACCGACGGGACGGTGGCGCTGGTGCGGGAGCGCTTCCCGGACGTGACGGTGATCGAGCAGGACAACCGCGGCATGGGCGGCGGGAACAACACCGGCATGCGGGCCGCCGGGGGGCGCTACTGGCTGCTGCTGAACTCGGACGCGTGGGCTCGCGACGGCGCTCTCGAGGCGCTCGCCGCGTTTGCCGACGCCCACCCACGCGCTGCCGTGGTCGGGCCGCGCCTGTCGAATCCGGACGGCTCGCTGCAGCGGTCCGTCCGGGGAGACCCGACGCTCTGGCGGCTCGCGACCGAGTACCTGTTCCTGCGCAAGCTCGGGCCGCGCACGGATCTCTTCAACGCGTTCTACGGCGGCGGGTTCGGCTACGACATTCCCCGCGAGGTCGAGTCGCTGCTCGGCGCTGCGCTGCTCGTCCGGCGCGAGGCCGCCGACGAGGTCGGGCTCTTCGACGAGGCGTTCTTCATGTTCAGCGAGGAGACCGACTGGCTCTACCGCTTCCGCCGCGCCGGCTGGCAGGTGTGGTTCACGCCGACCGCCGAGATCGTGCATCTGGGCGGCGCCTCGCACGGCGGGAAGCTCTACGTCGAGAACCTGCGCGGGATCCTGCGCTTCACGGCCAAGAACCGCGGTGCGCGCAAGGCCGAGCAGACACGGAAGCTCCTGCTTCTAGTCGCTGCGGCTGCGGGCGCTCCTCTTTCGCGGCGAGAGAGGGGCGCGCTACCGCGAGGGCGTGCGCTTCCTCGGCTCCGGCGACGTCCCCTCGCTGCTCTCGTGATCTCCGAGTACATCCGGCTGGCGTTCGCGACCGGGCTCGTGCTGCTCCCGGGGTTCCTCGTCGCGCGGGCGCTCGGACAGCGCGGGCTGTCGCCGACGCTCGCCTGGACGTTCGGCGCCCTGTTCCTGGCCTGGGCGGCCGTGTTCGTGCTCCACCGCACGATCTCGGTCGCCACCTCGGTGATGACGCTGATCGGGCTCGCAGCGGCGATCGCGCTCGGCATCCGGCGCGGACGGCGGCCGGCTCGGGAGCCTGTGACCGGCGAGCCGCGCTGGGCACGGCTCGCCGTCTTCGGGGGCGGAGCCGTCCTCGGCCTGCTGCTCTGGCGGGTGGAAGGGGCGGTCTCGGGCGACGCGCTCTTCCACGAGGCGCGGGTCAGGAAGCTCGTCGAGCTCAGGCACCTGCACCTGCGCTCCGTGGACGAGCTGGCGGGCGGCGGGCTTCATCCGGGGTACGCCTTTCCGCTCTGGCACGGGTTCCTCGCGCTGATCGTGAAGATCTCGGGTCTCGATCCGTCGGTCGTCGTGCATCGCGAGGCGTCGATCCTGGTGCCGCTCGCCTGCGTCGTGGCCTGGGAGTCGGGGGTGGCGGTGTTCCGCTCTGCGACCGGCGGAATCGGCGTGCTCGCGGCGTCGGTCGGCCTCTTCTGCTTCGCCGCAGGGCATGGCGGCTCGTATGTCTCTCTGGCGCTGCCGGCGACCTCGTCGCGGCAGCTGCTCGTGCCGGTCGTGTTCGCGCTCTTCTTCACCTACCTGCATCTCGGCCGGCGGGCCGATGCGGCGGCGCTCGCCGTGGGATTCGGCGCCCTCGCGCTCGTCCACCCGACCTACGCCCTCTTCGCGCTGCTTCCGCTCGGCGCATACTCGGTGCTACGGCCGCGGGAGTGGCGGCGGACGACCGTGGCGCTCGCAGCGTCGATCGTGCCATCCGGCCTCGCGGTGCTCTGGCTGCGGCCGCTCGTCGCGGAGACCCTGTCGGTCAACCCCGACGAGAAGACCCAGGCGGCGACGCTCGCGCACTACGGGAGCGAGCTCGTGGTCACCTCGGTGCATCACTTCCGGCTTGCGGCCGAGGTGCCCGGGCGAACCGGGGCGATCGCGGTTGCCGCCCTCGTGCTGGTGCCCGTCGCCGTGGTCGCCGCCCGCCGGCCTTGGGGTGCGCTCGTGCTCGGCGGCACCGTCGTGATCCTGGCGCTGATGCTGATCCCGGAGCTCTTCGTCCCGTTCTCGAATGCCGTCTCGCTCTCGCAGTCGCAGACGGGCGGCCGGGTTCATCCCGTTCGCCTTCGCGTTCGCGGGCGGCCTCGCGCTGCTCGCCCGGACCGTGTGGGTCCTGCCGTTCGCCCTCCTGGCCGGGTTCCTGCTCGAGCGGAGATGGCCCGGCGACTTCGCTTACGGCCTCCGGCACGGAGGGCCCGGCGCCGTGACGTGGTTCGCGCTGGTCGCGGGTGCCGGGGCGCTCGTGTTCGGGATCGTCTTCGCGCGCGACCGGCCGAAAGAGCGCTACGGGCTGGCTGCGCTCGCAGCCGGGCTGTTCGTCCTTCCGGTCGCCGTCCACGGTTTCAGGCAGTGGACACCGCTCCACCCCGTCGACGCCGATGCGCTCTCACCGGCCTTGCTGAAGCAGGTGCGGGCCCTGCCCAGGGGGGCGGTCGTGATCGCCTCGCTCCCGACGAGCTACGAGATCCTCGCAGCGGCTCCCGTGTATGTCGTCGGCGCCCCGATCGCCCACGTCGCGAACACGAAGGCCAACGACCCCGCCCAGCGGCAGATCGACGTCGACCACTGGCTGGCCACGGGGGATCCGGCGATACCCCGCAGGTACGGTGCCACCTGGGCCGTCAAGGACGGCCGTCTCTACCGCCTGCCGACATGAAGGTCCTCCTCGTCACGCTCTACTTCCCGCCGGCCGGCGGCGGAGGCGTCCAGCGGCCGCTGAAGTTCGCGACGCACCTGCCGGAGCTCGGGATCGAGACGCACGTGCTCGCCCCCGACGATCCGAAGTGGATCCACCGCGACGACGAGCTGCCGCCGCCGACGCTCGCCTGGGTGCACCGGGTGAAGTTCATCGGGCCCGAGGGGCGCCGGCCGGCCGAGGAGCTGCACGGGACGATGGGCCTCGAGCGCTACACGCGCCAGGCGTCGCTCATGGGCAGACGGCTGCTCCTGCCCGACGAGAACGTCACGTACAACCTGACCGCGATCCCGGCTGCGATCAAGATCGTGCGCGAGGAGGGAATCGACGTCGTCGTGACCACCTCGCCGCCGCCGTCGATCAACTTCATCGGCGCCGCAGTGAAGCGGGCGACCGGTGCGCGCTGGGTCGCGGACCTCCGGGACTCGCTCGTCGCCCATCCCCACCGCGACTCGCAGAAGCTCTCGGTCCGGGTGAAGGAGCAGGGGCTGCACGCCGTCGCCTCGCTCGTCGCGCGGCAGGCCGATGCGAGCATCGCCGTCTCCGAGGCGATCGCCGCCGAGATGCGGGCGAAGAACCCGCGCGGGCCTGTGCTGACGATCGCGAACGGCTCCGACTTCGAGGACTTCGCCGGGATGGACTACGAGCCGTCGACCGAGCGCTTCCGGATCACGCACGCCGGCTCGTTCTTCGGCAAGCGCGACCCGAAGCCGTTCCTCACGGCGCTCTCCCGCGTCGACGGCGTCGTGGCCCGCTTCGTCGGCGATTTCCGGGCCGCCGACCGCGAATGGGCAGCCGGGATCATGGATCGCATCGACATCGTCCCCTACGCCTCCCATCGCCGGGCGCTCGAGCTTCAGCGCGACTCCGAGGCGCTGCTGCTCCTGATCCCGGACGCCGGCGGCCGGGGGAAAGGCGTCCTCTCCGGGAAGGTCTTCGAGTATCTCGCGGCCGAGCGGCCGATCCTCGCGGTCGTCCCGTCCGACGGCGCGGCGGCCGACCTGATCCGCGAGACGGGCGCCGGCGTGGTGGTCGACCCGCTGGACATCGAGGGGATCGAGCGCGAGCTGACCGCCATGCGCGACCGCTGGCGCGAGGGCAAGCTCTCCGCCTCACCGCTCTCGGCCGAGTGGAAGACGAAGCTCGACCGCCGCACTCGCGTCCAGGAGCTCGCCGACCTCCTGCACACACTGGACAAGCCCGCATGAGCCGGTTGTGCGCACTCCGTGACGCTTCCGTCACTGGGACTGTCCCCGGACGTGTCCGGAAAGCCACGGCTGAACCTGGCGCCGTTGCTGGAGAATCGCCGCGGCGGGCAGTTCGCTGTCACACTTCCGTGACGGTGACTGTCCCCGGACACGGCCGACGGAGACAGTGGCGGGGGTGGCCACGGAGAGATCGGCCGGAGGAGACACGGTGAGGCGGCTCACGAGCTTCTTCTTCCTGGCGACGCTCTTCTGCTGCACGTTCGAGAAGGTGCACTGGAGCTTCGGGTCGGCGCTCGCGCTCGCGGACATCCTGGCGATCTGCTTCATCGTCTGCTTCGTGCTCGTCACGCGGCCGCGGCTGCCGCGCACGACCGTGGTGCTGCTCGGGTGGCTCGCGGCGTTCTCGCTCGTCTATCTGCTCGGCTTCTACAACCTCGACACGGCGACGGGGCTCCAGCAGCTCGAGAAGGGCTTCATCAAGTTCCTGATCCACTTCACCTTCCTCGCGCTCGGCGTCGCCTGGCTCTGGCGTCGCGGTGTGGCGTACTACTGGACGGCGCTGGCCGCGTTCTGCGGCGGGGTGGCGGCGAACGCGGCGTACGGGGTCCTTCAGCTCGTGACGGCCCAGGCGGGCGTCAACCTCGACTCGATCTTCGTCTCGCCGCTGACGGGAGGAGCCAGCCAGATCAACATCTACGGCGCGGTCGGCGGCTCGTCGGTCTACCGGCCGAACGCGCTCACCGGCGACCCGAACCACCTCGGGATCATGCTGATCGTCCCCCTGCTCGTCCTGACGCCGCTCTACCTGAGGCTCGAGCCGGAGCACCGGCTGAAGCGGAAGCTCGCCGCGCTGATCGGCTTCATGCTGGTCGTCGAGATCGCGACGCTGTCGCGTAGCGGGCTGCTCGGTCTCGGAGTCGGCGCGCTCGTCCTGGCGCTGCCCTATCGCGGCTATCTGAGGTCGCGCGCCCTGATCGCGCCGATCGCAGGCGCGCTCGCGGTGCTCGCGGTCGTCGTCGTGAGCCGCCTCCACTTCTTCCTCGTCGTCTTCCGGTCGCGGACGCAGACCGGCGGCGGCTCCGAGTCGGTGCACCTGAAGGTCTACGACTTCATCCCGCAGATCCTCCACAGCCATCCGCTGCTCGGGCTCGGGCTGAACAACTTCTCGATCTACTACCAGGCCGCCACCGGCAAGTCGAACTGGGGGCCGCACTCCTTCTACGTCTCGCTGATCGTCGAGACCGGGATCGTCGGCACGGTGCTCTTCGCGTGCTTCCTGATCTGGGTGTTCGCCCGGCTGATCCTCGCCCAGCACCTCGGCGCCGCTCTCGCGAAGGTGGGCGACCCGCTCGCCGCGCGCGTCCGCCCGCTCGCCTGGGGCTGGACGGCGGCGCTGGCGGGGACGCTGGCCTCGAACGCCTTCTACCTGACGATGTCCTTCTACTACTTCTTCGTGTTCCTGACGCTCGCACTCGCCGTGCCGCTCGTCTTCGGGCCTGCGGCCGCCGCGCCGAAGACCGTGCCCGCAAAGAGCCGCGCCGCGCGAGGCTCGGGGCTGGCGCATCCCGAGCCCGCCTAGCCTTTGCGGATCTGCGTCGTCACGACGTCGTATCCGCGCTCGCCCGACGACATCGCCGGCGCGTTCGTCGCCGCGCAGGTCAAGGCGCTTCGCGAGGCGGGCGCGGTGGTCGAGGTCGTCTCGCCGGCAGACGTCCGCCACTACGGGATCGCCTTCGGCAACGGGATCGTCCAGAACCTGAAGGCGAAACCGTGGCTGGCCGCGGCGCTCCCGCTGTTCCTCGGCGAGCTCGCCCTGGCGGCGCGGCGCGCTGCGCGTAACGCGGACGTCGTCCACGCCCACTGGATCCCCTCTGCGCTCGCCGCCCGGTTCACCGGGAAGCCGGTCGTGCTGCAGGTGTGGGGAACCGACGTCGAGCTGGCCCGCCGCTCGCCCCGGCTCGCGCGGCTCGCGCTCCGCAGCGCCCGGGTCGTGATCGCGGCCTCGCCGTTCCTCGGCGACGCCGCCCGCGAGCTCGGGGCCCGTGAGGTGAAGGTGATCTCGAACGGCGTCGACATCCCCGCGACCACGATCGCGCCCGACGAGCCGCCTCACGTGCTCTACGCCGGCCGGCTCAGCGAGGAGAAGGGGATCCTCGATTTCGTCGCGGCGACCGACGGGATCGCCCGGGTCGTCGTCGGGGACGGCCCGCTCCGCGACCGCGTGCCGGACGCGGCCGGCTTCGTCGCCACCGCCGAGCTCGGCGCGAGCTTCGATCGCGCGGCCGTGGTCTGCGTTCCCTCGCGTCGTGAAGGCTACGGCGTGGTCGCCAGGGAGGCGATGGCTCATGGCCGCCCCGTCGTCGCGACGCGGACGGGCGGGCTCGTGGACGCGGTCGAGGACGGAGTCACCGGCCTGCTCGTCCCGCCCGGGGATCCGGTGGCGCTCCGTGCGGCGATCGAGCGACTTCTCGGGGACAGCGCCCTCCGCTCCGAGCTCGGGGCGAACGCCCGGTCGCGCGCGGAGGAGGCCTACTCGTGGGCGCTGGCCGCGGGCTCGCTGCTCTCCGCGTATGCGGCCGTGCTGCGGCGCACGACGTAGTTCCCGAGCACGAGCAGGTCGATCCGCGTCTTCGAGAACGTCTCGAGCGCGTCGGCCGGGCTGGTGACGATCGGCTCACTCTCGTTGAAGGACGTGTTGAGCAGCATCGGCACTCCGGTCAACCGCTCGAACTCCGAGATCAGCCGGTAGTAGCGCGGGCTCGCCGACTCCTCGACCGTCTGCAGCCGTCCGGTCCCGTCGACGTGCGTGATCGCCGGCACGAGCTCGCGCTTGTCCGGAAGGACGTCGTAGACGAGCACCATGAACGGCGAGGTGTAGCTCTGGTCGAACCACTCGCCCGTGCGCTCGGCGAGGACGGACGGTGCGAAGGGTCGGAACGGCTCGCGGTGCTTCACGCGGGCGTTCAGCACGTCCTTCATCTCGTGGCTACGCGGGTCGGCCAGGATCGAGCGGTTCCCGAGCGCGCGCGGGCCGAGCTCCATCCGGCCCTGGAACCAGCCGACGACGTCGCCCGCGGCGATTCGCTCGGCGACGAGCCGGAACAACGCGTCGTCGTCGAGGCGCTCGCCCTCGACTCCCGCTGCCGCGAGCGCGGACTCGATCGCGGCGTCGTCGTACGCAGGGCCGTAGTAGGCGTGTCGCATCGGGGCGCCGCGGGGTCGGCCGAGCGTCGAGCACCAGATGTCGAGCGCGGCGCCGACCGCCGTCCCCGAGTCACCGGCAGCCGGCTGGACGTAGAGCTCCTCGAACCGCGTCTCCGGCCGGATGCGACCGTTTGCGACCGCGTTCAGCGCGACGCCGCCCGCGAGGCAGAGGTTCGGCGACGCCGTGCTCGTCGCGAGCGACCCGGCCAGCTCCAGCACCAGCTCCTCGAGTCGAGCCTGAAGCGCGGCCGCGACGGCGATGTGACGTGTCCCGAGCTCCTCGGCCGGCGAGCGCGCCGGGCCCAGCTCCTCCTCGAGGCGTGAGGAGAAGATCCGGCCCACGGTCGGGGAGCCGTCACCCCAGGTCATCTCGACGCCCTTCGTGTGATGGGTGAAGTACTCGAGCCCGAGCCGGAACGAGCCGTTCTCGCTGCGGGCGATCTTCCTCATCGCCGGCAGGTAGCGCTCCGGGTCGCCGTACGGCGCGAGCCCCATCACCTTTCCCTCGTCGCCGTAGTGAGGGAAGCCGAGCCACTGCGTGACCGCCGTATAGAAGATGCCGAGCGAGTGGGGGAAGAGCACGCGCCCGAGGACGGCGAGCCGGTTTCCGCTTCCGGCGGCAAGCATCGTCGAGGCGAAGTCGCCGAAGCCGTCGACGGTCAGCACGGCCGCCTCGTCGAACGGCGAGGCGAAGAACGCGCTCGCCGCATGCGCGCGGTGGTGCTCGACGGCGTGGACGGCCGCAGTCAGCGACGACTCGGGCACGCCGAGCGCGCCGGCGAGCGCGGTGCGGACACCGCCGCCACCGACGCGCGAGGCGTTGCGCGCCCGCGAGCGGGCGAACGAGAGGCTCGGAGGCCGCGTGGCGAGGCGGCGGACCTTGGCGCCGAGGTTCGCGCGCGGGTCGCGGCCGATCGCGATGTGGTCGAGCCGTCCGGGCTCGAGCCCGGCATCCTCGAGGCACCAGCGCGCCGCGAGTGCCGGGAAGCCGGCGCAGTGCTTGACCCGGTTGAAGCGCTCCTCCTCCGCGGCCGCGACGAGCTCGCCGTCGATCACGAGCGCGGCGGCCGCATCGCCGTGGTACGCGTTGAGGCCGAGGATCGCGGTCATGAATCGATCGTAGATACAAGCCGCTCGTAGATCGCTTCGACCTGCTCCACGATCCGCCTCGGGTCGAACGTGGCGAGCGCATGGAGCCGTGCCGCGGCTCCCATCGCGTCGCGCCGGGCGGGATCTGCGAGCAGCGCGCCGATCGCCTCGGCCAGCGGCTCCGGCCCGAGCCCCGTCGTGAACGCCGTGGTCACGCCGGGCTCGAGGACGCCGCCGCCGGTGGTGGAGCCGCTGCCCACGGCCGCAACGCCCGTGGCGGCTGCCTCGAGCAGGGACCTTCCGATCTCCGGCCCCTGTGAAGGAGCGACGACGAGGTCGCTCGCGCGGTAGACCTCCTCGACCTCGCCGGTGAACGGCAGGAAGCGCACCGCGCCGTCGAGCCCGAGCGCCGCGACCGTCGCGTGGGCGCCCCCCTCGTAGTCGTGTGCCAGCCCGAGGCGCCGGAGCAGCCGCCCCGTTGGCGTGCGGAAGTACGCCGGCGAGCGGACGGCGCCGCCCGCGATCACGAACCCGGCCTCGACTCCCCGGTCGCGCACGAGACCCGCCGCGAGCAGGAGCGTCGGGGCGCCCTTCGCGGGGTAGAGGAAGCCGACGTAGGAGACGATCCGGCCGTCCGCGGGCAGCCCGAGGCGCGCCCGCGCGACGCGGCGGTCGCCGGGGCTGAACCGCTCCAGGTCCACGGGGTTCGGCACGAGCGCCGCAGGCACCCGCCAGAGGTCGGCGACGTCGCGGTTGATCGCAAGCACCTCCGTCCCGAACCGGCGGATCGCCTTCCGCAGGAGCCCGGCGCGCAGGCCGCCGCCGGGCGCCGAGCGGAGGTGCCAGACGACGGGAACGCCGCGCCGTTGCGCGAGGTAGGCGGCCGGGACGAGCGGCGAGTCGTTCAGGTGCACGACGTCGAAGCCCGTTCCGAGCAGGCGGTCGAAGGCGGCGACGTGCGCAGGCAGCCGCGCAAGCTCGCGCGCGAGAAGCAGCCAGCGCAGCCCGTGATACGTGCTCGCCCAGATGTGCGTGAACGCGGCCACAGGGCCCGTGTGAACGGTTGCCCCGGCCTCGGCGAAGAGTCGCGCGGCCGCGCCGGGTGGGCAGTACACGTGCGCCTCGAACCGGCCCTGGTCGAGCGAGCGGATCAGCTGCGCAAGGCTCTCAGGCGCCCCGCCCAGCTCGCCCCGGTGGTGGACGTAGAGGATCCGGATGCGGGGGGCGGCGGGCGTCATGGACTCGTCGCACCGCGACTGACTTTATCCGTGGGCACGCCGGGTTTGCGATCCGGCGCCGTTAGTCTCCGCGCGTGGACGAGTCGCGCCCAACCGTTGCGGTGCTGGCGGACATGTGGCCGTCCGCGGACGAGCCGTACGCCGGCGCGTTCGTCGAGCAGGAGGTGCGCGCTCTCGCCTCCGGCTACCGGCAGCTCGTGCTCGTCCCGCGCTTGCTGCTTCCGTCGCTGCACGGGCGGATCTGGGGAAGGGCAGTGCCGGGCTGGCAGCGAGGCTGGGTCGAGGCGGCCGAGCCTGGCCGGGTGATCCCGTACCGCATGCTCCGCGTGCCGTTGGGCACCGAGGTGCGCGCGCGAACCGTCGGAGCTGCCTGGGCGCTTCGGCGAGCAGGCGAGCGCCCGCGCCTCGTGCACGGCCACTTCCTTCGCTCGGTCGGGCCCGCCGCAGTCGCGCTTGCCGGGCGGCTGGGTGTGCCGTGCGTCCTGACTGCGCACGGCACGGACGTGCGCTGGCTTCGCAGCGGCGGGATCCAGGAGCGCTACCGCGCCGAGATGCTCGCCGCCTGCCAGGCTGCGGACAGCGTCATCGCGGTCTCCGGGCCGATGGCCGACGATCTTCGAGCGGCCGGGGTACCGGCCGACCGGATCCTGGTGATCCCGATGGGCGTCGATGCAACCCGGTTCGTTCCGGGCGACCGGCAGGCGGCCCGAAGGCAGCTCGGAATCGCGCAGGGAGCTCGCCTGATCGTGTTCATCGGAGCGGCGATCCCGAGAAAGGGGTTCGACGTCCTCGCCGAGGCGCTCGGTCAGGTGGATGACGTCACCTGCCTTGCGGGAGGTGGAGGGGAGCTCGCTTCGGAGCGCATCGTCCAGCTCGGCGCGCTGGACGCCGCCGCGGTGGCGACGCTGCTCGCGGCCTCCGACCTCCTGTGCCTGCCGAGCCGGGCGGAGGGCACGCCGGTCGGGATCATGGAGGCGCTTGCCGCAGGCCGTCCTGTCGTTGCCACGCGAGTCGGGGGGATTCCCGATCAGATCGTCCCGGGCGTCAACGGCCTGCTCGTCGATCCGGAGGACCCGGCCGCGCTGGCGGCCGCGCTCGAGGAGGGGCTGGCGCGGACCTGGTCCGAGCAGGCGATTCGGGAGACGTCGGAGCGGTTCTGGTGGAGCTCGGTCGGGCCGCAGATCGGCGCCGTCTACGACTCGCTGCTTCAGGCGTGACCGACGAGCCTCCGGAAGCCGTCCGCGAGACGGCGGGCGACCGCGTCCCAGGTGTACTCGCGAGCGACGAGGTCGCGGAGCCTGTCCGCTCGATCGCCGGTCGCAGCGAGCGCCTCGGTGATCGCCCGGGCGAGATCTGCCGGGTCGCCCGGCTGGAAGCCGAAGAGCAGTGCCCCGCGATCCGACTCGAACTCGTCGAACGCCGGTCGTCTCGGACAGACGACGGGACGGCCGAGCGCCGCGTACTCGAGCAGCTTCACCGGGTAGACGGTCTCGGCGCTCTCCGGAATCACGAGCACGCGGCAGCCCGCGAGCCGCTCCAGCGCCTGCTCCCTCGGGACGAGCCCGGGAAGCTCGACGGGCAGGCGCTGCGTCGCGGCCGCGACATCCGCCCGTCCGGGCCCGTCACCGACGAGCAGCGCAGAGGCAGTGCCCAGCAGGCGTAGCGCCTCGACCAGCAGCTCGACCCCGTGATAGGCCTGGAACGTCCCGGCCCAGCCGACGTCGATCTGCGTCTTGGCAGGCCAGGCGCGCTCGACGAGCGCCGCCTCGACGCCGAGGCCCTTGACGAGCACGCGGCTCTCCGGGATGCCGTAACGCTCCGCGACCTCGTTCCGCGACGCCTTGCTCATCACCGCCACCAGATCGGCGGACCGGATCTTCGACCGCTCGAGCCGCTCGCCGTAGCGGTGCAGTGCGGTGCCGTAGGTCGCACGGCGCGCGGAGACCATGATGCCGTCGGTCTCGATCGCGTACGGCACCCCACGCTCCCGTGCCAGTGGGCGGCCGACATCGAGCAGGTACGCGGAGCGCTCGTAGACGCAGTCGAACGGGTCGAACGTGGCCGACCGGAACGCACGCCCGTGGGCGAGGAGCCGAAGGTCGCGCCCGAGGAGCCGAACCGGCTCCGGAGCGGCGCGCCGCAGGCCCGGAGCGGGTCGTTGCGCGCTGGTCGGCTGCTCCGACCGGCTCTCGGGCGAGCCGATCGCGACCTGAACCTCGATCCCCTGCGCCCGAAGCGGCTCGATGGTGCCGCGCATGTGGGTCCCGGCACCGCCCAGCTGGTCGATCGTCAGGGCCGGGTCTGCAGCGACGTAGAGCAGCCGCACCGTCAACGCTGGTGCAGGATCTGGCGGAGGCTCGGAAGGAGTGGCGCTCGCTCGGCGATGGTGGAGCTTATTGTTCGCCGCGTGAGCGCCGTCTACCGGGGGGACTGGTGAGGGTCGTTCACGTCGTCGACCACCTCGGCGCCGTGGGTGGTGTCCGGACGTACCTCGAAGTCCTTCTCCCCGGCCTCGAGGCTCGCGGCATCGAGAACGTCGTTGTCACCGCGGCGGGTGACGAATCCCGGTTCGCAGGCGTCGAGGTGATCTCGGCGTCGGGCATCGAGGCCGACGGCGTCGAGCTCGACGCTGACACCAGGGGGCGCCTCCGAGTGGCTCTCGAACGGGCCCGGCCGGATGTCGTCTACGTGCAGGTCGCGCCTTCGCCGTCAGTCGCGGCCGAGGCGGCCCGCCTCGCGCCGACCCTGCTCTACGCGCACGACTACGGCATGATCTGCCCCGGCAACGCCCGTTACCTCGCGCGCAGCCAGGCCTTCTGCGACGGCCCCGGCGTTCACTGCTTCTGGCGGGCCTACACCGAGCGGACGATGAGCCGGCGCCCTGACCGGATCCTGCGCGCGTATCGCCGCGTCCGGGCCTGGGAGCAGTTGCTGCCCGGGCTTCGATCCCTCCTCGTCGCCTCGCCGTTCGTCGCTCAGCAGTTCGAGGCGGCAGGCGCCCGGAGCGGCACGGTCAAGGTCGTCCCGCCCCCCGTCGCCTCGGTTCCGCCGGCGAGCGAGCAGGAGGTGCGCTCGACCGACGTGCTCTTCATCGGCCGCCTGATCGCGAGCAAGGGCGGCGAGGTTCTGCTCCGGGCGCTGGCCGAGCTGCCGGGCGCGACGGCGACGATCGCCGGCGACGGGCCCGACCGAGCCCCGCTCGAGGCCCTCGCAGCCGAGCTCGGGATGAGCGAGAGGCTTCGTTTCACCGGCTGGATCTCGCCCGGGGAGCGGCTCGACCTCTTCCATCGGAGCCGCGTTCTCGCCTTTCCGGCGCTGTGGCAGGAACCGTTCGGCCTGATCGGGCTGGAAGCGCTCGCCGCAGGCCTGCCCGTGGTTGCGAGTGACGCCGGCGGCATCCCCTCGTGGCTCGTGCCGGGTGAAGGTGGGCTGCTGGTCCCGCCCGGAGATCCGGCGCGGCTCGCGGATGCGCTCCGGAGGCTGCTCGGCGACGAGCCGCTGAGGGCCCAGCTCGGAGCGCGCGGGCCCGAGATCGCGGCCCGATTCTCGATCGACCACCATCTCGACCTGCTGCTTCCGGAGCTCGAGAAGGCGACCTGAGGTGGGGGTCGCGCCGGCACGCCTGCTCGAGAGCCGCCGCTTTGCGGACCTCGTGCTGAGGACGCTCCCGCGCGACTGTGCCATCGTCCTCGGCTTCCATCGGGTCGGGGACGACCTACCCCCCTGGCATGCCGGTACCTCGCCGGCCGAGCTCGAGCGAATCCTCACCGCGTTCGCCCGCGTTGCGGCCCCGATCGCCCTGGGCGAGCTCGCGCGGGCGCCGGTTCGCGGTCGCCGGCTCGCGGTCACGTTCGACGACGGGTTCGCCGACAACGCCGAGATCGCCGCTCCGCTGCTGCTCCGGCTCGGGATCCCGGCAGCGTTCTTCCTTCCGACCGCGTGCATCGAGGAGCGGACGGCCCCCTGGCCGGATCGCGCCTACGCCCGCCTCCTGGCCCTCGACGAGCCCCGCGCCCGCAGGCTCGCCGTCCGGCTCGTCCCCGGGAGCGCGCCCTCGACCCAACTCGAGGCCGCCCACACGGCCGTCCACGGGCTCAAGCTGCTCGATCCCGGCCGGCGCGAGCGCGTGCTTCGCGCCCTGCCCGGCGACGATGCCGCCGCCGGCCTGCCCATGACCTGGGAGCAGGCGAGCAAGCTGGCTGGGCTGGGATTCGGCGTCGGCTCGCACGGCCACACCCATTCGGTGTTGACCACGCTCGACGACGACCGGCTCGGTCTCGAGCTGGGCGAATCGAGGCGGCTGATCGAGGAGCATGTCGGGGTCGCCTGCGACGCCATCGGCTATCCGGACGACCGCCATGACGAACGGGTCGTCGCGGCGGCGGCGGCCGCCGGTTACCGGCTCGGCTTCGGCGGCGGCCGCCGCGTCAACGTCGATCCCCTCGAGCCGCTCGCACTCGAGCGCCTGAGCGGCGAGGACGTCCGGATCGGAGCCGTGGCGCTGCGCTTGAGGCGAAGGCCCCCGGCGGAGGAGTTCTTCGCCGACTCGGTCGGGCACTACGAGGACGGGCGGGCCGTGGAGTACGGGTTCCTCACGCAGGCCCGGGCGGTGCGTCGCACGCTTGGGCGCGTACGCCCGGAGGCGGTGCTCGACGCGGGGTGCGGCGCCGGGACGCTCGTGCCCGCGCTCGAGGAGGCCGGTGCGTCCGAGATCGTCGGCGTCGATGCCGAGCCCGGGATGGTCGACGCGGCCCGCCGGCGGTGGCCCGCTCACCGCTGGCTGCGAGCCGACGTGCGACGGCTTCCGTTCGCCGACGGCCGGTTCGACGCCTGCGTCTCGCTCGGTGTGCTCGAGTACCTGGAGGAGCCCGGCGAAGCGCTCTGCGAGCTCGCCCGGGTCGTCAAGCCCGGAGGCCGCGTGATCGTCTCCGTGCCTCAACGGCGATCCCCGAATGACCTCGGCTTCCGCCTGGCCGAGACGCTCGGGATCGGCCTGCGGGAGCGCTCCAGGCCGCTGACCGAGAGCGAGTTGCTCCGCGCCCTCTCCGACGCAGGGCTGAGGCCCGTCGCGGTCCGGGCGACGAACTTCTTCGCGTTTCCCTTCGACACGCTCGCGCCGGGGATCAGCCGCCGGCTGGCCGAGGCGCTCGACGGTCTGGGACGCTTTCCGGGAGCCCGCCGTCTCGGTGCGCAGCTGATCGTCGAGGCGGTTGCGGAGGCACCCGAGACGGTCGTCTGGCTCGTGCCCGCGCTGCCGACCGGCACCACGTTTCTCGACCGCGAGCTGGACGAGCTTCGGCGCACCGGCGTCCCCGTCGACCCGCTCGTACCGCGGATCGGGCTCGGTGCGCTCCGCACCTTCCTGCGGCGACCGCTCGCCTCGGCCGCGACGATCGCCCGGCTCCAGCTGCTCAAGGCGCCGCTCGATCGCGAACGCGGCCGCAGCGGCTATCTCGCGCTGGCGCTGAAAGGGATGACGCTCGCGGATGCGCTCGCAGCGTTCCCGCGCCCGGGTCCACGGCACGTTCGCCGACGGCGTCGGCACGGTCGCCTATTGCGCCGCGGGGCTCGCGAGGGTCCCGTTCACGTTCACGGCCCACTCGCCCTACAGCCTCTGGCAGGGCTCGGCGCTTCTTCGCCGCCAGGCCGAGACGGCCGAGCGCGTCTTCTGCGTCTCGGAGGACATGGAGCGGCGGCTCGGGATCCTCGCGCCGCGGTCGAAGCGCACCGTGGTCGGCTGCCTCGGCCCGGCGGAGGTGCCGCCCGCGCGAGACCGCGAGCGGCCGTTCCTGCTCCTTGCGGTCGGGACGCCTTCCCCGCTCAAGGGGTTCGGAACGGCGATCGAGGCGGTTGCGCGGGCGGCAGAGGCGGGCGCCGACATCCGCCTGGAGCTGGTCGGTGAGGGCGGCGAGCTCGCCGCCCTCCGGGCGCGCGCCGAGAGGCTGGGCATCGAGGGGCGGGTCTCGTTCCGGGGCCACCTGCCGAACGAGGTGGTGCTCGAGCGGCTCGCCTCGGCGCTGGTGCTCCTCGCCCCCTCGGAGGTGCAGCCCGACGGCGACCGCGACGGGCTGCCGGTCAGCATCCTCGATGCCGCCGCCTGCGGCGTGCCCGCGATCGCCACGGCCGTGTCGGGGATCCCCGAGTTCGTGGTCGACGGGATCTCCGGCCTGATCGTCCCCGAGCGGGATCCGGACGCGCTTGCGGCCGCGATCGTCTTGCTCGCGGCCGACCCGGGTCTCGCGGAGCAGCTCGGAGCCGAGGCGCGGAGGCGCCTCGAGGCCGGGCATGGCGCCGAGCGCGAGGTCGCGAAACTGGCCGTCTGCTGGTTCGGGCACTCCCCGGATCGACGCGGTACCATCGCCCTAGATGTCGATCGAGGCTTCCGGCGAGAAGCCGCCGGCGAGGACAGCGGTCTCCGTCGATCTCGCCGGATGGCGTAGACCGAGTTCGGCTGCCGCGACGCCGCAGGCGACCCTGGTGATCGCACCGACGACCGGGTGGCCCTCACTGCGGCTCGGCGACCTCTGGGAGTACCGCGAGCTCCTGTACTTCCTGACGTGGCGCGACGTCAAGGTGCGGTACAAGCAGACCGTCCTCGGCGTCGCCTGGGCGGTGCTTCAGCCGCTGCTGCTGATGACGATCTTCGTGCTGCTGCGGAGCCTCATCGGCGGCAAGTCGCAGGCGGTGCCGGGCAACCTTCCCTACTCGGTGTTCGTCTTCTCGGGGCTCGTGCCCTGGACACTCTTCGCGGCCGGCATCACGGCTGCGGCGGCGGTCCTGGTCGCGAACACGAACCTGGTCACGAAGGTCTATTTCCCGCGGCTCATCCTCCCGATCTCGTCCGCCGGCTCGTTCCTGGTCGACCTGCTGCTGGCGCTCGCCGTCCTCTTCTGCCTCATGGCCTGGTACGGCTTGTATCCGTCGTGGCGGCTCGTCGCCCTCCCAGCCCTGATCGTGCTCACGCTTGTCGCCACCGTCGGCGTCGGGACGTGGCTCTCCGCGCTCAACGCCCGCTATCGCGACGTCCGCTACATCGTCCCGTTCATGACCCAGATCTGGCTCTTCGCCTCACCGATCTTCTACGCGTCGACCCAGGTTCCGGAGCGCTGGCGGACCCTCTACGACCTGAACCCGATGGTCGCGGTGATCGAGGGCTTCCGGTGGGCGCTGTTCGACCTGCCGTGGACGCTCGGCTGGCTGCCGGCCCTCTCGGTCGTCGTGTCTTTCGCAATCCTCGTCTCGGGCGCCTTCTTCTTCCGGCGGATCGAGCGGACGTTCGCGGACGAGCTCTGATGGCGGCGATCGTCACCGTCGAGCAGATCGGCAAGCGGTACCAGATCGCCGCCAACCGCAAGCCGTCGCACTACACCCTGCGCGACACGCTGGCGGGCATCCCGCGGCGTGCGGCCACGCGGCTCAAGGGCGGGCACACCCGGACCGAGGAGTTCTGGGCGCTGCGCGACATCAGCTTCGAGATCGAGCAGGGAGACGTGATCGGGCTCGTCGGCCGCAACGGGGCGGGCAAGTCGACGCTGCTGAAGATCCTCTCCCGGATCGTCGAGCCGTCGGAGGGCCGGGCCGCGATCACCGGCCGCGTCGCCAGCCTGCTCGAGGTCGGGACGGGGTTCCACTTCGAGCTCAGCGGGCGCGAGAACATCTTCCTGAACGGCGCGATCCTCGGGATGCGACGCCGGGAGATCCAGGCGAAGTTCGACGAGATCGTCGAGTTCTCGGAGATCGAGAAGTTCCTCGACACCCCGGTCAAGTTCTACTCGTCGGGCATGTACGTGCGGCTCGCGTTCGCGGTCGCCGCGCATCTCGAGCCTGACGTCCTGATCGTCGACGAGGTGCTCTCGGTCGGCGATCTGCAGTTCCAGCAGAAGTCGATGGGGAAGATGAGCTCGGTCGCCCGCGGGGGTCGGACGGTGATCTTCGTCAGCCACAACATGGGCGCAGTGCTCGACCTGTGCACGCGCGGCGCGCTGCTCGAGCAGGGGAAGCTCCTCAGGACGGGCCCGATCGAGGACGTCGTCGGGGCCTACGTCGAGCAGGGTCTCGGCGGCGGGAACGGGCAGTACCTGCGCACCCCCTTCAATCCCTTTACGCAGGTGATCTCCGCCGCCACGCTCAAGCGGGCCGACGGTGCGCAGGCCGACGTCTTCGACTACGGCTCCGATCTCCACATCGAGCTCGACACGGCCGGCTCGTCGGCTCCCGAGTTCGGGCTCGAGCTCAAGATCAAGAACTCGCGCCTGCAGCCGGTCGCCTATGCGACGAGCTGGATCAGCGGCGAGCGTGGCTTCCGGTCCGGGGAGCGAATCGAGGTGATCATCCCGAGCCTCCCGCTGGCCGAGGACACCTACTTCATCGACCTCTCGTGCCGGCAGCCCCACGGGAGGCACTTCGACAACTGGTGGGACAGCGTGTCGTTCCGCGTCGTCAACGCCCGCCCCGGAGCCTCACCCCTGAGCGTTCAGGCCTCCGACCAGCTCGGAGCGGTCATCTTCGAGGACGCCGTGTTCAAGCGGCTCTGACGCGACCGGTTCCGAGCGCCAGGTCGATCGCCTCGAGGAAGTGCTCCACGGCGAGCTCGTGAGTCCAGCCCTCGATCGGGCCCGCTGACGGGCTGCCCGTCGGCCGTGGGCCCACGAGCGCCTCTGCGAGCGCCGCGGCGTCTCCCGCGGGGACGATCCGGCCGTTCACGCCCTCGACGACGAGGTCGGCACCGGCCCCGACGCGGTCGCTGACGATCACGGGCGAGCCGCACGCGAGCGCCTCGTTGACGACGACGCCCCACGGCTCCCGATGCGACGGGACGACCGTCCAGTCGGCGAGCGAGTAGAGCTCGATCAGCTGGGCGGGCTGGAGAAAGCCGACGTGGTGAACCCCGGGCGCGGCCCGCACCTCATCCTCGAGCGGGCCCTCGCCGGCCACGACGAGCGGGAGCGCACTCCCGCCGAGCCGCTGGTGGGCCGAGATCAGGTCGAGGATGCCCTTGTCCTCGACGAGCCGTCCGGCGAAGAGCGCGTACCGCTCGGGAAGCCCACGGGCCGCCCGGATCTCGCGCGAGCAGGCTCGAGCTTCGCCGGCGGCCCGGCCGTATGCAGCGACGTCGATCGTGTTGGGAACGATCCGGATCCGCTCGGGCGCAAGCCCGTAGTGGGTCAGGTAACGCGCAGCCTCGGTGCCGGTCGCGAGCCCGGCGGCGGCACCGCCGACGGCTCGTCCGACCAGGGCGCGTTTCGCGAGCTGGACGTGGCGCGGCCGTGCGGCGGCGAGGGTGCTCTCCGAGTGCAGCACGTACGGGATTCGCCGCAGGCGCGACAGGAGCATCGTCACCTGCTCGGCGAACACCGCGTACCCGCCGACGACCGCGACGTCGTATCCGCCGCGGGCGGCCAGCGGCACCGCTCCGGGGTTGAGCTCGTAGACGAACGTGCCCTTGCGCGTTCGGATTGCCGGCGAGACTCCTCCCAGGAAGCGGTGCGGCACGCGGGCGAGCGCCTCGTCGAGGTCCCACGGACGGTCAGGCTCGCTGCGAGAGCAGAAGACGACCTCGAGCTCGATCTCGGGCCTCGCGGCCAGCCGCTCGTACAGCGGGAGCCGGTAGGGAGTCGGGATTTCCGAGATGACGAGGATGCGTGGGACGCGCGAAGCCATGACCGCGCCATCAACCTAGCTGCGACCTTCGAACGGCCTCGACGCGCAGCCGGATATCGTAGGTCGATGCTCGAGGGGTCGGAGTTGTCTCCGGCGGGTCGGACATTCGACTCGCTTCGCAGCTTGGCCCCGTCGCTCGAGCGGCTGTTTGCCGGGCTCCTGGTCGTCACGATCCTCGCGATCGCCGCCGGGAGCGCCTACAGCTCGGGTTTGAAGTCCGGCGCCTCGGGACCGCGTTGGGTTGCGCTGGCCGCGCTCGGCGCGACAGCCGTCGGACTGGCCTGGAGCTGTGCGCCCGTCACGGCGGTCACCGCCCTCGAGCGGCGCGGCGGGGCGCTCGCAGCCGTCCTGCGTCGGGCTCTGCTTCCTGTCCGCCGCCTGGTCGGTCGACCCCAGGCTCACGGTCGAAAGGGCCGTCACCGTCGCCGTGGTGATCACGACCTCGGCGGCAACCGCGTTCTCGGCGGCGCGACGGCCGGGTCTCGTCCCCCTCGTGCTGTCGGCGATCCTCGTCGCGATCGGCATCCTGCTGCTCGCCAGCGTGGTCGGGTACGCCGCCGACCCGTCGGGCTCGCTCCAGCGGGGCATCGTCCGCTTCCGGGGCGTCGAGGAGAACCCGGACACCCTGCCGCTGCTCTCTGCCTACGGCCTGCCGCTCGCTCTCTGGCGGTTCCGCGCGTCCGCCCGGCTCGTGGAGCGGATCGCCTGCGTTGCGTGCTTCGCGACCATCCTCGTGCTGATCGGCCTATCGGGCTCTCGCGGCGGCTTGCTGGCCGGGGTGGTCGGGCTTCTGGTCTACGTCTGCGTCGATGCCGGGATCGGCAGGCGTGCTGCCGTGCTCTGCGCAGGCGTGGTTGCGGTCTGCGCGGCGAGTGTGCTCATGACGCCGCTCGTCGCCCATCTCCCGGGTGCCGCTCCGGCGATCACCGCGGCGCCGCCCGTGACCCCGCCGGTGGCCAAGCCCGGTTCGGCTGCAGGGCCGGGCACGCCGGGTCAGAGCTCGACCCCTCCGGGCAATCCGGGGGCTCTCGAGAACGAGGTCGGCCAGCCCGAAGCGGCCGCCGTCGAGCCGAGCTCGCACAACTTCCTCACGAGCAGCGGGCGAATCGACGCGTGGCGTGGTGCGATCGGCCAGGCCGACCAGCGGCCGCTGCTCGGGTACGGGTTCGGGACCGAGGATCGGGTCTTCATCGACCGCTACTACACCTTCGAGGGCGACCGGGCCGAGAACAGCCTGATCGGCTTCTACCTCCAACTCGGGGCAATCGGCCTGGTCGCGCTCGTCGTGCTGCTCGGCTGGTGCGTGCTCGGCGGCATCCGCACGATCCGCCGCGTCCCTTCGAGTCGACGGCCGGGAGTCGCACCGCTCGCGGCGATCGTCGCGGCCGGGGGGATCGAGATGCTCGTCCAGTCCTACGTCACGTCAGCGGGCGACATCGCCATGCTGACGCTTCTGGCTCTGCCTGGGCCTGTTCGCGACCTCATCCGAGTGGGCGCGCGCATGACGAGGCGGCCGAGCGTGCTCGTGCTCAACCAGTACTACTGGCCCGGCGTCGAGTCGACCGCGCACCTCCTGTCCCAGCTCTGCGAGGAGCTCGCACGCGACTTCGACGTCACGGTCGTGACGGGGTGTCTGCGCGAGCGGGCCGAGACACCCGAGCGGTTCACGCGCAAGGGAGTGAAGGTCGTCCGCGTTCCCTCGGCCGCCTTCGAGCGCGCCCGCCTGCTCCCGCGCGCCGCCAACTACGTCTCGTTCCTGATCGGAGCGCTCTGGGCGGGCCTCGCCGCGCCGCGGCCCGACGTCGTGCTCTGCATGACCGACCCGCCGCTGATCGCGAACATCGCGCTCCCGGTAGCGCGCCGCTTCGGGGCGCCGCTGATCGTCGTCACGCAGGACGTGTTCCCCGAGATCGCCGTTCAGCTCAATCGCCTCGAGCAACCGCTCGTCGTCGCCCTGCTGCGTAAGACGATCGGCTTCTCGCTCGGCCGGGCGGACCGAGTGGTCGCAATCGGAGAGACGATGCGGCTGAGGCTCGAGGAGAAGGGCGTCGCCGCCGACCGGATCACGGTGATCCCGAACTGGGGTGACACCGACGCGGTGAAGCCGATGCCCAGGGAGAACGAGTGGTCGCTCGAGCACGGGCTCGCCGGGCGGTTCGTCGTCATGCACTCCGGCAACGTCGGCCACGCCCAGGATCTCGACACGCTCCTGCGCGCCACGACGCTTCTGCGAGATCTCGACGATCTCTCGGTGGTCGTGATCGGGTCCGGGGCCCGGCGGGACGCGCTCCAGGGGCTCGCCGCCCGGATCTCGGCCGACGCGGTGACATTCGCTCCGTTTCAGCCCGCGGACGTGGTGTCGTCCAGCCTGTCCGCGGCCGACATCCACTTCGTCGGGCTCGCGCACGGGCTCGCCGGATATGTCGTGCCGAGCCGCGTCTACGGGATCATGGCCGCCGGCAAGGCCATGATCGTCTCCGCCGACCCCGAGAGCGAGACCGCGCAGCTCGTCGCCGAGATCGGCTGCGGCTTCGTCATCCCGCCCGGTCGCCCGGACCTCGTCGCGGGCGCGATCCGCGAGGCGCGCGATGGTCGGCACGACCTCGAGCGCATGGGCCGCCTCGGGCTCGAGTTCGCCGAGAGGGAGGCAACCCACGAGATCGCGTTCCGCCGGTACCGGAACCTGATCGAGGAGATCACGGCGAGCTGAGGCCGCCGACCCCGCCGACCGTCAAGTCGCAGTAACCACGGGCGTGCCGCGTACGATCGGCGCGTGATCGTCGTCGTCGTGCTGTTCTGGGTGAGCCTCGCCGCGCTCGTCTGGACCCATGCCGGCTATCCGCTTGCAATCGCGCTCGCCGCACGCCTGCACCGGCGCGGCCTCGTGCGGGGAGACGCCACGCCGAGCGTCGCCGTGATCATCGCCGCGCACGACGAGGAGACCGTGATCGAGCGGCGGATCGCCAACCTGCGCGCGCTCGACTACCCGGCCGATCGCCTTCAGATCATCGTCACCTCCGACGCGTCCACCGACCGCACCGAGGAGCTGGCCGAGTCGGCGGGAGCCCGCGTGATCCGCAATCCGCGCGGCGGCAAGGTCGCCGCCCAGGACCGGGCGGTACGCGAGAGCTCCTCAGACATCGTGGCGTTCTCCGACGCGAATGCCACCTGGGCGCCGGATGCGCTGCGGCTTGCTCGTCGCGCCGTTCGACGACCCCGGCGTGGCCTACGTGTGCGGCCAGCTTCGGCTCGAGGCCGCCGACGGCTCGAACCGTGAGGGTCTGTACTGGCGCTACGAGATGGCCGTCCGGTCGGCAGAGTCGCAGCTCGGCTCGGTGACCGGCGGGAACGGCTCGATCTACGCCGTGCGACGCTCGGAGTACGTCGAGGTCGACCCGCGCTTCGGCCACGACCTGTCGCTCCCGTACCTGATGGTCCAGCATGGCCGCCGGGCCGTCTACGAGCCGGCGGCGGTCGCGTCCGAGAAGCCGACCCCGTCGAACGAGAGCGAGTACCGGCGCAAGGTGCGGATGTTCGAGCACTGCTGGCTGATCGTGCTCCGCGGCAAGATGCTGCGCCGCCTGGGGCCGCTCTACACGCTGCAGATCGTCTCGCATCGCTTCCTGCGCTACACGTCGGGCCTGCTGCACCTGGTGCTGCTCGGAACCTCGATCGCGCTCGTGACCGACGGCTGGGTCTACGACGTCGTGCTCGCGGCGCAGCTCCTGCTGCTCGCCGCGGCCGCGGCCGGTGTCGGGATCGCCCGCTACTACGTCCTCGTCACCTGGGCGACCGTCGTCTCGCTCTTCAACTACCTGCGTCGCGGCGTCCCGGCGACGTGGGAGGCCGCGGAGGGAACGAGGTGAATCGCGCGCTCGACGTGACGATCGCCGGGCTCGGCCTCGCGGTCGCGAGCCCGGTGCTTGCGGTGGCTGCGCTCGCCGTGAAGCTCGAGGACGGCGGGCCCGTGCTCTACCGCCAGACGCGGGTCGGGCAGGACGGGCGCGACTTCGAGCTGCTCAAGCTCCGGACGATGGTCGTCGGCGCCGAGAAGCTCGGCGCCGGGTACGCCGTCAACCAGGGCGACTCGCGCATCACCCGTTCCGGGGCGCCTTCTGCGGCGCCTGTCGCTCGACGAGCTGCCTCAGCTCTGGAACGTGATCCGCGGCGACATGTCGGTGATCGGTCCGCGCCCCACGCTTCGCTACCAGGTGGATCGCTACGACGAGCGCCAGCTGCCACCGGCTCGACGTCAAGCCCGGGATCACCGGCTGGGCGCAGATCCACGGCCGTGCCGCGCTGCCCTGGGCCGAGCGGATCGATCTCGACCTCTGGTACGTGAAGCATCGCTCGCCCTCCGTCGATCTGAAGATCCTGCTCCGGACGCCGCTCGCGCTCTTCGGAGGCACCTACAAGGGCGAGACCGGTGGCTGGAAGTCGGCTGACTGACCGCCGGCTCCCGCTCGCCGCGATCAGCCTGTTCGTCGTCGCGGTCGGCCTCTGGAACGCGGCGCACTATCCGACCGGCGCGGGCTATGACGCCGCCGACCACCGCTCGTATGCCGACGGGCTGATCCCCGGATTCCGGTTCCCCCAGAAGATCGGCGAGTACTACACGCCGCCGGGCTTCTACTTCCTCGCGGGCTCGGTCGACTGGGTCGCCAAGCACCTCGGCTTCGGCGACCCCGACCGGGCGACTCAGGCGCTGAACGTCCTCTTCCTGCTCGGCACCGTGCTGCTCGTTGCGGCGATCGCGCGGGCGCTCCGGCCGGGGCGGCGCCGGGTCGAGCTCGGGGCCGCGGCGTTCGTCGCGTTCCTGCCGGTGGTCGTCGAGACGACGACGATGTTCCATCCCGAGCCGCTGTCGCTCCTGCTGTCGACGCTCGCGCTGTACCTCTGCGTCCGGACCTTCTCCGACCCGCGCTGGGCGTGGGCGCTCGGGGTCACCCTCGGTGCGGCGCAGCTCGTACGCGCCTGGTCGCTGGTGACCGTGGGGGCGGTGGCCCTCGCGCTGCTCGCCGGGCGGCGCTTCCGGCCGCTCGCGATCGTGCTCGTCGTCGCGGCGCTCATCCCGTCGCCGTGGTACATCCACCAGCGCGTCAAGTACGGCGGGCAGCCGCAGTTCACTCAGCCCGCGCAGGCCCGGCAGAGCCTCGGGCTCTCGTTCTACCTCAACCCCGGGATCCCCGGGATCGTCACGCAGCCGGTGCGCGAGCATCACTACGCGCTCTGGATCCCGACGACCTACGACGGGATCTGGGGCGACTACTTCGGGTTCTGGGCCTGGCACTCGGGCACGCCGAAGCGGCCGGCACCGGCGCCGTGACCAGCCCGAGCTCGGGCGTCCGCCGCCACCTCGAGCTCCAATCGCTGCTCGGGCTCGTGCCGACACTGCTCGCGCTCGTCGGCTGGGCGCTCCTCGCGATCGGGTCGTGGCGCAACCGGGCCGGGCTGGCGGTCGCGCTCCTGCCCCCTCTGGCGATCGCCGGCTACCTCTACTTCGCCGTCGTCTACTGGTCGCCCGACGGCGATCTGCTCAAGGCCACCTACATGCTCACGGCCACGACAGGCTGGGCGATCGGCTTCGGCTATGCGCTCGACCGGATCCGCGGCAGGCTGTGGCCGGTGACGCTCGTCGTGCTCGGCCTCTGCGCCGTGGCCGAGCTGCCGTTCCTGATCTACTGAGCCTTGCCTTCGCCTCGAGCATGTCGTCGAGGAAGCGGTCGAGCCCCGGCTTCGGCTCCCAGCCGAGCTCGGCCTCGATGCGGGCCGGGTCGGCGGCGATCGCCTTCGGGTCGGCCGGACGGATGAACGCCGGGTCGACGACGACCGCGGGCTCGCCGGAGCCGGCGAAGCGCGGCCGACCAGCCGAGCGGGTCCTCGCCGTCGAGCGCCCATTCGAGCTCGAAGCCCGGCGAGCGCGAACGCGCGGTCGGCGAGCTCCCAGACCGAGTGGAGCTTGCCCGTGCCGAGGACGTAGTCGCGGTAGGTCTCGGCCTCGTCCGGCACGCCGCGGACGGCGGCCTGGCGGAGGATCGTGACCATCCCGTCGACGTAGTCCGGCGCGAAGCCCCAGTCGCGCTGCGCCTTCAGGTTGCCGAGCGCGAGCGGCGCCGCGCGCCGCGCCGGTGCGAAGCGCGTGGACGTGGTCGACCACCTTGCGGGACAGGAACTGCGATCCGCGCCGGCGTGACTCGTGGTTGAAGAGGATCCCGCACGCGATCCGGATCCCGTAGGACTCGCGGTAGCTCTTGCAGAGCATGTGCGCCGCCGCCTTCGCCGCCGCGTAGGGGCTCTGCGGGTTCAGCGCCGACGACTCGTCGTGGACGACGCTCTCGCCGGGCACCGAGCCGAACATCTCGCCCGACGACGCCTGGTAGAAGCGCGTCTCCGGGCTGTCGAGCCGGATCGCGTCGAGCAGGTGGACGACGACGTGCGCGTTCGACTCCCACGTCGCCTGCGGGTCGCGGAACGAGGCGCCGACGCTGCTCTCGCCGGCCAGGTTGTACAGCTCCTCCGGCCGCACGTCGCCGACGAGCGCGCGCAGCGGCCCCGGGATCGCGGATGTCGCGCCGCACCGCCCGCAGCCGCTCGTGGCCGCCGAAGACCGCCTCGGCCGCCTCGACGTCCCGCACGGCGGCGTGCACCGTCCAGCCGTCGGCGAGCAGGCGCTGCACCAGATAGAAGCCGTCCTGGCCGGTCGCGCCGGTGACGATCGCGGTCTTCGGGGTGAAGGGCCGAGACATTCCCGCGGAGTCTAGGGCGCGACCGGAGTAGCCTTCCGCCCCGTGCCTGTCGTCCTCTTCACCTGCGCGGGTCAGCGCGTGGACATCGTCACCGCGTTCCGGCGCGCCGGGGCCACGGCGCTCGCCGTCGACCTGAACCCGCTTGCGCCGGCGCTCTACGCCGCCGACCGCCGGGCGTTCGTGCCGGCGGTCTCCGATCCCGGCTACATCGAGGCGATCGCGGCGCTCGTCGCCGAGCACGAGGCGGCGCTGGTCGTCCCGCTCGCCGACCTCGACCACCGCGTGCTCGCGGCCCGCCGCGACGAGGTGGGCGCTCCGGTGCTGCTGCCCGGGCCCGACACGATCTCGATGTGCGAGGACAAGCTCGCCGCGCATCGGTTCTTCGTCGAGCAGGGCATCGCCTCGCCGCCGACCTGGGCGGTCGACGAGATCCCCGCCGACCTCGTGTTCCCGGCGCTCGTCAAGGCGCGCCGCGGCTTCGGCTCGCATCACATCTACCGGGCCGCCGACCGCGCCGAGCTCGAGTTCTTCCTCGGCTACACGACCGCCGAGTCGATGGTGCAGCAGGTCTGCCGGGGTGAGGAGTTCTCGATCGACGTGTTCTGCGACCTCGAGGGCCGGTGCCTGAACGCGATCCCGCGCACGATGATCGAGTCGAAGGGCGGCGAGTCGATCAAGGGGATGACGATCAAGGCGCCCGACCTGATCGAGCATGCGTGCCGCGTCTCCGAGGCGATGGGGATGGTCGGCCCCGCGAACATCCAGTGCTTCCGCGAGCCGGACGGGTCGCTGCCGGTCACCGACGTGAACCCGCGCTTCGGCGGCGGCTTCCCGCTTCCGACGGCGGCCGGGTCGCGTTACCCGGAGCTCGCTCTTGCGCTCGCGCGCGGCGAGCATCCCGCAGCCGCGGCTCGGCGACTTCCGGGAAGGCGTCGTGATGACGCGGTTCTTCTCGCAGGTCATCCTCGAGGAAACGCCCGACGGCTACGTCCTGGTGGAGGAACCGTCCGGCGACGCCTGACTCCGGCAGTACCCTCCAGGCATGCGGTATCTCGTCACCGGCGCAGCGGGATTCATCGGATCGCATCTGTCCGAGGCGCTGATCGCCCGCGGGCCACGACGTCCGCGGGATCGACTGCTTCACCGACTACTACGACCCGGCGCTGAAGGAGGAGAACGCCCAGCGGCCTCGAGATCGCGCGGCTCGACCTGGCCGAGGACAAGCTCGACTTCGAGGGCTTCGACGGAGTGTTCCATCTCGCCGGGCAGCCGGGCGTCAGGAGCTTCGGCGACGTCTTCCCGACCTACCTGCGCCGGAACGTCCTCGCGTCGCAGCGCGTGTTCGAGGCGGCCGCGCGCGACGGCGCGCGGGTGGTGTTCGCGTCGTCGTCGTCGATCTACGGCGGGGCCGAGCGCTTCCCGACGCCAGAGGACACCGAGCCGCAGCCGCTGTCGCCGTACGGGATCACCAAGCTCGCCTGCGAGCATCTCGCCGCGGCGTACGGGCGCGAGTTCGGCCTCGACTGCGTCGTGCTCAGGTACTTCAACGCGTTCGGGCCGAGGCAGCGCCCCGACATGGCATTCACGCGGATCGTCAACGCGCTCGCGTCGGGAGCGACGTTCACGATGTTCGGCGACGGGAACCAGTCGCGCGGCTGGACGTACGTCGGGCGACGTCGTCGATGCGAACGTCGCGGCGATGGAGGGCGGCAGCGGCACCTACAACGTCGGCGGCGCGCTCGAGGCGTCGCTGAGCGAGACGATCGCGCTGCTCGAGCAGATCTCGGGGCGCACGCTCGACGTCGTTCGCGAGCAGGCCGTTCCCGGGGACCAGCCCCGCACGAGCGCCGACACGACGCGGATCCGCTCCGAGCTCGGGTGGGCTCCGGCGGTCAGCCTCGAGCAGGGTCTCGCGGCGCAGTGGGAATGGGCCTCGACTAGAGTGCCGCTCGCATGACCGGCGACCAGGGTGCAGCAGACTGTCGGCGAGCGGGAGATCGATCTTCGGGGCTGGTGGCACGCGCTCCGGTCACGCTGGTGGATCGTCGCCATCGGCGTTGTCGCCGGCATCGTCATCGGCGGCGCTCTACTCGCTGAGCGGCGGGTCGAGCTTTGTCGCGACGCGCTCTGATCGCGCCGCGGCACGGCGTTCAACCCGAGCGGCTCCACGCCGGTGCTGACGCTATCTGACCAGCGAGGCAGCGATCGAGGCAAGCTCGCGAACGAGACGGCGACGATCGACCAGGCCGCCGCGCTCGCGAAGATGAACCCGAACAACCTTCGCGGCCACATCACGCGTCTCGGCGGTCGAACCTGAACAGCCCCGGTACACGAGCTCGACCTCGTACCGGAACGCGTGCTCGTCGAGATCGACCGTTCGCCAGCCCAAGGCGAAGCGTGCCGAGGACGCGGCGAATGCGCTCGCCGCGGGTGATCAAGGCGACGACGACCTCGCATCTACGTCAAGCAGTCGATCGTCGACCTACCAGAGCGGATCGCGAACTTCGAGAAGCGCGAGTCGACGCTCCGACACGCGAAGATCGCGACGCTGAACGCGGCGCTGAACAGCCCGGCCGGGCAGGCGCTCTCTCCGCTCGACAGGCTCGTGCTGGCCCAGTCGCTCGACACCGCCGAGGCGGCTCTCGGGCAGACGCGTCAACTCGGAGACGACGACCCAGCAGCAGCTCACCCTCGCCCAGGCAGTCGAGACGACGCAGATCGTCCAGATCGCTAAGGCGAGAAGTCGACGGCGCGCTCGCGCCGCAACTCGGTGCTCTTCGGTGCCCTGATCGGCCTGCTCGGCCGGGTCGATCGTCGCGACTCGTGGTCGGCCTTCGCGCGGCGCCGACACCCGTCGTCCACCGGCGACGCTCCGTCGAGCGGCGAGTACGATCGGCCGGTGAAGGTCTGCTTCCTGATCCCGGCGTACAACGAGTCGAAGACGATCGGCGAGGTCCTGGAGCGCATCGCGGCACTCGGGCTCGACTCCACGGCGATCGTCGTGGACGACGGCTCGGTCGACAACACGGCCGAGATTGCCGAGGCGGCGGGCGCGACGGTGATCCGGCAGCGCAACCAGGGCAAGGGCGCGGCCATCCGCGCGGCGATCGCGGCAGCCGAGGGTGACATCGCGGTGATCCAGGACGCCGACATGGAGTACGACCCGGCCGAGGTGCCTGAGCTGATCGAGCCGATCGTTCGCGGTGCGGCCGACGTCGTCTTCGGCTCCCGGCTCCGGGGCGGCAAGCCGCAGCGCGCCTACCTCTTCTGGCATCTCGTCGGAAACCGCTTCCTCTCGCTGCTCACGTGCATCCTCTTCAACACGACCCTGTCGGACATGGAGACGGGCTACAAGGCCTTCCGGCTCGACGTCCTCCGCTCGCTCGACCTGCGCGAGAACCGGTTCGGGATCGAGCCGGAGATCACCGGCAAGGTCTGCCGCGCGAAGCTGCGGATCTACGAGCTCCCGATCTCGTACTACGGGCGAACGCACGACGAGGGCAAGCAGATCACGTGGCGGGACGGGTTTCGGGCGCTCTGGGTGCTGTTCCGCGTCCGCGTCCGCGGATGATCGGCTCGAAGTCGATCGCCGTCGTCGTCCCGGCGTACAACGAGGAGGCGCTGATCGCGGACACGCTCGCGGGGATCCCGAGCTTCGTCGACCGGATCATCGTCGTCGACGACGGCTCCAGGGACGCGACCGCCGAGAAGGCGCGAGGGTACGCAGACCCGCAGATCGAGGTCGTCGTGCACGAGAAGAACCAGGGCGTCGGAGCAGCGATCGTGACGGGCTACAAGCGCGCGCTCGCCGAGGGGATGGACGTCACGGCGGTGATGGCCGGCGACAACCAGATGGACCCCGACGAGCTCGACAGGATCGCAGCGCCCGTTCTGGCCGGCGAGGTCGACTACGCCAAGGCGAACCGGCTGATCAGCGGTCGCGCCTGGGAGCTGATCCCGCGCTCCCGTTACATCGGCAACGCCGTGCTGTCGCTCCTGACCAAGATCGCCTCGGGCTACTGGCACGTCGCCGACTCGCAGGCCGGCTACACCGTCATCTCGCTCGACACCCTCGAGCGCCTCGACCTCGACCGGGTCTACACGCGCTACGGCTTCCCCAACGACCTGCTCGTGCACCTCAACGTGATCAACGCCCGCGTCCGCGACATCCCGTCGCGGCCCATCTACAACGTCGGCGAGAAGTCGGGGATCAAGATCCGCAAGGTCGTCCCGCGGATCTCCTGGCTCCTGCTCAAGGGCTTCTTCTGGCGGATGCGCGAGAAGTACGTGATCCGCGACTTCCATCCGCTCGTCTTCTTCTATCTCCTCGGCATCGTGATGACCCTCGCCGGCGTCGCCCTCGGCATCGCCGAGACGGTGCTCCGGATCATGGGCAACGCGATCACCCCCGCGACGATCGTCCTCGTCGCGCTGCTCCTGATCGCGGGCAGCCAGTTCACGCTGTTCGCGATGTGGTTCGACATGGAGTCGAACAAGGACCTGCGCTAGCCAGCCCGGCAATGCCAGTAGGGTCGGTGCTCCCCCAAAGAGAGGATCGCCTTGAGCTTGCTTACCCGCTTTGCGCCTCCGTCGTTGACGGCAGAGCAGTACGACAGCGTCGTGCGTCGACTGAACGAGGAGGGCATCTCCCCCGCGGACGGCCTCGACTACGAGATCTGCTTCGGCTCCGGCGACCAGCTCAAGGTCAGCCTGGTGTGGGACTCCATGGAGCAGTTCGAGGCCTTCGCCGGCCGGCTCATGCCGATCCTCGCGGAAGCGGGAATCGACCCGGGTGAGCCCGAGGTGCTCGAGGTCCACAACATCATCAAGCGCTAGCGCTTCTCACCGGGGCAGGACGGCCACGCCTCCGACTGCCAGAGTGCCGCCCTTCACGAGGTAGGTCCCGCCCTCGAGCTTGTGCGTGGAGGCATGGTAGTTGGAGAGCCTGGTGATCGCCATCGGCGCCTCGAGCAGGAACTTGCCGTTGTTGGCGACCGCACCGACGACGTTGTCGTGGTCGCCGATGAGAACGCGTTCGGCGAGCCGACGGGCGCCGGGGAGGGGCGTCCAGGTGTTGCCGTCAGCCGCCGATGGTGGTCGCGCTGGTGCCCTTGTAGGCCAGAGCGGCGCCGAAAGTCGAAGCGGCGCACCCTAGGTCTTGCCGCCCGCCTGGACCGAATGGTCGGCGAGACACAGAGATTGAGCGCGCGGGGTCCGGGGTAGACCAAGAAGGAGCAAGGAAACGACAGAGGGGGATGAGATGACAACCGTCGAGATCTGGACATATCGCGAGCAGCTCTTCAGCCCGGCCGACATCGTCGGCTTCGGCGTTGAGGCGCTCGACGGGTCGATCGGGAAGATCGACGAGGCCAGCGACGAGACCGAGGCCAGCTACCTCGTGGTCGATACCGGCCCGTGGATCCTCGGCAAGAAGGTGCTCCTGCCGGCCGGCGTGGTCAAGCTGGTGGACACCGAGAAAGAGACGGTCTACGTCAACCGCACGAAGGAACAGATCAAGAACGCGCCGGAGCTCGACGCGGACACCTACCGCGACGACTCCTATCGCAGCGAGGTCGGCGACTACTACGGCTGGGGCGGCCGCGGCTGGCGTGGGGCGGACGAAGCATGACCACCATCGAGCGGTTCCAGAACCTGCAGGTCGAGCTCGTTCGGGCCGGCTTCGGCACCGACTTCATGACCCGGCCGAACGGTGGCCACGCAACGCTCTCGCTCTACGTGGTCCTCAAGGATCGGACGGCCGACAACGTCGAGTATCTCGACCAGCTCGTTGCGGGGCACGGGTTCGCCTACACGATCACGGACGACAGCCGCGCGGCGCTCTCGCTCATCGAGGAGCCCAAGCCGCACTGAGCACCGCAGGCGGCGCGGCTTGATGTTGGCCGCCCCGCCTACTAGGTTGAGATCCGATGCGAGGGCGTGCCGCTGTTGTTGCAGCTGTCTCTCTGGCGCTCGCTCCGGCGGCGCACGCCGCTTGCCCGGTCTCCGCATCGGTCGACCGCGGAGCGGCGCCGCTCCGGGTCACCTTCCACGCCGGTTGCACGTCGTCGAAATACCGTTGGGCGTTCGGTGACGGCACAGGTGGCCCAGGGCCGGACCGTCCACCACGCCTACGGCGGCGGCCGCTTTCAGCCGGTGCTGACGACCGACTCCGGAGCGCACCGGGTCGCGCCCGTGACGTCGGTCGCGCTCCACCTCACGCTTCCCAGGAAGGCGAGCTACGGGCAGAAGGTCACCCTGCATGCGATGGTCAAGCCGGACGTGCCGGTCTACGTCGCCGGGCGGCGGTTCCGGCACGGCGCGCTGACGATGACGGTCACCCAGCCGTTCGTGACCGCAGTCGCAGGCCCCGCGGTGGTTCGCACGTCGATCGTCGTCACGCCCCGGCTCGACGTCACGCTGAGGGGCTCCGAGACGATCGGCTCGCCCCTGAGCGTCGAGGCGGTCCTTCGCCCCGCTCACGCAGGGACGCTGCGGATCAGCGTCGACGGCGTCCAGACGACCGAGGTCGACACCGCCGATGTCGGGACGGCGAAGATCGTCGTGCTCTCGACGCCGAGCCCGCAGTGGGCCGCCGTCTCTCGGGTGGTGCGAGCCGGGATCCGCGCACCCACGCTCACTCTCGGATCGCATGGCCCGGCGGTCGTGGCGCTCGAGCGGGAGCTGCGCAGCCTCCACTATGCGCTCCGCGACACCAACGGGCTCTTCGACGACGACGACCAGCAGGCCGTGTACGCCTTCCAGGACGTCAACCGGCTCACGCCGACCGGTATCGTCACGCCCGGTCTCTGGTCGAGGCTCGGTGCCGCCGGCGTCCCGAAAGCCCGTTACGGCGGCGACCACGTCGAGGTCGACAAGACGCGGCAGGTGCTCTTCCTCGTCCGCGGGGGCAGCGTGGCGCTCGTCACCCACGTCTCGACCGGCGCGACCGGGAACACGCCACTCGGCCTCTGGCACGTCTACGCCAAGGTGCCGGGGTGGAGCTGGGTGCTCTGGTACCCGAGCTACTTCCTGCGCGGCTTCGCGATCCACGGCTACCCGGACGTGCCTCCGTACCCCGCCTCGCACGGCTGCGTGCGAATCCCGATGTGGCTCGCGCCGCAGATCTACCCGCAGATCCCGGAATCGAGCGCCATCTACATCTACACCTGACCTGGCGCTACCCGGTCGGTGCGGCGCTTCGATCGAGCACCAGGATCCCGACGACGCCCTCCGGCTATCGTGCCGCGGCAATGGGACTCGGCATCGAATGGATCGGCTCGAGCTGCCGTCTTCTCGCCGCGATCGGCGAGGAGTTCGACGAGACGCGGCCGTTCGACGGGCTGCGGATCGGCACCGGCATCCACCTGGAGCCGAAGACGGTCGCGCTGCTGCTGACGCTCGCGCGCGGCGGGGCAGAGGTCGTCTCGACCGGGAACCTCAACACGACGCAGCAGGACGCGCTCGACCACCTGAATGCGAACGGCGTCCAGGCCGTCGGCTCGCCGACCTCGGATCCGGGTGAGCACGACCGGTACCTGCGCGAGGTGCTCGCCACCGAGCCCGATCTGCTGCTCGACAACGGCGGCGATCTCTTCGTCCGCTGGCTCGAGGCGCCGTACGAGCACCTCGTCGGCGGCACGGAGGAGACGACGTCCGGCCGGATGCGGCTCGGGCCGCTCAGCGACCAGATCAACCTCCCGGTTCTCGTGATCAACGACAGCCCGATCAAGCAGTTCGCCGAGAACCGGCACGCGGTCGGGCAGAGCACCGTCGAGTCCTACCTGCGGATCACGAACCGGTCGACCAACGGCAAGCGGGTGACGATCTTCGGCTACGGCGCCTGCGGGCGCGGGGTCGCGGCGCACTTCCGCAACGCGTTTGCCGAGGTGTCGGTAGTCGAGGTCGACCCGGTCACCCGCCTCGAGGCGCTGCTCGACGGCTTCTCCGTGCCCGAGAAGGCCGAGGCGCTGGGAGGTGCGGACGTCGTGATCACCGCCACCGGCGCCCGTGGCGTCCTCACCGCGGCCGACCTGCCGTTGCTCGCCGACGGGGTCGTGTTGATGAACGTCGGGCACTTCCCGCTCGAGATCGACGTGCCTGGCATCGAGGCGGAGGCGGTGTCGAAGGAGCCAGCAGCCGAGGGGATCACGACGCTCGGCTTTACGGGGGGACGGCGCGTGCATCTGCTGACCGGCGGCCATATGGTCAACCTCGCCGGGCCGCGGCCGCTCGGGAACTCGGTCGAGTCGATGGATCTCGGCTTCGCCCTGCAGGCGCGCTGTCTGGAGGCGGTCGCGCGCGGCCAGGTCGGTCCCGCCGACTGCGTGGTCCCCGTGCCGAGGGAGATCGACGCGGCCGTGGCGACCGCGTACATCGAGCTCTACGCCTAGCAACTCCCCTTGCATCAGCAGGGCCGGCGTGCATAATCGAGCGATGCCGGGGGGAACAGCCACCGGATCGGAGCGGCTGACGGAGTCGCTGTTCCCTGTCCGCCTCGCGAGCCGCGGCGCCAATGTCCTCGGTGTTTTCCCGGGTGACGGCGTCGGTCCCGAGGTGATCGCCGCCGCGCTCGCGGTTGCCGAGGCCGTCGGGGGCGTCGAGCTCGACGTCCGGTTCGGCGGCCCGATCGGCACGGCCGCGCTCGAGCAGGGCGGGACGGCGCTCCCCGAGGATGCTGTCGGCTTCTGCGAAGGGATCTTCGCTGCCGGTGGCGCGATCCTGAACGGCCCCGGCTGTGGGCGCTATGTCTACGACCTGCGCCGCCGCTTCGAGCTGTTCCTCAAGCTCGCGCCGATCTGCTCGCGGAACGGGCTCGGGAGGGAACGGTTCGACTTCGTGGTCGCCCGGGAGAACGTCGGCGGCGGCTACCAGGGCACCTGGGAGGAGACGGAGGAGGCCGGCGGTGGACGGGTCGTTCACCACACGACGACGACCACGGAGGCGGTGGTGCGCCCGTTCCTGGAAGCGGCTGCGGCTGTGGCGGCCGGGCGGACAGGGCGGCTCGCCGTCGTGGTCAAGACCGACGGCCTGCCGGGCCTGAGCCGCCTCTGGCGTGACTGCGCACTCGACGGAGCGGCTGCTCATGGCCTCGAGATCGAGCTCGTCGACGTCGACCTGATGGCCTACCGGCTCGTCGCGGAGCCGGGTGCGTTCGACGTCGTCGCGGCTCCCAACGTCTTCGGCGACATCCTGGTCGACCTGGCCGCCGTGCTGGTCGGCTCGCGGGCGCTCCCCTGCTCGGGCAACTTCACGGCTCGCGGTGACGGCGTTTTCCAGACGAATCACGGCGCCGCCCGGGACATCGCCGGCACCGACCGAGCGAACCCCGCCGGCCAGATCTTCTCGCTGGCGATGCTGCTCCGAGAGAGCTTCGGGCTCGACGAGGCCGCCGACTCGATCGAGAACGCGGTCCGACGGGTCTGGGGCGCCGGCTATCGCACGGCCGAGGTCGCGAGACCGGGCCACCGGCTGGTCGGCACGCGGACCTTCGGAGAGCTCGTAGCCGAGGCGGTCGCGGAGCCGGGAGCGTTCGCAGGAACCGGCGGCGCTCCCGAGGCGGCCGCGGCACTGTGACTAACCTGTAAGTCAATGACCGACGGCATCAATCCCGCAGTCCCGCCGAGCGGCGAGGGCTGCGCCGACTGCCTCGCGGGTGAGGGCCCTGGCTGGTGGTTCCACCTTCGCCGGTGCGCCGAGTGCGGCCATGTCGGCTGCTGCGACTCGTCGCCGAGCCAGCACGCGCGGGCACACGCCAAGTCGAGCGGCCATCCGTACGTCCAGAGCTTCGAGCCGGGCGAGGACTGGTTCTGGTCGTTCAGCGACGAGAGCTACGTCGAAGGCCCCGAGCTTGCGCCGCCGGTGTCGCATCCCGACGACCAGCCGGTGCCCGGCCCCGCGGGAAGCGTTCCCGCCGACTGGATGCGCCACCTCAACTGAGCTGCGGCGGCCTGTTCCTGGGCGGCTTGAAGATCTGGATCTTCAGCTTGCGGTACGCGAACACCGCCATCTGAAGCAGCAGCCATCCGTGCCGGAAGCGCGAGATCTTGGTCTCGCCATAGGTGCGCGGGTGATAGCGCACCGGAACATCGACGATCTTGAGCTGGAGCCGTGAGGCGCCGAGCAGCAGGTCGAAGTCGCCGAACGGGTCGAAGTCGCCGAAGTACGCGCGGCCGGCCGCGATCTCCTCGTAGCGGCTGCGCTTGAGCGCCTTCGTCCCGCAGAGCGTGTCCTTCACCGGCTGCCCGATCAGCGCGGTGAAGACGAGCGAGAACGCCTTGTTCCCGAGCAGGTTCAGGAACCGCATCGCGCCAGGCTCGAGGCCGTAGACGAGGCGTGAGCCGTTCGCGAACTCGGCCCGGCCCGTAGCGAGCGCCTCGACGAACGCGGCGAGGTCGTGCGGCCGCACGGTCAGGTCGGCGTCGAGGATGATCAGCGCGTCGTAGCGCGCGTGCTCGAACGCGAGGCGAACCGCGTCTCCCTTACCCCGCCCGGTCTGCTCGATGTACACGATCTCGCGCTCCGGATGGAGCTCGATCTGCCGGAGGATCTCCTCTCGCGTCCCGTCGGTCGAGTGGCCCTCGACGAAGATCAGCTCGCTCTTGACGCCCAGCGTCGGGGTCTCGTTGACGATCCGCTCCACCATCCCCGCCTCGTTCTTCGCCGGGACCACGATCGAGACCGAGAGCTCCTCCGGCTCCTCGGCAGGGACGGGGCGGGCGACGATCCACCACGTCAAACAGAGATGGCGGATGATCCACAGATTCGCGACCACCCCGTTCAGGAACGAGGAGATGAGCGGAATCTGCAGCGGAAACAGGATCCGACGAGTACGCGTCACCGATTCGAGACCGGTCAGCTGGAGCAGGTTCTCGACGTCCTCGATCGTCATCCAGTTGCGAACCGGAGTCCTCGTCTTGAGCCGCAGGAGCTCGAGCAGCGCGAGGGCCGGCCGCCAGAGCTGGCTGTAGGAGTGGACGATCACCCGGGTATCGCGGTTCGCGTGGGCGGCGACGTTCTGGAAGAGCGCGAGCAGGTCGTCGACGTAGGGGACGAGGTCCGACATGACGATGTAGTCGAAGATCTCGTCGGTCACGAGCTGCTCACCGGCCGTGTGCTCGAAGGTCAGCGTCGGGTGGCGCTCACGGGCGAGCTCGACCATTCCGTCGCTCACGTCGACGCCGACCCCGCGCGACGGCTCGATCGCCGCCAGGAGATCGCCCGCGCCGCTGCCGATCTCGAGAACCGAGGCGTCACGGCGCACGATCGAACGGTGCACGGCTTCGATCTGCCGGTGGTAGCTCCGGGCCGGCCGGCGGGAGGACGATTGCTGCGCTGCCAGCCCGTCGAACGCCGCGGCGACCGCGGCGTACGGGCTCTCGGCTGCCGGCGCCTCGTCTGGGAGAGCAGTCGTGTGCATCAGCGGCTCAGGTTAGGGTAAGCCGTTGTGCAGCTGGCGCGCGGAGCGGGGTCGGTGAGTCGGCGGCCCGACCGGACCGCAGTTGTCGCGTCCGGGCTCTTCGTCCTCTCGTGCGCGGTCGCCTACGGCGGCCTCTTCAGTCACGCCTATCCCGGCGACGTCGGCTCGTATGCGAACTACGGACGGGCGCTCGTCCTGCACGGCCGGATCCCCTACCGCGACTTCTACGACGAGTACCCACCCGGCTCGGTGGCGGTCTTCGCCTTGCCCGCCCTGATCTGGAACGCGCACTACGTGCTCGTGTTCAAGCTGCTGATGACGGCGTGCGGGGTCGGCTGCGTCATCTGCTCGGCCTCGATCGTGAGCCGCCTCGGGCTCTCCCGCCTGCGCCTGGCGCCGATCGTCCTCGCGCCCGTGTTCATGGGGCCGGTGTTCCTGAACCGCTACGACCCGCTGCCGGCCTTCCTCACCGTGCTCGCACTCGTGCTGCTCCTCCGCGGCCGCGAGCAGGCGACCGGCGTGCTGCTCGGTGCGGGCACCGCGATCAAGCTCTACCCCGCGGTCGTGGTGCCGATCGCCCTGCGCCGCATCCGGTCGCTGCGCCGAGCCGGGGCTGCCTACGTGATCACGATCGCCGTGCTCGTGCTGCCGTTCTTCCTGCTCGCTCCCGGAGGAGTCGGGTTCAGCCTGTGGTCGCAGATCCGCCGCCACCTCCAGACCGAGAGCCTCGGCGCCTCGTTCCTGCTCGCAGGCTCCAAGCTGGGGATCCACCATGAGCAATGGATCGCGGGCAAGCCGGGATCGGTCGACCTCGGAGGGCGCCTCGCAGACAGCGTGGGCGTGCTCGCCTCACTGCTCGCGGTCGCCCTGGTCCTGGTCGTCGCCTGGGTCTTCTGGCGCGGGCCCGACGACGACGCGCGCCACGTGACCGCATGGGCGGCGGCGATCACGGCGTTCGTCGTGTTCGGGAAGGTGCTCTCGCCGCAGTACCTGACCTGGCTCGTTCCGCTCGTCCCGCTCGCGTCGGGGCGAAGAGGGCGTGCTGCCTGCATCGTCTTCTTCGTCGTGCTCTCGATCACTCAGCTCGAGTACCTCTACCACCGCGACGGCCTCGAGAACCAGGACTCGACGGTCTGGGTGCTACTCGTCCGCAACCTCGGGCTCGTCGCCGTCTTTGCGCTTCTGCTCGCGGAGCTCGTCGGCTCACGCCGTCCGTCGCCGTCGCGCGACCTCGAGCAACCCTGAGCCGAGCACCGCTGTCAGCCAGGCGAACAGAAACCAGTTGAGCACCTCCTCCGGCGGGAACGACAGGCCCATGTACCAGCTCTGGAGCCCGAAGGCGAGCAGCGGCGGGAAGGCTGAGCTGAGCCACATCGTCGCGACGATCGCCACGAGCGCCGCGGCGGGCCACGGAACCGGAGCCGAGCCGCTGCGGCACCAGGCCGCGAGCTGAGGCACGCACAGGAGCAGGAAGATCAGCCGGTAGTCGAAGTTCGAGCTCAGGGCGTACGTGGCGACATAGATCCCGGCTCCCGCCCAGAACGCATCCAGGCGCTGACCGGAGCCGGCGTCTGGGCCCTGTGTCCTTCGCCTCCGTCCCAGGACGAGCAGGGTGGCGGCGAGCAGCAGCCCGGCTGCCACGATGCCCGTCCGGATCGCGCCCACCTCGGTCCCGGTCCTCGCCCAGCTCACGCCGGCGGCGTTCAGCGCGTCCGCGGAGACGAGCGCCCCGTACGCGTTGCCGACCACCTTCGGCAGCACCGTCCGGATCGTCCGGATGTCCCCAAGAGTGAGGGCCGCATAGAAGGCGAAGACGGCAAGCCACACCGCTCCGGCCACCCAACGCGACCGCCGGCGAGCCAGGACGACCAGGCCGAACACCGGGAAGAGCTTGAGCACGGCTGCAAGCACGATCGGCGCACCGCCGGCCCAGGCCGAGCGGGCCACCAGGATCACGCCGAGTGCGACCAGTGCGAACATCCAGAGGTCGACGTTCCCCCGCTCGACGCCGAGGAGCGCGGCCGGCGAGAGCAGCGTCACCGCGTAGAGGAGGCCTTCCCGCGCACTGAGCGGGCCGGGAACGAGGAGCGCTGCCAGCAGGAACACCACCGCCGTCGCCACGCCGAGAGCGATCGTGTCGCGCTCGCCGAGCCCGAAGACACCGAGCCGCGTCAGGATCCGGGGGTAGTTCGCGGGCCTGCCGTACGGGTCGCACGGGTTGGTCGGGAAGGGCTCGATCCCGCGTCGCACGCAGTCCCAGCTCGAGGTCACGGAGCGCAGATCCTCGAAGTTCGTCCCGTGCGGCGCGTCGACGCCGAGCTTTCCCCAGTGGGCCGATCCGGTCGCGGCATCGACCGATCCGACCGCGATGAAGAACACGGCGACGATCACCGCTGCGACCACGCGTCCGTCGAGATCGAGCAGGCCGCGTCGCATCAGCAGCGACCGGCCCCCGAGACGTTGTAGAGCAGGATCCCGCCGACGTCGTGTGGCGTCGCGATCTTGTTCAGCGCCGGCCCCCAGATCGCGGCCTGGCGCTTGTCGAGGACGACGCTCGTCACGCCCTCGGCCTTGAAGTAGGCCTTCAGGAGTGCGGCCTGATTCGGCGCGGGCGGGTAGCCGACCGAGATCTGCGCGAGCGAAGGAGGATGAAGGAACACCGAGGGAGGCGAGGTCTGGAGGCGGCCGCCCGCCAGACGGAAGCGGAACCCGTCGGCGATCTGCCACAGCATCGCCTGGCCGCCCTGGCCGATCGGCTGCGGCAGCACGATCTCGTTCGGGGTGAGGCACGACCTGTAGCGCGCGTCCGTGAAGAACGCCGGAGCCTTGTACGTCGTCCACCAGTCGCCGGCCGCGGGGTTCGGGACGAGGAGAAGCACCGCGAGGGCCGGGAGCAGCCAGCGCAGGACGCCCGACCGCGTCGAGGCCATCCAGAGCGCGACGATCACCGCGCTCGCCAGCGAGCCGTAGAGGACGAACCGGACGGGGAGGACATTGTTGAACAGCGGCAGGAACTTCGAGCCGACACCCGGCACGGTCAGGCGCTCGTGGCCCAGGAATGTCGGGAGAGGGACGATCCCGTGGCCGAGGACCGTCAGGCGCGGGCCGAGCGAGAGGTAGGTCGCGACGGCGAGGGCCGCCAGCAGAAAGCGGCCGCTGACCGTTCGCCAGCTCCGGCGCGCGTAGAGCGCGATGATCACGAGCAGCGGCACGCCGAGATACGCGCCCTGCTCGGTGAAGTTGCCGGGGAAGCGCCGCTCCAGCGAGTCGGCCCAGTTCGCGCCGAGCGCCTCGAGATGTGTCGGCAGGAAGAGGTTCAGGAGGTCGGCCCGGTACGCCTCCGGCGGCTGGAAGCCGGCGACCCGCAGGCTCGTGATCGAGTAGTAGAGGAGCGGCGAGGCGAGGACGACGGCGATCAGGTACGAGCCCGCGAGCGGGACCACGAGCCCCGCGATCGCGTGGCGGCGCTCCCGGGCGACGAGCGCGCCGAGGATCAGCGCAAGCACGAGGCAGATCGTCAGCGTGAGTGCGAGCTCCGCCGACAGCCAGAGCTGGAGCGCGAGCAGGAGCCCGGCCTCGACGATCAGCCGGTTGCGCGTGATCTGCTCCTCGAGCCGACGGACGATCACGAGCACGACGAGCGGCACCGTGAAGACGGCGGTGAGCTGGGGCTGCCCGGTGACGTGGCCGAGGATATAGCTCGAGAAACCGAACAGGTAACCCCCGACGAGCGCGGGCCAGAACCTGCCGACGAGGTGGCGGCAGAGCAGGAATGCGGTCCAGGCCGAGACGGCGGGCAGGAGCACGGCGGCGATGTCGTACGACGGGACGGGCCCGAGGACCGCCGTCACCGGAGCGAACAGGACGGCAACCGCGGGCACGGTGTTCACCCAGGCGAGGTCGACTCCGCTCGGGGCCCAGATCGAGTGTGTGTACAGCGGGTTCTGGCCGTGGACGAGCGCATGGAGCCACCAGGCGAACGACCAGATCGGGATCTGCGGGTCGTCGAGGGTGCCGATGTACTGCTTGCCGGGCTTCAGCAGCGGCCAGAGACCGAAGTAGAGGAACGCGACGGCGCTGTACGCCGCGAACGCGACGAGCGCTCCGCGCCTGCCGTATTCGGGAGGTTGCCGGTCGAGCGTCACCGAGGCAGTCGCTGCGACCGGGGGCACGCGGCAACCTTAGCGGCGGTGTTTCCCGTAGCCGCTCGATGCCGCCGCCTTCGGAAGTACGATGCGGCCGATGACGACTTCGGTGGTAACCGGCGGCGCCGGCTTCCTTGGCTCCCACCTGTGCGATTACCTGATCGAGCAGGGGCAGCGCGTGATCTGCGTCGACAACCTCGAGACGGGCTCGCTCGAGAACATCGAGCACCTCGGGGACGATGTCTTCAAGTTCGTCTACCAGGACGTCGTCGACGGGATCTGGATCGACGAGCCGGTCGACTTCGTCTACCACCTCGCGAGCCCCGCCAGCCCGATCGACTACCTCCGCCTCCCGCTGCAGACGCTCAAGGTCGGCTCGCTCGGCACGCACAACGCGCTCGGGCTCGCCAAGTGGAAGCGCGCGCGCTTCCTGATCAGCTCGACGAGCGAGGTGTACGGCGACCCGCAGGTGCATCCGCAGCCCGAGACCTACTGGGGGAACGTCAACCCGATCGGCCCGCGCGGCGTGTACGACGAGGCCAAGCGCTACGCCGAGGCGCTGACGATGGCGTACCACAACCAGCAGGGCGTCAACACCGCGATCGCCCGGATCTTCAACACCTACGGGCCCCGGATGAGGCGCAACGACGGGCGCGCGACGGTGACCTTCCTGCACCAGGCGCTCGAGGGAAAGCCGCTGACGGTGTTCGGCGAGGGATCGCAGACGCGGTCGCTCTGTTACGTCGACGATCTGATCCGCGGGCTCTACCTGCTCGCGACGTCCGACGAGCACCTGCCGGTGAACATCGGGAACCCGGACCACGAGGTGACGATGCTCCAGCTCGCCGAGTCCTGCATCCGGCTCACCGGCTCCGTGAGCCCGATCGTGTTCGAGGCGCTACCGACCGACGACCCGCGCGAGCGGCGGCCCGACATCACGAAGGCGAAGGCGGTGCTCGGGTGGGAGCCCGAGATCGACCTCGACGAGGGCCTCCGGCGCTGGATCAGGTCGCTCGGGCACGAGCCGGTCTAGGCAGCGGCAGCCCCTTCTCGGCGAGCAGCACCCGGTAGAGCGAGTCGACGTCGTCGACGAGGCGCTCGACCCGGTAGCGCGGCAGTGTGCGCTCTCGGCCGGCGCGGCCCATCTCGACGCGAAGCTCGGGGTTGCGCGCCAGGCGCTCGAGCGCCGCCGCGAGAGCGTCGACATCGCCGACAGGCGTGAGGAAGCCGTCGGTGCCGTGCTCGACGACGTCGGGTACGCCGCCCACGTTGGTCGCGACCACCGGCGTCCCGGCGGCCAGCGACTCGATCGCCACGACCGGTGTCCCTTCGTTCCCGGACGGGAGCAGAAGCACGTCGAAGAGCCCGTAGTACGGGGCGACGTCGCGCTGATAGCCGACGAACAGCACGTCGCGGGCGATGCCGAGCTCGTGCGCGCGCCGCTCGACGAGCTCGCGGTCGGGGCCGTCCCCGACGAGGCAGAGCTTGGCCTCGACGCCACGCTCGAGCAGCCGGGAAAAGGCGCCGAGGACGTCCGGCAGCTGCTTGATCGCCGTCATCCGGCCGATCCAGCCGACGACGAAGGCGCTGTCGGGGACGCCGAACAGGCGGCGGAGCTGCGTCCCGTCGCTCTCGCCGTTGATGATCCGACCGTCGAGGTCGATGCCGAGGCGGATCACCGAGAACTTGGTCGCCGGCGCAACGCCGAGCTCGACGAGGTCGTCGCGGACCTCCGGGCTGACGGCGACGAGCCGAGTCGTCGCGTGAGCCAGGCTTCGCTCGACCGAGCGGAACGCTGCGGTGCGCGCGGGGTCGAAGTACCCGCGCAGCACATGCCCGTGGAACGTGTGGACGACGACGGGCGGCCGTGCGTCACCGGCGAGCAGCGCCGCCGTGCGGCCCACCGCTCCCGCCTTTGCGGTGTGCGTGTGCAGGATGTGCGGCCGCACCTGCTTGATCAGCTTCACGATCGCCTGCACCGAGAGCGTGTCGAACACCGGAGAGAGGTCGCGATGGAGGTGCTTGACGTCGACCACCTCGACGTCGAGCTCGTCGGCGACGAACGCCATCGAGCTCTCGCCGCGCGAGATCGCGCCTGCGCCGAGGGTGGTGTGGTACCCGCGCGATTCGAGGCCGCGCGTCAGATAGGAGACGTGGAGGGCGGGGCCGCCCATGTTCAACCGGGCGATCAGCCGCAGGACGCGGATCGGCTCGTGCTCGCCGCTCATCGCGGGACGAGAGCCGCCGCCGTCCGCCGCAGGCCTTCTTCGAGCGAGACCGCGGGCTCGTAGCCGAGCACCTCGCGTGCAGCCGTCAGGTCGGCCCACGAGTCACGGATGTCGCCCGGGCGCGACGGCGCAAAGACCTTCTCGACCGGCCGCTCGAGGATCGAGCCGATCGTGTCCGCGACCCGGTTGACGCTTGCCGGCGCACCGCCCGCCACGTTGAATGCCCGGCCGCTCGCGCCCTCGGCGCCCCCGGCTGCGATCGTCGCATCGACGACGTTGTCGACGTAGGTGAAGTCGCGCGACTGCTCGCCGTCGCCGTGGATCGTGACCGGCTCGCCGGCCGCGATCGCCGTGATGAAGAGCGGCACGACCGCCGCGTACTGCGACGAGGGGCTCTGCCGCGGGCCGAAGACGTTGAAGTAGCGGAGCACGACCGTCTCGAACGACTCGTAGACGCGCGAGAACGAGATGCAGTAGCGCTCGGCGGCGAGCTTGGCGACGCCGTAGGGCGAGATCGGGTCGAGCGGGCTCGACTCCGGCGTCGGCCGCTCGCGGCTCGAGCCGTACACGGAGGTGGACGACGAGAAGACGACGCGACGCACTCCCTCGTCCCTCGCGGCGAGCAGCACGTTGAGCGTCCCCTCGACGTTGACGGCGCTCGAGGTGAGTGGATCCTGAACCGACCGCGGCACCGAGCCGAGCGCGCCGAGATGGAACACGACCTCGACACCGCGAACCGCGTTGTGGACGCGCTCGTAGCTGCGTAGCTCGCCCTCGACGATCTCGATGTCGAGCCCGTCGAGATTCGCCCGGGAGCCCGTCGAGAAGTTGTCGAGCACGCGGACCGACTCCCCCCGGGCGAGCAGCTCGCGCACGAGGTTCGAGCCGATGAATCCGGCGCCGCCGGTGACGAGCACGGTCATTGGACATCCAGCGCCGCGACTGCGAGGCCGAAGCCGAGCCACATCACCGCGTCGAGCGGGATCCCGGCGACGATCCCCACCGCATTCCAGCTCCCGGCGGCGACCAGGATCCAGCCCCCCGCGACGAGCGCGAAGAACGACTTGCGCACGGCACGGCGGAACGCGAGCACGAGGCCGGTCGCGAACGTCGCGACGCCGAGCGCGAACCCGACGATCCCGGTGTCGGCGAGCAGCTGGACCCACCAGTTCTGGACGCCCCACTGGTTCTGCGGCGACGGATAGGACTGCGCCGGCTGGTTCGGGAACCTCCGCTTCGCGGCCGCGAGATAGGGCTGGTACCGGTTGCCGGAGCGCTGGAAGCCGACTCCGAGCACCGGATGGTCCTCGAAGATGCGCCAGCCGATCCAGAGCAGCATCGCGCGCTGCGAGCCGCTCTGCACGCCGCTCGAAGCGGTCTGGGCGGAGGAGGTGATCCCGAGGAAGGAGAGATAGTTCGACACGTCTGAGCCTCGTAACACGTACACGCCCGACCCGACGACGACCACGATCGCCGCCACCGCGAGCACCCTGCGGGCGTCGAGGGTGCGGAGGTGGCGGCCGACAAGCAGTGCGGCGCCGGCAGCGAGGAGCGTACCGAGGTAGACGAACACCGAGGCGTCGATGATCACCCCGAGCATTCCGCCGGCGACCGCTGCGATCGCGAGCTTCCGGCGCACCCCGAGCACGATCGCGGCGTAGCCGAGGGCGAGCGCAGCTCCGGTGAAGCCGCCGAGATCCTGGTGGCCGAGGAACGAGACCTCGCGCTGCCCGGGGCGCGGCCCCTCCGGGTCGTCGACGATCGCGAAGAACATCAGGACGCCCCACGCGGCGGCCGCGACCGCCCAGGCGACGAACACGGCGAGGAAGCGGTCGATATCGACCGCTCGGCGGAAGAGCAGCACGATCGCCGGTGCGAGCAGCGCGTACTCGACCGATTTCGCGCTGTCACCAGGTGCTTCGTGGGCAGCTCGAGCGGGCGCCAGAAGCACGAGATCACGAAGAGGGCGAGCAGGGAGCCGGCCACGAGCCAGAGCGTGCGGCCGGCGCGGAGCGGCTCCCAGCCGAACTTGAGCCCGGCGACGACCGCGGCCCCCACGGTCAGGGCGACCGCGATATCCGAGCTGTACACGTCGACCGGGCCGACCGAGAAGTGGGCCTGGTACCGAACGTGCAGGAAGATCAAGGGGATCGCCGCCGCCGCGACGAGCGGCAGGACGTCCGCTGCGCGCAGGCGGGCCAAGGAGGCTCACACTTTATACTGGGTGCCCCGATGCGCTCCCGAGTCATCTGGCGACGCTCGGCGACGGCGATCGGGACCTACGTTGCGGCCGGAATCGGCTTCCTCACGACAGTGGTCGCCACCCGCGAGCTCGGCCTCCACGACTACGCGAAGTTCGCCGCCGTCTATGCCGCCTCCGTCTTCTTCCAGCAGCTGCTCGATCTCACGATCGAGGAGGCGCTCGTGAAGTTCGGCTTCCGCTACACCGAGTCGCAGCGCTGGGGGCGGCTCCGGCGGCTGTTCGAGGTCGCGCTCGCCTACAAGGTCGTCGGCGGCTTCCTCGCGATGCTCGCGACCTGCGCGCTGGCGCCGTTCGCGAAGCAGGTCTGGGGAACCGGCGGGGTGGTCGTGCCGATGCTGATCGTCTCGACGATCGCTCTCATCCAGGCGCCGGAGAACGTAGCGGCGGGCGCGATCATCCTGCGCGGACGCTACGACGTGCGCAGCTGGTTCCTCGCGATCTCGATGGGGCTACGGCTCGTCGGGCTCGCGATCGGCTGCCGGCACGGGGTCGCCGGGGCCGCGCTCGGGATGGTCGTGGCGCAGCTGTTCGCGACGATCGCGATCAGCGTCGTCGGGCTCGCCGCGTTCCGCCGGTTTCCCGACGTGCCGCTCGGAGCCGCTCGGCGAGGACGTTCGCGCCGTTCGCGGCTTCCTCTTCTCCTCGACCCTCGCCTCCTCGCTGGACTCGGCCCGGGGGACGCTCGGGACGTCGCTCGTCCCGACGGTCGCTCCGATCGTGCAGGCCGGGTACTTCCGGAACGCCCAGGCGCCCGCGACCGGGTTCGCGGCGCTCTCGAGCCCGGCGCGCCTCGTGATGCTCACCGAGCAGACGCGCGACTACGAGGCGGGGCGGTACGCCAAGGTGTTCGGGATGCTCAAGCGCTACGTCGCCGCCACCGGCGCCCTCATGCTCGTTGCCGTGCCGGTGCTCTGGATCGTGATGCCGTACCTGATCGGGCTCGCCTACGGGCCGGACTTCCGCGCCCACGCCACCGATGCGGCGCGGCTCGTGCTGCTCGCCGCCGGCCTGCAGCTGGTCTGGGGCTGGACGAAGTCGTTCCCCGTCTCGATCGGCCGGCCCGGGCTCCGGGTGATCGTCCAGTCGATCGAGATCGCCGTCTTCGTGCCGCTGCTGCTGATCTTCGCCTCGCGCTGGGGCGCGACCGGGGCGGCGGGCGCGATGCTCGCCTCGACGATGGTGTTCTGCGCGGTCTGGACGGGCATCATCTTCCGGCTCGCCGGATCGCACCGCTCGATCGAGGCGGTGGCGCCGTGAAGGTCGTCATCGTCTCGGGGATCTGGCCGCCCGACGTCGGCGGGCCGGCCTCCCATGCGCCCGAGGTCGCCGCGTTCCTGCGGCCCGCCGCCACGACGTCGAGGTCGTGATCACCGCCGATGCGGAGCCTGCGCCGGAGCCGTACCCGGTGCACTGGGTGAGCCGATCGCTCGCGCCCGGGCGTGCGCCACGCCGCGGTGGTCAAGCTGCTGGCCGGGCTCGCGCGCCACGCCAACGTCGTCTACACGACCGGCATGCTCGGCCGCTCGTCGCTCGGCGCGTTCGTCGGGCGGACGCCGTTCGTCACCAAGCTGACCGCCGATCCGGCCTACGAGCGCGCACGTCGCTGGGGGCTGAGCCACGGCTCGCTCGAGCAGTTTCAGCTCACCCCGGGAGCAAGGACGCTTCCGCTCCGGTTCACCCGTGACCTCGACGTTCGCCGGGCGGCGCACGTGGTGACGCCCTCCGAGTATCTCCGCGAGCTGGCGATCGGCTGGGGCGTGCGCCCCGACCGCGTCACGCTGCTCCCGAACCCGACGCCGCTGATTCCCGACCTCGCCCCGCACGAGGAGCTGCGCAAGCAGTTCGGCCTCGACCGGCCCGACGCTCGTGTTCGCCGGCCGCCTGACCGCTCAGAAGTCGCTCGACCTCGGGATCGAAGCGGCCCGTCGCGCCGGCGTGGACCTCGTGATCGCGGGCGACGGCCCGGACCGCGAGGCGTTGGAGCGGCTCGGCTACGGCCGGTTCCTGGGGGCGCTGCCACGGCAGGCAGGTGCTCGAGCTCTTCCGCGCGGGCGACGCCTCGCTGCTCTCCTCGTCGTGGGAGAACTTCCCGCACACGGTGGTCGAGGCGCTTGCGGTCGGGACGCCGGTGATCGCCACCCGCACGGGCGGTGTCGCCGAGGTGCTCGAGGACGGCGTCAACGGCCTGCTCGTCGAGCCCGGCGACGTCGATGCGCTCACGGCGGCAATCGACCGGTTCTTCCTGGATCCGGCGCTCGCCGCGGTGCTGACGGAGAACGCGGTGGAATCGGTCGCCGATTACGCTCCCGACCGTGTTTACGGCCGACTCGAGCGGATCCTGATCGCGGCGAGCGGATGACCCCGCGGGTGCTGTTCGTCGCGCGCGACCCTTACCGGCTGCCTCTCTCCCCGAGCCTCGCGCGCAAATGGGACGCCCTGTCGGAGCGGATGAGCCTGCGGGTGCTCGCGAGCGGGACCGGCTCGGATCCACGCTTCGTGCTGCGGCCGCAGACCACGATCGACGGGCCGCGCTTCTACGCCTCGCTGCCCTACCGGATCGCCCAGCAGCTCGGCACGTTCAGGCCCGATGTCGTGATCGCGCAGAGCCCGTACGAGGCGTTCGCCGCCGAGATCGCGTGCCGCCTCAAGCGCTCGCCGGCGAAGGTCGTCGTCGAGGTTCACGGTGACTGGCGCGTCTCGACCCGTCTCTACGGCTCGCGGGCCCGCCGGCTGCTCGGCCCGGCCGGCGACCGGATCGCCGGCTTCGCGGTTCGTCACGCCGACGCGCACCGCGCCGTGTCGGGCTTCACCGCCTCGCTGCTTCGCACCCAGGGGTGCGAGGCGGCCGCGATCTTCACGACGTACTCCGATCTCGGGGCCTTCTCGGGGCCGGTCGCGCCGGTGCCCGAGGAGCCACGGTGATCTTCGTCGGCGTGCTCGAGCGCTACAAGAACGTCGAGGTGCTCGCGGCCGGCTGGCGGCTGGCCGCGGCACGCGTTCCCGGTGCGAAGCTGCACCTGATCGGATCGGGGACGCAGGCCGAGATCGCGGAGGGCCTGGCGCGCGAAGGGGTCGAGTGGCAGCGACGTCTCGAGCCGCCCGAGCTCGCCGCGGCGGTCGACAACGCCCGGGCGCTGTTGCTTCCGTCGGCGTCCGAGGGGCTGCCGAGGGTGGCGATCGAGTCGTTCGCACGCGGGCGCGCGGTGATCGGCTCCCGCGCGGGCGGCATCCCCGACATCGTCCAGGACGGGGTGAACGGCCTGCTCGTGGAGCCGGGAGACCCCTCGAGCCTGGCAGCGGCGATCGAGCGGATCCTGACCGACCACGAGCTCGCGGTGCGCCTCGGCGCGGCCGCGGCCGAGAGCTCGGCCGCCTGGGTCTCGTCGCCGGACGAGTACGCCGACCGCGTCCGCGCGCTGGTCGACGCCGCGCTCGCGTCATGAGCCGTCCCAGGCTGCTGATGGTCGCGCGCACGCGCTATCCGTTCCCGCTCCGGGAGAGCACCGAGCGGAAGTTCGCCGCGCTCCGGGAGCGCTTCGACCTGCGCGTGCTCGCGACCGCGGCCGACGGGCGGGCGCACGACGACGGGGTCTTCAAGCTCGTCGGGCGGGCACGCTTCCTCGACGGGCCGCTCTTCTACCTGCGGCTGCCGTTCCGGGTCAGGCGGCTCGCGGGCAGCCTGCGGCCCGAGGCAATCGTGACCCAGAGCCCGTACGAGGCGGCTCTCGTCCGGCTCGGCTGCCCGAAGGCGCCGATCGCCGTCGAGCTGCACGGGGACTGGCGCACCGCGACTCGGCTCTACGGCTCGCCCCTGCGACGGGTGCTCGCTCCGGTCGCCGACCGGGTCGGGACGTGGGGATCCGGCACGCCGACGCGGTGAGGACGATCTCGTCGTTCACCTCGGGGCTCGTTCGCTCGGCCGGCGTCGAGCCGACAGGGGAGTTCGTGGCGTTCGTCGACATCGGCGTCTTCGCGGACGCGCCGCGCGTGCCGGTGCCCGAAGCGCCACGAGTGATCTTCGTCGGCGTGCTCGAGCGCTACAAGAACCTCGAGGGGCTCGCGGCCGCCTGGCGCCTGGTGGCGGCGCGGGTGCCGGGCGCGGAGCTGTACCTCGTCGGGCACGGGACGCTGACCGAGATCGCCGAGGGCCTCGTCGCCGAGGGCATCGGGGTGCGCTGGGACCGGCGGCTCGAGCCGGCTGACCTCGCCGCGGCGATAGATGGGTCCCGGGCGCTCGTTCTTCCGTCGGCGTCCGAGGGGCTCCCGCGGATCGTGATCGAGACGTTCGTCCGCGGCCGGGCCGTCATCGGCGCTCGCGCAGGCGGCATCCCCGACATCGTCGAGGACGGCGTCAACGGCCTGCTCGTCCCGGCCGGCGACGCCGCAGCACTCGCGGCGG
>CAVYIB010000029.1:0-137401 GCA_963768435.1 uncultured Actinomycetota bacterium
CGCCTCGATCACCGCGGAGGACGTCCGCTCGTACTCCCGCCACTCGCGGGCGACACGGTGCGAGAGCAGACCGTCACTCCGTCGAGCTCCTCGAGCAGGATCTCCTCGACGCGAAGCTCGTGCTCCGGGTCGAGGAAGCTGAAGAGCAATGCGACCGCGACCGCGCCGAAGCCCTCGCTGCGCGCCCGGGCGGCCGCGGCACGCACGGCCGCCTCGTCAGAGGCACCCGCTCCTCGCCGCGCCAATCGAGGCGTCCGGGATCTCGACGATGTCGCTCAGCGGCACGAGCGGCTGCCGCTTGCGGTAGTGGAGGTCGTAGAGCCGGGCGCGGTTTCCGCGGGCGATGTGGTAGACGTCGCCCGCCCCGGCGGTGGCGAGGAGCAGCACCTTCTCGCCGCGGCGCTGGAGAAGGCGTTGAGGCCAACGGTCGTCCCGTGGACCGTGAAGCTGATCGAGGCGGGCGAGTCGATCACCTGCCCGAGCCCGGCGAACACCCCCTCGGTGAGGTCGTGCGGCGTCGTGGACGCCTTGCCGGCCGTGTACGTCCCTCGTTCCTCGTCGTATGCGACGACGTCGGTGAACGTCCCTCCTATGTCCATCGAAACGCGGTACCGGCCCATTTCGCTCCTTTCCAGACGCCGCCCCCGTGACGCTCACCCCGTGCGCATTTTTTTGCTGACGGCAACATAGGTTTTCTCCGGCAGGAATGCAACCCGGCACCGTTCGCGCAGCTCAGGCCTCCAGCGCGTACACGGCCGCGGCCACCTCGGGGCTGGCGAAGCCGTCCCGGACGTCTTGGAGAACGCGTTCCGGCGCACGCTCGGCCGGGTTGCCGAAGCCGGCGCCGTTCCCCATGTGGATGCAGATCACGTCGCCCGCCGCGAGCGGCAGCGTCGTCACCACGGAGTACCGCTCGACCGCCCCGTCCCGGCGGATCACCTCGACGAAGTTCGGCGAGCCGTCGCGGCCGCCGTCCTGCCCCCACGGCGGGTGGACGCTCCGCGTGTAGGCGCAGGTGAGGAAGCAGCCGTCGCCGCGCACCCGGTAGGCGAGCACGATCCCCTTGCCGCCGCGGTTGCGCCCCTCGCCGCCCGGAGCGTCGTTCAGCTCGAGGCGGTCGACGTACAGCCCGTACCGCGCTTCCGCCACCTCGACCGGGCAGTTGAAGGTGTCGCCGTGCAGGCCGCTGAACTGCGCGTTCAACCCGTCGCGCTCGGCGGTCGCGCCCCAGCCGCCCACCTCGGGCTCGACGATCGTGAAGTGGCGGCCCGTGTCGGGGTGCCGCCCGCCGATGAAGGTGCCGCAGATCGAGGCGAAGCCTCCCGACGGGAGGCGCCCCTCGAGGTGCGGGGCGAGGCAGCGAAGGATGAGGTCGTACAGGCGGATCCGCACCTCGTAGTAGACGCCGCAGGCCGCCGGGGCACGGGATCGAAGACCGAGCCGGGACGTGTGAGGACGTTCAGCGGCCGGAAGTGCCCGGCGTTGGCCGCTGCCCCGACACCCGCCAGGTTCATCAGCACGAGCTGTGCCGCGATCGTGGCACCGTCGCGCGAGACGTTCGACGGGCCGGCATCCTGGTCGGGATTGTCACGCAGGTCGACGACCAGCTTCTCGGACGAGATCCGCACCTCGACGTGGTAGACAGCACCGCTGTCCTGCTCCTCGGAGAGCGAGAACGTGCCGTGCGGGAGCGAGGCGAGCGTCCGCCGTGCCACCTGCTCGCCGTGCGCGTGCAGGCGGTCCAGCGCCTCCGCGAAGGTGTCGAGGCCGAAGCGGCCGATGAGCTCGTCGATCCTCCGGGCGCCGAGCCGGGCAGCTGCGATCCCGGCCCACATGTCGCCGAGGAGGAACTCGGGCAGACGGCTGTTCGCCCGCATGATCCGGGTCACCGCAGTGATCTCCTCGCCCGCGTCGACGAGCTTGACTGCGGGCAGCCGCAGCCCCTCCTGGAAGATCTCGGTCGCTTGCGCGGAGATCGATCCGGGCACCATGCCGCCCACGTCGTTCCAGTGGGCGATGCTCGCGGCCCATGCGCAAAGGCGGCCGCCGGCGAACACCGGCATCGCGATCACGACGTCGTTGAGATGGGTCACGCCGCCGTAGAACGGGTCGTTGGTCACGAAGACGTCGCCCGGCCGGATCGCGCCCTCGGCGTCGTGAAGCCCGAGGATCCGCTTGACCGCCTTGTCGAGGACGCCGACGAACGACGGGATCCCGGCGCCCGACGAGGCGAGGTTGCCGTGACCGTCGGTGATCGCGGTACCGGCGTCGAGCACCTCGTAGATGATCGCGCTCATCGCCGTCTTCCGCAGCACGGCGAACATCTCGTCACTGGCCGCCTGCAGCGACCCCTGGATGATCTCGAGGGTGAACGGGTCGGCGGCCGGGATCACGGGCCGGGCGGATCGAGACCGTAGACCTCGGTCGCCCGCTCGGGGGTGAGGAAGCCGTTCCGAAGGTCGTCGAGCACGCGCTCGCGTGCTCGGCGGCTCGGGTCTCCGTAGCCCCCGCCGCTCCCGGTGTGGATCCGGATCACGTCGCCCTCGTCGACCCCCAGGCCGGTGACGACCGCGAACTGCTCGACGGTGCCGTCGACCCGGATCACCTCGGCGTAGTTGGGCGAGCCCTCGACCCCACCCTCCTGCGGCCACGGCTTGTGGATGTTCCGCGTATAGGCGCAGGTGAAGAAACAGCCGTTCGAGCGAACCCGGTACTCGACGACGATCCCCTTCCCGCCGCGGTGCTCGCCCTCCCCGCCCGGCGCGTCGTTCAGCGCCAGGCGGTCGACGTACAGCCCGTAGCGGGCCTCCGCGACCTCGGCCGGGCAGTTGAACGTGTCACCGTGGAAGCCGCTGAACATCGCCGGGTTCCCGTCGCTCGTCGACGACGCCCCCCAGCCTCCGACCTGGGGCTCGACGATCGTGAAGTGCCGTCCGGTGTCGGGATGAGGCCCGCCGATGAAGGTCCCGCAGATCGAGGCGAAGCTCCCGGCGGGCAGACGCCCGCCGAGGTGAGGGGCGAGGCAGCGCCAGATCAGGTCGTAGAGCCGGATCTCGACCTCGTAGTACGTGGCGAACGCCGCGTGAGGAGCCGGGTCGAAGACCGAGCCCGGGCGGGTCAGCAGCTTCAGCCGCCGGAAATGACCGGCGTTCGCGGAGCCGTGGGACTCGGTCAGGTTCATGAACACCATCTGCGCCGCGACGAGCGAGCCGTCACGCGACGCATTGTTCGGCCCGTGATCCTGGTCCGGGTTGTCGCGCAGGTCGACGACGAACTCCTCGTCGGAGATCTCGACGGTGACCGTGTAGACCTGGCCGCTGTCCTGGGTCTCCGCGAGGGTGAAGGTGCCCTTCGGGAGCTCGCGTAGCGTTCGCTTGGCTACCTCCTCGCCGTAGTCCATGAAATGGTCGAGTGCCACGAGGAAGGTATCCACGCCGTAGCGCTCGACGAGGCCGAGGAGCCGGCGCTCGCCGACCCGCGCTGCCGCGATCCCGGCCCACATGTCCCCCCGGAGGTAGTCCGGGAGCCGGCTGTTCACCTCGATGATCCGCATCACCGACTCGATCGGGCGCCCGCCGGCGACGAGCTTGACGCCGGGAATTCGCAGGCCCTCCTGGAAGAGCTCGGTCGCGTCGGTCGAGATCGACCCCGGCACCATCCCGCCGACATCGTTCCAGTGCGCGATGTTCGCCGTCCACGCGATCAGCCTGTCGCCCAGGAAGACCGGCATGGCGAGAACGACGTCGTTGAGATGGGTGACGCCGCCGTAGAAGGGGTCGTTCGTGACGAAGATGTCGCCCGGGCCGATCGCGCCCGGCTCGCCGTTCAGCTCGATGATGCGCATGACCGCCTTGTCGAGCACGCCGACGAACGCGGGGATCCCGGCGCCCGACGAGGCGAGGCGTCCCTCCGCGTCGGTGATCGCGGTGCCCATGTCGAGCACCTCGTAGATGATCGCGCTCATCGCGGTCTTGCGGAAGGCGGCGAACATCTCGTCGCTCGTGGCCTGCAGCGAGCTCTGGATGATCTCGAGCGTGATCGGCTCGGGTGCGACCGCTCCCATCAGTCGGCCCGCTCGAGCGAGATGACGAGGTTCCCGAAGTCGTCGATCGCCGCCCGGTTCGCCGGATGGACGACCGTCGTCGAGCCGCTCGACTCGACGATCGCCGGGCCGGCGAACGACATCCCGGGCTCGAGCAGGTCACCGTCGTAGATGTCGGCCGTATGAATGCCCTCCGTCGCGAAGTCGACGACTCTCGTGCCCTTCGCGGCCTCCCCGAGTGTCCTGCCGGTGACCGGCAGCCTCGCCGGCTCGAGCTTGCCGACCTCTGCGACCGCGACGAGATGGCCGCCGACGAACTCGACGGGCGCGTCGAGCCGGTAGGTGTACTCGCGCTCGTAGGAGTCGTGGAAGGAGCGCTCGATCGTCTCGACCTCGGACGCTCCGATCGCGTTCGGGAGCTCGATCTCGACGCCGTGCTCCTGGTTCGAGTAGCGCAGGTTGCCGCGGCGGTGGAAGGTGACGTGCTCCGCGGCGACACCCTCCGCCGCGAACTGGTCGAGGGCGGCGGCCGTCAACTCGGCGAACACGGCCTCGATGCGCTCGGCGTTGTCCGGGGCGACGTTGAGGAGGCGGGTCAGGAAGTAGTCGCGCCGAAGATCGCTCATCAGCATCCCCCACGCGGAGAAGACGTCGGCGGCCCGCGGGAATGACGACCTGCTGGATGGCCAGCTCGGCGGCGAGCGCGACCGCGTGCATCCCTCCCCCGCCCCCGAAGGCGACGAGCGTGAAGTCGCGCGGGTCGTAGCCGCGGTTCACCGAGATCAGCTTGAGCGCGTTGACCATGTTGTTGTTCGCGAGGCGGACGATGCCGCGCGCCGCCTCGGCGCGGTCGACTCCGAGGCTCGCGCCGATCCCGTCGAGGGCGTTCCCGACCGCGGTCATGTCCGCCTCGACCTCGCCGCCGCAGAAGTAGTCCCGGTTGATCCGACCCAGCTCGAGGTTCGCGTCGGTCGTCGTCGCCTCGGTGCCGCCCCGGCCGTAGGCGGCGGGGCCGGGCTGGGCGCCGGCCGAGCGCGGCCCGACGTGCAGCTTTCCGAAGTCGTCGACCCAGGCGATGCTGCCGCCGCCGTTTCCGATCTCGACGAGGTCGACGACCGGGACCATGATCGGGTAGCCGGCCGAGAGCCGGGACCGCTCGATCCAGTAGTCGGAGATGACCTTCACATGGCCGCCCTCGATCAGGGAGCACTTGGCGGTCGTCCCGCCGATGTCCAGGGCGAGCACGTTCGGCGCCCCGATCAGGCGGCCGAGCTCGGCCGCGCCCCAGAAGCCGCTTGCCGGCCCCGACTCGACCATCGTGATCGGGATCGCCTTCGTCTTCTCGACCGAGTCGACCCCGCAGTTCGACTGCATGATGTAGAGCTGGCCGCCGAACCGGGCGTCGCGAACGCCGGACGCGAGCCGAGTCAGGTAGCGCTCGGCGACCGGCTGCACGTAGGCGGAGAGGACGGTGGTGCTCGTGCGCTCGTACTCGCGCCACTCACGGGTGATCTGGTGCGAGGCCACGACCGAGACCTCGGGCCAGAGCTCGCGGACGAGCGCGAGCACCGCCTGCTCGTGGCTCGGATCGGCGTAGGCGTGGAGCAGGCAGATCGCGACGGCCTCGACGCGGTCGGCCCGGAAGTCGTCGATCACGGACGGGAGCCCGGAGAGATCGAGCGGCTCGCGCTCTCGGCCGTCATGCGTGAGCCGGCCGGGCACCTCGCGGCGCAGGTAGCGCGGCACGAACGGCGGCGGCTTCTCGTAGTGGAGGTTGAAGTAGTCGGGGCGGTTGCCGCGCGCGATCTCGAGCGAGTCGCGGAAGCCGGCCGTCGTGATGAGCCCGGTCTTGACCCCCTTGCGCTCGGTGATCGCGTTGATCACGAGGGTCGTGCCGTGGGCCAGGAAGTCGATGTCCTCGATCGCGATGCCGCTCTTCGCGAGCACGTCGAGGACCCCGCGCTCGAAGTCCGGCGGCGTCGTGTCGGCCTTGGCCGTCAGGATCTCCTGGCGCCCCGTCTCGGGGTCGGTCGAGAACGTGACCAGGTCGGTGAAGGTGCCGCCGACGTCGGTCGCGGCGCGAAGCGGCCCGGTCATCGCCGAGGCTCGTCGTACAGGGCGCTCGTCATCGGGCCCGCGACGAGCGACGCCATGGCCTCGTTCAGCTCGGCGCGGACGGGAGCGTCGAGCCACGCCTGGTAGCCCTCGGGGGTCTCCCAGCGTGCGTGGACGACGAAGCCGCTCCCCGGCTCGCGCGGCCGCAGAAGCTCCCCGCCGCGAAAGGCCGGGATCCGGGCCGCGTGCCCGAAGACATCGAGACGGAGGAAGGCGTCGACGAAGGCGTCCTCGTCGGCGGCGTCGATCGGGATTGTCAGGATCGAATGAGTCATCTCGGTGGTTGGACGAGAGACGTCCTTTCTTACTTGCACCCCCACAAAAAGTCAACCGAGGGGAAAGATCCGTTTACACTCAGACGAACCGTGGTCGACGACGACTTCCGGAATCTCGGGCAACGACTTCAGGGGATCCGACGGGGACAGGGCCTCACGCTCGAGTTGCTCGCGGCGGACAGCGGGCTCTCGGCGGGCTACCTCTCCCAGATCGAGAACGGGCAGGCCGTTCCCTCGCTGACTGCGCTCCAGGTCGTCGCGGCGAGCCTCGGCGTCGAGGTCGCGACGTTCTTCCCGGAGGACGGCAGCGCGACGACCCGCGTGGTCCGCGCGGCGGACCGGCATGCATTCCGCCTCGAGCCGCAGTCCGGCGAGGAGTACGCGGTGCTGGCACAGCAGGTGAAGGACTCGGCGTTCACCGCTCTCCATGCGCGGCATCTTCCGAGAGCGGGCGCGCTGCCCTTCCGGCATCTCGGCGAGGAGTTCGCCCTCGTGCTCTCCGGGAGGTTGCGGCTCGTGGTCGGCGAGGAGACCCATGAGCTCGGGCCCGGCGACTGGGCGCATTACTCCTCGCAGCACGGGCACGCGGCCGAGGTCATCTCCGACGAGCCGGTCGAGGCGCTCTGGATCCTGACGCCGGCGATCGTATGACGAGCACCCCGCCGGCCGAGGAGAGCTTCGACCTCGTCAACGTCGTCGGAAAGCGGCTGCGCGAGCGGAGGCGGGAGCTCGGGCTCACTCTCGCCGAGGTCGCGGCGGCTGCAGACATCTCGGTCGGCCATTCCTCCGCGATCGAAAAGGGCAGCACGTTGCCCTCGCTCTCGGTGCTCGCGCGCCTCTCCCACGCGCTGCAGCTGACGCTGGCCGAGGTCCTGCGCGCCTCGCCGGGCCCGCGGATCGCGCGCGGGCACATCTCGACCGAGCCGGGCTCCTCCACGCTCGTCTCGACCGGGTCGAGGATCCAGGTGGTCCACGCCTGGCAACCGGCCGGCACCCTCTCGGAGCCGCCGTTCCCGCCGACGGGTGACGATCTCTTCCTGTTCGTCTCGGACGGCGAGATCGAGATCCACGAAGGCGACGAGCACCATGCGCTGGCAACCGGAGACTCGGTGCACTTCCACGCGCCGACCGCGATCACCTGGGCCGCCACCTCGCCCGCAGGCGCCGGCACCGTCTGGGTCGCCCGGACGCCCGGGCCCCGCGAACGGCTGCGCGTTCCGAACGCGCTCCTTCACCCGAGCCGATCCGGTCCCGGCGCTTCGCGACGCTGATCCTCGGGTATCACCCGTGGCCGCAGCCTCCCTTGACAACCATCGGGGTCACTGCGAGGCTCGGTCTGTCGTCTACGTGGATGTTGACGCAAGAAGGGGTCCTGGGTGAGCTCAGCCAATCTGCTCGAAGGGCGCACGATCGTCGTCACCGGCGCCGGACGGGGGCTCGGCCGCGCCTATGCCGAGCATGCCTCCGCGGCGGGCGCTTCCGTCCTCGTCAACGACATCGACGTCGACGAAGCCCGAGCAGTCGCCGAGGCTCTGCCACGGGCCATCGCGAGTGGGCACGACGTCTCCGACCCGGCCGACGCCGAGGCGCTCGTCGAGCTCGCCTGCCGGGAGCTCGGCCCGCTGGCAGGCCTCGTGAACAACGCAGGCCTCTACTACGAAGCGGCGCCGTGGGAAGAGGAGCCCGCCCGGCTGCGGCGGTTGATCGAGGTGAACGTCCTCGGGTCCCTGTTCTGCACAGCGGCCGCTGCGCGTGCGTTTCGCGAGCAGGGCAGCGGCGGCGCGATCGTGAACGCGACCTCGGGCGCATTCTTCGGCTTTCCGTCGCTCGGTGCCTACGGCGCGTCGAAAGGCGCTGTGATCGCGCTCACGCTCTCGTCGGCCATCGACCTCGCGGAGCTGGGTGTTCGGGTCAACGCCGTGGCTCCGATCGCGGCCACCCGGTTGACGCTCGCCGCGGAGGTCGGGCGCAGGCACATTCCGAAAGGCGCAGCGCGCGTACCGCTCGAGGGAATCGAGGAGCGGACGCCCGACCGCATCGCGCCGCTCGTGAGCTACCTGCTGAGCGCGCTCGCCGCGCACCTCACGGGTCAGATCTTCCGCTTCGACGGGACGCGGCTCTCGCGGCTCTCGTTCGGCGATGCCGGCGGCGAGGACGCGACGCGCCGGGAGCGATGGGATGTCGACGCAGTAATCGACGCGCTGCGCGCCTCGAAGGCAGAGACTTAGTCAAACGAAAGGAGCGAGATGGACGAAGGCTGGACATACAAGCTCGTCGAGGTCACCGGGACCTCGAAGGACGGCGTCACCGAGGCGATGCGCTCAGGCGTCGCCCGAGCCTGCAAGACGCTTCGGAACGTCGAGTGGGTCGAGGTCGAGAACATCCGCGGCCACTGCAAGAACGGCGAGATCGACCGGTTCCAGGTGACGATGAAGATCGGGTTCCGGCTCGACGACCCCGCCGGCGACTAGAGGTTCCGGCCTCCTGCGAGCTCAGGAGGCGACATAGCGGATCAGCCCGTCGGCCTCCTCGGCCCTGACGCGCGTCTCCGCGTCGAGCAGGTCGAGATGGCCGAGCGTCTCCGAGAGGGTGAGGAAGGCCTCACGGTCCGAGACCTCCCCCCAGAGCGCTCGAGCGATCTCACGGGCTGTCCGATCCGACCCCTGGAAGGTCTGGAGGACGCGTTCCTTCCGACGCTCGTGGAACTCGAGCCGGTCCTCGATCAGGCGAACGTGATCCTCGATCGGAGGGCCGTGACCCGAGAGGCCGGCCTTGAACGGGAGGGCACTCGTTCGGCGCATCGATTCGAGGAACGCGACGAGGGCCTGGGGTCGTTCACGCGGGTCGGCCGGTCGATCGAGCGGACGGTGGATCAGCGGGTTCGGGGAGATCCCCGCGATCAGGTGATCGCCGACGAGCGCGAATCGCCCCTCCTCGTCGGCGAAGACGAGATCGCTCGGGCTGTGACCGGGTCGCTCGTGAACCACCAGGCGATTGCCGCCCGCGGCGATGACGTCTCCCTCGCGAACGGGCACGTCGACGATGACCGAGCCGCCGTACTTACGGCTCGCCTTCGAGTGCTCGTAGAGGATCTGCGTCTCGGCCTCGGAGGCGCCGTGCAGCCGCATGACCTCGGACTGGAAGCGATCCTCGGCCTCCATCGATGCCCAGCCGAGCCCGGCGAGGTGCGCGACGACCTGGTGATGCGCCACGACCGAGGCGCCCGAGCTCTCCTTCAGCCGGTGCGCGAAGCCGGCGTGGTCGAGATGCTGGTGGGTGATCAGGATCTGCTCGACATCCCGCGGCTTCAGGCCATGGTGCGCCAGGGCCGTCTCGAGTGCCGCCGCCGTCTCGTCGGTGTCGGCGCCGGGATCCACGACCGTCACCGGGTCGCCGGGGATCAGGTAGGCGTTGACCGTCCTCGTCGCGAACGGGATCGGCAGCGGAATGACGATCGGCAGCATCAGAAAGCCCGGGCTACCGAGTAGCCGGCCGCCGCGGCGTCGCGCAGGACCGACTCGGCTGCGGCTCGTTCCTCGCGAGTCGGCGGCGCGGCCTCTGCGGCTCCAGTGCGATCGACGCCGAGCTCCGCGAACCAGGCCGGCTGCTCGCCGGACAGCTCCACGAACCGAGGGCCTCCGTCGAGGCGGAGCGTTCCCCACCGGGTCAGCAGCTGGATCCTCGCCCCAGGCGCCGGCGCCGCCGTGACGTGCTCGACGCGGCGAACGATCCGCGAAGGATCCGTGCCGCCGTGGAGCAGGAGCAGCTCGCGCGCCGCAAAGGCCGCGTCGGCGGCGCCTCCGCCGCCCGGAAGTCGGGCGGTTGGGCGGGCGTAGGGGCCGATCGCGGTCGAGTTGATGCGACCCTCGAGGTCGACGTTCGCCGCGTCGAGCACGACGAGACGTGCACGTCGCACGAGCGCGGGGAGGGTCCCCGGCGTGTCGCCGCTCCAGCGGAGGCTCGAGCCGAGCGCGGCATAGTCGGTCGTCGAGGTCGGCAGCGTGTCGGCCGGCCCGCGGGCCAGCGCTCCGGCCTCGAAGAGCTGAGCGAAGGAGCCGGGGGCGAGACGCGCGGCGGTCTGTCCCGCGAGAACCGGCCAGTGGAAGCCCGTGAAGATCGTGCCGCCGTGTAGGTACTCGCGGGCGGCGCGAACGAGGAACGCGACCGTCTCGACCTGGTCGGGGGTCATCCCGTATACGCGAGATACGCGGCAACGTCACGGGCGTAACGGCCCGCGACGCCGTCGGGGGCGACGGCGCCCGGAGCGTGGACGATCGCGTCGACCAACATCCCCGGAAGCGACACCCCGGACCCGACCCCAGCGACGATCTCCTCCGCGACGACGACCGTGCTGGTCGCCGCCCGGGCGGCGGCAGGTGCCTCGCCGGCCGGTGCGCCGATCTCGGCGTCTCCCGAGAGCCCGACCCGAAGGGCGTGGACGAAGGAGACATCCGGCGCGAGCGCCCGCACGACGGTGGCCTTCCCGAACGGCGAGTCGACCTCCGCGACCCGGTCCGGCGACCAGCTGGAGTAGCCGGTGTCCGGCGAGACCGCCACCGGCGCGAACGGGACGCCGGCCGCCGCGGCGCCGAGCGCCGCGCAGAGCATGCCGAGCGAGAGCTCATGCCAGCGGATCGCCGAGCCGTCCTGCCACGCCCGGCGGAAGTTCGGGGTCGGGCGGGGGCCGACCGGGCTCCAGCAGTGTGCGAAGGTCGCCTCCGAGACGACTCCTGCGCCGATCAGCTGATCCAGCAAGAGCCCTCCGGAGCCGATGACGACGTGGAGGTCGCGCCTGCCCTGTCTCACGAGCTCGTGGCCCACTGCGAAGAGCTGGGCGCCGAAGTTCCCGATCCACACGCAGTCCCCATCGGAGACGAGCTCCTCGACGGCATCGGCAAGCTCGAGCTGCGGCGTCGTCAAATCGGGAGCCTCAACGACCGGTCTGTGAGCGTCGGCGTCCGCCCGCGCAGTGCGCCCGCGGCGCGCCTCACGAGCAGCGGCGACGGGCGGTACCGCGGATCGCCGAACCCGTCCAGCATCCCACGGAGCCCCGCCAGCACCTCGCGATCCCCGACCCGCTCGAGATACGCGAACGGGCCGAGCGGGTGATTCATCCCGAGCCGGAGCGCCAGGTCCACGGCCTCTTCGGATGCGGTTCCCTCTTCGACGACATTGAGCGCCTCGTTCACCAGGCAGTCCATCAGCCGATCCCCGACGAGGCCCGGCAGCGCCGGTACCTCGACGCTGGCTGCCCCGACCGCGGCCAGGATCTCCTCGACGAACGGCTCGGGAGCGATCGCCGCCTCCTCGTCCGAGACGACCTCGGCGAAGGGTGTCTCCTGAAGCGCGTGCAAGCGGATCCAGCCGACGCCCGGTGGTAGCGCTTCGAGCCAGCCGGGATGCGACGAGTCGACCGCAACGCGCGCACCGAGCACGACGAGCTCGCGAACGGCAGCGACGTCCTCGTCACTGCACGAGCTCGGCGCGGAGTAGACGGCAAGGGCCAGACCGTCCTCGCGGGCGGCACGCACTGCGCTGTTCGTCAGCAGCAGGCCTCGCCCGGGGCCCACGATCGAGATGCGGCCCTCAGGCTCGAGCCGCTCCGAGACGACCGCCGCGCGCGCGTCGGCGGGCGGTGCGATCGCGTAGTCGTACCAGCCCTTCCCGGCGGCCCGCCCCGTCGCGCCGGCGCGGACGAGGGCGCGCGTCTGGGGGATCGGGCGGTAGCGCGGGTCGCCCAGCTCGCGGTGCGCAGTCTCCGACGACCCGAGGTGAGTGTGGAGCCCCACGAAGTCGAGGAGCTCGAGCGGGCCCATCCGATGACCGAGTGCCCCTCTCGCGACGGAGTCGACGACGGCCGGGGGCACGCCCTGGGTCGCGAGCAGCTGCGCCTCGTAGTAGAGCGGCCGGCAGACGCGGTTGACCACGAAGTTCGGGGAGTCGGCACAGACGATCGCGGTCTTCCCGAGGTCGGCCGTCCACTGCTCCGCGCGTGACACCACGTCGGCCGCGGTGCGCGGCCCTCTGATCACCTCGACCAGTCGCATCTTCTCGGGCGGATTGAAGAAATGCATCCCGACGACCTGCTCGGGCAACCCGTAGGCGACGCCGAGCTCGCCGATGCTGAGCGACGAGGTGTTGGAGGCGACGACGAGGCCCTCGGGAGCGGCAGCACGGACCTCCGCGAGCAGAGCGGCCTTCGCGTCGGCCCGCTCGACGATCGCCTCGACGAACAGGTCGGCAGATGCGACGGCTTCGGCGAGAGACGCCGCCGCGTGAACCGCAAGACCGGGCGAGTCGGCCCTGATCTTCTCGAGGCCAAGCTCCGTCGCTGCCGCGTCGACGTCGTAGACCGACACGTGGGCGCCGCTCTCTGCAAAGAGGCGCGCGATCCCGCGGCCCATCGGCCCGAGGCCCGCGACGACGACGCGGAGGCCCTCCGTGCTCACTGGACCCTCTCGATCACGGCGGCCACGCCCATGCCGCCGCCCACACAGAGGCTCACCAGGCCGAGGGTTGCGTCACGGCGCTCGAGCTCGTCGAGCAGCGTCACCACCAGCCGGCAGCCGCTCTGCCCGGTCGGATGCCCGAGCGCGATCCCTCCGCCGTTGACGTTGACGCGCTCCTCGTCCAGGTCGAGAGCGCGAACGTTCTGGACGATCTGCGCCGCGAAGGCCTCGTTGATCTCGATCAGGTCCACGTCGCCGATAGTGACACCCGCAGACTCGAGGGCACGCGGAATCGCATAGGCGGGGCCGATCCCCATCATCGTCGGGTCCACGCCGACCGCTGCGAACGAGCGCAGCCGTGCCCGGGGTTTCAGTCCATAAGCCCGGACCGCCGCTCCGCTCGCCGCGACGATGGCCGCTGCGCCGTCCGCCATCTGGCTCGAGTTGCCGGCCGTAACCGTCCCGTCGGCCTGGAAGGAGGGCCTGAGCGTGGCCAGCTTCGCCGGGTCGCTGACCTCGCGGAAGGTCTCGTCGCGTTGCAGCTCGCCTCCGTCGTCCAGCGGCACGCGAATCACCTGCGCGTCGAACCGGCCGTCGCGCCAGGCAGCGGCGACACGCTCGTGGCTGCGGGCCGACCACGCGTCCTGCGCCTCGCGCTCGATCCCGAAAGTGGCCGCGACCTTCTCCGCCGTCTGCCCCATATTCAGGTTGCAGATCGGGTCGGTGCCGCCGTCCTGCCACCCGTCGCGGAGGAGGATGTCGCCCCGCTTGACCCCGCCCCAGCGGAGCTCGGACGAAGCGAGGTAGGGCATCCGGCTCATCGACTCCGCCGCGATCGCGAGCGCGATCTCGGTCTCGCCGCCCTCGACCGACCGGTGCGCCAGCTGGATTGCCTTGAGGCCCGAGGCGCACGCCATGTTGATCGTCATCGCCGGGACCGGCTCTGCGACCCCGGCGCGGAGCGCCATCTGGCGGCCGGGGTTCGGGCCGTTCCCGGCCTGGCGGCAGTTCGACACGACGACCTCGCCCACGGCATCTGCCGGGATCCCCGCGCGCTCCAGCGTCTCGCGGCCGACGAGGGCGCCGAGCGCGACGACCGGGACGTCCCGCAGGGTGCCTCCGTAGCGGCCGTGCGGCGTTCGGACACCGCCGAGCAGAAAGACGTCAGTCATCGTGGACCACCCGTTTCGTCTTGTGGGTACTGCGGGGAAGCTGCCCCGGCTCGACGACCTCGACCACCGGGCGCACCTTCAGCTCGCGGTGCACGGTCTCGGCGAGGCGTGGGCCGAAATCGGCGGGCGCTCCCGGCAGCGCCTCGACCTGCAACCTGAACCCCGTCGCGTACCCCGTGCGCGGATCGACGAGCTCGCGGTCGAGGACGATGCGGTACTCGGAGCCCGCGCCCGGATTGCGGCGCACGAGATCCTCGACCGCCGACGGGAAGACGTTGACACCGCGGATCACGAGCATGTCATCCGCCCGGCCCCGGACGCCGCCCGGCAGCCGCGCATGCGTGCGCCCGCACGCGCACCGTGACCTGTCGCGGACGACGATGTCGCCCGTCCACCACCGCACGAGCGGGCACGCCTGCTTGTCGAGGTGAGTAAGCACGAGCACTCCGGGGTCTCCGTCGGTGACCGGCTCGTGTGTCAACGGGTCGAGCACGTCCGCATGCAGGAAGTCTTCCACGAGGTGCCCTCCCGATTGGGCCTCGCATTCCCACGCGATCGGCTGGAACTCCAGGCACCCGTACCCGTCGTAGCAGCGGGCGCCCCACTTCTCCTCGATGCGGGCCCGGGTCCCCTCGACGGAGCCCCCCGGCTCGCCCCCGACCATCACGTGCCGCACGTTCGAGTCCTGCAGCGGCCGCCCGAGGCTCTCGGCGACCTCGGCGATGTGCAGCACGAACGACGGCGTTCCGCCGATCGACGTGGTGCCGAAGCGGAAGATCGTGTCGATCTGCCGCTCGGTGTCGGCAGAGCCGCCGGGCACGACGGTCGCCCCGAGCTGCGCGTAGCCGGCGGTGGCTCCCAGCCCCCCGACGAACCACGCGTAGCTGAACAGGCACTGGTGGACATCCCCGGGCCGGACGCCCTGGCTCCAGGCCAGCCGGGCATAGAGGCTCGCCCAGCGGTCGAGATCCCGGGCAGTCCAGGCAACCGGCGTCGGCCGGGCCGTCGTCCCCGACGAGAAGTGGACGCGCGCGATCTGCTCGCGCGGCACGCCGAGCAGGTCGCCGTAGGGAGGGTCGCGCTCGAGCGAGTGCTCGTAGTCGGCCTTCGTGGTCAGAGGGAGCGCTCGCAGGTCGTCGAGCGATCGAACGTCCTGGCCGATCCGCGCCTGCAGCTGCTCGAGCTGGTGCGCCTCGATCTGGTCGCGCGACCAGGTCTCGCAGGCCTCGCGCATCACGCGTCCAGGACGGCGCCCGTGAGCATGCGCGACGCCGGGCTCGCGATGAACCGGATCAGCGTCTCGGGATGCTCGCCACAGACTGCGTTGACGCGAATTCCCCGCGGCCCCCACTCGAGCGCGAGCGTGCGAGCGAGCGCGGAGGAGGCGGCGCGTATGGCCGCGCCGCCGCGCACGGCGAAGATCACGCAGCCGTTCGGCCCAAGCTTCGCTCCGCGGTCCCGAGCCGCTGCGAACGCCGCGGTGAGGCGCTCGGCCATCACTCCGGTCGCAGCCTCGGCATCCTCGGCCTCGAGCTCGATCACGACCAGCGGGTCGGCTTCCGTTCCCGCAGCGAACAGCGTCACGCCGGTGCCGCGGCCTCGTCGGCAGCCTTGACCTCGGCCGCGATCGCGCGGCCGAGCACGAGCCGCTGGATCTCGGAGGCACCTTCGTAGATCTCCAGCACGCGCTGGTCGCGGTACAGGCGCTCGGCCGGGCACGGCTTGCAGAAGCCGTCGCCGCCGTGAACCTGCACGGCCAGGTCGACCGCGCGATGTGCGACCTCGCTCGAGTACAGCTTCGCCATCGCCCCGAGGATCGACACGGACTCCCCGCGGTCGTAGGCGCGGGCGGCCTCGTACGTGAGCATCCGCGCAGCCGACAGCTCGGTCGCGATGTCTGCGAGCCGGAACGAGATGCCCTGGTTCTCGATCAGCGGCTTGCCGAAGGTGGAGCGGCGGGTCGCTTCGCGCGCGGCCAGCCGATACGCGGCAAGAGCGATCCCCGTCCCCTGGGCCGACACGCTCACACGCCCGACGTCGAGCGTCTGAAGCGCCAGCCGCAGCCCGCGGCCGCGCTCGCCGAGCATCGCCGCGTGGGTCACCACTGCTCCCTCGAGCTTGAGGTTGCTCGTCTTCGTGCCACGGATCCCCATCTTGTCCTCATAGCGGTCGATCACGGCACCGGGTGTGTCCCGCTGGAGCAGGAATGCGGTGATCCCGCGCGCACCCGCCTCGGGCTCCGTCTTGGCGAAGACCACGTAGTGCTTTGCGACGCCGCCGTTGCCGATGTAGATCTTCTCGCCGTCGAGCGTGAAGCCGTCGGGACCCTCGACGGCGGTCGTGCGGATGGCGGCTGCATCGCTGCCGGCGCCGGCCTCGGTCAGGGCGAAGCTGATCGCCTCGCCGGCGACGAGATCGGCGTACAGCTCCCGCTGCTGCTCCGGCGTCCCTGCAATCTGGAGCGGCGCCGCACCGAGGGAATGGGCGGCGAGGATCGCGCCCGTCGAGGCGCACGCGGCGGATACCTGCTCGATCACGACACAGGTCGCTTCCATCGAGAGGGCCGAGCCCCCGTGCTCCCGTGGCACGAGCATCCCCGAGAGGCCCGTTCTCACGAACGTATCGATGTGCTCGGTCGGATAGCGCTGCTCCCGGTCGAGCTCCTCGGCGAGGGGTTCGAAATATTCGGTGGCGATCTCGATAGCCTTCGCGCGCCACTCGGCGGCGGACTCCTCGAGGACCGGCTCCCAGATCACGCTCGTCAGCCTGGCCTCCTTGGGTCAACGTCTACGTAGATGTTGATATACGATCAAACAACGTTGAGGCTGTCAAGAACGGGCTGAATTCTGTGGGCGCAAACATCGAAGTCGAGCAGCGCGGGACAGTCTCGGTCGTCACCATCTCGAATCCGGAGCAGCGCAATGCGCTCACGACCGAGCTGCTCGAAGCGCTAGCCGACGCGCTGGAGGAAGCCGCTGCGCGCCCCTCGACCGGTGCGGCGGTCGTCACGGGCGGCACGAGGCTCTTCGCGTCGGGCGCCGACCTGCGGACTCTGCTGGAGATCGACCCGGAGACCTTCGCCGCGACGAGAGTGGGCTCTTGGCGTCGGCTCAACGCACTCGAGCTGCCCCTCGTTGCAGCAGCTGCCGGGTATGTGCTCGGCGGTGGGTGCGAGCTCGCGTTTCTCGCCGATCTCGTCGTGGCCGGGGACTCGGCTGTCTTCGGCCAGCCGGAGGTCGGGCTCGGGCTGCTGCCCGGCGCCGGCGGGACCCAGCGCTGGTCGCGGGCGGCCGGCCGGTTCGTCGCGGCCGACGTCATCCTCGCCGGACGAACCATCGATGCATTCGAGGCTCGCGACCTCGGGCTCGTCGCCCGCGTCGTCCCGGCAGAGCGGGTCGTCGAGGCAGGCGTCCGGCTCGCGGAGCGCATCGCCCGCGGAGCGCCACTCGTGGTCCGTGCCTCCCGGGCCTCGATCCGCGCGGCGGAGGAGCTCCCTCTCGCCGAGGGGCTCGAGCTCGAGCGCGATCAGCTCCAACGGCTCCTCGCGACGGAGGATCGCGAGGAGGGCATCAGGGCCTTCCTCGAGAAGCGGCCACCGAGGTTCACCGGCCGGTGAGCGAGCTCGTCCGCATCGCGAGCTGGGAGGACGTCCCGCGCCGCCTGGACGACGGGGTGCTCCTGCTCGAGATCGACGGCGTGCTCCCGGGCGACGCGCCGGCGGGCCTCTTCCGGCTTGCAGCACTCGATGGTCCCGCCGTCTGCTCGCTCTCGGGCGCAGGCGACGCGACGCTCCTCGCCGCCGCGCTCCACTGCTGCTACGCCGCCGGCGACGCTGGGCTCACGGTCGATTGCTCGTCGGCGGCGCTTGCCCTCGAGCTGGCGCTTCCCTGGTGGCTCGACCGCGCCGGCGCGGCGAGCCTGCTGTTCGGGTCGCAACCCGTGACGGCGGAGCGGCTCGCAGGAGCGGGGATCGTCGATCTCGACGGTGACGCCGTCGCCGCCGCGGAGCGGTTGGCCGCCGATTCGGGCGTGCGCCTGCTTGCCCGCTCCCTCCGTGCCGCACGGCGCAGCAACGCCGCCCAGAGCGCGGACTACGACCGCGAGCTGCTCGCGCTGCTCCGCACCTGACGGGCCACGATCTCGTCGACGACCGCGGCGTCGACGTTCGGATTGGTCGCCTGCGGCGGCCAGTGAAACGCGAACTCGTCGATGCCGATCGCGCGATAGCGGCCGACGAAGTCGTCGAAGGCGCCGACCGACTGCCAGATCGGCTCCGGCGTCAGCGCCGCGCTTCCTGCGAGCAGCCGGCGGCGGATGGGCCGTCCGTTCGCGAGGCTGCCGAGCAGCTCGACTCGCTCACGCGTCGCCTCGAGGACCGTCTCGGCCGTGAGGCCGAAGCCTCCGAACGAGACCCACGCGTCGCCGTATCGTGCCGCGACTCCGATTGCACGCCGGCCGTGCGCAGCGACGGTCAGCGGCACTCCGGGGAGAGCCTCACGTACCTGGGCGACCGCGGCCTCGAACCGCCGGAACCGCTCCGCGTCCGGCCACACCTCCTCGCCAAGGGCAGCGTGATCACTGGGCGCGTAACCCGCGCCGATGCCGACGTCGAGCCTCCCGGCACTCAACTCGTCCACCGTGAGTGCCTGCCGCGCCAGCAGAGCTGGAGCGCGCAGGACGATGTTCGACACGAGCGGGCCGATCGTGATCGTCTGCGTCGTCGTCGCGAGGCCCGCGAGCGTCGTCCACGCTTCGAGCCACGGGCTCTCGGGACGCGCCGGGTGAACGATGTGGTCATCGATCCAGACAGCGTCGAAGCCGGCCGCCTCGGCGTCGGCGGCGCGGCGCACGAGCTCCGTCCACGGCACGTTCGGGAGCAGGAGGGCTCCGAAGCTCATCAGCCGAGCAGAGCTCCCGGGACTCCGTGCAGCCCCGCGCCCCCGTCGAGCTCGATCAGCGCGCCGCTCGATCCGGGCGCAATCCCGCACGCGAGCGCGGCGACCCACTCGGCCACCTCCTCGATCTGGGTGTCGCGTCCAAGCGGAGTCCCGGCAAGGATCTGGTCGAGCGCCTCCTCGGTCAACTCGTGACGCACGGCGGGAGTGAGGACGGTTCCGGGCGCGAGGCAGTAGACGCGGCCGTCGGGCCACGAACGGGCGAGCTCCCTCGCCAGGCCGAGCACGCCTGCACGCGCGGTCGCGGAGTGGCTCATGCCGGGAACGCCTCTCTCGGCGCCGGACACGGTGACGAAGACGACGGTGCCGCCGTCGAGCAGTGGCCGGCAGAGCTCGGTCAGGCGCGCGACAGCGGTCAGGTTGAGGTCGAGCACCGCGGCGAACCCACGGTCGGAGATCTCGTCCGCAGGCGCGAGGAACTGGCCGCCCGCGTTGCTGACCAGCAGATTCAACCGCCCCAGGTCGGCGCAGAAGGCCTTCACTGCTCCGGCATCCCGGATGTCGAGCTCCCGCGGTACGAACGAGGCACCGGCAAGGCCGGCGGTCTCCTCGAGCAGCTCGATTCGGCGACCGACGCCGACGACCGTCGCGCCGAGCTCGACCAGCCGAAGCGCGATCCCCCGGCCGATTCCGGTGCCTGCGCCGGTGACGACGGCCCGCTGTCCGGCCAGCGACCCTGGAGCGAGCACGGCGGTCGTCACAGCCCGGGCACCTGCGCGGTCAATCCGCCGTCGACCGGGATCACCGCTCCCGTCAGGGCAGCCGGCGCCGCCTCGAGCAGCCACGCGACGACCTCGGCCACCTCCTCTGCGTTCACGGGCCGTCCGATCGGATGCGCCGCGGCGAACCCAGAGAGGTCGACACCGTCGAGCAACCCGGTCTCGACGAGGCCCGGAGCAACGGCGTTGACGCGGATGTCGTGCTCGGCGTACTCGATCGCCGCGGCCCGCGTCAGCCCGGCGACGGCGTGCTTGCTCGCCGCGTAGGCCGAGTAACCCCGGACGCCGAGGCTCGACGAGCCCGACGCGATGTTCACGATCGCACCATGGCCCTGAGCCGTCATGGCGCCCAACTCGGCTCGCATGCACGTGAACACCCCGCGCGCGTTCACGGCAAGCACGCGGTCGAACACGGGCAGGGGATACTCGGCGAGGGGCGCCTCGACGCCCGGCACTCCTGCGTTGTTGCAGGCGTAGTCGAGCCTGCCGTGCCGCTCGACGATCCCGGCCACGACCTCCTCGACCGCGCCCGCGTCCGCGACGTCCGCCTCGGCGGCCTCGCCGCCGATCGTCGCGGCAACCTTTCCAGCGGCGTCGCCGTCGCGGTCCAGAACGACGACCAACGCCTCCCGGGCAAGACGCGCGGCCACGGCGGCGCCGATTCCCCGTCCCGCGCCGGTCACGAGCGCGATGCGCACGGTCAGTCGGGCTTGAGAGAGGAGAGAGAGAGCCGGATCAGGTCCTCGCCGAGATCGGTCAGCGTGCGGCGGCCGTCGGGCCGATACCAGCGATGCATCCAGTTGAACATGCCGAGGATCGCGAGGACCGCGAGCTGCGGATCGATGTCGCTCCGAAACGACCCCGACTCGGCGCCGTCGCGGATGACGCCGGTCAGGATCCGGCCGTAGCGGTCGGCCTCCGTGACCAGCTCCTCTGCGTCGGGGCCGGTCATCGCGGTGTGCACGTTCTCGCTGAGGAAGATGAAGAGCTCCGGGTGCTCGTCGAGCGTCTTCACGTATCCGCGGAGCGCCGAGGCGAGCTTCTGGTCCGCAGGGGCGTCGAGTGCAGCGTCCTGCTCGAGCCGGGCCGTCACGGTCGCGATCGGCTCGGTCAGCAGGGCCACGAGCAGCTCTTCCTTCGTGCCGACGTAGTAATACAGCGTCGCGCGATTGATCCCGACGTCGCGTGCTACGTCCTCGAGGGTCGCTTTCTCGTAGCCGACCTCGGTGAAGACTCGGCTTGCGGAGGCCAGGACGGAGGCCCAGCGCTCATCGGACCTCCTCCCTCCCGCCGCGCGGCGCTCCATCCGGCGCCGCGCGATATCGCTCGTCGGGGAGTCGGAGGCGTCGCCGTCGAGCGCGGGCCTAGCGCTCCCTGAGCTCACGCCTCAGCACCTTCCCGCTCGCGTTCCGGGGCAGCTCGTCGTGCACCGCGAAGAGGGCCGGCACCTTGTACGAAGCGATCCGCTCGCGACAGAACTCGCGCAGCTCCGCCTCGTCGATCTCGGCGCCGGGCTCGAGGACGAGGTGCGCGCGGACGATCTCGCCCCAGTGCTCGTCGGGCACGCCGACGACGGCGGCCTCGCGCACCGCCGGATGGTCCATCAGCGTCAGCTCGATCTCCGCGGGATAGATGTTCTCGCCACCTCGAATGATCATGTCCTTCTTCCGGCCGCTCAGGTAGAGGTACCCCTCCGGGTCGCGCCACGCCATGTCCCCGCCGCGGAACCAGCCGTCGACCAGGACCTCTGCCGTCGCCTCCGGCTGATCGAGGTAGCCGCTCATCACGGCGTCCGAGCGGGTGACGATCTCGCCGACCTCGCCGTCCGGGACATCATTGAGGTCATCGTCACAAAGGCGCAGGACGACGCCGACGCCGGCCTTGCCAATCGATCCGAGGAGGTGCTCGTACCCGTCGAGGGCGAGCCGGTGGTCCTCGGGCGTGAGCATTGTCTGTAGACCCGCCTCCGTGCCTGCGCCGAACATGTTCATGAAGTCGACGTCGGAGCCGAACACGTCGAGCGCGCGACGAAGCAGCGCGGGCGACATGGGCGCCGCGCCGTAGCGAATCGAGCGGATTCGAGAGAAGTCCATCTCGTCGATCCCGGGGAGCTTGAGGATCGAGTCGATCATGGTCGGTACGAGGAAGACGCCGTCGAGGCGCCCGCTCGCCATCCAGCGGACGACGGTCGCGGCGTCGAACGCCGGGAGGATGAGCGACGAGTGACCGCGGCAGGCGCCCGAGAGCGTGTAGAGCATCCCGCCCACGTGAAAGAGCGGAGCGGCCGAGTAGTGGAACTGCATGCTCGTCATCCGGCCGTCGAGGATGCACTGGTTGACCATATGCTTGACCATCCGCTGCGAGTGCATGACGCCTTTCGGCAGCGACGTGGTCCCACTCGTGTAGGCCAGGCACATCAGCTCGTGATCGAGGAGCGGCGTGTCGACCTCCTCGTCCGTCCCGGTCGCCAGCAGCTCGGAGTAGGGGACATCGCCGCTCTCGGAGTCGATCGAGACCCGGCGCTCGAGCGAGGGAGCATCGACCGCGTGGACCATCTCGGTGTAGCGGTCGCCGAAGAACAGGATCTTGGGCTCCGCGAAGCGCAGGAGCGTCTCGAGCTCGGGCCTCGCGAGGCGGAAGTTCAGCGGGACATAGACCGCGCCGACCTTCATGCACGCGAGGAGGATCTCGATGTACTCGACGGAGTCGGTCGCGAAGAGCGCGACCCGGTCGCCCTTCTCGACGCCCCACGACCGCAGCGAGGTGGCGATGCGGTTGACCCGCGAGTTGGTCTCCGCGAACGTGTACTCGAGCGAGTCGGTCGCATACGAGACCCGGTCGGGGAAGTTCCCGGCGCTGATGCGAAGCCAGTCCGAGGCTCTCGAGCCCTGGAGCGTCCTGATGTCCGCGAGGATCTCGCTCATAGCTTCGGCAGGACCTCGGTGCCGAGCAACTCGATCGAGCGCATGACCTTCTCGTGCGGGATGTTGTAGGACTGCACGAGGCACATCAGGATGTCGACGCCGACGGCCTCGTAGCGGCGAGCCATCTCGAGGCAGTGGTCGGGATCCCCGCACATGACCGCGTCGTTCTGGATCAGGTAGTCGAAGGTCAGGTCTTCCATCGAGATGCCGTTCAAGAGCTTCTTCGCGTACTCATAGCTTCCCAGGTTCGTGCCGTCGCGCCAGTCGCCGAGCGTGGCGACCGCTTTCAGAGACGTCTGGATATACCACTCGAACGGGTCCCGTGCATCTGCGTGCGCCGCCGAGATCGTGTCCGCGCAGTGCACCTGCACGAACGTGCCGATCCGGTCGTTGACGAACTTCCCGACCGGCTTCACCTGCGCGAGCCCGTCGCGATAGCGGCCGAACCTCTTGACGAGCGCCTCGGGGGGCATCGCGACGGAGAACGACAGCAGCCCGATCCCCTTCTGACCGACGATCTCGTGGCTGTCCGAGCTCGACGTCGCGCCCCAGAGGGGCGGGTGCGGCTGCTGCATCGGCTTCGGGACGACACCGCGTGGAGGAAGCTTGAAGAACTCCCCTTCGTGGGCGAACTCCTCCTCGGTCCAGCAGCCGACGATCACCTCGAGCGCCTCCTCCCACATCGGGCGGGTTTCGCTCGGCTGGATGCCGAAGCCCTCCATCTCGGTGCGCGTCCCCGAGCGGCCGGTGCCGAACTCGAGCCGTCCTTTCGAGAGGATGTCGACCGTGGCCGCAGCCTCGGCGACCCGCACCGGGTGGTTGTACGGGAACGGCAGCAGACGGACGCCGTGCCCGATCCGGATGTTCTCGGTTCGCGCGGCGATCGCCCCGAAGAGGACCCCGGGAGCCGACGAGAACGAGTACTCGTCCAGGAAGTGGTGCTCGACGCTCCACACGCTGTGGAACCCGAGCTGATCCGCGAGCTCGATCTGCTGAAGGGTGTTCTCGAACGCGGTGTAGGCGCTGTCCCCGTCCCACGGCCTCGGAACGGGGATCTCGTACATCAGGGCCAGCTTCATCGCGCAGCCGCGGCCGGTGTGATGCTGCCCTGGTGGAGCGGCAGAGGTTCCACGCCGACCTCGTACGCGACGAGCTCGCCCGGAATCGCCAGGGTCACGTACAGCGAGCCCTCGTGGAGGCAGCAGTTCGTGGGCTGCGAGCCCTCGCCGGTGTCGATCGACCCGGTGAGCTCGCCGCGCTGATCGAAGACGTGAACGGCGTTGCCGATGCTGCCGCAGACATAGAGGCATCCGTCGTTGGAGAAGCAGAACCCGTCGGGCATGCCGCCCTCCAGCCGGCAGAAGGTCTCGGGCTCGCCGAGCGCTCCGCCGTCCCAGTCGAACGCGAGGATCTTGCGGGTCAACGACTGGGCGACATAGAGCCGGCCGTCCGGGCCGAAGCCGATCCCGTTCGGGAGCGCCGGGAGCTCCGCGAGCGAGGAGGTCGTCCCGTCGGGCGAGATCTGGACGACGTGACCCGGGCTCAGGTTGCGCATGTCCTCCCAGTTCGCGCTGTCGGTGAAGAGCAGCGCCCCGTCGGGGGCGAAGCACAGGTCGTTGGGCCGGTGCGGCGCCTCCCCGGGTAGGTCGCCGCCGATCGTCGCGACCGTGCCGTCGGCGTCGATGCGCTGGATGATCCCGTCGAACTCGCGAGGCGCGTGCCAGTAGTCCATCCCGCTTGCGGAGAGACCTCCGTTGTTGGCGACGTAGACCGCTCCGTCCGAGCCGAGGGCGCTGCCGTTGGGGCCTCCGCCCAGGTCCGCGATCGGGCTCACGGAGCCGTCCGGGCCCACGCGTGCGGCACTTTCCCCCTTCATCTCCGCGACGGCGAAGGCACCGTCGCCCAGCGACGTCGGCCCTTCGGGAAAGCGGAGCCCGCCCGCGACGACCCGCGGCGCGGGCGTCATGAGACGTTCTCGGCCGCGAGGGCCATCCGGCTGTCGAGCTCGTCGAAGTCGATCGCGGGCAGCGCCTTCAGGCGAGGCATGACGTCGGACGCGAACAGGCGCATGTTCGCCTCCGCCACGTCCCTGGGCATCCCGGCGAACGAGCACACCGCGTTGAACCCGTCGTTGCCGACCTTCTTCTGGATCTCGACGACGCGCTCGACGCACTGGTCGGGGGTGCCCCAGATCTGCAGGTCGATGAAGTTCTCGATCACGCGCTGGGAGCCGTGGTCTCCGATGTACTTCGCAAGCCGCCGGTAGTACTCGTAGCCCTGGGTGCTCTCGAAATGGGCGCCCCCGAGCTCGTAGTGGGACATCACGGAGTGGTAGTAGCCGCCGACATACTCGAGCGCCATTTCCCGCGCGACCTCGGCGTCCTCGTGACAGCAGACCCAGCCCGTCACCATCGGCGGGGGCGCCTCTCTGCCCTTGAGCTCGCGGAACTGCTGGCGGTAGGCCCGCATGTCCTCGGCGACCTCGGTCCAGTCCTTCTGTGGGTTGATCAGGATGCCGGCGCCGACATCGGCCATGATCTTGACCGACTCGGGCGAGACCGCCGCCGCGTAGATGCGGTTGTCGAACCCCAGGGTCGGCCGCGGGCGAAGGTCGCGGCGCGGGATCTTGTAGAACTCGCCGTCCGCCTCGAGCACGCCGGTGTTGAGCGCCCGCATGACGATCTCGGCGGACTCCACGAACCGGGCCCGCGACTCGTCCATCGGGATCCCGAGCCCCTCGAACTCGATCCGGCCGAGCCCGCGGCCCATCCCGAAGATGAACCGGCCGTTCGACATCAGGTCGAGCATCGTGACCTGCTCGGCTACCCGGACCGGGTCGTGCCACGGCAGGATGACCGCCCCGGAGCCGAGCAGGATCTTCTCGGTCCGGCCTGCCATGTAGCTGAGGAACTGCACCGGGTCGGGGCACATCGTGTAGGACGTGAAGTGGTGCTCGACGCCCCAGAGCATCTCGAACCCGAGCGGCTCTGCGAGGTCGCAGAGGGCCAGCTCGTCGCTGTAGACCTTCTGGTCGTCGGCGGCGTCGCCGCCGCCCTGGAAGATGCAGGTGTACCCGACACGCATCGGTTACTCAGACCTCCGGATTCGATGGGCTAGGCAGGATCGGCGAGCCGACCCCGTGGAATTTTCCGTGGTAGAAGACGAGCGGCCCGTGCTGGCCGCCGACGCCGAGGCTGCGGATCCGCGCCAGGACGAACGAATGGTCGCCGGCAGGATGCCGGGCCTCGAGCTCGCAGTCGAACCAGGCGACCGCGTCGTCGAGCACCGGTGAGCCCATAGGCGACGGATGCCAGTCGAGCCCTGCGAACTTGTCTCCACCGACCTGCGCGAACCGCCGGCAGGTCTCCTCGGCGTTCTCGCCGAGCACGCTCACCGCGAACTGCCCGGCGGCTTCGACCTGGGGCCAGCTCGTCGACGCATGGGCAGGCAGGAAGCCGACGAGGGGCGGGTCGAGGGACGCCGAAACGAACGAGCCGATCGTGAGGCCGACGGGCCCGGACGACGTGTTGGCGGCGACGATGGCGACCGCAGTCGGCACCCGGGCCATCACCTGCCGGAAGTCGAGCGCCGTGAACTGCTGTGTCTCGGTGGCCGTCACCGCATCACGGGCAGGTTGAGGTCGTGTCCGAGCCTGACCTGCTTCGTCCGCAGGTAGTGGACGTTGTCCGACGCTGGCGTCGCGACCAGGCGGTGCGGCTCGACGACGATCCCTTGAGCCCGGACAGCTGCGACCTTCGCCGGGTTGTTCGTCAGCAGGATCGCGTTCGACACTCCCAGCTCGACGAGGACGCGCGCCGCCGGGGCGAAGTCGCGCGCATCGGCCGGAAGCCCGAGCCGGAGGTTCGCGTCGATCGTGTCGGCCCCCTCATCCTGGAGCGCGTACGCGCGAAGCTTGTTGGCGAGCCCGATGCCCCGGCCCTCGTGCCCGCGCTCGTAGACGAGCACACCGCGACCGGCCTCGCCGATCAGCTCGAGCGAGCGGCGCAGCTGCTCACCACAGTCGCAGCGCCGGGATCCGAACAGGTCGCCGGTGGCGCACTCGGAGTGGATGCGCACGAGCACGGGCGCTTCCGACTCGATGTCGCCGAGGGTCAGCACGAGATGCTCGAGCCCGTCGGGCTCGCGGAGGAGCGTGGTCTCGAACGCCCCGTACTCGGTCGGCAGCCGGACGGCTCTGGCCGGCTCGGCCAGGGCGAGGAGCTCTGCGGTATCGACGATCGGGAGGTTGTACTGCTGGGCGAAGCCCTCGGCCGCCCGCCGTCCTGCCGGCTCGCCCCACTCGGTCATGAGCTCCGAGATGACCATCACCGGCTCGCGGCCCGCACGGAGCCCGAGCTCGAGCGAGGCCTCGGTATGCCCCGCCCGGCCGCGGATCCCGTCGGGGTGCGCGCGGAGGGGGAACATGTGCCCGGGGCGGCGGAAGTCCGACGCGGAGGCATGCGGATCGGCGAGCGCGCGGGCGGTCGACGCCCTGTCGGCTGCAGAGATCCCGGTGCCGGCGCAAGCATCGACCGAGACGGTGAACGCCGTGCGGTGAAGATCGGCGTTCTCGGCGACCATCAGCGGCAGCTCGAGCTCGTCCGCGCGAGTCGCGGTCATCGGGACGCAGACGATCCCGGAGGTGTGGCGGAGCAGGAAGGCGAGCTTCGACGGGGTGGCGAACTCGGCCGCGAGAACCAGATCGGCCTCGTTCTCCCGGTCGGCGGCATCGACGACGACGACGAACTCCCCGTCGCGAATCGCATCGATCGCCTGCTGTAGTTGTGAGCTCACACGCATCGTGTCCACGGCAACGTTGATGCTGACGTTATCCGAGTCGGATTGATCCGTCAACGTGAACGTAGACGGCCCTGCCCGCTTGACGGAGTCCGAAGACGTAGTTATAAACGTCAACGTTTACGACGACGCAACGATCGGCACAACCTTTCACCGCGTCACGAGTCTGTAACACGATGCCCGCTCTCCCGCCAACTGCCGCAAAGGTCGACTCCGACGCAATCCCCGGCGAGCTGACGGGACCGGATGGGGCGCTGCTCGCCGCCGACATGCTTCGCCGGATGCTCCGGGTGAGGCTGTTCGAGGAGGCGACGATCTCCCTGTTCGACGGTGGGGAGCTCCCGGCGATGGTCCACCTCAGCATCGGCCAGGAGGCCGCGGCGGTCGGCGCGTGCCTCGCGACCACCGACCGCGACACGATGACCGGCAATCACCGGTCCCACGGTCATCCGATCGCGAAGGGGGCGGCGCTCGGCCCGCTCATGGCGGAGCTGCTCGGCAAGGCTGGAGGGGTCTGCGGGGGCAAGGGCGGCAGCATGCACCTCGCCGACTTCTCGGTCGGCAGCCTCGGCGAGTCCGGGATCGTGGCCTCGGCGATTCCCGTCGCCACGGGCGCGGGGCTCAGCGCACGCGTGCTCCGCAAGGACACGGTCTGCCTTTGCTTCTTCGGAGACGGCGCAGCCAACGAGGGCGTGTTCCACGAGTCGCTCAACATCGCGAGCGTCTGGAAGCTGCCCGTCATCTACTTCTGCGAGAACAACGGCTACGCCGTCAGCGTGCAGCAGTCGGAGTCGACCGCCGTCGCCGACATCGCCAGGCGCGCCGCCGGGTACGACATGCCGGGAGTCGTCGTCGACGGCCAGGACGTGCTCGAGGTCTACCGCAGGACCACCGAGGCAGTCGTGAGGGCGCGCGCCGGGCTCGGCCCGACGCTGATCGAGGCGAAGACCTACCGCTTCCACGAGCATGCCTACGGGCTCCGACTGCCGCAGGAGTATCTCGACCCCAACACCGTCCAGGCGTGGCGCGACGAGTTCGACCCGATCGAGCTCTTCGAGCGGCGCCTCACGAACTGGGGTCTGGTCCCGCCGGAGGCACAGGGCGAGATCCGGTCGCTGGTCGCCGCCGAGGTTCAGGCGGCCGTCGAGTTCGCGCGGACGAGCCCCTTCCCTCCGGCCGAGGACGCCTACAAGGACGTCTTCGTCGACGACGGGCCCGCATGAGCGCGGTTGGCGCAACCACGGACCGCGCGCTGCAGCTCAGCTTTCTGCAGGCGATCAACGAGGCCCAGACCGAGGAGATGGAGCGCGACGAGCGCGTCATGCTGATGGGGCAGGATCTGCGGGCGAACGTGTTCGGCGCCGCCGCCGGTGCGCTCGAGCGCTTCGGCCCGGAGCGGGTGCGCGACCTGCCCCTGGCCGAGGCTGCGTCTGTCGGGATCTGCGCAGGCGCTGCCATGACCGGGCTTCGCCCGATCCTCGACCTCACGGTCGCGAGCTTCGTCTTCGGTGCGATGGACCAGTTCGTCTCGCAGGTTGCGAAGACCCGCTACATGTTCGGCGGCCAGGCGCGCCTCCCGCTCGTCGTCCGCGCGGCCCTCTACTACCAGGGCGGCACCGCCGGCCACCACGCCGACCGTCCCTACCCGATGTTCATGAACGTGCCGGGCCTCAAGATCATCGTCCCGAGCACGGCGCCGGATCTCAAGGGCCTGCTCAAGTCGGCGATCCGGGACGACAACCCCGTGCTCTGCTTCGAGGACGCGAACCTCTGGGGCCGTCGCGGGCGCGGCCTTCGGCCGGAGCCCGGCGATCACATCGTCCCGCTCGGCCAGGCCGCGCTCCGTCGAGCCGGGACCGACGTCACCGTGGTGGGGATCGGCCTGGGCGCGGTGCTCGCCCAGGAGGCGGCCGAGGAGCTCGCCCCGCGGGGAATCGACGTCGAGGTCGTCGACCCTCGCACGCTCGTCCCGATGGATTGGCAGTCGATCCTCGCGTCGGTGACGAAGACCGGCCGCCTCGTCGTGGTCGATCCGGCGACCCGCACGTGCAGCGCCGCGAGCGAGATCGCCGCTCACGTGGCAGAGGAGATCTTCGGCTCGCTCCGGGCCCCGATCGTCCGCGTCACGACCGACAACACGCACGTTCCCTACAGCCCTGCGCTCGAGAAGCAGATCTATCCGTCGAAGGCGAAGGTCGTCGCGGCGATCGAACGGGTGGTGCTCTGACCGTGCGGGTCGAGGTCCGCCTGCCTCAGCTCAGCATGGGGATGAGCGACGCCGAGATCATCCAGTGGCTGGTGGCCGTCGGCGATCGCGTCGAAGCCGACCAGGACCTGGTCGAGATCGAGGCCGAGAAGGCGACGGTCGCGGTCCCGTCCCCGAGCGCGGGCGTCGTCTCGGCGATCGAGGCGCAGCCGGGCGCCGTGATCGAGGTCCGCGACCTGCTCTGCGTGATCGAGGCTGACGCGTGACGCTAGCCGCGACGATGGCGCTCGAGCAGGGGCAGGAGCGTCTGCTCCTCGAGGGCGAGCGAGAACGGCAGGACTTGCGCCACCGCCGCTCGCAGGTGAACGTTCACCGCGCGCTTGGTCGTCTGGAGCGCAGCGACCGGGAAGGCGGCCCACTCGCGCGCCAGCTCGATCGCCCGCGGCAGAGCCTCGCCGTCGTCGACGAGCTCCTGGACGAGGCCGATGCGCACGGCCTCCTCGGCCGGCAGCAGCTTCGAGCCGAAGAGCAGATCCTTGGTGCGGTTGACTCCCACGAGCAGCGGCCAGACGGCGGACGTTCCATTGCCGGCTGTGACGCCGCCGCGCACATGCGCGTCGCCGATTCGCGCAGAGCGCTCGATGAACGCGACGTCGGCGAGCGTCGCGAGGAGGGCGCCCAGGCCGAGCGCGTCGCCGTTCACGGCTGCAACCAGTGGTTGGTCGAGGTCGAGCAGGCTCTCGACGATCGCTCGCGCCTCCTCGACCGGGGTCAGGCCGGTGAATGTCTCGAAGCGACGCGACGGGCTGCTGTCGCCGCCCGAGCAGAAGGCTTCGCCGGCCCCCGTGAGGACAGCCGCGCGCACCTCCTTCGTCCGGCGGAGGTCGACGAAGACCGCGGTGAGCTCGGAGTGCATCCGGTCGTCGACGCTGTTCCGGTGCTCCGGGCGGTTGAGCGTGAGGACGGCGACTCCGTCCTCGACGTCGACCTCGATCGTCTCGTAGCCGCCCAGCATGGGCCGAATCTACCCCGAGCGGCGGCATGAGCGCGCCCGCGACCGAAGAGCGCGCCCCCGCGCTGCTCGAAATCCGCGATCTGAGCGTGCGCTTCGGCGGCGTGCACGCGCTGGAAGGCATCTCGTTCGACGTCCACGAGGGCCAGATCTGCGCGCTGATCGGGCCGAACGGCGCCGGCAAGACGACGGCGTTCAACACGATCAGCCGCTTCGTCAAGCCCGATTCGGGATCGATCCGATTCGCGGGCCACGACCTGCTCCGACGCCGCCCCTCCGAGGTGAGCTCCCTCGGGATCATGCGAACGTTCCAGAACCTCGCCCTGTCACCGGGGATGACCGTGATCGAGAACGTCATGGTCGGTGCGCACCTGCACGGCCTGGTCGGCTTCGCGGGCGCGCCGTTCGCGATCCGGACCCGGCGCGAGGACCGCGAGCTTCAGGGCGCGCGCCTACGGGATGCTCGAGTCGTTCGGGATCGCCGAGTTCGCGGATCGGCCGTGCCACGGCCTTCCCTACGGCACGATGAAGCGGATCGAGCTCGCGCGCGCGATGGCCGCGCAACCGAGGCTGCTGATGCTCGACGAGCCGGCCGGAGGGCTCACGCAGGCCGGTGTGCGCGAGCTCGCGGACCTGCTCCGCCACCTCCGGGACGTCCGCGGGCTGACACTTCTGCTCGTCGAGCACCACATGCAGCTCGTGATGGACGTGTCGGACTACGTGGTCGCGCTCGACTTCGGCTGCAACCTCGTCCAGGGACGACCCGACGAGGTCCGAAACGACCCGAAGCTCATCGAGGCCTACCTGGGGACTGCCGCATGACCGTGCTGCTCGAGGTTCGCGACCTCCACGCCTGGTACGGCGAGGTCGAGACACTGCGCGGGCTCGACTTCCACGTGGACGAGGGCGAGGTGGTCGTCATCGTCGGCGCGAACGGCGCCGGCAAGACGACCACGCTCCGCGCGATCTGCCAGGTCGTCCGCACGAAGGGCACGCTCGAGCTCGCAGGGGAGTCTCTCGCCGGCCGATCGACGCAGGCGGTCATCCGCCAGGGCGTCGCCGTCGTCCCGCAGGGGAGAGGCACGCTGAACGACCTCAGCGTCGAGGACAACCTGCGGGTCGGCGCGTACGTCCGCAAGGACAGCAAGGGCATCGCCGAGGACATCGACCACTGGTACGAGACCTTCCCTCGGCTGAGGCTTCGGCGGCACCAGGCAGCCGCAAGCCTGAGCGGCGGCGAGCAGCAGATGCTCGCGATCGCGCGGGCGATGATGCGGAGGCCGCGGCTCCTGCTCCTCGACGAGCCGTCGCTCGGCCTCGCGCCCGTGCTCGTCGACCAGCTGTTCCAGGTCCTGCGGCGGGTGAACGAGGAGCTCGGGGTCGCGATGATCATCGTCGAGCAGAACGTCGCCCTCGCGCTCGAGCTCGCGAGCAGGGCCTACGTGCTCGAGGCGGGCGAGATGGTCCGCGACGGGACCGCCGACGAGCTTCGGACGGACGAGGGCGTCCGCAAGGCGTACCTGGGCTACTGATGAGCGCGATTGCAGACGTCAAGACCGACGACGGCGACCTGCGGGATGTCGTCACCGACGCCCGGCGCCGGTCGGCGCTGCGCAGCGTCTCGATCGTCGTCGCGCTCCTGGCCGGGTTCTCCGTCTACGCGATCGCGCACGGCGGGCTGCAGCTCTACGTCCAGCGGGTGATCGACGGCACGACGAACGGCGTCCTCTACGGCGCGATCGCGCTCGCCCTCGTCCTCGTGTTCATGACGACCCGCATCATCAACTTCGCCCAGGGAGCGATGGCGACACTGGGTGCGTTCATTGCCTACGAGGCCTTCGCTCACTGGGGCTTCCCGGCGTGGGCGGCGATCATCGTGGCGATGGCCATCTCCGCCGTCGCGGGCGCCCTGCTCGAGCGGGCGCTGATCCGTCCGTTCGACCCGAACAACCACCTCGCAATCGTGATCGTCACGATCGGCCTCTATCTCGGGATCAACGCGCTCGTCGGGTACATCTGGGGCTTCAATCCGCGCGGGTTCCCGGACGCCTTCCCGAACAACGTCGACGACTACGTCTCGATCGCGGGGGCACGCCTCTACTACGACCACATCGGCACGGCCGTCACGGTCTTCTTCACCGTGGTCGTCGTCAACGTCCTGCTCTCGCGGACCAAGCTCGGGCTCGCGATGAGGTCGGTCGCGAGCAGCGTCGAGTCCTCCCGGCTGCTCGGCATCAACGTCGGAAGCGTGATCGGCCTGAGCTGGGCCCTCGCCGCGGCGACGGGGACGCTCGCGGCCTGCCTGATCGCGCCGACCACGTCGCTCGAGCCGGGCTACATGGACAAGGTGCTCGTGTACTCGTTCGCAGCGGCGACGCTCGGGGGCCTGGACAGCGTGATCGGCGCGGTCGTCGGCGGGATCGTCGTCGGGCTGACGATCTCGCTCGTCACCGGCTACATCCCGTGGATCGGCTCCGAGTTCAGCCTCGCGGTCGCCTTCGTCGTGATCATCGCCGTCCTGCAGTTCCGGCCTGCCGGGCTCTTCGGACGGCGCGTCCTGGAGCGAGTGTGAGCCGCACCACGCTCGTCGAGGGGTCCGCGAAGCTGCGGGCGATCCGGGGCGGGGCCCTACTCGCGGGGGCCCTGATCGTGATCCTGGCCCCGATCCTGAGCGGGGATGCCTCGCAGATCGAGAGGTGGTCGGAGATCGCGGCCTATGCCGTCGCGATCCTCGGGCTGTCGCTCGTCACCGGCTACTGCGGGCAGATCTCGATCGGCCACAGCGTCTTCGTCGGCATCGGCGGCTACACGACGATCATCCTCGTAGCGAATCACGGCTGGCCGTATCTCGCGACGATCCCGGTTGCCGCTCTCGTCTGCCTCGGCGCAGGCGCGGTGGTCGGGATCCCGGCGCTGCGGATCAGCGGCCTCTACCTCGTGACGGTGACACTCGCGATCGCCGCGGTGTTCCCCTCTGTGATCGACAAGTTCACGGGGCTGACGGGCGGCACCAACGGGATGGTCACCCGCCAGATGAGCGCGCCCGGGTGGTTTCCCTTCGACATGACGACACAGGTCGGCCCGGCGGAGTACCACTACTTCGTGATCGTGGCCATCGCCGCGGTGATGTTCGTCAGCGGACGGCAGCTGGTTCGCAGCCGGATCGGCCGCGCGTTCATCGCAATCCGCGAGTCGCCCTACAGCGCCGCCGCCTCCGGGATCGCCGTCGCCCGCTACAAGGTCTACGCCTTCGCGATCAGCGCGGCCTTCGCCGGCGTTGCCGGCTGCCTGCTCGTGATCGAGACGCCGCAGGTCGCGGACACGCGCTTCGATCTGAACCTGGCGGTCTTCCTGCTGATCGGCCTGATCGCCGGGGGACGGAACTCGATCTGGGGTGCGATCCCGGGAGGCGTGATCGTCGTGATCCTCCTCTCGTACATCAACAACTGGTTCGACGCCCTGAAGATCTCCAACGGCAGCATCAACGACGCGCAGCTCGTCGGGATCGTCTCGGGCTGCCTCCTGATCGCGTTCGCATTCGTGCTTCCCGGAGGAGTTCTCGAGGGCCTCCAGCGGCTCGTCAGGCCCTTCGTCCGTGTCATCCGCCCTCCTGCCGAAGGATGGAAGCAGTTCCAGCTCGAGCCGTTGGCGGACGGCCCGAGCACTCGTTCCTCCGACTCGACATCGCCCCTCCACCCGTCCGCACTCCCGGACAGAAACTGAAAGGACAACGCATGAGGAAACACGGCAAGATGGTCGGGCTGGTCCTGATCGCGGCCGTCGCCATCGGGGCGGCCCTGACCGGAACCGCCCTGTCACGTCAGGCCGCCGTCTGTACCGGCACGACCGCGGCCCCGCTCACGACGAACACGTACGGGAACACCATCCCCGCGCCGAACCCGAGGAACAAGAACTTCGGTCAGTCGAAGCCGGGAAGCTGCGCCTACAAGGGCATCGGCTACTTCAACCTGAACCTGAACAAGTGCCCGTCCAACTGGAACAACATGGCGGGCATCACGAAGAACAGCATCAACCTGTGGACGAGCATGCCGCACTCCGGCGCTCTCGCGGTCTACGGCGGGATCGGCGAGGGCATGAAGAGCTACTTCGCATACGTCAACGCCCACGGCGGGATTGCCGGGCACCAGATCAACTGGAACATCATGGACGACCAGCTGAACCCGGTCGTCACGCTCCAGAACGCCCAGTCGGCGATCAACTCGGGCAACGAGGCGGCGAGCTTCGCGGTGCTCGGCACCACGAACAACGTCGCGATCTGGGACACGATGAATCAGGCCTGCATGCCGCAGCTGATGACCGCGTCCTCCGACGATCAGTTCGGGGATGTCGACACGCACCCGTGGACGACGCTGTTCGGCCTCGACCTCTACAACGAGACAGCGCTCTACATCAACTGGCTCAAGACGAACTATCCCCAGGGTGGCACGATCGGTGTCGTCCAGATCGATAACGGTCAGGGGCGGGTCATGATCGCGGGCATCAAGCGCGCGATCCGTGGCACCAACTTCACGCTCAAGGACGTCGAGACCCATCCGGGAACCGCGCCCTCGATCCAGGACCAGATCACGAACCTCGCATCGTCGAACGCCGACTTCTTCATCTCGCTCGAGGCGGGGAGCTACTGCATCCAGGCGCTCGCCGACGTCGAGAAGTCGTCGTGGCATCCGAAGGCCGTCATCACGACGAACTCGTGTGCCCAGATCTCGACCGTGTTCCAGCCGCTGCTCTCTCAGGGAGCGACCGGGAACGGCGTGCACGTGATCCGCTACTACACCGTCCCGACCGACGCAGACGCCACGAGCAAGGCCTTTGCGGCGTTCGAGACGAAGACGGTGTCCGCTGCCGGCCAGGACCCGAACGACGCGCAGGTCGCGAACGGCTGGTTCTGGGGCTGGTACGTGGTTCAGGTGCTGAAGGACGCCTCGGTGATGAAGGGCGGCCTCAACCGGGCCAACATCGTGATCGCGGCCCATCAGTACCAGTCGCAATGGCCCCTGATGATGGCCGGGGTCAAGGCGAACACCCGCGGCAAGCTCGACGCGTATCCGTTCGAGTCGGGCCAGATGTACACCTACCAGGGCGCGTCGGGATCGACGCCCGGCACGTTCCAGAAGGCCGGGCCGCTGATCAGCAACGAGGGCGCGCTGAAGAACTGGGCGAACGTACTCAACGGCTAGCCCGCATCGGGAGCCGGCCCCGGACGCGGGGCCGGCTCCCTCCCTTCGCCGGGGCGGTCGAGCTTCTACGGCTCCGCGCCGAGCTCGACCACTCCCGCTGCAAGCACGAGGCTCTCGCCGGAGTGAGCCTGGAAGCTCCAGCCGCGCGGCGAGCGGCGCCAGACGCTCGTCGCGAGCTCGTCGCCGGGGTAGAGGGGCGAGGCGAACTCGGCTGCGATGCGTGACACCTCGAGCCCCTCGGTGCCGGTCACGGCGAGCGTCTCGCGCACTGCCAGCGCCAGCGTGCACATCCCGTGGACGATCCGTCCCCGCAGCCCGACGCCTCTCGCGAAGGCATCGCTCGTGTGGATCTCGAAATGATCGCCCGACGCCTCGGCGTAGCGATCCGGCAGGTCCGCGGGCACACGGATGCGCGAGAGCTCGGCGTCCGGCGGAGCGTTCGACTCTGCTCGATCCGGCACGGGCTCTCCGGCCGGGGCGTCGGCGTGGACCCCGCGGAAGTAGAGCGAGATCGCCTGCTCGTTGACGGGCTCGCCCGATTCCGTCTCGGTCACGACGCGGATCACGGCGAGCGTCCCGGTCGATCGAGGCTGAAGCGCGGTCGGCGTCGCTCGCGTCACCACCGTGCTGCCGGCCACGAGTCTCCGGTGGACGACGAGCTCGTGCGCGAGATGCACCACGCGCTCACGCGCCGAGGGAGCTGCGAGCCCGAGCAGGACCGAGGCCACTGCGTCCCGGGGAGGCAGGGCCGCGTAGAGAGGCGGAGCGGTGTCCGACTCGGCGGCGCCGACGACCGCGGCGTAGGCGGCGATCGACTCCCGGCGGATCTCGTAGGCGAACGAGTCGCCCGGAATGCCGACCATGCGCGCGTCGAGTTCCCGGTCCATCATCCCGACCATATCGCATCCATAATTGGATACGATCCGCGCGTGTTCGAGTTCGCCCTGAGCGAGGAGCAGGTCGCGCTGCGGGACCTCGCGGCCGAGGTTGCACGCGACCGGTTTGCGTCGAAGGCGCTCGAATGGGACCGCGCCTCGGCGTTCTTCCCCGACGAGGAGCGTGCCGGGCTCGGCGAGCTCGGATTGCTCGGCATCACGCTCCCCGAGCAATACGGCGGCGGCGGAAGGCCCCTGCTCGACGCACTCGTCGTGATCGAGGAGGTTGCCAAGGTGTGCCAGCTCGCCGCGTTCTCGATCTTCGAGGCGTCGACCGGGCCGGCGCGCGTCGTCGATCTGTTCGGGACGGACGAGCAGAAGGCTCACTTCCTTCCACCCGTGGCGCAGGGCGCAGCGACGATCGCGGTCGCCATCTCCGAGCCGGATGCGGGCTCGGCTGCGACCGACCTGACCACGTCGATCACGACGGAGGGCGACGAGGTCGTCGTCCGCGGCATGAAGCGCTGGAGCTCGGGCGCCGGCCACGCGGAGCAGTACCTCGTCTACGGACGGGTCGACGGCGCGCCCGGCGCGAAAGGGATCGGCGCGGTGATCGTCGAGCGCGACGCGCCCGGGGTCTCGTTCGGCGCGCAGGAGCGGATGATGGGCTTCCACGGCGTCGCGTCCGCAGACATGTTCCTCGACGAGGTGCGCGTGCCGGCGCTGAACCTGATCGTGCGGGACGGCGGGTTTCGCCGTCTCTTCACCGCGTTCTCGATCGAGCGGCTGGGGAACACGACGATGTCGCTGGCGATCTGCCAGGGAGCGCTCGACCGTTCGGCCAGGTACGCCCAGGAGCGCATTCAGTTCGGCCGCCCGATCGTCGACTTCCAGCTCGTGCAGGCCTCGCTGGCGGACATGATCGTTCAGACCGAGGCGGCGCGCCTGCTGCTCTACCGTGCAGCGGCCAACGCCGGTAACGGTGCGCCGGATCCGCTCGAGGCGTCGATCGCGAAGTGCTTCGCGAACGAGGCGGCGAAGCGGATCTCGGACTCGGCCGTCCAGCTGCTGGGCGGCTACGGCTATACCGACGAGTACGAGGTCGAACGGCTCCACCGCGATGCGCACGGTTGGGCGATCGCAGGCGGCACGCCCAACATGCAGCGGATCAGGATCGTCGCCGAGTATCTCGACCGGCGCTTCGAGCAGCGCCCAAGCCCGTCGGGTTGAGCACCACCGCGACGCAGCGCGCCACCGACGCGGTGCGGTCGATGATCGTGCGGCGGAGTCTCGCGCCCGGCCAGCAGGTTCGACAGGACGGCCTGGCCGAGGAGCTCGGCCTGTCGCGCAGCCCGCTCCGCGAGGCGTTGCGCGCGCTCGAGTCGGAGGGGCTCGTCCGGTATGCGCCGAACCGCGGATACGTCGTCACCCGGTTGAGTGACCGCGAGCTCCGGCAGATCTATCTGATGCGGATGCTGCTCGAGCCCGCCGTCCTTCGGTCGATCGCGGCCCCTGCGCCAGGCGTCCTCGAGCAACTCGCACTGATCAACGACGAGGTGCGCGACGCCGGCCCGGGCGCCGAGCTCCTGTCCGCCAACCGCCGCTTTCATTTCGCGATCTTCGCCCTGTCCGACCTGGACGTCGTCGTGGAGCAGCTCGAACGCCTGTGGAACCGCGCCGCGCCCTACCAGGCCGCCTACGTCGCGCAGCCGCTCGTCCGGGGCCGGATCGTTGCCGAGCACGCTGCCATGCTCGAGGCGTTGAAGCGCGACGACCTGACCGCCCTGATCGAGATCGCCGACGGCCATCGGGCCGTCGCGGAGGCCACGGTGCTGGCCACGCTTCAGGTCTAGCCGCCCAGCGGCTGCTTACCTCCCGACCCCCTCGTCCGCAAACACCCCGGCGCGCTCCGCGCCCTCCGGATCCGGGACTCGACCCGCGTCGAAGTCGAGGCCCCGGGGGACGAAGACCGCCGGCTCGATCCGCGGCCGTTCACCGCTGCGGTAGCGCCGGCCGTCGATCCAGTCGTACGCCTCCAGCTCATCGGTGCCACGGCCCAGCACCTCTCCCGTCTCCGCCCAGTGCTCCCAGACCGCGTCCAGGCCGTAGCGCTGCACCGGGCACACCTTCATGCAGATCGCACAGCCGTCGGCCTGAGCGACCAGGGGAAGGCAGCGGGACGTGTTGATCTTGGCCTTCAGCACACCCCGGTGCTCCCGGCGAACGGCGGTGATCGCGCCGGACGGGCAGCGCTGGACACAGCCCTGGCAGGAGTCGCACAGCTTCTCCAGGCCGAAGTCCTTCGGCTGATCGAGGACGAGCGGCGCATCGGTCGTGATCAGCTTGATCCGTACGCGGGAGCCCGCTCTCGGGGTCAGCAATTGGCCGTTGAGGCCGAGCTGACCGAGGCCCGCCTCGACGGCGAAGTTGATCGCAATCCCCTCACCCTCCGTCGAATGGACGTGCGCCCGGTGGCCGCGCTCGACCAGGTAGGCGGCCAGCCGCGCCGACAGCTCGAGGAGCTCCGCGTACGTGGCGAACGCCGCCCTCTCCGACCGGGCGCTCGGCGCCGATTGAGTCGCCTCCCAGTTTTGCTCCAGAAGCGCGACGACGACTCGATCGCCCTCGTGGACGAGGTGCTGGAACTCGGCAAAGACGTACTTCTCGTCCTGGGCCGCGACGCCGACCGCGCTCAACCCGATCTGCGCGGCGAAGTCCCGGAGCCCGAGAGTCAGCGACTGGTCGTCGATCGCCACCCGGGCGGGCTCGACCGCGCCCAGCGTCTGCGCCGCTCGACGGTGCGCCTTCATGAAGCGCGGCATCGAAGGGAGCAGCGATCGCCACATCTCGATCAGCACCCACTCCATCGAGTGGTGGTGCAGGCGATGGAAGTTCGGCAGCGGCCGAGCCCTGAACGCCTCCTCTTCGGCTTCCGCCAGCTTCACGATTCCCGGCAGCCCACGCAGCGATTCGGGCACTCCCGCCGCAGGGGCCGGCCACGCGCCTACCCGCGGCCTCACCGACCTGGTCATCGGGATCGGGAGCCTGCCGACCTTCTTGAGCCGCCGCGGGTTCGCGAGCCAACGTCCCAAAGGTGCGAGCCGGCGCGTCACGACCAGATCGACACGCCGGCGCCAGGGGAGCACCGCGCCTTCGGAACGTTTGCTCACGATCTATCCCTCGTCCTGTTGGGCATGAGGTGACCTTCGCCGGAGAAGCACGGCTTGTCGACGTCAACGCCGGAGTTTATTCGATTCACCTCGAGCCCGGGTTGATCCGGACGGGGCTGCGCTATAGCCTCCGGCGGTGCCCAGACGGGCGCCCGGGGCTTGCAGTTCGGAGGGGAGTCAGCGTGGCGAGACGGATTGCGAGACGTGGCGGCGGCCTGCTCGTGCTTGCGTTGCTCGGCGCGGCGGGACTGATGGCCTCGACCGGCCCGACCGCCTCGTCCGCGCGAACAGCCGCCGGTGACAGCCCGGTCGGCGAGTGGCATCTCGACACGACCCAGCTGAAGCTGGGCACCCACATCGTCGAGACGCCGGACAGCTCCGGCAACGGGCTCGACGCCGCGATCCTCGGCACCTCGGTGCCCGGGCGCTTCGGCAATGCCGAGACGTTCTCGGCCGCGAACGCAAACGGTGCGGTCGTGGCGCAGCCCGGAGCGGTCCTGGCGCCGCAGAACGTCACGCTTCTCGCCTGGGTCAAGCGATCGGGAAGCCCCGGCAACTACAAGTACATCCTGGCCAAAGGGGCGCGCCAGTGCTCGGCCTCGTCGTACGCGCTCGAGTCGGGGCCGAGCGGCGGCCTCGTGTTCTACATCGACGACGGGACGCAGGCACACACCTCTCCGGACGCCGGCCAGGGCGTCTGGGACGGCAAGTGGCACATGGTCGCCGGGAGCTTCGACGGCGCCGCCGTCCGGCTCTACGTCGACGGAGTCGAGGTCGGGTCCGGCACCGCTGCCAGGACCGGCATCGGGTACGCAGCGGCCGCGACGAGCACCGATTTCGCCTTCGGGAACTACCCGGCGGCGACCTGTGGCGTCAGCTTCCAGTGGGATGGGAGCCTCGACGAGGCCCGCGTCTACGCACGCGCGCTGACGGACGACGAGCTGAGGTACCTCGGCACGGCGACCGGGCCCGACCCGCCTGAGCTACCGGCCCCGACGACCACGACGACCACGAGCACCGCAAAGACCTCCACCACGACGCCGGCACCGACGCCGGCTGTTCCGAAGAGCCTGACCTCGCCCTCCGTGCAGGTGGGGGCCGGCCTCCGCCCGGGCCGCGTGGCTCTCCCGACCGCGGGGCGCTCTCTCGTCTGCGACCCGGGCACCTGGAGCGGCAGCCCGATCTTCACCTACACCTGGCTTGCCGGCGTCCCCGTCCCGCGGACGGGGCGCCAACGCAGCTTCGGCCGGGCGACCGTGCAGGTCTCGACGGGTCAGACGTTCGCGCTGCCCGACTATCCACCCACCTCGACGACGATCTCGTGCGAGGTGACCGCGACGAACGCGGCGGGAGCGGCGAAGGCGGACGCTCCGGAGCTGGCCGTCGGGGCGACGAAGCCCGTGCAGCAGCAGATCTGCCCCATCCGCGGCCGGGTGGTTCTCCACTGCCTGCCCGCGATCACCGCAAACGTCGGCGTCGGCGCCACGAACCACTGCACGCCCGGTACCTGGCTCCACTTCCCGACCTCGTACGACTTCGCGTGGTACTCGCTCGGAGCGAGGCACACGTCCGTCGGCCTCCGGTCCCGGACGCTTCTGAGCGTCGGCCCGAATCTTGCGATCAGGGGGTCGATGGAGGGCGACACGATCGAGTGCGCGGTGACCGGAAGGAACAAGGCCGGGGCGACCGAGGCCGTGAGCAACTCCTACGTCGTCCCGATCGGCGCCCCTGCCGTCGTCCAGGGCCCGTCGGTCGACGTCGTGGGCACGAGCCCCTCGACCAGCGGGCACATCGGGCCCGCCGACACCGGCGCCTCGTTCGTTGCCGAGCACATCGCGCTGACGTGCGCGAACGGGCGTTGGAGCAGGAGCGACCTGACCTACACCGCCGAGTGGGTGTACTCGGGCGTGGCCGACTTCACGCCCGTCTCGTACCGCCCGACACAGCCACGGGACGACCCGAAATACAACGTTCCGGCGGGGACGTGGTACGCGAGCGGCTGGAACCTCTCGTTCCTGATGGGCCCCGGTGACGCCGGCCTGCCGGACGAGTTCGACGGCTGGGCTCAGTGCACCGTGGAAGCCAGGACACCGCACGGCGTGGTCGCGGTGGCGAGCTCCCCGAAGATCCACATCACGAACGGCTGCTGGGTCGGCCTCGAGAAGGACAACGAGCCGGACGCCCGCAACAACCCCTCCGACGACCGCGTGTTCACCGGCGGGCCGAACTGCCGCGACTACCAGCGCTGGTACGAGGCAAAGGGCTGGACGGTGAAGCAGTCCGACGCGAACGCGAGCCCGTACGACTCCGGGAGCGGAATCCCCTGGATCCCGCTTCCCTGACCGTCGGGAGCCGCCTGGTCAAGGGCGTACGCCCAGGTTGATGAGCAGCGCAGTTGCCGACGAGGAAGCGCAGCGTGCACGGTACGATGAACATCGTGCTGGCGCTCGTGATGTCCGTCCTCCTCGCGGGTATGTCTCATGGCGCGGCGACCTCGTCGCATGCCGCCTCGACGGCGCGTAGCTCGAACTTCCCGACGCGCGGGCTCGTGGTCCCCGGGCAGTCCATCGGGGGCGTCGGGGTCGGTCTGACCCAGGATCAGGTCAAGGCGCGCTGGGGCGGCAACTACAGGGTCTGCCAGAACTGCGGCAAGAATCTAGTCTGGCTCTACGTGTACCCGGGCGCAGAGCCGCTCGGCGCCGCCGTGAAGTTCAACGTCCCGAGCCCCGAGTCCGGCGGCAGCCCCGCTGCCAAGGCCGCCGTCAAGGCGGAGAAGGCGGCAGACCTGGCTCAGACCCTGGAGACGAAGCTGGGGGCTGCGGCCGTCCTGGCGACGAAGAAGGCCAGGACAGCGCCCACCGCGGCGAACAAGGCAGCAGCAGCCAAGGCTGCCGCCGCTGCAGATGCCGCCGCAGCGACCGCCAGGACCGCCGAGGCAGCCGCAGCCAAGGCCGTGGCCGACGCCAGCAGCACCAAGGGAGGGATCAGCGTGGCGGTGTTCACGCTCGGCTCGCCCGCCGGCTGGGGGCTCAAGGGCGTGATGATGGGCGACCCGGTGTCGAACATCTACAACCTCTACGGCAGCCCCGGCACGACCAACTGCATCGGCTACGACGCGCTCACGGTCAGGATCGGGCAGACGACGACCGCGTTCTACTCGGCCGGCGGCACGATCTACGGATTCGCCCTGACCGCCGGGTCAGAGTCGCCCTGCCAGTAGGCAGCGCCCGGCTCCACCGGCCCCGGGGCGGCCTAGAACCTCTAACTGAATGAACGCCACGTCGCCGGGACGCGCTGTCGGTTGGAGGTTCTCAGTCGATCGCGCGACGGAAGAAGCCCCGCGAGCCGACGGCGAGAAGCAGCAGAAGCGCAGTCGGTAGGACGAGCAGGCAGATCCACGGAGCAATGTGCGGGACGCTCGGCACGAGCGCTGCGCGGAGACCTTCGCTGACGTAGGTCATCGGGTTGAGCGCGGTCACCACCTGGAACCAGGGCAGCTTGCTCAGCGAGGGCCACGGGTACTGGCTGCACCCCGTGAACAGGAGCGGCGTGAACACCAGCGAGAAGACGATGTTGATCCGGTTCGGCTTCACGAGGGTGCCGAGGACGAGGCCGAGGCTGGCGCCGAGCAGCGAGCCGAGCACGACGATCACGAGAAAGAGCGGAAGTCCCGCCCAGCGCCAGGGGATCGATCCCAGCACGAGGATCCCGATCGGGATCATGACCGCGGTTGCGATCAGGGCCCGGAACGTCGCGAACACCACCTTCTCGAGCGCGACGAGCCCGGTCGACATCGGCGCGAGCAGGCGGTCCTCGATCTCCTTCGTCCAGCCGAACTCGATCACGAGCGGGAACGCCAGCGTCTGCATGCTCGTGATCACCGCGGTCAGGGCGAGCAGGCCCGGGAAGAGGAGATCGGAGTAGCCGTTCGTCGTGTAGCCGAGACTGCCGAGGACCTTGCCGAAGACGAACAGCAGGAAGAACGGCTGAAGGATGACCTGCGCGAGGAACACCGGGAACTCGCCCCAGGTGACGTAGATGTCCCGGCTCAGGACGGCGAGGAACACGCGCCCCTGGCCCGGCACCGGCTCGCGTTCGGCGACCGCGCTCACCGAAGCGTCCTACCCGTCAGGTGGATGAAGACGTCCTCGAGGGACGGCGTCCCGAGCTTCACATCGGCAAGCGTCGAGCCGTGCGCGGCCAGGACGCTCGCCGCCGGGGCCACGAGCAGAGGCGCATCGCCGGTGACGTAGAGCCTCACCCTGAGATCGCCGTTCGCCGCAGGTGCCGCCGCCCCCTCACCGGGCGTTCCACCGATTCTCTCGGCGAGCTCGACCGACGGCAACGCGCCGAGATCGGCCACGATCGCCTCGGCAGCCACGCCGTCGGGCGGGCGAGTGGTGAGCTCGATCGTGCTCCCCGTCGGTACCGACCGCATCAGCCCCTGCGGCGTGTCGAGCGCGAGCAGCGTGCCGTGATCCATGATCCCCACGCGGTCCGCAAGCGCTGCCGCCTCGTCCATGTCGTGCGTCGTGAGCACGAGCGTGACGCCCCGATCGCGCAGCTCGCGCAGTCGGTCCCACACGAACAACCTCGCCGCCGGATCGAGCCCGGTCGACGGCTCGTCGAGAAACAGCACCTGCGGTGCGTGCATCAGGGCCCGCGCGATCATCACGCGCTGCGACTGCCCACCCGAGAACATGTCCGGCTTCTGGCTCGCCCGGTCGAGCAGGCCGAACTGCTCGAGCAGCTCGTCGGCACGGCGGTTGCGCTCCTTCGCCGGGACGCCGTGGTACGCGGCGTGGAACACGAGGTTCGCGCGAATCGAGAGCGCGCGGTCGAGGTTGCTGCGCTGGGGGATCACGGCGAGCGCGCTCCGCGCCTCGACCGGGTTGCGGACGACGTCGATTCCCGCCACGGCGGCCGACCCGCCCGTCGGCTTCACGCGTGTCGTGAGCACGCCGACCGTTGTCGTCTTCCCGGCGCCGTTCGGCCCGAGCAGGCCGAAGATCTCACGGCGCGCGACCTCGAAGCTCACCCCGTCGACGGCATTGACCGGCGACTTCGGATAGCGCTTGACGAGCTCGCTGACGGCGACCGCCGGCCCGTCACTCAAGCCAACCCCCATGCCCTCATGAAATCACGCAGCGCCCCCGAAGGAGCAAGGACAAACACCCCGCGGCCAGGGCCTCGCTCTCGCCCCCGCAGCAGTCACGGTCGCTTGACTTCGACCCTGGTTCCTTTACCTTGGACGGGAATGCGCCCGGCCGTCGCACGGATCTCTGCCCCGGCTCTCGTCGCGCTCGGGGCGGTCGTGCTGTTCGGGTTGTCCGGGGCGACGCAGATTGCGGCCGCTTCCGGCACCCATCGATCGGCTCGCTGCGGGACCTTCAGCGCCGGGGCAAAGACCTACGGTGTCTACATCGCCGACGGCAAGGTCGCCTGCAGCGCGGCGGAAGGGATATTGAAGGCGATCGCAGGCGGCCACGGGACAAAGGTCGCCAAGGCCAACTCGGCGTCCTCGTACGTGCTGTACCGGGGCTGGCTCTGCCCGTACGGCAACATGGGCGAGCAAACCTGCGAGCACGCCACCCATCCGGTGAGCAAGCCGAGCCAGGACATCGCAAGCCTCTCGTGCTCGTTCGGGACCGGGTGTCCGAAGCAGGCGGTGTTCTCGAACCAGTAGCTCAGAAGCCGCGGTAGGAGTGCTTCGTGATCGTGAAGCCATGGTGCTTCGCATTGGTGCACCGCACCGCGGTCGAGGTGATCGAGCACGTCACGCGGATCGAGCCGAGATACCACGTGTGGCCGCCGCCGAGCGTCACCGGGTCACCTCCCACGAAGGAGTCCTGACTGAGGCGCGCGAGCGACGGACGGCCGATCGCGTTCAGAAAGACGAAACCGGGGTCGCCGACTCCCGTGCCTTTCGGAGCGGGAACGGGCTTCGCGCTGCACAGGAGCTGAATCGGGGGCGTGTTCGGCGGATGGATCGCGATCCCGCAGACGACCTGCCCTTGAAGGGCCTCCCAGAACGGCGCTCCCGAGTCCGACGCTGACGACATGGCCGGCAGAGACAGGGACAACAGACACAGAGCCACGAGTGGCCAACGCACGCCCGTGATCTTCACAGAAGGTCCCCGCGCGTGCCGTCGACGGCGCAGGCCCAGGCCCTGCAGCCTCCCGGAGAACTGGTTTGCTTCGAGCATGCACGAGTCGGCAGCCGAGATCGAGGCATTGCAGGACCTGCTCGACCGCAGCTACGCCACGGCCGGCGCCCATTTGCTCAGCATCCACACGGCGGAGCGGCGGATGAGCGCGGAGCAGGTCGTCTCGCGGCTGACCGGGATGTGCCTGCTCGTGCTCACAACCGTCACGGCCGACGGCCGGCCGATCGGCGGCCCGGTCGACGGGATCTTCTACCGGGGCGCGTTCCACTTCGGCTCCAGCCCGGATTCGTTGCGCTTCCGGCACATCCGCGCCCGCCCTCACGTCAGCGCAACCCATCTTCCCGCCGAGGAGCTCGCGGTGACCGTCCATGGACGGGCCGTCCCGGTCGAGACCGGCGTCGAGGAGGGCGGCGGTCTCCGCCGGGCACTGCTCGACATCTACGTGCCCCGCTACGGCCCCGAGTGGGAGCAGTTCCTCGACTCGGGGCCGGTCTACGCGAAGATCGAGGCGGAGCGGATGTACGCGATCTCGATCTCCGACGGCTGACGGTCGAATGGAATCGCGGGCGGCGGGGGAAGAACAGGGCGTGCACAGGCAGACGCGGATCCCCGGAGGGCGGTTCGGGGTCGTGGCGGGAATGACGCTTGCACTCGCCGGGTGCGGCCACACGTCGCAGCCTGCGACCACGAGCACGGAGGCGACTGGCGATCAGCCGAAAACCGCGCAGATCTTCGCGTATGACAGCTCGCGCCCGCTCCGTTTCGTCGACCGGGGCGTGATCCAGCGGCGCGGGGCGGTCGCCGTGCACGACGTGAGCTTCGTCAGCGGCGGCGAGCGCGTGAAAGGCTTTCTGGTCGAGCCGTCCGGGCACCTCCGCCGGCCGGGCATCGTCGTCGTCCACGGCTCCGGCGGTGACCGGAGCGAGCTCCTGGGCGCCGCCGTCGCGCTCGCCCGTCTCGGTGCCGTCGCGTTGACCATCACCGAGCCCTCGAGCGCGCATCCGCCGCCTGCGCCGACCTCCAACTCGGAGCTGCTCTCGGAGTCCAGTTCGACCACCCGACGCGACGTGATCGCCGTGCTGCGTGCGGAGGACGTGCTTGCCTCACTTCCCGGCGTCGACCCCGGGCGCCTCGGCTACCTCGGCTGGAGCGCCGGAGCGAAGACGGGCGCATTCGTCGCGGCCTCCGATCCGCACGTGCAGGCGCTCGCCCTGCTCTCGGCCGGAGCCGACAAGCTGTCGGCATTCGTCGCCGCGGCTCCGCCCGCCATCCGCCCACAGGTCAGGCGCGTCCTCGGCAGCGTCGACCCCCTGCGCTACGTCGCGCGAGCGCGCCCCGGGACGCTTCTCCTCGAGGACGGCCGGCAGGACGCCGTGGTCCCTCACGAGGCCCTCGAGAACGTGATCGAGGCCGCTCCTCGCGGAACGGTGGTCAGGTGGTACCCCGCGGGCCATGCGCTGACGGCGGGCGCATACCGGGACGCTTTTGCGTGGCTACTCGAGCGGCTCCGCTGAGCAGGGACGCGGTCAGTGCGACGAGACAGCCCGCCTAGCGCGGGCTGCCCGCGTTGACTCACGAGTCGCTCGGCGACCTGAGAGCCCTGGTCGCAACGCGGGGCTGAGCTGCGGGAAAGTCGCAGCGCCGGTTCGGTGAGAACGCTGAGGCAGGCCGAACGAGAACCGGCGAGGCTCCAGGCTCAACCAGCGAAGGAGGTACGCGATGAGTGTTCTCGCCCGCCCTGAGGGTCGGCCCGTTTCAGCCCCGAACCGGACAGTCGAGCCCCGCGAGGCTTTCACACAGCAGGCGGCGCCCGTTGCGCAGCCGACGACGGAGCACGTCGAGGCGGAGACGCACCGCTGGTTCCTGTTTCTCGGGATTCCCTTCGTGCTCGGAGCGACGTTCTTCGGGCTGGCGATCGGGCTCGGAGCGGAGTGGCCGATGATCCCGGCGTTCTTCCTGGGACCGTTCGTGCTGGTCGCCTCCTACATCGGTCTCATGCTGACCTCGGACACGAACACGACCTGGGCTTGACCGCCGCTTAGCGGCCCCGGCGCGTCCGGTCGACGACGTCGGCTTCGCCTGGCAAACCGCCCCGGCCCCGGGGCGGCGCGGCCGCCGGGAAGACCGTGCTAGCTTCGACCCGTGCGTCGCTTGCTCCTTCCGGTCTTCGTTCTCGCCTTTGCCGTCGTCGTGGCAGGGTGCGGATCGAAGAAGACCCCGGCCCCGACGACCACGGCAGACTGGGCGAACGGGGTGTGCACCTCGATCGACACGTGGGCGACCTCGATCAAGTCGAGCGTCAAGTCGGTCACGGCCGGGAACGTCTCCAAGAGCTCGCTTCAGAGCGCCGGCAACGACATGAAGTCGGCGACCGACACGCTTCAATCCGATCTCAAGGCCCTCGGCAAGCCGGACACGGACGCCGGCCAGCAGGCCAAGACATCGGTCGACCAGCTCTCGAGCGAGCTGCAGACCGATGCCGATTCGATCAAGACCGCGGTCGACGGCGCGTCAGGCATCAGTGGAGCACTGACCGCGGCGGCGAGCGTCACGGGCACGCTCACGACGATGAAGACGCAGATCTCTTCGACCTACACCACGCTCAAGGGGCTCGACGCCAAGGGTGAGCTGAAGACCGCGTTCGATCAGTCGAGCGCCTGCACGAAGCTGACGGACCAGCTCTCGTCCCTCTCCACGTAGCCTCGGCAACTCGCCACTCACCCCCGTGCTCGGGCGGCTGCCCGGCGGTACCGTCCACCTCGAGATGGCATCCGCGGATCCGGAGAAGATCGATCTGAACGTCGAGTCGGCGAGCCTCCGTGCGGCGATCGAGGCCCTCGAGTCGGTCGTTCGCGACCGCGAGCTGCTCGGCGCGCTCTCGGTCGAGGAGCGCACGCGGCTGCTCTCGGCGGCAGGAGCGGTCTACAACCCAGACCTCGAGACCCGCCGGCGTGGCACGAAGGCCCTTCGGCGGCGCGAGAAGGAGGATCGCCGCGCCCGCGACGAGCAGGTGCTCGCCGAGACCGGGCTGCGGGTGCTGCGCGACAAGCCCGTCTTCACGACGCCGAACGTCGAAGCACCCTTCGAGTTCGCCCAGGAAGAGGCCGATGGAGCGGAGCCCGAGCGCCGCGAGGTGATCGAGCCGCAGCACTGTTACGTCTGCAAGCGGCATTACGTCGAGGTGCACCCGTTCTACGACCAGCTCTGCGTGTCGTGCGGCGACTTCAACTTCGGGAAGCGCGGCGAGACCGCCGACCTGCAGGGACGCGTCGCCCTCCTCACCGGCGGCCGCGTGAAGATCGGCTACCAGGCCGGGATCAAGCTGCTCCGGGCCGGGGCGCACCTGATCGTCACGACCCGCTTCCCGCGCGACTGCGCGGCCCGGTACTCACGCGAGGCCGATTTCGGCGACTGGGGCGAGCGCCTCGAGGTGTTCGGGCTCGACCTGCGCCACACCCCGAGCGTCGACGCCCTCTGCGCCCACCTCGGCTCCACCAGGGAGCGGCTCGACTTCATCGTCAACAACGCCTGCCAGACGGTGCGGCGACCCGCCGAGTTCTACCGCCACATGATCGAGAGCGAGACCGCCGCCGAGCGGGCGATGCCGGCGGAGATCCGGCAGCTCCTCGGCAGCTACGAGCAGCTGCGCGGCAACGGCCACCAGCCGAGCGCGGCACTTGCGACTCCCGGCACGTCCCCATTGCCCGGTATGACCCGCCCGGCCGAGCTCTCGCAGGTGCCGCTGCTCCCCGAGGATCTCGCCGGCGGCGACCGGCTCTTCCCCGCCGGCGCGCTCGACGCCGATCTCCAGCAGGTCGATCTACGCGACCGGAACTCGTGGCGGCTGCTGCTCTCGGAGGTATCGACGGTCGAGTTGCTCGAGACGCAGCTCGTCAACGCGGTCGCCCCGTTCGTGCTCAACGCGAGACTCAAGCCGCTGATGCTGGCTAGGCCCGAGCGCGACAAGCACATCGTCAACGTGTCGGCCGTCGAAGGGCAGTTCTACCGCCGCTTCAAGACCACCCGGCATCCGCACACGAACATGGCCAAGGCGGCCCTGAACATGATGACGAGGACATCCGCGGCCGACTACTTCGGCGACGGCATCCACATGAACAGCGTCGACACCGGCTGGGTGAGTGACGAGGACACGGTCGCAATCGCGGAGCGCAAGACGGCCGAGCACCGCTTCCGGCCGCCGCTCGACATCGTGGACGGCGCCGCGCGGATCCTCGACCCGATCATCGGCGGGTTCAACACCGGCGAGCACGTCTGGGGACAGTTCCTCAAGGACTACCGGCCGACCGACTGGTAAACCAGTTGGGCGTGGCCGACGACAACGACCTCTTCGCGGCCGAGCTCGAGGCAAACCGCCGCTATTCGGACGGCTTCGGGCTCGGCGGGCTCGACCCTCGAGCCGCGCGCGGCCTCGCGGTCCTGACCTGCATGGACTCACGGATCGAGCCGCTCGCCATGCTCGGCCTGCGGGCAGGCGACGCCAAGATCCTGCGCAACGCCGGCGCCCGCGTGACCGACGACGTATTGCGCACCCTGGTACTCGCCTCGTACCTGCTCGGCGTCGACCGGGCAATGATCGTCGCGCATACCCGGTGCCGGATGGCCGCCGGCGACGAGGACGATGTCCACAGCGCGATCGAGGCGGCGGGCGGGCCGGACACGCGGAGCCTGTCGTTCCTCGTGACGGATCACCAGGAGGAGGCGCTATGCGCAGACGTGCAGCGCGTGCGCTCCTGGCCCTACCTCACCGGACTCTCGGTCGGCGGCTTCATCTACGACGTCGACACCGGCCGCCTCGAGCGGATCTGCTGACCGCGGGCTAGCGAACCGACAGCGAGCCGCTCACTGTGCGGACGAGCGTTCCGCTCGTGCCGGTCACGGTGAAGGGGATCGTGCTTCTACCGGTGTTCGGCGCAGTGATCGTCAGAGTCGTGCTGGTGCCGGTGGCGGGATTCGGCGAGAAGCTCTGAGTGGTGAACGTGCCGGGAAGGCCCGAGACGGTGAAGCTGACAGCGCCCGTGAAGCCGTTCACCCGCTTGATCGTGATCGTGAAGGTCGTCGACGCCGGCGTCTTGATCGAGCGGCTCGTGGGTGACATCGACAGCGAGAAATCGCCGACCGGAACAGGCTGGACGACGAGAGTTGCGGCCGCCGTGTGCGTCGGGACGCCCGCGCCGGAGCCGGTGAAGGTAAGGGGATAGGTGGCGGGCGCGACGGACGCGTTCGTCGGGACCGTCATCACGCAGCTTGGCTGCGCAGCCGTGAGGGTGCAGGCAGGCACGCCGATCGGCGTGTTGACCGAAACGCTCACGCTGCTGTTGCCGAAACCGGAGTTGGGCGTGATCGACGCGGTGTAGGTGGTCGAGCTTCCCTGGGTGATCGTCCGGCTCGACGGCGAGACGGCGAGTCCGTAATCAGCGTTCGGTGGGGGCGGCGGCGAGCCGCCGAAGGCCGCCACGCCGTTGGGGGTGCCGAGGCCCGTCGGGCCGTCGTACCCGACGCCGGCCGTGCAGAGGTAGGTGCCGCCACAGCTGCCGTTGGAGCCGCCTGTTACGTCGTGCAGCGCAGCGGTGTTGCCGTAGGGCGCCGTGCCGTTGCTCGTGTTGCCGCTGAGGGCGTACACGGCTGCGATCAGCGGCGAAGCGAGGGAGGTGCCGCCGACCTGGACCCAGCCGGTCGACCCGTAGGTCGCGTAGACCGCAGCGCCCGTGTTGGGATCGGCGTCGGCCGAGACATCGACGACCGTCCGCTTGGAGCAGCCGGTGTCGTTCTGGAGGGAGGGCTTCGACTCGTATGCGGAGCAGCCCGAGCCACCGTCGACCCACGCCGTCTCCCCGCCCCAGCTGTAGCTGCCCGGGCCGCCGTTGACGGTGAGCGTCGTGCCGCCGACCGCGACCACGTTCGGTGACGCCGCCGGGTACTCGACGCCGTAGCCGGCGTCGCCGCTCGAGACGGTGATCACGACTCCGTTGTGGTTGAAGTAGGCCGAGTCGTAGGAGCTCTCGCCGGAGGATTCGCCGCCGCCCCAGGAGTTGGAGATGACCTTGGCTCCGAGCGTGGCCGCCTCGTTCTCGGCGGCTCCGAGGTTCCCGAAGGAGTTCGAGCTGGCCTCGACGAGCAGGATCTTGCAGGTCGGGCAGATGCCGTGGACCGTCTCGACGTCGAGCGCGATCTCGAGTGCCCAGCCGCTGTTCCTGGTCGGGTAGCTCGAGCCGCCGGTCTGGTTGACCTTCTTGAAGCAGCCGTTCGCCGTGGTGCAGGAGGGCAATCCGTACTGGGAGCTGAAGGTCGCGAGGTCGGTCTCGATGTTCGGATCGTCGTAGGCGTCGACGATCCCGACGGTTGCCGTCGAGGTCGAGACCGGCAGCGAGTAGGCGCCGGCGAACTGCGCCGGGCCCAGGGCGCTCGCCGGCGGGCTGGCCGAGGCGAGCGGGCTCCCGGCCGAGTCGGTGACGATCTGGGCGTCGCAGCTGGCGAAGCCGTCCGGAGCCGCGGCGCACGTCGGCTCGAACCAGCGACCGTGATCGTGATCGCGATGCGGCTGGCCACCGGGATCGGAGCTCGCGCTCCCGGCTCCTGCGACGAGGATCGTGAGAGCCGCCGCGGCCAGGAGCAGCGTCGTTCGAAACGTGAGGTGGAAGGGTCGCCTGAGCATTCGGTAAAGCCTTGCCGCGGGCCACCCGCGAATCGCAAGCCTATCGTGTCATGATCGATCTCGACGGGCGTGCGCGTACCAGCCTTTCGGGTTGGTTCGTCGGGCCGAAAGGCTCTCGAGTGCCTCGCTACGAGCGCCACCAGGGGCGCCGCCGGGTAGGTGTCGGCCGCACGGTTGACGCCGGCCGCGGCCTAGACTCCAGCCACGCACCGCCGCCCGAACAGAAGAGCACCGGCAGTGAACAGCCCCGAGCTGAGATATGCGCGCCGCCTGCCCTCTCGCTGAATGAAGCGCCTGCTTGCCACCGGTCTCGTCGTCCTCGCCGTCGCGATCGCCCTCGTGACGATCGGAAGGCTCGAGACGTCCTCGGCGTCGCGAGCACAGGTCAACGGGATGCGGGAGGTCGCTGCACTCGTCGGCCCCCACTGGGAGACCACCGCCGCGGCGTACCGGCTGACCCCAGCCTTCGACTGCCTGCTCTATCGCGTCGGCTCCGACCTTTATGCGCTCGAGCTGTGCTTCGACAGCAAGGGACGGGTCGTCGAAGCAATCGATCGGCGGAAGCGCACGTCTCCGAGGTTCTGGACGCTGCGATACGACCCGGGGGAGAGCACGCTTCGGTTCGACCCGCTCGAGGTCGCGGCGGCCCTTGCTTCGGTCGGCGGCGCGGCGAAAGGCTCGACGTCGATTCCACTCGGGACGTCCGACACGGGCCCCCAGACCCGGCCGGTCGGCCGTCCCGCATCGTCGGCCGGCGCGACCGGGTAACGGCGCGGATCAGATCGCCTGGGCGAAGCTGAAGAGCCGGCCGGGGTCGACCGAGGCCTTGACCTTCGCGAGGCGCGGGTAGTTCGTCGAGTAGTACGCGTGCTTCCAGCTCGCGAGGTCGGGGTCGATGTAGTTCTGGTACGCGAAGCCCGACACGTACGGGCGCATCGCGGCGTAGAAGCCCCGCAGCCAGGTGAGCGCGGCGGTCTGGCCTGCCGGGGACGACCAGTGCGCGAGGTACTGCGCCGAGGCGAGCGCGTTGCGGTGGACAAACGCGGTCGAGGCGGCGGGCACGCGGTTGATCGCGCCGCCGTAGGCGTCGAACTGGAGCGACCCGAAGCCGAACGTCGCCGGTTGCGGCTGCGCCATCCACTGCGCGATCGTCGTGAGCGCGGCAGTCGAGAGCGGCGCGTTCACGTAGTCGGACTTGGCGACGAAGTTGCCGCGGCTCAGGGTGCCTGCCGGGGTGTCGCCCACGAGGTGGCACTGGTCGATCGTCTTGCCGGTGCACCCGGCCCAGCGGAGCTGCGCGTCGAGGTAGCTCGAGGAGCCGAGAGTCGGCGTTCCGCCGGAGACGTCGGTCAGCGGCTTGAGCAGGCTCGCCAGCTGCGCCTGGGAGCCGAGGTACTGCCCGAAGCACTCGATGCTCGGCTGCTGGGCGCCCGACCGGAGGTAGCACGCGGTCGCGAGCTCGTCGGGAGCGCCCGGTGCGAAGGACTGGAACGCGCTCATCACCTCGGCGGCCTGGCTCCAGGGCCAGGTGATCAGGAAGGTCGAGACGGCGGGCACGGTGTGCGACATGACGTCGAAGTAGGTCACGATCCCGAAGTTCCCGCCGCCTCCGCCGCGGCAGGCCCAGAACAGGTCGGGGTTCTCGTGCGCGCTGCAGTGGAGGTACCGGCCGTCGGCCGTGACGATCCCGAGCGAGGTGACGTTGTCGCTCGTCAGGCCGAACTTCCGCGAGCTGAAGCCGTGGCCCGCCGCCGAGCGCCAGCCCGGCGATCCCGACAGATGCGCACGACCCACTCGGGATCGCGCGGCCCGCAGGCGCAAGCGTCGCCTCGACGTCGATCAGGCGGGCGCCGGCACCGATCGTGACGATCCCCGAGGTCGCGTTCAGGCTGACCGAGCTCATCCGCCGGAGATCGACGACGAGGCCGGTGCCCGTCGAGTAGCCGGCGTAGCTGTGCCCTCCGCCCCGGATCGCGAGCTTCACCTTCGCCTTCTTCGCCCAGAGGACGATCTGGCTGACGTCGGCGGCCGAGAGCGGCTGGACCACACCGAGCGGGTAGACGTTGTCGAATCGCTGCTGGAAGACGACGCGGGCCTGCTGGTAGGCGGCGCTCGGCGGGACGAGGACCGGGCCCTTGACGAGCTTCTGGAGCGCCTTCAGCCGCGGATCGGCGGCGCCGGACGCAGCGCCGACGAGCTGCCAGCCGGCCAGAGCGACAGCCAGCCCTGCGCTGCGGCGCAGCAGCACCCGACGGTCGAATACCTCAGCTGAGCGGTCGCTCGCGGTCACGGTGCTCAGGAGTCAGAGTGTCACAGGGGGCGGATCCGCCGCTCACGCAGCGTCGGCCCATGCCGCGAGACCGGAGTGACGGATCGCCAACCGCCTCCGCCGCTACCGTCGCCCGTGTGAGCAGGGAGCTCGACCTCGTCGTGGGAGGCCGGACGGTGCGGGCGGAGGTGCGCGTGTCGCGGAGGGCCCGGCGGCTTCGGCTCGTCGTGCGCCCGGGCCGCCCGCTGGAGGTGACTGTGCCTCGCGGAACCGGCCAGCGGGCTCTGCGCAGATTCCTCGGCGAGCACGAGGCGTGGATCGCCGACCGCCTCGACGAGGCCCGCGAACAGGCGGCTCGCTCGCACACGCTCGGGCTCGACGAGCCGGGGTCGGTCGTGCTTGCCGGCGGGAGGATCCAGGTCGTTCGGACGGCCGGCGGACGGGCCACGGCAGCCCTTCGCCGACGGCGTGCTCGAGGTGTCCGGCCCCGACCCCGGAGCCGCCGTCGAGCGCTGGTACCGGCGCGAGGCCCGGCGAATGCTCGAGGCGGCCGCGGCACGCGAGGCGGCTCGGCTCGGCCTCACCTATGCGCGGATCGCCGTCCGCGACCAGCGAACGCGCTGGGGCTCGTGCTCGACCCGCGGGACGCTCTCGTTCAGCTGGCGCCTGGCTCTCGCGCCGCCGGAGGTTCTCGACTACGTCGTCGTGCACGAGCTGCTGCACCTGCGCGAGCACAACCATTCGCGGGCGTTCTGGCAGCTCCTCGACACGCACCGCCCCGGCTGGCGCGAAGCAGGCGGACTGGCTACGAGCGCACGGCGAGGAGCTTCAGGCCTTCAGTCCCTAGTACCGACGCGAACGGCCAACTCGTCGGGGCGGTCGCAGCGCCGGCGAAAATGAGAGAATGCCCGCCGATGTGCTGCCTCGCCCTCTCGATGGCCTTCATCGGCCCGCGGTTCGCCTTCCTGCTCGTCTGGATCTTCGACTCCTCACGGGTCGACGCGGCGTTCTCGTCGTGGGTGTGGCCGCTGCTCGGCGTGCTCTTCGCGCCGTGGACGTTCCTGATGTACATCCTGGTCTGGGGGCCGCTGCACGGCGTCTCCGGATTCGGCTGGGTGATCGTCGCGCTCGGCGTCTGCCTCGACCTCGCGACGTACTCGTCGCGAGCGGCTCAGAACCGCTTCAGCACCGCGTAAGCCGCACAGGCGGGTAGCTTCTCCGCGTGGGCAGGACGTGGGTCTTCATCGGCCTGAGCGCCGCGTTTTTCGTGGCCGCCGGGGTGTCGCACTATGCGAAGGCGACCGACCTGCTCACGTTCGGGCTGTCGACGGTCGCGCTCGCCGGGCTCGCGTGGGTCGTCTCGTTCGCGACCGAGCAGGTCGGCGAGCGGTTCGGTCCTGCCGTCACCGGCGTGATGCAGTCGACGCTCGGGAACCTGCCCGAGTTCTTCGTCGTCCTCTTCGCGCTCTCGGCGGGCGAGGTCGTCGTCGCCGAGACCTCGATCGTCGGGTCGGTGTTCGCGAATGCCCTGCTCGTCCTCGGTGCCGTCATCCTCGTCGGCTGCGGCCCGACCGAGGACGGCGTGATGCGCTTCTCTGCCCGGCTGCCGAAGGACAACGCGATCCTGATGATGCTCACGAGCTTCCTGATCGTGATCCTCGGCATCTCGACCGCGACCGGCGACAAGGCCTCGCATCACATCGAGGCGATCTCGATCGCCGGCGCGATCGCCCTGCTCGCGACCTACCTCGTGTGGGTCGTCGATTACCTGCGAACGGACTCGCGCGGAGAGACGACGCACACGGAGCCGAAGCTGTCGATGACCGGGGCGATCGTCCTGCTCGCGGTCGGCGGCGTCGGGGCCGCGTTCGTCTCGGACTGGTTCATCGACGCGCTCGCGCCCTCGATGGACCGGCTCGGCATCCCGGAGGCCTTCGCGGGGCTCGTGATCGTGGCGATCGCCGGGAATGCGGTCGAGAACTTCGCCGGGATCGTGCTCGCGAAGAAGGGCCAGGCCGACCTCGCGATCTCGGTGGTGAAGAACTCCGTCGCCCAGATCACCGCGTTCCTCTACCCGGCGCTCGTGCTCGTCTCGCTGTTCTTCGCGACCCGGCTCACGTTCGCGCTTCCGCCCGTGCTGATCGCGGCGCTGCTCCTGACCGGGCTCGCGCTCTGGATGATCACGAGCGACGGCGAGGCGACCCGGTTCGAGGGGGTCGCGCTGATGGCGTTCTACGGCATCCTCGCCGTCGCCGTCTGGTACGAGTAGCGGCCGGCGACTACGCCGGTCAGTCCAGCCGGGACGCCGGCCTCGTCGCAGAGCTCCAGCCATTCCGCGGCCGGCAGCGTCGTGAAGATCTGGCCGAGCAACTCGTCGAGCTTCTCGCGGTGACGAGCCCGCGCGTCGGCGGTGACGAACCGCGGGTCTGCCGCAACCTCGTCGAGCCCTACGGCGCGGCAGAAGTCGATCCATTGCTTGTCGTCGGAGATGCGGATGAAGAACTCGCGGTCGGCGGCCATGAAGGTCTCGGCCTGCGGTGGTGAGTCGGTCATGGCGCCATCATGCCGTCCAGGCGCGTGGGAAGCCGGGCCCGGGACGATAATCGCGCGATGCCCGAGCTCACGAAGCGGTGGTCGCCCACACGAGCCGGGATCGTCGTCGCGCTCTGCCTCTTCGCCGCGCTCGGCTGGCAGGGGGTCACGACCGTCGGGCAGATCGGTGGGGACGATGCGGGCGAGCACCTCGCTTACGCGCAGTACCTCGACGCGCACCACCGCATTCCGGGCAAGTCCGTCAACTACGAGTTCTCGACACCGCCGCTCTTCCAGATCGCTGCGGTGGGGGCCGAGCGGATCGTCCGCCACCTTCCGTCGGTCAGGGTCGAGCTGCCCTGGAACCCGGCGACGCGCGGGCTCTGGCTGCTTCTCGTCGTGAGCGGGGCCTTCGCGCTGACCACTGCCCGGCGGGGCGCGAGGCGAGCGGGTGTCGCCGCGCTCGGGCTTGCCGCGCTCTGGGCGCTCGACGAGGCGATCTCGCTCTCCCGCAGCGAGCCCTGGACGGTCGGTCAGCTGATCACGGTCGCCTGCGGCGCCGGGCTCCTGGTCGTCACGGGCCTGATCGCGCGAGAGGTCTGGCCCGACAAGCCCCGGCGGGCGCTCGCCGCCGCCGCGTTCGCCGCCGCCTACCCGGTCGTCTACCGGATGAGCGTCCTCTTCCACCCGGAGATGCCGTTTGCGCTCCTGTGCGCGCTCGCGGTGCTCATCTTCCTGCGGGCCTCCCGGCGGGGTTGGCCGCACCGGCTCGGCTGGTGGCTCGGCGCGGCGTGCGGAGCGGCCGCCCTGACCCGGCAGCCCGCGGTCGTGGTGATCGGCTGCCTCGGCGCAGCCGGCGTCTATCTCGGCAGGCGCGGCTCCGCCGGTTTCCTCGTCCGCGCCGCAGTAGTGACGCTGCTCCTCGCGGCACCGTGGTGGGCCTATGCGACGCACCGCTGGCACAACCCGCTGCAATCGAACCTTGCGCCTCGGAAGTCGCTGATGCTGGATCACCAGCCACCCTCGTTCTACGTCTCGTTCCCGTTGCGGACGCTCGTCGTCCATCCCTACGAGCCCGATTTCTCGAACGAGCTCCTGCCGAAGCTCCACGCGGAGCTCTGGAGCGACTGGTTCCGCGTGATCCACCGGCAATCGCCGACGAGGCTCGAGCGCGTGACGGCGTCGAGCCAGAGCGTGCTCGGCTTCGTCGGGGACGCGCTCGCGCTCGGAGGCCTCTGCGCCCTCGCGATCCCCGGCGCGCTCCGTGTCCTGCGGCGGCGCAGCCGCGCACCTACGGACGTCGGCCTCGGGGTGCTCGCGCTGCTCGCGCTCGTCTCCTTCGCGGCGTTCGTCGTCACGCTGATCCGCTTCCCGCAGCAGTACGGCGACCCGATCAAGTCGAGCTACCTGCTCTTCACCACGCCGGCGTGGGCGGTCTTCTCGGTCGCAGCCTGGGCGGCGCTGCTGCGGCACAAGCGGCTCGGGATCGCGCTGATCGCGGTCGCCGGGCTCTATGCGGTGAGCTACGCGGCCGACCTCGGCGCCGCCCTCTCCCAACCGACGGGGCCGCGGCAGATCGGCGGTAACGCCGGTTTCGTCGACCTCAGCGCCGGCATCCAGCAGAACTCTCCGAACCCCGGCCTCGGCGGCACGATCGACTTTCTCACCGGCGTCACGAACACCGGCGACCAGACCGCGACGAACGTCGTCCTGACCGTCAAGCTCCCTTCGGGGATGCGGCTGCTCGGCCCGCCGTTCTACGAGCGGGGCTCCGGCTGCACCGGCAGCACGACGATCGTGTGCGACCTCGACTTCCTCGCCGGCGGCAGCTCGACGCTGATCCGCTACTCGGTTCAGGTCACCGGGGCGGGGCCGCAAACGGTCGAGGCGACCGCCTCCAGCACGAATCTCGACGTGCGCCCCGGCGACAACACGGCCAGCTACACGGTCGAGCTCGCGCCGGCCTGAAGCCGGGCCCGCAGCTCGGCGAAAACACCCTCGTGGAGCTGGGCCGCGTCCTCGAGGAAGCGGAGCAGCAAGCCGAGCTCCTCGTCGGTGTAACGCGAGTAGAGCAGCTCGGACATCCGCATCAGCGGCTCGTAGAACGGCCAGAGCTCCTGGTGCGCCTTCTCGGTGAGCGTGACGTGGACGCGCCGCCGGTCGCTCTCGTCGCGCGCCCGCTGAGCGAAGCCGGCGCGCTCGAGCCGGTCGAGCACCGTCGTGATCGCACCGGTCGTCAGCCCCATCAGCTCGGCGAGCCGCCCTGCGGTCGCGCCGCCCTCTTGCTCGATGATGTCGAGGCAGCGCTGGTCCGTGCGGTTCAGCCCGATCGCATCCGCGACGGCCTCGTCGTAGGCGTCGGTGCGGTTCTGTGACCGTCGAACCTCGAAGTTGATGGCGGCGATCAGCTCGTCGCGCGGTCTGGTCATCGGAATTCCTTGACAAACAAGAAGTTAGATCACTAAGATACTTGATGTTCTAGGAGTTTAGTTGAGGGGAGGCAGATGAGCAAGGCAACCAGCAAGGCGATCGAAGCCAAGGCACTCACCAAGCGCTACCCGCCGGACGTCCAGGCGCTCGACGGGCTCGACCTCGCGGTCGAGGAGGGAACGATCTTCGCGCTGCTCGGGCCGAACGGCGCAGGCAAGTCGACGACCGTGAAGATCCTGACGACGCTGACCCGGCCCGACTCGGGCGAGGCGAGCGTGGCCGGGTACGACGTCCTGAAGAAGCCGGACCGCGTCCGGCGCTCGATCGGCGTCGTGGGGCAGAAGCACGGCTTCGATCCAGAGGCGACCGGCAACGAGAACCTCGTCCTCCAGGGCGCGATCTACGATCTCGCCGGGCCGGAGCTGAAGAGCCGGGTGGCCGAGCTGCTCGAGCGGTTCAACCTCACCGCCGCGGCGAAGCGGCCGGTGAAGACGTACTCCGGCGGCATGCAGCGCCGGCTCGACATCGCGATGGGCCTGCTGCACCGGCCCGCCGCGCTGTTCCTCGACGAGCCGACGACCGGCCTCGACCCGGAGGCGCGAGTCGACATGTGGGAGGAGATCGAGCGGCTCGCAAGCGAGGAGAGGATGACGATCCTGCTCACGACGCACTACCTCGACGAGGCCGACGAGCTCGCCGCCCAGATCGCGATCGTCGACCGCGGGCGCATCGTCGCGAAGGGAACACCCGAGGAGCTGAAGAGCGCGCTCGAGGGCGACGCGATCCACTTCGAGCTCGCCACCGCCGCCGACGGCGCCGTGCGCGAGGCCCTCGAGCGAGTCGTAGGGCTCACCGAGATCACCGCCGACGGCCGGTTCGTCCGGGCGCGCGCCCGCAACGGGGCGACCGCGATGCCGCCCGCGCTCGCGGCGCTCGAGGCGGCGGGAATCACCGTTGCCTCGGTGACGATGGCACGCCCCTCGCTCGACGAGGTCTACCTGCGCCACGCAGGGCGATCGTTCCGCGAGGCGGAGGCGGTGGCGTGATGAGGGCCGTTCGCCACAGCTGGTACATCACGCTCCGCAACGTCCGCCGCCTGCTGCGCCAGCCGGCGTGGGTCGCGATCACGCTGATCCAGCCGATGATCTGGCTGCTCCTGTTCGGCGCGCTGTTCAAGAGCGTCGCGCAGATCCCCGGCTTCAAGGGCTCCTACATCGAGTTCCTCACCCCGGGCGTGATCGTGATGACCGCGATCAGCTCGGCCGGGTGGAACGGGATGGCGTTCATCGACGACATGCGTTCCGGCGTGATGGACCGGATGCTCGTCTCGCCGGTCTGGCGGAGCGCGCTCAACGTCGGGAACCTGGTCTACGGCGGGCTGACCACGATCGTTCAGTCGCTGATCATCATCGGCGTCGGGCTGCTCGTCGGCGCCCACTTCCCGAACGGGGTCGCAGGCGTCGCGGCGCTGATCGCGCTTGCCTGCCTGATCAACATGACCATCGCCGCGTTCTCGAACGCACTCGCGCTCGTCGTGCGCCAGGAGGAGACCCTGATCGCCGCGGTGACCTCGATCATCCTGCCGCTGACCTTCCTGTCGTCCGCGTTCATGCAGGCGAGCCTCGTGCCGAGCTGGATCCAGCAGGTCTCGAGGTACAACCCGGTCAACTGGGCCTCGCAGGCCGGCCGCAGCGCAGCGCTCGGCCCGTGGGACTGGTCGCTCGTCGGGTCGAGAGCCGGGCTCCTCGTCGTGCTGCTCGTGATCGCCACGTTCCTCGCGACCCGCGCGTTCCGCTCGTACCAGCGCTCGCTGTAGGCAACCACCCGAGGCACAGGGCCATCCGAACCCTCGGCCCGGTGGCGAATTAAGAGGCTCGTAAGGTCTCGGCAACCGGCCCGCAATCCGGGTGGGTGATCCTCTTTCCGGGATTTGCCGAAGGAAGAGTTGAGCTGCACGGGGATAACAGCGCCGGCGAAGGCCAATTCGGGCAAGTTCGGGAGTACGCTTCGCACAGGCTTCGCGCACGGGCCCCGAATGGAAAAAGGAGTACCGCGATGGATGACACGCCCGCCGATCCGCAGCCCTCGAGGAAGGTCGGGCGTGCAGTGTTCCTCGGCGCCGTGGTGGGCGGCGTCTCGTCGCTCTACTGGGGCAAGGCCGTCTGGGGGAACATCTCTGCTCGGATCTCTCCTCTGGAGGCGCGCATCCCGCTGATCCCCTATGGCGGCTGGCGGATCTACACCGTCTCGGGCCACATGCCGTCCTTCGACCCGCAGTCCTGGCGCCTCGACCTCGGCGGCCACGTCGAGAAGCCGACGTCGATCACCTACGAGCAACTGCGGGCGCTACCGAAGGTCGAGCAGACCTCGACGTTTCACTGCGTCACCGGCTGGACGGTGCAGAACGTCCGCTGGGGCGGCGTCCGGCTCAACGACGTCCTCGCACTCGCAGGCCCGAAGCCGACCGCTCACGCGCTCGAGTTCGTCTCGGCCGAGGTGCCGTACGTCGACTCGCTGACGACCCACCAGGCCGGCCTGCACGACGTCATGCTCGCCTACGAGATGGACGGGAAGCCACTGCCGCGCGTCCACGGCGCGCCCGTCCGGCTCGTGATCCCGGAGATGTACGGCTACAAGAACGTCAAGTGGCTGAAGGGCATCAATCTCGTCCCGCGCTCGTCGCCCGGCTTCTGGGAGGTGCGCGGCTACGACGTCGACGCCTGGGTCGGCCGCTCCAACGGGTACGGGTCGTGAAGGCCGGCTATCTGCGCCGCTTCTCCCGCACGGAGCGGACGCTCCACTGGGCGAACGCCTTGTTCTTCTTCTTCCTGCTCGCCACGGGGCTGATCCTGTACCTGCCCAGGGTCTCGGTTGTGTTCGGCCGCCGCCCCCTGATCCAGAGCCTGCACTTCTGGTCGGGCGTGGCCTGGGTGATCGTCCTCGCTCTGATCGTCCTCGGCGGCGACCGGCGCGGAGTCGCGCGCACCGCGGGAGAGATCGAAGGCTTCGACCGGGACGACTGGCGCTGGCTCACCGGGCGCAAGCCGGCGCCGCAGGGCCGATTCAACGCCGGCCAGAAGCTGAACACGATCCTGACCGCGGCGTTTCTCGTCCTGTTCCTGGTCTCCGGGCTGCTGCTCTGGTTCGGCGAGCGCGACACGAGCCTGCGCTTCGCAAGCACCGTGCTGCTGCACGACGGCCTGATGTACGCCTCGCTCGTCCTGCTGGTCGGCCATCTCTATCTGGCTGTGCTCCATCCGGCGACCCGGCACGCCCTGCGCGGGATCACCGTCGGCTCGGTCAGCGAGGACTGGGCGGCGCGACATCACGCGAAGTGGAAGCCCGAATAGCCGGCCCATGACCACCGTCCTCGTCGTCGACGACGAGCCGATCGTTCGCGACGTCGTCGTCCGGTACCTCCAGCGAGACGGCTTCACCACGCTCGAGGCCGCCGACGGCGACACGGCACGCGAGCTGATCGAGACCGGCGACCCCGGGCTCGTCGTGCTCGACATCATGATCCCGGGCACCGACGGGCTCGAGCTCTGTCGCTGGATCCGGAGCCGCTCCGACCTTCCCGTGATCCTGCTGACCGCGCGCGGCGAGGAAGCCGACCGGATCGTCGGCCTCGAGCTCGGCGCCGACGACTACGTGACGAAGCCGTTCTCGCCCCGCGAGCTCGCGGCCCGCGTCCGAACCGTGCTCCGCAGATCGGGGAACACCTCGGCACGGGCCGAGCAGCTCGAGTTCGACGGCCTCACGATCGACGGGGCCAGCCGGATCGTCACCCGCGACGGGGAGCCCGTGACGCTGACGGCACGGGAGTTCGACCTGCTCTGGTTCCTGGCCTCGAACCCGCGCCGGGTCTTCTCCCGCAGCCATCTGATGGACCGGGTCTGGGGACACGCGCCGGCGCTCGACACCGGGACGGTCACGGTCCACATCCGCCGCCTGCGCGAGAAGCTCGAGGCAGACCCTGCCCATCCGACGCACCTGCAGACCGTGTGGGGCGTCGGCTACCGGTTCGACCCATGATCGGCCTCGCGTTCGTCGTCGCCGGGGTCAGCCTCGCGATCGGCTTCGGTGTCGCCTACGGGCTCCGTTACGTGCCCACGGTGAAGCTCCAGCTGGCGGGGCTCGCGCTCGTCTCGGTCTGCGTGCCGCTCGGCGCCGTGCTGGCCTCGGGCTGGGTGATGTTCCACATGGGCTCGGACCGGAAGGTGCTCGCCGTCGCGGCCGGCTCGGCGACAGCCGCCGTGGTCGCGGGCCTCCTGCTCTCGCGCTGGACGTCGCAGTCTCTGCGCCGCATCAGCGACGCCTCGGCGCAGCTCGCCGCCGGCGACCTGTCCGCCCGGGCGCCGGCGGGCGGCCCGAGCGAGATCGCCAAGCTCGCCGAGGGATTCAACGCGATGGCGGCCAGCATCGAGCAGCTCTTCGACGCCCGCCGCGAGCTCGTCGCCTGGGCGAGCCACGACCTGCGGACCCCGCTCGCCTCGATGCAGGCGATGATCGAGGCGATCGAGGACGGGCTCGCGACGCCCGAGGACTACCTGCCCACGCTGCGCGAGCAGGTTCGCACGCTCACCCTGCTCGTCGACGATCTCTTCGAGCTGGCCCGGATCGACGCGGGCGCGCTCACGCTCGAGCTGCAGCAGCTCCCGGTCGCCACTCTCGTCGACTCGACGATCCGCCTGCTCCGCCCCGAGGCGGTCGCGAAGAACGTCGACCTCGTCGTCCACGCCGACGGCGAGGCGACCGCGGCCGTCGCCCCGGAGAAGATCGAGCGCGTGCTGTTCAACCTCGTCACGAACGCGCTCCGGCACACGCCGTCGGACGGCTCGGTCGCCGTCAACGTCGCGCGCCGCGACGAGGACGTGCTCGTCTCGGTCGAGGACACGGGAACCGGCCTCGAGCCGGAGGCACTCGGGAGGATGTTCGAGCGCTTCTGGAGAGCCGACCGCGCCCGCTCCGCAGCCGGGATGGGGCTCGGCCTGGCGATCGCCCGAGGCCTCGTCGAGGCCCACGGCGGCACGATCTGGGCCGAGAACCGCGCCCAGGGCGGCGCGAAGGTCTCGTTCACGCTCCCCGCCGCGCGCACCTGAGCCCGCCGCCGGGGCGGTGCGAAGAACCGAATTCGACCGGCGCGTCGAAAACCCTAACGTGGTCTTCACAAAGATCGAAACCCGGCAGTCCGTGGTGCGTTGTACGTTTCCACCTATGAAGCGTCCGCTCGCGATCCTGGCGCTGCTCGCGGCGCTCGTCCTGGCCTCGACGGCCTCGGCCGGCGGCAAGACGGTGACGACGGTGCTCGGCGGGACGTGCACCGAGGTGCAGAAGCTGGACGAAAACGGGGCGCTGAAGTCACTCACGCTCCTCTGCAAGACCGAGGGGTCGTGCAAGTGCGAGGGTGCGACGAAGCTGACCTACTCGAGCCGCAGCCTGTCTCCGGGGAACGGAGCCGACGGGCGGGAGACCGGAACGCTCACCGCGGCGAGCTCGATCGGGACGGTGACGCTGAGCTTCAGCGGGAAGCGAACGGCGCTCGGCGTCGGCACCGGCACCTGGAAGCTCGGGAAGGTCAAGGGCTACGCCGGGATCAAGCTCGTCAAGAGCGGGAAGTACGCCGTGACGACCAAGACGATCTCGCAGGTCGTGGGCTCGTTCGACTCGGTCGTCCGGATGAACGCCTCGTTCGGCTGCTGGGCCTGCGCCGGGAGCTGAGCTAACGCAGCGGCTCGGGGTCCTGCTCGCCGCAACCGCCCTCGCCGGCTCGCTCGCAGCGTGCGGCACGACGACCGAGCGCAGCTCACGTGCTCATTCGGCGCCGGAGCGCGAGTGGGTCGACAACACGCTGCGCTTCCTCGGCACGATCGACTCCGACATCCTCCTGACCACGGCCGGCGGCGCGAACCCGGCCACCGCCCGGCGGGCCCTCGCGAGCGACTCGGCCGTCTACACGATGCTCGTCGCCTACACCTTCTTCGGTGACTGCTCGAGCGAGCTCGCGGACACCGGCGTCCCGAGCGCACGCGCGAGACCGGTTGTCGCGCTCCTCGTCACCGCCTGCCGGCGGCTCGCACATGCCGCCGCGCTGTTCGAGCTCGCGATGACGAAGAAACGGGTCGGGCCGCTCGTCGCCGCCGGCAGCGCCTCGCTCGCGGTCGAGCCGCTCGTCGCCCGGGCCCGCGAGCCGGCTCCTGGTGCTTCGCCGCTCGTAGAAGGCGGCCCGCGATACTGACGCCGTGACCGACGCCGCAGTCGCACGTCCCGCGCCCACCCGCCCGGCGTCGTACTCGCGGGAGCGGTACGTGCGGACGGCGATCGGGCTCGTCTTCCTCGGCCTGTTCGTCGCGAACATCGTCGCGATCGTCTGGATCTGGGTCGCGAACCACAACCTCGACTTCCGGTTCGCGCCCGACCTGACGTCGGCCTGGATGGCCCGGCTGGGCGGCCTGACCGGCCTGCTCGGCGCCTACCTGGCGCTCGTCCAGGTGCTGCTGCTCGCCCGGCTGCCGTTCCTCGGCCGCGTCGCGGGCTTCGACAGGCTGACCGTCTGGCATCGCTGGAACGGCTACGCGTGCCTCGTGCTCGTCCTCGCCCACACCGTCCTGGCGGTCTACGGCTACGCGATCGACCGGCACGTCGGCTTCTTCGACCAGTTCTGGAAGCTCGTCGCGGACGACTTCCTGCAGGGGATGCTGACGGCGACGATCGGGCTCGCGTTGTTCGTCCTCGTCTCGGTGAGCTCGATCGTGATCGTCAAGCGCCGCCTCAACTACGAGCTCTGGTACGCCGTGCACTTCACCGCCTATGCGGCGATCGCGTTCGCGTGGTTCCACCAGATCCCGACCGGTGGCGACCTCGCGCTCAGCCCCGGCGCGGCGCGCTACTGGCGCGCGCTGTTCCTCGTGACGCTGATCCTGCTCGTCTTCCGCGTCGCGAGCCCGCTCTGGAGCCTCCTCCGTCACAACCTCCGCGTCGCAGACGTGACGGCCGAGTCGCCGACGGTCACGACGATCCACATCACCGGGCGCGGGCTCGACAAGCTGCACGCGCAGCCCGGGCAGTTCTTCCTCTGGCGGTTCGTCACGCGCGGGTTCTGGTACACGGCGCATCCGTTCTCGCTCTCCGCCGCGCCCGACGGCAAGTCGCTCCGGATCAGCGTCAAGGCCTCCGGCGACCACACCTCGAGGATGGGGACGATCCCGGTCGGGACGCGCGTCGTCGCGGAAGGCCCGTTCGGGACGTTCACCGAGTCGTTCAGGCGCGGGCCGAAGGAGCTGCTCGTCGCCGGCGGGATCGGGATCACCCCGGTGCGGGCGCTCGCGGAGCGGATGGACGGCGACCTCGTCGTGATCCACCGCGTGCTGTCGGATGGGGACATCGTCTTTCGCGACGAGATGACCGAGCTCGCGGCCCGGCGCGGCTTCGAGCTGCACTACCTCGTCGGCGATCACGCGGCCTCCGAGCATCGCGAGCTCCTCTCGAGCGCTCATCTGAAGGAGCTCGTCCCCGATATCGCCGAGCGCGACGTCTACGTCTGCGGGCCGCCCGCGATGGTCTCCTGGCTGCTCGAGAACGTGCGCGACGCGGGGGTTTCACGTCGCCGCGTCCACGTCGAGCGGTTCGCGCTCTAGGAAGCGACTCGCAGTCTTATGCGGTTAAACACCCATTTGTGTGGACGACAACCACGGGAATGATTAAAGTGGAGATTGGATGACATCGAAGCTCTCCCTGGGACTCGGTGCCGTTATTTGCATCGTTGCCGTCCTTCTGGCGGTGCCTGCGCTTGCGGCGCAGGCAGAAGTCGACCGATCCGGGCGACGCCGCCAACGGGAAGAAGGTCTTCATCCAGTTCTGCGGCAAGTGCCACGCCCTCAAGGCGGCCGGCGCGCGCGGAACGCTCGGGCCGAACCTCGATCTGGACAAGGTCAGCTACGTGCGCGTGGTCTCGTCGATCGAGGAGGGCGTCGGCGGCATCCAGGCCGAGTACGTCCTGCGCAACGTGACGTTCAGCCAGGTGTACGACGTCGCCAAGTACGTCGTCACCTTCCGGGCTGCGGGCGGCACGCACGGCGAAGCGGACTAGGACCAGCTCGCGTCATCTCCGGTAGGTTCCGCCCATGAGCGCGTTCAGCGACGTGGGCGGCATTCGGCCGCAGCAGATCTGGGAGACGATCAAGGGCCGCAGCGTGCACGGCGAGCACATCACGCTCGCGCTGCTCGAGCTCGACGCGGACGGCGACGTCCCCGAGCACAGCCATCCGAACGAGCAGGTCGGGCATCCTCGTTGCGGGGGCGGTGACGTTCCGGATCGGCGACGAGACCGCAGAGGTCGAGCCCGGCGGCATGTGGGTGATCCCGCCGAACGTCCCGCACTCGGTCACCGTCGGCCCCGACGGCGCCGTGATCGTCGAGGCGTTCTCGCCGCCGCGCGCCGACTGGGGCGCGATCGAGACGCACGAGCCCGGCCCTGGCCGGTGGCCCTAGCCAACCGGCGCGAGATCCTCGGGCGCGCGAAGGCCCGACTCGATCGGCTCGAGCTCTACCCGCGTCCCGTGCGCATCGAGCACGTCCACCTGATCGTCTCACCCCGCGCTCTTCCGGCTGCCGTGGTTCCGCCGCTTCGACGGGTACGCGGCCTGGAGCACGATCCTCCTCCGCGACCCGCCCCGGCCCGAGCACGACGACCTGGTCTGCCACGAGCTCTGCCACGTCTGGCAGATGCAGCACCGGCCGGTCGCGATGCCGCTCTCCTACCTGCGCACCGGCTACGAGGCGAACCCGTACGAGGCCGAGGCGAACCGCGCCGTCGAGGAGACACGATGAACCTTGCGAGCGGCGCCGAGCTGCGGCTGACGAACGCCGGCGCCGACCGCACCGTGATCTGCGTCAACGGCGGGCAGGCCAAGGAGGTTCCGGGCACCTGGAGCGCCTCGCTGGAGTACCTCGTCCGCGCGCTTGCGCCGCGCTTCCCCGGGCTCGCCTTCGCCGAGGTGCGCTACCGGGTCAAGTCGTGGCGGGTGCTCGACCTGTGCATCGAGGACTGCCGCGCGGCGATCGCGGCCACCGCCGGCCCCGTCCTGCTCGTCGGGTTCTCGATGGGCGGGGCGGTCGCGATCTCGGCGGCCGACGACCCCCGCGTCGAGGGCGTGATCGGGCTCGCGCCCTGGATCCCCGACCGGCTCGAGCTGGCACCGATCGCGGGGAAGCGCCTCGATGTCTTCCACGGGTCCCTCGACCGCTGGCTGCCGGGCATCCCGGGCGTCTCGCCGTCGCTCTCGCGGCGCGGCTTCGAGCGGGCGCTCGCGCTCGGCGCCGCAGGGCAGCTACACGCTGATCAAGGGCGGCGTGCACGGCCTTGCGCTGAGAAGCCCCGGAGGCCGGCTCGTCCCGCTGCCGCGCGCGACCGCCTGGACGCGCCTTGTCGCGGCTCAGCTCGGCGACTTCGCCGGCTGAACTGCGCGGCGGCGCGCCATCTGCTCCTTCGTCGGCAGCCGCACGTTCGAGACGAGCCGGAGCTTCTCGAGCCCGCGGATGATCCACCAGGAGATGTCGATCTGGAAGCGGTGCAGCCCGTGGCGGGCCGAGGCCGGGAAGGCGTGGTGGTTGTTGTGCCACCCCTCGCCGAACACGAGCACGGCGACGACCCAGTTGTTGCGGGACTCGTCGCGCACCTCGTAGTCGCGCCGGCCCCACATGTGGCAGATCGAGTTCACGCTGAACGTCGCGTGCTGGTAGAGGAAGATGCGCACGAGGCCGCCCCAGATCAGGCCCTCGACGCCGCCGGCCCAGCCGTCGAGCGCGTAGCCGATCGCGAACGGGATCCCGAGCGTCGCCACGACCCAGAGCAGGTACATCCGGTCGATCGCCCGGATCAGCTTGTCGTCGTAGAGATCCTTCCCGTAGAGCCGGCCCTGCTCCATCCCGAGGTTCGTGAACATCCAGCCGACGTGGGCGTGGACGAAGCCCTTGAGCGTCTCGCGCACGCCGTCGCCGTGCCCGGCGTGCGGCGAGTGCGGGTCGCCCTCCTTGTCGGAGAACGCGTGGTGCTTCCGGTGATCCGTGACCCACTGGGTCAGCGGCCCCTGCATCGTCATGCAGCCGAGGATCGCGAGGGTCGCCTTGACGGGCGCGCTCGCCTCGAAGGAGCGGTGGGTGAAGTAGCGATGGAAGCCGATCGTGATCCCGAATGCGCAAACGACATACATTGCAACCATGATCACGATGTCGACGGGATGGAACGCCACGTTCCACAGAACCCCCGCCGCGACCAGGATCCCGAGCGGCGGGACGACGACCGCGATCAGGGTCACGACCTGGCTGATGCGGCTCGTGCGCGCCCGCACGGTGCCGACGGAGGCCTTCAGCGGAGCGGTGACGGGGACGGGAACTTCGGACACGGTCAACCAATCTTCGCACGTCGGCGAATAGCGGTTGTTGCGTATTGCGATTGTCGGCGGCGGAATCTCCGGTCTCGGTGCGGCGTATGTGCTCTCACGCGCCCACGAGGTCGACCTGTTCGAGCGCGAATTGCGCCCCGGTGGCCACGCCAACACGGTCGTCTACGACTCGGTTCCGCTCGACACCGGGTTCCTCGTTCACAACACGACGAACTACCCGCTGCTCTGCCGGCTCTTCGGCGAGCTCGGCGTGCGAACGCACGAATCGGAGATGTCGTTCTCGGTCAGCTGCGAGGGCTGCGGGCTCGAGTACTCGGGCCGGCGGCCGTTCGCGCAGGCCCGGAATGCGGCGAGCCCCCGGTTCCACGCGCTGCTGTGGGAGATCGGCCGGTGGCTGCGCACCGCGGGCCGGTCGCTGGACGAGGCCGACTACGAGAGCGCGTCGCTCGGGGACTACCTCGACGCTCGAGGCTACTCGCGCCGGTTCCGCTCGCACTTCCTGGTTCCGCTGACTGCCGCGCTGTGGTCGACCGCGCCCGGCCGGGCGCTCGAGTTCCCGGCGGCCTACGCGATCCGCTTCTTCGAGAACCACGGGATGCTCGGGTTCGGCCGCTTCCACTGGCGGACCGTGACCGGCGGAAGCCGCGTCTACGTGTCGGCGATCGCCGACCGCCTCGGGCCCGGGCTGCGGGTGGGGAGCCCTGTGCAGGTCGATCCGGCGGACGGCCGACGGGGCCGAGATTCGTGATGCCGGCGGCGCCGTCCACTCGTACGACAGAGTCGTGGTTGCGACGCACGCCGACGAGGCGCTGGCTCTGCTCGAGGATCCGAGCGCCGAGGAGCGGCGCGCGCTCGGCGGATTCGCCTATACGGTCAACGACACCGTGCTGCACACCGACTCGTCGCTCCTGCCGCGTGCTCGGGCGGCCCGCGCGTCCTGGAACTACCGCACGGGCGACGACGGGCAGCCGACGCTGACCTACTACCTGAACAGGCTGCAGGGGCTCGAGTCGGACCGCGACTACTGCGTGACGCTCAACCAGGACGTCGCCGAGGAGCACGTGCTCGCAGCGGCTCTCCTACACCCACCCGCTCTTCACCGTCGGCACGCTGCGCGCGCAGGCCGAGCTGCGGACGGTGTCGGGCGCGCGGAACACGCTCTATGCGGGCGCCCATCTCGGGAACGGCTTCCACGAGGACGGGCTCGCCTCCGGAGTCGCCGCCGCGGCCGCGCTCGGGGTGCGCCTGGTGAGGTCGGCGCTCTACACGGGGACGCTGATGCACTCGCGGCGAACGCCGCGGCGGAACGTCTTCCGCTACCCGATCTCGTACTGGCTGCTCGACCTGGACGAGCTGCCCGAGCTCGAGCGCCGGCTCTGGCCGGTCCGGGTCAACCGCCGCGGGCTCGTGACCTTCCGCGACTCCGACCACTTCGACGGCAGCGCCGTCAAGGAGGCGGCGATCGCCTTCACCGGCGACCCGACCGTGACGCGGGTGCTGATGCTCACGCAGCTCCGCGTGCTCGGCTACGTCTTCAACCCCGTGTCCTTCTACTGGTGCTACCGCTTGTCGCCGTCAGGGACGGGGGCAGGTGAGTGGGAGCTCGCCTGCATGATCGCCGAGGTCGGGAAACACCTTCGGCGAGCGCGTGCCGGAGCTGCTGCGCGGCCCCGCGCTGCGGTACTCGCACGACAAGCATCTGCATGTCTCGCCGTTCTTCGGCCTCGACCAGCGCTACGAGTACGCGTTCTCGCAGCCGGGCGACGAGGTCTGGGCGCGCATCCACGTCCACGACAAGGCAGGCGGCACGCCGATGACGGCGGTGCTCCACGGCCGTCGTCGCGAGCTGACGAACGGGAGCCTCGCGAAGACGCTCGCCCGCTACCCGCTGCAGCCGCTCCAGGTCACGGCGCTGATCCACTGGCAGGCCGTCCGGCTCTGGCTGAAGCGCGTGCCGTTCCACCACAAGCCGCCCTTCGTCCCGGGCAAGGGCTCGGTGCGCACATGACCGGCCTCGCCGTCGAAGCGCCCCGCGGTTCGTTCGTACCTGGCACCGGACACGTCTCGAATGTCCCCTGCGGTTTCCGGGGTTTTTGGCTCGAGCACGAGGGTTCCGGCGCGGCCTGTGACACTTTCGTTTGCCTAACCTGGCACCGGACACACCCCGGCGGGACGGGGCCGGAATGAGCGAGGGGGCGCTCAGGGCCGAGCCGCGGCCGGCGGGGCCGCCGGTGCTCGAGCGGGTTGCCGCGTCGATCCTGGAGCGCGGGCTCGCGCATCTGGAGGGCGGGACGCTCGCCGTCACGCTCCCGGACGGGACGATGCGGCGGTTCGGGTCGGGCCCTGCGGTCGAGATGAGCATTCACAGCTCGCGGCTCTTCCGCCGGATCGCAACCCGCGGGGCGATCGGGCTCGGCGAGTCGTACATGGCCGAGGAGTGGGATGCCCACGACCTGGTCGGGCTGTTCGAGCTCCTGCTCCTGAACGCGCGTGCCGCCGAGGCACGGCACCCGACGCTGCGCCGCGTGATGGATGCCCCACCGCGCCCGAACCGCCGGAACGGCCCCCTGCGCGCACGGCGGAACATCGCCTACCACTACGACCTCGGGAACGAGCTCTTCGAGCTGATGCTCGACCCCACGATGACCTACTCCTGCGCCCTGTTCGAGGACGAGGCCGAGCCGCTCGAGGACGCCCAGCGGCGCAAGCTCCGCCGCGTCTGCGACAAGCTCGCGCTCGGCCCCGGCGACCGCGTGCTCGAGATCGGCTGCGGCTGGGGCGGGTTCGCGATGCTCGCTGCCGAGGAGTACGGCGCGCACGTCACCGGGCTGACGATCTCCCGAGCGCAGGCGACCCTCGCCCGCGAGCGCATCGGCGCTGCCGGGCTCGAGGACCGGATCGAGATCCGCGAGGAGGACTACCGCTCGCACCGCGGCGGGCCCTACACCAAGGTCGCGTCGATCGAGATGCTCGAGGCGATCGGCGAGAAGCAGTTCGGCACCTACTTCGCCACGATCGACCGCCTGCTCGCTCCCGGCGGCCGCGCCTGCGTCCAGACCATCCTCGTGCCGGACGACCGCTGGGACCGCTACCGCAAGAGCCCCGACTGGATCGAGCGCTACGTGTTTCCCGGCTGCCTGATCCCGTCCCTCGGTGCTCTCGCCACCGCCTCGGCACAGGCTTCGACCCTGATGATCCACGAGGTCGAGGAGATCGGCCCGAGCTACGCCGAAACGCTCAAGCGCTGGCGGGTCGCGTTCAACGGCAGAATAGAGGAGGTGCGCGACCTCGGATATGACCGTCGCTTCGAGCGGACGTGGAACTTCTACCTCTCCTACTGCGAGGCGGCGTTCCGGCTGCGCGCGCTGCGCGACGTCCAGCTGACGTTCTGCCGGTCGCTACAACGCATGAAGCGACCTCCGCTCTACACCTTCCTCGAGGTGATCCGGTTTCGCTGGTGGTTCTCGCGCCTGTACCGGATCCACGTCACGCACCAGGAGCGCGTTCCCGGCGACGGCCCGGTGATCCTCGTCGCCAACCACGAGTCGATGCTCGATCCGTGGATCCTCGCCATGGCGACGCCGCGCCCCATCCGCTACATGGCCAAGGCCGAGCTGTTCGGGTATCCCGTGCTGAAGAGCATCATGCGCACGTTCGGGACGTTCCCGGTCGAGCGCGGGACCGGCGACCGCGCCGCCGTCGGCCGCGCGGCCGAGCTGCTCGCCGGCGACCAGGTGCTCGGCATGTTCCCGCAGGGGACGAGCCTGCCGCATCGCAACCGGCCCTGGATGCGCGGCGCCGCGCGGCTCGCGCTCGCCTCGGGGACGACGATCGTCCCGGTCTGCATCGTCGGCAGCGAGAAGGCGCTGCGCCCGCGCAAGTTCAAGCTCGGCCTTCCGAGCCTCAAGGTGATGGTCTGCGAGCCGATCGAGGTCGAGAAGGCCCGCCCCTCGGTCGCGACCGCCAAGGCGCTGACGGCGAAGATCGAGAAGGTGATCGAGGCGGCCAGAGAGCCCTACGGCCCGCCCCAGCATGTCTGGTACACCGAGGAGCCCGTCGCCTCGGAGCAGGTCGCCTCAGAAACCTCTTAGGCACCCACAGCCCCACAGGCCCGTATGCTGTTTGCGTGGCGAACAAGAAGGCGCGGACTCCGATGCCGCCTCGCAACGTACAGGCGCCTCAACGCCGCGATACTTCGAAGGGCTCTCCGCTTGCGGAGGTTCCCGTCTGGGTCTGGATCGTCAGTGCCGTCGTCGTAGTCGGCGGCGTGCTGATCGTCTTCCTGGTCTCGAGCGCGAGCTCCGGCAAGGCGTCGCCCGACCGCGGTCAAGTCGGCGATGCTCGCGGCGAACTGCACCTATCGCGACGTGGCGCCGAAGCCGCCCGTGAAGGACCCGACCGGGACGAACGGCGGTTACCACGCAGACGTGCCGACCCTGGCCACGCCGACCAAGGGGCTGTGGAGCACCGACCCGCCGTCAGGCGGCGCGCACTACGGCCAGTGGGCGATCTGGGGCTTCTACACCCAGCCGGTCAACCCCCGCCAGGTCGTGCACAACGAGGAGCATGGCGGCGTGATCATCTGGTACGGGCCGAAGGTGCCGAAGGCGACCGTCGACAAGCTGCAGGCGTTCTACAACCAGGCGCCCGACGGGATGTTCGGCACGCCCTACGCCCCGCTCGGCGACAAGATCGCGCTGACCGCGTGGACGGGCGACCCGGCCAAGTACTACCACAATGGCTATTACGGAATGGGCCACATCGCGGTCTGCAGCAACTTCGACCAGAAGGCGTTCTCGACCTTCCGCAACGCGTACGTGGGCAGCGGCCCCGAGGGGATCCCGCTGAAGCCCTACGACGAGCCCGGCCAGGGCCCGAGCTCCTAGCGTCGCGCTCGCTCAGACAGTCGCCGAGACGGCGAACGGCGTGGTCGTCGGCTGCGCCGATCCCGCCGCGGGCTCGACCGTGACTGCGACCTTCGACCCCTTGGGCACCTTGCCCTGGATCGGGACGAACCCTGCGCCCGGCCCGCCCTGGAAGAGACCGGCGGGAATCGCCTTGCCGTCGCGCAGCACCCACGCCTCGTAGGTCTTCCCTGCGGGCGCGGCGGGCATCGAGAAGACGACGAGCGCAGCCGAGCCGCTCGGCGAGACCACCAGCGACCCCGGAATGCCGCTGACCGGAACGTGCTGGACGGCCTGGGCATGCGCATTCGAGAGCTGGTGATGAAGCGAGACGTTCCAGACGCCGAGGCCGACCGCGACGCAGGCCGCGACGGCGGCGATCGCGGCAACCGGGGCCGCCCAGCGCGGCCGCAGCGGCACGACGTTCGGGCGCTCGGCGCGCGCGGCGTCCAGGATCCGGCCGCGGAGCGCCGGCGGCGGCGTGCCGGGCTCGACCGCGAACGCGAGCTCGGCGGCCGTGCCGGAGAAGGCCGCGACGTCCTCCCGGCAGCTTGCGCAGCCGGCCAGGTGCGTCCTCGTACGACTGGCGCTCGTCGGCGTCCAGCGCGTCGAGTGCGTAGGCGGCGCTCAGGTCGTGGAGTGTGTCGTCCATGTGTCTCCGTCGATTGAATTGTCGAGCAGCTCCCGCAGGCGCGCGAGCCCCGCGAACATCCTGCTCTTGATGGTGCCAAGCGGCTCGCCCAGCCGTTCCGCCAGCTCGGATTGCGTGAAGCCCCCGTAGTAGGCGAGCTCGATCGCCTCGCGCTGCTGGTCGGGAAGCTGCCTCAGCGCGGCCTGCACGCGCTCGCGCTCGAGGTGAAGCCAGGTGCTGTCGGCGGCCGACGGGCCGCCGGAGTCGGGCTCGGACTCGGGCAGCGGGTCGGCGCGGCGCCGCTCTTCCCGGCGAACCAGATCGACCGCGCGCCTGTGGACGAGCGTCATGATCCACGTGCTCGCCTTCGCGCGCTCGGGGATGAACCGCGACGCGCCCCGCCAGACGGAGAGGAACGCGTCCTGAACCGCATCCTCGGCCAGGGCCTCGTCGCGCAGGACCCGCACTGCGAGCCCGTAGGCGGCGCGGCCGTAGCGGTCGTACAGCTCGGCGAGCGCGACCTCGTCGGATCGCGCGGTCAGCGCGACGACGGCTTCGTCGGACAGGTGTGCCAGGTCGCGTCGCGCCATCGTCGAGCCCCGCGAGGAGCTCGACGGGGACCCTAGCAAGCGTAGACCGGCGCCCATGACTCCCGAGATTCGCCCCCTGCCGCCAAATGGTTCGCCGGGCCCGGGAGCGAACCGACTCCGGCGGCCCGGCGAATGAGAGGCGCTCGCAATGTCGCGGGCCCGATCAAGGAGAGGTTCGACATGAGCGGTACCACACGCGCACAGTTCCTCGGTCGCGGCGCCAAGGGCGGGCTGGCCCTCGTCGCAGGCGGCCTCGTTCTCGGTGTCGCCGAGGGCACGGCTTTCGGAGCGATGAGCTCCGACACCGACATCGCGAAGCTCGCCGCCACGGCCGAGCTGCTCGCGATCGACTTCTACAGCCAGGCGATCGCCTCGAAGCAGCTCAAGAACGACGAGCTCAGCTACCTCGTGGGCGCCAAGTCCAACGAGGTCGCGCACTACAACGCGCTCAAGGGCGTCCTCGGCAAGGCGACGCCGAAGGGTCTGATGTTCACCTATCCCAAGGGATCGTTCTCGTCGCGCCACTCGATCGGCGCGCTCGGCCAGGCGCTCGAGACGGCATTCGTCGGCGCGTACATGGGCGCCGTCACCGCTCTTTCGAGCAATGATCTCAAGGGCGTTGCCGCCGAGATCGGCGCCTGCGAGTCGCGGCACCTGAGCGTCCTCACGAACATCGCCGCCAACGCCGTCGTCCCGGCACCGAACCTCCCGACGGTGCTGACCGCGACCGCCGCGACGAACGCGCTCAAGCCGTTTCTGATGTAGGACCACGGGGGAAAGTCTCCCCGTGTGCCCCTTCTTCCGTCAGGGCTCGACGGGAGAAGGTCGGCAGCAGCGGTCAGGGGTACGACCGCAGATCGAACGGGGGCGCCGCAGCCGGCGCCCCCGTTCTATTTCCGGGCCTTCGCGGTGACGATCAGCGTTGCCTGCATGCCGAGCTGGCGGTGGTTCGCGATGCTGCACCAGAGCAGGTACTTGCCCGGCAGGAGCTTCGTCGAGAGGTCGAAGTACGCGCCCGGCTGGACGACCGGCGTGCCGGCGATGTGCGCGCCGCCGACGCGCTGCAGGCGCAGGTCGTGCGGATCCTCGCCGAAGTTGACGAGCTCGACGATCGCCGGCCCGGGCGGGATCGTGCGGCGCGATACGGCGAAGAAGAACTCCTTGGCCGTGACCTGGACGCGGTTCGGGTAGACCGGGGCCGGAGCGGCAGCCGGAACGAGCACCACCGACGCCGCCAGGGCCGCGGCGACGGCGAGCCTCACTTGAGCAGCGCGGGCCGGTCGTAGGCGCTGACGCCCGGGATGAGGTCGTTGGCGTCGGTCCCGAGCCACTGCTCGAGGATCGACGCGTAGACGGCCCGGAAGTCGGCCGTCGGCGTCAGGTTGCCGCCGCCGTCGAGCCCGCCCGTGATTCCCGGGAAGACGCCGATCTGCTGCCCGTTCACGCGGGTGCCGATCAGGAACCCGAGGCCGGCGGAGCCGTGGTCGGTGCCGGCCGAGGCGTTCTCCTGCGCGCGGCGTCCGAACTCGGACCAGACGTGGATCAGCACGCGGTCGGCGACGCCGCGAGACTCGATGTCGCGCTGGAAGGCGAGCAGGGAGTCGGCGGTCAGCTGGAGGCCGCTCGTGAGCGTCGCCGCCTGCGAGGCATGCGTGTCGAAGTGGCCGGGCGACGTGATCGTCACGACCTCCATCGGCAGGCCGGCGGCGATCATCGCTGCGAGCCCGGCGAGCCGGTGCGGGAACGGATCCGACGAGGCCGGGTACGTGAACCGGGCGTCTTGAATCCGTAGGCGAACGCCCCGAGCTCGGTCGCGAGGTGGTGCGAGGAGAGCGCGACGGAGCCGGCGGTCGAAAGCCCCGCATCCGGCGACTTCATGTGCACTGCGCCGAGGTTCGCGGCCTCCTGGAGGATCGACGACTCGAGCGGATGCGGAGCGACGCCGGGCGCCGCGAAGGTGTACTGGTCGGCTGCCTGAAGCGTCGCGACGGGCACCTTGGTCGTCGCGAGCGCCGGCTGAAGCGCAACGTCGAGCGAGAGCCCCTGCAGCGGGTTGTCCGCGGTGCCCGTCTTGTCGAGGTAGCGGCCGAGCCAGCCGGTGCGGAGCGTCGCGTCGGTCGCGCCGACCTCCCAGTAGTGGCGCGAGGTGAAGTGGGACTGATCCGAGTTCGCGTACCCGATCGCCGGGATCACCGAGACCTTGCCCTCGCCGTAGAGCGTCGCGATGCTCGACATCGCGGGATGCCAGCGCAGGCGGCTGTCGCCGGTGTACGCGGAGCCGGTCGTCTGCGAGAGCGCCAGGTTCGGCCGCAGCGCGTAGTACTTCGGGTCGCCGGCGGGGAAGAGGACGTTCAGGCCGTCGATCCCGCCCGCCAGGAAGACCGAGAGGAGCACCTTGTTCGTCGCTGCCGCCTCGGACGCAGCGCGCGCGATGCCGTCCTCGAACGCGAACGAGCTGAGCGCGCCGCCGCCGTAGACGGCCAGCGCGAGCCCCGCGGTGCGCGACACGAACGACCGCCGCGTCAGCCCGGTGCCCGCGGGAAGCGGCATCCCGGGCTCGATCCCGGGCAGCCCACGGCCGGCCTCGGCCACGGCCCGCCAGGTACTCGGTGCGGTTGCAGTCTCGGCAGTCCGAGAAGTCATCCCCGCTCCCGCCGTCGGCAAAGCCGAGGGCTCCGCTGAATTTGCAGCTCCGTCGAGCCTACGCATCATGCGGTCTGGAAGTCGGGAGAGGTGGCGAGGAGCCGGCGCATCGCGGTCTCGACGATCGCCGGGTCGTTCTTCCGCGCGAGCTGTGCCTTGCCGAAGGCGGTCATCACGCCGAGCGTCGTCGACGAGACGGTCGGGAAGCCCCAGTACTGGACGACGCGCTGGGTCAGCTTGGCCGGGTCTGCCGGCGAGCCCTTCGGCGTGCTCGAGCCCTGGACGATCGCCGCCATGAACCAGCGGGAGCGGAACGTCGCCGTATCGAGCCAGCGCGTGTAGTCCCAGCCGCCGACGTCCGGCGGGTAGAAGAGCTGCTGGCCGGCCGACTGCCCGAGCGTCCACCACACCGAGTTCGTGATGTTCTCGCCGCGCATCCGGAGGAGGCCGGCGTTGTAGACGATCGGCGGCTTGATCATGCGCGGCGAGGTGTAGAAGGCCGGGTGCATCAGGATCGCCTCGACCACCGGCAGGATCTGGCGGCCCGAGTAGAGCGCCTGGAGCCCGGCGGACGTGGTCGCGTCGAGCGGCGTCGAGACGAAGTAGCTCCACAGCTTGTTGACGAAGAACGAGGGGTGCAGCTTGTGGTTGAGGCAGAGGTTGCAGGAGTCCTGCCAGTTCCAGTTGCCGGTCTGCGAGAAGATCGTCTTGTTGGTGCTGTCGTGGCGGCTGTCGACGAACGTGAACGCCGATGCGACGCCCTTCGACACCGACCCGTTCCAGCCGGTGAGGGCGCGGGCGTTCTCGCGGACGTCGGTCTCGGTGTAGGCCCCGCGGTCGGCGCCGAGCGTGAAGAGCTCCATCATCTCGCGGCCGTAGTTCTCGTTCGGGTGGCCCTTGACGTTCTGGTTGCCGTTCAGCCAGACGAGCATCGCGGGGTCGGTCGTCACCCCTGCCAGACAGATCGGAGAACGAGCCGAGCGCGTTCGCGCGGAAGAGCTGGTTCTGGTTCAGCATCAGCTGCTGCTGGGCGACGCCCTGGTTCGAGGTCGCGAACCAGGAGTGCCAGATCAGGGTCATGCGCTCGATCAGCGGCGTCGTCGTGCGGATCATCCGGTCGAGCCACCAGAGATGGTCGTGGCCGATCACGTTCACCGGATCGATCGGGCGGCCCTTCTCGTCGACCGGGCCCGGGCCGACGAACGACTCGGGCTGAGCGGGCCGGGTGAGCGACTGGACGGCGGCCTCGAGGCCGAGCTTGGAGAGCTTGACCGCATCGCCCTGACGCGGCCCGAATCCGGCACGCCACAGGAGCCTCTCCGCCTGTTGCTTGCCGAACGGACCCGTGTAGGTCGCCACTCCGCTCATTCGCCTCAGCAGAGCTTAGGGCACGACACGGCCTGCCAGAGTCACGAGAACGTAAAATCCTCCGCGAAACGCTCAGGTTCGGCCTCTACGCTGGCTCCGATGACGCATCGAATCGCTTCTGATCGCCTTCGCCGTGGTTGCGCTCGCCGCCACCGGCCAGGCCATGGCCGCCAAGCCGCTGACCCAGAAGCAATTTGCGGAGCTGCGGATGAAGCAAGCCCTGACGGGGTGGGCGAAGAAGAACGTTCCCGGCCTTCAGATCGGCGCCGCCTCCTGCGTGCTGCCGAAGAACGGCGTCGTCATCCATTGCACCGTGAAGAGCACCGCGCCGAAGTACCGCGAGAACATCCTCTTCAAGGTCACGGAGACGCTTCACGAGGTCGGCACCATCACCTGGGTGGTCACCTCGAAGACGTGCAGCGACTCGAAGACGCACGAGACGATCGCGTGCTGAGAGCCTCGATCCTGACCGCCGGGGCAGCGCTCGCACTCGCCGGCACCGCGGGCGCCCAGACACCCGCTCAGGGGGTGGCCAGGCAACTGAAGGCCTCCATGGCGGCGCACTACAAGACGACGAGCCCGGAGATCAAGTTCACAACGGTCACCTGCAAGATCGCCGCGGATCGATCCTCGGCACGCTGCCTTGCGCATTTCGTCGACGCGCCCAAGCGAACGGCGGGCGTCTTCACCGTGATGGTGACCGAGACGGCGGCCGGCACCGCTCAGGCAAAGACCCTGGGAGTTGCCTGCAAGGACTCGAAGACAGGCAGCAAGGTCAGTTGTTTCTGAGCTAGACGACTTCGGCGAGCTCGCCGAGCCGGAGCCGTCGAGCGAGTCCGCGTCGCGCGCCGCGAGCGCTGCGAAACGGCCACCGAGAGCGACGAGCTCGTCATAGGTGCCGGACTCGGTGATGCGGCCTCCGTCGAGGACGACGATCTGGTCGGCGTCGCGGACGGTCGAGAGCCGGTGGGCGATCGCGATCGTCGTGCGCCCCTCGACGAGACGGGCGAGCGCCTCCTGGACGGCGCGCTCGGTCTGGGTGTCGAGAGCGGAGGTCGCCTCGTCGAGGACGAGGATCGGCGGGTTGCGCAGGATCGCGCGCGCGATCGCCATTCGCTGCTTCTCACCGCCCGAGAAGCGGTACCCGCGCTCGCCGACCACGGTCTCGTAGCCCTCGGGCAGCGAGGAGATCAGCCCGTGGATCTGGGCCGCGCGGGCCGCGTCCTCGACGTCCTGGTCGGTCGCGTCGGGCTTCGCGAAGCGCAGGTTCTCGCGGACCGTGGCGTGGAAGAGATAGGTCTCCTGCGAGACGACGCCGACCGTCGACGGCGAGCGACTCGAACGTGAGGTCGCGGATGTCGGTCCCGTCGATCGTCACCTCCCCCTTGCTCACGTCGTAGAGCCGCGAGACGAGGTAGCCGAGCGTCGTCTTGCCGGCGCCGGTCTCGCCGACGACCGCGGTCGTCGTCCCGGCCGGGATCGTGATGTCGACCGACTCGAGCGCGTACGGGCCGTCCCCGTAGCGGAACCAGACGTCGTCGAGCCGCACGTCGCCGCGCACCTTGTCGAGGGTCTTCGTGCCCGGCGCGATGTCGATCGGCAGGTCGAGGTACTCGAAGATCCGGTCGAACAGCGCGAGCGAGCTCTGGACGTCGATCGAGATCGAGAGCAGGCTCCCGATCGGGGCGAACAGGCGCGTCTGGAGGTTCGTGAAGGCGACGAGCGTTCCGATCGTGGCGTACGGCGCAGGCGAGTTGTTGTGCACCTCGAAGCCGCCGAAGAGGTAGATCAGCGCCGGCATCACCGCGAAGGTGATCTGGATCGACTGCATCAGCCACCGGCCCGTCATCCGGCTCCGCACCTCGAGGCCGGCGAGCCGCTCCGACTCCCCGTCGAAGCGCTCGGCGAGCTCCGAGGAGCGGCCCATCGTCTTCCCGAGCAGGATCCCCGACACGGAGAGCGACTCCTGAACGAGCGAGGAGATGTCGGCCATCGACTCCTGGCGCGTCGTCGCGATCGTGCGGCGCGCGGCGCCGACCCGGCGGGTGATCAGCACGAAGATCGGCATGAGCCCGAGAGCGATCAGCGCGAGCTGCCAGTTGATCAGGAACATCGCGACGACGGTCGCGATCACCGTCGTCACGGTCGACATCACCGAGGTCGCGGTCGAGGTGAGGACGTTGTCGACGCCGCCGATGTCGTTCGAGATCCGGCTCTGCACCTCGCCGGTGCGGGTCTTCGTGAAGAACGCGAGCGACAGCCGCTGCAGGTGCCGGTAGACCGACGTGCGCAGGTCGTGCATCACGCTCTGGCCGACCTGGGTCGAGAGGTACGACTGGACGACGCCGCAGACGCCGAGGATCAGCGAGATCGCGATCATCGCGGCGACGAGCTCGATCAGGAGCGGCATGTCGACGACGACCTCCTGGTTCTTCGTCGTCGTGAAGGCCTGCGTGAAGACGGCCTTCTGCAGGAAGGCGGGGATGACGCCGAGGATCGAGGCGAAGACGATCAGGACGGTGACGACGCTGAGCTTCGGCCAGTAGCCGCGGAAGAGCCTGCCTATGCGGCGCAGGTTGGCACGACGCACCGCCTTGTCGGCGGGGCGCACGGGCTTTTCGCGTGGCGTGAAGCCACCTCCACGGCCTCCGGGCATCTACTTACGGTAGCGCCAGCTAGCTGTAACTCCCAAGCACGTTGGTTCTGGTGATGGGGGCTTGGTGGCTGAGGGCTGAGTGTCGTCGTTCATGGTTGTAGTGATAGAGCCAGCCGTCAAGGGCGAGTGTGCGTTCTCGGCTTGTGGCGTAGATGGCGCCGTAGGCCCAGCTTGTGAGCATGGTGCGGATGAAGCGTTCGGCCTTTCCGTTGGTTTGGGGGCGGTAGGGGCGTGTCCGGCGATGTTTGATCCCGAGTCGGCGGCACGCGATGGCGTGGACGGCGCCGACGTAGGCGGAGCCGTTGTCGGTGAGGACGCGTTCGACGGTGATCCCGTAGCGGCGGAAGAAGCGCAGGGCACGGACGAGGAACCGGGCGGCCGTGACTGCTTTCTCGTCGCTCAGGACCTCGGCGTAGGCGAGTCGGCTGTAGTCGTCGATTGCGATGTGGACGTATTCCCAGCCGATCGTGCCGCGATCGTGGCCGTTGCGGTCACGGCGGCGAGGGTTCGGCTGTCCCTTGCGGGTGCCGCGGATGCGTTTCCCGGCGCCCCCTTCGATTCGGCCTAGCTTCTTGATGTCGATGTGGACGAGCTCACCTGGTCGGCTTCGTTCGTAGCGTACGGCGGGCTCGAGCCCGATCCGGCCTAGCCGACCAAGTCCTTGACGGCTGAGCACCGCGGAGACCGTCGAGAGCGGCATCGCCAATATCTCTGCGATCTGCGCGCCGGTCATCCGCAGCCGCCGCAGCGCGACGATCGCCCCGACGCGGTCATCGCGGGTGCGGTTAGCAACGCGATGAGGCGCCGAGGAGCGGTCAGCGAGCCAGCCTCACCCTCGAGCCGGAATCGCCCGATCCACTTCCGAGCGCAGCGGAGACTGACGCCTGCGGCCTCGGCCGCCGCTCTGACCGTCCAACCCTCATTGAGCACACGCTCGACCAGCAGCCGCCGGCCCTTCACGCTGAGCGCCGCGTTACGGTGAAGCTTCATCCGGTGTCCTCCTTGCGACTGAGATGCCTTCGACAGCTCTCAGCCTCCAAGGAGGCCCGGATGAACCAACGTCCTTAGGACTTACAGCTAGCGCGCGGCCGCCGCCGCGCGCAGCTCGCGCAGGATCGCGGCATCGGGCTGCTCGCCGTTGGCCGACCAGGCGATCTTTCCGTGCGGGTCGATCACGTAGAAGGTCGGGAACTCGCTCACCTTGTAAGCCTTCGAGACCGGCCCGCGGCTGCCCTCGTGGTGGAAGTTGCCCGGGTCGGACGGGTTCGGATCGAGCAGCGCCGGGAAGGGGAAGCCGAAGTAGATGTGGTAGGCGAGGATGCTCGCGGCGTCCTCACCGTCGGCGTTGACCGAGACGAACGCGTAGCGGTCCTTCGGGAGCGCCCGGTACATCGCCTTCAGGTGCGGCGCCTCGGCGGCGCAGTGTGGGCACCAGGTCGCAAAGAGCTCGAGCAGAACGGCCTTGCCGCGCAGCGAGGCGAGCGAGACGGGAGCGCCGGTCGGCGTCCGGAGCGTGAACCCCGGGGCCGTCGATCCGACCGGGAGCAGGTCCTTCGCCGCGGGTGGGCTGTCGGCACCGATCGGTGAAGCCTCGATCTTCCCGGCATCGGACGGCGCGTTCGAGTGGAACCCGACCGCCTCGGCCGCCTGGATCAGCGCAGCCGACGCGCTCCGGTCGGCGAGCGGGATCGTGACTACGCGTGGCGGCTTCTGCTTCGTGTTCGACGCGAGCACCGCGCCGATCACGAGCAGCACGACTGCGACGGCCCCGATCAGGAGCGCCATCCGGCCGCGCGCCCGCTTCGAGTAGCCCTCCCGGCCGGGCCCGAGCCGGCCCACGGTCAGCCGGCGTTCGGAGTCGTCCTCGGTCATGCCGCCGCCTTCCGGCGTCGCCAGAAGAATCGCCCGAGCAAGGCCAGCAGGCCGATCAGGATCACGGCTCCGATGATCTCGCCCCGCTCGACCCAGACCGAAGAGCTGCTTCCGAGCACGGTCCCGCCGCCGGTCGAGAGCGTCAGCCCGTGCTGCGTGGCGAGCGCCTGGATCGCCGTCTCGGTCGCCGCCGCCAGCTCCGCCCCGGTCTTCCCCGACGGCGCGGGCAGCTTCGCGACCACGGCCTTGTCACCGGAAGGCAGGCTCTTGGCCTTGTAGAGGCCGTAGCCCTTGGGCATCACGACGAGCAGCTCGTCCTTCCAGTAGTAGCCGTCCTCCGTGGCCAGGAACTTCGCGTAGCGCTGGGGGGCGTTGAAGAGGATCGGCACCGACCCGAGGTCGTAGGGCGTGACGATCACGGCAGCCCGGAGCGGGAAGCCCTGCTTCTTGGCGCTCGCGAGCAGCGCGTTGATCTTCTTCTGGTCGGCCGCCGGGATGTGGCCGTCGTAGGGCGAGAGGAAGCTGAGGCCCGCCAGCAGGTAGTCGCTCGCCGGGTCGCCGTCCGCCCGGGCGGACGGCGCCGCAAGCGCGAGCGTTGCGAGCAGCGCGCCGGCGAGCAGGAGCCACCGCGTGCTGCGCCTCGAGGTCGGCGTCGCGTCCGTCACAGGGCACTCGCGAGCAGCTGGATCGCGATCACGGCCGCGAACGCCCCGGCCGCGAACGCGACGAGCGAGGCGAGCAGGCGGAAGGGTACCGCGGACGTCATCCGGCGGCGTGGTCGACGATGAGCACGGTGAAGGGCTGGCCGCCCTTGGGGGTGACGGTGAACGAGAGCCCCCAGTGCCCGACCATCACGAGCGCCGGGGTGGTGCGGGAGTAGACGCCGGGCGCGGTTTCGGTCATCTGGTACTCCTGGGTCCCCATCGTCATGTCGAGCATCGCGAAGGTGACCGTGACGTCGGCGCCGGTCACCGGCCGCCCGTTCTTCGTGATCTGAAGCGCGAAGGTATTCGGCGCGGCCGCCTTGTTCGGATCGACCAGCAGTTTCAGCGTATACCCGTCCTGGTGCACGACGGCGGCGACCTTCCCGGGGCCGACCTTGGCAATCGCGGAGCCCTCCTCGGAGAGGTACTTCGACGGCGGCGCCAGGCTGGTGAGGAGCGCCGCCGCGAGGATCGCCGTGACGACGATCAGCACCTCGACCGACACCAGCCCCCGCAAGAGCGAAGCGGCCGGAGCACCCAGCTCCGGGCTCGCTCCCGCCGCGACGAGCCGGGGCCTGGTTCGCACCAGGTTGACGGCAGCCAGCAGCATCGCCGTGGCGAGCAGCGCCGCCTTGACGAGGATCACCTGGCCGTACGAGGTCGTCCAGAGGGCCGACAGCAGCGGCATGTGCAGCACCGTCGCCCAGATCCCCGAGGCGAGGAGCACCGTGACCGAGACCAGGGCGACGTTCGAGAAGCGCGGCACCACGACCGAGAGCGCCGGGATTCGCCGGGCAGCAGGCTGGCTTCGCCAGACGAGGAGCAGCCCGACCAGGCCGCCGACCCAGAGCGCACCCGAGGTCACATGTAGCCAGTCGAGCACGACGGCGAGCCCTCGTGGCGCGGTCTGCGCCGCATGCCCCGCGGCGGCCGGGATGACCAGGGACGCCGCCGCCGCCCCAACGACTCCGATCCCCGCGAGGATCTCGGCGATCGAGCGGTGCTCGCGCTCGGGGCGGTCGACCCACAGCGCGATCCAGGCGGCGACGACGAAGAGCGCAAAGCAGATCTCCAGGTCGACGTAGCTCCGCCCGAACGCGGTCGTCCGCCAGAGCGGGACGAGCGCGCCCACGTCGGTGAACCCTCTGAGCGAGTCGACCGCGGTCGACTCCTCGAGGTAGACCGGCACGGCGAGCAGGGCGAGCGTCGAGGTGACCGCGAAGGCGACGGTGACGGAGCGAAGGCTCGCCCCCGCACGGCGAACGGCGGGCCGACCGATCGCGAGCCGCATCGCGAGCAGGCCGACGGAGGCCATCACGGTCAGGAACACGATCCATTTCGCGATCACCAGCTGGGGCGTGGTCGCCGATCCGGCGATGTGCGGGATCACGAACTGCGGCGCGGGGCCCGGGTTGGGACCGACGGCGAACGTGAAGGCTCCTTGCACCGGATGGCCGTCGACCGAGATCGCCCGCCAGTAGACGAGGTACCAGCCCTGGGGCAGGTGCGGCTCGAGCGGGACGATCAGCGTGTCGGGGTTGGCCGCCGACCGCCGCGGCGACGCCGTCGCGACCTGCTTGCCGTCCTTGTCGGTGACGGAGATGATCGCAAAGCGCGGCTCGACGGCCTCGTCGAAGGTCAGCGCTACGTCGGGGGGCGGGGAGTCGAGAACCGTGCTCGCCTCCGGGAAGGTCTTGGTCAGGTACGCGTGCGCAGACGCCGCCATGGGCGCCACCAGCGCGACCATGGCGAAGAGCGCGACCAGGACTCCCCGCCCCCGCTGCGTCATGCCAGTTGCCGCTTACCGCCGCCCGCGAACAGGGCGACTGCGCCGAGGATGAGCCCGATGACGCCCACGACGAGGGCGATGATCGTGAGCAGGGACGTTCCGCTCCCGCCGCCGAGCGAGGCCTTGGCGACGATCGTCGGCGCCGGGTTCTCGGCCGACTCGGAGCCGTTCCAGTTCACGATCGTCCCGTCCGAGTAGGTCTGCTGCACCCCGAAGGTGTAGGTGCCGCTCGAGGACGGCTGAGCCAGGAACCAGAAGGTCGAGTCCTCGCCGGTCGGAACCCTGCCGCCGGTCCAGGTCACCTTCTGGATCACGGCGTCCTCGCCCGAGCCGGTCTGCTGCAGCACGCGATGCCAGCCGGGCGCCGGCACGAACGAGTCGATCGAGAAGCCCGAGGGAACCGTCAGCACGATCTTCGTCGTCACCGCGCCCTCCTTCTCGGTCGGGACGGCAAGGCTGAACAGCTGAAGCTCCTTGGACAGTGAGACCGGCGGGCTGACTCGCGCATGCGCAAAGGCGCCGCCGGTCACGACGAGCGCGGCGATCACCGTGGTCGCGATGGCTAGCGGCAGGCGCCGCCGGCCTCTGGATATGGCACTCACGATCGGTCGACTCCTTTCGGGAAGCGATGCAGTGGACGGGGTCATGAGCCGTAGTCGCAGCTCAATGGACGTGGAGCGTGAAGGGGACGGTGAGCACTTTCCCATCTGGTTTCAGCTGCAGGAACAGGCGCCAGGTGCCGGACGCCGGGACGAGCACGCCGACGTTGAGCTTCCCCGGCGTGGTCGAGCTGCCCGTGACCTTGACCGGCCCGAGCACGCTCGTGCAGCCGCTCACACCCGGGGCGCAGACGTGGGTGTGGAAGTAGTCGAGGCTGTGCTGGCGGAAGAAGATCGCGTGGGCGAGCGCGCCGTACCAGGGCTGGAACTTCGCGGGCTTACCGGTCGGCCCGGTGACGTCGACCGTCACGAGCTTCGCCTGGATGGCCTTCAGCGTCTGGGCGCCGTGGAGCTTGAACGTGTACCCGCCGACCTTCTGGACGGTTGACGTCGGGGGAAGTGGCTTCGGCTTGTACGCCCCGGCGACCTTCAGCTTCCCGAACAGCTGGAAGTTCGCGTTCAGCTGGTTCGAGACCGTCTTCGGATAGACGTCGACGACGACCCGGTAGGGGCCCGCCGCGGGGAACGTGACCGTCTGGGCGATCGTCTTCTTCCCGACCGGCGGATGCTTGTGGATCATGTAGGCGAGGTCGTTCCTGACCATGATCAGGTGGACGCCCGTGTGCGGCCCCGGGCCCGTCTTGAACTGAGTCAGCGGGGTGCCGTCCGGCTGCTCGATCGAGAACGAGACGCGTACCGGCTTGCCGGGGGCGATCGGGCCCGAGGGCTTCAGATCGACGAGCCGGTACGTCGCAGCGGGCTGGACGGTGGGGCCGTTCACGGTGGTCGACCCTCCGCAGCCGGCGAGGGTGAGGACGGCCGCGGTAACGGCGAGGAGTGGGAGAAGTACGACCTTCACGAGTGACCTCCGGCGAACAGGAAGAAGGAATGGGGGGCGAGGTACGGGCCGAGCTCGAGCACGATCTCGGCGTGGGGCGTGAGCGGGATCGCGGCGAGCGAGCCCCGAACGAGCCGGCCGCCGACGTACGCGCGGACCGGGCGCCCGGAGCGGAACGAGGCAAGGTCGGTGCGCATCGAGTGGCTGGCCCCAGACGCGGAAGAGGTCTCCGAGGGTGAGCCCCTGACCCGGGGCGACATCGACGATGCCGCCGGGAGCGGTCGTTCTGACCGGATAGGCGCAGCCCGCGCGGGAGACCCCGATTCCCGCGGGGACGACGATCACCTTGCGCGCGGCGAACAGCTCGAGATGCACCCGGAAGGTGCGCCCGGTAGGCCCGCAGGTCAGCGAGCCGATCGGCTGTCCGGCGGTCACCGCGGCCGTGCGAGCGGCGGGGACGTACGCCGGGCCCGGCCCGATCGGCCACGGGTGCACCGAAGGGCTTGCGAGCAGGGCGATGGCGGTGAGGAAGGCGGTCATCGAGGCAGCGGCCTCCGCACGCGAACCGGCTCGTCGAAGTCGGGCAGGAAGCTGAGCAGGGCGGCCGCCGCGCCCGCCACGATCGCGAACGCGCAGACGGCCCGGGCGAGGACGGCCGGCAGCGCCGAGATCACGACGCCGTGCCAGAAGACGGGAGTCGAGCTGAGGCTGACCGCGGCGGCGACTGCGCCGACGACGCCCGCAGCGTGCACCCGCGCCCTGCCGCGAAGCCGCACGAGCAGCACCGCGAGCACGCCCGCCGACGACGGCCGCCGTCACGAGCTGGAGCCAGGCCACTCCGCCCGAGGTCGCGTCGCGAACGGCGAAGGTCGTCACCTCGAGGAGCGCGGCGACACCCGCCGCCGCGCCGAGCCCGATCGTCAGGGGCGCCCGGAGCTCCCGCCGGCGGATCGCGAGCACGATCCCGCCCACGAACAGCGCGGCGGCCGCAGGCCAGGGCCAGGCAGCCGGAGCCGCGACGCGGAAGAACTCACCCGAGATCGCGTGTGGAACGCCGTTGACGTCCACCGGGACGACGAATCTCCCGGCCGGCCCCGGCCTGGTCGCAGGCGGCGGGGAGAGCCGGTGGTCGTGCCAGACGACCGTCCGGCCTCCGTTCAGGTGAATCCAGCCGTGCTTGGTCGGCGAGACGAGCTTGTCGCTGGTCGCGGTCGGCGAGCTCGCGTTGACCCAGACACCGGCCGAGTCGATCCGCAGCAGCGGCTCCTGCAGCGCCCCGCGGACGACGAGCTTCGTCCCCGGATCGACCCGGATCTGGAAGTCACGGTCGCCGTCGAGCACGCGGACATGCACCCCCGGGAGCGTCCGTGTCGCGGGTGAGAGCGCAAGCCGGTAGTCGAGCGCCACTGTGGGTGCGCGCCCGTGGGCGGCGGCCTGTGCGGGCAGCGCGAGCGCGGCCAGCACGACCGGTATGACGGTGCGGAGCCGGCGCGGCTTCCGCATTGGGTCTCCTTTCGAGCCGTGGGAACGTCGTCTAGCGCGGCGTTCCGGGCGGAGCCCGACCCGAGGAGTTGCCGGCGAGCACTGCACGCCGGGGGTGTGAAATCTCGGCCGGGCGTGAGAACCCGGAGATCAGCAGCCGCAGGCGCCGACGGGCCGCGAACCGCGCGACCGTCTCGACGACGACCGAGGCGGCGCGGAGCAGCAGCGCCACGGCGAGACCGAAAGCCACGGCGAGCGGGAGCGCCCACCAGCCGCCGTGCCCGAAGATGCCGGCGAGGCCGCCGGGATGCCCGGCCTCGAACGATCCCTCGAGCCACTCCTGGGCCGAGTAAACCGCGACCAGCGCGACGGAGGACAACGCCCAGAGCGCCGCGAGCGCGCGGCGCGGCGTCGCGTCACCCTCGCCCGCGCCGGCCTTCGCCACGCGAACGAGAAACGATCCGAGCCCGAGCGCCAGAAGCACGACCACCCAGGGGGCCAGCGAATCGAGGTATCCGTGCCCCTGCGCGCTCAGCACGGCAGCCCGAGCGGGAGCCGTACGCGAGCTCGTAACGAAGCTGGTGCACGGCGAACGCAGCAGCCGGGAAGAGCACGAACCCCCGTCCGGCAAGAGCGTTCCGCACGCTGCGACGCGTCATGTGTTCAGCTTAGCCCGCTCAGCGCGGCATTCGCGCCCGGGCAACCGTTCAAGGCACGGGGTCGTGTCTTGCGTCTTGCAGTCGGTCAGCTCTTCTTGTCGGTCGCGACGTGCGGCGCCGCCAGGCTCGCGACCACGCGGCGCCCTCCGACGGAGTAGACGACATCGATCGTGTCGTTGCGCCGGTAGGAGCCGGCGATGCCGAAGAACATGCGGGCCCAGCGCCAGAAGCCGAGGTCGCCCTCGCGGACGAGCTCGCGCTCGAAGAGCAGGGCCTGGCCCACGAGCTCGTAGTCGGTGCCCTCCTTCTGGGGCACGCCGTTGACGAACACGTCGAAGGGCCGGGCCACCGAAGAGGGCAGGTCGATGCGCGTTCTCGTCTCCACCGCCTATACGATGCCAGCGCGTGCGCCGGAAAGCCCTCGTACTGTCGATTGTGGGCGCGGGAGCGCTCGCTCTCGCCGGGGCTGCGCTTGCGGGTAACGGCGGGACGCTGCCGCCCGCGCCGCATTCGCCGAACGCCGACAGCATCCGTCAGGCGTATTACTTCGTGCTCGTCTTCGCCGCGATCGTCTTCGTCGGCGTCGAGGGCGCGCTGGTCGTGTTGATCACGCGCTACCGGCGCGGGAAGCGGGCGCGATATGCCGACGGCGTGCAGATCCACGGCTCGACCCGCCTCGAGATCATCTGGACCGTGATCCCGGTCCTGATCCTCACGGCGATCGCGGTCTTCGTCTTCATCAAGCTGCCGAGCATCGCGGACGCGCCCAAGGCAAGCGCCGCCGACTCGACGACGATCGCGGTCGAAGGGCGCCAGTTCTACTGGTCGTTCCACTATCCGAACGGCGCCATCTCGATCGGCACGATGATCGCTCCGGCCGACAACGTCGTGAACGAGGACGTCTTCTCGCCCGACAACGACGTCCTCCACAGCTGGTGGGTGCCGGCGCTCGGCGGCAAGATCGACGCGATCCCGGGACGCACGAACCACACCTGGTTCAAGACGGCGGCCGGCGAGTACCCCGCGCGCTGCTCCGACCTCTGCGGGATCCAGCACACCCTGATGCTCGCCACGGTGAACGTCGTGCCGCGCGACCAGTACGAGTCCTTCATCAAGGAGCGCGCCGCGAACCCCGCTTCGATCGCCCTCGGCAAGGAGGAGTGGGATCACGTCTGCGCGGTCTGCCACATGCTCGACAAGGTCTACGTCGGCCCGTCGCTCGGCTCGAACCCGATCGTCACGAGCGCCAAGGATCTCACCGGCATCCTCCGGAACGGCGTCGGCGCCATGCCGGCCGTCGGCAGCGACTGGACGGACGACCAGATCGCAGCGCTCGTGAAGTACACGAAGACCATCGTCAAGCCGGCGAGCGCCAATGGCGGCTAACGCCGACACCGGCATCCCGGCCTACCGCGCCGACTGGCGCCGCGGCCGCGTCACCTCGTGGCTGACGACGGTCGACCACAAGCGGATCGGGATCCTCTACCTCTGGACGGCGCTGATCTTCTTTGCGCTCGGCGGCTGCCTGGCGCTCCTGATCCGGGCGCAGCTCGCGACGCCGAACGAGACCCTGCTCGTCCGCCAGCACTACAACGCGGCGGTGACGATCCACGGCACGACGATGATCTTCCTCGTCATCGTCCCGATCCTCGGCGGCTTCGGGAACTTCCTCGTGCCGTTGATGATCGGCGCGCGCGACATGGCGTTCCCGCGCCTGAACGCGCTCTCCTACTGGTTCTACCTGCTCGGCGGGGTGATCCTGTACTTCAGCTTCTTCGCCAAGGGCGGCGCGGCCGCTGCAGGCTGGACGTCGTACGCCACGCTCTCGACGCTCCACGAGCCGGGCCGCGGCCAGGACCTCTGGATCCTCTCGCTCCACGTGTTGACGCTCTCGTCGCTCGCGGGCGCGATCAACTTCCTCGTGACGATCACGAACATGCGCGCCAAGGGAATGACCTGGACGCGGATGCCGCTCTTCGTCTGGACGATCTACACCTATGCCTGGCTGCTCATCCTCGCGCTGCCGACGCTCTCGGCCGGCCTGACGATGATGCTGCTCGACCGCAACGCCGGCACCCACTTCTTCGACCCGGCCCACGGCGGCAGCCCGATCCTCTACCAGCACGTCTTCTGGTTCTTCGGGCACCCCGAGGTCTACATCATGGTCCTGCCCGCGATGGGGATCATCTCCGAGGTGATCCCGGTGTTCGCCCGGAAGCCGATCTTCGGCTACAAGGCCGTCGCGATGTCGACGGTCGGGATCGCGTTCCTCGGCTTCCTCGTCTGGGGCCACCACATGTTCGCGGTCGGCCTCCCGACGGCCGTCGACTCGTGGTTCATGATCACCTCGCTGATCATCGCCGTGCCGACCGGGGTCAAGATCTTCAACTGGCTCGCGACGCTCTGGCGCGGGAACATCTCGTTCGACACGCCGATGCTCTGGGCGCTCGGGTTCATCGCCCTCTTCACGATCGGCGGGCTCTCCGGGATCTTCCTGGCGGCCTTCCCGGTCGACTGGCAGCTGACGCAGACCTACTACGTCGTCGCCCACATCCACTACGTCCTGTTCGGCGGCTCGATGTTCGGGATCTTCGCCGGGCTCTACTACTGGTGGCCCAAGTTCTTCGGGCGGATGCTCGACGAGAAGCTCGGGAAGCTCCACTTCTGGCTCGTCTTCATCGGCTTCAACCTCGCCTTCATGCCCCAGCACCTGCTCGGGTTGGAGGGGATGCCGCGGCGCATCTACACGTACTCTGAGGGTGGGAGCTGGGAGGTGTACAACATGATCTCGACGATCGGCGCGTTCACGATGGCTCTCGGGATGCTCGTGTTCGTGCTGAACGTGCTGAAGACGGCACGTCACGGTCAGCGAGCCGTGAACGACCCCTGGCTCGCCGACACGCTCGAGTGGTACGCCACCTCACCCCCGCCGCCATGGAACTTCGAACGGATTCCCTACATCATCAGCCCCCGGCCGCTTCGCGACCTCCGGCGCCGCCTGACCGAGGAGGGCCGCCTGTGATCGCAGGGCCGTGGACCCGGCTGCTCGCCGCCGCCGCACTGGCGGGAACGGCTCTCGCCGTGATCTCGGGCGCGGCCGACTGGCACACCGCTCACCGGCTGCTCGCCGGGCTGGCCCTGCCGCCGCTGATCGGGCTGCTCGTGATCGCGATCATGTCGTGCCGTCGACTCGTGCCGGCGGCCGTCGCCGCGCTCGTCCTGTTCGGCTTCGCCGCGCTCCTGACGGAGTCGACGCTGCATCTGATCGCCGCCTCGCTCGCCTTCGGAGCCACCGCCCTCCTGGCCGCGCAGGCCTTCCGCGGCGAGCCTGCCGGGAACGGCGAGCTGCGCGACTACCTGACCCTGACCAAGCCTCGCGTGATGTCGCTGCTCCTGCTGACCGGCGGCGCCGCGGTGTTCGTCGGCGCCCAGGGAGTGCCGGCCTGGGGAGTGTTCGCGGCGACGATGGTCGGCCTCGCGCTCGCCTGCGGCGGCTCCGCTGCGCTGAACCACTACCTCGACCGTGACATCGACAAGCTGATGGGCAAGCGCACGTCGAATCGCCCCGTCGCCTCGGGCCGCGTCGCACCGGAGCGGGCGCTCGAGTTCGGGATCGCGATCTCGGCGCTCTCGTTCGTGCTGCTCGACTCGCTGGTCAACCTGCCGACCGCGCTGCTCGCGCTGGCCGGGAACCTCTTCTACGTGATCATCTACACCCGCTGGCTCAAGCGCTCGACGCCGCAGAACATCGTGATCGGCGGCGCCGCGGGCGCGGTTCCGCCGCTCGTCGGCTACACCGCCGCGGCCGGGCATCTCGGCGTCGCCGCCTGGGTGATGTTCGGGATCGTGTTCCTCTGGACGCCGCCGCACTTCTGGGCCCTCGCGCTGATGATCCGGGAGCACTACGCGAACGCCGACGTGCCGATGCTCCCGGTCGTCAAGGGCGAGCGCGAGACCGCGCGCCAGATCACCTGGTACACGATCGCGCTCGTGATCGCGACGATCGTCCCGGTCGCGTTCGGGGTCTTCGGCCTGTTCTACGGCGTCTGCGCCCTCTTGCTCGGCGCGGTGTTCGCCTGGATGGCCTACACGCTCTGGCGGCAGACGACCAAGCCGAACGCCGTCAAGCTCTTCCACTACTCGATGATCTACCTGGCGCTGCTCTTCGTCGCGATGGCGCTCGACGCAATCGTCTGATGTCCGAGGCGCCGACACCGACCACCGCTCCGCCTCCCGCTGCACCGGCCGCCGTCTCGCATCCGCCCGACCTGATGCACGATGCCGTCGGCCCGAGCCCCGAGCTCTCGCGCAAGAACGCCAAGCTCGCGATCGGGCTCGTCATCCTCGCGCTCGTCCTCTTCGGCGGCACGTTCGCGATCGGCATGTCGTACCTGCACTTCACTTAGTAGCGTGGGGGGAAACCTCCGGTTTCCCCCACGAGCCCCCCATCCGACATCTTTCAGCCGTAACGGGCGGGCACCCGCAAAGCCGGCACCCGCCGCGGCCCCGTGTCTTCCGGCTACTCGCTCCAGATCGGACGTGAATACGACGTGAATGGAATCTTCATCACCGAGCTCGAGCCGGGACCGGGCATCCGGCTGGCCGTCAAGGACCTGTTCGACACGGCCGGCGTGCGGACGACGTACGGCTCGGCGGTGTTCGCGGACCATGTTCCCTCGTCGACCGCGCCGGCGGTGAGCCTGCTCGAGGCGGCCGGGTACGCGAACGTCGGGAAGGCGAACCTGCACGAGTTCGCGTATGGCACCACGTCGCAGAACGTCCACTACGGGACGGTGCCGAACCCGCTCTACCCAGGTCGTACCTCGGGTGGCTCGAGCGGGGGGTCGGCGGCCGCGCTGACGGCCGGGCTGGCGGAGGCGGCGCTCGGGACCGACACCGCGGGCTCGATCCGGCTTCCGGCCGCCTGCTGCGGGATCGTCGGGTTCAAGCCGACCTACGGGCTCGTTCCCGCCGACGGGGTCTGGCCGCTCGCACCGAGCTTCGACCACGTCGGGCCGATGACCCCCGACGTCGGGAGCGCCGCCGCGATGATGGAGGCGCTCGTGCCGGGGCTCGCCGCCACGGCTACGGAGCTCTCCGACCTTCGGGTCGCAATCGCATGGTTCGAGGCCGCCGAGCCGCTCGTGCGGGCACGGCTCGAGGAGGCCGCGGCGCATTTCTCGTCCCCCGAACGGGTCGAGCTGCCGATCGCGGCCGACATCCTGCCGCTGTCGATGAGCGAGATCGCCGGGGTGCACCGCGAGCTCTACGCGGAGCACGCAGACCTCTACGGCGAGAACATCGTCCCGAAGATCGAGCGCTGTCTCGCGGTCCCGGACTCCGAGGCGGCGAGCCGCGGCGAGACGGCGGGAGGAGTATCGCGACGAGCTGCATCAGGCGCTCGAGTCCGTTCGACCTGCTCCTCACCCCGACGCTCGCGTTCGTCGCGCCTCCGGCCGACGTCGACGAGATCGCCATCCGCGAGAGCATGCTCCAGTTCACCTTCCCGTTCAACGCGCTCGGCTGGCCGGCGCTGGCGCTGCCGTGCGGCCCGGCCGAGGACGGCCTGCCGGCCTCGATCCAGCTTGCGGGACGCTGGGGGGACGACATGCTCGTGCTCGCCGCCGGAAAGGCACTCGAAGGGGCGCTCAAGGGCTAGCACCGCACTGCCGACAAGGAGCGTGGATGACTCGTCTCATGCTTCCGGCCCTCGCAGTGCTCGCACTGGTGCTCACCGCGCAGGCGACCCCGGCGCCGAGCTCGTCCGGGCTCGTCCCCGGATCTCCGGGTGACCTGCGCGCGTTTCTCCTGCGCGCCGACGAGCCGATGACCCACGACTACGCCCGCACGCCGTCCTTCGCCTGGAAGCCCGTGGTGAACGTGACCGGCGGCCACTACCAATTCCAGATCTCGACCTCGCAGTCCTTCCAGGACGGAACCCTCGTGTTCAAGGACGTGAACGTCGCCCAGCCCGCCGAGACGGTGCCGCGCCAGCTGCCGTGGATGACCGGCCAGCCGTTCGCCCTCTGGGCACGCGCCCGCTGGATCTCGACCAACGGCTTGCAGGCCACGAACTGGAGCAGGTCGTTCGGGTTCAACATCCAGTGGGCCGCGAACGGCGTGCCGGCACCGGAGCCCGCGCCAGAAGGCCTGATCCGCTGGACGCCGATCGACGGCGCGACCGCGTACGAGGTGCTCTACACCGATCTCCATCCCGCACAGTCGTTCCAGACGACGACCAACGTCGCCGACGAGCGCGAGTTCTTCACGTGGCACAACTCCGAGGGCTACGGCCCGATCCACTGGCGGGTGCGCGCCATTCGCGACGTCGGGCAGTTCCAGAGCTCGTCGAACGGTCTCCCGGCCGTCTCGTACGGGCCGTGGAGCTCCACCTACACGACGGTGAACGCCCCTCAGGCGAACGGCACGCTGAAGGCGCTCGATACGGTCTCGGACGTCTGGGACAAGAGCGGGCGCGGCACAGCGCATCTCCTCACGCCGGGCTTCGCGTGGTCGCCGTCGGCGCAGGCTCCGAGCGATCTCGTGAGCGACTTCGGCTCGAGCCTCTACCGCGTCTACATCTTCTCGGACAGCAGCTGCGTAAACCGCATCTTCACCGGCACCGTGGTCGGATCTCCGGCCTGGGCTCCGAGGACGATCGGCGGCGGAACGCCCTCCCCTCCTCCGAACTGGGTAGGCACTGCGTCAACCTCCTCCGGCTCGACCTCCGGCAGCTCAACGTCGTCCGGCACCGGCTCGAGCAGCTCGGGATCGGCGGGCTCCAGCTCTGGCACCACCGGTTCGAGCAGCACCGGTTCGAGCGGCACAGGTTCGACGAGCACAGGTTCGACGAGCACAGGTTCGACGAGCACAGGCTCGACGAGCACAGGTTCGACCAGCACGGGTTCGACCAGCAGCACCGGGTCGGCCGGCACAGGTTCGCCTAGCACCGGGTCGAGCAGCTCGACGTCCGGCTCGACCTCGACCGGCGCGGGAACGACTCCGCCCGGAACGGTCCGGAACACCGTGAAACTGTCCGCGGGAATCGACAATGACGCCTCGGGAGCCCCGCTCTTCCCGAACGAGACGGCCGGCTCTCAGGTGAGCGCGAACAAGGCCGGCAAGAGCTCCTCGTCGAAGACGACCTCCTCTCAGACCTCGGCCGCCCCGCAGGCGACCGCCGCACAGCAGAGCACTCCGAGCGCCGGCCACGCGGCGGGAGTCGACCTGTGGGACTCGGGTTGGCCTTCCGGCCGTTTCTACTGGACGGTCGTGCCGGTCACGCTCGACACCCCGCTCGGGGCCGCCACCTCGTCGGCCGGCAGCAGCAGCGGCACCAGCACGGGGCGCCGTCCCGGGCGGGTTCTTCGACACGACGGTCCCGCAGGACTCCTGCCACTCGGGCAACGTGATGAGCTTCGGCAAGGTGTCACAGCCGATCGTCACGGCTCAGGGAAAGCCGTTCGTCTCGGGCATCGGGCCGAAGAGCCGCAGCGTCGCCTCGGCCGGGCCCACGCCGGTTGTCTACAGGGCGCCAATCGTTGCCTGGCAGCCGGTCGTCGGCGCCACCAAGTATCAGGTCGAGCTTTCGCGGTCGCTGTATCCATGGCACCCGGTCAAGACCGTCGGCACGCCGGCCACGTCGGTCGTGCTTCCGATCTCCGCCTCGCAGATCGGCCTCTGGTACTACCACGTGCGCGCGATCGACGAGAACCTGCCGGCAGGCGCGCGCTCGATGGCCTGGTCGACACCGGTTGCGGTCAAGGTGACCGGCAACCTGATCAAGATCGTCCGCTAGCACGCCGGCCCGGAGGCAGCCACGGGCGACGAGACGCGCGCCGGGGATGTGCCATGGCTTGCGGACGGGTGTACTAACGTCACCGGGCGATGGGCCCGGACCTTCGCTTCGCTCACGAGCTCGCCGACGCGGCCGACGCGATCACGCTCTCGCGCTTCCGGGCTCTCGACCTGCGGGTCGAGACGAAGCCCGACCTGACACCCGTCAGCGAGGCCGACCGGGCCGCCGAGGAGGCGATCCGTGCCCTCGTGGCCGAGCGCCGAAGCGGTGAGACCGTCTTCGGCGAGGAGTTCGGCGACGACGGCGGAGACATCCGCTGGATCGTCGACCCGATCGACGGCACCCGCAACTACGTGCGCGGTATCCCGGTCTGGGGAACGCTGATCGCCCTCGAGCGCGAAGGCGTCGTCGAGACCGGCGTCGTCTCGGCGCCCGCGCTCGGGCGGCGCTGGTGGGCGACCCGAGGCGAGGGCGCCTTCGCGGGCTCGGGAGAACGGATCAACGTCTCCGCCGTGGGCCGGCTCGAAGACGCCGCCGTCTCGACGACGTCCGCTCCGGAGATGCCGCCCGGCTGGGCGCGGCTCTCCGAGCAGGCCTGGGTCGCCCGCGCATTCGGCGACTTCTGGCAGCACTGCCTCGTCGCCGAGGGAGCTCTCGACCTCGCAACCGACGAGCAGCTCCAGCTCTGGGACTATGCGGCGGTGCAGCTCGTGGTCGAGGAAGCGGGCGGGCGCTGCTCGGCGTTCGACGGCAGCGCCACCGCGCCGGGCAAGTCGTTCCTCGCAGCCAACGCGGCGATCCACGCCGCAGCGGTCGAGCTACTGACCTGAGACCGGGTCAGGCGAGCGCGCCCTGCGCGAAGACCGCCTGCTCGTACACGAGGTCGCGCACGAGCTTGTCGAGCTCGGCGCTCAGCAGGTCGCTCGGCGATCGGTCCTCCGCGTGCGAGGGCATGACCTCCTCGCCGTCGAGGCGCACCCCGAGCTCGCCGGCCGGCTCGACAGGGGCAATGTCTCGATCGAGCCGCGAGGCAAGCCAGGCGCGGAGCAGCGCCGCCTCGGCCCGCGGCCCGCGGATGGCGATCTCCTGGATCGCGATCGCAGGCCAGTGCGCCGCCAGCATGATCCGCCATTCGTCGGTGCGCGCCCAAGCGATATCGGAGACGGCGGTCTGCTCGAACACATCCGCGAGCTCGTGGTAGCGGAGCTCCCCCCACTCGGACGAGTCGACGATCACCCGGTCGGCGACCCCGACGAGCTGCTCCCATTGCGTCTCCCCGAAGGGCGGCTGGCCGCGCCAGCGCAGGAAGACCGGCAGGTCGGAGATCGTGAGCGGAAGAACGACCGACGCGGGAGCGAGCGACCGGCCGCCGCGCAGGATCAGCTCGATCACCTCGCTCGAGACGGCGCGATCGCCGACCGGGAACGACCTGACCGAGAGCCGGGCGTCGATCCCGTCGGGCTCAGCCGGCGTCGCGACGAGGATGACCGTCCTCGACGGATGACGCTCTCCGAGCCCGTCGAGCGTTCTCTCGGCCATCTCGACCCACTCGGGCGGCGCCCACGCGATGTGCGTCATCACGCTCGTGCGCTGGTGGGGCTGCCCGTCGTCGCCGACCGTCTCGCGCCGTAGGTTCGCAAGCTCGGCGTCGACGGTCGAGATCGTCACATCGACGCCGCTCCATTCCCGCGCGGTCCGTGCGGCCATCGCCGTCTAGTGCCGCCGCCACGAGCGGCCGTCGCGGTGGAGCAGCTCGTCGGCCGACGGCGGGCCCCAGGTCCCGGCCGCGTAGTTCGGGAAGGCGACCCGGTCGCGCGACCACGCCGCGATGATCGCGTCCGTGAGCGCCCACTGCTCCTCGATCTCGTCCGACCGCGTGAACAGCGTCGCGTCACCGAGCATCGCGTCGAGGATCAGTCGCTCGTATGCCTCCGGCAGGCCGTAGCGGAACGCGCTGCCGTACAGGAAGTCCATGTGGACGGTCCGGATCGACATGCCCTGGCCGGGCATCTTGGCGCCGATCGCGAGCGAAAGGCCCTCGTCAGGCTGCACGTGGATCAACAGCACGTTCGGGCGCAGGCCCTCGACCGCGATCTCCTCGAACGGCGGGTGCGGCGCGCGCTTGAACTGGATCGCGATCGTCGTCTCCCGGCGCGGCAGGCGCTTGCCCATGCGGACGTAGAACGGCGTGTCGGCCCAGCGCCAGTTGTCGACGAAGAGCTTCGCCGCGACGAAGGTCTCGGTCACCGAGTCGTCCGCGACACCCTCCTCCTCGCGGTAGCCGGGAACCTCGATCCCCTCGACGTAGCCGCGGCCGTACTGCCCACGGACGACCGACTTCGGGCCCGGCGTGTGCAGCGAGTGGAGCACCTTCACCTTCTCGTTGCGGACCGAGTCGGCCGTGAAGTCGCTCGGCGGCTCCATCGCGGTGATCGCGAGCAACTGCAGGAGATGGTTCTGGAAGATGTCCCGGATCGCCCCGGCCCGCTCGTAGAACCCTGCGCGCCCCTCGATCCCGAGCGACTCGGCGACCGTGATCTGCACGTGGTCGATGAACTGGCGGTTCCAGATCGGCTCGAAGATCCCGTTCGCGAAGCGGAGCGCGAGCAGGTTCTGGACGGTCTCCTTGCCGAGGTAGTGGTCGATCCGGAAGACCTCGCCCTCGGTGAAATGCTGCGCGATCAGCTGGTTCAGCTCCCGCGCCGACTCGAGGTCGTGGCCGAAGGGCTTCTCGATGATCAGGCGGTTCCAGCCGGTCGTGGAGCGATCCTCGGCGACCCGCTCGACGAGCGGGCCGATCGCAGCGGGTGGCACCGCGAAGTAGTAGAGGCGGTTTCCCTGGGTGCCCCGCTCGCCGTCGACGCGGTCGCAGATCGAGGCGAGGCTCTCGCCCAGGCTGTGCTCGGCCTCGTCGAGCTGGATGTAGCGGATCCCCGCGCTGAGCTCGTCCCAGATGTCCTGGCGGAACTCGTCGCGGGAGTGGTGCTGGACTGCTTCCTTCATCGCCTCGCGGAAGCTCTCGTCGGTGCCCGGGGTGCGCGCGGCGCCGACGATCGTGAAGCGCTCGGGCAGCAGATGCCTGAAGGCCAGGGAGTAGAGCGCCGGCATCAGCTTGCGGACGGTCAGGTCGCCCGACGCGCCGAAGATGACGATCGTGCAGGGTGCCGGGCGCCGCCGGAGCGGCAGGCCCTCGGCGAGCGGATTTGCGGCGCTGACGGTGCTGAAGTTGCTCATTCCGCCGACTTGACCGCGTGGCCGCCGAACTGGTTGCGGAGCGCAGCGCTGACCTTGGCGGCGAACGACTCGTCCTGCCGGGACGAGAACCGGGCGAAGAGCGCCGCGGTGATCACCGGCACCGGTACGTCCTCGGCGATCGCCTCCGCGATCGTCCAGCGGCCCTCGCCGGAGTCGTCGACATAGCCCTTGATCTTCTCCAGGTGGCTGCCCTCGGCCTCGAACGCGTCGACGAGCAGCTCGAGCAGCCACGACCTCACGACCGAGCCGTAACGCCAGATCCCGGCGATCTCGTGCAGGTCGAGGCCGAACTCCGACTTCTCGAGCACCTCGAACCCCTCGGCGTACGCCTCCATCAGCCCGTACTCGATCCCGTTGTGGACCATCTTCGTGAAGTGGCCCGCACCGGAGCCGCCGACGTGCGCATAGCCGTCGTCGGGGGCGAGCGAGAGGAAGACCGGCTCGACCTGCTTCACCGCCTCGGCGTCGCCGCCCACCATCAGGCAGTAGCCGACCTGGAGGCCCCAGATCCCACCGGAGACGCCGGCGTCGACGAAATGGATGCCCTGCTCGGCCGCCTCGCGGTAACGCCGCTGCGAGTCGCGGAAGTTCGAGTTGCCGCCGTCGACGATCGTGTCGCCGGCTTCGGCCAGCGCGAGCAGCTGCTGGAACGTGTCCTCGGTGATCTTCCCGGCCGGCACCATCGTCCAGAAGGCGCGCGGAGCGTCGAGCTGGTCTCGGAGCTCCTCGAGGGTGGCGGCCGTCGACTCGACGCCGGGGTCGTAGGTCTTCACGTCGTGGCCTGCCTCGGTGAGCCGCGTCGTCATGTTCCCGCCCATGCGGCCGAGGCCGATCATTCCGAGCTGCATCAGGTGACCTCCTCGAGTCGAATGCGCGCAACGCGCCGGCCCCGCTCGACAAGCGAGGAGAAGTCGCCTGCGGCCTGGGCGCGAATCAGCCGGCCGAAGCCGAAGGGCCGGCCCGGAATCGAAAGCTCAGAGCCGTAGTCCTCGACGATCTGCAGGAAGCGCCCGGTTGCCGGGCCGCCCTTGTGCAGCTGCCCGGTCGAATGGAGGTAGCGCGGCCCGAAGCCGTGCGTGACGACGCAGCCGGAGCGTTCCCCGAGAGACGAGGCGAGCGCATCCACCCTGGCCGCGTTCTCCGCGGTCGGGTTCACGAAGGCCTGGATGCAGAGGTAATCGGGCGCCTCGGCGCCGTCGAGGAGCTCGTCGATCGAGCTCTCGGGCTCGAGCGTGACGTCGCCAGCCGCGAGCACCTCGCTGGTCTTGTCCTTCGCGGCCTGCACGTCGGGCTGGTCGAACGGGTTGATCCCGAGGAAGGCGCCCGCGATCGCGGTCGCGAACTCCCAGCGGAAGAACTCCTGCCCGAGCTCGAGCGGATCCGGGAGGCGAACCTCCTGCACCTGCCGGTCGGGCCCGTCGCCCGAGACGCCCGGCGCCGGCACGAGCCCTTTGCCCTGCTTCCCGGTCGACTCGGCGATCAGCTGCTCGACCCAGACGCCGAAGACACCTGCGTCGGGGAGGCACACCTTGTCCCGGCCGTCGCGCCAACCCTCGCCGAGCGCGAGCCCGAGCTCGAGGCCGGGGTTGCCCTCGTCGAGCCGGCAGGCGTCTGCCATCTCGGTTGCGCGGTCGAGCAGGCCGACGACATCGATCCCCATCAACGCAGCGGGGACGATCCCGAACGCCGAGAGCGCCGAGTAGCGCCCGCCGATGGTCCGCTCCCCGGGGAAGACCGCGGCGAACTTGCGCTCGCGCGCGAGCTCGGCGAGCGTGGAGCCGGGATCGGTGATCGCGGCCCACTGATCGCCGCGCGGAGCCAGCTTCCAGAAATAGTCGGTATGCGAGCGGGTCTCGAGTGTCGATCCCGACTTCGACGCGGAGATGAAGAGCGTGTGCTTGAGATCGAGCTTCGCCTCGAGCTCGCGGATTGCCTGCGGATGCGTCGTGTCGAGGACGTGGAAGGTCTCGACCCCGAACGAGAGGCGCAGCACCTCGGGCGCGAGCGACGAGCCGCCCATCCCGAGCAGCACGACGGCTTCGGCGGCACCGACGACGTCCTCGACCAGCCGGAGCAGCGACTCGGCGTCGTCACGCATCCGGAACGGCTCGTCGAGCCACCCGAGCCAGCGGGCCTCGTCCGCGCCCGTCCAGACCGTCGGGTCACGCGACCAGATCCGCGCAACGAGCTCACGCCGCTCCGTTGTCACTTCGCCGCCAACTCACCCCGTCTGGCTTCGATGCCGGAGATCAGCTCGTCGAAGGAGTCGCTGAACTTCTGGACGCCCTCGGTCTCGAGCTTGGCGACGAGATCGTCGTAGTCGACGCCGGCCTCGGCGAGGTCGGCGAGCAGCTGCTCGGCGGCGTCGACGTCCTCGGTGACCGTCGAGCCGCGCACCTCGCCGTGGTCGCGGAAGGCCTCGAGCGTCTCGAGCGGCATGGTGTTCACCGTGTGCGGGCCGATCAGCTCCTCGACGTACATCACGTCGCGGTAGGCCGGGTTCTTGGTCGAGGTCGAGGCCCAGAGGGGGCGCTGGACCGTCGCGCCGGCGGCGGCGAGCTGCTCCCAGGCGCTCCCGGCGAACGCCTCGGTGAAGTGCTTGTAGGCGAGCTTCGCGTTCGCGATCCCGAGCTTGCCCTCGAGGCCGGTCTCGCCGAGCGCTTCGAGGCGGGCGTCGCCCTCGGTGTCGAGCCTCGACACGAAGAACGACGCGACGGAGGTGACCTTCGAGGGGTCGGCTCCCGATTCGATCAACCGGGCGACACCACGCTGATACGCGTCGACCACCTCGCCGTAGCGCTCGAGCGAGAAGATCAGCGTCACGTTGATCGGGATGCCCGCGGCGATCGAATCCTCGATCGCGGGCAGGCCCTCACGGGTCGCGGGAATCTTGACGTAGAGGTTCGGCCGATCGACGCGCCCGTGCAGGTCGACGGCCTGCTCGAAGGTCGCCTTCGTGTCGAAGGCGAGGCCGGGGTCGACCTCGAGCGAGACGTAGCCGTCGGCGCCGCCGGTCCGCTCCCAGACCGGGCGAAGCACATCGCAGGCGTCGCGCACGTCGGCGATCGCGAGCTCGAAGAAGATCGCGCGCGGGTCGTCGGTGCGCTCGAGGAGCTGTGAGATCTGCTCGTCGTAGTCTCCGCCGCCGGCGATCGCCTTCTGGAAGATCGTCGGGTTCGACGTGAGCCCGGTGACCGCGTCCTCGTCGACCATCCGCTGGAGCTCTCCGGAGCGAACGAAGTGGCGCGAGAGCAGGTCGATCCACACCGACTGCCCTGCAGCCGCTATCGCGTCGAGTCTCGAATCAGGCATCTCTCATTCCCCTCTCCATCGCGGCCACCTTCTCGAGGCGGGCCACATAGCGGTCGCCGCCGTCGAACTCCGCGGCGAGGAAGACGCCGACCAGCTCGCGTGCGACCGAGGCGCCGACGATCTCCGACCCGAGGCAGAGCACGTTCATGTCGTCGTGCTCGACAGCCTGATGGGCGCTGTAGAGGTCGTGGCAGATCGCGGCTCTGATCCCGGCGATCTTGCAGGCGGCGATCGCCGCCCCCGCGCCGGAGCCGCAGACGATGATCCCGCGAACGGCGTCGCCGCCGTTGATCGCGTCACCGACCTGCTGGGCCTTGTCCGGGTAGTCGACCCGCACGTTCGGGTCGTGGGTGCCGAGGTCGACAACGTCGTGCCCCGCGAGCGCTTCGAGGACGGCCTCGCGCAGGGAGACACCACGGTGGTCAAAGGCGACGGCGACCCTCACGCCGGGATCATGCCACGCTCGGCGCGGTCTACCGCCGCTCGTCTTGAATAAGGCGGCCCATGGCAATCCTGATCGCATCCAACCTCCGCAAGGAGATCTCCGGCAGCGAGCTCTTCGACGGCGTGTCGTTCAAGGTCGAGCGCCTCGACCGGCTCGCGCTCGCCGGTGCGAACGGCGCGGGGAAGACGACGCTGCTGCGCGGGCTCGTCGGCGAGGTGTCGCTCGAGGGCGGCGAGCTCGCGTGGGAGAAGGGGACGCGGATCGCGCTGCACGACCAGCGGCCGCCGGCTGCGAGCTCGCGGCCCCTGCGCGAGTACGTGCTCTCGGGGACGGCCGACCTGTCGGCCCTCGAGGCCGAGCTCCGCGAGCTCGAGGGGAAGATGGCCGCGGGCGCTCACGACCAGAAGACGCTGTCGCGCTACTCCTCGACGCAGGGCCGCCTGGAGCACGCCGGCGGCTACGACTGGCGCGACCGCGCCGTGTCGGTCGTGCGAGGCCTCGGGTTCACGGACGCCGACCTCGACCGGCCGCTGTCGACGTTCTCGGGCGGGGAGCTGACCCGCGCCTCGCTGGCCCGCGCGCTCGCCTCACAGCCCGATCTCCTGCTGCTCGACGAGCCGACGAACCACCTCGACATCGAGACGATCGAGTGGCTCGAAGACATGCTCGCGACGATCGACGCCGCGGTCATCCTCGTCGCGCATGATCGGTGGTTCCTCGAGGCGGTCACGACAGCGGTGCTCGAGCTCGACCGCGGCCGGTCGGTCTACTTCCCGGGCAAATGGCACGTGTGGCGGCTCGAGCAGGCCGCTCGGGCGCTGCATGCGGCGAAGTGGGCGGCGCGCGACTCGGAGAAGATCGCGCAGCTCGAGCGGTTCGTCGAGCGGTTCGGGGCGAAGAACACGAAGGCGAAGCAGGCGAAGTCGAAGCAGAAGCAGATCGACCGGCTCAAGGCGTCGCTGCCCGAGGCGGCGGCGGGGCCGCGGCGGTCGCTCGGGTTCGAGTTCCTGCACCCGAAGCGCTCGGGACGCGTCGTCGTCGAGGCGGAGGGGCTCGACCTGCGGGCAGGGGACAAGGAGCTGCTCGAGGGAGCGTCGTTCGCGATCGAGCGGGGCGAGCACGTCGCGCTGATCGGGCCGAACGGGTCGGGGAAGACCACGCTGCTCGAGACGGTGCTCGGCCACCGCGAGCCCGCCGGCGGCCGGGTGAAGCTCGGCCACGGGGTCGAGGCGGCCTACTTCTCGCAGCACGAGGCAGAGCTGGACGAGCGCGGGTCGGTGCTCGACGCGGCGGTCGGCGCGACCGGCCTGCGCCGCCCCGAAGCGCAGAAGCTGCTCGGTCAGTTCCTCTTCTCCGGCTGGGAGGCGCACGAGAAGCCGGTCACCGCGCTGTCGGGCGGCGAGCGCCGGCGGCTGGCGCTTGCGCTCGTCGTCGCGAGCGGGGCGAACTTCCTCGTCCTCGACGAGCCGACGAACCACCTCGACCTCGAGAGCCGCGAGGCGCTCGAGGCGGCGCTGCTCGCCTTCCCGGGCTCGGTGCTGCTCGTGACCCACGACCGCGCGCTGCTCGACGCCGTGTCCGGGCGGCTGCTCGCGATCGAGTCGAAGCGCCTCGTCTCCTACCCCGGCGGCTGGGCGGAGTACCTCGGCCGCAGGGACACGGCTCCCGACCCCGCGCCGAAGCCGGCCCGGCCGCCGAAGCAGCAGAAGCCCGCCCGCCCCCGCCCCGCCTCCCAGACGCCGCTCGAGCTCGTCGAGAAGGAGATCGCACGTACCGAGGAGCGCATCGTCGAGCTGGAGGGAAAGCTCGCCGACGACTGGACGAACGTCGACCTGGTCACCGCCCACCGCGCCGCCCGAGACGACCTGAGCGCCCTCCTGACCCGCTGGGAGCGCCTCTTCGAAGAGGCCCAGGCCTGATTCCCGCGCTGATTTCGTTTTCCCGACCCGTCGCCGCGCCAAAAACCGAACGTCAAAATCGGTGTCTGACACCGCACTAAACGCTGTGGTAGAGCCAAACCGCCTGCGATTTGTGACACTTTCGTAACGGTGTCTGACACCGACTTTTCGGACGTGGGTCGCGGTCAGGCCCAGAAGGCTGCAAATGCTGCTGGATCGGTGGGGATGGCGACGATCTCGTGCCAGCGGCCGTCGCGGAGGGTGATCAGCAGCACCTGGTCGATGTCGAGCTCGCGGCCGAGGCGACTGCCGCGGGCGCGGTAGAGGGCGACCGCGTGGTCGCCGTCGGCGAGCGCCCAGCGGAGCTCGCTCAGATAGGTCCCCTCGGTCTGCCGGCGTGTCTCGCGGAAGAGCTCGAGAATCGCGGGCCGGCCTCGCGCCTCGCCGGAGACGGGGGCGGAGCCTGCGACGCGCCAGACGGCGTCCTCGGCGATCACCTCGACGAGCGCCCGGGCATCGCCGCCGCGGAAGGCCGCAAACACGCGGTGGATGTCGTCGACGGCGCTCAGCGCTCGAGCGGTGCCATCGTCAGGCCGAAGCCCTCGAGCTGCGAGTGGTAGAGCTCGGCGGCCTCCTGGTGACCCGACCAGACGACCGCCTGGCCGCTCGTATGGATCTTGTTCGCGAGCCGCATCCCGGCGTCGTAGTCGACACCCGGAATCGTCTTCGCGAGTGCGAAGGCCACCCCCTCGAACGTGTTGTGGCTGTCGTTCAGGACGATCACCCGCCACGCATCGCCCGTGCCGGAGCCGTTGCCCGCGCGCTCTCGCTCACGCGGCGGGGTGGCCGTCTGGCTCATGACGGCTCGAACGTATCGATGACCGCCTCCGCGATCACGCGCAACGGGCGGCCCGAAACCTGGCTCGCGCGGCGGAGCCGGGCGAACGCATCGGCCTCGGAAAGCTTCTCCTTCTCCATCAGCAGCCCCTTCGCGCGCTCGATCGCCTTTCGCGCGACCAAAGCCTCCGAGAGCGAATCGGCCTCGGCGCGAACGGCCGCGAGCTCCTCGTGGCGGGCCCGCGCGGTCTCGATCGCCGGCACGATGTCCTGCTCCCGGAACGGCTTCACGAGGTAGCCGTACACGCCCGCTTCGGCAGCGCGATCGACGAGCTCCCTCTGGCCGAACGCCGTGAGCATCACGATCGGGATCGGCCGCTCCTCGAGAATCTTGCGGGCGGCGTCGATCCCGTCGAGCCGCGGCATCTTGACGTCCATCACCGCCAGGTCGGGCTCGAGCTCGCGGGCGAGCGCGACCGCCTGCTCGCCGTCCTGCGCCTCGCCGACGACCTCGTACCCGGCGCGCTCGAGCAGGCCGCGCAGATCCAGGCGGATGATCGTCTCGTCTTCGGCAACCAGGATGCGCATCTCGCCCACGAGTGTAGATGGGCCGTTACGCGCAGCCTAGGCCGGGAAGCGCACGCGGGCCCGCGTGCCGGCGCTGCCGTCGAGCTCCAGCGTCCCGCCGAGCTCGTCGCGCACGAGCGCACGGACGATCGAAAGGCCGGTTCCCTTGGCGGGCTCGTCCGGGATCCCGCCGCCGTCGTCGGCGATCTCCAGCATCGCCTGGCCGTCCGCTCCCACCAGGACGACGCGGATGTGATGGCCGCCGTGCTCGAGCGCATTGCCGAGCAGCTCGGAGAAGACCAGCGCGAGCGCGGTGGCGCGGTTCCCCGCCAGGATCACCGGCTCGAGCTCGGCGGTCACCTCGCGGCCCGCGCCCACGCCCTGCACGAGCATCGCCCTGAGCCGGTCGAGCAGCTCCGCGAGATCGACGTCCTCGTCGCGCTGCTCCGTCAGCACCTCGTGGACGGCGGCGATCGCGAGGATCCGGTTCACCGAGTCCATCAGCGCCTTCTGCGGGTCGACGTTCTCGGCGTCGCGCGCCTGCAGCCGCAGCAGCGACGCCACCGTCTGCAGGTTGTTCTTGACGCGGTGGTGGATCTCCTGGGCGAGAACGCCGCGCATGACGGCGCGCCCGTGCTCGAGCGCGACGGCGGCCTGCTGCGCGATCGACCCGAGCAGCTCACGGTCGGCCTGCGTGAACGGCGTCGCGCGGTCCGCGACGAGCTCGCCGATCTGCCGGCCGCGCCAGCGAAGCGGCTGGCGGATCGCGTGCGTATCGGCCTTGCCCTCCGGCCACGCGATCGCGCCGTCCTCGAGCACGAGCGCCGCGCCGGTCGCCGACAGCGCGTCAACGGTCGTCTTCACGATCGCCTCGAGCGACTCCTCGAGATACAGCGACTCCGACACCGCCTCGGAGATCCGGGCGAGCGCCTCCAGCTCGTGCACGCGGCGCTGCGCCTCCTCGTAGAGCTTCGCGTGCTCGATCGACTGGGCCACCTGGGTGGCGATCACGAGCAGCAGGTCGATCTCCTCCTCGGTGAACTCGCGCGGCTCGCGCGTCCGGACGTTGAGCGCCCCCTCGAGCCGCTCGGCCCGAGCGAGGATCGGCACCGCGAGAATCGACTCGTACTCGTCCTCGGGCAGGTTGGGGAAGTTCTTGAAGCGAGAGTCGAGATTCGCCTCCGACGGGATCATCACGGGCTCCCGCGACTCCGCCGCCGAGCCGGTGATCCCCTCGCCCGGCCGCATCCGCGGGCGCTGCGTCATCTCCTCGACGCGCGTCCCGTGGGTGGCGCGCAGGATGAGCTCGCCCGAGCGCTCGTCGAAGAGGTAGACGAAGCACGCGTCGGCATGGAGCGCGTCGGCGACCTTGGTCGCGACCAGCGAAAGCACCTCCTCGAGGTCGAGCGAGGAGTTGACCGCCTCGATCGTGTCGGTCAAGAGGCGCAGGTGGCGTTCGCGCTGATCCATCCGTGCCAGAGCGTACGCTGAGTCGACGTGAGCACCCTTCAGTGGCTGCTGGCGCTCCATGTGACGGGGGCCTTCTTCCTGCTCGGCGGGGTGATCTTCGCGACGATCCTCTCGGTCCTCGGCCAGCGGGCCGAGCGGCCGAGCGAGCTGGCCGCGTTCATGGGCCTGGCCCGGTTCGCGGTGTTGTTCATCCTCGTCGGCGAGGTGATGGTGCTCGTATTCGGCCTGTGGCTCGTCCACGAGTTCCACTTCTCGTTCGGCAGCTTCTGGATCTGGGGCTCGCTCGTGCTGCTCGTGGTCGGCGGCTTCGCCGGCAAGAAGGGCGGCGACCGCGAAGGCGGGACACGCGCGCTCGCCCTCGAGCTGGCGGCCAAGGACGACGTCAAGACGCCCGAGCTGCAGGCACGTCTGAACGACCGGGTCACGCTCGCGCTTTCCGGCGGGGCAGGCATCCTGGCGCTCGTCGTGCTCGCGCTGATGATCTGGAAGCCGGGCCAATGAGGCCGGACGCCCAGCTCTTCCTGCACATCGTGGGCGCCACCGCGCTCTTCGGGTCGCTCCTGACGGTGGCGGCGCTCGGGCTCGTCGGCCGACGGCAGGCCGAGCCGACCTCGTTCGCGGACGCCTCCCTCGTGACGACGCTCGGCTTCGGGGTCCCGGCCTGGCTGCTGATGTTCATCTTCGGCTCGTGGACCAAATCGAAGGAAGGTCTCCCGAACTCGGTCGACTGGGTCAAGCAGCCCGTCTCGATCGCCGTCGTCGGGATCTTCGTGCTGGTCGCGTGCGCCGGGGTCGCCTTCTCGTGGAAGCGGAGGCCTCTAAGCAGCGTGGCAGCCCCTCACGCTAGGGCTGCTCACGCTCGCCTACACGGTCGCGCTCGGAGCGGCCTGGTGGATGATGACCGCCAAGGTGGCGTTTTGAGCACCGGCGCACGCCTTACAAATCTTTTACCCCCCGGTGGGGAATTCGAGCACGAACGGGGAATAGGTTCCCGTACATGAGTGCTCTCGCCTTTGATCTCCGCGGAACCGCCGGCTATCTCGTCGCCGACGCCCGGGGACGGATCGTCGGGAAGGTGGAGTGCCCGATGTACGGCACCTCGCCCGAGACCCCCGACGCGCTCTCGGTTCGCTCGGGCTTCCTCGCCCGCCGCCGCCGGCTCGTGCCCGCCGAGACGATCGAGCAGATCGACGGCGGGACGCGCATCATCGGCCTGCGCATCGACCGCGACTCGATCCGCACGTTCCTCTAGGCCTCAGAGCACCGAGAGGTAGCGGTCGAGCTCCCACTGGGTCAGCTGGACCCGGTAGTCGTCCCATTCGGCCCGCTTCAGCCTGATGTAGTTGTCGAAGATGTGGTCGCCGAAGGCGCGGCGCATCAGATCGGAGCGCGAGAACTCGTCGATCGCCTCTCCGAGCGTCTCGGGCAATGACACGATGCCGCGCTCGTGCCGCTCCTCGGGGCTCAGGTGGTAGAGGTTCGTCTCCATCGGGTCGGGGAGCTCATACCCCTGCTCGATCCCCTCCAGGCCGGCGTGCAGCAGGGCCGCGAAGGTGAGATACGGGTTGCAGGCCGGGTCAGGGCAGCGGAGCTCGGCTCGTGTGGCCTGCTCGGAGCCCGGCTTGTACAGCGGGATGCGGACGAGCGCCGAGCGGTTCCGCTGCGACCACGCGACATACACCGGCGCCTCGAAGCCCGGCACGAGCCGCTTGTACGAGTTGACCCACTGCGCGAACACCGCCGACACCTCGCGCGCGTGATGGAGCAGACCGGCGATGAACTGCTTCCCGGCCGGCGAGAGATGGAAGGCGTCGTCCTGGTCGTAGAACTGGTTGCGACCCTCCTTGAACAGCGACATGTGCGTGTGCATCCCGGAGCCGTTCTCGCCGAACAGCGGCTTGGGCATGAAGGTCGCATAGACGCCGTGGTGCGCCGCCACCTCCTTGACGATCAGCCGATACGTGACCGTCGAGTCGGCCATCTCGAGCGCCGGGGCATAGCGCATGTCGATCTCGTGCTGCGACGGCGCGACCTCGTGGTGGTGATACTCGATCGGGATCCCCACCGCCTCGAGCGCCTTGATCGTCTCGTAGCGGAGATCGGTGGCTGCGTCGAGCGTCGTCATCGCGAAGTAGCCGCCCTCATCGAGGCGCTCGGTCCCGTGGCTGTCGGCGAACAGGAAGTACTCGAGCTCGGGGCCGACGTTGAACGTGTCGAAGCCCAGGCTGCGCATCCGATCGAGCGCGAGGCGAAGCACATGCCGCGGGTCGCCCTCGTACGGCTTTCCGTCGGGTGTGACGACGTCGCAGATCATGCGCCCGATCTTCGGCTCGCCCTCCCCGGCCGGCATGATCACGAACGTCGACGGATCGGGTATCGCGACCATGTCGGACTCCTCGATCGCGTTGAAGCCGGTGATCGACGATCCGTCGAAGCCCATCCCGTCGTCGAGCGCTCCCGCGAGCTCGCTCAACGTGATCGCGAAGCTCTTCAGGTGCCCCTCGAGGTCCGTGAACCAGAGGAGAACGTAGGCGACCTTCTCTTTCTCGACGCGCTTGAGGACCTCGCGCCTCGCCTCCGGATCCGATGTCGCCCGTGCCCTGCTCTCGATCATGCCCATGGTCGGACCTCCTCTGTGGCTCGATTTCGCTGACTCTACAGGGCAGATTCCGGGCCTTCCACTGCGCGGGCCTGAGCTACGTTCTCGTCGTGCGCTACCTCTTCGCCGACTGCCGCTGGGCCCTGGACGACCCGGCGGCCGGACGGCGCGCCTACGAGGAAGGCCACATCCCCGGCGCCGTGTTCCTGGACGTCGAGCGCGACCTGTCCGCCCCTCCCGGGGCCGGAGGGCGTCATCCGCTCCCGGCGCCCGGCGACTTCGCGCGCGCCGCCGGGGCCGCCGGCATCGGGCCCGACGCGTTCGTCGTCGCCTACGGGACGGTGGGTGGCGCCGAACGGCTCTGGTGGCTCCTGCGCCACTTCGGCCACGACGCGTGCGCGGTGATCGACCTCGACGCCTGGCACGGCCCGCTCACTGCGGGCGTCGAGCAAGCAGAGCCGGCCGTGTTCGAGCCGCGACCGCGCGACGACGACACGATCGAGCGCGACGAGCTGGCGGCAAGCCTCGGCGACCTCGTGATCGTCGACGCGCGCCTGCCTTTCCGGTTTCGCGGCGAGCCGAATCCCGTGGACAGGGCCCTCGGGCGCATCCCGGGCGCGCTCAACGCACCCTGGACCGAGCCGGTCCCCGAGCTACCCGCCGGTCCGCTCGTCGCCTACTGCGGCTCGGGCGTCACGGCGAGCGTCACGCTGCATCGCCTGCACCTCGCAGGCCGGGACGGCCGCCTCTACCCGGGCTCGTGGTCGGAGTGGGAGCAGCACGACGAGCTCCCGCGCGAGAGCGGCTAGGCCGCTGCAGCGCCGAACGCCGCGAGATACTGCTCCCAGCGCTGCGGGATCTTCGGCGCTGCCAGCCGGATGAAGAGCACCGGCGCCGGCGGTCGCGGCGGCTGCGGTAGCTCCATCTGCACCTCGTGCAGGAGCCGGTTTCCCTTGCGCAGGTTGCAGGGCGCGCAGGAGGTGACGACGTTCTCCCAGACCGAGTCGCCGCCGCGGGAGCGCGGGATCACGTGGTCGAGGGTCATGCGGCCGCTCGCGGTGCCGCAGTAGACGCAGCGCCAGCCGTCACGCGCGAAGAGCGCGCGGCGCGAGATCTTGCGCTGGACGATGCGAGGGACGCGGACGTAACTGAGAAGCCTGATGACGTGCGGCCACGGGAACCTCGCCGAGGCCGAGCAAAGTGGTCGGTCGAGCTCTTCGACCACCTCCGCCTTCCCCTTGTAGACGAGCACGTGCGCACGCCGCAGTGAACAAACGTTCAGCGGCTCGAAACTGGCATTCAGGACCAGTACTTGCTGCACGGTGTCTGAAAAGTACCCGACCAGCGGGTCGTATTGGCGGCGCCGTCGGCTCAGCCGGTGGCGCCGCTGGAACAAACTGGTTGGAACCCTGAGCGCACGAACCACCCGGCTGAGCTGCTGACCTCGCGCGGCGGCTGATGAGCCCACACCGTTCTTAGCTGTGAGACGCCAAGTGTCGGAGAGGGGCTCATGGGGGAGAACCGGAGGTGCTCCCCATGGTCCTATCGGCCCATCGCCCGTTCGACGGCCTGCTGCTCCTCCGGGGAGAGGGCGACGGCGGGCCGGCCGCGGTCGATCTCCTTCATGTAGATGCGGGCGTAGTCGCGGCCCTGGATGGCGGTGATCACGACACCGGTGCGCGCAGCGTCGAGCAGCACGAGCGAAGCCGACTGGTGGCCGCCGGTGTCCTCGTAGGCGTCGTAGCGGACGATCGCGGTGTTGGCGACGGTCTCGTCGACCCGGCGGTCGACCCGCGCGAGCCCGCCCGCGACCTCGTCGACGGCCCGGTGCAGGTCGTCGATGCGGCCCTGAAGCGAGACGGCGAACTCGACGAGATCCTTGCGCCCACCCCCGACGAGCGTGCGCTGCGCGTCGCGGAGCCGCCTGACCCGCGTCCAGGCGATCCCGGCCACGACGAGCCCGGCCGCACCGAGCAGCACTCCGAGAACGGCAATCAGGGCGGCGACGTTCCCCGAGAGGTGCATGACGCCTGCCTACGAGGGCAGCGAGAAGATCACGTTGTAGACCGCGGAGTTGTTCGTCGTGTTCGTCTCGCCGGGCACCGGGGCGACGTCGACGTGAACCTTGGTCGGAGACGCGAACGGCACCTGGCCGAGGTCGCTGAAGGTGACCGACGCGTACTGGCCGGGGTCGACGAGCTGCACCTTCTCGTTCTTCGTGATCGGGCCGCCCTGCGAGGCGGGGCGGTCGATCGTCAGCGTGACCGGGATCTGCACCTCCTGCGAGGTGCCGCCGTTGAAGATCGTGACCTGGAACACGAGGCTCGAGCTGGTGGTGACCGTGTTCAGCGTGGTGCCGGCCGTCAGGATCTGCGAGGTGCCGCCGGCGCCGCTCGGCAGCGCGGCGGTCTGCGAGATGTTCGTGCCGTGCAGGCCGGTCGTCCCGCCCGTGCTGGTCGAGCCGCTGTTCGTGATCCGGTCGAGGATCAGCGTCATCGCCTTGATCGTGATCAGCGCGTCAGGCACGGCGAGGAAGTGCGACGAAGGCACGGTCACCTGGCGCACGCCTTCCTGGTCGAGCACGGCCACCGACGGCGCCTGGAAGAGGTCGGCCCAGATCACGTCGCTCGCGAGCAGGCGGTAGATCTGCTGCACCATCTGCGCTGCCTCGACGGTCTCTTTCGTCTTGGCGTTCACCCCGCCGAGCGCCTTCGCGAGGCCCTGGACGCCGCTCGAGCGAAGCTGCAGCGACTCGATCAGATGGGCGTGCTGTGTGCGCAGCTTCCCGGGCGGCGACAGGCCCTGCGCGGCGGCGACGTTCTGCTGCTCCTGCGTGTAGATCGAGTTGAGCTTCTGGGAGATCTTCTGGGCCGAGAGCCCCGGCGTCGTGAGTGCGGAGACCGCTGCCGCCCCGTCACGGTTCGACTGCCCGGCGATCGTGCGACCTTGTCCATGTAGTTGCCATAGAGATCGTGGGGCGACTGCCCGGCGCAGGACTGGATCAGGAGCGCGAACACGAGCACGAGGAAGACCCCGATGCAGACGATCGCGAGGAGACGGAGCATCGGGCCGTTCGGATGCGGGGGCGCCGGCGCTCCTCCTGCGGTCGCGGGGCGCGCCTGCCGCTGAGGCTGGCGCCCACGCGGCTGCGAGGCCGTCTCGGCCGTGGCCGGCTCCTCCTCGAAGAAGTCGAACTGGATGTCGTCGTCGGGCGGATCCATGCCTGGTCGAATCTACCGAGCGTCGTTCGGCGGTGAGAGGACTTCTCCTCGACACCACGTAGAACCGGAGGTGACTTCTACTGCCGTCTCACACGATCTGATCCTTGGACGGTACCGCGCGCTCCGGCCGCTCGGCTCCGGTGGCATGGGACATGTGTGGCTCGCGCGGGACGAGCGGACCGGCCTCGACGTCTCTCTCAAGATGGTCGTGCGCGAGGGTCGCGTCGCCGAGCGCGCCGAGCGGGAGGCCCGCGCCGCGGCCGCGCTGCGCCATCCACGCTGCCAGCGGATCTACTCGCTGGCCCGCGACTCCGGCCACGTCTACATCGCCTACGAGTACGTCCCCGGCCGCACGCTGCGCCAGGCCATGGCCGCCGGCGAGCTCTCCGACCAGGACTCGGTCGAAGCAGCCGCCCAGGTTCTCGACGCTCTCGCGCACGCTCACCAGAAGGGAATCGTCCACCGCGACGTCAAGCCGTCGAACGTCCTGCTCGCCGAGTCCGACGGAATCGACGTGCGGCTGCTCGACTTCGGGCTCGCCCAGATGGAGGAGTTCGACACGCTGACCCAGGTCGGCGATGTCCCGGGCACGCTCACCTACGTCTCCCCGGAGCGGCTCGCGGCCAAGACCGCGACGTCAGCCGCCGATGTCTGGGCCGTCGGGGTGATGCTCTGGGAGTCGCTCGCGGGCAAGCATCCGTTCCGCTCGAGCAACGCCGCCGGCACGACGCGCCGGATCAAGGCGGGCGCGCCGCCGCTCGAGGATTTCCGCCCCGACCTGCCGCAGCGGCTCCACGACGCCGTTGCGAAGGCCCTCGATCCGGATCCCGAACGCCGCCCGAGCGCAGCCGCGCTTGCCGCCGAGTTGCGTGAGCAGCCGCGCAAGCGCCGGCGGGTGCCGGGCCAGGTCGAGGTGAAGACACCCAAGGACGCGCCTCGCGAGCGGCTCACGGTGGCGGCGCGCGAGCGCGTGGCACCGGCACTCGCAGCGGCGATCTGGACCGGCTGGGTCGCCTGGGCGCTCCCGTTCTACCCGGCGGGGTGGCCGCTCGGGCTGACGATCGCAACCGCGGCACTCGGGCTCGCCTTCCCCCGTGTCGCCCTCGCAGTCGCCTTCGCCGTGACCTTCTTCCCGCTCTGGAACATCTCGCTCGGGCTCGCGATCGTCTTCGCGGGCCTCGGGGCGGTCTGGGTCGCGCTGACGTGGAACGACCCGCGCGGGAACATCGCCCTCGTCGCCGGCCCGGTGCTCGGGCCACTGGCAGCGCTTGCGCTGCTGCCGCTGGCCGCCCAGTTCGCAAGAGGGCCCGCGAGACGTGCGCTGCAGGCCTTTACCGGCACCCTGCTCGCCGTGGTCGTCGCGGGAATGCGCCGCCAGATCCTGCCCCTCGACGGCTCCGCGCCGCCCCTCGGGCTCGGGATCGCGGGCAGCTCACGGCCGTCGGCGGTCGCATGGACGCTCTGGCGCACGCTTGCCGACCACCCCGTGATCATCTTGCAGGCGAGCGTGCTCGCAGCCGCCGCGGTGGCGCTGCCCTACCTGCGAGGGCGCGGGCCCTGGCCCGCCGCGCTCGCCGGCGCAGCGCTGCTCGTGGCCACCGGTCTCGGTGCGCCGCTGGCGGCGTTCCTGCCACTGGCCGCCGCAGCGTGGATCACCGCGGCCTACCTGGCGCTGAGCACGGGCCCGGTCGAGGCCCCGGGGCCTGCAACCTCTTCGACGACCAAGCGGTCCGGCCCTGCGATCAGCAGGATCTCGCGGTTTCGCAGGCGAGAGACGGTGCCGACCTTGTCGCCCGAAGGGTTGTAGATCCCGATCTGGGCGCCGACGTAGCGCTTCGAGTCGACGTCGATCCGGCCGACGTAGCCATGTCCGGAAAGGAGCTCGGCGATCTCGCCGGCATCGTGAAACCCTTCGTTCGAGACCGAGACCATCACCCACGGCGCCTGGATCGACGCCAGCAGCTCCCCGAACGCAGCGGGCGCGCTCCGCTTGGAGTTGTAGGCGCTCCGCCGCTCGCGGCAGTCGACGCGCTTGTTCGCGACGCCGTAGCTCTCCGGCGCGTCCCAGCGGACGAGCGTCTCCCACACGTGGTAGTTGGAGAAGAACGAGTGCTGGTTGTACGGCGGGTCGATGTAGACGAGGTCGACGTCGAGATCCGGCGCGAGGACGTTGGCATCGAGCCGGGACACGCTGCCCGCGGGCCCCGCGACCGGCTCGGGCAGCCTCAGCGAGAGCTCCTTGTAGGACCGGGGCGCCCAGGACTTCAGGTAGGCCATCTGCAGGCCGGTCGTGCTGTCGACCCGGTCGGCCGCCTCGAGCAGCGACGTCAGCACGACGCCGCGCTCGACCTCCGAGAGCGCGTAGCCGTCGATCGCGTCGCGGATCGCATCGATCCGGGCGCCGTTCTCGGGCTGGAAGAAGCGCGCGCGACGGCAGAACGCCTCGGTGAAGTACCCCTCGCGTCCCTCGAGCGCCGTGAGCTCGACGAGGATCGCGGAGATCCTCTCACGGTCGAGCGTCTCGTCCGCGACGATGTAGGCCTGGCCGAGCAGCTCGGAGTAGGTGGCGAGATCGTTGGAGTGGACGGTGATCCCGAGGCTGCGAAGCGCCTGACCGACGCGTGTCGTGCCGGCGAAGAGGTCGCACGCCGACGCGACGGGAAGACGCCCGGCTACGCTCTTGATCAGCGGCACGAGCGTGCGCTTCGACCCCAGGTACTTGATCATTCCTGCAGTTCTAACGCCGCGCCCAGACAGTGGCCTCAGACCCGCCCTCTAGACTGAAGCTGTTCCCAACGGGTTCCCCTGAATGAGCGTGCTGCGCAGTCTCGAATCGAAGCTCGAGTCCCTCTTCGAGGGGGTGTTCGGCCGTGCCTTCCGCTCGAACGTCCAGCCGGTCGAGCTGGCCCGGAAGCTGGTCAAGGAGATGGACGACCACCGGAGCGTGTCGGTCTCGCGCGTCTACGTCCCGAACGAGTACACGATCTATCTCTCGCCCGGCGACCGCGACCAGTTCGACGGCTACGAGGACTCGCTCTGCGAGGAGCTCGCGGACTATCTCACCGAGCACGCCCGGCGCGAGCGCTACGTGCTCCTCACGACGCCCCGGGTGAAGCTCGAGAGCGACGAGGACCTCGACAAGGGTGAGTTCGGGATCGCGACGCGCCTCGTGCGCGGGCCGCGCCCGGCCGTCGACGCTCCACCGACCGAGCCCGAGGGCGGGACGATGATCTACAAGGCGGAGCAGCTTCCACCGGCGGAGCCCGAAGACGAGGAGCCCCAGGAGATCGCGGCGCTCTCGTTCGCGGGCGAGACGCATTCGCTCCCCGCGCGCCCGGTCGTGATCGGCCGATCGAAGGACTGCGACATCCGCGTCGCCGACCCGAACGTCTCCCGGCGCCACGCCGAGGTCAGGCCGGACGGAGACGGGTATACGGTCGTCGATCTCGACTCGACCAACGGGATCGAGGTCGACGGAAAACGCGTGAAGGAGCTCGAGCTCCAGGACGGCGCCCGGTTCACGCTGGGCTCGACCGAGATCTCCTTCAGCCGGGCGGCGGACTGAACACGTGCCGACAGCGTCGGTCGGAGTCGAGACAACTCTCCTTGTCCTCAAGATCGCATTCCTCGTCCTGCTCTACCTCTTCATCTGGCGAATCGTCCGTTCGGCTGCACGCGACCTCCGATTGCCGCAAGAATCGATGATCCTGTCGCCCCAGCAAGCATCCGCTCTGCTCGCGCAGCCCGTGGCGCGCGAGCTCGGCCGTCTCGTCGTCGTCGACAGCTCCGCGCTGCCGGAGGGAGATGTGTACGGGATCGACTCGACCGCGCTGACCGTCGGCCGCAGCAGCGACAACGACCTGCCGCTCGACGGCGACGAGTTCGCCTCGGGTCATCACGCGCGCTTCCAGCCGCGCCGGGACGGCGTCTACATCGAGGACATCGGCTCGACGAACGGCACGTACGTCAACGGGATCCGGCTCGAGCGCGACCGGCGGCTCGTTCCCGGCGACGTCGTCCGGATCGGCGAGACCGACCTGAGGTTCGAGCGATGAGCTCGCTCGCGTTCCTGAGTCGTCGCGGGCGGTGGGAGCCACGCGTGGGCGGCACGTGGACAGTGCAAGTGGCACGGCCGCGTGGCGCGCACGTCATGGATCGTGCCGCCTGCGGCGGCAGCCTTTGGCGGAGCCCGGCCCCGCCGGGCGTGAGCCAAAGGCGGTCAGGGACGTGAGAATTTCCGGGTCGTCGGCGGAGTCGAATGTCGGGCGCAAGCGGCGGCACAACGAGGACAACTTCGTCGCGGCGCCGCCCGTGTTCGCGGTCGCCGACGGGATGGGCGGCGCGCAGGCGGGCGAGGTCGCATCGGAGCTCGCGGCCAGCACCGTCACCGAGGCCAACCTCGATCCCAACGCGCCGGGCGAGGAGCGCGTCGTCGCGCTGATCAAGGCCGCCAACCTGCGTGTGCACGAGCGAGCCGCGACCGACCCGACCGCCTCGGGGATGGGCACGACGATGACCGTTGCGATCCTGCAGCCCGACGGGAAGGTCGCGATCGGCCATGTCGGCGACTCGCGCGCCTACCGGCTTCGCGACGACGAGCTCGAGCAGCTGACCGACGACCACTCGCTCGTCGCGGAGCTCGTCCGGCGTGGCGAGCTCTCGCCCCAGGAGGCGGCGATCCACCCCCAGCGCTCGGTGATCACGCGCGCCCTCGGGACGGAGGCCGACGTCGACGTCGACGTGTTCACGGTCGAGACGCAAGATGGAGACCTCTTCCTGCTCTGCTCGGACGGCCTGACGACGATGATCGACGCCGACACGATCGCGAGGATCCTGATCCTGAACCGCGGCCGGCTCGACGCGGCGACGCACGCGCTGATCAAGGCGGCCAACGACCGCGGCGGCGACGACAACATCACGGCGATCCTCTTTGCGGTTGCAGAAGGGGAGGCCGAGTCGGCCGACGAGCCGACCGTCGAGCACGTCGGGCCGAGCCCCGACGACGAGGACACGCTCCACCCGGAGGACAACGTCCGCTTGCCCGACCTGGACGCGCACCCGGCCGACGTGACGATGGTGGTCTCGGCCGACGAGCTCGCCCGAGCACTCGAGAATCAGCCTGGCGCCACTCCGCCACAGGCGCCGCCGGCTCCCGAGACGATGCATCTCGGCGCAGTGACCGCGCCGGACCCCATGCCGGCGCCGGATCCAGAGCCGTCCGAGGCCAACACGGTCCCGCTCGTAGCGGTGGCCGAGCCCGATCCACATGCAGCCGCCGTACCGGTCGCCGAGGCGGTTGCCCTCGGCGCGGTGCCCACGCCGGAGGAGGCCGGCGAACAGGGCGACGCGGACGCAGAGCCGGAGGAGAAAGCATCGGCGCTGCGCCTCGTGATCGCGGGCCTGGTGATCATCGCGCTCGCCGCGGCGATCATCCTGCTCGTGCTGGATGCCCTGCCTAGATGAGTAACGCTCGAAAGGACACGAGCACCTCCGCGTTCCTCGGGCGCCGCTCGCGGTGCGGGGCCGGAGGGCACAGTGCGATTAGCACGGGCCCGGAGAGCACCGTGCCGCGAGCGGCGTCAGGCCTCGGCGGAGCCCGGCTCTGCCGGGCGGGAGCCGAGGCCGGCGAGGGGCGCGGATGAGTTATCGCAACAGAGAGCTCGGCTATCTGATCGCGGTCGGCGCGTTGACCGGCCTCGGGTTCGCCAGCGTCTACATCGCCCGGCAGGCAGTGATCGGCTGGAGCTCGCTGACCTACGCCGCGTTCTTCGTCGGCCTCTACCTCGTCGCGCACGTCGTGACCCGGCTCACGGTCCCGCACGCCGATCCGTATCTCCTGCCGATGACGGGCTTCCTGACGGCGGTCGGGCTGACCGAGATCTACCGGCTCGGCCCGAACGACGCGTTCAAGCAGGGTCTCTGGGTGGTGATCGGGGTCGCCGTCTTCGCACTGACGCTGATCGGGCTCCGCCGCGACTATCGCGTGCTCGAGAGTTACAAGTACCTCTTCGGCGTCGGCGCGATCGCCCTGCTCTTCCTGCCGCGGTTCCCGGGGATCGGCGAGACGATCAACGGCGCGCGGCTCTGGATCCACTTCGGCCCCCTCCAGTTCCAGCCCGGCGAGCTGGCGAAGATCTTCCTGATCGTCTTCCTGGCCGGCTACGTGCGGGCAAAGCGTGAGGTGCTCGCACAGGGCCGCCTGAAGGACGTTGGGCCGGTGCTCGTGATCTGGGCAGCGGCCATGCTGGTGCTCGTCGCGACCAACGACCTCGGGTCGGCGCTGCTCTATTTCGGGATCTTCATCGCGATGCTCTACATCGCAACGGCACGGCTCTCGTTCGTGCTCGCCGGGCTCGGGCTGTTCGTCGCGGGCGTGTTCGTCGCAGACCGTCAGATCCCGCACGTTCACGAGCGGGTCCTGATCTGGCTCCATCCCTGGACGATCCAGAAGGTTCCCTGCCCGGTGACCGGGACGATGGCGCTACGGCAGGATTGCGAGAGCTACCAGCTCGTCAAGTCGCTCTACTCGATCTCGAACGGCGGCTTCGGCGGCACCGGCCTCGGCAAGGGCACGTTCACGACGACGGGCGGCACGGCACTGATCCCCGACGTGAAGACCGACTTCATCTACTCGGCGCTCGCGCAGGAGCTCGGCCTCGTCGGCGTCGCGGCGCTCCTGCTCGTCTTCATGGTCTTCGTCGCGCGCGGGATGAAGATCGCGCTCCAGGTCGACGACGGCTTCTCCAAGCTGCTCGCCGCGGGGCTCACGTTCGGCTTCGCGCTCCAGACCTTCGTGATCGTCGGCGGGATCCTGCGGATCATCCCACTCACCGGAATCACCCTTCCGTTCGTCTCATACGGTGGATCCTCGATCGTGGCGAACTTCCTGCTGCTCGCGGGCCTCCTGCTCGTCTCCAACCGCGCGAACGCCAACACCGCATGAACCGTCAGATCTCACAAGTCGCCATCGCCTCGCTGATCCTGCTGGCCTCCCTGATCGTCGCCACGACGTACTGGCAGACCTGGGCGTCCGCGGGCCTCTCGGCCCGCCAGGACAACGAGATCCAGCGTGTGGCGCAGTTCACGATCGACCGGGGCAAGATCTACGCCTCGAACGGGAAGACGGTGCTTGCCACCAACACGCGCAAGAAGATCGGCGGCCAGACGCTCTTCTTCCGCCGCTACCCGACCAACGGGCTCGCCTCGCAGGTCGTCGGCTACTCGACCCAGAGCCGCTCGCGCACGGGCGTCGAGCAGGCCGAGAACAGCTACCTGACCGCATCGAACACCGATCTCGGGACGATCCTCGGCACCGTCGGCAGCCGGCTGAAGGGGACGACGATCAAGGGCAACAGCCTGGTGCTGACGATCCACGCGGGTGCGCAGAAGCTGGCCGAGAACCTGCTCGCCGGGAAGTGCGGGGCAGCCGTCGTGCTGAACCCGAAGACCGGCGCCGTCTACGTCATGGCCTCGACGCCGGGCTTCAACCCGAACCTGGTCGAGCAGCCGGCGGGCTACGCGAAGATCTCCGCCACGAAGAGCCCGTGCCCGCCCGAGCCCGCTGCGCCGCTCCTGAACCGCGCCACGCAGGGCCTCTTCCCGCCGGGCTCGATCTTCAAGACGATCACCGCAGCCGCTGCACTCGACGACGGCGTCTACCAGCCGGACTCGACCTTCGACGACCCCGGCTACTGCACCGAGTACGGCAAGCAGGTCAAGAACGCGCTCGACCAGAGCGGGCCCGAGGCCTTCGGGATCGTGAACCTGGTCGAGGCCTACCAGCACTCGATCAACGCGGTGTTCTGCAACATCGGGCAGAAGCTCGGCGCGAAGCGGCTGCTCGAGGAGGCGCGGAAGTTCGGCTTCTACTCCACGCCGCCGCTCGAGATGCCGTCGGATGCGCGCGCGCCCTCCGGGCTCTACCTCAACGGCAAGCTCTTCGATCCCACGACCGGCAAGGGCTACTCGCGCGTCGATCCCGGCCGCCTCGCCTTCGGGCAGGACAAGATGCTGACGACGCCGCTGCAGATGGCGATGGTCGCTGCGGCGGTCGCCAACAACGGCGTCGAGATGAAGCCGACCCTGATCAAGCGGGTGCTGGCCCCGGACGGCTCCGTGATCAAGCGGCTCCATCCCCAGGTGCTGCGCCAGGCGACGAAGCCGTCGACCGCCGGAGCGCTGAAGAACATGATGGTCGAGGTCGTCCAGGCGGGAACCGGCACCGCGGCTCAGATCCCGGGCGTCGTCGTCGCAGGCAAGACCGGAACGGCCGAGACGTGCTCGTGCAATACCGTGTACGACGCCTGGTTCATCTTCTTCGCGCCGGCCGAGAACCCGACCGTCGCCGGCGCCGTGGTCGTCGAGTATCAGAACAACGGATTCGGCGGCTCGGTCGCGGCTCCGATCGCAAAACAGCTCATGCAGGCGATCCTTCCCCCCACGCCGAACAGCACGGGAACCCTTGGCAACTAATCTCGAAGACCGCCTCGTCGGAAAGCTGTTCGACGGCCGCTACAGGATCGAGCGCAAGCTCGGCTCCGGCGGCATGGCCGAGGTGTACCTGGCCGAGGACGAGGAGCTCGGCCGCAAGGTCGCGCTGAAGATCCTGAACGAGCGCCACGCGCGCGACGACCAGTTCGTCGAGCGGTTCAAGCGGGAGGCCCGGAATGCCGCCAGCCTCAGCCACCCGCACATCGTGCGGATCTACGACCGCGGCCAGTTCGACGAGACCTACTACATCGCGATGGAGTATCTCGACGGGCCGACGCTCAAGGAGCTGCTCGTCCGCAAGGGCCCGACCCCGCCGCTGACCGCGATCAAGTTCGCGCGCGAGATCCTGAGCGCGCTCGCCGAGGCGCATCGCCACGACATCGTCCATCGCGACATCAAGCCGCACAACGTGATCGTCAGCCCCGACTGGAACGTCAAGGTCACGGACTTCGGGATCGCCCGGTCGGGTGCCTCGCAGATGACCGAGGCGGGGTCGATCGTCGGCACGGCCCAGTACCTCTCGCCCGAGCAGGCCCGGGGCAAGCCCGTCGACCAGCGCTCGGATCTCTACTCGGTCGGGATCGTGCTCTACGAGATGCTCACGGGGACGGTGCCCTTCACCGGCGACGCCGCGGTGGAGATCGCGATGAAGCACCTCTCGAACATCCCCGAGCCGCCGTCGACCCGTCGCGAGGGCATCTCGCCCGATCTCGACGCGGTCGTGATGCGGGCTCTCGCCAAGGATCCCGAGCAGCGTTACGCCTCGGCCGACGAGATGGACGCCGACCTGGCCCGCGTCGCGCGCGGCGTCGCGGTGTCGCAGCAGACCTCGGAGACGATGACGCAGGTGCTGGCCGACGCGGAGGCGACCTCGATCGTCCCGCGGGCCGCCGCGACGCCACCTCCGGCCCCGCCCGCCTACCGCCCGCCCTCCTACTACGAGGAGGCCGGCCGCCGGCGGTCGCCGTGGCCGATGATCCTCGGGATCGTCGCGATCGGGATCATCGCGTTCGGCGGCTACCTGATCTACAACAAGGTCACCGCGGCGATCGACAAGAACGCGCCGGTGGCCGTCCTGAACGTCGAGCAGCTGCCGGTGAAGAACGCGGAGACGCTTCTGCAGGCCCAGGGGCTTCAGACCCACACTGTGACCGCGCCGAGCACCACGATCGCGGCGTCGCTCGTGATCAGCCAGAACCCGAGCCCGGGGGACCGGGTCGCCAAGGACACGATCGTCACGCTCACCGTCTCGACGGGCGCACCCAAGACGACCGTGCCGGCGCTCGCCAACCTTCCGCTCGCCCAGGCCGAGACGCTGCTCGAGAATCAGGGGCTGAAATGGGCGATCCACAACGTCACCTCGGGGAGCGTGCCGCCGGATGCCGTGACCGCCAGCTCGCCGCCGAAGGGCACACTCGTGCTCGTGGGGTCGACCGTCAGGCTCAACGTCTCGACGGGGCCCAAGACCGTCGGCGTCCCGTCGGTCGTCGGCGAGCAGTACGCGAGCGCCGAGAGCGCCCTGAAGGGCGCCGGCTTCAAGGTCACCCGCTCGGACGTCGCGAACGCCGCCCCGGTCGACCAGGTCGTCTCCCAGAGCCCGAGCGCGGGGTCATCGGCCTCACCCGGCACGACGATCACCCTCTCGGTCTCGACGGGCCCGCAGGAGTCCACCGTCCCGTCGGTCACGGGCGACGACCAGACCACGGCGACCCAGTTGCTGCAGACGGCCGGGTTCACGGTTCCGGTCGTCCAGCAGGACGTCACCGATCCGCAGCAGGACGGGATCGTGCTCAACCAGTCGCCGCCGAACGGGACGAAGCTCAAGCAGGGCGCAGCCGTCACGATCACGGTCGGCCATCTGGTGACGGCGCCGCCGGCGAACACCACCACCGCGTCGACGAGCACGACCGCCACGACAACCCCCGTCACCCCCACGACGACGGCGACGACCACGACGACCGCGGTGACGACGACGCCGGCGTCTCCGCCGTCGCAGATCGCGCCGTGAGAGACGGGCGGCGGATCGCCGTTCTCTCGGGCGGCCGCTCGAGCGAGCACGAGATCTCGCTCGCGTCCGCGGGCAGCGTCGTGGCAGCGCTCACGGGGCGGGGCGCCGAGGTGATCAGCATCGCGATCGGTCGCGACGGGACGTTCGCCCTGGGCCCGGGCGGCGAGAGCGGCACCGGCTCCGAGCTGGCCGTGCGGCTGCCGGACAAGTCCGTCGCGACGGCGCTCGGGAGCGTGGATGTCGTCTTCCCGGTGCTGCACGGGCCTTTCGGCGAGGACGGCACCGTGCAGGGCCTGCTCGAGCTGGCCGGCGTTCCCTACGTCGGCGCCGGGGTCACGGCATCAGCGCTCGCGATGGACAAGGATCTCTTCAAGGCGGTATTGCGCGACAACGGCATCCCGGTCACCCGCAACATCACGCTGCGGGACGGCGAGCCGGCGCGAAACCCGTTCGAGTACCCGGTGTTCGTCAAGCCGGCCCGGCTCGGCTCCTCGGTCGGCATCTCGAAGGCCCACGACGACGGCGAGCTCGAGGAGGCGGTCGCACTGGCGTTCGAGCACGACGAGAAGGTGCTCGTCGAGGAGTTCGTCGACGGGATCGAGATCGAGGTAGGCGTCCTCGGGAACCGCGATCCGTTCGCCTCGGTGGTCGGGGAGATCGCCGTGACGGAGAACGAGTGGTACGACTACCAGGCGAAGTACGACGAGGGCCAGATGGAGCTGGTCGTCCCGGCCCGGATCTCGCACGAGCAGACGGAGCGTGCGCAGGAGCTCGCGGTGCAGGCGTTCAGGGCCACCGAGTGCGAGGGCATGGCCCGAGTCGACATGTTCGTCCGATCCGGCGGCGAGGTGCTCGTGAACGAGCTGAACACGATTCCGGGTTTCACCCAGACGAGCGTCTACGCGGCGCTCTTCGAGGCCTCGGGGATCGGGTACGGCGACCTGCTCGAGCGGCTCGTCGACCTCGCGCTCGAGCGGCACGAGCGGCGTAGCAAGCTGCGGTTCTAGGGCACGTAGGCGGAGCCCTCGAGGTTCGGGCTTGCGTCCGGGAGGGTCACCGAGAGCTGCTGGGTGACGAACCCGGTGCCCTCCTTGTTCGGGGCGATCAGCCAGAAGTCGGCTCCGAGCTCGCTGCCCACGAGCACCTGGCCGGCGTAGGGCGCGAGGACGTCGGCTCCGACGAAGTACACGGCGGTCGAGTTCGTGTCCGGCACGTAGAGCCCCGCGGCGGGGCTGCCCGCAGGTCGCTTCGTGGGAGCAGGCGGGATCGAGACGATCGGGTTGTCGCCGTTTCCGAGGCCGCCGGCGACGACTCGCACGTTGCCCTTTCGGTCGATCGCGAGCACGCGGCCGCTCTTCGAGTCCTCGTCGATCGAGATCAGGAGCTGGCCGGAGGCAGGGCCGAAGTGGGTGGGGGCGATCGCGACCTCATCAGCCCCGCCTGGGCCGGGATACGCACCGATGTCCTGGACGCGGCCGTCCTTGCGCACGGCGTACACCTCGCCTCCGCTCGACGCCGAGCCGCCTGTGGCAGCGAGGAGCGCGTAGCCGAACTTGCCGCTGGAGTCGAACGCGAGCGCCCCGTCGGAGATCGCGGAGCCCGGGAGCTGCGCGATCAGCACCATCGAGGAGCCGTTGCGGGCGATCCGGTAGATCCGGTTGTCGGGGAGGTGGCAGTAGATCCCGTCCGGCCAGTAGCCGATCGCCGGCACGGCGCAACGAGCCTCCTCGCCGCTCAGGGCTCCAGGAAAGGTCGCGAACGGGTGCAGGCCCGCGCCCGTGGCGTCGACCGCGTCGATCTCGTTCGAGTTCTCGGTCAGGTAGAGGAAGTCGCTGCCGGTCCAGACGACCTGGCCCAGTGCCAGGCCGGTCTGGGCAAAGGTCGAGAACGAAAGCGTCGGCCCGGCTGCCGGAGCAGCGGTGGCGAAGGCGAGCACGGCGAGTGCGCCGGCGATGAGGGGCCACCTCATCCGTGCATTGAACCCCTGCGCGGCCCGAATGTCTACTGCGTGGCGGTCACCTCGTTGATCCGGACGGACGAGCGGCCGCCGAGGCTCGTGATCCAGATGAGGTAGTAGCGAGCCTTCTTGCCGTTGAGGTCGAACGTCGTGCTCGTCGCGCCGGTCCGCGTGGTCGAGTCGTCGGTGAAGCCGCCCGTGCTGCTGTCGCTACTGCGGATCACGGCCTGGTAGCCGGGAGTCGTCGAGGTGACCGTGAGCGTGCGGGCGGTCGCCCCCCGTCCGGCGTCGAGGACGATCCCCACGCCCGGCTTGCCGAGCGCGTTGTCGTAATAGGTCTCGGTCGACCAGTAGGTGTCGGGGTTCCCGTCGGTCGCATTGACCACGGCTTGCGGGTTTTCGACGTGGTTGTTTCCGAAGGGGTCATACGAGCTGATCGCGGAGACCCGGAGCGGGCCGGCGGGAGCGCCACCGGTGCCGGCGCCGCTGCCGGGCCCGCCGTTGTTCCAGACCAGGGCAGCGCCGGCAGCCGCGCCCGCGAGCAGCACGATCAGAACGACGGCGAGCGGCCATCTCCGGCGACGTTTCCTGGCTGTCTTCGGCCCACGCCGGGGCTTGATCACGGGGAGAATCCCGGTTGCGCTCCGATCGTCGCCGCCTTCGCGGATCTCGGCGAGGCAGGCTTCGAGCTCGGCCTCGAACGCCGCCATGGTCGCGAACCGCTGCGCCGGGTCCTTGGCGAGCGCCTTGTCGACGGCCGCCTCGACCCGGCGTGGGACATCCGGGCGCTTCAGGCTGACGGGAGGCGGTGCGGTGTTGATGTGCTCCATCGCCACGGCGACGAAGTTGTCGCCGGTGAACGGCACCTCGCCGGTGAGGAGCTCGAAGAGGACGATGCCGAGCGAGTAGACGTCGGTTTGCGCATCGACATGGCGGCCCTGCGCCTGCTCCGGGGCGATGTAGTCGCACGTCCCGAGCACGGTGCCGGTCGCCGTCTCCTGCGAGCTCGCCTCGAGCGGCCTGGCGATGCCGAAGTCGGTCACCTTCGCCACGCCCTTGCCGTTCAGGAGGACGTTCTGCGGCTTGACGTCGCGATGGACGAACCCGTTCTGATGGGCGAAGGCGAGGCCGCGCGAGACCTCGATCGCGAGCTCGAGCGCCCGATCGACCGGCAGTGGGCCGTCGCGGACGATCACCTGCTTCAGGTTGTCGCCGGCGATGTACTCGAAGACGATGAAGGGGCCGCCGTCGGACTCGCCGCGGTCGATCACGGCGACGATGTTGGTGTGCGAGAGCCCGGCGACGAGCTTCGCCTCGCGCGTGAAGCGGTCGACGACGTCCTGGTTCGTGGTCAGGCGCTCGTGGAGCACCTTCAGCGCGACGGTCCGCTCGAGCACGCGGTCGTGGGCCCTGAAGACGCTCGACATGCCTCCGGATCCGACGAGCTGCTCGAGCTCGTAGCGCTCCGCGACGACGTCGCCGGCCATCATGTCGTTCGACCTAAGAGGGCGGCTTCGAGCGCCTCTTCCCAGGCGCTCAGGGCTTCCTCGAGCTCCGCGTCCGCGATCACGAGCGGCACGAGCACGCGGATCGCGTTGCCGTAAACCCCGCAGGTGATCAGCAACAGGCCCCGCTTCAGCGCTTCCTCGGTGACGCGGTTCGCGAGCTCCTTGCCCGGTCTCTTCGTGGCCGGGTCGGAGACGAGCTCGATCGCGAGCATCGCGCCGAGGCCGCGCACCTCTCCGATCGCGGGCCAGCGCTCCTGCCACCCGAGCATCCGGGCGCGGATCGTCTCGCCGATCGCGGTCGAGCGCTCGAGCAGCCCTTCGTCCTCGATCACGTCCAGCACCGCCAGAGCCGCCGCGAGGGCGACCGGGTTGCCGACGTAGGTGCCGCCGACGCCGCCGACGACGGGCGCGTCCATGATCTCGGCCCGGCCGAGCACGCCCGAGAGCGGCAGCCCGTTTGCGATCGACTTCGCGACGCAGATCACGTCGGGCTCGACGCCCGAGTGCTCGATGCCGAAGAACCGGCCCGTGCGGCCGAAGCCCGTCTGCACCTCGTCCACGATGAGCACGATCCCGTAGCGGTCGCAGATCGCGCGGACACCCTCGACGAAGTCGGTCGGCGCGACGAGGAACCCGCCCTCGCCCTGCACCGCCTCGAGCACGATCGCTGCGACGCTCTCCGCCCCGACGGACGTCGTGAATGCCTTCTCGAGCGCGCCGAGCGCGTCTTCCGTGGTCACGCCGCGGTAGGCGTTCGGGAACGGCACCCGGTAGACCTCGGGCGAGAACGGGCCGAAGCCCGCCTTGTAGGGATGCACCTTCGAGGTGAGCGACAGCGAGAGGAGCGTGCGTCCGTGGAACGCGCCCTCGAACGCGATCACGGCCGGGCGGCCCGTGTAGGCGCGCGCGAACTTGACGGCGTTCTCGACGGCCTCCGTGCCGGCGTTGAAGAACGCGGCCTTGACCGGCCCCGAGATCGGCACCCGCTCGCCCAGGCGCTCGGCGAGCTCCGCGTACGACTCGTAGGGGACGACGGTGAAATCGGTGTGCGTGAAGCGGTCGAGCTGCTCGTGGGCGGCCGCGACGACATCCGGATGGCTGTGCCCCACGTTCAGACAGCCGACTCCACCGGCGAAATCGATGAACGTGTTCCCGTCGACGTCGGTCAGCGTCGCGCCACGCGCCGTGGCGGCGACGATCGGGAACGTGATCGCGAGCGGCCGCGCGACATGGCGCTCGATCCGCTCGCCGATCTCCCGCGACCGCGGCCCCGGAATCTCCGTGACGAGGTCGATCACACGCGTCGCAGCCATAGGCGGAGCGTAGCGAACACACATGAAGCATCCTGCGGTGCGGGGCGGTCGCGCGCAGCCGTTTTTGGGCCCACAACCCGACGCCCCCACCCAGGGTGGGGATGCCGACCCGCCACCCTCAATGCCAATTCTACGGGCTCGCGGTGCACCCGTGTCTGTGCCAGGTTCGTGCCAACTTCTCCACAGGGCGACGACGCGGGCGGCGGGTCGAAGCGGCTCCAGCGGCGCATCGAGAACGCTGGGCGGTCCCCGTTAAAAGGAACCGTTAAAGGAAGAGGCCGCCTTGTGAGCGGCCTCTTCCCGGTTACTGACTTGGTATTCGTAGGGGCGCTTCCGGCCGACTTCCTCTTTCTCGGCGGCGCGCTTGCGCGTTATCCCCCACGCTGGCTAGACGATTCCCCTTCTAGGTCCCGGGGATACGCCCCTACGAGCCAGTACCTCCACTGCCCGTACTGGAAATCTCCATCTACCGGACCACCTCCTTTCCGCGGTTAACTCGATAGTAACGCGCCGGTCAAGAGTGATGTCACCTCGAGCCCGTTGTCCATCGGAACGGTGAGGCTGACGAGCGTCGGATCGGCCTGCCGTGCGGCCGAGTATGCGGCCAGCTCGTCGTGTGACACGACGTTGTCGGCGACCACCACTGCGCCCGCCTCGCAGCGCGCGCGGGCAAGCTGGAAGAGGGCCTCGTAGTCGTCCTTCCACGCATCGAGGAACACGAGGTCATACGGCCCGTCGAGCCGCTCGAGGCTCTCGAACGCATCGCCGGGGATGACGTCGATCCATTCCTCGAGGCGGGCGTCGGCGATGTTCCGGGCCGATGCCTCGAGCTTGACGGGGTCTGCCTCCAGCGAGGTCACGTGGCCGCCGAACTCGCTGACGGCTGCTCCGAGCCAGATCGTCGAGTAGCCGCGCGAGCCGCCGATCTCGAGCACCTCGCACCCGGGGCGTCCCGAGGCCAGGGCATAGAGCAGCGCGCCGCTCGACGGCGGCACCTGGAGGGAGCGCTGCGAGACGGGAAGGTCACGACCTTCTTCGCCTGCGGTCTCCTCTTCGAGGCGGCGCAGAACGGCACGAATGTGGTCGTCGAGCATCAGCGGCTTCGCTCGCTCTCGACGGCGTCACGAACCCAGCACTCGGCGAGATGGTCGTTCACGATGCCGCATGCTTGCATGCCGGCGTACGCCGTCGTCGGGCCGACGAAACGGAACCCGGCGGCACGCAGCTTCTTCGAGAGCGCGACCGACTCCGGCGTCTGGGAATGCCAGTCGACGTGACTCAGCGGCGCGGCGTGCTCCGCCGGTGCGTGCGCCCAGACGAGCTCGTGAAGCGGCTGGCCGGTCGCCCGGAGCGCGACGGTGGCACGCGCGTTCGCGATCGTCGCCTCGATCTTCCCGCGGTGGCGCACGATGCCGGCGTCGGCGAGAAGCCGTTCGACGTCGGCGTCCCCGAACTTCGCGACCCGATCCGGGATCGAAATCGGCGAAAGCCGCGCGGAACGCCGGCCGCTTCCGCAGGATCGTCAGCCAGGACAGGCCGGACTGGAAGCCCTCGAGGCAGAGCCGCTCGTACATCCCGCGCTCGTCGCGCACGGGCCGGCCCCACTCCTCATCGTGGTAGCGGAGGTAGTCCGGATCGGTGGTCGGCCAGCAGCGAACGAGGTCGGCCGGATCAGCCATCGACCTCGACGACCACGTTCCCGGCCTCGACGCGAACCGGGAAGGTCCTCACGGGAAGGTAAGCCGGCAGCGAAAGCGCGCGGCCACTGTTCAGATCGAAGCTCGCGCCATGGCGCGGACAGGCCACGGTGCACGTCTCTGCGTCCCAGTTGCCGAGGCAGAGCGGCCCGTCGTCATGGGAGCAGCGATCTTCGATCGCCAGCAGCTCCCCCTCGCAGTTGTAGACCCCGACCCGGTAGGGCTCGTGGTCGACCAGCTTCATCGTCCCCGGCGGCAGCTCCTCGACGGGAGCCACGATCACGTCAGTCAATATCGAGACCCTGCCACTCTTCGGGAAGCGGAGTGCCCTTGGAGCGGTTGAGGGCGACCTTCACGACCCCGAGGCCGAGGATCGCGCACTTCATCCGCACGGGCGTGAGCGGGATGCCGACCTCCTCGAGGATCTCCTCGGTCGGCATCGCGGCGGCGTCGGCGGCCTTCCGGCCCTTGACGAGGTCGGTGACCATCGACGTCGCGGCCTGCGAGACGGCGCAGCCGCGGCCCTCGAAGCCGATCGACTCGATCGTCTCGCCGTCCTCCGCGAACTTGATCGAGACCGAGACCTCGTCGCCGCAGAGCGGGTTCTGACCCTCGGCGTAGGCATCCGGCTCCTCGAGCAGCCCGTGGTTGTGCGGGTTCTTGTAGTGATCGAGGATGTTCTCGCGGTAGAAATCGTCGAATTCCGTCATTAGGTCATCAGCTCCCGCGCCTTGAGGACGCCGGCGACGAGACGGTCGATCTCGTCGGGGATGGTGTAGAGGTAGAAGCTCGCGCGGTTCGTGGCCGGCACGCCGAGCTTGCGCATCAGCGGCTGGCAGCAATGATGACCGGCGCGGATCGCGACGCCGTCGAAGTCGAGGTTCTGGGCCATGTCGTGCGGGTGGACGCCATCGACGTTGAACATGACGATCCCGGCACGGCGGTCGGCCGGCGGGCCGTAAAGGGTGATCCCGGGCACCTCTGCGAGCGCCTCGAGCGCATAGGCGGCGAGCTTGTGCTCGTGGGCCTCGATCGCCTCGAGCCCGACGGCCTCCAGGTAGTCGATCGCGGCGCCGAGCCCGACCGCCTCGGCGACCGGGGAGGTGCCCGCCTCGAACTTCGAAGGCAGCTCGCCCCAGGTCGTCTTCTCGTCGCCGACGTTGCGGATCATGTGGCCGCCGAGCAGGAACGGCTCCATCTCGAGCAGGAGCTCGGTCCGGCCCCAGAGGAAGCCGATGCCGCTCGGGCCGAGCATCTTGTGGCCCGAGACCGAGATGAAGTCGGCGCCGAGGCTCTGCACGTCGAGGCGGATGTGGGGGGCCGCCTGAGCGGCGTCGCAGGTGAGGATCGCGCCGCGCTCGTGCGTCCAGGCCGCGAGCCGCGGGATGTCGGCGATCGTGCCGAGCGAGTTCGAGACGACGTTCGCGGCGACGACCTTCACGTTCTCGACGTCCGCGACCTCGTCGAGCAGCAGGTCGCCGTTGTCGTCGATCGGGATGATCCTGAAGTCGGCGCCGGTGCGGTTCGCGATGTACTGCCACGGGACGAAGTTCGAGTGGTGCTCGAGCTGGGTCGCGAGCACGACGTCGCCGGGGCCGAGACGGGCGAGCCCGTAGGCGTAGGCAACGAGGTTCAGGCCTTCGGTGGCGTTGCGGACGAAGATGATCTCGCGCTCGCTCGGGGCGTTCACGAAGGCGCGCACCTTCTCGCGGGCGCCCTCGAGGCCCGCGGTGGCGCGCTCGCCGAGCGTGTAGACGCCGCGGTGGACGTTCGAGTACGAGGTCTCGTAGAACTCGGTCATCGCGTCGAGCACCTGGCGCGGCTTCTGCGAGGTCGCGGCCGAGTTGAGGTACGACAGGGGCTTCCCGTTGATCACCTGCTCGAAGATCGGGAAATCCGCGCGCAGCTTCGCCGCGTCCAGCATTGTCTGGTCCCTCACCGCCATGGAGCCACTGTACCGGGGCGCCTTCTCGCCCGGCCGCGGCCTGCCCGGCGGTTATCGTGGTCTCGTGCCGGTTTTCCACCGCCTGTGGATGAGTTTTTCCACTTTCGCTTGCCTAACCTGGCACCGGACGTGTCCAGACGGCCGCAGGCTCTTTGCAGGCATTTGGCCGCAGCACTCCGCTCTCGGCGCCCACGCGTGATGGTCGGCGATTCGTACCTGGCACCGGACACGCCCCGGAGGGACGATGTCTGAATACGTCTACTCGATGTACAAGGCGGACAAGTTCTACGGGTCCGACCGCCAGGTGCTCGCGAACATCTCGCTCTCGTTCTTCCACGGGGCGAAGATCGGCGTCCTCGGGCCCAACGGATCCGGGAAGTCGACGCTGCTGAAGATCATGGCGGGCCGCGAGGAGACCTCGAGCGGCGAGGCACAGCTCGCGCCCGGCGCGACCGTCGGGCTGCTCGAGCAGGAGCCCGATCTCGACCCGTCCAAGGACGTACGCGGGAACGTCGAGGACGGCGTGCGCGAGCTGCGCGACCTGCTCGACCGCTTCAACGCGATCTCGACCGCCTTCGCCGAGCCCGACGCCGACTACGACGTGCTGCTCGCCGACCAGGCGAAGGTGCAGGACGAGATCGACCGCCGCGACGCCTGGTCGCTCGAAGCGACGCTCGACCGCGCGATGGACGCGCTCCGGCTTCCCGAGGGCGACCGCGACGTCACGACGCTGTCGGGCGGCGAGCGCCGCCGCGTGGCGCTCTGCCGGCTGCTCCTCTCTGCGCCCGACCTGCTCCTCCTCGACGAGCCGACCAACCACCTGGACGCCGAGTCGGTCTACTGGCTCGAGCGCTTCCTGGCCGACTACAAGGGCGCGGTGATCGCCGTCACCCACGATCGCTACTTCCTCGACAACGTCGCCGGCTGGATCCTCGAGCTCGACCGCGGCCGCGGCATCCCGTTCCAGGGCAACTACTCCTCGTGGCTCGAGCAGAAGCAGGCCCGGCTCGCCGTCGAGGAGAAGCAGGAATCCGCCCGCCGCCGCACGCTCGCCCGCGAGCTCGAATGGGTGCAGATGAGCCCGAGGGCGCGCCACGCGAAGTCGAAGGCCCGCCTCAGCGCCTACGAGAAGCTCCTCGCCGAAGAGGACAACGTCAGGCTCGACCGCGTGGAGATCCACATCCCGCCGGGCCCGCGCCTCGGTGACATCGTGATCGAGGCGGACGGCCTCAGCAAGGGCTTCGGCGACCGGCTGCTGTTCGAGAACCTCAGCTTCTCGCTGCCGCCGGCCGGCATCGTCGGCGTGATCGGCCCGAACGGCGCCGGCAAGACGACGCTCTTCCGCATGATCGCCGGCGAGGAGCAGCCCGACGCCGGCACGCTCCGCCTCGGCGACACCGTCCAGCTCGCCTACGTCGACCAGTCGCGCGGCGATCTCGACCCCAAGAACACCGTCTGGAAGGAGATCAGCGGCGGGCACGACATGATCGAGCTCGGCCGGAAGGAAGTGAACTCCCGCCAGTACACGAGCTGGTTCAACTTCCGCGGCGGCGACCAGCAGAAGCCGGTCGGCCAGCTCTCCGGCGGCGAGCGCAACCGCGTCCACCTCGCGAAGCTGCTGAAGAGCGGCGGCAACGTCCTGCTGCTCGACGAGCCGACCAACGACCTCGACGTCGACACGCTCCGCGCGCTCGAGGAGGCCCTGCTCGACTTCGCCGGGTGCGCCGTCGTGATCACCCACGATCGCTGGTTCCTCGACCGCGTCGCGACCCACATCCTCGCCTTCGAGGGCAACTCCGAGGCGATCTGGTTCGAGGGATCCTGGGGCGAGTACGTCGAATGGGTCACCGAGACCAAGGGCGCAGAGGCCCTGGAACCCCACCGCATCAAGTACAAGCCGCTC
>CAVYIB010000030.1:0-102717 GCA_963768435.1 uncultured Actinomycetota bacterium
ATCAGCCCGGCGATCGACATCGCAACGAGCACGTCGATCCGCGTGTAGCGCATCAGCACCCGGGCGCTCTCGCGCGACTCGGGCACGATCCGGTCCTGCGTCAGGGCCGAGTGCAGGTAGATCACGTGCGGCATCACCGTCGCGCCGAGGATCCCGACGGCGAGGAGCACCGACTCCGAGCCCGCGAACTGCGGCACGAGCAGGTGCTCGCCGGCGGCCCGGAAGTCGGGGCGGGAGTAGATCATCTCGATCAGGTAACAGACGCCGATCAGCCCGACGAGCGTCGCGATCGCCGCCTCGAAGCGGCGGAACCCGTAGCTCTGGAGCGCGAGCAACGTGAACGCGACGATCGCGGTCAGGATGCACGAGACGAAGAGGCTCGTCCCGATCAGCAGGTTGAAGCCGATCGCGGCGCCCAGGAACTCGGCGAGATCGGTCGCCATCGCGATCACCTCGGCCTGGATCCAGAGCCCGACGGAGGTGCGACGCGAGAAGTGGAGCCGGCAGATCTCCGGCAGGTTGTGGCCGGTCGCGATCCCGAGCTTGGCCGACAGCGTCTGGATCACCATCGCCATCAGGTTCGAGGCGACGATCACCCAGATCAGCAGGTAGCCGAACTTCGACCCCGCCGCGATGTTCGTCGCGAAGTTCCCCGGATCGATGTAGGCGATGCAGGCGATGAACGCCGGGCCGAGGAACGGCAGGATCCGGAAGCGCGTGCGATGGAGCGCTTCGTCGACGGTGTGAAGGCCGCTCGGAAGCGGCTGCTCGATTGCTCCCTGCGTCGCCATGCCGAAAGTTTAGTCGAGACTAAACTTGTTAGGCATGACTAAATCCAGTGATTTGGTCTAGTTCACCAGGTGCAGATCGGGCAGGTTACGCCAGCGCTCGTCGAGATCGAACCCGTAGCCGGCGAAGAACTCGTCGGGCACGGTGAAGCCGACGTACCGGGTCGGCAGGTCGTCGAGCAGGCGACGGTAGGGCCGGTCGAACAGCACGGCGGCGACGAGTGACTCGGGCTGCCGCAGCGCGAACGTCCGGCAGAGGTAGTTGAGCGTGAGGCCGGTATCGACGACCTCGTCGACGATGATCACCTCGCGGCCCCCGATCTCCAGGTCGAGATCCTTGAGGAAGCGGATCTGCTCGTGCCCGCCGAGCTCGGTCGAGCCGTAGCCCGAGAGCTCGACGAAATCGAGCGCATGGGGGATCGGCATCGCCTGCGAGAGGTCGGTGACGAACGGGACGCACGCCTTGAGCGACCCGACGAGCAGCGGCTCGCGGTCTGCGTAGTCGCGCGCGATCTCGGCTCCGAGCTCGCGAACGCGGGCGGCGATCTCCGCGGCCCCCAGATAGACCTCGCCGATGCGCGCGTCTAAACCGGAGCTCACGATGCCTTGCGCAGGCCGTAGCGCGACGCGATCTTCGCGAAGTCGCGCTCGTAGAAGAGCTTGATCTTCACGTCGGGGTAGAGCTCGCGCACGCGACGGAGCTTGCGGTTCTTGCGGGTGACGAGCGACTGCTTCATCACCGTGACCTCGAGGTAGAGATCCTGCTCCGGGAGGTAGAAATCGGGAGTGAACGCCTCGATCACGCGGCCGTCCTCGGCGCGTGCGAGCACGAACGTATGGGGCTCGTAGAGCCACGGTATCTCGTAGTAATCCAGGATCTTGGCGTATTCGAGCTCCGCTTCGTTTACGAAGCGTGGAGTTCCTTCACCTTGATATGCCTGGAAATGGGGCGTTTCCAGTGCCACCTAAGGTCACGGTATCACTCGTGTCGGACGCCGGGTTGTTTGGATTTCCGCTCTATGCTTAGCCCGTGGAAGGCACTTTCACGATCGCGCACATCTCGGACATCCATTGCGGGGACCCGCATTTCGTCCCGGATCTGATGGAGCGCGCGATCGGCGACATCAACGCGCTCGCTCCCGACATCGTCGTCTGCTCGGGCGATCTGACCACGTACGGGTTCAAGGAGGAGTACGTCCAGGCCAAGCGCTACCTCGACCGGCTCGCCTGCGAGTCGCTCGTCGTGATCCCCGGCAACCACGACTCGCGGAACGTCGGCTACGTCCATTTCGAGGAGCTCTTCGGCGAGCGCAACTCGGTCTTCCGCAAGGACGGCGTCACGGTGGTCGCGGTCGACTCGACCGAGCCCGACCTCGACCACGGCCAGATCGGCCGCGGCCGCTACCCGTGGATCGAGCAGGAGTTCGCGGGGCCGGCGCGCATGCGCATCTTCGTGCTCCACCATCACCTGCTGCCCGTGCCCGGCACCGGGCGCGAGCGCAACGTCGTGTACGACGCGGGCGATGCGATCGAGTGCCTGCAGCGCTCCGGTGTGAATCTCGTCCTTTCGGGGCACAAGCACGTTCCGTATGCGTGGCGGCTCGAGAACCTCTTCGTCGTGAACACCGGCACCGTCTCGACGCTGCGGCTGAGAGGGAAGACGCGCCCGTGTTACAACGTGGTCGAGGTCAGCGGCTCGCACGTCGCCGTGTGGCGCCGGTACCCGTTCCACGGTCAGGAGCGGATCATCCAGTTCGACCTGGAGACGCTCGAGTACGAGAAGTACACCTCTCGGATCGAGAACGAGGTGACCGTCAGGCGGTGAGAGCAGTGGCCCTGATCGACGGCGAGCATGCACCCGACGTGGTGCGGCGTGCGCTCGTCGAGCTGCCCTACGACTGGGTCGGGGCGATCATGGCGGGCGGCAGCGAGAAGCTGCGGCCGGGGGAGGGGTACGGAGTCCCGTTGCTCGACGGGTTCGGCGACGCCGAGGCGGTCGTCGATCTCTCCGACCAGCCGGTGCTCGGCCCGGACGAGCGGTTCACCTGGGCCTCGCGCGCACTCGCGGCCGGGCTGAGCTACATCGGCGCGGACTTCCGGTTCGACCCACCCGTGTACGAGGAGATCGGCGTGCCTGCGATCGCGGTGATCGGCACCGGCAAGCGGGTCGGCAAGACGGCGGTGTCGGCGCACCTCGCGCGGCTGCTCGCCCGGGAGCACGACGTCGTGGTCGTGACGATGGGGCGGGGCGGGCCGCCGGAGCCCGAGCCGATCGACAGCCCGCCCGGCATCGAGGAGCTCGTCGCCCTCTCGCGCTCCGGCCGCCACGCGGCCTCCGACCATCTCGAGATCGCTGCTGTGACCGGCGTGCCCACGATCGGCTGCAGCCGCGCCGGCGGGGGCCTGGCCGGGAAGCCGTTCGTCTCGAACGTCCTCGCAGGCGCCCGGCTCGCGGCCGATCGCAGGCCCGACATCGTCGTGTTCGACGGCAGCGGCACAGCGATCCCGCCCGTGGCAGCCGGTCGCCGTGTCCTCGTCGTCGGCTCGGGCCACGACCTTCGCGCGCCGTTCGACCTCTATCGCCTCCTGATCTCCGATCTCGTGATCTCGCTCGGCGGCGGGGTGGAGGGTGCGATCCCCGCGACGCTCCGGTTGAGGCCGCTCGGCCCGCTCGAAGGGAGGGTCGCGGTCTTCGCGGCCGGGCCTGCCGAGACCGGGCATCTCGAGGCCGACGTCGTGCACGTCTCGAGGAGCCTGGGAGACCGCGACGCACTTCATCGCGAGCTGCGCGAGTTGGACGCCGACACCTACTTGATCGAGCTGAAGGGCGCGGCGATCGACCTGGTCGCAGAGGATGCCCTGGCCCGTGGCCGCAAAGTCGTGCTGGCCGGCAACGACGTCGTCGGGCCGGGCCTCGACGAGGCGCTGCTCGCGCTCGCACCCGAGGCGGTGACCGCCTGATGCACCCGCACTACAGCGACTCGCTCCCGCTCGGCGATCCCGACGGGCTCCCGTACTCGAAGGGGGTGATGGCGCGCGCGCTCGTCTCGGCCGGAGCCGGGATCGAGTCCGCGTACGTGCTGGCGACGCGCCTCGAGCTCGATCTGATCGCGACCGGGGCGCAGGCGGTCGAGCTGGAGCGGCTCGAGGAGACGGCGATCGACGTGCTCGGGGAGGAGAAGGGGCTCAGGATCGTCCAGCGCCTGCGCGGGCTCGCCACGCTTCAGGCGCTCGACGTGCCGATCGTCCTGCTCGTCGGCGGCGCGACCGGCACCGGAAAATCGACGGTCGCGACCGAGGCCGCTCACCGCCTCGGGATCACGCGCGTCACCTCCACCGACTTCATCCGGCAGACGATCCGCGCCTACTTCCCGCGCACGACGATGCCGAGCGTCCACGCGTCGAGCTTCGAGGCAGGGGGCCCGGTCGGGAGCGTCGAGGCCGGCTTCATGGAGCAGACCCGCCGAGTCCTCGTCGGCGTCGACGCGTCGATCGACCGCGCGCTCAACGAAGGATGGTCGATGGCGATCGAGGGCGTGCACCTCGTGCCGGGGATGGTTCGCCCGGCGATCGAAGGGGCTCTGCTCGTTCATGCCGTGCTTCACGTCGAGAGCATCGACGAGCACCGCGACCATTTCGTCGTGCGTGACGCGGCGACCGGCGGGGTGCGCGCGCTCGACAAGTACATCGACGGCCTCGACGAGATCAGGGAGCTTCAGGATCTGATCGTCGAGCGGGCCGTGCGGTACGACGTTCCGGTGATCGAGAGCACGACGGTGGAGGCGACGACGGCTGCCCTGCTCGATCTCGTGCTCAGCCGCTCCGAGCAGATCGCGGCCTTGCTCTAACCCCGGCGCTGCTTGATCCGCGCGGCAACGAGCTCCAGCAGCGGGTCGGTGACGTTCGTGCTGTGGGTGATGCTGGCGCCGTGCATCCGCCGTGCGACGAGGACGTCCGGCAGGACGCGCTGCCCGACCCCGAGGTCGCCGGCGCGCAGGAACCACTCGATGTCCTCGGCGGACGGCCGTGTCTCGTCGAGTAGCCCGATCCGGTCGAACGCCGACCGGCGTGCGAGCAGCGTCATGAACACATACGTCCCGTGGAGCTTCCCGAGCTCGGTGTAGCGCTCACGCTCGTCCTCGAGCTCCGATTCCCAGAAATTCTCCGCAGTCGAAAGGCACAGATCGGCCTCGGGATGGGCGTCGAGCTCCGCGAGCTGAAGCGTGAGCTTGCTCGGCAGGAAAAGGTCGTCGGCATCGAGGAAGGCGACATACTCGCCGCGAGCCTCGCGGATGCCGGCATTCCGGGCGGCGGAGGCCCCACCGCCTTGCTGCCGGATCACCCGGACGGGTCGCCGTAGCTCTCCGCGATCTCAGCGCTCCGGTCGGTCGAGCCGTCGTCGACGACGACGACCTCGAGCGGGCGGTGATCCTGGGCGAGAACCGACTCGATCGCCGCGGCGAGGAACTGCTCGCCGTCACGAACGGGGATGACGCACGTGATCAACGGGGGCACCGGTCAAGGCTAACCAAGGGCGCCGATTGTAGGATCGCCCCGACGATGCCCAGCTCGGCCGACGATCTCCAGCGTGTCCCCCTGTTCGCGGAGCTGAGCGGCCGGCAGCGAAGGAAGCTCGCCTCCAACTTTCGCGAGCGCACGTTCAAGCCGGGAATCGATGTCGTGCGCGAGGGCTCGATGAGCGGGATGGGCTTCTTCGTCGTCGCGGCGGGCGAGGCCACGGTCAGCGTCGGCGGAGTCGAAGTCGCGCAGCTCTGGGCCGGCGACTACTTCGGCGAGCTGGCGCTGGTCTCGAAGGGCGAGCGAACGGCAACGGTGACGGCGCGAACAGAGCTTCGGTGCCTGGAGATCGCGTTCTCGGACTTCCGCGAGTTCGCGCACGCGAACCCGGACGTCACCTGGAAGCTGTTGCAGCACGTCGTCTCGATGCTTCGGCCAGAGCCTTCCGGCTGACAGTCGCCGCGGTCTATCGGCCGAGCGCGTCGACTGCGCGCGTCGCCTCGAGCAGCGTCATCCCCGTGAGGTGGCGAAGGCGGCTGATCGCATCCGTCCTGTGACCCGCCTGCGCCAGGTCGACCACCTCGGCCGGGAGGTCGGACGAGGTCGAGGCGGCGCCGCTTTCGCCGCTCGAAGACTGATCGTCGCCTTCGGACGCGGCATACGGGATCCCCAGATGCTCGTACAACGTTCGCAATCGTTCCTCGATCAGGCCGAACCGCCTGGCGAGCATGGCGTCATCCATCGCTCGATCTTAGTCCCGGGGCGGCGCCCGGTCCCGCTCGAGTGGGGAGGTGTGCCAACTTCCGCGGCTTGCTCGACTCGCCGGAACGAAGTACGTTGACGACGAACGTGACTCGCCACGTGGCAGCGCTGCTCGTCGTGTGGGCCCTCGGCCTGCTGGTGGTCGGTGCTGCCGGTGCCGTCCCGAAGCCGCAGCCGAGGTTCTGGTCGGTTGCCCGCTGCGAGCGGGTGATGCTGGAAGGCCGCCCGCTGATCCGCCAGGTGATGTGTGTCGCGAGCGGCGAACCAGCGACCTGCCGCTGGACGACCGGTCATCGCGTGCGCCTCTACTCGGAGTTCACGGTGTTCACGCGGAATCGCCAACGGTACGTCGCCGGCTCCGGGCTCGAGCCTGGGGTCGTTCGTTCGTTCACCCTCGCCACACGCAGCCACCCCGGGTTTGTTCGGATCGTGCACCACTACGGCGATCAGTACGCCGGCTGGCCGGCCGACTTCTTCATGCACCACGTCAGGTTGCTCGCAACCCACGTTCCTCCCCCTCGCTTTCGCTCGACTGTCGCTCCAATCGCCGCGCGCCTGACGCAGGGGCAGAGCGCCACCGGCTGCACGGGCGGGTAGCACCCGATACAAACCTCAGTCGGCGGTGGCGGTCGGATATCGCGGGCGCCCGGCGGGCCGGTAGACCTGGATCGTCACGCCCTTCGAATCGACTCGTGAGTCGAGCAGGTCGAGCGCGATGTCCGGACCGGCGTCAGGGAACAGCCGCGTGCCCTGGCCGAGGATTACCGGGATGATCAGCAGGCTGAGCTCGTCGACGAGGTCGTGTTCGAGCAGCCACCGGATCAAGGTGGCGCTCCCGTGCACCTGCAGCTCACCCCCCGGCTTCGCTTTCAGCTCGCCGATTGCCGACGCGACATCGCCGGAGAGGAGGTCGTGTCTGCCCAGCCAGGTTCGGTAACCGTGTTCGACACGAGGTACTTCGGTCGGGTGTTCAAGGCAGCCGTGATCGGGTTGTTGCCCGGATCCTGCGCGGCGGCGCGAGCCCGCTCCTCTGCGCCCCAGTATTCGGCGAAGAGCTCGTAGGTCCGCCGGCCGAACAGGAACGCCTCGGCGCGCTGGTAGGTCTCGTTGATCAGCGCCATGGTCTCGCTGTCGCCCATCCCTCGGGCCCAGCCGCCGCGGTCGAATCCGTTCCTGCGGTCCTCCTTCGAGGCGCCGCCGTTTCCCTGCATCACGCCGTCGACGGTGACTTGGGTCATGGTGATCAGCTTCATGGGCGCGGCTCCTTTCTCGCTCGGTTTCGTCGTCGTTGCTTCGACTGGAGCGGGGCGCCGATCTCATCGGCCGGAGCACCCTGTCGGATATCTGCCGACGGTCTCGGGCGACGCGTCTCAACCCGGGAATTCGAAGGACGCTACGCGGAGACGTTCTGTGACTGCCGTGAGCGCCCAGTTCGACCAAAGCCACGCAGCAAAGCCGAGCGCGACGACGGCGAGGAGCAGCAGCAGCCACTCGACCGGGGCGGCCGCGCTTGCGTTCAGGACGACGGATCGGGTCTGAATCGCTCCCGGCGGCGGGAACAGGTGAGGTGTTGCTGCTGTCCGCTTGACGAGCGAGAGCTTCGGCTCTCCAGTCAGGAGCAGCAGCGCCGAACCGACCAGTGCGATCGCTGCGAGCGCAGTGAACACGACGAGAGCGAGCGGTCTGCGGCGGGTCGCTCTCGGTCGAAGGTGTGGGGATGATCCCGCGTGCGGCTGCCCAGGAGGCAGCGAAGGAACGAGGATCAAAGGCGCTGGTTCCGAGGAGCTCCTCGGAGGAGACGCCTTCGGCCTCGGCTTCCCTGAGATCGGTGGCCAGGTCTGCGGCCATCTCCTCGGCGAGCGGATCAGGGACACCGAGGCGCTTCCACTCGCTGCGGCACTGCTCGACGAAATCGCTCATTTAGGCCACCTCGATCTTGACGGGAGCGAGCACCGCATCGACGGCATCGCGGGCGGCCCGCCATTCGGACACGCCCAGCGCGAGTGCCAACCTCCCGGCGCTCGACGGACGGTAGTACTTCCGCGGCGGCCCTCCGTTGCTCGCTGCACGGTAGGTCTCGACCAGGCCGTCCCGTTCCAGACGTCCGAGCAGCGGATAGATGGAGCCCTCGCCGACGCTCGCAAGGCCGCGATCGCGAAGCCGCTTGGTCATCTCGTAGCCGTATGCCGGCCCATCGTCGATCACCGCGAGCAGGCAAAGGTCGAGTACGCCACGGAGCAGTTCCGTTCGCCGCGGAGAGCCAAGTGCCATGCCTCGCATGGTACCGGTGTGAGCCTTGCCACGCAAGGCTCATGCCCCCGGGCAGGGCAAAATGCGCTGGTGCGCGGTGAGCCGCTGAGAGATCAGCCGCTAGAAGCCGAGAATGAACTTGGCGTCTTCGGACATCAGGTCCGGGCTCCACGGCGGCTCGAAGGTCAGTTCGGACTGAACCTCCTCGACACCGGGGAGCTCACCGACGACGCGGTCGATGTCTTCCCTGATCATCTCGCCGGCCGGGCAGCCCATCGAGGTCAGCGAGTAGCTGACCTTCACCTTCGGGCCCTCGACCTCGACGTCGTAGAGGAGCCCGAGGTCGACGATGTCCATCCCGAGCTCGGGATCCTCGACCTGGTGGAGCGCTTCGAATACCTCTTCGCGCGTCGGCATGCCCCGAGGGTATCGAATGGGGGCCGTCAGCCGGGGATGCGAAGGACGATCTTGCCGAGCTGGTCGCCGCGTTCGAGGCGCTCGTGCGCGGCTGCTGCCTCGGCGAGCGGGAACACCGTGTCGAGGACCGGCCTTGCCCGGCCGGAGTCGATGAGCTCCCACACGCCCTGGAAGTCCTCGGGCGTGCCCATGGTCGAGCCCATCACGGTCAGCTCGCGCCACCAGATCCGGTTGAGCGCCGCGGGTGGGTTCGGGCCCGACGTCGCTCCGCAGACGACGATTCTCGCGTCGCGCGCGGCGGAGGCGAGCGAGCGCTTCCATGTCGCCTCGCCGACGTGCTCGATCACGATGTCGGCACCGCCTCCGGTCAGCTCGCGAACGCGAGCGGGGACGTCCTCGGTCTCGTGGTTGACGGTCTCGTCGGCGCCCAGCTCGCGGGCGCGCTCGAGCTTCGCGTCGCTCGAGGACGTGACGATCGTGCGGCCGCCGAGGGCCTTCGCGATCGCGAGTGCCGCGGTCGAGACGCCGCTGCCGATCCCCCAGATCAGCACCCAGTCGCCCGGGCTGGAGGCGCGCCTTCGTCACGAGCATGCGGTACGCGGTGAGAAAGACCATCGGGAACGCCGCCGCCTCCTCGAACGAGAGATCGCCGGGAATCGGGTGCACGGCACTGCCGGGAACGGCGACGAGCTCCGCATAGGTCCCGTCGCGGTGCTCGCCGAGAACGTGGATCCCGCCCTCGTGCGCGAGGCCCGGGTTGATCACGACACGCTCGCCGGTTCCCGCGAGAACGCCTGCGCCGTCGGCCCCAAGGATGTGCGGCAGCCCGTGCGGCGGTGCGGGCAGGCCCTTGCGAAGCCAGACGTCGATGTGGTTGAGCGCCGCGGCGCGTAGCTCGACGATCACGTCGCCGTCGCCGGCGCACGGGATCGGGGACGTCCTCGTAGCTGAGAACCTCGGGGCCGCCCAGCTCGTGGATGCGGATCGCCTTCACGAACCACGATCGTATGCGGCGCAGGGATTTCGCCCGCTCCGCTGTAACAATGGGGACGATGAGCACAGCCGACGTGCAGCGGCTGGGAGCCGAGCTCGGACTCGACGCGATCGGCGTCACCCGGGCTGAGGCCTACGAAGGCACCGAGCGCCACATCCGCGACCGGAAGGCCCGCGGGCTCTTCGGGCGGCTCGGCTTCACGACGTCGCACCCGGAGGTCTCGTGCCATCCCGAGAGCCTCCTCGAGGGAGCCGCGAGCGTCATCTCCGCTGCGCTCTGCTACTACCTGCCGGAGCCCGAGCGGCCTGCCGGCTACGGGCGGCTGCCGCGCTACGCATGGCACGACGGGTACGCCGAGCTGCGCGAGAAGCTCGACGCGCTCGGCCGGGAGCTCGGCGCTCCGTACCGCGTCCTCGTCGACGCGAACCAGCACGTCGACCGCGAAGCCGCCGCACGATCCGGGGTCGGGTTCTACGGCAAGAACACGATGCTGATCACGCGCCGACACGGGTCCTGGGTCGTGCTCGGAACGCTCGTCACCGCCGCCGAGCTCGAGCCGACGCCGACCGTTCCCGAAGGCTGCGGCTCGTGCACGCGCTGCATCGACGCCTGCCCGACCGGGGCGCTCGACGATCCCGGCGTGCTCGACGCCACACGGTGCCTCTCGTACTGGACTCAGGTGCCCGAGGCGATCCCGGAGCCGTACCGGGCGCCGCTCGGGGCGCAGGTCTACGGCTGCGACATCTGTCAGGACGTGTGCCCATGGAACCGGGGAGTGGAGGGCCGGCGCGCCGATCGTCCGCCCGACGAAGCAGCGCACGTCGACCTCGTCGGCTGGCTCGACGCCGAGCGCAGCCTCGACGACGAGCTCCTGCGCCGTCTCTACGTGCCGCGCAACGATCCGCGCTGGCTCGAGCGCAACGCGATCGTCGCGCTCGGCAACACCGGCGCCGGCGTGCCCGGAGCGGCCGCCGCGCTGCGCCGGCACGCCGACGGTGACGACGAGCTGCTCGCCGAGCACGCCCGGTGGGCGCTCGCCCGTCTGGAGGGCGAATGCAGCTGAGAGGCCTCGAACGCTGGATCTCGCTCCTCCGGCTGGTCGCGTTCCCGTTCGTCTTCGTAGCGGTCGCGTTCGCGAGCTACCCGCCGGGGTGGGAGCCGTGGGCGTGGGTGACTACCGGCGCCTTCTTCGTCGGCTCCTGCGTGTTCTATCGTCGTCGCGCGCAGCGATCTGGGGGCCCGGCACCCGTTCGCGCAGAGCCTCGTCGCGCAGATCTTCGACACGGTGATCGTCACGTCGTTCGTGATGGTCTTCGCCTTCGAGCGCGGTCTCCCGGTACAGCAGATCCTCTACATCGACCTGGCCGCGGCTTGCGTGCGCTTCGGGATCATCGGCGGCCTGATCCTGGCGGCCTGGTGTCGGCGCCGATCCTCGCAGTCTTCGTCGACCTCCGCGTCAACCACCTCAACCGGGCCTACAGCTGGAGGCTCGTCGCGTTCCAGACCGGGCTCGAGGTTCTGATGGCGCTGATCGTCGGCTGGCTCGTTCAGCGGCTTGCCGAGGAAGGCTCGCGGGCCGAGGCGCGCGCCGAGGAGGCGGAGAGGCTGCATCAAGCCGAGCAGCGGACCGTCGCGGAGCTACGCCGCCTTTCGGCCCTGCGCACCGACTTCGTCTCGCTCGTCTCGCACGAGGTGCGAACGCCGATGGCGGCGGTGATCGGCTCGGCACGGACGCTCCAGCAACGCTGGCACGACCTCACGACGGAGCAGCGAGATGCGTTCCTCGCCCTGATCGCCGACGAGACCGACCGGCTCGCCGCGCTCGTCGGCGAGGTGCTCGACAGCTCGCGGATCGACTCCGGGACGTTCAGCTACAACTTCGGCGAGGTCGAGCTCTCGGGGCTCGTCAACGAGACCGTCGCGACCGCCGAGCTGGCTCGCGAGTCCCTCCACATCACGGCGAGCGTGCCTTCCGATCTCCCGATCGTCCAGGGCGACCCCGCTCGCCTGCGCCAGGTGCTCACGAACCTGATCGACAACGCGGTGAAGTACTCGCCCGAAGGCGCTCCCGTCGAGGTCAGAGCGGCTGCCGTCAACGGCCACGCGACGATCGAGGTCGTCGACGCCGGCAGTGGGATCGCGCCCGAGGACCAGCTGCTGATCTTCGAGAAGTTCGGCCGGGTCCGGGGTACCGCCTCGAAGCCGGGAACCGGCCTCGGCCTCTACATCGCCCGCGCGATCGCGGAGGCCCACGGCGGCACGCTCGAGGTCAGCTCCGACCCGGGGCATGGGTCGACGTTCGCGCTGAGCCTGCCGATCCGGAAAGACGTCTAGAACCTAGGCGCGGCGGGCAGCCGAGGCGACTGCACGTGCCTCGCGGAAACGGCGCTCCAGATCCTGCGCCCGCGTCGCGACCAGCTTGCGGAGCTCGGGCGGCTCGAGCACGACCGCCTCGCCGCGGAACGAGAGCACCTCGCCGACGAGCCAGGCGGCGCTTCCGACGGCGCGCTCCGAGAGCGCAGCTCCGTCGACGAGGGGGATGGCCCCCTTCTCGACCTCCCAGCGCCCGACGGCGGGCGAGTACCAGATGCGGGCGGGCGTCGCCGTGTGGAGCTGCGACGGCTCGAACCCCTCGCGTCGCATGAAGCGGGTCGTGAGCAGCTTGGCGGTGCGCGTGCGATCGAGCCGGTAGCTGCGCGGTGCGTCCCGGTCGACGTCCCAGGTATGCACGTACCAGTGCGGGAGCCGGCGCTCGATCCCGTACGGCTCGATCGTCCGCGTCTCGACCTCGGTCGACTCCGGCTTCAGGTACTCGAGCTCGACGAGGCGGCGGCGGTCGATCGCGCGGGTGAGCGTCGCGACGAGATCCTCCTCGGCGCCGGCCTGCGGGGTCGGGGTCTGTGCCAGGTCGAACTGGCCGAACGCCTCCTCGAGCTTCGCCCGCACACGGTCGAGCGGCGAGCTCGAGCCGGCGGCGATCATCGGGCCGACGAACTCGAGCGCCAGGCGGATCGCGCGCGCCTCGAGGGGCGTCAGCCGCGGCGCCCGGCGGAACGTGTCGCCGAAGAGCTCCTTGTCGACGTGAACCACGTCGTCGTGCAGCTCGGCGTAGACGGCGTAGCAACCGCCGCCGAAGTTGACCAGGTTCAGCAGGGACAGATGCTCCTCGAGTGCCTCCGCCGGGATCGAGAAGCGCTCGATCAGCTCGAACGCAGGAATCACTGCGTCACGCTCGTCGCCGCAGGCAGCGAGGAGGTAGGCGAGCAGCGACTGGAGCACGCCGAAGCGCTCGGGCGCGACGGGGCCGGCCTGCCGGTCGGACGAGTGGTCGATCCACGGAACATGGCGCTCGGCGGCCGGCTTCGGCGGTGGGCCCTCGTGCGCGCGGCGGGCAGCGCGGATTCCCTCGGTCACGAGGCGGCGGAGCGGGGAGGGCTCGAGCGGGACCGCGCGGCCTTCCTGGCGGAGGATCCAGCGGGCGAGCAGAGGGAGCGACGCATATTCGGTGATGAACACGCCGTCCTCGACCCGGTTCCGTGCGCCGGCGTACTCGCGTGTCACCCACCACGCGGTATCGGCCGACACCTCGATCCGGGCCTCCCCGGCGATATCGCCGAACTGCCACTCCGCGCGGCCGCGGAACTGCTCGATGTCGAAGCTCTCCGGGACGCGGAAGTCGCGCTCGCGGCGCGTCGCGAACCTGATCTCAGAGCGGATCCGCGAGACGCGGAAGCTCTTCTCGATGTTGTCCTCGAGGTCGAGCCCGATCACGTACCAGGTGCCGTTCTCGGGCAGCAGCGCATAGGGGTTGATCGTCCGCTCGCGCTCGTCGTCCCGGGCGATCGACCAGTAGTGGAAGCGAACGGTCCGCTGCTTCGAGATCGCCGCCTCGAGCTTGCCGAGCCGGCCCTGGAGCTCCGGCGTGTAGTCCGGATCCCGCACCTCGACCCGGACGGCGGTTGCCGTCGGCGCGCTCTCGAGCACCCCTGCGGAGCGGCCGAGCGCGAGGTTCTGCAGCGCGAGCCGCAGCGGCTCGGCGTAGGCAAAGCGCCCTTCCAGCAGGTACAGGCACGTCTGGAGCGCGGCCAGCTCGTCGTCGTCCAGGTCGAGCGGCGGCAGGAAGTAGCGCTCTGAGCGGAGCGTGTAGAGCTCCTCGCCGGTGAACTCGTCACGCTGCGAGTCGAGCGGGACGCCGAGCCCGACCAGCTCGGCCCGGTCGGAGTAGAAGCGCCGGGCGAACGCCTCGTCGCTCATCTCCTGGTAGCCCTCGACGTTGCCCTTGATGTCGCGTGCGGTCAAGGGCCGCAGCTCGGCCATCAGGAAGGCAACCAGCGAGAGCTGGCGGATCAGCTTGTCGGTGTCATGACTCATGGGGCCTTTCGCGAGCCTATCGGCTCACGAAAGGCTTGTTGCGTCTCCACTAGCCGAATCGCGAAGCGATTCGGCAACTACGCGGCGACTTTGCCGCGATCGAGGTGCTGATGGGAGGGGCAGTAGTCCCTCTCCGGCAGCGGCGTCCGCTGGCACGGCTTTCCCTTGCGGGTCGTCGCGTGGCAGTGGGCGATGCCTCCCTCGAAAGCACCGGACTCGATCTGCTCCTCGATGAAGCCGACCGCGGCGCCGACGCCCTGGTTCACCGTCCAGGCGACCTGCGCCTGCACCGTGATCGGGAAGTAGCGGCGGATGTCGGCAAAGAGCGTCCGGTCAGGCTTCGCGAAGTAGTGTGGATCGGCAGCAAGCCGTTCCATGGTCCCTTCGCAGGCCGCGAGCACCTGACGGCGATACTCGAGGTGAGTCGACGGGTCGACGTACGGGTCGATCAGGTCCTTGATCGACCGGTAGATCGCTCGTGAGTATTGATACATGCACTGCTGAATTCGTAGGACGCGCTCGTCCATACTGGTTGTAGTCTCCTCGTTGACTAAGGGGGGAAACGGCCTGAGATAAGGGCAAAACGCGACCCAGGCGCGCGTGCCTCGCTAGAACTTTACCTGGTTCTCAAATATGTTACAAATGATTTCTTTTTTGACAACAAATGAAGAACCGAAGTGTCGCTAGACCTCTCTATTACGCCGCGACACGGAGCACATAGGCACCCCCGAAGCCGCGGGCTCGAACCGTTTCGAGCGCAATTCGGGCATCCCGGGCCGCTCCGTAGACGCCGCTGAAGACCACATAGTAGCCCGGGTGAAGGCTCGCGAAGGTCGACGAGTCGAGAACGCCGACCTGCGGCAGCCCGCGTCGGGCCGCGCCCCTGGCGAGCACGAACGGCTTCGTCTGACCGCGCGTGGCGGGCGACGAGACGAGGACGACCGTCCAGCCGTCGAGGCCCCGCGGCCACAGCGTGTGGCCGTTCCGCCCGGTTGCGGCCGTGGGGAGCGAAACCTGGAGTTGGGGGGCGACGACCGTCACCGGGCGCTCCTCGGCGTGCTTTCTCCCTAGCACGATCGCCGCAGCAGCCCCTGCCGTGGCGACGACGAGCGCCGCGAGCGCAAGCCAGACCCAGTCGCCGGGATACCAGCCCACCCTGCGCACCCAGCCGCGGCGAAGCGAGGCGACCGTGCCGACGGCCACCGGAAGGCGCAGGCCGCACTCGAGGCAGTAATCCTGCTCGGGCGCACGGGCGGTGCCGCAACGTGGGCACCTCTCCTCGACGGCGGCCGCGACCTCCTGCCGCTTCGGCACTAGTGCCCGCCCGGAGGCTCAATCACCGTGTCGTCTAACGACCTGTCGAGCAAGGGGTCGTCGAGCGTGCCCTCATTGAGCAGCCGGCCGCAGTTGGGGCAGAAGTGTGAGCCGCGCAGCACGGCAGCACCGCAGATGCAGCGCGTTCCCTCGCTCCCGTGCAACAGCTCATCGATCTCGGCGAGGCGGGCGTCGATCCCGATCACCTCGGCGCACCGCTCGTGCAAGAGGTCGTCGCGCCAGGCGCTCCGGCGGTACATCTCGACCGTGAGGCCGCCGAGGTCGCGCAGCCTTTCGTCCCGGGCCTGGAGGAGGGCCCGGCGCTCCCGCCTCAAGACGCCCGGATGCTGGCGCTTCGTCGGGATTCTCGGGGCCGGCTCGTCGCCCCCGTTGCGGCGGAAGAGGGCCATCCCCGACGAGTCTAGACGGCGCGGTGGCCGTCCCTATCCGAGGGCGAGATGAACGGCGACGAACACGGCGTAGGTGACCACGAGCAGCACGCCCGCGGTGCGTCCGAGCCCGCGCGGCGCGGCGAGCGCGACGAGCGTCACCGCGGTCATCCCGCCGAGCCAGGCGAGGTCGAAGTAGATGCTCGAGCTCGCCGTTGCGATCCCGACGAACAGTGCGGGAACGAGGACGCCGCCCGTGAGGTTGATCGTGTTGCTCGCGAGCGTCTCGGTGACGAGGGCGTCTCCGCGTCCGGCCAGGCCGAGCCGGACCGCGGTGAAGGCGTTCGGGAGGCTCGTGAGCACGGCGAGCACGAGGATGCCGGTGACGGTCTCCGAGACGCCCCACCGGTCGGCAAGAGACAGCGCTGCCTTGACCATGCCGGTGCTGCCGACCACGATCAGGACGACCGCGGGCACGATCAGCGCGACGGGCTTCCAGATGCTGCCCTCGCGATGCGGGCGCTCGTGGTGCCCCGGCCCCGGCTCGTGGTCGCGGCGGAGGGTGATCCAGATGTAGGGCCCGACGACCGCGACGAACAGGACGAGGGCCACGGGCGCCGAGAAGAGGCCGGCGATCAGGCCCACCGTCACGAGGAGCGAGAGGACGCTGACGGTGCCCTCGACCATCAGCGCTCCGCGGCCGATACTGACCGAGCCGGCAAGGAGCGCGCTCAGCCCGATCATGGCAGCGATGTTGAAGACATTCGACCCGATCACGATCCCGAGGCTCGCGTCCTGCTTGCCTGCCACGAGCGCGACGATCGCCGAGGTGATCTCGGGCGTATCGGCTGCAACCGCCGTCAGGAGCCCGACGGCGGACTCGGGCAGCCCGATCCGGGGCCCGATGTGGTCGAGCTTGTCGGCGAAGACGCCCGCCGCCGCGAACGTGACCGCGGCCGAGACGAGGAAGAGGGGGATCGCGATGGCCGGAGACACGTTCGGAAATCCTTACCTTTCCGTGAATAGCGGCATACTTGGCAGAGGAAGACTCTGACGCTCGACCACGTTGGAGATGCTGGGAGAACTATGCGCAAGCTCTTGCTGACAATTACGATCGCTCTGGCCCTGCCTGCACTGGCGGCAGCGGCTGAGCTTGCCACGGGCGACGGCTCGCTGGGCGTGACGAGCGCGAACGGGACGATCGTCGTCCAGGGGCAGGGAGTGATCTACGGTCACTTCGACGCCGGGACGCTGCTCGTGCTCCAGTACAAGCCCGACGACGGCGTCTCCGTCCCGGCGATCTCGGGCGGGAAGACCAAGCTGGCCCGTTCGGGAACCGGCGCTGTCACCGGGACGGACGTGCGCTTCCTGCTTCCGTCCGGGCGATACACGGTGCAGTTGATCGCCTCCGACATCAACGCCTCCGCGGTCGGCAAGGGGACGATCGTCGCCAACGGTTTCGGGACGCTCGACGACGGCTCGTTCTCGGTCAACGGCGGCAGGCCCGAGGAGCTCGTCGCCAAGGGCGCGACCAGCGACGTGTTCGGCAAGGGCTCCTGAGCATGGCCGCGTCCATCTCGACCATCCTCGTCGTCGAGGACGAGAGCTCGATCGCCTCGTTCGTCTCGCTCTACCTGCGCAACGCCGGGTACGCGGTGCGGACGGCGGCGAACGGCTCCGACGCGATCGTCCAGGCGGCCACGCATTCGCCCGCGCTGATCGTGCTCGACCTGATGCTGCCGGACATCGACGGGATCGAGGTCTGCAAGCGGATCCGCCAGAGCTCGGACGTCCCGATCCTGATGCTGACCGCGCGCGACGAGGACATCGACAAGATCATCGGTCTCGAGGTCGGCGCCGACGACTACCTGACCAAGCCGTTCAATCCGCGCGAGCTGGTCGCCCGGATCAAGTCGATCCTGCGGCGTGCCTCGCCGGAACGGCGCGAGCTCGAGACGGAGACCATCACCCACGGCGATCTCCGCGTCGACGCGGGCCGCCGCGAGGCGACGGTCGACGGCGTCGAGGTTCAGCTCGCCCCGAAGGAGTTCGACCTGCTCTGGGAGCTCCTCGACCACCGCGGGCTCGTCCTGACCCGCGATCAGCTGCTCGAGCGGGTGTGGGGCTATACGTTCGCCGGCGACACGCGCACGGTCGACGTTCACGTGCGCCAGCTCCGCCGGAAGCTCGGCGACGCCTCGCCGATCGTCACGGTCTGGGGGGTCGGGTACAAGGTCTCGACCGCCCGCGAGATGCAGCGAGACGTCGGTCCGGTCTAGGCCCGCCGCTCTGGCCGTGTTCTCGTCCCTCCGCGTACGGCTTCCGCTCCTCTTCCTGGCAGGCATCGTGCTGGCGAGCGTCGTCACGACGCTGATCGCCATCCAGCTCTTCCGCGATTTCGCGCGCCACCAGGCGCTGCACGACCTCCGCCAGGAGGCGGGCGGTATCGCCAAGCTCTATTCGAGCGCGGTCCAGGCCGACTTCGGCACGCGGAGCCGGAGGCAGTCCCGGCGGGCGCCGGACTTCGCCCGTGTCGAGCTCGAGCAGGCCACCGGCGACAAGATCTACTTCGACGGGCCGGCGATCCCGTTCCCCGGCGAGAACTCCGGCCTCCCCCAGCTGAACCTCCACAACATCGACTGGACGTCGGGCAAGGCGCTCACGTTCGTCTTCACGCCGCCCAACCTGAGCGGCGCCTACTACGCGGTCGCGAACCCCGTTACGGTCGGGAACCGCACGATCGGAGCGATCGTCGTCGCGAAGCAGCAGACGGCCGTGAACCAGTTCGCGAACTCGCTCGTGCGCCGGCTCGCCGTCGCGCTCGGGTTCGGCGTGCTCGTCGCGGCGGCGTTCGCGCTCTATGTCTCGCGCCGCGTCGTCCGGCCGCTGCTCGCGCTGTCGGACGCGGCCGACGTGGTCGCAACCGGCTCGTACGACGTCGAGCTGCCGCGCCGGGCGCCCGGCGAGATCGGCCACCTGGCCGACCGGTTCGACGAGATGACCGGGAAGCTGATGGAGTCGGAGGCGCGGGAGCGGAACTTCCTGATGTCGGTGTCGCACGAGCTGCGCACCCCGCTCACGGCGATCCGCGGCCATGTCGCCGCGCTGTCCGAGGGCCTGCTCGAGGATCCCGAGCTGCGGGCCCGGTCGCTCGCGATCGTCGAGGCCGAGGCACGCCGGCTCGAGCGGCTCGTCGGCGACATCCTCGACCTAGCCCGGCTCGATGCGCATCGCTTCACGCTGCTCTCCGAGGAGGTCGGGATGGAGCAGGTCGTCGAACGCGCGTACGACACCTTCTTCGAGCAGGCGCGGACCCGCTCGATCGACTTCTCGGTGCAGGTGAATGCCAAGCCGGTGATCGTCTCGGACGGTGACCGGGTGCTGCAGATCGTCGACAACCTGCTCTCGAACGCGTTCCGCGCCACCCCCGACGGTGGGCGGATCGGGATCGAGCTCGGTCAGACGAACGGGACGATCCGGGTGGCCGTCGAGGACACCGGGCCGGGGATCGCCGCCGATCAGGTCGAGCGGCTCTTCCGGCCGTTCGTCTCGGGCGAGGGCGGAGGCACGGGGCTCGGCCTCGCCATCGCGCGCGAGCTGTCCCACGCGCTCGGCGGGTCGATCGAGCTCGACTCCGAGCCGGGGCGCGGGTCGCGCTTCGAGTTGCTCCTGCCCGCGAGCTAAGCTTGCTTCTGCCCCCAATCTAGGGAGCTAGCGGGTACCGGTGTCGGCTGCGCGAATCGGCACGACATCGGCCTGCGGGTCGATCGCGTGCTCGATCCGGTCGAGCCGCTCGCCGATCGACTTCCACTGTGCCGTGATCAGGTCGACCAGCAGGCCGAGGTCGTCGACGCGGGCGTGCCGTTCGATCAGCAGGTCGGTCTCGAGCCGCTCGAGCCGGCGGATCATCTGGTTCGAGAGGCCCTTGACCTCGGCGAGCCGGCGCGAGATCGGCGCGGCTTCCTCGCGGAGGCCGTCGCGGAGCGCGCTGCCGACCGCGTCGGGCAGGACGATCTGCAGCTCGTCGGCGGTCTGTGCGAGCGCCTCGACCTGCAGCCGCGCCCGGTCGAGGGCGGCCGCGATCTCCGGCGGGAGTGAGTAACGGTCTTCCATGGAGACCCGACGGTAACGTCGCGGTCGGATGAATGCAAGCGATCTCGACTACGAGTTGCCCAAAGAGCTGATTGCGCAGCACCCGCTCGAGCGCCGCGACGACTCTCGGCTGCTCGTCTTCTCGCGTGACAGCGGCGAGGTTCGCCGGCTCGTGTTTCGCGACCTCGCGGGCGAGGTCGGGGAGGGGACACTCGTCGTCGTCAACGATACGCGCGTCGTGCCGGCGCGGATCCGGATCGAGGAGCCGCGCGGCGAGGTCTTGCTCCTCGAGGCGCTCGGCGACGGCGAGTGGGAGGGGCTCGCGCGGCCGACCCGGCGCCTCCGGCCGGGCCGGCGCTACGGGCCGGTCGAGCTGCTCGAGCACCTCGGCGAAGGACGCTGGCGCCTGCGCCTCACCGGCGAGCCCGGCGGCGAGGCGCCCTTACCGCCGTACATCACCGAGCCGCTCTCCGATCCCGACCGCTACCAGACCGTCTACGCGACTCCGGCCGGCTCGGCTGCCGCTCCGACGGCGGGCCTCCACTTCACCCCCGAGCTGCTCGCGCAGCTCGACGTCGAGCGCGTGACGCTCCACGTCGGCCTGGACACGTTCCGCCCGCTGACGGTCGATCGGGTCGAGGATCACCCGCTGCACGGCGAGCGCTACGAGGTGAGCCCCGAAGCCTGGGAGCGCATCCAGGCCGCCGACCGCGTGCTCGCCGTCGGCACCACGACCGTCCGCGTGCTCGAGACGCTGGCTCGCGGCGCGCCGCTCGCCGGACGAACGGAGCTCTTCATCACGCCCGGCTTCGAGTTCCGCCGCGTCGATGAGCTCCTGACGAACTTCCACCTCCCGCGCTCGACCCTGCTCGCCCTCGTCATGGCCTTCGCCGGCATCGAGGAAACCCGCCGCCTGTACGCGCTGGCGGTCGAGGAGCGCTACCGCTTCTACTCGTTCGGCGACGCCATGCTCATCCTTTGAGGCCATGCCGTATCTAGCCATGTCCGGGGGACTGTCCCCTCGCATGCCGTATCTAGCCATGTCCGGGGGACTGTCCCCACGCACGTCCCGGAGGGCCACGTCCGTATGAGCGTGTTCCGGGTGACTGCAACTGACGGTGCGGCGCGCGCGGGCGTGCTCACGACCGCGCACGGCGAGGTCGAGACGCCCGCGTTCATGCCGGTCGGGACGAAGGCGACCGTGAAGACGCTGATGCCGGACGAGGTGCGCGAGGCCGGGGCGCAGATCCTGCTCGGGAACACCTACCACCTGCATTTCCGGCCGGGCGACGAGCTGATCGCAGAGCTCGGCGGCCTGCATCGGTTCATGGGCTGGGACGGGCCGATCCTGACCGACTCCGGCGGGTTCCAGGTGTTCTCGCTCCGCGATACGATCGCCCGGGTCGACGACGACGGGGTGACGTTCCGCAGCGTCTACGACGGGGCGACCGCGCGGTTCACGCCCGAGCTCGCCGCGGCGATCCAGCGGAACCTGGGTAGCGACGTCGCGATGTGCCTCGACCAGGTGCCGCCGCCCGGCGTCCCGCGCGCCGAGCTGGAGGACGCGGTCCGCCGTACCACCGAGTGGGCGCGCGTCCAGCGGCACGCCGAGCGCGCGCCCGGCCAGCTCCGCTTCGCGATCGTCCAGGGCGGCACCGACCGCGAGCTCCGGCGCCGCTCGGCCGAGGAGCTCGTCGCTCTCGACTTCGACGGCAACGCGATCGGCGGGCTCGCGATCGGCGAGGACCGCGAGCTCACGTTCGACACCACCGACTGGCTGGCGCCTCTCCTCCCGGCCGCCAAGCCGCGGTACTTCATGGGGATCGGCGACCCCGTCGGGATCCTGGAGGTGATCGAGGCCGGCGTCGACATGTTCGACTGCGTGCTGCCCACCCGCACCGCCCGCACCGGCAGCGCCCTTACCTGGGAAGGCCGCCTCAACCTCAGGAATGCCCAGTATGCGCGTGACCCGCGACCGCTCGACGAGAGCTGCGGCTGCCCGGCCTGCACCACGTTCTCCAGGGCCTACATCCGCCACCTCGTCAACCAGGAGGAGCTGCTCGGCCTGCGGCTGCTCTCGCTCCACAATCTACGCTTCGTCCTCGATCTCACCCGCGGTGCGCGGAGGGCGATCGAGCAAGGGGGCTTCGGTGCCTTCAAGCGCGAAGCACTCGACCGACTAACAGCCTGATGGGATACCTCATCGTCATCGTCATCCTGGTCGCGGCCGGCTACTTCCTGCTGGCGGTGCCCGCGCGCCGCCGCCAACGCTCCCACGCAGCCATGCAGGACGACATCGAGGTCGGCAACGAGATCATCACCGCCGGCGGGATGCATGCGATCGTCAAGGAGGCAAACGAGGACGAGCTCCGAATCGAGATCGCACCGGGCGTTGTCGTCACTCTCGACCGCCGGGCCGTGGCGGCCGTCGCCGAAGAAATTTCCGAACAAGAGCACGATCAATTAACGAGCTAACCTGGTGATTGCTTGGCTTCGCGCCGCTCGCATCTAACCCTGATCCTCCTCGTGGTCGCCGCCCTCGTCGGCGTCGCCTTCCTCGCCGTTCCCGGTAGCCCGGGACACCGGTCGCTGCGCGAGGGCCTCGACATCCAGGGCGGCCTGGAGGTCGTGCTGCAGGCCAAGCCGCTCAAGGGGCAGCAGCTGACGTCGTCGATGATGGACGACTCGATCAGCATCATCCGGAACCGGGTCGACGGTCTCGGCGTCTCCGAGCCTGTGATCACCAAGCAGGGCACGAACCAGATCGTCATCGAGCTGCCTGCGATCCACAACGCGACGCAGGCCGCACAGATCGTCGGCCAGACCGCCCAGCTCGAGCTCTACGACCTGACGCCCTCGCTCTACGGCCCGTCGATCGACGCCCAGCAGGACGCCGTCCCGCACACGAGCCTCTTCGACCTGCTCACCCTCGTCCAGGCAGGGCAGAAGGGCGCCCCGTCTGCCTATTACCTCTTCAACTCGCGGACGAAGCAGCTCGTCGCCGGCCCGGAGCAATCCGTCGCGGCCCTCAAGCGCGACCCGGTCGTGATCGAGCTCAAGCCGCAGAAGGCGAAGACCGTCAAGGTCACGACCGGCAAGGGCCAGAAGGCAAAGACGACCACGCACGTCGTCCAGCCCGGCAAGACGACCGCCGGGTTCCCGACGGGCTACCAGGTACTGACCGCCCCGAACAGGACGGTCGTCATCTCGTGCAGCTCCCAGTTCGCCACGTCGTGCCCGTCCGGGCAGCAGGGATCTGTCGGAACCGGCGGCATCACGCCGACTCCGGGAGTCACCTACTACTACCTCTTCAAGCACGGCAAGTACCCGCTCGACTCCTCGAGCCCCTTCCCGCAGATGACGGGCAAGGAGCTCAAGCTCTCCGGCACCCAGGCGGACATCGATCCGACCTCCGGCCTGCCGATCGTGACGATGCAGTTCACCGGCAAGGGCAACAAGCTCTTCCACCAGATCACGCGCGCCGAGGCGCAGCGCGGGCAGACGCGCGGCACCAAGGAGAGCTTCGCGATCGTCCTCGACGACAACCTCTACTCGTTCCCGTCGATCGACCCGAGCCAGTACGGCGACGGCATCGACCCGACAGGGACCGGCGCCGAGATCAGCGGCATCGCCTCGCAGAAGGAGGCGCAGAACCTCGCCCTCGTGCTGCGCAACGGCGCGCTGCCCGTCAAGTTCGTGACGGTCGAGCGCTCCGACGTCTCCGCCACGCTCGGCAAGGACTCGCTCCGCCAGGCGCGCAACGCGGCGATCGCCGGGCTGATCCTGGTGATGATCTTCCTGCTCGTCCTCTACCGCTTCCTCGGCGTCGTCGCGGTCTTCGGGCTCGCGATCTACTCGGCGCTGATGTACGGCGCGATCCTGCTGCTCAACGTCACGTTGACTCTGCCGGGCCTCGCGGGCCTGATCCTGACGATCGGCGTCGCCGCAGATGCGAACGTGGTCATCTTCGAACGCATCAAGGAGGAGGCGCGAGCTGGGCGAAGCGTGCGCGCGTCCATCTCCGCGGGCTACCAGAAGGGCGTCAGGACGATCGTCGACGCGAACGTCGTCACGGCGATCACGGCGCTGATCCTCTTCGCGGTCGCGACGGCCGAGGTCAAGGGCTTCGCGCTGATGCTGCTGATCGGCACCATCGTCTCGCTGTTGACCGCCGTCGCGGCGACCCGGGCGATGCTCGGGCTCCTCGCCGGCTTCAAGTTCGCGCAGTCGCCGAGCTTCATGGGCGCGACCGCCTCGGACATCCCGCGCTGGCAGCAGATCGACGTCGTCACGCGGCGCCACCTCTACTTCATCATCTCGCTCGTCGCCGTCGGGCTCAGCGTCCTCGCGATCATCTTCCAGGGGCTGAACCTCGGCATCGACTTCAAGGGTGGCGTCCAGGTGCAGTTCACGACGGCGAACCCGACCTCGCTCGCGCTCGTCCGCAAGACCGCCGCAAACGTCGGTGCCGGCGACGCCGTCATCCAGGGCCGCGGCACTCAGACGGGGTCCGACTCCTATACGAACTTCCAGATCCGGCTCAAGAAGCTGCAATCCGCCGAGCAGGACAAGCTGACGAACACGCTCACGAAGACCGTCGGAGCCGAGAAGCTCGGCGTCAAGAACGTCTCGGCCAGCTTCAGCCGCCAGATCCTGAACGGCGCGATCCTGGCGATCATCGTCTCGTTCGCGCTGATCGCGCTGTACGTGACGCTGCGCTTCCGGTGGCGGTTCGCGGTCCCCATCCTGCGCACGCTGCTCAACGACATTCCCATCATGCTCGGCATCTACGCGATCTCGGGGCGCGAGGTGAGCGCGGACACCGTGGCCGCGATCCTGACGATCCTCGGCTACTCGGTCTACGACACGATCATCGTCTTCGATCGCGTCCGGGAGAACATGAAGCTGATGCCCCGCGCGAGCGTCGCGACGATCATCAACGTCTCGGTCTCCGAGGTGTTGAAGCGGTCGATCGTGACCTCGACGATCACGCTGCTCCCGATCATCGGGCTCTTCATCCTCGGCGGCGCGACGCTGCAGGACTTCGCCTTCGCGATCATCGTCGGGATCGTGGTCGGCGCGGTGTCGACGATCTTCATCGCCTCGCCGCTTCTCTCCAGCCTGCTCGAGCGCGACCCGGAGTACGCCGGCCGGCGCGGCGAGGCCTGGGACGAGAAGATGCGCACCAAGGTGCTCCGCGAGGCCGAGAAGGCGGCGGCCGGGCTGCCCGCCGAGACTCCCGACGAGGAGCCCGAGGCGCAGCCGGTCGGGATCGGCGCAACCGACGCCGGTGGGCCGCCCGAGTCCGAGGACGCGAAACGCGAACGGCGCCGCCAGCGGCGCCAGTCGAGGCCGCATGGACGACCCCGGTAACGACCTCTTCGACGAGCGCGACCCGATCGACCGGATCCTCTCGAGCCTCGGCGTGAAGCTCGACGAGCTACGGGTCCTGTTCGACGATGCGACCTCTCGCTGGCGTGGGGATGCGGTTCGCCTGGGCGAGGAGACCAAGACCCGGGTCAACAGCGTCTTCTACGAGCTCGGGCTGATCACCCGCGAGGACTGGGACGAGCTCGACCTGCGCGTGGCGCAGCTCGAGCACCGGCTGCGGCTGATCGAAGAGCGGCTCGACGGCACCGATTAGGAAGCCCCGGCGCGGGCCGCGGCCGCCGGGGCCGGTGCTATCGTGAATGCATGGAGGGCAATCCGTCTCTCCAGTGAGATCGCGCTCCGTTTTCGTCGTTGACGAGATCTGGCGGGATCTCGTCCGACAAAAACTAAGGAGCTCCACAACATGACTGATGGATTCCAGGCGCTGGGCGTTTCCGGTGCCGTTTGCGACGTCCTGGCAGAGCAGGGGATCGAGATGCCGTTCCCGATCCAGGCGACGGTGATCCCCGAGGCGATGCGCGGCGGCGACGTGCTCGCCAAGAGCCCGACCGGGTCGGGCAAGACGCTCGCGTTCGGCATCCCGATCGTCGAGCGGCTCGAAGGCGGCTCGTCCGCGGTCGGCGCACTCGTGCTCGTTCCGACCCGCGAGCTCGCATCGCAGGTGACCGAGGCGATCGAGGCGATCGCCACCGTTCGCGGGCTGCGCACCGTCGCCGTGTACGGCGGCGTGCCTCTCCGCAAGCAGGCCCAGGATGCGCGCGAGGCGCAGATCCTCGTCGCCACCCCCGGCCGCCTGCAGGATCTCTTCGACCGCAAGCTGATCTCGCTCGATGCCGTCCAGATCCTCGTGCTCGACGAGGCCGACCGGATGCTCGACATGGGCTTCAAGCCGCAGGTCGACCGCATCATCCGCGGGCTCACCGGTGACCGCCAGACGATGTTCTTCTCCGCGACGCTCGACGGCGAGGTCGGCGAGCTGGCGCGGCGCTACACGAAGTTCCCGGCACGCTTCGAGGGCGACCTGCCCGAGGAGCGGCGCTCCGGCGACGTCGACCACCGCTTCATCCCGGTCACCCCGGAGAACAAGGTGCAGACGCTGATCGACCTGCTGCCCGCCGACGGCGGGCTCGCTCTCGTCTTCGTTCGCACGAAGGCGGGCGCCGACCGGCTCGTCGAGAAGCTGCGCCGCCACGACATCGATGCGGTCGCGATCCACGGCGACAAGGCGCAGGTCCAGCGCGAGAAGGCGCTGGCGCGCTTCGACTCGGGCAAGGTGCGGACGCTCGTCGCGACCGACGTCGCCGCCCGCGGCCTCGACGTCGACGACATCACGCACGTGATCAACTTCGACCCGCCCGAGGAGTCCTCGTCCTACACGCACCGGGTGGGCCGCACCGGCCGCGCCGGCCGTGGCGGCACCGGGATCACGCTCGTGCTTCCCGAGCAGCAGGCCGACGTCAGCCGCGTCGCCCGCCTCCAGGGCCACACCGAGAGCTTCGAGGAGTCCGGGATGAAGATGGCCCGGCCGCGCCTGGTCTACACCTCGCGCCGCGGTCGAGGCTCGAAGTGGTAGACGAGCGCCTGACCAAGACGCAGGCCGAGGCGATCGCCGCCGAGCTCGCCGAGCTCGAAGGGCCGAAGCGCACGGCGGTGGTCGCGGCAATCAAGACCGCGCGAGAGTTCGGCGATCTCTCCGAGAACTTCGAGTACCACGCGGCCAAGAACGAGCAGGGCCTGCTCGAGGCGCGGATCCGGACGCTCCGCCATCGGCTCGATACCGCCGAGATCGTCGAGCAGGCGAGCGGCGAGGAGGTCGGCATCGGCTCGGTGGTCGAGGTCACGGACGAGGGCGGAGAGGCGATGACGGTCGAGATCAGCGCGGTCGGCGGCGCCGGCACCGTTTCGCCCACCTCGCCGCTCGGCTCCGCGCTCCTCGGGCACAAGCCGGGGGAGACCGTCGAGGTCTCGGCGCCGCGCGGCTCGTGGAAGGCGACGATCCAGTCGATCCGCTAGGCCCCCGTGGCGGCGATTGAGGGTTCAACCGAGCTCGAGCGGCTCGTCAGCCGGTCGCGGCTGATCGGCGCCGATCGCACGCTCGTCCTGCACGGCGGCGGCAATACCTCGACGAAGCTCGTCGAGACCGACCACCTGGGGCGCGAGCGTCGCGTGATCCGGATCAAGGGCAGCGGCTCCGACCTCGCGACCATCACCGCGGCTGACTTTCCCGGCCTCTGGCTCGACGACCTGCTGCCGCTGCGTGAGCGCGCCGCGATGACCGACGAGGAGATGGTCGCCTACCTGTCGCGCTGCCTCGTCGAGCCCGACGCCGCCCGCCCGTCGATCGAGACGCTCCTCCACGCATTTCTGCCCGCGCCGCACGTCGACCACGTCCACGCCGACGCGATCTGCTCGCTCGCGAATGCGCCAGATCCCCGGGCCGCAGTCCGCGATGCCCTCGGGCCGGACGTCGCCGTCGTGGACTATCTCCGGCCGGGGTTCGAGCTGTCGAAGCGCGTCGCCGACCTTGCGGATTCGCGCGCGGTCGTGCTCGCCCATCACGGGCTCGTCACCTGGGGGAGTACGCACGAGGAGTCGTACGAGCTGACACGCGAGCTCGTGGCGAGCGCGTCCGATTACCTCGGCTCGCACGGGGAGTCCGCCGAGACCGGCGAGCCGGACGAGCAGCGTCCTCGTCCGTCTCCGCGGCCGGCTCTCGGCCGGGCGCCGCGTCGTGCTCGCCGCCGACGGCGACCAGCGTGGCTTCGCCGACCGCCCCGATGTCGAGCGACTCGCGGCGCTGCGGAGCACACCCGACCACATGCTCAGGATCGGCGGCCGCTCGGCGGTCCTGTCGGGCGACATCGATGACCTCCCGCCGGACAGCCGGATCGTGCTCGTCCCGGGCTTCGGCGTCGTCGCCGCCGGGCCCGATATTCGCGCAGCACGAACGCGGGCCGAGATCGCAGCGCACACGCATGCCTCGGTCGCCGCCACCCTCGACCGCTTTGGCGGCGCGAGCTGGCTCACCGACGCCGAGGTGCACGACTTCGAGTACTGGCCGCTCGAGCTCTACAAGCTGACACTCGCTCCGCCGCCGCCCGAGCTCGCCGGGCACGTGGCGCTCGTCACCGGCGCTGCGTCCGGGATCGGACGCGACATCGCGCACGACCTGGCGTCCCGAGGTGCGCATCTCCTGCTCGCCGACATCGACGCGGACGGTCTCGCCGGCGCCGCCGAGGGCCTCGTCCGCGCGGTCACGGTCGCGGGCGATCTGACCGATCCCGCCGTCGTCGACCGGGCGGTCCGGACCGCGGTCGAGAGCTTCGGCGGGCTCGACGCGGTTGTCCTGAACGCCGGCGTCGCCTCGACCGGCCCGCTCGAGTCGCTCTCCGACGAGGAATGGCGACGCAGCCTCGACATCAACCTGACCGCCCACTTCCTGCTCACACGCCGCGCGCTCGCGCTTCTGCGCGAGCAGGGGATCGGCGGCAGCCTCGTCTATGTCGCCTCGAAGAACGCCTTCGCCCCCGGTGCCGGCTTCGGGCCGTACTCGGTGGCCAAGGCCGGCCTCGTTCAGCTGATGCGGATCGCGGCGCTCGAAGGCGGGCCGCTCGGCATCCGCTCGAACGCCGTCAACCCCGACGCGATCTTCGCGGGCTCCAAGCTCTGGTCGGACGAGCTCCGCCGGGAGCGTGCGGAGGCCCACGGGGTGCAGCTCGAGGAGATCGAGGCCTTCTATGCGTCGCGCAGCCTGCTCGGCCGTGCGGTCACAGGTGACGACGTCGCCGAGGCTGTCGCCTTCCTCGTCTCCGACCGCTCCCGGTCGACGACCGGCGCGGTTCTCCCGGTCGACGGAGGCGTGCCGGCAGCGTTCCCGCGCTAGGCGCATGTAACACTTGCGCCCCATGGCGTCGAAGTCGAAGACGGCGAACATCGGCCGGCTGAGCGAGATCGTCCAGGTCGCGGTGAAGCACGGCTTCGGCTCGCTGCTCGAAGGCCGCCGCTCGCCGCCCGGCAATGTCGACGCGATCCGCGGGCGGCACCTGCGCGAGATGGCCGACGAGCTCGGGCCGACGTTCGTCAAGTTCGGGCAGCTTCTCTCGACGCGCCCGGACATCGTCCCGCCGGACATCATCGCCGAGCTCCGCGGGTTGCAGGACGACGTGCGCGCCTTCCCGTTCGCCGACGTCGAGCGGGTGATCGCCGAGGATCTGAAGCAGCCGATCAGCCGGCTCTTCCTGGAGTTCGACGAGACGCCGATGGCAGCCGCGTCGATCGGCCAGGTGCACCGCGCCGTGCTGCCGAACGGCAAGCACGTCGCTGTGAAGGTGCAGCGGCCGAACGCGCCGCGGCAGATCGAGAGCGACATCCAGCTGCTCGAGCAGGCTGCCCGGCTCGTCAAGGAGCGCGTGCGCGCGCTCGACTTCATCGATACCCGTGAGATCGTCGACGAGTTCGCGCGCTCGATCCGCCAGGAGCTCGACTACCGCCAGGAAGGCCGCAACGCCCAGGCGTTCCACCGCAACTTCGCAGGGCATCCGCACGTCGTCGTGCCGCGCGTCTACTGGAGCTACACGAGCCAGAGGGTGCTGACGCTCGAGTACCTGGAAGGCGTCCAGCTGGCCGACCTCGACACGGAGGCCTGGACACTCGACCAGCGGCGCAAGCTGGCCTACGTGATCGCCCAGACCTGGCTGACAATGATCTTCAGGCACGGCTTCTTCCACGGCGATCCCCACCCGGCGAACATCCTCGTCCTCGCACCCGAGAAGATCGGCCTCGTCGACTTCGGCCTCGCCGGCAAGCTGACCGACCGCGACCTCTCCAAGCTGACCGCGCTCTTCATCGACGCCGCGAACGAGAACGTCGAGAACCTCCCGCGCCGCCTCGCCGACCTCGGTGTCCGGTACCCGAAGGAGCGGGAAGAGGAGTTCATCTCGGAGCTGTACACGATCTACTCGCGTTACTACGGCTCGAGCCTCAACGAGATCGACCCGCTGCAGGTGATCCGCGAGGCGTTCGGGCTGATCTACTCGATGAACCTGCGCCTGCCCTCGCGGTTCGTGATGCTGGACAAGGCGATCGCGACGATCGGATCGGTCGGTGTCGAGCTGTACCCCGACTTCAACGTCTTCGAGGTGGCACGGCCCTACGCGCGCGCGCTCGTCCTCCAGCGCTTCTCGCCGGGCCGGGTCGCGGGCCGCGCGCGCCGCGAGACCACCCAGTTCGCGGTGGCGACCTCCGCGCTCCCCTACCAGCTCTACGAGACGCTCGAGCAGGTGCGGGCGGGGGAGATCGAGCTCGGCTTCGTGCACAAGGGGCTCGACGACCTGATGCACAAGCTCGACGTGATCTCGAACCGCCTCGTCATCGCGCTGATCGTCGTCGGCGGGTTGATCGGGTCGAGCCTGATCGGGATCTTCGCGAAGACCGGGCCGCATGTACTGGGGCTGAACGTCGTGTCGGCCTTCGGCTTCATCGCCTCCGGCGTGCTCGGGATCTGGCTGCTCGTCGGGGTCATCCGCTCCGGCTCGACTCTGAGGTGGGGATGAATCGTCACAGTTTCGGCTCAAAGGACATCTAGCCTCACGCGGAGGCGGCCGGTACCGTCGAAAAGATGTCGACGGTCGAGCAGCAATTGCGGGAACAGGGCTTCGACGACGATCTGGTCGAGCGGATCCGTGCCGTCCTGCAGCCGGAGCGCGCCTGGCGGGCGGGCGACCTCACGATCGACGAGGCGGCCAGGGTCGCATCGATCAGAGGGATCCCGCTGAAGCTCTCCCACAAGGAGTTCCAGCTGCTCGCGAAGCTCGCGTCCGATCCGACACGGGTCTTCACGCGCAACGAGCTGCTGAGGGACATCTGGCACTGGCCGCCCTCGATGCACACCCGCACCCTCGACTCGCACGCGTCTCGCCTCCGGTGCAAGCTGAGGCTTGTCGACCCCGTCACGCCGTACGTCGACAACGAGTGGGGTGTCGGGTACCGGCTCATCGGCCCCTACCCGGAGGTTAACCTCAAGGAGTGACCCGCGCAGAGCAGTTCCGCCGCTTCCATCGCACACCGCCGCTTCTCGTCCTGCTGAACGCCTGGGACGTGGCCAGCGCCAAGACCTTCGCTGCGCTGCCCGGCTGCCGCGCCATCGCGACGACGAGCGCGGCGGTCGCCCGCTCGCTCGGCTGGGAGGATCGCGAGCAAGCCCCCGTCGAGGAGATGTTGAGGGTGATCGAGCGGATCGTCCGCGCCGTCGACGTCCCCGTCACCGCCGACCTCGAGGCCGGTTACGGCGATCCGCCACGGACGGCGGCTGCCGCGGTCGCGATCGGGGTCGCCGGGATCAACCTCGAGGACTCCCACGGGGAGGCTGCGATGGTCCCGATCGACCAGCAGGTCGAGATCATCCGGGCCACGCGTGCCGCCGCGCCGGGGTTGGTGCTCAACGCGCGCGTCGACGTCTTCATCACCCGGACGGGCGGGGTCGAGGAGGCGGTCGAGCGCGGCAACGCCTACCTGGCCGCCGGAGCCGACTGCGTGTACCCGATCCTGGCCCCGTTCGAGACGCTCGGCTCGCTCGCAGAAGGGATCTCGGGCCCGGTCAACGTGCTCGCCCGGCCGGAGAACCCGCGGCTCCAGGAGCTCGAGGAGCTCGGGATCGCCCGCGTCACGTTCGGGCCCGCATTGGCCTCCGCGGCGCTCGCCGAGGCCTCTCGGCTCGCCGCCGCCGCGCTGCTCGCGGCGCGAAGCTGAGAGCAACTATCAATAAGCGCTGATACCATGACTCCCGTTATGGCAGTGCTCATTCGGGGGGTTTTGACGTTGGCGGCAGCGGTTGTGATGGCCGCTGTCCTCGTCACGGCGGGCGGCGCGACGTCCCCGTCGAACCAGGCCACGGTGCCGACGCTGTACTTCATGTACGCGATGAACTGCACGTTCACGATCCAGAACGACGCGGGGCAGACCGTGAGCCAGGTGCCGCCCGGTACCTACCAGGTCGACATCCGGACTCCCCTCGCGTTCGGCACGGTCCCGCTCGCGGGGGTCACCGACCTGACGGCCTGCCGCGGCGCCCCGCAGTTCCAGCTCACCGGCCCCGGAGTGAACATCTTCACGACGATGACCGCCGGCTGTGAGGCGGACAAGACCTTCCCGGCCACGTTCCAGGCCGGGCAGAGCTATACCGCCCAGGACCTGAACCAGCCCTCGGTCACCCGCACCGTCTTCTCGATCGCGAACAGCGGATCCGCGACGGTGCCGCCGCCGATCATCGGGACCGGTAAAGGCTCGGTCGAGGACCCGCTCGTCGGCTCGGGAGTGTCCAAGGCGACGCTGACCGCGACGCTCTCGGCGAAGGGCGCGCTCACGCTCACCAGCAAGGGCAAGCCGGTCACGAGCCTGCCCGCCGGCCGCTACACCTTCTCGGTGCTCGACAAGGATCCCAAGGCCGGCCTGACGATTCTCGGGCCGAAGTCGAAGGCGCCGATCAACGTGACCGGAGTCAAGTTCGTGGGGAAGAAGACCCGTGCGTTGATGCTCGTCGCCGGCCGCTGGTCGTACTTCGCGGGCCCGCAGAACTTCCACTACATCGTCGTCACCGGCGCGTCGGCCACCTAGCAGGGCTTGGCCGGGCCACAGCCCGGGCGGTCGCCCTCGATCGGGAATCCCTGCGGGCTCTTGCCGCGGTAGGCGTCCCTGAACGCGGCGAACGCTCTCTCGTCGAACCCCGTGCAGATCGCGATCCGGCCGGTGCCGTAGTAGCCGTGCTTGTAGGCGAGCCCCGGCTCGCCCTTCCAGCGCGGGTCGGCGTTCCAGGCGGTCAGGGCGATCTTGCTCCCGAGCCCGGCGATCGGAGTGCCGAACATCGCCACCGGCGATGAGCGATAGAAGGCCTCGAGCTCGTCGACGGTCGACTGCGGGACGTCCGGCCCCCACCAGATCACGACCCCGCCGTGCTCCTCGTTGTGAACGACCATGCGGGGGTTCACTGCCTTGCGGTAGAAGCCCCAGGTTGCCCAGAGCCGGTAATGGCTCCCGCCCGACGGCGGGAACGTCGCCCACCTCACGGGCGTGCTGAGGGTCGGCACGTCCTGGTGGTAGTCGTCTCGCGACCCGGGCTTCGGGGGGAGCGGCGTCACGTCGCGATAGGTGCAGCCGGCGGCGCGCACGATCTCCGGGACGGTGCGGCCCTTCTCGGTCGACACGACCGCGAGCGCTGCCACGACGGCGACTCCGGCCAGCGCAACCAGGCCCCAGCCCCATCTCGTCATTTGAGGGGCAGCGTCGCGCCCTCGAGCTCGAGCAGGTGGCGCTTGGTGGGGAGGCCGCCCGCGTATCCGGTCAGCGAGCCGTTCGCGCCGACGATCCGGTGGCACGGCAGGACGATCGGGATCGGGTTGCGGTTCATCACCGTGCCGACGGCGCGGGCTGCCTTCGGGCGACCGACGAGCGCAGCGAGATGCCCGTAGGTGTCCACCTGCCCGTAGGGGACGCGGGCGAGCTCGTGCAGCACCGCCTCGTGGAACGGCGCGACCCGGAGGTCGAGCGGCACGTCGAAGTCGCGCCGCTTCCCCTCGAAGTACTCGTCGAGCTCGCGGCGGATGTCGTCGAGCGGCGACCGCAGGACGCGGGCGCCGAAGACCCGCGCCACCGCCTCGTCCGTCCCCTCGACCGTGTACGAGATGCGGCAGAGGCCGAGCGGGGTGGAGGCGACGAACAGGTCTCCGACCGGCGACGGGACGATGTCGTAGCGGACGTCGACGAGCCCTTCCGCCAGCGCGGCGGCGCGGAAACGGGCGTCGAGCTCAGGCGTGACGCTCAAGGTTCCTCCTCAGTCTGCGGACTCCGGATGACGCGGCAGCCCGGGCCGCCTCTTCCGAGGAGCCGAGGGCCGCGCCGATCTCTGCGTAGGGAAGGTCGTAGCCGTAACGGAGCACGACAGCGGCCCGTTCGGTGGGGGGAAGATCGCCGGTGTAGGGCTCGAGCTGGTCGAACGCGGGAGCGGCCTCCGGGCCGGCTGCGGGCTCGTGTGCCTCGTCGAGGCTGATGTTGTTCTTCCCCTTCCGGCGCAGGTCGTCCATCGCGACCCGCGTGGCGATCGTGAACACCCAGGCGCGAAGATGCCGTCCGTGCTCGAGCCGGTCGTAGGCGCGGAGCGCGCGCAGGAATGTCTCCTGCCATGCGTCCTCGGCCCGCTGTCCGAGCAGCCGGCGGAGATAGCCGAGCACCTCGTCGCAGTGCTCGCCGTAGAAACGCTCGAAGGGCGGGATCGTCATCGCCTCCATCATGAAGTCCAACGGTGGACCGGCGCGAACTGTGAGATAGCTTCAACGGATGAAGGTTGCCGTCGTCGGCCACGTGGAGTGGACCGAGTTCGTCGAGGTCGACCACGTCCCGGCCCCAGGCCAGATCGCTCACGGGATGGAGCTCTGGGCCGGCCCCGCCGGCGGCGGCTCCGTCGTCGCGGCGCAGTTGCTGAAGCTCGCGGGCGCGTGCGACTTCTACACCGCGCTCGGCCAGGACGACGCCGGACGCCGGTCGCTCGAGCAACTCGAGCAGCTCGGGCTCACGGTGCACACGCAGTGGTTCGGATCGACACGCCGGGCGCTGACCCACGTCGACCAGGCGAAGGAGCGCACGATCACGACGGTCGGCCCGAAGCTCCGGCCGAAGGGGCCCTTCGATCTCGCGGGCTACGACTGCGTCTTCTTCATCGCAGGAGACGTCGCCGCGCTCCGCTCGGCGCGGGCAGCCTCGTTCCTGGCGGCGACGCCCCGCGAGCTCGAGACGCTCGAGGAGGGCGGCGTCCGGCTCGACCTGCTCGTCGGAAGCGGGACCGACCCCGGCGAGCACTACGACGGGAGCCTCGAGGTCGGTGTCCTCTGCGCCACGGAGGGTGCCCGAGGGGGGATGGCGAACGGTGAGCGCTACGAGCCTGCGCCGGCGCCCGGGCCGCTCGAGGACGCCTACGGGGCGGGAGACTCGTTCGCTGCTGCGCTCTGTTTCGGGCTTGCGCAGGGCGATTCGCTCGCCGACGCACTCGGCCTGGCCGCCCGCGCAGGCGCAGCCGTCGTCACCGGAAGGGGGCCGTACTCGGCACAAATAACCCTTTAGGACTGGACAGGTGGGGGATTGTGGGTTAAAGTGGGGCCAAGTGGCATGCTGCTCGGCGAATACGACCACACCCTCGACGACAAGAATCGTCTCACGCTCCCTGCGAAGCTCCGCGAAGAGCTCGGGGACGAGGTCGTCATCACGCGCGGCCTCGACGGATGCCTTTCGGTGTATTCGAAGGCCGCATTCGCTGTCCTTGCCGAGCGGGTCGGGACGCTCGACCCCTTCCGGCCGGAGACGCGCACCATGCAGCGCTACTTCTTCACCTCCGCGCCGCCCGTCGAGCTGGACAAGCAGGGACGGATGGTGATCCCGGTCAAGCTTCTCGCCGGTGCGGGCATCGAGCGCGAGGTGACGGTCGCGGGCGTCTTCGACCATCTCGAGATCTGGGATCGCGCCACGTGGCGCGAGCAGCTCACGCAAGCCGAAGGGAGCGCGGAAGATGTTGCCGAGCGTCTTGCCAACCGAGACTGACCACATCCCCGTCCTCGCGGACGAGGTGCTCGACCGCCTCGCGCCACGGCCGGGGGAGACGGTCATCGACTGCACGTTCGGTGCGGGCGGGCACTCCGAGCTGCTCGTCGGGTGCCTGCGCGGCGAGGGCAAGCTGATCGCGATCGACCGCGACCCGACGGTCGCGCCGTACTTCGAGCGGCTCCGGCGCAGGACCGCGGCGAAGGTGCGCCTGCTGCACGGCGAGTTCTCGCAGGTGCTCGAGCAGCTCGGCTCGAACGGCGTTCGCGCCGACGCGATCCTGCTCGACCTCGGCGTCTCCTCGATGCAGCTCGATCGTCCCGAGCGCGGTTTCTCCTATGCCGCCGACGCTCCGCTCGACATGCGCATGGATCCCGCCGCCGACCTGACCGCTGCCGACGTCGTCAACGAGACAGGCGAATGGGAGCTCGCAGACATCTTCCGCCGCTACGGCGAGGAGCGTTACGCACGGCAGGTCTCCCGGGCGATCGTCCGGCGCCGCGCCAAGCAGCCGTTCGAGCGCACGGGCGATCTCGTCGAGGTGATCAAGCAGGCGCTGCCCGCGCCGGCCCGGTTCGGCGAAGGCCATCCGGCCAAGCGCGTGTTTCAGGCGCTCCGGATCGAGGTGAACGACGAGCTCGGCTCGCTCGAGCGCGCGCTACCCGCTGCGCTCGAGATGCTGCGCCCGCACGGGCGGCTCGCGGTGATCTCCTTCCACTCGCTGGAGGACCGCATCGTCAAGCGGTTCCTGCGCGACGCCGAGCATGGCTGCACCTGCCCGCCCGACTTCCCTGTCTGCGCCTGTGGGTCGACGCCGACTCTGCGCGCCATTCCCCGGCGGGCGATCCGGCCGAGCACGGCCGAGGTCGCCCGCAACCCGCGTTCCGCCTCCGCCCGGATGAGAGTGGCGGTGAAGGTTGGCTAGCACCCGCGCCGCCGCTGTCGCCGCGCCCGCGCGCCGGCCGCGTCCGAAGACAGCGCCCAGGGGTGCGCCGAAGGCGGCACCGAAGCCTGCGCCTCGCCGTCCCGCCGCGCGCACACGCCGCCGTCCCCACTCCCGTGCGGCGATCGCGTGGATCGCCGTCTTCGGCGTCCTGCTCGCCGGCGTCGTCTTCGTGAACCTGGCGGTGCTGCAGCTGAACCTGCGGCTCGACAGCGCGAACCAGGCACGCTCGAAGCTCAAGGCGGACAACGCCGCACTCGTCGCGCAGCTCTCGTCCGCTCTCGCCTCGCCGCGGATCCAGAAGCTCGCGCACAGCCAGGACGGCCTCATCCAGGCCGACCCGTCCAGCATCGACTACATCGACCTCGGAAAGTAGCCCCTTGGCCTCCCCGATTCGCGAGAAGCACGCCAACCGCCGCATCCGGCTCCTGCTCGTCCTGTTCACGCTCGTCTTCGCGGCGATGTTCGCGCGGGCGGTCTGGCTTCAGGGCGTCCAGGCGGCGCACCTGTCGGGCCTCGCGCGGAGCCAGCACGAGCAGACGCAGACGATCCCGGCCGGGCGGGGCACGATCTTCGACCGCACCGGCGTCCAGCTCGCGATCGGGACGCAGATGACGACGATTTACGCCGATCCGAAGCAGGTGCACAACGCCCGCGGGATCACGCTCGCGGCCCACCGGCTGCTCGGGGTCAACGGCAACGTCCTCTACCCCGAGCTCGTGAACAAGAAGAGCCAGTTCGTCTACGTCGACCGGTTCGTCGACCCCGCCAAGGCCGCCGTCTTCCTGAAGAAGGGCTTTGCCGGCATCGCTTCCTATCCCGAGGAGCTCCGCACCTACCCGCAGAACGGCGTCGCCGCGCAGGTGCTCGGCTTCGCCGGAACCGACCAGCACGGCCTCGGCGGCCTCGAGCTGCAGTACGACCACAAGCTCGCCGGGCGGCCCGGCACGCAGACGGTCGTCCGCGACCCGACCGGCCGCGCGATCGACACGATCAGCTCACGGCCGGTGCAGGAGGGGTCGAACGTCTTCACGACGCTTGACCACACGATCCAGGCACAGGCCGAGAAGGTACTGCGCGACACGGTCGCCCAGTGGGGGGCCAAGGACGCGACCGCGGTCGTTCTCGACCCGTCGACGGGTGCTGTCCTCGCTATGGCCCAGACGCCTGGCTATGACGCGAACAACACCTCGAATGTCGCCCGCTACTCGCCCTCGCTCCTGCGGAACCGCGCCGTCACGGACACCTACGAGCCCGGCTCGACCTTCAAGCTCGTGACGATCACCGGTGCGCTCTCGGACGGGATCGTCACGCCGAACACGCGCTTCACGCTGCCGTACCTCTTCCGCTACAGCGGCTGCTACCAGTGCTCGGTGCACGACGCCGAGTCGCGTGGCACGGTCAACTACTCCGTCGCGCAGGTGCTCGCGTACTCGTCCAACGTCGGCGCCGTCACGATCGCCGAGAAGCTCGGCTCCTCCCGGCTCGCCTACTGGGTCCAGAAGTTCGGGTTCGGGGAGCAGACGGGCATCGATTTCCCCGGTGAGAGCCCGGGCTTCGTCCTTCCGCTCGCCCAGTGGAGCGACACGACGATCGGCAACGTGCCGATCGGGCAGGGCATCTCGGTCACGCCGATCCAGATGGCCTCGGTGTACGCCGCCGTCGCCAACAACGGCGTCTGGATCGAGCCACACCTCGTGGAGCGCGTCGGGGGGCGCGCCCCGCAGGTGTGGAAGACGCGGCGCCTGATGTCCGAGGCCGTCGACCACGAGGTCAAGGCGATGCTGAGCGGCGTCATCAGCGATCCGGGCGCCACCGGCTCGGCGGCGCAGATCCCGGGCTACACCGTCGCCGGAAAGACCGGCACCGCTCAGGTCGCGACGCCGAAGGGCTACTCGTCGACCGACTACACCGCCTCGTTCGTCGGGATGGTCCCGGCCTCTCATCCGAAGCTCGTGGTGCTCGTCAAGGTCGACGATCCGCGCGGCTCGATCTTCGGCGGCGTCGTCGCCGCCCCGGCGTTCGCGGCGATCGCGAAGTTCGACCTGCAGTACCTCGAAGTGCCGCCGGACGCGCCGAAGACACTGAGCACGTAGGCGCATGGAGATCACCGCCCTCGCCCCCGAGCACTGGGACGCGGTCGCACGGATCTACGCCGAAGGCATCGCAACCGGGAACGCGACGTTCGAGACTGCAGTGCCCTCCTGGGAGGACTGGGACGAGGCGCACTTGCTCGAGCTGCGGCTGGTTGCGCTCGACGGCGATGAGGTCGCCGGCTGGGCCGCGATGTCGCCCGTGTCCGGCCGCTGCGTCTACGCCGGGGTCGTCGAGAGCTCCGTCTACATCGCGGGGTGGGCCCGCGGCCGCGGTGTCGGCCGCGCGCTGATGGAGGAGCTGATCCGCCGCTCCGAGGCGGCCGGCATCTGGACGATCCAGACCGGCATCTTCCCGGAGAACGCGGCGAGCCTCGCGCTCCACGAACGCGTCGGCTTCCGCGTCGTCGGCATCCGCGAGCGCATCGGACAGCACCACGGCCGCTGGCGCGACGTCGTCTTCCTCGAGCGCCGCAGCCGCGAATCGCCTTGACCTGTGGAAGGTTCGTCACGCTTCCGTTACGGTGACTGTCCCCAGACATGTCCGATCGGACATTGATCCGCTCACCCCGATTTGCAGGGAGATCCAACCGCCCCTCTCGGCCATGAGCGCGAAACGGTGCCCGACCGTTACTGGGACTGTCCCAGGACGTGCCCGGCGAGGTCATGGCCACGGGGGACAGGCGGGTGCCTCGATAGACTCCGCCCGCGATGAACCTTGAGCGCTTCATCGTGGCGCTCGGGCCGGGCGAGGTGGTCCACGGGGCGCCGGGCGGCGCTGCGGCAGTCGAGATCACGGATCTCTCCTACGACACGCGCACGGTGACGCCGGGTGCGCTGTTCTTCTGCGTGCGCGGGCGAACCGCCGACGGCCATGCGTTCGCCGCGACCGCGGCCGCGCTCGGCGCCGCGGCGCTCGTTGTCGAGCATCCCGTCGACATCGACCTGCCGCAGCTCGTCGTGCAGGACGCGCGGGCTGCGATGCCCGTCGCGGCGGTGCTCTTCTTCGGCGACCCGTCGGCCGAGCTGCCGGTGGCTGCGGTCACGGGCACCAACGGGAAGACGACCTCAGCGTTCCTCCTGCGCGCGATCTTCGAGGCTGCCGGCCGCCAGACGGGCCTGCTGACCAACATCGAGCGGCGCGTGGGCGGTGAGCGACGCCCGATCGGCCTCAACACGCCCGAGGCGATCGACCTGCAGCGGCTCCTTCGTGAGATGGCAGACGGCGGAGACCGAGCCTGTGTCCTCGAGGCGACCTCGCAGGCCGGCGCGCAGGGCCGGCTCGAGGGCACCCGGTTCGCGGTGCTGATCTTCACCAACCTGACGCAGGACCACCTCGACTTCCACGGGACGACGGAGGCCTACTACGAGGCCAAGGCGGCGCTCTTCGCCCAGGCCGAGCGCGCGGTGATCAACGTCGGCGACGAGTGGGGGAGGCGGCTGGCCGCATCGATCCCCGATTCGATCACCTTCGACGCCGCCACCTCCGATGCGCTCGACGGGATCGAGCTTCCGCTCAGCGGGGCCTTCAACCGCGAGAACGCGATCGGCGCTGCACTGGCCGCCCAGGCGCTCGGCATCGACCGGGACGCCGTCAAGCGCGGCATCGAGGGCCTCCGGGGCGTTCCCGGCCGGTTCGAGACCATTGACGCCGGCCAGCCGTTCACCGTGATCGTCGACTACGCGCACACGCCGGACTCGCTCGAGAACGTCATCCGCACCGCCCGAGGCCTCGGCGACGGCAGGCTCACGGTCGTGTTCGGCGCCGGAGGCGACCGTGACCGCGGCAAGCGGCCGCTGATGGGGCGGGTCGTCTCGGAGCTCGCCGACCGCCCGCTACTCACCTCCGACAACCCACGGTCGGAGCCGCCCGAGCAGATCGCCGCAGAGGTCGCGGAAGGCGCGCTGGGAGACATGGAGGTCGAGCTCGACCGCCGCATCGCGATCGCACGGGCGCTCGAGGAGGCCGGCCCCGGCGAGATCGTCGTGATCGCCGGTCGCGGAGCCGAGCCGGAGCAGGAGCTCGCCACCGGGAAGATCCCGTTCGACGACCGAGAGGTGGCCCGCGGCGTGCTCGAAGGAATGACGGCCGGCCCGTGATCCCGCTCGAGCTGGAGCTGATCGAGCCGCTCGGCCGGCTGATCGCGCGACCCTGGGCGAGCGAGGTCACCGGCCTCCAGATCGACTCGCGCAGGATCGAGGAAGGCGACCTGTTCGTCGCCGTCGGCGACGGCGAGGACTTCGTCAGGCATGCACTCGCCCGCGGGGCGGCTGCCACACTCGTTCCCGAGGACGCGCACGTCGCGCTCGCCGCAATCGGCGGCGCCGTTCGCGACCGAACGACGGCCCGTATCGTCGCGATCACCGGCGCAGCCGGCAAGACCACGACCAAGGACATCCTGGCCACGCTCTGCGCGCGCCACCGGCGAACGGTCGCCTCGGAGGGGAACTTCAACAACGAGCTCGGCGTCCCGCTCACCCTGGGTCGCATCGAGACCGACACCGAGGTCTGCATCGTCGAGATGGGCATGCGGGGGCTCGGCCAGATCGCGTGGCTCGCCTCGTTCGCCCGCCCGGAGATCGGCCTGATCACGAACATCGCTCCGGTCCATCTCGAGCTCGTCGGGACGGTCGAGAACGTCGCCCGGGCCAAGGCAGAGCTGATCGAGGCGCTCCCACCGGGCGGAACGGCGGTCGTCCCCGAGGAGCCGCTCCTCGAGCCGTACCTCCAGCGCACCGACATCGAGATCCGCCGCTTCGGGCAGCCCGAGGAGGCCGGCCGGTTCCGGATCGGCGACCGCGAGATCCGGCTCGAGACGACCTACGCCGGCCCTCACCAGCTGCAGAACACGCTGGCTGCGCTGACGGTCTGCGACGTGCTCGGGATCCCGATCGAGGACGGGGTGCTCGACGTCCGTTTCAGCCCGCTGCGCGAGGAGGTGATCGAGTTGCCCGACGGTGTGACGCTGATCAACGACTGCTACAACGCGAACCCTGCGTCGATGCGGGCGGCGCTCGCGCATCTCTCGGCCTTCGCGGGCGAGCGTCGCAAGGTCGCGGTGCTCGGCGGGATGGCCGAGCTCGGTGATCAGGCGCCGGCCTATCACCGCGAGATCGGCGAGGAGGTCGTCAGGTCGGGAGTCGAGGCGATCGTCGCGGTCGGCCCGCTCGCAGCCGAATACGTCGTTGCCGCACCCGGCGTCGAGGTCGCACAGGTTGCAACCGTGGAGGATGCCGTCGCTGCGCTGCAAGCAGTCATGCGCTCGGGCGACGTCGTCCTCGTCAAAGGCTCGCGTTCGGTGGGACTCGAGGCCGTCGCGGCGAAACTACCCCGCTAGACCATGGCACACGTACTCGTCGCCGCGCTCGTCGCGCTCATCATCTCGATCCTCGCGGGCCCGTTCTTCATCGATTTCCTGCGCCGCCACTCGCTCGGTCAGACGATCCGGGAGGAGGGCCCGCAGCACCACTCCGTCAAGCAGGGCACCCCGACGATGGGTGGCGTCCTGATCGTCCTCGCCGCCTCGATCGCGTTCCTTGCCACGACGGTCGGAACCGCGCCTGCGCTCGCGATCTTCGGGACGATGCTCGCCTGCGGCGGGATCGGCTTCCTGGACGACCTGATCAAGGTGCGCCACCGCCGCTCCCTCGGTCTCTCGGGCCGGATCAAGATGCTGCTGCTGCTCGCAACCTCCGCGCTCGTCTGCGTCGCGGCGCACCATCAGGGGCTCGACCACAGCATCTTCGTCCCGATCGTGCAGAAGACGATCCCGCTCGGCTGGGGCTGGTACGTCCTCGTCTTCTTCATCATCGCCGGCGCCGCGAATGCCGTGAACCTGACCGACGGCCTCGACGGGCTCGCCGCGGGGACGTCGATCATCGCGCTCTTCACGCTCACCGCGATGGCGGTCACGATCTACATCCGCGAGGTCGCGCCGAACGGCAACCGGATCGCCAACCGCCTCGACGCCGCCTACATCGGCGCCGCGATCATCGGGGCCGCCGTCGGGTTCCTGTGGTTCAACGCGTTCCCGGCCGAGGTCTTCATGGGCGACACGGGCGCGATGGCGCTCGGCGGCGCGATCGGGGCGATGGCGATCTTCCTGAAGGTCGAGCTGCTGCTGCTGTTCGTCGCCGGGATCTTCGTGATCGAGGCGCTCTCGGTCGTGATCCAGGTGATCTCGTTCAAATGGTGGGGGAGACGCGTGTTCCTGATGGCACCCATTCACCATCACTTCGAGATGAAGTCGTGGTCCGAGACGAAGATCATGGTGCGCTTCTGGATCGTCGCCGGGATCCTCTGCACCGGCGGGTTCGCCCTCTTCTACAAGTACTACCCGCAGATTCGTCCGTGAGAGCGGTCGTCTACGGTCTCGCACGATCCGGGCGGGCTGCGGCGGCCCGGCTCGAGGAGCGCGGAGACGAGGTGATCCGGATCGACCGGTCGCTCGGCAACGAGAGCGACCTCTCGCTGCTCGAGGGCGCCGACGTGCTCGTGAAGTCGCCGGGCGTTCCCGGCGAGCAGCCGCTGGTCGCTGCGGCAAGGGCGCGCGGCGTGCCGGTCTGGTCGGAGCTCGAGCTCGGCTGGCGGCTGCTTGCGCCGACCGGCGCCCACTTCGTCGCGGTCACGGGCACGAACGGCAAGTCGACGACCACCGAGTTGCTGGGCGCGATCTTCCGCGCCGCCGGCCGTGACACCGTGGTTGCAGGGAACATCGGCACTCCACTGACGTCGATCGCCACGGCCGGCTGGGTCGCCTGCGAGGTGTCGTCGTTCCAGCTGGAGGACGTCCACGAGTTCGCCTGCGACGTCGCCGTGCTGCTGAACCTCGAGCCCGACCACATCGATCGCCACGGCAGCTTCGAGGCCTACCGGGACGCGAAGCTCCGTATCTTCGACCGCGCCGCCGTTGCCGTCGTTCCTCGCGGGCTCGGCATCGAGGGGATCGAGTTCTCGTCCGACGACGAGCTACCGGCCGAGCCGCTGATCCGTGGCCTGCACAACCGCGAGAATGCCGCTGCTGCCACCGCCGCCGCGCGCGCGACCGGCGTCGCCGACAGTGCGATCGCAGAGGCGCTGAGCGTGTTCCCCGGCATCCGCCATCGCCTCGAGCCGATCGGTGAGGTCGCGGGCGTCCGCTACGTCAACGACTCGAAGGCGACCAACGTCGCCGCGGCGCTCAGGGGGCTTGCCGCCTACGCCGACGAGCCCGTGCACCTGATCCTCGGCGGCTCGCTCAAGGGCGAGAGCTTCGCGCCGCTGGCCGAGGCGATCGGCCCCAACGTGCTCTCGATCCATCTGATCGGCGAGGCTGCCGGCGAGCTCGCCCGCGTGCTCGAGGACCGGCCCTTCGACCGGGATGTGACCCTTGCCAACGCGGTCGGCCACGCGACCGGGCTCGCCGATCGGGGCGATGTCGTCCTGCTCAGCCCCGCTTGCGCGAGCTACGACCAGTACGACAACTTCGAGCAGCGCGGCGACGAGTTCAGGGCGCTGGTCGCGGCCCTGTAGCGTGGGCGGCGTGACGAGCCGCACGACCATGGGCGGGATCGAGGTCGCACCGTTCTACACGGCCGCGGACGTGAAGGTCGACTACGACCGCGACCTCGGGTCCCCCGGCGAGTATCCGTTCACGCGCGGCGTCTACGAGACGATGTACCGGGGCCGCCTGTGGACGATGCGCCAGTTCGCCGGCTTCGGCACCGCGGAGGAGACGAACCAGCGGTTCCACTACCTCCTCGAGCATGGGCAGACGGGTCTTTCGACGGCGTTCGACATGCCGACGCTCATGGGGCACGACTCGGACAGCCCCCGCTCGGAGGGTGAGGTCGGGCGGGAGGGCGTCGCCGTCGACTCGGCCGAGGACATGGCGCGGCTCTTCGAGGGGATCCCGCTCGGGGAGGTCTCCACGTCGATGACGATCAACTCGCCCGCGGCGATCCTGCTTGCCTTCTACGTCTGTGTCGCCGAGCAGCAGGGCGTCCCGCGCTCGGCGTTGCGCGGGACGATCCAGACCGACATCCTCAAGGAGTACATCGCGCAGAAGGAGTTCATCTTCCCGCCCGAGCCCTCGATGCGCCTCGTGACCGACATGGTCGAGTTCTGCGCGCAGGAGCTGCCGCTCTGGCACCCGATCTCGGTCTCGGGGTACCACATCCGCGAGGCGGGCTCGACGGCCGCCCAGGAGCTCGCGTTCACGCTCGCAAACGGCTTCACCTACGTCGAATGGGCGATCGAGCGAGGCCTCGACGTGGACGAGTTCGCGCCGCGGCTCTCGTTCTTCTTCAACGCGCACCTCGATTTCTTCGAGGAGATCGCCAAGTACCGCGCCGCCCGCCGCATCTGGGCGCGGGAGTTGCGCGAGCGGTTTCACGCGAAGAACCCGCGGTCGTGGCTGATGCGCTTCCACACCCAGACCGCCGGCGTCTCGCTTACAGCGCAGCAGCCCGAGGTGAACATCGTCCGCACGGCGATCGAGGCGCTCGCGGCCGTTCTCGGTGGAACGCAGTCGCTGCACACGAACTCCTACGACGAGGCGCTCGCGCTGCCGACCGAGGACGCCGCGCGCCTGGCGCTCCGCACCCAGCAGGTGATCGCACACGAGACGAACGTCGTCGCGACCAGCGACCCGCTCGGCGGGGCGTACTTCCTGGAGGAGCTCACCAACGAGCTCGAGCGCCAGGCATACGCGTACTTCGCCCGGATCGACGACCTCGGCGGGGTGGTCGCCGCGATCCGGCAGAACTTCTTCCAGGCAGAGATCGCGGAGTCGGCGTTCAACTTCCAGCGCGAGGTCGAGACCGGCGAACGCGTGATCGTCGGGGTCAACCGGTTCGTCGCCGAGGACGGGGACGAGACCCCGATCCTCCGGATCGATCCCGAGCTCGAGGGGCAGCAGATCGCCCGCGTCCGCGAGCTCAGGTCGCGCCGGGACTCGCCGTACGCCGAGGCCGCCCTCGAGCGGCTGGGCGCCGAAGCCGCCCGCGACGACGTCAACCTGATGCCCGCGATCATCGAAGCCGCGCGCGCCAACGTCACGATGGGCGAGATGTGCGACGTGCTGCGCTCGGTCTGGGGAGTCTGGCGCGAGACGCCGGTTTTTTGAGCCGCGGGATGAGCGAGATCGGGAAGGTCGGGGTGGTCGGGCTCGGGGCGATGGGGGCGGGCATCGCCCAGCTCTGCATCCAGGCGGGGCTTCCCACCGTCGCACGCGAGATGACGCCCGAGCTGTGTGAGCGCGCGCGGTCGGGGATCGAGCGGCAGCTGGCGCGGAGCGTCGAGCGCGAGCGGATGACGGAGGCCGAGAAGGACGCCGCACTGGCCCTGCTCGAGCTCACCACCGAGCTCGACGCGCTGTCGAGCTGCGACCTCGTGATCGAGGCGATCGTCGAGGAGCTCGAGGCCAAGCAGCGGCTGTTCGTCGAGCTCGAAGCGATCGTCCCGGGAAGCTGCATCCTCGCCACCAACACCTCGGCGCTCTCGGTGACCGGGATCGCCTCGACGATCGTCCGGCCCGAGCGCGTCGTGGGCCTGCACTTCTTCAACCCGGCACCCGTCCTGCCACTCGTCGAGGTCGTCCGGGCCGAGCTCAGCTCCGACGAGACCGTCGATGCGGCATTCGCGTTCGCGCAGCGGATCGGCAAGGAGCCGATCCATTGCCGCGACACGCCCGGGTTCGTCGTCAACCGGATCCTGATCCCGGCGCTGATCGATGCCGTCCGCGTCCTCGAGGAGGGAACCGCGTCACCCGAGGACATCGACACGGGGATGAAGCTCGGCACGGGCTGGCCGATCGGCCCGCTGGCGCTGATCGACCTGATCGGGGTCGACGTGACCGTTCATGCTGCCAGGGCGATGGCCGAGGCATACGGCGACGCACGCTTCGCGCCACCCGAGACGCTCGTCGGCATGCTCGAGACCGGACGGCTCGGTCGCAAGTCGGGACAGGGCTTCTACCCCTACGATGAGGGCGCATGACGGTCTCCAGTGCGATCGAAGGGCCCGTTGCCGTCGTCACGATGGCGAGCGAGAACGGCCTGAACGTCGCCGATGTCGCCCTGATGACGGGGCTGCGCGACACGCTCGGCGAGTTGGCGGCCGACGGCGCCGTGCTCGCGGTCGTCCTGACCGGCGCCGGCGAGCGCGCGTTCTGCGCCGGAGCGGACATCAAGTACATGAGCGAGGTCGACGCCGCCTCGGGCGAGGCGTGGGGCCGGCTCGGGCACGAGGTCGGCCGGCTCCTGGAGACGATGCCGAAGGTGACGATCGCGGCGATCCCCGGGCTTGCGCTCGGCGGGGGCTGCGAGATCGCCCTGGCCTGCGACCTCCGGTACGCATCCTCCACGGCCCGGCTCGGGCAGCCCGAGGTCGGGCTCGGGATCGTCCCGGGCTGGGGAGCGACGCAGCGCCTCGCGCGTATCGCGGGCCTCGGCTTCGCCAAGGAGCTGATCTTCACCGGACGGCTCGTCGATGCGAACGAGGCGCTGGAGGGAGGGCTCGTCAACGGCGTGCACGACCCGGTGCTCGAGCGGGCACGGGAGGTCGCGCTGACCATCGCCTCGAAAGGGCCGCAGGCCGTCGCCGCTGCGAAGGAACTTTGCAACCGCTCGCTCCAGGGCGACCACGTCTCGAATCTCGACGAGGAGGCCCGGGTGTTCGGGGAGCTCATCGTGACCCCGCAAGCGCGCGAAGGGCTCGCGGCGTTCGGGGAGAAACGATCCCCGAGCTTCGGCGGCTGACTCCGAAGGGCTAGGACCGGTCCCCCGCAAGGGACGGGACCCCAGGCTCGAAACTGCCCTACCGTCAGCAGGTGCGAGGACGGCCGCACGCTGGGTTGGGGTTGTGCGCGCCTCCTCTGCGGCACGAGGTGCGCGCTCTCGGCGGCGGTCGTCCTCGCCGCTCTCAGGCGGGGGCGAGATGCAAGATCTCGGCCGCGAGCGCATGCGCGCGGGCGAGCTCCGCTGACTCCTCCGCGAGCGCGAGCAGAGCGACGGCCCGATTCAAGCTCGACTGCGCCACGTCGAGGTCGCCGGTCCTGGCCGCCGCTCGCGCAGCCGACCAGTGCAGGCGCGCGGCCGCGTCCAGGTCCGCGAGGGCCTTGCCGTTCGCGAAGGCGACCGCGAGAGCCTCGCGGGCCTCGTCGAGCTCGTCGACCTCGACCAGCGCATAGCCGAGGCAGGTTGCGTAGCGGACGGTCGCCGGGCGATTTCGCGGCTTCCGTGCGCTGACCCGTTCGAGGCAGGCCCGGTAGAGCTCGACGGCATCGTCGGCACGTTTGCTCGCAAGGTAGGAGTCGCCGAGCGCCACGAACGCCTCGGCATGCGTGACGGGATTGACCCAAGGCTCGTCGACCGCCGGCTCGAGGGCCGCGATCGCGTCGGCGTGAGCATCCTGACGCGCTGCAAGCAATCCGAGCCCGATGCGCGCACGCGACGCCGAACGCCCGTCCCCCTCGGCCAGCGCAGCCTCGAGGATGTCCCGGAACCGCTGTTCCGGTGCAGCCGGGTCGCCGCCCAGGCGTAGCTCGAGCTGGGCATCGTCGAGCTCGTAGTCGCGAAGCTCGCCCTCGGTCAGATCGTGGCCGGTCTCGAGAAATCGCGCCGAGACCCCCAGCGTCGGTGCCAGCTTGCGCAGCGCCTTCACCGAGGCGGTGCGTTGACCTCGCTCGATCTTCGAGACATATTGCGCGGACACGCCGGGCACTGCGATCTCTCGCTGAGTCAGACCTCGGTCCTCGCGGATCCGCTTGAGCCGTTCGCCAATGGTTTCCATGGGGGCGGAGACCGTATGTTGCCAGTGAGGACGTGAAGCCGCAAACCAGGATTCGGCGCGCTGTGGGCGAAATCGATCCGGATGAGGCGGGGAGAGCTCGAGTCGAGAATCCTGATCCTCGTAACGCTTGCGCTGGTGGCGTTCGGGATCGTGTGCGTCTATTCGGCGACCTCGGCGCCTGCAGCGGTCGGCGGGGGGAACCCGAACTACTACGTCGAGCGGCAGGGGATGTACGCGCTGCTCGGAATCGTGCTGATGGTCGTCGCGCAGCGCTGGGACTATCGGCGCCTTCGCGCGCTCGCGCCGCTGCTCGTGGTCGCCTCCCTCGCACTGCTCGCGGCGGTGCTCGTGATCGGGCCGTCCGTCAACGGTGCTCGCCGCTGGATCGGGTTCGGGCCGGTCGTCTTCCAGCCGTCGGAGCTGGCGAAGCTGGCGCTGGCCGTCTGGGCCGCCGCGTACCTTTCGCGCCGCCCGCCGCCACGGTCACTCGGGCAGCTCTGGCGCCCGGTCGGGTTGCTCGCCGGGCTGTATGCCGTGCTTCTGTTGGCCGAGCCCGATCTCGGCACGGCGATCACGCTGATGCTCGTGCTCGCGGCGATGTTGCTGATCGCGGGGACGCCCGCCCGCGTGCTCGGGCTCGCGATGCTGATTGCCTGCACGATCGGGACGTTCGCGATCTGGCTCGAGCCGTATCGCCGCGCACGCTTCTTCGCGTTCCTGCACCCGTGGCACGATGCGCAGGGGGCGGGGTTCCAGATCGTGCAGGCGATGATCGGGATGGGCTCCGGCGGTATCTTCGGCGTCGGGCTCGGCAACGGGATGGAGAAGGTCTTCTACCTTCCCGAGGCACACACCGACATGATGCTCGCGAACATCGGCGAGGAGCTCGGCCTGATCGGCGTCACCGGCGTCATCGTCGCTTACATGGTCTACGCGTATGCCGGCCTCCGGATCGCCCTCACGTGCCGCGATCCGTTCGGGAAGCGGCTCGCCGTCGGGCTGACGATGCTCGTCTGCGGGCAGGCGATGGTGAACATCGCGGCCGTGATGGGGCTCGCCCCGCTGACCGGGATTCCTCTGCCGTTCCTCTCCTACGGAGGCTCGAGCCTCGTGGTACTGCTCGCCAGCGTCGGGATCCTCCTTAACATCGCAAGTCGTGGCAATGCAGAGACAGCTTCGGTGCGTGATCGCGGCCGGGGGAACAGCGGGACACGTACTGCCCGCGCTCGCAGTAGCGGAAGCGCTGACGGCGCGCGGCGTGTACGTGACGTTCGCCGGGTCGCCGGATCGCGTCGAAGCGCAACTCGTTCCTGACGCCGGGTACGAGCTCGACACGTTCAAGATCAGCGGCTTTCCGAGACAGCCGAGCCCCGCGCTCCTGAAATCCCTGTACCGGGCAGGTATCTCGCCGCACGCGTGCCGGGCGATCCTCAGGAGCCGCCGCTGCGACATCGTGTACGGCGCCGGCGGGTACGTCGCGGGCCCGATGGTCTTCGCGGCCGGGACGATGAGGATCCCCGCGGCCCTCTCCGAGGCGGACGCTCACCTCGGGCTCGCCAACCGCATGGCGCTGAGGTTCGCCAAGCGGGTCTTCCTGGCGTACCCGCTCGAGGGGCTGACCGAGCCGCGGTTCCACGTCGTGGGCCGGCCGATTCCCGAGCGGGCCCGCACGATCCCGAAGGCCGAGGCCCGCGAGATCTTCGAGCTGCCGCCCGACGGGCCGGCCGTGCTCGTCGCGGGCGCGCTCGCGGGGGCGCGCTCGATCAACGAGATGGCGATCGAGTCTTTCGCCGAGGTGGGCCCGACGGTGCTCCACATCTCGGGTGAGCGCGACTACTGGTCGCTGAAGAACAGGCTCAAGCGGGACAACTACCGGCTGATCCCCTCGACCGACCGGATCGGCGCGGCGTACTCGGCCTGCGATCTCGTGGTCGCGCGCGCGGGAAGCTCCGTCTGGGAGATCGCGGCGGCGGGCAAGCCTGCGATTCTCGTGCCGTATCCGTTTGCGACAGCCGACCACCAGGCGAAGAACGCCGAGCATTTCGTGCACGCGGGCGGCGCGGTGATGATCCGCGACCTCGACCTCGACGACGTTCCCGACCACGTGCGCTCGCTACTCGACGACCGGGCAAGCCTCGCGCGGATGGGAGAGGCGATGCTGCGAGCCAGCAAGCCGGACGCGGCCGAGGAGATCGCCGAAGGGCTGATCGCGCTTGCCCGTCCCTGAGCTGGAAGGCCGCAGGCTCTGGTTCGTCGGGATCGGCGGAGCCGGGATGTCGGCGTACGCCCAGCTCGCGCAAGCGTGGGGTGCAGAGGTCGGAGGCTGGGATCGGGTGGCGACTCCCTACCTCGCCGGGCTGGACGGGATCGAGGTCGAGATCTCGCCCGAGCCCGCAGTTCCCGAGGGCTGGGAGGCGGTCGTCTCGTCGGCCTACCCGGCGGTGCCGGGGCTGCGGCGGGTCGAGTTTCTCGCCGAGCTCGTACGGGTGCGGCGCTCGATCGTCGTCGGCGGCACGCACGGCAAGGGCACGACCGCGGCGATGATCGCGTTCGCGCTTGCGCGAGTGCGGCGGCGATCCCGCCTGGCTGGTCGGCGCTCCCGTCCCGCAGCTCGGCAGCAACGCGGGGGCGGGGGAGGGCTGGCTCGTCGTCGAGGGCGACGAGTCCGACCGCACGGTCTTCTCGCTTCGCGCGGAGATCGCCGTCGTGACGAACGTCGACCTCGACCATCACAGCGAGTTTCGCTCGCTGGGGGAGCTCGAGGCCGAGTTCGACCGCTGGACGGCATCGGCCGCCCACGCGGTGCGGGACGCGCCTCCGTTCGAAGGGACGCTCGCCGTACCGGGCGATCACAACCGTCTCAACGCCGGCGCTGCGCTCGCCGCGCTCGAGCTGGCGGGGATCGAGCACGCGGACGCCGCCGAGGCACTCGGGCGCTTCTCCGGCACCGGAAGGCGCTTCGAGGTGACGACGGTGGGCGACGTCACCGTCGTCGACGACTACGCCCATCATCCGGCCGAGATCGAGGCGACGATCGCCGCAGCGCGCGAGGCGTTCCCCGGCCGGCGGCTCCGCGCTCTCTTCCAGCCTCATCTCGTCTCGCGGACCCGGCACCTCGCCCGCGAGCTCGCGGGCGCGCTGGCCGCGGCCGACGACATCGTCGTCGCCGACGTCTACCTCGCACGTGAGGATCCCGATCCGGCCGTCACCGGCAAGCTCGTCGTCGAGGCGCTATCCGATCTCGGGCGGCTCGTCGCGTGGATCCCGCGCGTCGACGAGGCGGCGGCGTACCTGGCACGCCGAGCCCAGCCTGGCGACGTTCTGCTCGTCCTCGGCGCTGGGAGCATCGACGCGGCGCCTCCGCTGATCCGGGCGCGGCTCGGAGCCGGGAGGCCCCTCTGATCCACGTCGACGCCGGCGTTTCGCTTTCGCGCTTCACGACGATCGGGACGGGCGGCGCCGCGCGCTGGCTCGCCCGGCCCGAGACGCTCGACCAGCTCGTCGAGGCTCTCGGCTGGGCGGCCGCCGAGCGCAGGGCGGTCGAGGCGGTCGGGCTCGGCTCGAACCTGCTCGTCGCCGACCAGGGCTTCGACGGGCTGATCGTCAAGCTCGCCGGCGAGCTGGCGGCGGTCGAGATCGACGGAGAGCTCCTGGTCGCAGGCGGCGGGGCAACCAACGCCGTCTGCCTGCATCGCGCGCGCGCCGCGGGGCTCGGCGGCTTCGAGTTCGCATCGGCGATCCCGGGCACGGCCGGCGGCGGCGTGCGGATGAACGCCGGCGCCTACGGGAGCGACTGGCGCTCGGTGCTCGTGGACGCGGTCGTCGCCGGGCCGTTGGGGACGCGCACGCTCGGCGTGGATGAGCTCGATCTTTCGTACCGCCACTCCGGGCTCGCGCCCGGCGAGATCGTCGCACGCGTCCGCTACCGGCTGACGCCGAAGCCGCCCGACGTGATCAAGTCGGAGGTGGCGGAGCTGCTCGCGCAGCGCAAGGCGACTCAGCCGACCAACAAGCGCACGTTCGGCAGCGTCTTCAAGAACCCGGGCGAGGGCCCAGGGGCCGGGGCGCTGATCGAGAGCTCCGGGCTGAAGGGTCATCGCATCGGCGGGGCGGTCATCTCGGAGCGCCACGCGAACTTCATCGAGAACGCCGGCGGGGCAACGAGCGCGGACGCGGTCGCGCTGATGGCGGAGGCGCGGCGGCGTGTCCACGAGGGCTTCGGCGTGACGACTCGAGCACGAGGTGCGATTCCTGGGCCCGCTCGAGCTTCCGGCGCTGTAGGGATGCGGCCTTTCGCGGCGAACACCGCGGGGTGGCAGCAACGAAGCGAGCGACGTCACGCAGGCCACCGGCCCGCGCGGGCATCCGCGTACCTCACCTCAAGTGGATCGCGATCGGCGCGGGCGTTGCTGCGCTCGCTGTCGGCGCCTACGCGGTTGCGCGCGAGACGTCGCTCTTCGCCGTCCGGACGATCGACGTCGCCGGCGGCTCGCCGCGCATCAAGGCGGAGGTTCGCCGGGCCCTACGGCCGGAGCTCGGGCGCAGCCTGATCTCGCTCAGCGGAGCCGACATCAACCGGCGGATCGCGAAGCTCCCGGATGTCGTGTCCGTCACGTTCGACCGGTCGTTCCCGAGCACCTTGCACGTCAGCGTCAAGGTCGAGCGCGCGGTGCTCCTCGTCCGCCAGGGCAGCTCGAGCTGGGTCGTCTCGTCGCGCGGCCGGGTGATGCGGAGGGTTACGAAGCCGGCCAAGAGCTCGCTCCCGCGGCTGTGGCTTCCGAAGTCGGTTCACGTCGCCGTCGGGGCGACGCTCCCGCGTTACGACGGCAAGCTCGCGGCAGCGGCCGTCGCGCCGATCGCGCCGGGCAGCTTCCACGGAGGGATCCGGAACGTCGCCTCGAGCCCCGACCAGCTGACGCTGGTCCTCGCGGCCGGTCCGCAGATCAGGTTGGGGGACATCGGCGACCTGCACCTGAAGCTGACGATCGCCCGCCGGATCCTCCACATCGCCTCCCAGAGCACGACCTCACCGTCTGCGGCGTACGTGGATGTCAGCGTCCCCGAGCGCCCCGTCCTCGGCACCGGCGAGTCTCAAGTCGCAAGTACAGGTTGAGGTTTAGGTTGATCGAGACTTCAGGTTTTGGCATTGACAAGCAGGAGATCAGACCGTACCCTGCGAAATGGAGAGGTGTGAGCAGGACGAATCCTGCAGTCAAGCTTGAGGTCGAGCCAACTTGAGATCGGATGACGACATGAGAGATCGTTCCGGGAACTACCTTGCGGTAATCAAGGTCGTCGGTGTAGGCGGCGGAGGGACCAACGCGGTCAATCGCATGGTCGACGCAGGCCTGACGGGCGTCGAGTTCGTCGCGGTGAACACGGACGCGCAGGCGCTTCTCATGTGCGACGCCGACGTGAAGATCCACATCGGCGCGAAGGCGACTCGAGGCCTCGGCGCAGGCGCGGACCCGGGTGTGGGCCATGCGGCCGCGATGGAGAGCCGCGACGAGCTGAAGGAGGCGCTCAAGGGCGCCGACATGATCTTCGTCACCGCCGGCGAGGGCGGCGGCACCGGCACCGGCGGCGCACCTGTCGTCGCGGAGCTCGCACGCGAGCTGGAGGCGCTGACGGTCGGCGTCGTGACGCGGCCGTTCAGCTTCGAGGGCCGCCGCCGCGGGCAGCAGGCCGAGCAGGGCATCTCCGAGCTCTCCGAGAAGGTCGACACGCTGATCGTGATCGAGAACGACCGCCTGCTCCAGGTGGTCGAGAAGAAGACTCCGCTCTCGGAGGCGTTCAAGATGGCCGACGACATCCTCCGCCAGGGAGTCCAGGGGATCACCGACCTGATCACCGTTCCCGGCATCGTCAACCTCGACTTCGCCGACGTCCGCACGATCATGCGCGACGCCGGCTCGGCGCTGATGGGCATCGGCGTCGGCACGGGCGAGAACCGCGCCTCCGAGGCTGCGCGCACCGCGGTCAGCTCGCCGCTGCTCGAGTCGTCGATCGAGGGCGCCACCGGCATCCTCCTCAACATCACCGGCCCGCAGGACCTCGGCCTGTTCGAGGTGAACGAGGCGGCCGAGGTCGTCACCACCGCCGCCGACGCGAACGCGAACGTGATCTTCGGCGCCGTGATCGACGACGCCAAGGGCGACGAGGTTCGGGTCACTGTGATCGCGACCGGCTTCGGCGCCCAGCGCCGCCGCCGCCCGCGCGTGGCCGGCGAGACGGATCGTCCGGGCCCGACCCCGGCGCCGCTCCGGCCGTCGGATCACGAGCCCTCGAGCGACCTGCTCGAGGTCCCGTCGTTCCTGCGCGACCAGTAGCGCACACCCGAGACAGTGCGGCTACCCGTATAGCCGCGGGAGCCGCGCTCTGCGACGATTTGGCGGATGGCGCAGACCGTTCTCATCGTCGACGACCACCCGAGCTTCCGGGCGACGGCGCGGGCGCTGCTCGAGTGCGACGGGTTCACGGTCGTCGGCGAGGCGAAGAACGGTGCCGAGGCGCTCGAGCTGGCCGCCGAGCTTCGACCGGGGCTCGTGCTGCTCGACGTCCAGCTGCCGGACACGACCGGCTTCGACGTCGCTGCCGCGCTGGCGAGGCGAGACGGGGCGGCGCCGGCAATCGTGCTCGTCTCGAGCCGCGACGCGGGAGACTACGGCGACCTGATCGCCGAGAGCGGCGCGCGTGGCTTCATCGCCAAGGGTGAGCTCTCCGGCGCGGCGATCCGCGCGTTCCTGCCTTGAGCAGGCGGGCGATCGAGCTCACCTTCGTCGCGGCAGTCGCCGTGGTCGAGGCCTCGCTCGCGCTGACGGTCATCCTCACCTCGAGCCGCACCGAGACCAATCACCTCCAGACAGCGCTCGCGATCACCGCCGGCCTCTCCTTCGTCTTCACCGGGCTGATCGCGGTGTATCGCCGGCCGGAGAATCGAACGGGCCTCTACCTCGCCGGTGTCGGGTTCCTCTGGTTCCTCGGAGCGCTCCAGGAAGCGAGCGGCTCGGTCCTCTTCACGCTCGGCGAGTTCGTCGGGAGCTTCGTGTTCGTGCCCTTCGCGGCGCTCGTCCTCTCGTACCCGAGCGGGCGGCTCGACCGTGCGGGTCGCGCCGTCGTCTGGACGACGTTCTGGTTCGTCCTCATCTGGCCGCTGATGCTCCTGTTCGAGAAGAGGCCGCCGGGGTGCAGCGGCGGGTGCCCCGACAGCGCGGTCTTCATCACGGCCGTGCCGGTGCTCGCCCACGTGATGCATGTGCTCGACGCGCTCATCCCGATCGGGCTCTGCGCCGCGGCGGTCGTGCTGCTCATCCGCAAATGGCGGGCGGCAACAGCGCCGGCGCGCAAGATCCTGCTGCCCGTCTACGCGAGCGGCGGCGCAGCGCTGCTGCTGCTCCTGCTCGAGAATCTCGTCTCGGGAATTGCCCCGTCGACGAACGACGTCCTCAGCTTGCTGTTCGTCCTGTTCTTCGCCGCGGTTCCGTTCGCTTTCCTGTTCGGCATCCTGCAGAGCAGGCTCGCCCGGGGCTCGGTCGCCGGGCTGATGGTCTCGCTCGAGCACGGAGAGCCGCTCCGCGCCGCGATCGCGGAGGCGCTCGGCGACCCGTCGCTCGGGCTTGCCTTCTGGCTGGAGGATGGCGGCCGGTGGGTCGACCGCGAGGGACGGCCGATCAACCTCACGCTGGTGCCGGACGGGGCGATCACCGTGGTCGAGCGCGACGGGCGGCGAGTCGCGGCGCTCCTCCACGACGAGTCGCTCAGCGGCGAGCCCGAGCTGGTCGAGAGCGTCTCCGCCGCCGTCGCGTTCGCGCTCGACAACGAGCGGCTTCAGGCCGAGCTGCGGATGGAGAACGAGCGGCTGCTGACCGTCATGCGTGCTGCTCCCAGCCTGCTCACCACGGTAGGCACCGACGGGCGGATCCGCCGCCTCAATGCCGCGACCGTCGAGGCGAGCGGCTTCAGCGCCGCGGCCGAGGTCGAGGGGCGCTACTTCTGGGACGTCTTCATCGACCAGGCGGAGCGGAGGGCGATGATCGCGCGCTTCCGGGCCGCCGCTCCCGAGCATGGCCCCGCCGAGTACGAGAACACCTTCACGAACGCGCGCGGCGAGACCCGTTCGATCATCTGGCGCGGCGCCCCGATTCACGACGAGACCGGCGCGGTCGAGAGCATCGTCGCCGCGGGGCTCGACGTGACCGAGCATCGCCGCCAGGAGGAGGAGATCCGAGCCTCGCGCGGCCGTATCGTGGCGGCCGGGGACCACGAGCGCCGGCGTCTCGAGCGGAACCTTCACGACGGTGCCCAGCAGCGCCTCGTATCGCTCTCGCTTGCACTCCGACTCGCCCAAGCGAAGCTCGACTCCGATCCGGCGTCCGTCCCGGACATCCTTGCCGACGCGAGCGACGAGCTTGCCCTCGCGCTCGAGGAGCTGCGCGAGCTTGCGCGGGGCATCCATCCGGCCGTGCTCACCGACCGCGGGCTCGACGCGGCGCTCGAGGGGCTGGCGGCCCGCACGCCGCTTGCGGTCGAGCTCGAACGGGTCGGTCGCCGACTGCCCGAGCCGATCGAGGCCGCCGCGTACTACGTCGTCTCGGAGGCGATCGCGAACGTGGTCAAGCACGCGAGCGCGACGTCCGTGAAGGTAGGCGTCGAGGCCGTCAACGGCCACGTCGCGATCGAGGTCGCCGACGACGGCGTCGGCGGCGCCGACGCGGCCGCCGGATCAGGGCTGCGCGGGCTCTCCGACCGTCTCGATGCGCTCGACGGGCGGCTCACGGTCGAGAGCGAGCCCGGGACCGGTACGCAGGGTCCTCGCGGAGATTCCGTTGCCATCGTGCTCCCGAAGGGGAGTAGCGTCGCGGCGATGCGCGTCGTGCTGGCCGACGACTCGGTGCTCCTGCGAGAGGGCATCGCACGCCTCCTCGAGGAGTCGGGATTCGACGTGGTCGGCCAGGCGGACAATCCCGAGCAGCTGCTGCTGAAGGTTCGCTCCTACAGCCCGGACGTCGCGATCGTCGACATCCGGATGCCGCCGACCCACACCGACGAGGGCCTGCGCGCAGCCCGCGAGATCCGCGAGCGCCACCCCGGTACGGGCGTGCTCGTGCTCTCGCAGTACATCGAGGCCGATTACGCGCTCGACCTGCTGTCCGAAAGCGCCGAGGGCGTCGGCTACCTGCTCAAGGATCGCGTCTCGGACGTCGCCGAGTTCGCCTCGGCCGTGCGCCGCGTCGGCGAGGGAGGGACCGCGCTCGACCCGGCGGTGATCGCGCAGCTCGTGGGGCGCCGGCGAGTCGACGATCCGCTCGACGACCTCACCCCGCGCGAGCGCGAGGTGATGGAGCTCATGGCCGAAGGCCGCTCGAACCAGGCGATCTGCGACCGTCTCTTCATCACCCAGCGCGCGGTCGAGAAGCACATCACGAGCATCTTCACGAAGCTCCATCTGCCCGCCGACGCCGGCGACCACCGCCGCGTCCTGGCAGTTCTCGCCTTTCTCCGGAGGTAGTAGCACCTCACCCAAGAGGGCGGTTATCCGCACCTCCAGACGCCTGCCCGCCGTAGGGCGCTGCGATGAGTCCGGTGCGAGTCTCGAGTCGTACCGAACGACCCATCACAAAGAGGAGAGATAAGGCCATGTCACCGTTGAAGCAGTCGCACAATGTCGCGGCCCGGATGGGTCGCTGGAGTGCGAATCACTGGAAGACCGCCGTGTTCGGCTGGCTCGCGTTCGTCGTGATCGCCGTGGCAGCCGGTACGGCGGTGGGGACGAAGCAGATCGACCAGCAGGATGCCAGCGTCGGCCAGGCACACAAGGCCGACCAGATTCTCAAGCAGGCCGGCTTCCAGGCCGACCCGCAGACCGAGATCGTGCTCGTCCAGAGCAAGCAGCTGACGATCGCCGATCCGGCCTTCCGTGCGACCGTGCGGGACGCGATCGCCACGGTGGCGCCGTTCGCGGCGATCACCAAGAACCTGCGCTCGCCGCTCGCGCACCCGGACCAGGTGTCGGCCGACGGTCATACCGCGATGGTCGAGTTCGACATGCGCGGAAAGCAGGACGTCGCCCAGAAGCGGATCGACCGGATCACCACGGCAACCGGCAAGATCGCCGGCCGCCACACCGGCTTCTTCGTCGGCGAGGCGGGCTCGATCAGCTCCGGCAAGGCGCTGAACGACGCGTTCAACCACCAGCTCGCGCAGGCCGGCGAGCGGTCGGTGCCGCTGACCCTGATCGTGCTGCTGTTCGTCTTCGGGGCGCTCGTCGCCGCCGGTCTGCCGTTGCTGCTCGCGCTGACCGCGGTGATCGCGACGCTCGGCTTGACTGCGCTGCCGAGCCACCTCGTGCCGATGGATCCGAACGTCAGCGCGGTCGTGCTGCTCGTCGGCCTCGCCGTCGGCGTCGACTACTCGCTCTTCTACTTGAAGCGCGAGCGTGAGGAGCGGGCGGCGGGCAAGTCCAGTCGCGCTGCGATCGAGGCCGCGGCGGCCACGTCCGGCCGGTCGGTCCTGATCTCCGGCCTGACCGTGATGGTCGCGATGGCCGGGATGCTGTTCTCGGGCGACAAGACGTACCTCTCGTTCGGGATCGCGACCATGATCGTCGTCGCCGTCGCGATGCTCGGCTCCCTGACCGTCCTGCCGGCGCTGCTCTCGCGGCTCGGCGACAAGGTCAACCGGGGCCGGATCCCGTTCATCGGCCGGCTCCGCCGCGAGCGCGGCGAGAACCGCGTGTGGGCGATGGTGCTGAACCCGGCCCTGCGCCATCCGCTCGTCACCGCGATCGGGTCAGCGGCCGTGCTGGTTGCGCTTGCCCTGCCGGTGCTGCATATCCACACCGCCCAGACGGGCCTCGACGCCCTGCCGAAGAGCATCGCCACCGTCCCGGCGCTCGACCGGATCCAGACCGCGTTCCCGGGCGGAGCGACTCCTGCGCTCGTCGCGATCAAGGCCGACACGGACGCCCCGGCCACGAAGACGGCGATCGCCGCCCTGAAGACGCAGGCCCTCGCGACCGGGCTCATGACCGGCCCGATCGAGGTCGACGTGAACCCGGCGCACAACGTCGCCCGCGTCGCGATCCCGTTCAAGGGCAACGGGACCGACTCGGCGTCGCTCAAGGCGCTGCACTCGCTGCGTGACGATGTCCTGCCGGCGACGGTCGGGAAGATTCCCGGCGTGACCTACGCGGTCTCCGGGGGCACGGCTGCCTCGGCCGACGAGAACGCGCTGCTCAAGCGCACGGCGCCGCTCGTGTTCGGCTTCGTGCTCACCTTCGCGTTCCTCCTCCTGCTCGTCTCGTTCCGCTCGCTCGTGATCGCGGCGAAGGCGATCGTCCTGAACCTGCTGTCGGTCGCTGCCGCCTACGGCGTGCTCGTGGCCACCTTCCAGTGGGGCTGGGGTGAGGGGCTGCTGAACTTCCAGTCGAACGGCGGGATCGCCCAGTGGCTGCCGATCTTCATGTTCGTGATCCTGTTCGGACTCTCGATGGACTATCACGTGTTCATCCTGAGCCGGATCCGCGAGGCGTACGACCGGGGCGCGAAGACGAGCGACGCGATCGCCCACGGGATCAAGACGACGGCGGGCGTCGTGACGAGTGCCGCGGTCGTGATGGTCGGCGTGTTCCTGATCTTCGCGACGCTGCCGATCGTCGACATGAAGGAGATGGGCGTCGGCCTCGCCGCCGCCGTCCTGATCGACGCGACGATCGTCCGGGCGTTCCTGCTGCCGGCCTCGATGACCCTGCTCGGCGAGTGGAACTGGTACCTGCCGAACTGGCTCGGCTGGCTGCCGCGGCTCGATCACGGCGCAGGCTCCCCGGCTCCCGCCCCGGCGGCCGCCGCGGCGCCCTCGCTGGAGATGTCGGCCTGAGCGGCTAGTCGGCGGATAGGAGGTCGCCGGAGCCGCCGCAAGGCGGCTCCGGCGCGTCCGACGGGGGTCTTCTCAGGGCTTCAGCGTGACCGGGAGAGCCTTTGCGGCCGGGTTGCCGGTCTCGGTGATGCGGAGCGTCTCCCGGCCCTGGTGGCGGGCCTTCGCCGGGAGGATGAGCGCGAAGGTGGTTGCTGCCGGCAAGCGCTTTCTTCGTCCAGCCGGCGAGCTTGTGGCCCCTGGCGTCGTAGAGCTTCAGGGTCAGCGTGGTTGCCGCCGAAGCCGTCGTCGTGAGGGTGAGCATGGGGCGCCTGGCGCTGAGCAGGACCGGCTTCGGTGTGTGGAAGCCGAGCGTCGCGAAGGTCGAAGCTGTCGCTCGCTGACTGCCGTTGCCGCTGCTCGACGGCGGTATCGGGGGCGGCGAACTGAGTTGGGGCGGGTACGCCGCCGCCGAGGTCGAGCGTGAAGGTGACCTGGCCGTCGGCCGGGTTGGCGTCCCCGGGGCTGGTCGTGATCGAGGTCGTCAGAGCGAGGCTGCCGGGCGAGTTGACCTTGGCGCCGATGATCACGGTTGTCTGGAGGCCGAAGTTGAAGAAGTCGAGCGGGCAGGTGACGATCTGGCCGCTGTTCGTGCAGCCGGGGCCGCGGTCGACGAGCGCGCCGTTGTAGCTCGTCTGGGCGGGCAAGTTGACGGTGAGGGTCGCCGATTCGGCGTTGGCGCCGGTGTTCAGGATCGTGATCGCTAGGCGTATGGTCACCGACGTTGTGCGGCGTCGGCGAGGCGCTCACCGTCACCTTCAGGTCGGGGCCCGGCCCCGCCACCGCCGCCTCCGCCGCCGCCAGCGACCAGCGGTGGGCGTGACGACGTTGGACGCTCGGGGCCGTGCGCAGACTGAGGACGGCGCACAAAAGTAGTCAAGCCCCACCTGCGCGGTGGTCGAACGTGCCTCGTTAGCATCGCGACCGATGGAAGCGACTCTCCGCCGGACGCCTCTCTACGCCGAGCACGTTGCTGCGGGCGGGCGCATGGTGCCGTTCGCAGGCTGGGAGCTTCCCGTGCAGTACGAGGGCGTGATCGCCGAGCACAGGGCGGTCCGGTCGGACTCGGGCGTGTTCGACGTCTCGCACATGGGCGAGATCGAGGTCGAGGGCCCGACCGCGGCCGAGCTGCTGCAGAGCGCTGCTCTCGAACGACGTCTCGAGGCTCGAGATCGGCGAGGCGCAGTACACGCTGCTCACCAACGAGACCGGCGGGATCATCGACGACCTGATCGTCTACCGGACGGACGTGTGCCGGTTCCTGCTCGTCGTGAACGCGGCGAACGCCGAGGCGGACTTCGACTGGATCAAGGCGCACGAGATCCGCGGCTCGGACGTTCGCGATGCCTCCGACGAGTTCGCCCTGCTCGCCGTTCAGGGGCCGCGTGCGATCGAGCGGCTCGGGCTCGAGCACGGCGCCGCGTTCACGTGGCAGATGGGCTCGATCGACGGGATCGAGGTGATGATCAACCGCACCGGCTACACCGGCGAGGAGGGCGTCGAGCTCGCCTGCCCGCCCGAGGACGCGCCCGCGCTCTGGAACGCGATCCTGGCGCGCGGCGTCACGCCGTGCGGCCTCGGCGCGCGCGACACGCTGCGGCTCGAGGTCTGCTACCCGCTGCACGGAAACGACATCGGCCCGCAGTGGGACGCGATCTCGAGCGGGCTCGGCTGGGTCTGCGCGCTCGAGACCGAGTTCACGGGTGCGGGCACGCTGCGCGAGATCAAGGCGGCGGGGCCCGAGCGTCGGCTCGTCGCGTTCAAGATGACCGAGTCGGCGATCCCGAGGCAGGGCATGGCGATCGACGGCGGCGGCGAGGTGACCTCCGGGTCCCACTCGCCGATGCTCGAGGTCGGGATCGGCCTCGGCTACGTTCCAGCGGGCATGAGCGCGCCCGGCACCGAGCTGGCCGTGGACGTGCGCGGCCGCTCCCGTCACGCGGAAGTGGCGGCGAAACCCATCTACAGACGAGAGGAGTGACCAGCGGTGGCCGAGATGTACCCGGACGATCTGCTGTACAACAGCGACCACGACTGGGCTCGGATCGAGGGCGACGAGGCGGTGCTCGGCGTCACCTGGTTCGCCGTCGACTCGCTCGGCGAGCTCGTCCACTACGAGCCCCCGCGCCCGGAGCGACGATCGCCAAGGGCGAGCTCCTACGGCGAGGTCGAGTCCGTGAAGGCCGTGTCGGACCTGATCTCCCCGCTCTCGGGCGAGGTGCTCGAGGTGAACGCCGTCGTCGTCGACGCGCCCGAGACCGTGAACCAGGATCCCTACGGCCAGGGGTGGCTGATCCGGATCCGCCTGGCCGATCCCGACGAGGCCGGAACGCCTGCTCGACGCCGCCGCGTACCGCGAAATCGCCAAGTGAGCTTCCTCTCGCTGACTACCGAGGACCGCGAGGCGATGCTCGCGGCGATCGGCGTCGACACCGTCGAGGAGCTGTTCCGCGACATCCCGGCAGGCGTCCGTTACGGCCGTCCGCTCGACGTGCCGCCTGCGCTCTCCGAGGCCGAGCTCACGCGGCACCTCGAGCAGCTCGCGGCGCGCAACGTGATCGACGACGTCTCGTTTCTCGGTGCCGGGATCTACGACCACTACGTGCCGGCGGTCGTCGATGCCGTCCTCCAGCGCGGCGAGTTCCTGACGGCGTACACGCCGTACCAGCCCGAGCTCTCGCAGGGCGTCCTCCAGGCGATCTTCGAGTACCAGACCGCGATCTGCGAGCTGACCGGGATGGACGTCTCGAACGCCTCCGGCTACGACGGCACGACCGTCGCAGCCGACGCCTGCTACGTCGCCAAGGCGGTGACCGGGCGCAGCCGGATCGTGATCACCGAGGCGACCAACCCGCAGGTCCGCCAGGTCGTGAAGACGTTCGCGCACGGCTTCGGGCTCGAGATCGTCGAGGTGCCCCACGAGGGAGGCGTCACCGACCCGGAACGCGTGCGGGAGGCCTCGGCCGACGCGGCCGCGGTGATCTTCCAGCAGCCGAACTTCTTCGGCTGCCTCGAGGACGCGCCCGCGCTCGCATCCGTCGCCAACGAGAGCGGCGCGCTTCCGATCGCCCATGTCGACCTGATCAGCCTGGGAGTCCTCGAGGCGCCGGGCAACTACGGCTGCGCTCTCGCGATCGGCGAAGGCCAGTCGGCCGGCAACTTCATGAGCTACGGCGGCCCGCACTACGGGTTCCTCGCCGCCCGCGAGCCGTACGTCCGGCGGCTACCGGGACGGATCGTCGGCGAGACGGTAGACACCGCGGGAGACCGCGGCTATGTCCTCACCCTTCAGACGCGCGAGCAGCACATCAGGCGCGAGAAGGCGACGTCGAACATCACCACCAACCAGACCCTGCTCGCCCTCGCAGGGCTGGTGCACCTCTCGCTGCTCGGGCCTGAAGGCCTGCGCGAGACGGGGGAGACCTGCATGGCCCTCGCCGCGTATGCGAAGACACGGCTCGAGGAGCGCGGAGTAAAGCTGCTGTTTCCCGATCAGACAACATTCAAGGAGTTTGCCGTCGACACCGGACGGAGCGCGCCGGACGCGATCAAGGCCGCGCGAGCACACGGCGTCAACCCTGGCTACGCGCTCGGCCGCGAGTACGCCGGCCTGGAGCAGGGGCTGCTCGTCGCCGTGACCGAGAAGCGCACGACCGAGGAGATCGACCGGTTGGCCGACGCGCTCGCGGCCGGAGAAGAGGTCAGCCGGTGAAGCTGATCTACGAGAAGTCGCGTGCCGGGCAGGCGCGGCCTGGCCGTGCCGAGGCCGGACCTGCCCGTGCCCGCGATCCCCGCGGCGCTGGCCCGCAAGGCCCCGCCGAGGCTTCCCGAGCTCGCCGAGCCCGAGGTGCTGCGCCATTTCACCGAGCTCTCGAGCCGCAATTTCGGCGTCGACACGGGCTTCTACCCGCTCGGCTCCTGCACGATGAAGTACAACCCGCGGGTCAACGAGCGCCTCGTCGGGCTGCCCGGCTTCCGGGATCTCCATCCGCTCGCCGACGACGACTCCGCGCAGGGCGCGCTCGAGCTGCAGTGGCACCTCGAGGGGATCCTCCGCGAGGTCACGGGCTCGACGCGATCAGCCTCCAGCCCGCGGCGGGCTCTCAGGGCGAGCTCACCGGCCTGCTCGTGATGCGCGCGCACTTCGAGAGCCGCGGCGAGGGGGAGACGAGGACTCAGATCGTCATCCCGGACACCGCACACGGGACGAATCCGGCGAGCGTGACGATGGCGGGGTACAAGGTGACCGGCGTCCGCACGGACGCCCGCGGGAACATCGACCTCGACGATCTCCGCGAGAAGGTCGGCCCGACCACCGCCGGCCTGATGCTCACGAACCCATCGACACTCGGGCTCTTCGACGAGCACATCGAGCAGATCCGCGACATCTTCCACGGCGTCGGGGCGCTGATGTACTACGACGGCGCGAACCTGAACGCCGTCTGCGGCATCTCTCGCCCGGGCGACATGGGGTTCGACATCGTCCACATCAACCTGCACAAGACCTTCTCGCAGCCCCACGGAGGCGGCGGGCCCGGCGGCGGGCCGATCGCCGTCCGCGAGTCGCTGGCCGACTTCCTGCCGCGCCCGGTCGTCGTGCGCGACGGCGATCGCTTCCGGCTCGACCACGACCGGCCGCGCTCGATCGGCAAGGTACGCGGGTTTGCAGGGCCTTTCGGGGTCTTCGTCCGTTCGTACGCGTTCATGCGGGCGTGGGGCCCGGGGCTGCGCGAGATGAGCGAGGTCGCAGTGCTGAACGCGAACTACCTGCTGGCGCGGCTGAAAGAGGCCTACGACCTCCCGTACGACCGGCTGTGCATGCACGAGTTCGTCGTCAGCGCCCAGACGCTCAAGCGAGAGCACGGGATCGCCGCCTCCGACGTCGCCAAGCGGCTGATGGACTTCGGCTTCCACCCGCCGACCGTCTACTTCCCGCTCGTCGTCCCGGAGGCGCTGATGATCGAGCCGACGGAGACCGAGGCGAAGGAGACGCTCGATGCGTTCGCCGACGCGATGCTCGCGATCGCCCGGGAGGCAGCCTCCGACCCGGAGGCGATCCGCTCCGCGCCGCACGGCCGTCCCGTCGGCCGGCTCGACGAGGCCCGCGCGGTCAAGCAGCTCGTCGTGCGGCACGCATTCGACTAGATCGCCGTCGACAGTTCCCTAACCGAAATCTGCGTAGAGCGTCCATAATCCCGAGATGGGCGTAATCGAGGACCGTGCGAGAGTGCGTGGGGAGCGCGTTTTTAGGACAGGTTCTCGTTCGGAAGGTCGTGGAGAACGCCGTGGTTGCCGGGGGGCGTCCGGTCGGGCAGCCACAATCCGCGCGTTGCTGGAACGGGCCAATGCGGGGCACTATTCCGCCTCTCGGTCAGCTGGATGCCTGCCGGCTGGTTCGTGGAGTGGTCCGAGCGCGGTCGCTGGTCGGAGAGGCCGCGATCGTGTAACAATCCGGGTGCGCAACAGGCTCAGGCTCGGTCGGTGACCGAGAGGTGTCGAATCAAGGGAGGACGATGCGTCAGATGAGATTCGGTCGGCGCGCTGGCATCGGGCTCGCGGTCGTGGCCTGCGCGGTCGCGCTCGCAACGCCCGTTGCGCTCGCTCATCACTCAGCTACGCCGACCGGCAATGGCAACATTGCCAACGGCTACCAGGTGTTCAACAATTACTTCTGCGTGGCCTGTCACACCATGAAGGCAGCAGGGCCGGCAGCCTATGGGCAGCTGGGGATGAACTTCAACAAGATCAACGCTCCGTATCCGGTGGCGGTCGCGACGGTGACCAACGGCCTACCGGCGGCGCTCCCGCTGTATCCGACGCAGATGGTCGGGTTCGGCAAGGTGCTGACCACGACGCAGATCCAGGATGTCTCGACGTTCCTGGCGAAGTACTCGGGCGGGTACAAGACGTGCACGGAGTGCGCGGGCATCACGCCTACCGGGTTCCCGTCGTCGCCATAACCTGACAGGAACAAGCGTGTCTTGAAAAGCCCTGCAGCCGCAGGGCTTTTCATTTTCCACACCTGGAGGGTCTACCCTTGAGACAGTTCCCCGACGACAACCCTTCGATCCATGGGAGAATGTGACCAGTGCGCCGCCTAATTCCTCTCGTCCTCGTGGTGGCGCTGGCGGTGGTGGCATCGGCGTCCGCAGGGCCCAAGCTGAACGGCCCGATCTCCTTCAAGGTGCGCCTGATCCAGGAGGCGACGATCCGGCATCAGCATCCGCCGGTCGGCGATCCCGGCGACACCTTCTCGACGACGCTCAAGCTCTACGCGATCGGCGCGGTACTCGGCTTCCCCGACGGGACGCCGATGGGGCGAATGTCGTTCACCTGGGGCCCGCTGCACGGGCTGTGCTCGAGCTCGGCGGCCGGATGCAAGGGAACGACGAACATCGTCACGGTGACGTCGCTTCCCGGCGGGACGATCTCCGCGGGCGGGAACAACGTCTCGCTCTCCAAGGGGATCGTGGTCCCGGTCACCGGTGGCACCGGCATCTTCAAGGGCGTCAAGGGGACGATCCAGATCGCGCCGGCGAGCACGGCCGAGGACGTCTTCAACCTCACGCTCCCGTCGTAGCGACTCCTTAACAGGCGCTGAATTCGGCCCCGGCGACGGGACCAAACGGGCCTTCTCTTTCGTTTTATCTTGTGCGCAGGGAAAATCCCGGCGCTACGAGAAAAGGAGACCGATTGGCAAGAGTCGTCAAGAGTGAGGCCCAGTGGCGCACCGAGCTCGACCCCGAGGCCTACCGCGTCCTGCGGGAGAAGGGGACCGAGGCACCGTTCACGGGCGAGTACGACCACGTCTTCGAGCCGGGCACCTACAAGTGCGCCGGCTGTGGCGCGGAGCTGTTCACCTCCGAGGCGAAGTACGACTCGGGCTGTGGCTGGCCGGCATTCTTCGCGCCGGCGAGCGACGAGGCGATCGACGAGGAGACCGACACGACCTACGGCATGGTTCGCACCGAGGTGATGTGCGCCGAGTGCGGCGGGCATCTCGGGCATCTGTTCCCCGACGGGCCGCACCCGACCGGCGTGCGCTACTGCATCAACTCTGCCTCCCTGAAGCTGGAGGAGAAGTAATGGAGGCGAAGGCAACGTTCGGGGCAGGCTGCTTCTGGGGAGTCGAGGCGGCGTTCCGCACGCTCGACGGCGTGACCGGGACCGAGGTCGGGTACGCCGGCGGGCGGACGTCCGATCCGACCTACCAGGAGGTCTGCTACCGGTCGACGGGCCACGCCGAGGTCGTCGAGGTCACGTACGACCCCGAGACGCTTCCCTACGAGCAGCTGCTCGCAGTCTTCTGGGCGAGAGCACGACCCGACCCAGTTGAACCGCCAGGGGCCGGACGTCGGCGACCAGTACCGCTCCGTGATCTTCGTCCACGACGCCGCCCAGCGCGCGGCGGCCGAGGCCTCACGGGACCGCGTGCAAAAGCGGCTCTCGCGCCAGGTCGTGACCCAGATCGAGGATGCTCCGGCCTTCTGGCCGGCCGAGGACTACCACCAGCAGTACCTCGAGAAGCGCGGGCTCGCGACCTGCCACGTGAGGCTCGCAAGCTGAACAGCCCAGGCGGCCCGCTCGATCCGAGCGGGCCGCCTGCAGAGCTCAGATCAGGCGTGGCAGTTCGATGCCGCCCACGTGCTGATGTGCTGCTCGGCGGTCGCCAGCGCCTGCTGGTCGATCGACCCCTGGAGTGAGGCGATCTTCGCCAGGGTCGCCGGATCGGGTGTCTTCCCGCTGCTCAGGTCGACGCCCTTCAGCGCATCGGCGATCTTCGAGAAGTCGTCCGCGATCACCTGCATGTCAGCCTTGATGTCGGAGGGCGCCTGATCGACGAACTGCTGGAAGAGCTGGGCCTCCTTCTGGGGGTCGCCGCTCGCTCCGCTGAGTGCCGACGAGAACGCGGCTCCGAGATCGGCGAAGGACTTGCAGTTCCCGGAGGACGCCAGTGCCGCGATCGCCGCGGACGCACTCGTGTCCGTCCCGGCGGTCGTCGCAGTTGTGTCCGTTGCCGAGGTGTCCGTTTCCGAGGTGTCGGTCGTCATGGTCTCGGTCGTCGACGTCATCTCGGTCGAGGTTGTCGTCGTCGCCGAGCTTGCGCTCTTCTTGCTACCGCAACCCGCTGCTGCGAGAACCGCGGTTGCCAAGAGCAGGAAAGCGAGAATCTGAACAGGTCTCCGACGCATGTTCGAGCTCCTTTGGGGTGTCTGCCGCTGGCGAGACTACTGCGTTTTGGCCAGGCTCGCGGCACGATCCTCGGTCGCGAGCTGCCCGCACGCCGCGGCGATCTCGCGGCCCCTGGTGAGCCGCACCGTCGACGGGATCCGCCGGCGGCCGAGCACGGATTTGAACGCCTCGATCGCCTCGCGCGAGGAGGCTTCGAACCCGCCGGTCGGGTTGTACGGGATCATGTTCACCTTGAACGCGTCGCCGCCGAGGACGCGGGCGAGCTCCTCTGCGTGCTCGGGGCTGTCGTTGACGCCGCCGAGCATCACGTACTCGACGAAGACCCGCCTTCCCCGCAACTCGACATAGCGCCGGCACTCGGCGAGCACGTCGGCGAGTGGATAGCGGTCGTTCACCGGCATCAGGCTGCTCCGGAGCGCCGGGCCGGCCGCGTGGAGGGAGAGCGCGAGCCGGATCGGCTGCTCGACCTCGTCGATGAAGCGCGTCAGGCCCGGCAGCCAGCCGACGGTCGAGATCGTCGTCCGCCGGTGGGTGATGCCGAGATCGGGCAGGCGCCGAGCGGCCTCGAGCACCGGGTCGAGGTTCAGCATCGGCTCGCCCATCCCCATGAAGACGGCGTGGTCGATCGGCTCGATCCGCCGGAAGTGGAGCGCCTGGTCGAGGATCTCGCTTGCCGTCAGGTTGCGGCCGAACTTCATCTGCCCGGTCGCGCAGAACCTGCAGGTGAGCGGGCAGCCGGACTGCGACGACACGCACACCGACCGCCGTCCGTCCTTGTACCGCATCAGCACGGCCTCGACGGGATGGCCGTCGGCGGTGTTGAAGAGCACCTTGAGCGTCCCGTCGCGCGCCAGCCACTCGTTGACCACCGTCAGGGAGCTGAACGGGACCCGATCGGTCAGCCGTCCGCGCAGAGCCGCCGGGAGGTTCGTCATCTCCTCGAAGGAGGAGGCGCCGCGGGCCGTCCACTCCCACACCTGCTTGGCGCGGTAGGCGGGCTCGGAGGCGAGCGTCTCGTCGAGGAGCTTGAGGTTCACCGGGCTACGGTACCGGTGGGGGATCGCACTACGATTCGAAATGTGTACACGCCGGCTCATTTCGCGGTCGATGCCGAGAGCGCGGCGGAGTTTCTCGGGCGGATCGAGGTCGCAGACCTCGTGACCTCGACGGAGGACGGGCTGGTCGCGACCTTCCTGCCCTTGATCTTCGCTCCGGAGGTCGGCGAGCGCGGAGCGATGCTGGGCCACGTCGCGCGAAAGAACGATCAGTGGAAGCGCACGCCTCGCGGCGAGGCGCTGGTGATCGCGCACGGCGTCGATGCCTACATCAGTCCCAGCTGGTACGCGACGAAGGCCGAGCACGGTCGCGTCGTTCCGACGTGGGACTACACGACCGCTCATGTCTACGGTCAGCTCCGAGTCCACGACGACGTGGAGTGGGTGGACGGGATCGTCCGCCGCCTCACGCAGCGGCACGAGGCGCGCCGGGCGAAGCCGTGGAGCGTGGACGACGCTCCTGCGCGGTTCCACGCTGGTCAGCTGCGCGCGATAGTCGGCATCGAGCTGCTGATCACCCGCGTCGAGGCGAAGTTCAAGATGAGCCAGAACCGCCCGGAAGCGGACATCACGGGCGTCGTCGCAGGGCTCACCGGCGACGGCCTGACCCGCGTCGCCGAAGACGTCACGCGACTGCAGCCGAAGCCCTGAGACCGCCCCGGTGGGTGGGTAGTCTGAGACGCCGTGATCGACCTGCGCTCCGACACGCAAACGACGCCGTCGCCGGCGATGCGCGCCGCGATCGCTGCGGCCGAGGTCGGGGACGAGCAGCGGCGCGAGGATCCGACGGTGCTCGCGCTCGAGGCGCGGGCCGCCGCGTTCCTCGGCCAGGACGAGGCTGTCTACCTCCCGACTGCGACGATGGCGAACCAGATCGCGCTCGCGATCCTGGGCGCACGCGGCACCGAGCTCGTGGTCGAGGAGACCGCGCACATCATGATCTCCGAGCTCGGCGGAGCGGCGATGCACTCGGGGCTCCAGACGCGCGGGCTTCCGGGCTACCGGGGTCGCCTGACGGTCGACCAGATCCCCGCGGCGGTGCATCCGGAGGATCGCTTCCACACGCCGCGGGCCTCGATCGTCGCGCTCGAGAACACGCACAACAGCGCGGGCGGCACCGTCTGGCCACTCGACGAGCTCGAGGCGGTCGTCGAGGTCTCACGCGAGCTCGGGCTCGCGGTTCATCTCGACGGCGCTCGGATCGCGAACGCGTCGGTCGCGCTCGGCGTCCCGGCGGCGCAGATCGGGGCTCGGTTCGACACCGTGACGCTGTGCCTCTCGAAGGGGCTCGGCTGCCCGCTCGGCGCCGTGATCGCGGGCTCGCACGATCTGATGGCGCGGGCCAGGGTCGAGAAGCACCGCTTCGGCGGCGCGATGCGGCAGGCAGGGATCGTGGCGGCGGCCGGGCTCTACGCCCTCGAGCACAACGTCGAGCGCCTTGCCGACGACCATGCACGTGCCCGGCGCCTGGTCGACGGGTGGGCCGAGCGCGGCGTTCCGGTCGATCCCGATTCGGTCGAGACGAACTTCGTCCAGGTCGACGTCGGCTCGCTCGGGCTCACCTCGCCGCAGGCGATCGAGCGGCTCGCGGCGGCGGGCGTCGGGTTGAGCAGCACGATCCGGCCCGGGATCCTGCGTGCCGTCACGCACCTCGACATCGACGACGCCGGGATCGACGAGGCAATCGAGGTGGTTCCCCAGGCGCTGGAGCTTCTTGCCCGCGCCTAGCGAGCTCGAGCCTCGCCTCGAGCGGGTGCTTCAAGCCCACCAGGCGGAGGCGCGGCTGCCGTCGGTCGCCGCGGCGGTCGTTCGCGACGGCGAGGCGATCTGGTCCGGCGCGGTCGGTCTCGCCGACCTCGAGGCGGGGACGGAGGCGACGCCGGGGATGCAGTACCGCGTCGGCTCGATCACGAAGACCTTCACGGCGGCGGCGATCATGCAGTTGCGCGACGCCGGCAAGCTCGACCTGGACGACCGGCTCGGAGATCATCTGCCCGGGATCGCGCACGGCGCGCCGACGCTGAGGCGGATGCTCGCCCACATCTCGGGGCTTCAGCGCGAGGCCGGGGAGATGTTCGTGACCGGCGAGGCTCCGACGATCGAGCAGGTGCTCGAGTCGATGGCGGAGTACGAGCTCGTCCTTCCCGCCGCCCGGGCCCACCATTACTCGAACCTGGCGTTCGCGCTCCTCGGCGAGGTCGTCGCGCGTGAGGCAGGGATGCCGTACACGGCGTACGTCGACGCGATGCTGCTCGCGCCGCTCGGGTTGACCCGCACCTCGTGGACGGAGCAGGCTCCGAACGCGCTCGCGTATCTGGTCGACGAGTTCTCGGGCACCGCCGGGCGCGAGCCGCACAGCGACATGGGCGGGGTCGCCGCGATGGGCCAGCTGTGGTCGACCGTGGGCGATCTCGCCAAATGGGGCTCGTTCCTGGTCGGCGGTCACGAGGGCGTGCTCTCGCCGGACACGGTCGACGAGATGTGGGCGCCCCAGGTGATGATGAACCCGGACGACTGGACGGTCGGCTGGGGTCTCGGTCTCGAGCTGGTGCTGCACGAGCGCAGGGTATTCGGCGGCCACGGCGGGGCGATGCCGGGTTTCCTCGCCGGGCTGTACCTCAACCGCGAGACGAGGACGGGTGCGGCGGTCCTGACGAACGCAGGCACCCGCGCGCCGGTCCGCGACATCGTGCTCGAGCTCGCGTCGGCGACGCTCGAGCTCTGGCCGCCGGACATCGAGCCGTGGCTTCCCGAGAGCCCGCCGCCGCCGGAGGTCGCGGCCATCCTCGGCCACTGGTGGTCGGAGGGCTACGAGTTCGACTTCGCCTGGCGGGACGGCAAGCTCACCGCTCGTCTCCCGGGCGCGCCACCGCGGATCAAGCCGTCGGTCTTCGAGCCGCTACCCGACGGCGGCTACCGCGTGGTCTCCGGGCGCGAGCGCGGCGAGCGCCTCCGGGTCGAAGGCGATCGCCTGATCTGGGCCGGGTACGTCTTCACGCGCGGGCAAGAGCAGTCGCCCTAGAGGCGCTCAGCGCTCGCCGGCGATCCAGAACGTGACGACGACGACGGCGTAGCCGAAGATGAGCATCCCGCCTTCCCAGCGCTTGGCGCGGCCGTCGAGGATCACGAGGGCGACTGCGATCGCGGCACCTGCCCATCGCCGCGATCTCGACGGGACGGAACGCGAGCGGCAGGCCGCGGCCGACGAGGCCCGAGAGCAGCGCGATCACCGGGGCGACGAACACGGCTACCTGAGACGACGACGAGATCGAGATCTCTGCCGCGAGCCCGGCGTGCCCGCGGTGGGCGGTCACGATCGCGCCTCCGTGCTCGGCTGCGTTCCCGACGAGCGCGACGATCACTGCGGCGACGAAGAACTGCGAGAGGCCGAGCTTGTCGCCGAACTCGGTGATCGACCCGACGAGCGCCTCGGAGACGAACGCCGTGGCGACGGTCGCGACGGTCAGCGCTACCACGGCGGCCCGGAGGCTCCAGGCGGTCTCCGACGGTTCCGCCTCGAACGAGGCGCGATGCTGGCGGAGGTTCCGCGTCGTCGTCGCGACGTAGAGGATCAAGAGCACGGCTGCCACCGGCAGCGTCAGGAGGTACAGGCTGTGCCGGTCCTCGTCGCCGCTCCAGCCCGGGATCGACGGGATCAGGAAGAGGCACACGGCGATCGCCATCACGCCGATCTGGCGTCCGAGCGACTGCCGGTTGACGACTCCGCCGCCGCCGTAGGCGATCGCCACCCCGAAGACGATCAGCGCCGTCCCGATCACCGAGCCCGCGATCGTGCCGCGCACGACGTTCGGAAGCCCGTCGCCGATCGCGAACACGCCGATGATCAGCTCGGGTGCGTTCCCGAAGCTCGCGTTGAGGAAGCCGCCGATTCCCTCGCCCGTGTGCTCGGCCAGGTTCTCGGTCGCCTCGCCGATCAGGAAGGCGAGGGGCGTCAGCGCGACCGCGGCGAGCACGAAGAGCACCGTGCCGCTGACATGGAAGACGTACTCCGCGAGGAGCACGATCGGGGTGAGGGCGAAAGATGCCCAGTACAGTCGCCGACCCACTGCCGCAAGACTAGATGCCCGACGCCGCCTGGAACTAGCGCCGCTGCGCCCGAAAGTCAAGTCTTGAAGAACAGGCGATTGGGGCCGACAATGAAACATGCCCGGCCGCCAGATGACCAAGTTGCTCCCGCTGCATCCGCAGGAGGAGATGGAGTGCCGCCGCTGCGAGGTGCACTGCGACAAGGTCGTGTACCCGGGGGCGTGCCTCGGCACAGGCTGCCCGTTCGTCTACTCCTACGAGGCCTGGGGCGCGACGTATGTCGGCTGCATGCAGAAGGTCTTCGAGGTCGAGATCGATCTCGACATGCTGCAGGCGGCCGAGCAGCGCCAGGCGGGCTTCGGCGCGATCCGCGCGATGCGCCAGCCTCTGCCGATGTGCAAGTCGGAGGTCGAGAGCACCTATGCCTCGCGCTCCGACGAGACGGGCTGCGTCAACCCCGAGTTCGGCGAGCTGCCGGTCGGCGAGCCGACGTTCCGCGTCTTCGCTCAGATCAAGAACGACTGAGCAGCGCGTTCTCCCGGTGCCGGCGCACCGCGCGGGCACCGAGCCAGGCCAGGCCGAACAGAAGCAGCAGCGGCGCGGACAGCGCGAGCATGTAGACCGTCGCGATGCCGATCGCGCGGAAGGCGACGGCAAGCCCGTGGAAGGGGCCGTGGCCCTGGTTGACGGGCGCCGGTGCCTCGCGCGTCGTCAGATCCAGCCGGACGGTTGCGAAGCTCGCGTTGCGGACGGTCGTGTTCCGGCCGCGGCGGAGCTTGCCGATCTGGTCGGTGAGCGCCGCGATGCGCGCCTGGGTCTCGGTGGTCTGAGGCTGCTTCTCCCAGGCCGCGCGCTGTGCCACGAGCCGCTCGATCTTGCGCGTCGTCGCATCGACCTGGCCCTGGATGTCCTTGATCGCGACGTTCTCGCCGATGATCGTCCCGAGCGCCGAGAGGCGGGTCACGGCCTTCTGGACGTTCTGCTTGGGGATGCGGAGCACGAGGTTCGCGTAGCCCGTGCGCTGCTCGGTGTCGACGTTGAGGGCCGAGGGATAGCCGCCGAGCGAGCGCGTGATCGCCACGGCCTGCTTGGTGCCGTCGGAGACCGACTGGCTGTTCTTGACTCGCAGTTCGAGGGTCGTGCTGATCTGCTCGACCCGCCGTGGATTGGCGGCGACCGGCTCGCTGGCGGAGAACGCCCCGGATCGGGTGGTCGCGGTCTTGTGATCGGCGCTCGACCCTGTCGCGGAGTAGACCGGGGCGAGCGTGGCGGCCGGGGCTTGCGTCACCGCCTCGGGCGAGTTGTGCCGGGTGCCGGAGGGCAGGAGGACCGCTGCTCCGGCGGCAATCGCCATGACGGGCACCGCGACGAAGAGCCCACGGCGCCAGGAGGTGCGGCGCCGGCGCGGCTCCGGCGCGGCCTGGGCGGCGATGCTCGCGACGAGCTCGCGCAGCTCGGCCGGGACGACGGGCCGGGCGCCGCGAAGCTGTGCGGTGAGGTCAGGCTGCGACAAGGAGTGCCTCCTCGAGCTTTCCGAGCGCCCGGTTGAGGCGCGTCGTGCAGTTGGTGGGCGAGATTCCCGAGCATCCCCGCGGCCGTCTTCGCGTCGAAGTCGAGCACGACGCGAAGCACGATCACCTCGCGCTCCCCGGCCGAGAGCCGGGCGATCGCTGCCTCGAGCTCGGGCGAGAGGCCTTCGAGCAGCCGCTCCTCGTAGCGCTCGGGCACCGCGGCGACCTGCTCGCGGCGGGAGCGCCGCTTCTCCGAGCGGAAGTGGTCGAGCGCCGTCGTCCTTGCGACCTGGCAGAGCCACGTTCGCACCGAGCCGCGCTTCGGGTCGAATCGGTGCCAGAGCCGGAGCGCGCGCTCGAACGTCTCGCCGGCCAGATCCTCTGCCGCGAAGCGATCGCCCGTGAACCAGACGAGGTAGGAGTAGACGTCGTCGAGATGGCTCTCGGCGGCTTCGGCGAAGCTGGTCACGTCGTCGATACGCCGCCGCTCGCTCCCACGTCACAAACTATGACGTCCAGCGGCTGTGAATTCCTCGCACCTTCTCGAGCTGGTCGGCATCCGGCCCGTCACCGGCGCCCGCGACCTCGAGGTAGGCGCAGAGATCCTGAAACGCGGGATGCGCCAGGAACGCGCCCAGCCCTTCGCCCATCTCGCCCTCGAGCATGTTGGCGTGCCGGTCGCGGTTCGACCCCAGCGGGGTCGCGCTGTCGTTGACGTGGAGCGCGCGCAGCCGGTCGATCCCGATCGTCGCGTCGACCTCGGCGACGAGCTCGGCGACCGCGCCGGGGTCCGTGACGTCGTATCCCGAGGCGTACAGGTGGCACGAGTCGAGACAGAGCCCGAGCCGCGGGTGGCGGTCGAGCGCGTCGACGAGCGTCGCGAGCTCGCCGATCGACCGCCCGATCGTCGCGCCGGCTCCGGCCGAGTTCTCCATGCAAAGCCAGGTGTCGCCGCCGGCGAGCTCCAGGATCTGCCGTAGAGCCGCGACGACGCGCTCGAGCCCCGCCTCGAACCCGGCGCCGAGATGCGAGCCGACGTGGAAGATGACCGCGTCCGCCTCGATCGCGTTCGCCGCCTCCATCGACGCGCGCATCGCCGTGATCGACTTCTCGTAGATCGCATCGTCCGGCGCCGCGAGGTTCACGAGGTAGAGCGCGTGGCAGACGACGCCGCCGAGACCCACCTCCGCCCGCCGGGTCTTGAACCGCTCGATCGACTCGGGCGTGTGAGCGGTCGGCCGCCACATCCGCGGGCTCTGGGTGAAGACCTGGACGCAGTCGCCCCCAATCGCCTCGACCCGGTCGATCGCGGTGTAGATCCCGCCCGCCGAGGACATGTGACCGCCGAACAGCACACCTCAAGCTTGCCGACACGACGCAGGCGCCGACGTAACCTCGTACAAGGTCACCCCGCCGACCGTCCTTCGCGGCAGGACGCCGTCGAGAGCCCGGCGCCACTCCGTGTCGGCGAGAGGGAAGACGAGGATCGCGCTGACCTTCTGCGCCCGGGCTGCCGCGAGCAGCTCGGCGACGCCGCCGGAGGGGATGTCGTTGCCGATCAGCGCCGCGGTCGTTCCGCGCTGCGGATCGTCGGCCGGTATCGAGTCGTTGAGCCCTCCGTCGGCGAGCCGGAACCGGAAGCCGCTCTCGGCCTGCCAGAGCAGGGCCTGGTTTCGGAACGGCGGCGGCAACACGAGTACGGTCTCTCCAGGCCTGAAGCACTTCAGATAGAGCTTGTCTGCAAAGAACGTGGGCCGCGCAAGCTGCTCGTGCCAGACGCCGGTCCAGACCCGCGGCACGATCGCGAGCACGGCCGCCACGGTCAGGACGATCCGGACCCAGCGGCGGGCCGTCGGCGCTGCGGCCCAGAGCGCGACGATCAGACAGGCGGAGAGGGCGACGTAGAGCGCGAACCGTGCCGGGATGACGTTGTCGAAGAGCGTGGCGCTTCGCACGAGCTCCCAGGGCAACGCGACGAGGTCGTGCCCGCGGACCCGCAGGTTCGATCCGAGAGTCGCGAGCACTGCTAGCGCGAGTGAGACGAGCAGGAACCGGCTCCCGGGTCGTCGGGCTCGGGAGACCGCGAACAGCAGGATGATCGCGATCGCCGGGAGCCCGAGGTACTGCCCGTCCTCGGCCGAAAGGGGCGCGATGTGGTTGTCGAAGTGGTCCGCCCAGCGGCCGCCGATCGCCGTGGTCGCGGTCGGGAAGGCAAACGTGACCGCGTCGGCCGAGCTGTTGCTCGCGGCGGTGACGACGCCGTGGTACCCGGTCAGCGTGTAGTAGATGAAAGGCGAGATGGCGAGCGCACAGACGGCGTAGGCGGCACCGATCGGCGTGACCGAGCGCCGAAGCTGCGGCCGATAGGCAGGAACGATGAGCGCGGCGACAACGAGCCCGACGATCAGACAGAGCGCGAGCGTAAAGAAGACCTCGATCCCGAAGGTGAACTGGAGGGCGAGCAGCGGCCCGAGTCGGATCACAAGCCCACGACTGTCGAGCCCGCCTTCCAGAAAGCGCAGCACGAAGAGCACTGCGAGCGGGATCAGGAAGACGGAGGTGAGGTGCAGGTGGGCGAGTTCGTGGCCGAGCATGTAGCTCGAGAACCCGAACAGGTAGCCCCCGGCAAGCGAGGGCCAGAACGAGCGCGTCAGGTGCCGGCAGAGGAGAAACGCAGTCAGGGCCGCGAGCGCCGGGAGCAGGATCGACGCGACGTTGTAGGCGGCGACCGGCCCGGCGAGCAGGGTGATCGGCGCCAGCGGCAGCGCAAGCCCGGGAACGGACGTGGTCCAGGCGAGGTTCGAGCCGACGGGCGCCCATAGTGCGTGGCTGATGAACGGGTTGTGGCCGTGCAGGATCGCGTGCGGCCACCAGGCGAGCGACCAGACGAAGAGCTGTGGGTCGCTTCCGTGCCCGACGACGTCGCGCCCGAAGTGCGGCACCACCGGGATCCCGAAGTACAGGATCGCCACGAGCATGTAGCTGCCGAATGCGACGACGGCAGACCGCCCCCCGTGAGGGACGGTGACGTACCTCACGGAGCGATGCTACCCCTACGATGGCGGCATGAGTGTTCGCGTCCGCATGGCTCCGAGCCCCACCGGTTTCCTGCATGTCGGCGGCGTCCGGACCTTCCTCTTCAACTGGCTCTACGCACGCCAGAAGGGCGGCGAGTGCCGCCTGCGGATCGAGAACACGGACACGAGCCGCGAGGTCGCGGAGGCGACCGAGCAGATTCAGGAGTCCCTCCGGTGGCTCGGGATCGACTGGGACGGCCCGGTCACCTTCCAGCTGGACCGGATGGACGAGGTTCGCACCTTCGCGGAACGGCTCGTCGCCGAAGGCAAGGCCTACCTCGACGAGGGAGCGATCCGCTTCCGGATGCCCGACGAGGGTGTCGTCGGCTGGGACGACGCCGTCCGCGGGCGGATCGAGTTCCAGAACGAGAACCTCGCCGACCTCGTGATCGTTCGCTCCGACGGACGCGCGACCTACAACTTCGCCTCGCCGGTCGAGGACATGCTCGACGGGATCACGCACGTGATCCGCGGGAACGATCACGTCTCGAACACGCCGACGCAGATCAACGTCCTGATGGCGCTCGGCGCGACGCTTCCCGTGTACGCCCACCTACCCGACGTGAACGGTGACGACGGCAAGAAGCTCTCCAAGCGCCATGGTGCCGTCGCGATCGACGCGTTTCGAGAGGACGGCTACATCCCGGCGGCGATGATGAACTTTCTCGCGTTGCTCGGCTGGAGCTTCGACGACAAGACAACGGTGATGAGCCCCGAGGAGCTCGTCGAGCGGTTCTCGCTGGAGCGGGTCGGGCCGAGCCCTTCGACCTTCGACTACCAGAAGCTCGACTGGCTGAACGGCGTGCATCTCCGCGAGCTCGACGAGGATGCCTACGCAGGGGCTCTCCTCACGTGGCTCGGCGAGCAGGAGATCGGGTGGCCCGAGGGCCGGGTGCGTTTGACGGTGCCGATCGTTCAGGCGAAGATCGAGAAGTTCTCGCAGTATCCGGACTACGTCCGCTTTCTGTTCGAGCCGGTCTCGCCCGGTGCCGCCGATCCCGTCGTCTGCGGCGCCGCCGCGGAGGCTCTCGGCGTCGTCGATCCATGGGCCGCGGCCGGGATCGAGGAGTCGTTGCGGGCGTTCGCCGAGGCCGAGGCGCTGAAACCGCGCGAGGTGTTCGCCGCGATCCGGCTTGCGGTCACGGGCTCGAAGGTGTCACCCGGGCTGTTCGAGAGCCTCGAGCTGCTCGGCCGCGACGAGTCGCTCGCCCGGCTACGGGCGGTACAGCAGTAGCGACAGGCAGACCGCGAGCATCCCGGCCACCCAGAGCGGCCAGGGGCCTGAGGTCGCACCGACCGCGAAGGCGGCAGCGCCGGCGACCGTGAGGCCCGACGCGACAAGCGGCGCGTGCAGCTTGGGAATCTCTTCGCCTGCTTCCCCGGGACGGGTCGGCGGCCCGGTCAGGCGCAATCGGGCGAGGCGAACGCGGAAGAGCGCCCCGCGCCACTCGTGGAGCATGACGTCGACGCCGCGGCTACCCGTGAGGTCGACGGCCTCGACGACGTCGCCGGTCGCGTCACGCGCGCCCGCGAGTGCGGCGGCGAGCTCGGTATGTGCCGGAGCGGCAGCGACCGGAGGAGAGAGCCCGAGCACCGACTCGCTCGCGGAGTGAAGCCGGTACTGCAGTCGCCGCAGTCCCGCGAGCGCCTCGTCCTGCTCGAGCAGCTCGGGAGTTCCCGCGATCGCCTCCAAACGGGCAAGCGTCTGCGAAAGCCCCGTCCAGAGCTCACCGACCTGGGTTGCATAGCGCTCCCCCAACTGAATTTCGGGCGCCACGGCGCCATACTAGCGCGCCGGTCAATCGAGTACGATCGCCGCGCGATGAATACGCCCGCCGCTTCGGTTCTCGTGGTCGAGGACGACCCTGCTTTGCGGATGGTCTGCCGGGTGAATCTGGAGCTCGAAGGGTTCCGTGTCACCGAGGCGGCGACACTGGACGAGGCAAGGGGCGCGGTGGCCGGAGAGCGGCCGGGTCTCGTGCTGCTCGACCTGCACCTCGGCCCGGGCGCGTCGGACGAGCTCCTCGACGAGCTGCGGGCCGCCGGGATACCCGTGGTGCTGGTGAGCGGGACCGTCGATGTATCGGCGTACGAGGGCCGCGCCAGCGCCGTGGTACCGAAGCCGTTCGAGCCGGCCGAGCTGGTCGCGCTGGCGCGGCGGCACGTTGCCCCCGTCGGTTAGCGTAGGAACATGGCTACCGCAGTCGTTCGCAGCCCGACCGAGTTCGAGGATCGTCTCGGCAAGTACATGTTCGAGCGCGCCGAGGAGGCGCGCGCGGTGCGGGTGGGGGAGAAGGAGACCTCCGAGCAGGCGGCGATCGTCGCGCGCTACGAGGACCTCTTCAGCCGCGGGCAGCTCGAGGCGTTGCGCGAGGCCGAGGCCGGCGCGGCGGGCGACGAGCGCGAGCGTCTCTATCGCCTCCGCAAGACGTGCGAGGGCGGCCTGATCACCAATGCGCTCGTGGAGCGCTACGACGAGTTCGAGAACCGGATCCTGGCGGCGCGCGTGACGTTCCGCGGCGAGGAGATGCCCCTTCGCTCCGCGCAGGCCCAGCTCGCGTTGCTGCCCGACTACGCCGATCGCGAGGAGCTCGGCCAGGTCCAGGCCGAGGCGAGCGCGGAGTTCAACGCTGATCGGCTCGAGCTGCTGAATGCGGGCGAGGAGCTCGAGGCGGACTTCTCGGGGATCGCCGCTCCGGTCGAGCGGAACGAGGAGGAGAAGGGCATCTCGCTGCACGAGCTGTCCGGCGTCCTCTCGGACGCGAGCGACGCGATGGCAGCCTCGTATGCGCCGCTCCGCGACCGCTGGTTCGAGCGGCTGCTCGGCGCTGGGCACCCGGCGGTGCCGTCGAGCTACCACATGGCCTATATGCGCAGGCTCTCGCCGCTCGAGTCGACCTACACCAAGGAGCGCGCGACCGAGGTCTGCCTCGAGACGCTGCTGGCGATGGGCTTCGACATGGCCGCGAACCCGAACATCAAGCTCGATCTGGACGATCGCCCGCAGAAGTCGCCGCGCGCGTGCGTGATGGCGAGCGATCCGCCTCGCGTCGTTCATCTGATCACGCGCGCCCAGGGCGGGCTCCACGACTACCAGGCGTTCCTGCACGAGGCGGGGCATGCGCTGCACTTCGCGGGCGTCGACCCGTCCCTCCCGATCGCGTTCCGCCGCCTGTCGCGCGACAACGCGCTGACCGAGATCTACTCCTACATCGTCGAGGCGATCTCCCGCGAGCCCGAGTGGCACGCGCGCTACTTCGGCCTCTCGGACGAGCAGGCAGCCGAGAACGCCGAGGCGACGACGTTCCTCGAGGCGGTGCTCTTCCGCCGCTATGAGGCGAAGCTGCGCTTCGAGCTCGCCTTCTGGACGCGGTTCCCGGAGGTGGGAGGGAGCCCCGAGGGCTACGAGGAGTGGCTCACGAGCGCGACCGGCGTCCGCTATCGCTCGAACGCCTATCTCTCCGACATGGACGCCGGCTTCTACTCGGCCGACTACCTGCGCGCCTGGATCCGCTCGGCCCAGCTCCGCCGCTACCTGATCGACACGATCGGCCCGGACTGGTGGCACAACCCCGCGACGGGCGAGTTCTTGCGCGGCCTTTTCTGGGAGGGCACGAGGCCTTCTTCCGAGGAGATCGCAGGCCGCATCGGCTTCGATCCGTACGACACCGCGCCGTTGCTGCACGAAGTCGGCGCCTGAGCCGGTTCTAGCGGTTGGTGCCTCGGGTTCGCGCGAGGAGGATGGCGCTGACGACGAGTGAACCGAAGGCCGCGACCTGCAGCCCGCCCTTCGCGCCCGAGGGCAGCTGCTCTCCGAAGACGATGAATCCAGCTGCGATCGGCACCGCGTTCGACGCGAGCGTCGCGAGCCCGGCGGCTGTCAGCGCGTTGCTGTGCTGGAAACCCGCCTGAAGCAGGCTCGTGCCGAGCCCGTAGCAGGCGATCAGGCTCAGGAGCGCGATCAGCCAGAGCCCGCCGTAGGTGATCAGCTTGGCCGAGATGTCGCCGCCGGCAAAGAGCAGGCCGGCCGCCAGCCCGAGCGCGGGGCCGCGTGCGAGCCGCGTTCGCGTGACGGCGAGGACGAGAGCGGCGCCCACCGCGCAGCCGAGCCAGAGCGCGACCGCCGCCCAGTTGGGCGTCCGATCGGGCTGCTCGGTACCGACGAGCGAGAGCGACAGAAGCACGAGCCCGGCGATCGCGACCACCACCGCGATCTGCTCGCGCCGGGTCAGCCTGCCAGGGTGCCCTCGCGCCGTTGCAAGCGCGAGAACGGCGATCCCGGAGGCGCCGACCGCCTGGACGAGCGAGAGCGGAGCGAGCCGAAGCGCCGCGACGTAGAGGAGCCACCCGGCCGTCTCCGTTCCGAACGCGAACACCCACTGCCGGTCGCCGAGCAGCGAGGTCACGAACTGACGGGGACGCCGAGCCGAGAACGTCGGCATCCCGGCGGCCGCATCGTGCTCCCGCGAGTAGGCCCAGTTGACCGCGACGGCCGAGATGAGTGCGAGCGTGAGGCCGATCTCCTTCTGCACCGGACCTCCTTCCGAGCCGTGCCTCAGCGAGGTGGACAGGTTAGGCGAGGGGTGTGACAGCCATGCGCGGGCGACGGCCGGCTGCGCTCGTAGTGAGGCGTTCGCCCCGGTCGTTCACCTCGCTCGCCGGGACGCTCTGAGCCGGTAAACTGCCGCTCCTAGCGCGGCCCATTCGTCTAGTGGCCTAGGACACCGCCCTCTCACGGCGGCGGCACGGGTTCGAATCCCGTATGGGCCTTGAAATACCTGCAAAACAGCTATATGCGTTGTCTTGTCTGGCGGATCCCTAGGGCGGTGTCCGGTCTCGGCGAATCAGAGTAGAAACGCGGTTTCTCTCGTTTCCACACCCCGCTCAGCCTCCTCATTTGTCCAGGATTTGACCCTGCTTTGACCTCGGGTGCTCCCAGTTGGCTGCTCGGCGGTCGGGATGCTAACCCCGCGGTCGCTTGCGTCTACGCGAGTCGCCGCTCGATGAAGACGGCGCGCACGACGCGCCAGAAGGGGAGTCCGGCCCGCTCGTTCGCTTCGCGTACGGCCTCTGCGTCGTGAGCCTCGAAGCGGCAGAAGCATGCCTCTTCCTGAGGGACGAACGTGGAGTCGATGTAGCGAACCGGAACTCCCGCTTCGGTCATCGCCGCTGCTTCCGCCTCGGCTCGCCGGACGGCTTCGCGGAGTGCCTCATCGCGCATGTCGGGTAGGTAGCGCTCGACCATGAACATGAACATCGGCCTCCGGGAAGACGGCATCGCGTGCTCAGCCGTTGTCTTCGTCGTCGTTCACATCGATCGCGATCACGCCGGTGAACGTGAACGTGGTCGGATCGATCAGCTGTCCCTCCTCGTGAACGGGAGCACCGAGGTGCCAGCCATCGGTGATGCTTCCGTCCATGATCACGGTGCCCGTGACGGTGTCGAAGACGCCGGTAGTCCTGGCGATGAACGACTTGTGGTTCGCTTTGGCGGTCACGATCCAGTCGAAGCTCAAGGTCCAGTACCGGGGGCCCTGAGTCAGGGAGCCGGGCACCAGCCGTGAGGTCAGGTCGCCCTTGACACGGCCGCCGGTCGTTCCCGAGAAGACGAAGTTCGTCGGGTCGACGACGTGCTTCTGGAACGTCACGAGAATCGGTTTCGGACCGTCGGCCTTCGCTGCACCCGCTTCGGCTGCGACGACGGTCGCCGCCACGATCAGCATTACCACTGTGAGTTTCTTCATCGCTCCTCCTCAGTTCGGCTTTGACTCCGAAGGTAGGACTTCTGGGAGGGGCGAACAACCGGGGAAACCCCCGGGTTTGACCTCAGCGCCGGGCGGCTGCGAGCTCGGCGCGGCTGCGAACGCCGAGCTTCGCGTATACCTTCGAAAGGTTCCACTCGACCGTCTTGGGGCTCAGTGAGAGTGCAGTTGCGACCTCCTTGTTGGAGTGGCCCGCGCAGACGAGGTCGGCGATCTGCTGCTCCGTTTCGGTGAGCCGGTTTCCCGTCGCCAGTGCGCGCCCACCGATGCGGGCGAGCTCCGAGCGTGCCCTCTCTGCCCAGAGCTTCGCATCGAGCCGCTCGAAGGTCTCGAGCGCCAGCTCGAGCCGCTGATGCGCCGCACGCTTTTGACGATGTCGCCGCAGGGTCGTCCCATGCGCGAGCAACGTACGGGCGAGCCCGAAGGTGGGGAACTGCTGGGGTCGTCGCGCATGCTGTTCGTAGGCCAGGGCGAACGCGGAGCTCGCCGCGGTCTCGTCCCCCTCGGCGGCCGCGAGCAGCGCGCGCCCACGGGCGGCGAGAGCGAGCGCCCACGCTCGGTCGAGCCGCTTTGCGTGCGGCTCGATCCAGTCGAGGAGCCCGCGCGCCTCGTCGAACGCGGCGACCTCGACGGCAGCCTCGATATGGAGGTCGATCGACAAATGCAGGCCGGGCTCGTCGAACCCGGCGACGAACTGAGATTCGGTCGCGGGCCGGAGGAGCTCGAGCGCAGCCTCCGCGCGACCCGCTGGGACCTCGATGAGGCCGGCCACCCAGCCGATCATGAGCGCCCGGAACGAGGGATCGACTTCGAGCGGAGCCGCCGTTGCGATGGCGATCTCCGCGGCGGCCACATCGCCTGCGTGGGCCGCGACGGCAGCCGTTGCGAGGAGGCTCATCGCCTCGTCGACGGGCCGTGCGCTCTGTCGCATGATCGTCACTGCCTCCTCCGCGAAGCGCGCCGCCTGTTCCCAGTTCTCGGAGATCAGCTCGTGGAACGTGCTGTAGAAGAGGATCTCGGCGACCTCGGTGTCTCCTTGCCGTCGGCCGAGCAGTCGGAGCCGCTCATACATCGGTCGGGCGCGATCGATGTCTCCGGACCACTTGAGCATCCATGCGTACGACGTAGTTGGTCGCTGCCCGAGCAGTAGGTGAGGGATCTGCTCCTCGAGCGCGACTGCGCGCAGCATCGCGGCATGGTCGATGCCCTCGCCGCGCTGGAAGTCGGACATCGAGGCGGCCGCCAGCGAATGGGCGAGGAACTCCGGATCCCCCATGCGCTCGGCGAAATCGACGGCAAGGTGCGCGTGGCGCGCGGACTCCTCGGCTGACTCGTTGAAGTGCGCCCGCGACGCGGCGAAATGGATCTCGGCCTGAAGCCGAGGGTCGCCCTCAGCCTCCCGCGATGCCTCGGCCAGCAAGGCGCGTGCGCGGGTGACGTCCTGGCCGCGTTCGAGCTGAGACGCAAGCTGCATCGCAACACGAGCCCACTCCGGCCCTGCAGCCGACTCGGCGAGGCTCGCTTCGAGCAACTCCCGTGCATGCTCGGTGGATCCTGCGGTGAAGTGGTAGTCCGCCGCACAGAGCCGGCGCCGTCGCGCTTCGCCCTCCGATTCCGGCGGGGTGAGCCGCGCCGCCGCCTCCGCCAGGTCGCCCGCCGCAGCAGGCGCGCCGCGGGCACGTGCCTCGAGTGCGGCGGCTTCGAGGGCCGCGGCGACGGTCTCGTCCGGCGCATCGACCGACGCCGCGAGATGGCGCGCCCGCTCCTCCGAGTCACGCACGACCTCGGTCAACCGCCGGTGCACGGCTTGCCGCTCGGCGGCGGACGCCTCCGCGTACCTCACCGACGCGAGCAGAGGATGAGCAAAGCGCAGGCGATCGCCGTCGCGGTCGAGCACCTCGGCCTCGATGGCCCGTTGAAGGTCATCCTCGACCCTGCCTTCGTCGCCGAGCGCGGCCTGGAGCGCGGGAACGGTCGGGTGCGCCAGTGCGGCGATCACGAGCAGCGTTTCTTGCGTCTGAGCGGGCAGGCGCTCGAGACGTCCGGCAACGAGCTCCCGTAGCGTCCCAGGCACCGGCAACGGCTCATTCGAGGCCGGCCCCGGCCCGTCGAGGGCTCGGGCAAGCTCGAGCGCGAAGAACGGATTGCCGCCCGCAGTCTCGTGAACGCGAACGAGCGTGGGGCGCGCAAACGTCTTGCCGAGGCGAATCCGCAGAAGCTCATGCGTCGCAGCCAACGTCACAGGCCCGACATGCAAATGAACGGCGTCGTCCAGGGCCAACCTCCTCGGCTCCGCCACCCGATGCGCCGCGAGAACGCAGACGCGCGCGGAATCGAACCTGCGCGCCGCGTACTCGAGCGCGAGCTGCGACGGCCGATCGAGCCACTGCGTGTCGTCGACGGCGACCAGGATGGGGCGCTCGGTTGCCAGTAGCCGAAGGAGTCCGAGGAGAGCCACGGCGACCGTGAGACCGTCGACCTCTGTCGGTCCCGAGTCTTCCAGCAGCAGTGCGACCCGGAGCGCGCGGCGCTGCGGAGGCGGCAGCGCGTCAAGCTCGTCGACCACACCGGACAGCAGATCCGCGAGGCCCGCGAAGGAGAGCTCGCGCTCGGCCTCGGCCGGCCTTGCGACAAGCACCCGAAAACCCCGCGCGCCGGCTCGACTGATACCGGCCCGCCACAGCGCGGTCTTCCCGATCCCGGGCTCACCGTCGAGTACGAGCGCCGCCGAGCCCTCGGCCGCGAGATCGAAAGCCTCCTCGAGCCGCGCGAGCTCCTCTTCCCGTCCGACAAGCGCATCGCCTGTTGTTGGGTCAATCACCTGGAAGATCCCATAAAAAGCACGCTTCCCGTTCGTCGATTTTGCGGGGCTGGGAGCCCGATCCTAACCGCGTCGCTGACGAAACCGCATCCGCGAACCCGCCGCGAAACTTGCTCGCTGACCGGGTGCCGCTGCCTGCGCGAGAGTGCCTACGTCTGAAGGAGTCCCCAGACCCCAATCGAGGCCAAGGCTCCTATCGGCGGACCGCGCGATGACCGGCGGCGCGGTAGATGACACGTACGTAAGAACCGACGGCGGCCGCTCGGCGCTAGGGAGTTGGCGGCAAGTCGAGGGCTTCGGCCAGGAGCTCCAGATGATGGTGGCGATCCATGCCTGTGCCGGCGAGCAGATCGTCGTAGACGGTAGTTGCGTTACTTCCTTTGTTTCAGCAGATCCGATGCTTGAGCAGCCGAGCCGAGGAATCGAGCGTGGACCGACTCGAGCCGGGCTGCGAAATCGGCTGTCGTTAGTTCGCAGGTACGCGCCGTGACGAACAGCTCGTGAAGTTCTTGTCGCATCTGCTCGTCGTTGTTGGTTCGCCATGGTTGCGTTTTTCTCACCGTCGAGTTCGGCCGCCCAACCGGGAGATCGATATAGGCGACTGTACGGCGCTCGTCAAGCTTCTCCCGGCTCTGCGGGTCGTGTGCTCTCGGGTTCGAGTGCTGTGAGCTTGTAGATACAGATCACGCAAATGGCAAACACGCCGAGCGACCACCACGGGTGTGTGCCGCCCGTGTTTGTCAGGGCGCCGATCGCTCCGATGAAGGCGGCGATGAGTCCGACGACGCGCCCGTAGGTGCCGCCGCTGAAGAGCGACAGGGAGGCGGTTATCTGGACGATGCCGAGGATGATCACGATCCATCCCCAGGTGTGAAGGCTCGAGAAGAGATAGTGCGTGTCGCCGACGTAGAAATGAGAATTGGCGACGGCTGCGATACCGAAAGCGAGGTTCAGGACGCCCGCGAGCATCAGCAGGGTTCCCACGAATGCCTCTGTGCCCCTTACGTTTTTCATTGCTGTCCTTTCCGGACCCGGCGTCGTCTGACGCAGTTGGTCACGGCTATGCCGGCGCTGCGCTGGGTTTGGGCTTGGTGGTCTTGGCGCCGGGTTGGGTTGTTGGGATGCCTCCGGTGAAGAGGAGCGCGATGAGCGCGAAGAGCGCGAGGATCGAGACGGCGACGCGGAGCCCGTCGATCCGGCTTTTCTCGTTTGTCTTCACGATCGCGTCGGCAGTTCGCGGGGGGACGTGTGCGTCGGAGAGCGCGGTCTTGAGGTCGGCGTCGGAGATGAACGGGGCGCCACCGGCCAGCTTCGTTTGTGCCTGGGAGGCGACACGATTGGGGACGGCCGGGTTGTTCTGAACACCGGTGAGGAACGAGGCGGTGAGCGCGGAGATGAGGACGGCACCCGCGAGCGCGGTCCCGATCGAGGCGCCGAGCTGTGTCCCGGTGTTCTGGATTCCGCCGACCTCGCCGCTCTGTTCGTCGGGCACCGCCGACACCGTTACGGCGCCGAGTTGCGAGGCGATCGAGCCGATCCCGGCGCCCGCGAGCAAGAGCGGCCAGGTGACGATCGACGCTCCGGCGCCGTAGTCGAGCAAGACGAGAAGCAGCACGAGGCCACCGAACATTGCGATGAAGCCGAGGCGGATGACCCGGCGCGGGTTCGCGTTCGGGAACACCTTGGGGACTCCGGCGGCGAAGAGCAGCAGCATCAGCGAGAGCGGCAGCAGATGCATGCCCGTCGCGACTGCCGAGAGGCCGAGCGCGACGGACAGGAACAGCGGGACGACGAAGAAGATCCCGGCCTGCACGAGGAAGAGGAAGAAGAACGAGGTGACGCCGTCGCGCAGTTGGATGTTCCGCAGCATCTTCGGGTCGATCAGCGCAGCTTTGCCGCGCGCGATCCGCCGGTTCTCCCACATCACGAACAGCCCCATCACCACGCCGCCCCCGAGTACCAGCCAGATCACCGGTGAGAGCCCGAGCCACTCGGGAGCGCCCGGCTTGGCCCGCACGAACCCCCATGCGCCCGACTTCAGGGTGCCGATCACGATCAGTCCGAGGCCGGCGGCCGAAAGCGCTGTTCCGACCAGGTCGAGCTTGGCGCCCTTCTCGGGCGGTGTGTCGTTCATCCGCCGCGCCAGCGCGAGGATCACGATCACGATCAGCACCTCGCTGACGAACACCCATCGCCACGACGCATAGCTCGTGAAGAAACCGCCGATCACCGGCCCGACCGCGGCGGCCATCGCGCCGGCAGCCGCCACCAGCCCGTAAGCGCGCGGCCGGCCGGGTTTGGCGAAGTTCGAGGCGACAAGCGCGACGATCGCCGGGAAGATCAGCACCGCCCCGAAGCCCTCCAGGAACGACCAGCCGATGATCAGCACCGTCAGGCTGTGCGACAGCGCCGTTGTCAGCGATCCGCACGCGTAGATAACGCAGCCGATCGTGAACGCACGCTTGCGGCCGATGATCTCCCCGACCCTCCCGCCGGTGATCATCAACGACGCCATCACCAGCGTGTACAGCGTGATCGCCAGCTGGATCCCGGTCACATCGGTCCCGACGTCCCGCGCGACCGTCGCGATCGCCGTGTTCATCACCGTCATATCCAGCGCCATCACGAACTGCGCCGACGCCAACGTGACCAGAACCAGGCCCGAAGCCTTGGCGGCGGTGGAAGACGCGATTGGCGCAGCAGTCACGACGGCGATCCTGTGGCCGGAGTGGAATGTCCGCGCTGCTCGTCCCGCTGTGCACAATGCGGCCGAAACGATGCTCGGTTCATGAGCCGCTCCTCAAGGATTTGCAGGCGCTGGAGCTCGCGAACGCGGTCTTCAGTTCCCCGTTCGCGCCTAACCCTTCGAGGTTCGTGACCGTCGTCTTGACCTGTGTTTCCATCGTTGCGAGCGTGGCGGTCACCGTTGGGACGGCCTTGAGTGCCCCGCCCAGTCCCGAGGCTCCTTTGACGGCGCTTTCGATCGTCGCGACGCTCTGCTGCAAGCTGGTCGCGAGCTGATCGAGCGAGGTCTTTGCCTGTTGCCCGGCCTGGGTGTCGGGCTTGCCGAGCCCTTTCAGGTCGGACGCGAGAGTCTCCGTCGCCGCTTTCGCGTCGTCGCCCGCCGTTTGCAGGCCGTTCTTGGTGGGGTTGCTCTTGAGGGAGCCGGCGGCCGACTTCAGCGCGGCCTGCCAGGTCGTGATCGACGTGCAGACGCCGGTCGCCCAGGTCTCGGTAGCGGAGGCGCTCGTCGTCGTTGATGTTGATGTTGAACTGCCTCCGCTCGAGCCACAGCCCGCGGCGATCAGCGCCAGCAAGGCCACGACGGCGATGAGGTTCGCTCTGGGGCTGGATTTCATTTGGTCTGCTCCCTTTGGCGGCGAGGGGCCGATGTGTGCCGGCCCCCTCTCGCGGTCGATGAGGTGGTTCGGGGCACGGCGGACGTTCCGGCCCGGCCCCGTTGGTGGTCAGATCCCGCGCCGATCCCGCAGAGGCCACGGTCGTGCTCGGCCGAGCTCAACTCTTCCTCACCGGGCCTTTCCGACTGGTGGGTAGGAGGCCGGCACTTTCAGCCGACTCGACTGCCTCGGCTCGGTTTGTCGCCCCGAGTTTCTTGTAGATGTGTTGGACGTGGGTCTTCACTGTCGGACGACCCATCCCCAGTTGATTGCCGATCGCGGCGAGCGTCTGATGCGTCGGGAGGAGAGTGAGAACGGCTGTCTCGGTCGGCGTCAGATGGACTGCCGATCGAGATGCTCTCTTGCTAACGCTCTTGGCTGACCCGCCATGCGCCGAACGCTATTCGTGCGGCGACTGATCTTTCATCGGCCAAAAAGGCTGATATTCTCGCCGGAAACCGGTTCGAGCTTGGGCGCCGCCGAGCGCCTCCGGTGAAAGGGGCCCGACCGTGGCCGTAATCGATGAATCGCATTGGAACGAGCCGGGGTGTAGGCCGGAGCGATGGTGAGTTCTTCTCCCCCTCTCGAGCGTCGACGTCTGCTGAACGCGTCGGCGGTACGGCTTCCGCCTGTACGCCCGGATGCGCTACCGCGTGCCCGCCTCGCCCCGTTGCGGGCGATGGCGCAGCGCGGCCGGGTCGTACTGGTTTCTGCTCCGGCGGGTTACGGGAAAACGACTGTTGTCGCGCAGTGGTGCGACCTGGATCCGAGGGTCAGCGGCTGGGTGCAGCTCGCAAACGGCGACAACGACCCTGTTGCGTTGGTTGCCCACATTGCGGCGGCGCTCGAGCCCACCGGCGCGGTCCGCGACGATCTTCTGGACGAGTTGTCACGAAGGGCGCCGAGGATCGTCGAGGTCGCCCTTCCTCTCCTGGCTGCCGACCTCTCGGAGCGTGACCCCTTCGTTCTCGTGCTGGACGACGTTCACCTTGTCACGGCTACGAGCAGCCGCTCGATCATCCAGTTCCTCACCGAACAGATGCCATCCCGATCTCAGTTGGTGTTGGTCGGGCGTGGCGATCCGGGAGTGCCGCTCGGCCGCCTCCGAGCAGGTGGCGATCTGGTCGAGGTCGGGGCAGCGCTCCTTGCACTGGACGCCGAGGAGACGCGAGCCGTTGCCGCACTCGGTGGCCTGGAGCTGTCCGAGCAGGCGGCCGAGGCTCTGCGCGAGCAGACGGAGGGATGGGCCGCCGCGGTCGCGCTGGCAGCGCTGTCGTTGCGAGACCGCGAGGACGCCGCGATGAGGGCTGTCGAACTGACCGGCACTCAGCAGCAGATCGCCGACTACCTCATGGAAGAGGTGATTGGCCGCCAGCCGGACAACCTCAAGATGTTCCTGCTTGGTACGTCGATCCTCGACAGGATGACCCCATCCCTGTGCGACGCGGTGCTTGGCACGCACGACGCCGCGGATTCGCTCGAGGCCCTCGCGCGCTCGAATGCGTTCGTCGTCCCGCTCGACGATCGCGGCGAGTGGTTCCGCTACCACCACCTGTTCAGCGATCTCCTCCGAGCGGAGCTCACCCGTCGCCATCCGGAGCTTGCTCCCCGTGTACCTGGAGCGGGCAGCAGCCTGGTGCGAGCAGCACGGAAGCCCCGCGGAGGCCTTTGCCTACGCGCACGAGAGCGGCGATCTCGCGCAGGCCGGCACGATCGCTCTTCGGCATTGGGACGAGCTCACAGGTCGCGGGCGGATCGAGACGTTACGGCTCTGGCTCGACCGCTGTACCCACGAGGAGATCGAGTCGGACGCCCAGCTGTCGATCGCGGCGGCCTGGGTGGCCGTACTGCTCGGCGATCCCGTCGGAGCGAGGCGGTTCGTCGCCGCCGCCGAGCGGAAGCCGCTTGATGTGCCATCCGCCGACGGGGCGACCTCGCTCCGATCCGCACTCGGGATCGTGCGATTAGCCGTGGCACCCGACGGAATCCACGGGATGCTGCGCGATGCCGAGTTCGTCTACGCCGCGGAGAAACAGAAGAGCACCAGGTGGCTCCTCAGCGCCTGCCGCGCCGTGGGGACGGCAAACGCTCTCCTGGGCCGACCTCAAGAAGCGATCGATGCGTTCGGAGAGGCACTCGCATTGTCGGGGCACCGGCCGGAGCTCGCCCACATACGGCTCTACTGTCTCAGCTACATGGCCTTCGCGGCCACAGAGATCGGCGACCTGCGAAACACACAGAGATGGGCGGTCGAAGCGCTGCAGTTGGTCGAAGAAGGACGTCTCGACGAGATAGCGCAGAGCACGATCGCCTACGCGGCAGGAGCGCTGGCGCAACAGCAGCGCGGCGACCACGTGGCGGCTGCGCGCCAGCTCGAGAACGTCCGGCGGCTCCGCCCGTTGCTTCGCGGGGTCCCGTGGCTCAAAGCCGATTGCGCGTTGCACTGCGCCGACATCAGCCTGAACCTTGGCGACCTCGCCGGCGCCCTCGAGTTCGCGCGGGTCGCGAGCGACGTGCTCCAGGGCTACCCCGATGCCGGCACGCTTCCCGCCCGGTTGCAGCGATTCGAAGACAGAGTCCGGCAAGGCAAGGACTACGAGCTCACACCGGCCGAGCTCCGGCTGATCGGGTTCCTGCCGACCCATCTTTCGCTCCAAGAGATCGCCGATCGCCTCCATCTCTCACGCCCCACCGTCAAGACTCAGGTTGCCTCGATCTACCTAAAGCTCGGCGTCAAGAACCGGTCCGAAGCCGTCGAGATCGTCGAGCAGTCCGGCCTCGGAGCGATCCATGGCCGGCTCACGATTCCGGAACCCGACTCCGACTGAGTTCGCGGCTCCGTGTTGCGGCCGCGCAGGCTGGGGTGCGCGATATCGGCCATTGTGGCCGATGACGGGCAGATCGTCTCCCTCGTAGCGTTGCGCCCGTCGACCGAACGGATCGAGCAGAAACCGCGTGACCGGCCGCTGAGCCGGTCGCGGTGAGAGAAGGAGTTCACGATGCCAGCAGCACCCGGCGTCGCTTGTTGATCTCGTACTCGGCGAGGCTCGCACGCAGCGGCGTGATCAAGGTTGCCGGGGTAGTGCTCGAAGCCGCCGCTTGGCCTGCCAAAACGCATTCGCGAGTCGTGATCTCTGGTGCGGACGAGCGCCGGTCACAGCAGACGGCCGCGTCGACGAGCGCTGCTCGGCCTGCTCTGAGCTGTCCTTGACCACCCGGGCGTCCCAGTGGGCGCCTGTGAGCTACGAGCACCTGGTCTCGGAAGTCGTCAGGGGCGTCGAGGCGGTCGGAGCGGGGATCATGGTTGTTGGTGGACTCGGTGCGTTTCTCGTGTTCGCATCCAGTGCCTTGCAGGCCGGGAAGGCGCAGGGGTCCTATGACGCCCTGCGTCGGAACCTGGGCCGCTGCATTCTGCTCGGCCTCGAAGTCCTGATCGTCGCCGACATCGTCCGGACGATCATTGTCGATCCGACACTCGAGAGTGTCGCCGTCCTTGGCGCCATCGTCGTGATTCGGATCCTTCTCAGTTTCTCGCTCGAGGTCGAGATCGACGGCCTCTGGCCCTGGCGCCGGTGGCAACTCGACCGCGGCAAGCGCACCGAGGCGCCGCGAGGCAACTCCTGAGAGCCCTAGGGTGAACACGTTGCCACTGCCAGTGGCAGGGCTCACCTCGCAACCCGCATCAATTTGGGTTGGGAAATGACGTACGACGCTCTTAGGGTTTGTCCCGCGGGCCTCTTGCCAGCGCTTGGGCGACGGCTCCAAACGGCACGATCAGGAAGACCGCCGCAGCGAAATAGAGCACGATGGCGACGCGAGGGAAGAGCAGGCCGAGCGCGATCGCTCCCACGTAAACGCCGACGACGACTCGGAACTTCTTTTGGGCTTCCTGCAAGTCCCGATCGGGCGAGCTGGATGGTCGTAGGCCTTCATGCCTGGCGTAGGCGGCCATCGCGGCGAACAACAGCCTGGTTGCCAGCATCGTCAGTCCGAACACCGTCACGGCCACTCGCTGCCAGGACGTGCCTTTGTCGAGAGCCTCGCCGAGGAGACGGGTGGGAAACGGGAGGAACGCTATTGAGAGCAGGAAGAGCAGGTTCAGTCGGAGGAAGATGCGGTCGACGTGGTCGAGGTCGTCGGTGAGACTGGTGTGCGCGATCCAGGCGGCGCCGATCGTCAGGAAGCTGACGAGGTACACGAAATAGGACGGCCAACCCCGCAGGAACTGCTCCAGCGCCGAACCGGGCGGCCGAAGCGCAAGGTCGAGCACGAGCAGCGTGATGGCGATGGCCAGCACGCCGTCACTGAACGCCTCCATCCTGTTCTTGCTCAAAGCGGCGTTTGTCGTCACGATCTGCTCCTTGTCAGCCACGGCTCCCCTCCGGGTCGGCGCGACCGTACCAGGCCCCGGGCTCTGGGTGCCGTCGAGTACCTAGAGTCAGCGACGGGGGAGGTCGCAGGTATGACGAGTGAATCATCTAACCGCTGCGGTGCTCTTGACTGAACCCCCGGCAGTCCCTGTGACCGGCGAGGCCGCGGCCGGCGGCGGCGACCGTCTGGCGGCGGTGCGGGACTGGTTGCACGGTCACGCGGACAGGCCCCTTGCGCGGCTCGCACTCCTCTGGTTACGCCGCTACCTCGAGGCGAGCCGTAACTCGGGTGCGGCAGCCAGCATCTACTTCACGCTCTCGGCCCTGCCGACGGCGCTCGTCGTGATCGCGTTCTTCAACCTCGCGGCCAAGAACGAGAACGCGTTCTCCAACCGCCTGATCGCGCACATGAAGCTCGACGCGACGACGGCGAACCTGGTTCGCGAGCTCTTCGGAAGCACCTCCAACAACGTCCTCGCCGCCACGCTCACGATCGTGTTCGGCTTCCTCCTCTGGGGGCTCGGGATCGGCCAGGTCTACCGGGACCTCTACGCACGCGCCTGGCGCATCCAGGTCGGATCGATCACCGACCAGGTGCGGTTCGCTATCTGGTTCTTCGCCGCGAGCGGCCTCGTCGCGCTGCTGACCGTCTCGGCGGCAAACCTCCGCAGCGACGGCTGGCTCGTCCTGGTCCCGGCCTGGATCGCAGCCTCGATCATCTTCTGGCTCTGGACGCCGCGCTTCCTGCTCCACCGCAAGGTCACGCTCCGCGCCCTCTTCCCGGGTGCGCTCCTCGCCTCGCTCGTCCTTGGCGCCACGGTCGCTACCGCGCCGCTGTGGACCGGGCCCACCGTGAACCAGAATGCTCATGCGTTCGGCTCCTTCGGCGTCGTTATCGCTCTCCTCGCCTACATCTTCACTGTCATCACGATCTCGATGGCCTGCGCCGTCTTCTCGCCCGTCTGGGCGGAATGGCGAGAGACAGAGAAAGCCCGGAAGAAGCAGCTGCCCACGCCGAGCACGCCTGTCGTACAGCCGACCATCTCCGGAGACGGCAAGACGACGCGTGGCGCCAGATCACCAAGACGGCTGACGAGTCAAGATCGCCGCCGACCAAGCGGGTCGCAGTCCACGGCCGGCTTTCGCTTGACCCAGGGCATGGCGGCGATCTTTCGAGGGTGGGTGACGGCTTCGAGGGCCCGGGAGGTGCGCGTCGATGGAACGCCGCCAAACCATCTCGCCGTGTCGACCGTCCTAAGGGGGAAGCGGGTCGAGGTCGATAAGGAAGGATGATGAACGGCACATCCGACACTTTCAGGTTCTCCGAGGTCTGTCGTCAGCGGCTCGAGGATCGGGCGGCGTGATCTACCTGTTCACTATCTGTGAGTACGGCGGCGGAGAGATCGCCTGGTGCACGCTGACCTGCGAGGAAGGTTTCGCCGACGGCTTCGAGCGCGGCGTGAGGATGCATATCAACGAGGAAGTGCACTACATCGTGCGGGAGGAGATCGGCGAAGAAGACCTCGCCGGCCACACCGCAGCCATCGGGCCCTGGACACAAGCGGCCTGAAGCACTGACCACCCTGTAGCACCCCGGGTTGCGTACTTGACACGGGGACGTTCCAGCGAACGTTCGTCCCTGGATTATCCGGCGGTGCAAGATCCGCGAACTCCCGGATGGTAGCGCGCGCGTCGCTCGGTCGGTGTGGCCCCACAAGCAGCGTCTTGATGTCACGGAACTGGCCGAGCTCGGGCTTCACGCACGACTCGATGCGCCGCACACTTTCCGTTGAGCATCGAGAGAAACGGAATAGAGCTTTGGCCGCGATGAAGAACCTCCTCCGCTGGCTCCGCACGGATCACCCGCTCGTATTCATCTGCGGCGTCGTCCTCCCTGGCTCTCTCCTGGTGCTTGGGCTGCTGGCCCTGTTTGGCGTGCTTTAGCTGCTATTCGAGTCGATCCACCAGACGGGATGTCGCGCACTGCGTCGCACCAATATCCGCGTAGTGGTCGCGGGATTGTCACCGCCTCTTGCCGATCTCCCAGGGTAGGCGCGGCCCGACGTTCATCTCGGGTCGAGCGCTCCGATCAAGCGCGCGGCCGCAGGGGTGAGGGTGAGAGATATCGGCCATTGTGGCCGATGACGTGGCGGTCGTCTCGTCGTAGCGTTGGGGCCGTCGACCAATCGGGTCGAGACAAACTGAGTGACCGGCCATGGGCCGGTCACGGTGAGAGAAGGGGACACCATGGCATCTGAAAACGACACTCCTGTTGACCTGTACATCGCGGCCTACACCGACCCGGACGCTGCGCAGGGCGACTGGGACGCAATCAAGGAAATGGCAAAGCAGAAGACGATCACGGTTGACGGGCTCGTGCTTGTCAGCCGCGGCATGGACGGCAAGATCGACGTCAAGGACAACTTCCACACCGTCGGCCACGGGGCTGCCTGGGGCGCGGGAGCCGGCCTGCTCATCGGCCTGATCTTCCCGCCTGCGCTGCTCGCCTCGGGGCTCGTCGGCGCCGCCGCTGGCGCCGGGATCGGCGGACTCGTCTCGCATTCCGAGAAGAGCGAGATCAAGGACGAGGTCCAGGATGACGTTCCGCCCGGTAGCTCCGCGATCGTGGCGCTGTTCGAGCCGCGTTGGGCGGCGGACATCCAGAAGGCGCTGCCGAAGGCCAACAAGGTCTCGAAGCACGAGGTCGACAAGCAGAGCGCCGACCAGGCGAAGGCTGCGACGACGAGCGCCTAGGCAGCTTGTCCCGACGCCTGTCCTCCGGACGGGAACCGGGGGCGGCGTGGGGCAACGACGCCGAGGATCAACATCCATTCAAGAGAAAGAGAGCCCCCACGATGAGTGTGCTTGCCGACAGCTATCCGTTCCTGAACATCATGTGGTCGATGTTCATCTTCTTCCTCCTGGTGATCTGGGTCGCCTTCGTGATCTATGTCCTGATCGACAACTTCAGGCGCCACGATCACAGTGGCTGGGCGAAAGCCGCCTGGCTGCTCTTCATCATGTTCGTGCCGCTGATCGGTGTGCTCGCTTACATGATCACGCGGCCGGCGCAGCCCGGCGAGGGCCTCTGGTCAGCTCATAGTGGGGTCGGCGCGACCGGCTGACTCGAGCTGCACGAGCCGCGCACTGCTGCGGGCAGCCAGGCTTGCCAACCGGCCGGCAGGCACTTGAATCAATCGGAGTCTGAGGAGACACACGGAATCTTGGAATGACCATCTGAGACATACGGGATCAACTGAACGAAGCCAGCGAGGTTAGGAGGGAAGGCGATGAGTGCCGAAGGCAGTACTGCAATTGATGAGGCGAGCGGACGATCGAGTACGGCTGGACGGGTCGAGCATTTCACTGTGGAGGAGCGGGTCGCGAGGGGGAAGGCGGCGCGGGCCGATGTTCCGCGTTCGGCGCATGGAGAGTGGGAGCCGTCGCCGGATCGTGTGAGTCCGGTTCGGTTGTTGGAGGAGCAGGCGGAGACGCGGGTGCCGGAGCTGGTGCCGATTCGGTATGGGCGGATGTTGGTGTCGCCGTTTACGTTCTATCGGGGTGCGGCGCTCGTGATGGCGGCTGATCTCGCGAACACGGCGAGGACGGGGCTGCATACGCAGTTGTGCGGTGATGCGCATCTGTCGAATTTCGGTGCGTTCGCGGCTCCGGACCGTCGGCTGGTGTTCAGCGTCAACGATTTCGACGAGACGTTGCCGGGCCCGTTCGAGTGGGACGTGAAGCGCCTCGTCGCGAGCTTCGCCGTCGCCGGGCGCGACCGTGGGTTCGACGACAAACAGCGGCAAGGGGTCAACCTGGCGGTCGGAAAGGCCTACCGCGAAGCGATGAGCGGCTACGCCGCGAGGGGCAACCTCGACCTCTGGTACACGCGCGTCAACGTCGAGGATCTGATGGCCGAGGTGCAGCGGGTCGCGACCGTGAAGGAACGCAAGCGGGCAGAGCAGAACCTGGCGAAGACGCGGACGAAGGACAGCCTCAAGGCGTTTGCGAAGCTGACCGAGATCGTCGACGGCGAGCCGCGGATCATCGGTGACCCTCCGACCGTGACGCCGATCGAGGACCTCTTCCCCGCCGAGCGCGCGCACGAGTTCGAGGGCGTCCTGCACGGCATCTTCCGCTCCTACCGGCGCACCCTCCCGGTCGACCGCCGCAAGCTGCTCGAGCGTTACCGCTACGTGCACGCCGCGCGCAAGGTCGTCGGCGTCGGCAGCGTCGGCACCCGGGCGTACATCGTGCTCCTGCTCGGCCGCGACGGCAACGATCCGCTCTTCCTCCAGTTCAAGGAGGCGGAAGCGTCGGTGCTCGAGCGGTTCCTCGGCAAGAGCGAGTTCGCAAACCATGGCCAGCGCGTCGTCGAAGGCCAGCGCCTTACCCAGGCAGCGAGCGACATCATGCTCGGCTTCGTCAAGGTCGAAGGCATCGACGGCGTCAAACGCGACTTCTACATCCGCCAGCTCTGGGACGAGAAAGGCAGCGCGCTCGTCGAGCTGATGGAGCCCACGATCATGACCTTCTACGCGAAAGCCTGCGGCTCCGAGCTCGCACGCGCCCATGCCCGCGCCGGAGACCCGGTCGCGATCGCGAGCTACCTCGGTACCAACGACACCTTCGACCGTGCCCTCGCCCTCTTCGCCGAGTCCTACGCAGACCAGAACGAACGCGACTTCGACACACTCACCAAAGCCGTCAAGGACGGGACCATCAAGGCCGAGACGGGCGTCTAGCTCGGCCCTGATGACTGTGAGGATCCTGATCGGGCAGCCGCAAGGGCGGTTCCGGACTCGCGTGCCGGCATGAGTGACGCGCCGACCAAGCCGGCGCCTGGAGGAACCGGGCCGCCCGGTCACTCTCGTGTCCCGGCTCGTGCGCAGAAGGCGGCCGCGAAGGGCGCTGCGGTGGCCGAGCGGGGCCGCCTCTGGATCGAGAACCAGCCGCCCGACTCGCGGAAGGGCGCGACGATCGGCTGGGTGCGCCGCTATCAGGCGTCCAACGGTCAGTTGTTCGCGGTGCTGTTGAGCGCCTACCTGCTCCTGACGCTCATCCCGGTGTTCCTCGTCACTGCGAGCTACGCGTACAAGGATCCGACTGCGCTTTCCGACCGGATCGAGCACCGGCTCCGGCTGAAAGGCACGACGGCCCAGCTGTTCTCGTCGGTGATGGTCGGAACCGGGGAGCACAAGTTCTCCGCCGTCCTGATCGCGATCATCGACCTCTTCTTCTTCGGGCTCGGGTTTCCCGCGCGTGCTTGCAGATCGTGCACGCCCGTTCCTGGGGGATCGACCTCGGGAAGTCGGTGCTCGCCGACCAGGCGCGTTATGTGGAGGTCCTCGTGGCTCTCGTGCGTCGGGGCCGCGCTCCTCATCGGCGAGACGAAGGCGCTGCGAGGAGAGCCGTCCTGGATCGGCTGGGCCCTCGACCTCGGTCTGGCTGGCGGCGCTACTCGCCTTCTTCGTCTGGGCGCCCCGGATCTTGCTCCATCACCGCGTCACGACGCGGAATCTCGTGCCGGGCGCTGTCTTCACCGTGCTCGGGCTCGTGATCCTGCGGCTGATCTCCGTGCTCCTGCTCACCCACTGGCTGAACTGGTATTCGACGACCTACGGTGCGTTCGGGATCATCATCGCGATCTTCTTCTGGATCATCCTGATCGGCACCGTGCTGGTCCTCGCGGCGGCGCTCTCACCGGCCCTCGCGGAGCGTCGCGACCTGCTCGAGGCCCACGGCCAGGGCTGGGTCGTGAGATGACCCGCGTCGTCCTGATCGAACGGCAGATGGCGCGGTTCCTCCGAAAGCCGGTCAGCGTCCGCGGCGCGGCCAGCGTCATCGTCAGCTCGACCGCGGTGATCGTTCTCGCCAGCGGCGCGCTGATGAGGGTGCTCGACCACCGCGAGTACCCGAACATCTTCATCGGGATGTGGTGGGCGATCCAGACCGTCACCACCGTCGGCTACGGCGACGTCACACCCAAGGCCGTCGCCGGGCGGATCGTCGCCGCGATCGTCATGCTCGAAGGGATCGCCTTCGTCGCGATCGTCACCGCCGCGGTCACCTCCACGTTCGTCGCCCGCGCCACCAAACAGTACGACGTCGCCGCGGCCGAGGCCGACAAGAAACGGGATGCGCAGATCGATTCGAGCCTCGCCGAGATCAACCAGCGCCTCGACCAGGTCGAGACCCTGCTCCGCAGCCTCGCAAAAGGCTGATCGCCACTTCACAGCGCCATCAGATCGTCGTCTCCGATCGAGTTCAGCCGAGCCTAGTCCGCACCGCTCTCGTCCTCTTAGCTCACTTCTATGCCGCCGGTTGCGGGTGAGATCCGAGTGGAAACGGCGAGCACCGGAGCCAGCCAAGCCAGCGAGCTCCGGCCCCCGCTCGTTCCGCTGCGGCTCACTCAGGCAATCGCAGCGCCTCCGACGCTCTTCGTCCGGTCGCTCACCATGTAGGCGACCAGCAGCGCCAACGGGAAGAACACGAGGCTGAACAGGAAGTAGAGAAAGAAGCTGTGCCCCTTGCGGGCAGCGACTCGTGCAGGCCAGAAGGCGATCAGGATCCACACAAAGATCGCGAGAGTCGTCCAGACCCACACGCCATTTGCGGCAATCAACATCATCAACATATCGACCTCTCTCGGGCGTCTGCCTCAACGGCACCGGCCCTTTTCGGCAAGTCTCGTCCCGCCCTGCGTGACGACCATCGTGGCCGGCGCTGATCGATGCTGCGGGTTTGTACGCGGGCTTGAAGCACGGCGCCTGGCAGTCGATCGGCGTGAGCGGGAACTTCGGGCAAAACTTCCCTTCGCAGACGAGGACTAGCCCTCGGGAGGCTGGGGACCTGAACGCCTTGCCGAGATACGACTTCGCCTCAAAAGCGTATGTTGCTGGCCGTGGTCGACGAGCGCTGGAACGGCCACCGCGCAGCCAGCCACTCGTGGCTACGGCGACCGAGCAGAAACGCTTCAGCGTCCAGCGCCTCGTCGGGGGCGCGACCTTGGCGACATCCTCGCGGGGCGTCTGGTTGGCTTGAAGTACGGTACCCCGAGACCTGTGTCAGGAAGCGATGCAATCAAGAGGACGAGAGGACCTGAAGACTTGAGCGGACAGATCTCCGACTACGGCGTACGTTTGGCTCTGAGGCACCCGCTGCGCACTGCGCGGATGGGGAACGCGCTCCTAGGGTCGACGGTCAAGCTGGTAGTGATCAGCCGGCAGGCGGCCGAGGCCGCTAAGCGCGCCGCGACGGATCGGGCAGTTCACGCCGAGGGTCGCCGCGCTGCGGCCAGTGCGACGCGTGCCGCTCGACGAGTTCAGAGGGTTGGCTTCGGGAATGCGCTCAGCGACAGGCAGGCCGTGCGCGAGCTCTGGTTGGCGACGGCTCACGCTTCGAAGGCGGCGAACCTCGTCTTCAACCCGCGCCCGACCCGGCTGAAGCGGACGGTCGTGATCGTCGTCGTCGGCGGGGCGACGGCCGGTGCTGCCTATGCGGGCTGGAAACTGTATGCAACTCCGTCGCGAGCTACCGATACGAATGGCTCCGCCGGCAGCAACGCCGCTGCGCCCATGACTCCCAGTCCTCCGGATCCCGTCGTGGAATCCGCGGACACGCCGAAAGCCGCAGGAACTGAGGAGCGCGCGACCGACACGGACGAAAGCTGAGCGCCGGGTTTTCCGAGCCGCTGCTCGTGAGCGCGAGTCCGCGCAAACCTAACGGCGAACGTGGCGCGAACGTAGCTCGGACCGAAATCACCTGCGGCTGCCGCGTCAAACGAGCCCAAGTGCCCTCAGACGACGCTCTGGGGTTGAGACGCGCGACGGCTCCTACACCAGGACCTCTTGCGTGCGCGACGGCCCTTACGCCCGACTGGGTTCGTGCCTGGCTTT
>CAVYIB010000031.1:0-28327 GCA_963768435.1 uncultured Actinomycetota bacterium
TGGTCGAGCCGGAAGGTGAGCCCGAAGCGGTCGCGAAGCGGCGTCGTGAGCAACCCCGTCCGCGTCGTCGCACCGACCAGCGTGAACGGCGGCAGGTCGAGCGTGAGCGTCCTCGCTGCCGGCCCCTGACCGACGATGATGTCCAGCCGGAAGTCCTCGAGCGCCGGGTAGAGGATCTCCTCGACGGCGCGGTTCAGCCGGTGGATCTCGTCGATGAAGAGGACATCGCGCGGCTCGAGGGCGGTCAGGATCGCCGCGATGTCGCCCTTGCGCTCGAGCGCCGGGCCCGCAACCTGCCGGATGGACACGTCGAGCTCGCGCCGGATGATCTGCGCGAGCGAGGTCTTGCCGAGGCCCGGCGGCCCGGCGAGCAGCACGTGGTCGAGCGCCTCGCCGCGGCCGATCGCCGCGTCGAGCGCGATCCCGAGCTGCTCCTTCACGCGCTCCTGGCCGATGAACTCGCCGAGCGAGCCCGGCCGGAGCGAACGCTCGAGCTCCTCCTCGCCGCCGTCGACGACGGCCGTGGCCGCCAAACGCTCCGTCATCACGCCGCCCGCTTGAGCGCCGAGCGAACCTGTTCCTCGACGCTCAACGACTCATCGACATCCGCGAGCGCGCGATCGGCGTCGATCACCGTCCACCCCAGCTCGACGAGCGCATCGCGGGCCAGGAGCTCTCCGCCTCCGGAACCGGCGGCGACCGGATCGCCGAGCTTGTCCTTGAGCTCCATGACGACTCGCTGCGCCGTCTTGCGCCCAATCCCGGGGATCGCCTCGAACCGCGCCAGATCGTCCCGGGCGATCGCGCGACGCAGATCCGCGGGCGGCGAGCCCGACACGATCGCGAGCGCCACCTTCGGGCCGATCCCCGACACGCCGAGGAGCAGCTCGAAGAGCTCGCGCTCGTCCGCGCCCGCGAAGCCGTACAGCTGAAGGGCGTCCTCCCGGACGTGCAGATGCGTCTCGATCGTCGCCTCCTCGCCGACTCGCGCGGTGACGCGCGGGGTCGCCGCGACCAGATAGCCGACACCGCCGACATCGAGCACGATCCCGGCAGGCGTCCGTGCCGCAACCGTTCCACGCAGACGCGAGATCACGCGCCTCCTCCGAAAGAGACCATGGGCAGACGGTACGGGCTCCCCCGGACGTGCGGATTCATCCGATCATCCGAAGCAGCGGCGGCGCGAGCGCGTGGCAGATCGCGACCGCGAGCGCGTCGGCGGCGTGATCGGGCTGCGGGATCTCGTCGAGCGCGAGGATCGCCTTCACCATGCGCTGAACCTGCCCCTTGTCGGCGCGGCCGTAACCCGAGACCGCCTGCTTGATCCGGCTAGGTGCGTACTCGACGCAATCGATGCCGGCGGACGACGCGGCGACGAGCACTGCGCCGCGCGCTTGCCCGACGGAGAGCGCGATGCGGGCGTCGGCGCCGACGTACGACTCCTCCAGGGCGACGGCATCCGGGGCGTGCAGGCTGATCAGCCCCGAAACCCCCTCGAAAATCGTGAGCAGCCGCCGGTCCACGCGCTCTCGGGGGGACGTTCGCCACCACCCGTGACAGATGGCCCTGAGGCGGCCGTCTCTTTCGTGGACGATTCCGTACCCGCAAGCAGCCGTCCCTGGGTCGATACCAAGTACCTTCACGAAAAGAGGTTAGGGACGCCTGCGGACGTTCCTGCCCGACCGAGGACGAGCCCGGCGACAGCGACGAGGCCACACACGCCCGCCACTACGATCGCGGTCGCGGACCCGGTCTGCTCGGCGACAGCCCCCGCGAGTGCGAACCCGATCCCCTGGAGGGTCATCAACCCGGCCTGGTTCAGGGTCATGGTGCGCGCGAACAGCCGGTCGGGCGTCGTTTCCCGGATCAGCCCGTCGAGCCCGAGCGAGTACATCCCGGTCGCTCCCGACACGACGAGCAGGACGATCGCGGCCGCGACCGGCGGGTCGAGGCCGAAGAACAGGTAGGGCACGAACCCGGCTGCGGCTACAGGCCCGACGAGGCGCCGCTGGCGCCGCGGGCTGAGGAACCGGACGCCCACGATGTCGCCCACGATCGTGCCGGCGGGGAGGGCCGCAAGCCACCAGCCGACGAGCCTTGCCGATCCGCCGTGACCCGCGATGTACGGGGCCGCGAGCGCCTCGGGCGCGACCGAGAACATCGGCACGAGCCAGCCGAGCACGAGCAGCCGGGCGAGCGGCGCGCGGCCGAAGATCTCGCGCGCACCGTGGAGAGAGTCCCGTAGGAGCCCGGCCGTGCCGCGCACAGCCGGGTTGTCGTGATCGCCGACCCGGAAGCGGACGAGGAGGAAGGCGATCGCGAACGTCGCCGCGTTGATCAGGATTGCCCCGCTCGTCCCGGCCAGAATGACGAGGCCGCCGCCGATCGCATTGCCGGCGATCTGAGCGATCTGGCCCGCGAGCTTCATCAGCGAGCGGGCGGGGACATATGCCGCGTCGGAGATCGTCGAGCGGAGCAGCGCGCTCCGCGCCCCGCCCGCGACGGCCGAGAATGTGCCGAGCACGAAGAGCAGGAGGAGCAGCACCCCGATCGGGATGCCGGGCACCGCCATCGATGCCGCGGTGGCAGCCGAGCCGGCGTCGCAGGCGTTGACGAGTCGCCGAGGCCGCACACGGTCGACGGCGCTCGAGAGGACCCCGCCGCCGAAGATGTACGGGATGAAACCGAGCGCGAAGGTGAGCGACGAGAGGAACGCCGACCCGGTCCGCGTGTAGACGAGGATCGTCAGTGCAACTGCCGCGATGCTCGTCCCGGCGATCGAGACCGCCTGGGAGACGAGCAGCGCCCGAAACTCGCGCGACGCGAGCGCGTCGCCGTACCCGACGCGCGGCGCCTCCCCCGCGGCGCCGCTCATACGCTACGCGGTCGCGGCCTCGAGCACCTGCTCGGGGATGTCGAAGTTCGCGTAGACCTCCTGGACGTCGTCATTGTCCTCGAGCGCGTCGATGAGGCGCATCAGCTGCCGCGCCTTCCCCTCGTCGTCGATCGCAACCGTCGTCTTCGGCAGCATCGCGAGCTCGGCGGACTCGATCGTGAACCCAGCGGCCTGGATCGCTTCGCGCACGGTGGCGAGCGCTTCCGGGGCACTCGTCACCTGGAAGGCGTCCCCGTCCTGCTCAAGATCCTCCGCGCCGCCGTCGGCTGCGGCGAGGAAGAGCTCGTCCTCGTCGACCCCGTCGGCCGCGACGAGCACGACGCCGCGCCGCTCGAACTGCCAGGCGACGGCACCGGACGTCCCGAGATTGCCGCCGAACTTGGCGAACGTGTGCCGGACATCGGACGCGGTCCGGTTCTTGTTGTCGGTGAGCGCCTCCGCGATCACTGCAACGCCCTCCGGGCCGTAGCCCTCGTAGACGATCGCCTCGAACGCGTTCGAGTCGGCGCCGTCCCCCGAGCCCTTGGCTATCGCGCGCTCGATGTTGTCCTTCGGCATCGAGTACGACTTCGCCTTCTCGATCGCGTTCTGCAGTGCGAGGTTGTTGGCCGGGTCTCCCCCGCCTTCCTTCGCAGCGACGATGATCGAGCGCGCGAGCTTGGAGAACAGCTTGCCGCGCTTGGCGTCTGCGGCGCCCTTCTTGTGCTTGATCGACGACCACTTGCTATGCCCTGACAAAATTGCCCTCCCGTACGCTTTCGAGGAACAGCTCGTGGAGCCGGGTGTCTTGTGTGAGCTCCGGATGAAACGACGCGACGAGGAAGCGGCCCTCGCGAGCGAGCACCGGGTGCCCGTCGTACTCGGCCAGCACCTCGACGCCGGGGCCGATCTCCTCGATCCACGGCGCGCGGATGAACACCGCCTCGATCTTCTCTCCACCTGGGAGCTCGAGCTCGGTCTCGAACGACGCCACCTGCCGGCCGAACGCGTTCCTACGGACGGCGAGGTCGATGAGGCCGAGGTGATTTCGGTCGAGCACGATCATCCCGGCGCACGTTCCGAAGACCGGCGCCTCGAACCGGCGGATCGCCTCGTCGAGGCCGTACAGATGCATCAGGCGCGTGAACGCGGTCGACTCCCCTCCAGGGATCACGAGCCCGTCCAGGCCCTCCAACTGCTCGGGCTTGCGCACCTCGACCACGTCCGCGCCGAGGCGCGTCAGCATCGCTGCGTGCTCGCGGAAGTTTCCCTGCACCGCGAGGACCCCGATCCGGAGAGGCTCCATCGCCGCCAATGGTAACGCCCGTGCCAAGCTAGCCCCGTGAATGCGGCCGCAGCCCTGCTCGCCATGGCGTCGGCGGTGACCTGGGGAACGGCCGATTTCTCTGGCGGGTTCGTGTCACGCCGTGTCCCGACGATCCCGGTGACGGTGATCTCGCAGGCGGCGGGTTTCGCGGCGCTGCTCCTCACGCTCGCCGTGGCGGGTGGCGGGGTCGACCACCGCTCGTTCGCGATCGGGATCCTTTCGGGTCTCGGAGGCGGGGCCGGGCTCGCGGCGTTCTACAAGGCGCTCTCCCTCGGGACGATGTCGATCGTCTCGCCGATCACCGCCTGCGGAGCGATCGTGCCGTTCGCGATCTCGATCGCGACGGGCGAGCGGCCGAGCGGGGTCGCGATCGCCGGTGCGGTGCTCGCTCTCGGGGGTGCCGTGCTCGCCTCGGCCGAGGAGCGCAAGGCGGAGGCCCCGAACCGCGCCCGGGCTGTCCTGCTTGCGGCCGTCGCGGCGGTCGCACTCGGTCTGTTCACCTACTTCCTCGGGCTCGGAAGCCGAGAGGGCAGTGCGCTCTCGACGCTCACCGGCGCACGGGTCGGCTCGCTGAGCCTGCTGCTCCTGCTCGCGGCCGGAAACCGTGAGTCGCTCCGGGTTCCTCGCCGCTGGCTGCTCCCGATCGTGGCGATCGGCCTCTGCGACCTGGCGGCGAACGTGATGTTCGCCCTCGCGAGCCGTCACGGGCTGCTCTCGCTCGTGTCGGTGATCGGCTCGCTCTACCCGGTGATGACGGTGGCGCTCGCCTACGTGATCCTGCACGAACGGCTGACCCGGATTCAGCTCGCCGGCGTCGCTGCGGCCCTCGCGGGCGTCGCCGCGATGAGCACCGGGTAGATTGCGTCTCGGGTGGACTCGCTGGCCGGCCAGCTGCTGATCTCGTCTCCGTCGCTCGTCGACCCGAACTTCCGGCGGACCGTCGTCCTGATGACCCATCACGACGAGGAGGGCGCCGTCGGGCTCGTGCTCTCGCGCCCCTCGGAACTGAGGATCGACGAGGCCGTGCCCGATCTCGGGGATCTGCCCTACACGGACGAGGTCGTCTACATCGGCGGGCCCGTGCAGCCGGAGGCGGTTGTCGTGCTCGTCGACCTCGAGGAGACCCGCGACGACGCCGAGCCGATCGTCGGCGGGGTCGCGTACATGCCGCCGGGCATCGACCCCGACGAGCTCGCGGTCGCGCGGGCGCGCGTGTTCGCCGGGTACTCGGGCTGGGGCCCGGGCCAGCTCGAGTCGGAGCTCGAGGAGCCGGCCTGGATCGTGGCCACCGCTCTTCCGGGCGACGTGTTCGCGGCCGACCCGGACGAGCTCTGGCGCAGCGTGCTCCAGCGCAAGGGCGGGATGTTCTCGCTGATCGCGACCATGCCCTACGACCCCGGCCGGAACTGACGGCAATTCCCCAGGAAATGCGCCACTCCGGGCCGCGCCGCTACCCTGGCGGGCCGTGACCGAGCCAAACCTGATCTCGCGCGACGATCTCCGGAACGTCGCGATCATCGCCCACGTCGACCACGGCAAGACGACCCTCGTCGACGCGATGCTCTGGCAGTCCGGCTCGTTCCGGGAGAACCAGGACGTGGCCGACCGCGTCATGGACTCGACCGACCTGGAGCGCGAGAAGGGGATCACGATCCTCGCCAAGAACACCGCGATCCAGCTCGGAGACGTGAAGATCAACATCGTCGACACGCCCGGCCACGCCGACTTCGGCGGCGAGGTCGAGCGCGGCCTGACGATGGTCGACGGCGTGCTGCTGCTCGTCGACGCCAGCGAGGGCCCCCTGCCGCAGACGCGGTTCGTCCTGCGCAAGGCGCTCGAGCTACGGCTCCCGGTCGTACTCGTCGTGAACAAGGTCGACCGGCCGGACGCGCGGATCGAGGAGGTCGTCAACGAGGTCTACGACCTCTTCCTCGATCTCGACGCCGACGAGTCGCAGATCGAGTTCCCGATCATCTATGCGAACGCGCGGGCAGGCCAGGCAGGGCTCGACCCTGCGGATCTGGCTCCTGATCTGAAGCCGCTCTTCGACACGATCCTCTCAACCGTCCCCGCGCCGACCTACGATCCGGATCACCCGCTGCAAGCGCTCGTGACGAACCTCGACTCGAGCCCGTACGTCGGCCGTCTCGCACTGCTGAGGATCCGCCACGGCGTGCTGCGCAAGGGCGCCCAGATCGCCTGGTGCCGGGCTGACGGAACGATCTCGCCGGCACGCGTCGTCGAGCTGTACATCACCGAGGCGCTCGACCGGGTTCCCGCCGACGAGGCGGGCCCGGGCGAGATCGTCGCGCTTGCAGGGCTGCCCGAGGTGACGATCGGCGAGACGATCGCCGACCTGAACGACCCGCGGCCGCTCCCCGTGACGACGGTCGACGAGCCGTCGCTCTCGGTCACGATCGGCATCAACACGAGCCCACTCGCCGGCCAGGAGGGCGACCGGCTGACCGCGAGCCAGGTGAACGACCGTCTCCAGGCGGAGCTCGTCGGCAACGTCTCGCTTCGCGTCCTCCCCACCGTGCGCCCCGATGCCTGGGAGGTTCAGGGCCGCGGGGAGCTCCAGCTCGCGGTGCTCGTCGAGCTGATGCGGCGCGAAGGATTCGAGCTGACCGTCGGCAAGCCCGAGGTGATGACGAAGCAGGTCGACGGGAAGACCTTCGAGCCGGTCGAGCGCGTCGCGATCGACATTCCCGAGGAGTACATCGGCGTCGCCACCCAGCTCCTTGCGCTCCGCAAGGGCAGCCTTCAGCAGATGGTCAACCACGGAACCGGCTGGGCGCGCATGGAGTATCTCGTCCCCGCCCGCGGCCTGATCGGCTTCCGCACCGAGTTCCTCACCGAGACCCGCGGGTCCGGGATCCTCCACCACGTCTTCGAGGCGTGGGAGCCGTGGCACGGCGAGCTGCGCACCCGCCCGACCGGCAGCCTCGTCTCCGACCGGAGCGGCTCGGCAACCGGGTTCGCTATCTCGGCCCTCCAGGAGCGCGGCTCGCTCTTCGTCGCCCCTGGTGACGGCCTCTACGAGGGGATGATCGTCGGGGAGAACTCACGCGACAACGATCTCGACGTGAACGCCGCGAAGCCGAAGAAGCTGACGAACATGCGCGCATCCTCGGCCGACATCCTCGTCCGCCTGATCCCACCGCGGCCGCTCTCGCTGGAGCAGGCGCTCGAGTTCATCCGCGACGACGAGGCCGTCGAGGTGACGCCGAAGTCGATCCGCCTCCGCAAGGTCGAGCTGTCGGCGTCGAAGCGCCAGACCGCCGCTTCGCGCCGCAAGCGCGAGCAAGCTCCCGCTCAGTAGCTCTCTTCGCCGGCGCCGTTTAGGATCGGGCGACTCAACCGAAGGAGCGTTCCCTTGTCGACCAAATTCGCTTCGGCGTCGGCCCTCCTCGTCCTCGTCGCGGTCGCGCTCATGCCGACCGCCACGGCCGCGTCGAGCCACGCGACGACCGCGAGAGCCAAGAGCGTCACGCTTCACCTGGTCAGGAAGGATGTCGGGTTCAACTTCATCGACAACCCGCCGCGTCAGGGTTTCAACTCGCCGCCTTTGATCGGGGATCAGTTCGCGTTTACCTCCGACCTGTTCTCGATCTCGGGCGCGCGTACCGGGACGTTCGACGCCACCTGCATGGTCACCCGCGGCGGTGTCAACCTGCGGCAGGCCTGCTTCGGCTTCTATTCCCTGAAAGGCGGCCAGCTCTCCGGCATGGCGATGGCGACGAACAGCAATACGACGCACGTCGCGATCGTCGGCGGGACCGGCAGTTACGAGGGTGTCACCGGGAGCGCCGTCGAGATCTCGCACGACAACAGTCCTGTGACCAACATCACGATCCACCTGATCTACCCGTAACCACGCAATCGCTCTGCGGGGCGCTCCACACCGGGGCGCCCCGCGCGAGCCAACGCGTCCGGCCTGGCAAATAGGCTCGAACCGTGGAGACGGAGCGGCTCGCAGCCTTTGCCGACGGCGTCTTCGCCATCGCCGCGACGCTCCTGATCATCGACGTGAGCGTGCGTGCGCCGGGGCAGGAACTCGGACACGCGGTCCTGCACGCCTGGCCGCAGTACGCGGCCTACATCGTCTCGTTCGTGACGATCGGGATCATGTGGATCAACCACCACACCTGCATGCGTCAGATCGGGGCGTGCGATCGCACGTTCATGGTGATCAACCTGCTGCTCCTGATGTGCATCGCCTTCGTTCCCTTCCCGACGAACCTCGTCGCCGAGCACATCCGCGACAGCGGCCTCCGCGCCGCCGCGCTGACCTACGGCGTGACGTTGACGCTGACGGCGGTCTGCTTCGGCTCGTTCTGGTTCTACGCGGCCCGCCACAATCGCCTGATCGCCGAGGATGCAGACCCGAAGGTGATCAAGGGCATCTCGCGGTCATACCTCCCGGGCGCGCCGATCTACGGGATCGCGACGCTGGTCGCCCTCGTCAGCCCGACGGCGTCGGTGATCCTCTTCGGCGTGATCGCGGTCTTCTACCTGCTCGAGAGCTCGATCTTCGGCGGCCGGGAGATCCCCGAGATCACCTGAGAATCGCGTTTGAACGGCTCGCTTACTGATCAAGTTCCGATCGGGTTCCTCAAACGGCTAGGGACACCCGGTGTGACCCTCTTCGTCGTGATCTTCGGCCTGATCTCGTTCAAGTTCGGGGTCTCCCTCGGGCCCGCTCTCGTCTGGACGGCGGCCCTCGCGGCATTCGCACTCGTCCTCATCGTCCTCATCTACCGAAGCGTCGTCCTGAACGCCGGGGTGCCGGACAGCATGATCTGGAGGCTTCCGCAAGCTGCCGACGTCACTCTGGATACGTCGAGGGACGAGGCACTCCAGCGTCTCCGCGCAGCAGTTCGCGCCACGATCCCGGCCGCCGAAGTCGGCGAGACCGATGACGGCGGCTTCCTCATCACGACCGCTCGCACGACCTGGCGAGGCGGGGCATCGATCTCGGTCAGCGCCGAGACCACAGCGCCAAACGTGACCCACCTGCGACTGACCGCCAAGCCGGCCAAGATCGTCGACGACGGTTACCGGCGAGCGATGGTCTATGTGCTGGCAAGAGCCCTCGACGTACGGCAGGCCTGGCCATCGGATGACCCGGCGCGCCGTGCCTGAGCGCGGAGTGAGACTAATGAACCTCCGGCCCGTCGAAGATCTATCGCCACAGCCCGCCACACGCTCGCGAGGGCAAATGTCAGGGCACCCAACCCCGCGCCGCCAAATCCGGCGGTTAGCACCAACTTCAGCCCCTCAGGCAGGAGGGCGAACAGCACGGCCGCGAGCGCTGCAAACGGCGCCGTCCTGGCTAGTCCTTTTTGCATGGCTGAAGCCGACGTCGGGCGGAACGGCCGAGGACGAAGCGCGGCCTGATCGGGATCCGCAAGCGCTGCGCTGCAGCATCCGAGGGTGATCCGGTCACGCCACCTAGCTCCAGCGTCCGAGTTCAAGCACCGTGAACGGGCAACTCCGGGCCGCGGGATCCTGCCGCAGGCCCACCCGCGAAATCGACCAGCACCGCTTTACCACGGGCGAAGCTCATGGGCTCATCCTACGGTGGCTCGATTGCGCAGCTCTACCCCGCCGAGCATCAGCTGAGAAGGCGCCTAGCAGATTCGAACTGCTGTAAACGGCTTTGCAGGCCGCTGCCTAACCACTCGGCCAAGGCGCCGGACGGGGCGCATGGTAGCTATGCGTCAGCAGGTTCCCGAGGTCGCATGCGGCTCGGCGGCGAGGAGCCAGTAGCTCCCGAGACGGTCGATCCTCCAGCCTGCGCGGCGGAAGGAGCCCGCCACCCACCGGTTCGGGCCGGTGCTGATCACGACATAGAAGACGCCGTCGATGAGCGCCTGCTGCACCGGGTCGACCACCTTGTAGAACCGGACCCGACGCTGGAGGCCGTTCCCGAACAGCAGGTAGGCGGGCTCGTCGATGCCGAGCACTGCCCCGACACAGGCCTGTGCCGGAACGATCCGCTGGAAGGCGGTTAGAGCCTGGGCGACGGGCTCGTCCTGCGCGACGTCGAGGGCCCGCACCTGCGTGAATCGCCACGGATGGAGGTTGAACGGGCGACCCTGGACCTGCGTGACGGTGAGCGTTGCCACGGTCGCTGTGACGACGAGGAAGGCGGCGATCGCGGCCCTGCTCCGGAAGAGCAATGCAAGAACGGGTGCGGAAAGCACCACCGGCACGAGCAGGAACCGGGCGATGAACTCGTTCCACTTCGCCTGGAGGACGAGCAGGACGAGGAAGACCGGAACCGCCACGGCCAGGACGAGGAGCCTCGGGTCGCGGCGTCGCACGAAGTCCGCTACCCCGAGCAACGGGACGCACAGGAGCAGGATCGCGCCCACCGGGCCGAACGCCGAGGTGTCCTCGTTCGCAGTCCGGGTCAGGCCGCCGATCATGCGGCCCGGCCCGCGGATCGGGTAGCCCCACCGGCGCGCCAGAGAGGCGAGCACCCAGCCGACGAGGATGACGAGCGACGCCGCGGCGAAGGGAAGCGCGACCGCCGCCGCCGCGCTCAGAGCGCCCCGCCGCCTCCGGCGAATCGCGATCGCGCCGACGACGAGCGCCGCGAGCAACCCCACCGCCAGGAGCCCGAAGATCATCCGGTCCGAGAGGACGGACAGGTCCATGGCCGAGTAGACGGTGAACAGGGCCGTGACGCCGCTCCCCGGCCAGGACGGCGACGCCGAGTTCTCGACCCTCCCGCCTCCGTGCCCGAGCAGATGACCCGTGTGAACGTCGTTGAGGACGTACCCCCACATCCCCACGAGGACGAATGCGACGAGGGCGCCGCTCGCGGCCCAGACCAGGCCACGTCGCCCCCTTAGGAGCGCCAGGCAGAGGAGGATCGGGAGCACGAGCGCCGTCGTCAGCTTCGCTCCCAGCCCGAAGCCCACCGCCACACCGGCGAGCGCGGCCGTTAGGGCCCCGTCACCGAGCAACAAGCAGGCGGCAACGGCCGGGAACGAGGCCGCGACCAGATCGTTCTGCGCCGTCGAGGCCTGAAGCGCGACGAGCGAGAACGTCGCGAGCACGAACGCCGCGCACGCAGAGGCCCGGACCTGGAAGCCGAGCCGGCGCGCGGAGCCGTAGACGCTCACGAGGATGGCGAGCTCGGCCAGGTACTGCGGCAGCGCGAACAGGGCTCCGGTCCCTGTCGCCCCGAAGAAGTACAGCGTCTCCTGCTCGGCCAGCGGCTGGAACTCGTTGATCCGGTCGGTCGGCGCGTTCGGCACCCAGTAGAACCCGCCGTGCTGGGCCCACATGGCCGCCCGGGCGAGGTGGTAGGTGAGCGCATCCCAGGTGTTCGCGGGGACGGCCAGGCCGAGCAGGAGCTCGTAGCCGAGCAGCACGAGCACGAAGACGAGGAAGAGCGCAGTCTCGGGACGCACGAGCACCTCGCGGACGGCGGCACGGGCGGGTCCGGTCGGAAGCCCCGGCCGGCCGCGCCTCCACCACAACCCGACCGCCGCAACCAGCAGCACCAGCTCTGCGACCGCCAGACCGCCGCGTGTCACGAGCCGGAACGGCGACAACGCGAGCACGACCCCCACCGTCGCCGCCACGAACGCGAGGTAGGCGGCGAGGAGCGTCGAGACGAGATCGCCGAACCGCGCGCTCGCGCCGACGAGAGCCGCGGTCGCGACGGGCATGAGGAGAACGAGCCCCGCGATCACATCAGCGAGTCTCTCAGGCGACGGCGACGTTCAGGCTGACCCCCGTCAGCTCGAAACCGGCGCCGACGCGTGTCGCGCGCGCTTCGATCTCGGCACGAACCGCGTCGCGCTCCTCTTGATCGAGACGGCCGAGGGCGAGCGCGACCGGCCCGCGGAGCTCGCTGACGAAGAACCACAGCTCCTCCGAGCCCGAGAAGCGATACGCGACCGGCAGCTCCGCGATCTCCGGCGTCCCGAAGCCCGCAGCGGCCGTGACAGCCCGGATCCCGTCGGGGCTCCGTCGGGCGGAGAGCTTCACCTCGTCCTCGGTCTGAGGCCTCAGATGCCCGCGCTCGACCATCACGTCGGCGGGAACCGTCATCCACGGGTTGCGCTCTCGGGCCGCCCAGACGGCGAAGGCGAGACGCCCGCCGGGACGCAGGACACGGCGGATCTCGCCCAGCACGGGCGGCGGGTTGCCCTTGAGGATGTAGCCGAACCGGTTCAGCACGCCGTCGACGCTCGCGTCGGGGAGATCGAGCCGCTCGCCGTCGAGCACCCGGAACTCCGCGTTCGTCACGCCCAGCTCTGCCGCCACGCGCTCGGCAGCCTCGACCATCCCGGGCTCGCGGTCTCCGGTGATCAGCAGGCCTTCCGGGCCAAGACGCTCGGCGGCGAGGAACCCCGTCTCCCCCGTCCCGGCTGCGAGATCGAGCACCACCTGTCCCGGCTGCGGGTCGAGGCGAGAGACGAGCCACTCGCTTACCGCTCGGGTCGAGGCCCACAGCAGCTCGCGTCCCTGCTCCCAGCGCGGCGCCATCGCCTGCCACTGGCTCTCGGACATCAGAGCGCGCGCAGCTCGTCGAGCTCGGCCGCCGACGGCTCCCAGTCGGCAGCCGCCGCGTTCGCGCGCACCTGTGAGGCCGACATCGCGCCGGCGATCACCGAGCAGACGGTCGGCTGGGCAGCCAGCCAACCGATCGCCGTCTCGAGCAGCGACAGGCCGCGCTCGGCCCCGAATCGCTCGAGCGCCTCGATCTTCGTCCACTGCTCGCTCGAGACCTCGAGCCGCCCGGACAGCCGCGTCCCCGTCGGCTCGGGCTCGCCGCGGTGGTACTTCCCCGTCAGTAGACCGCTCGCCAGCGGGAAGTAGGGCAGGAACGCGACGCCGAGCCGTTCGCACGCCGGGATCAGCTCGTCCTCCGCCCCCCGCTCGAGCCACGAGTAGCGGCTCTGCTCCGTCACGAACCGCGCAAGGCCGCGGGCAGCCGCGATCCCAGCGGCCTCGTCGACCTGGGCCGCCGAGAAGTTCGACGACCCGACGAACCGCACCTTGCCCTCGTCGACGAGCTCGTTCATCGCCCCGAGCGTCTCCTCGAGCGGAGTCACTCCGTCGGGGCGGTGGTACTGGTAGAGATCGACGTAGTCGGTGCCGAGGCGTTGAAGCGAGCCCTCGATCGCGCCACGCACGTATTCCGGGTGGCCGCGCGCGATCGAGTTGTCGTCGCGGCCCCTCCCCCATCCGAACTTGGTCGCGATCACGACGCGCTCGCGGCGGCCGGCGATCGCACGGCCGAGGAACTCCTCGCTCTCGCCGTCGCCGTAGCTCTCGGCGGTGTCGAACAGGGTGATCCCGGCGGCGATCGCCTCGTCGACGACATCGCGCGTGCGGCCGACGTCGAGCCGCCAACCGAAGTTGTTGCACCCGACACCGACCACCGAGACGGTGAGGCCGGGAACGACGACGCGCTCGCGCATCCCCCGACCGTACCTATTGCTTCCGCGCGACCACGTGAAAGAGGTGCCAGTGCTTCGTCTTCCCGACAGTGGTCGTCCCGTCGGCGTCCTCCTCGACCAGGCTTTCGATCTCGAACGGCGCCAGCAGCTGCTCGACCTCGGCACGGGAGTGGATCAGCAGCCCCGTGCGCGCCCAGTCGTCGTTCGGGCCGAAGAACTGCCCGGCAAAGCGCCCGCCGGGGCGGATCGAGTCGACGATCCGCCCCCAGACCTCCGGAAACCGGTCGGGCGGGCAGAACGGGATCGCGTAGCTCGCGTTCAGCAGATCGCACTCGGGCCACGGCATCGACTCGTACCGGCCGACGACCGCCTCCAGGCGAGCGGCGTCCGGCCCGGCCAGCTGGACGACCTTGCTCACCGCCTCCGGCTCGCCGTCGATCGCCACGACCCGCCAGCCGCGGCGCAGCAACTCGAGGGTGTCGCGACCCGTTCCGGCGCCCAGATCGACCGCCAGGCCCGGCTCCGAGAAGCGGCCGACCGCCTCCAGGAGCGTCGGGCGCGCGTCGAACCCGGCGCGGCGGTAGTACCGCGCCCACGGCTTCCAGACGTCGTCGAGCACGCGCAGCCAGTTGCCGTGGGTGATCTTCGCGATCGCGGCCTCGTCGTACCCTGCGGCCGCGATCGCCTCGATCAGGTGCGGCAGCCCGGACACGCCGCCGAGATCGGCCGGCACCGTTGCTCCTTCGAAGTCGGACCCGAACGCGACATGGTCGATCCCGATCCGCGAGGCGACGTAGTCGACGTGGTTCACGATCGCGTCGAGGCCCACGTCCCAGCCTCCGTCCTCGGTCAGGAACATGACCGCGAAGTTGACCCCGACGACGCCGCCGGAATCGGCGATCGCGTCGAGCTGGCGGTCGGTGAGGTTCCGTGAAGACGGCGAGAGCGCATGCGCGTTCGAATGCGTCGCGACGACCGGTGCCTGAGACACGCGGGCAACGTCCCAGAACCCGGCCTCGTTGAGGTGCGACACGTCGACCAGAAGCCCGTGGAAGTTGCACGCGTGCAGAAGGTCGAAGCCGGCTGCCGTCAGTCCCGGCCCCGTGTCCGGGGTCGACGGGAAGCGGAACGGCACCCCTTCCGCGAACGCGTTCGGCCGCGACCAGGTGATCCCCACCGAGCGGAGCCCGCGCGCGACCCAGTCGTCGAGGTCCGAGAGATCCGGCGCGATCGGCTCGGCGCCCTCGAAATGGACGATCGCGTTCACCTGCCCGGGCGCGATCTCCGAGACCCGCGTCACGACCGCGACGTCGAGCCCCTCGAGGGCACCGAGCATCGCGTCGACCGCCGCTTTCGCGTCCTCGTGCTCGATTGGCGCGTCCAGCGGGACCGAGTACGGAGCGGCAGCAGGAATGTCGGCCGAGGCCTCAGGCGCCGAAAGCGCAAAGAACCCGCCAGCAAAGCCGGATTCGACGGCGGTGGTCAGGTCGATGTGACGGGGCTCCTGCCCCAGGAAGACGCGCAGCGCAAGGTCGTTGTGGCCGTCGAGGATCACAGGGCCGCATCGTAGGGATTGGCTGCTAGGGTCGGCTTCGTGGCCGACGACGAGCACGATCACGCGCATCACGATCACTCGCACGACCACGACCACGACCACGACCACGACCACGAGCACGAGCACGGCGAGGAGGAGGAGCCCGACATCTCGGCCTGGGCCTCCGCCGCGCCCACGACCACCTGCCCCTCGTGCGGAGCCACCGGCGCCGTGATGCTCGGCGGCGGAGTCTTCTGCCCGGCGTGTGGCGAGGTCTCGACGAACCCGGGCTTCACGCCGCCCGAGCCCTGAGCGAGCCCGGCGTGAGCGACGGTCCCACGAGCGACACCCACTCGGGCCACAGCCACTCAGGGCACAGCCACGCCGGCCACGTGCACATGCACGTCGTCGAGGAGGGCGCCGACGCCCGCCGGCTCGGCACCGGCCTGGCGCTGATCGTCGCGTTCATGATCGGCGAGGTCGTCGCCGGCATCCTGGCCAACTCGCTCGCGCTCCTCTCCGACGCGGCTCACATGCTCGTCGACGCCGGCGCACTGCTCCTCTCGCTGCTCGTTCTCCGCCTGGTCAGGCGCCCCGCGCGCGGGAACGTCACCTTCGGCCTGCGCCGGATGGACGTCCTCTCGGCCCAGGCCAACGGCGCGACGCTGCTCGTGCTCGCAGGCCTGATCGCGTTTGGTGCCGTGACCCGCCTCGTCCATCCGACCGACCCGGGCGGCTGGACGATGCTGATCGTCGCACTCGCCGGCGTCGCCGTGAACGTGGTCGCGACCCGCGAGGTCTCGAAGGCCAACCGCGACTCGATGAACATCGAGGGCTCCTACCAGCATCTGCTCACCGATCTCTACGCGTTCGGCGCGACCGCGATCGCGGGCATCGTGATCCTGACGGCCGGCTTCAACCGGGCCGACCCGGTCGCCGCGGTCTTCGTCGCCGCTCTGATGATCCGCGCGGCCCTCGGCCTCCTGCGCGCGTCCGGCCGCGTGCTGCTCGAGATCGCCCCGGAAGGCATCGACGTCGAGGAGATCGGTCGCGCGATGGCCGGCCACGCCCACGTCACGGAGGTCCACGACCTGCACGTCTGGGAGATCGGCACGAGCTTCCCGGCTCTGTCGGCGCATGTCCTCGTCGAGCCGGAAGCCGACTGTCACGGCATCCGCCGCGAGCTCGAGCTGCTGCTCCTGGAGCGGTTCGAGGTCGAGCACACGACCCTCCAGGTCGACCACGCGCACGCGGACCGGTTGCTTCAGATCGGCAAGCCTCTGCGGGAGAGCTAGCTGCACCCGACCGGCGTCGGATGCGGGGCCGTCGCAAGAAGCCAGTAGCTCCCGAGCGGCGTGATGCTCCAACCGGCACGCCTCAACGGATCGACAGCGGAGGCATTGCCCGCCGTGTCCACCACGACGTAGGACACGCCGCGGGTCAGAGCTTCCGGCAGCACAGCCGCCGACGTGAGATAGAAGACACGCCTCGCCCGGTTGCGCCCCCAGAGCAGATACGATGGCTCGGACGAGCTCAGCACCGCACCGACGCAGGCACCTGCCGGAACCAGGCTCTCGTAGGCGGCGTCCGCCGAGGCGACATTCGGGTCGGACACGTACTGCAGCGCCTGCGCCTCGTTCATGTGCCAGGGATGCGCGGCCGCCGAGCGGTATGGCTTGGTCCTGTCGTTCTCCAGGGTCAAGACGATCGCGATCGCCGCGACGACGAGCAGAGCCGCGGCGGCCGTCCTGCGCCGGAGAACGAGGCCGAAGAGCGGCGCGGTCAGCAGCGCCGGTACGAGCAGGAACCTGGTGACGAAGGGGTTGTACGCGACCTGAAGCCCGAGCAGGACGACGAACAGCGGCAGGGCGAGGGCAAGCGCAAGGAAGCGCGCGTCCAGGCGGCGTCTCGCGTAGAGCACGGCCGCGAGCACGGGGGTGCCGAGAAGCATCAGCGTCCCGACGGGCCCGAACGCGGAGTAGTCCTCGTTCGCGCGCCGGTCGAAGCCCGACTCGCCCGGAACTCTTACCGGTACGTGCGCGAGCTTCGTCACGTACGCCAGGACCGCCGCCCCGGAGAGCACGATCACGGGAGCGGCAAGCGCAATCGCCACGGCGGCGGCCCGGGCGAGCGCCTTGCGCCTCCCCCAGCGACGGGAACCGAGCACCAGGAGGAGCAGCGCCGCCACGAGGCCGACGATCGCGAGCCGCGCGATCAGACGGTCGGAGAGGGTCGAGATGTCGAAGCTCCGGTAGAGGACGTGGAGCATGGTCTCGAGGCTGCCCGGAAACGAGGGTGATGCGCTCACGTCGAGCTGGAACCGCTTCTCACCCAGCAGACGGCCGGTCTCGACGACGTTGAGCCCGTATCCCCAGATGCCGACGAGACCGAGCCCGGCGAGCGTCCCGACGCCGAGAGTCGATGCCGCGCGCCTGGACCTCATCCAGGCGAGGGCCGCGAGCACGGGCCAGACGAACACCGTTGTCAGCTTCACTCCGAGGCCGATCCCGGCCGCTGCGCCCGCGAGCAGGAGCTCGGTTCTCGTGCCGCCGAGGATCAGGCAGGCGGCGACGGCGGGGAACGAGGCCGCCACTAGGTCGTTCTGAGCGGTCATCGATTCCAGCGCGACCAGGGAGAACGTCGCAAGGAGCCCCGAGGTGCACAGCGCAACGCGGGCGTCGAAGCCGAGCCTCCTCGAAGCCCCGTACACGGCGAGCAGGCCGGCGAGCTCGGCCAGATACTGCGGGAGCGCGAAGAGCCGAGCCTTTCCGAAGGCGACGAACAGGAACAGGATCTCCTGCTCCGCGACCGGCTGGCGGGTGTTGAGGATGTCGGTCGGCGGATTCGCGATCCAGTAGATACCGCCGTGCTGCGCCCAGGCCGCGACCCGCGGAAGGTGGTACTGGAGCGAGTCCCAGTTGTTCGGGGGCACCGTCAGCGCGAGGAGGAGCTCGTAGCCAAGGGCGAGCACGAGCACCCCGAGGAAGCCAACGGCGATCGGGCTCCGCAAGACGGTGCGCAACGCCGCCGCGGCCGGTGCAAGGGGCGGCGAAGGGCGGCCGCGCCGGAGCCAGACTGCGACCGAGCCGATCAGGAGAAGGACGGCGACAGCGCCGAGCGGTCGCTGATGGACGGCACGGAACGGGGAGAGGCCGATCGTCGAGCCGGCCATGGCGCCGACCAGGAAGATGTATGCCCCGAGCAGCGTCGAGACGACGCTCTCGAGGCGAAGGCTCGCCGCTGCGAACCAGGCCGCCGCCCCCAGCACGAGAAGGAGGGCCACCCCGGTCACGCTGCGAGTGTCTCACGTACGACCGGCCGATCTTCCGGGCAGTCCGTTTCACCACCTCTCAACAACCGGGTCACAGGACCGAAACCCACGCGCCCCGAGGGGACTGCGACAGTCGCCAGGGCTGTAGCTCATGCCCATTCAGGAGGAGGACTCGATGTCGCGTTCGCGCGCAATGCTCGGCCTGCTTGTCGTGGCCGCACTCGGCTCGGCGGCGATTCTCGCCACCGGCACCGCAGGGGCGGCGCCACCGGGAGGGCCGCCAGGCCAGGACAAGGGAAAGAAGAGCACCGACTCGACGGCCACGCCGATCAAGCACGTCGTCGTGATCTTCCAGGAGAACGTGTCCTTCGACCATTACTTCGGCACCTATCCGAACGCCTCCGGCGGAGACGGCCAGCCGTTCGCGGCCAGGCCCGGTACACCGGCCGTGGACGGGCTGACCCCGGCAACTGACCCGTCGATCCCGTCCGCGGTCCGGCACAGCTCGGATCTGACCACCGCACTCGCGAACCCGAACGCGAACCCGCCGCTGCGGCTCGACAGCAGCCCGGATGGGCTCCCGGGCGACGCCGGTGGCCTCGAGACGTGCGACCAGGATCACAACTACAGCGACGAGCAGCAGTCGTTCAACGGCGGCCTGATGAACCTGTTCGTGCAGGCCGTCGGCCAGGCGAGCGGGAAGACCCCGAACGGGGCCCAGGCCTGCCAGGCACCGACGGTGATGGACTACTACGACGGGAACTCGACGACCGCGTTGTGGAACTACGCGCAGCACTTCTCGATGAGCGACAACTCGTTCGGGACGACGTTCGGCCCGTCGGCGCCGGGTGCGATCAACGTCGTTGCCGGTAACACGGGCGGCGTCGACGCGGCGCACGAGTCCTCGGGGCCGTCGATCGCCACGCCGACCGCCCCGAATGCCGACCTGACGCCCGACGGCAAGGGCGGCTTCTCGCTCACCGGCGATGCCCAGCCCTACTACGACGACTGCTCGACGCGCGACGCGGTCGCGCTGAGCGGCACGAACATCGGTGACGAGCTCAACTCCTCGGGTCTCTCGTGGGGCTGGTTCCAGGGAGGCTTCCGCCCGACCACCGGCTTCGCGGCTGCGGCCACGGCCACCGGCCACGTCGGGCAGCCGACGTCGAGCTTCATCCCCGACGAGTTCAAGGCCGGCTTCACGGGCAAGGTGCTCCCGCCCGCGTCGACCAACAACACCGTTGCGGGCACCGTTCCCTCGGGCCTCGGAACGACCTCCGATCAGGCGCTCTGCAACGCCTATCACCCGATCGGGACGGCTCTCGGCGCTCACGGCGACAGCGCAGGGAGCGCGCCCTGGGGCTGGAAGGACGACTACATCGCCCATCACGAGCCGTTCCAGTACTACGCGTCGACGGCGAACCCGCACCACCTTCCGCCGGCGAGCCTCGCCTCGATCGGCACCGACACCCAGACGTTCCTCGCCGGCAAGCCGCAGTTCGACACGGCGAACCACAACTACGACACGTCCGACTTCGACTCGCTCGTCGCGGCGATCAACAAGGGCTCGCTGCCGGCCTCCGCACTCCCGGCGGTCACCTTCCTCAAGGCACCCGGCTACGAGGACGGTCACGCCCAGTACTCCAACCCGCGTGACGAGCAGGCGTTCGTGACGAACGAGATCAACGCGCTGATGAGGGCGCCCGACTGGTCGAGCACCGTCGTGTTCGTCAACTACGACGACTCGGACGGCTGGTACGACCATGCCTACAGCGGCGTCACGAACCCGTCACTGTCGGTCGCCGACAACCTGACCAGCACGGTCTCGCCGGTCAACGCGACGCACCCGGCCTCCGGCCAGTGCGGCCCGAGCCCGCAGGCCTCGACTCCGCTCGCCGGCCAGCAGGGCCGCTGCGGCTTCGGGCCCCGGCTCCCGATGATCGCGATCTCGCCGTGCGCGGCGCCCGATGCGGTCGATCACAACCTCAGCAACCAGGCCTCGATCGTCAACTTCATCGAGTACAACTGGAACCTGCCCGCGATCCCGGGCTCGGTCGATCAACTGCAGGCGAGCACCGACGCGAAGGAAGGCGCGGCCTTCGATCTCGCGGGGATGTTCGACTTCTCCAACTGCGACCAGCCGGCGCTTCCGCTCGACCCGGCGACCGGCCAGATCGACCTGCACGGCGCCGATCTGGGACGGGGCAACCAGGGAGCCGACTACGCGAACGGCAACCTCTCCGACACGAGCCTCGACCATTCGAGCCTCCAGGGCGCATTCCTGGCCGGCACGAACCTGAGCGGCTCGAGCCTGCGCAACGCGGACGCCGCGGGCGCCGACTTCGCGGGGGCGAACCTCACGAATGCCGACCTGATGAACGCCGACCTCAGTGGCGCCAACGTGCACGGCGTCACCTGGTCGAACACGACCTGCCCCGATCACTCGAACAGCTCGAGTGACGGCGGGACGTGCGTGGGCCATCTCGGCCACTGACCGACTGATCAGCTGACCGAGCAGAGCGTGCGGGACGGGGCCCTCGGCCCCGTTCCGCCGTTCTACATCAGGTCGTCGACGCAAACCCAGAACCACACCAGGGTCAGCGTGATCAGCCCGAGGTCCGCGACGCTCGTCGTCCAGGAGTGGATCCCGAAGGCGAGGAGGTCGAGGGCCAGGAGCGTCACAGCTGCGAGCCACACCATGCGGACCGACGAGCGCAGGTGCGGCTTGCCGCTCTCCTTCGCGGAGTGCCTGACCGACTCGGCGATCAGCTCACGGTAGTACTCGCGAAACTGGGGGTCCTCGACGTCCGGAACGCGCAGCACGGCCATGCGGCCACGTTCGCCCACACAGGCCGGTCCCCTGCTAAGAGAGGCCGAACGAGACGAACGCCTGCCGTGCGAGCGTGTCGAGCGCCGAGGCCATGACGCCCTCGTTCGAGACGGTGTAGAGGCGGTTTCCGACCACGATCGCGCGCTCGATCGGCGGCGCCGAGCCGTTCACGGCGTCCTGCACCAGCTGAGCGAGCTGCTGGATCCCCGATCGCGTGACCCGGAAGGCGTAGGCGCCGGTGAACGGCTGCGCCGGGGCCGTCGCCCCGGGGATGCCCGGGGTGACCACCTGGTAGGAGTAGACCTGCACGGGCAGCACGACCAGGTTCGTCGCCGGCCAGTAGAGGAACGCGTGGTGATCGTAGGTCGCCTGCGAGGACGACCCGGTGCCGAGCGACGTCTTCGCCAGCAGCTTCGGCGAGGCCGGATCGGCGACATCGAAGAGCTCGAGCTGCGCGCCCGTCGGCTCGTTCGTCGTGGTCGAGACGTCCTGGCCGATTCCGAGCAGCAGGCCGTCGGTCAGCGGATGGAGATACGCCGAGTAGCCCTGCAGCTCGAGCTCGCCGACCACCTTCGGGGCTGTCGGGGTGCTCAGGTCGATCGTGTACAGCGGGTCGACCTGGTGGAACGTGACGACGTATCCGGTGTTGCCGACGAAGCGCACGGAGTAGATCTGCTCGCCCTGACCGAGGCCCGATACCTGGCCGACCGGCGCAAGAATGCTTCCCTGCGGCTGGAGGACGGTCACGTAGCTCTGGCTGGTCGTCGGCAGGACCGGTCCCCACCAGATGGGCCGGCTCGTGCTGGCGACTCGCAGGAACCCGCCGTTCTCGGAGAGCGAGAACTGATTGAGCAGGTAGCCGGGCACCTCGCCGCTCGAGAGGTACGTCGTCTTGTCGGGATCGCTGACGTCGAACTTGTCGATCGTCGTGACCTGCGAGGGCGGAAGCTGCCCCACCGACAGCGTAGGGGTGACCCACTTCTGGGTCGCGATGTAGAGGCTCGTCGGCGATCCGTACACGATCTGCGCGTCGGCCATCAGCGAGGTCGACTGCGCCGCCTGCAGCCCCTTCGCGAAGTTCACGGTGACGATGTTCACCATGCCGAGCCCCGAGAACTGCACCGGCCGCCGGATCGTCCCGCACGACGCGACCTGGCGCGTGAAATGCCGGCCGGTGCGAACGTTCTTGAACCGCCAGGAGGGCACCCAGCCCGATGCCGCCCCGGCGAGCTGCGGCTGGGCGATCGCCTGCGGGGCCGAGGCGATGACGATCCGGGCGCTCGAGCCGCTCTGCCGGGCATCGACGAAGCGGCCGTCGACCGACATCGTCTGGGTGACCGCCATGGCCGAGGGATCGTGGACGTCGACCTCGGTGATCACGGTCTGCGACCCGTAGTTCCAGTAGGGCGACGCGCGAAGCGATGCTGCGATCGGAGGCAGCCCGCTGTAGATCAGCGAAGGCGTCGAGACGACGAGCACGCGATTCCCGTAGAGCAGCAGTTGGGCATTCGAGCCGGCGGTGCCGAGGTCGAGGCTGCCGGCGAGCTTCGGCGCCGCGCCGGTGACCGACACGGCTTCGAGCTTGTTCTGAGCGAGCGTGAAGATCGTCGAGCCGTCGGTCTTCGCGATGTCGGGCTCGTCGACGCCCGCCTCCTGGTTGTTGGTGGTCGAGAACGTCGTTCCCGTTCCACTACCGGCATCGGCCGGCGCGGCCGGCGCCGCCGTGGCAGACGAGCCCTTCGCGGTGCCGGCGATCCCGGGCGAGACGGAGGTGCTCGTCGCAATGCCCTCCAGCGGCGGCTCCGGGAGCCCGTGCGTCGAGGCGTAGTGGGTCTTGGCGTAGCCGACGAGCGCGGCGCACGAGCCGAAGGCATGCGGCTGAACCTGCGCGGCGCTGGGCCGGGCCAAGCCCCAGCTCGCCGTCACCGGCAAAGCCAGGACGAACGCCGCCCCCACCGCGGTCAGGAGCCAAACGCGCCGCGCCGCCCCCTCGAGCACCATGGACGCAGCGTACCCCGGTTTCCCGGATCCTGCACCTCGGCCCCGGAGCCCGGGGAGGGCGGCGCAAGGCCGCCCTGCCCGGGCCCACGGTCGTCAGTGAGGTAGTGCCTGGGCCTGGCCGATGATTCCGTTCGCGGCCGAGATCCAGCTCGACGCCTGGGCGTCGGTGATCGTTCCCTACGCCGCTGCACACTCGACCCGCGTGGCGGCACCGCCACCCGGCAAGAGGAACCCGCACTGTTTGCACCCGCGGCTTGCCCGAGCGCGCACCCGCCCTGGTTCTTAGCTTGCCCCTCCGAGGCAGAGCACGGCCAAGGCGGCGACAGCCGCCATCTTCCATCCGATCCTCATCCGTCCCCCTTTTTCGCCCGAGTACTCGGCCTACCCGTGCCCGCACGGGAAGGCGCCGAAACACCCGCCACCGTACGAGCGGCCGGCCCCGGCGGGGCAACATTGTTGTGAGGGTCCAGTGAAGCTTCGGGGTCTTATTCGTCGACCGGCCAGACGAGCACGTCGGCGTAGTCGCCCAGGCTCTGCTCCTGGAAGGGGAGCTTCGTCACCTGCCAGACCTTGCCGCCGTGCGTGATCCGTGCGCCGACCTCGTACGGCTCCTCGACCTCGATCATCGCGGTGTCGGAGCGCTCGAGCTGCTGGTCAGGAGCAGCCGGAAACACGATGCGGTAGCGGTACACGTCGTCAGCCTAGCTCAGCTCGGCCCGCCCAACCCCTGGCGATCGGCAGTCCTCGCCCGATCGAGATCGGGCGAATCGTGGAAGTACGTCTCGAGCCCGGCGTCCAGCCTGCCCAGCTCGTCGGCGACCGCGGCGCGGTGCTCCGGGAGAACCTCGTCGTGGAGCTCCTCGAGCATCGCGCGGAGGCGGCGGTTCACCTGCATCGATGTCGCACCGTAGCGTCGGATCTCGGTGGTCCCGAGCGAAAGGAAGTCTTCCCAGCGTCGCGCCCGCATGATCACGCGCCCCGGCCGCTGCTCTCCGAGCCGCGGCGGCTGACGTAGGCTGGTGGTGCCGATCACGCGCAGGATCTCGCCGAGATGGTCGATCACCTGCACAGCCGTCGTCGGGTCGTTCACCGCGGGCGAGAGCGCCTTGTTCGCGATGTCGACCATCACCCGGATCGCGAAGGCCGGATCCTGCTCGATCGTGCGCTCGATCCCGAGCGCGAGATGCCCGACCAGGTGCTCCTCGGCGCCCGCCTCGAACGGCCCTCCGCCGAACGCCTGGATCAGCGTCGCGCCCTCCGGCACGAAGTCTCCGACCGCGTGCGGAACGACGAGCAGGCAACCGTGCTTTTGCGCGAAGCTCATGAGCCCCGTCCCGTGAATCGCCTGGATGGAGCCGGCACCTGCGCTGCGCGCGACGAGTACGGGCTCCTCGGTTGATGGGTAGTCCTCGGTCACGAGGTACGGGGCGTCCGGGTCGGCCGAGATCCGCACGCTGTCCTCGAACGCCTTTCGGCCGGCGGCGGCGACGAGTGCGGCCACCGCGACCGGCCGCATCCGGTGCAGGAAGCCGTCGAAGAAGACGACGAACAGCAGCACGCATGCGAACAGCAGCAGGCCGGCGAGCGTAACGCCCAGATTCGGCACGGAGTCGGCCTCGACGTGCCGGAGGAGCGTGAACGACAGGGTCAGCGTGCCGATCAGCGCCGTAAGCACCGCCTTCAGGATCCAGCTGCGGTACCAGAGCCGCATGTAGCGGGCCGAGAACGTCCCCGTCGTCATCTGCACCGCGAGCACGCTTGCCGTCACGACGAAGCCGGTGAGCGCCGCCGTCGCGCCGACGACCGCCGAGAGCACCGACGTCGCGGTCGACGGCGAGTACTCCCAGTAGGCCGGCATGTTCAGGTGCTGGTCGAAGACAGCGGTGAGCGAGCCGAGGACGATGCCGGCCAGGCCTCCGAGCAGAGGCCCGAGCCAAAGGCTGCCTTGCAGATACTGCTTACGCCGGAACTCGTCTGCCCAGGTCACGGCGGATCCTGAAGAGCCGGTCGGGAGGCCGTCAGTCCACGACGACGTGTGACACGGGCACCGGGGTGACGCCGCCGATCGACTCGACCAGGCCCTCCTCGATCCAGTGCGCGTGGCCGCCCTCGTGCGTCGCGAGGACGATCGAATCGGCCGGGAACTCACGGAGGCCGTCGATTGTCGCCTGGAGCGGGTCATGCGACCCGATCTTCCCGGTCGCCTCGACACCGAGCGCCGTGAGCGCGGCGAGTGTCGCCTGCAGCTGCGCGTCGGCCTTGTCGTAGGCCTCCTGGTCGCCCGTCCAGCGGTCGAGCGTCGAGGAGAGCGCGGGTGCGACGACGAACGCCTTCATCGGCTTTCCGCCTGCCGACTTGACGAGCCCGCTGCGGAAGGTCTCCGAGGTCGCACCGTCGTCGACCACCACCAGCATGCGGTAGGCGCCGTCGGCGATCGGCACCGCCGGCGCCGGGACGTTGCTCGACTCCGTGCGCTTCGCCCACTTCACGTAGCCCGTCACGAGGAGCGCCGCGCCGGCAGCGACGAACACGAGCCACGCGAACGTCGACTCGGCGAAGATCACCCAGATCAGGCCGCCGACGAGGATGAGCGCGAAGAGGATCATCCACGCCGCAAGAAACTCGTTGGAGCTGCGCTTAGCCATTGCTCGCGGCAGATTACAGAGGATCGGCAGGTTGGAAGTGCTTCCAGCTGGCGCCTGCGATCAGGCCGAGCACGAGCGTGGGGAAGATCGTCAGAGCGCGGTACACGAGCACAGCTGCGACCACCTCGGCGTTGTGCCCGCCGAAGCCGACGAGCGCGCCCGTGAGTCCCACCTCGACGATGCCGATTCCGCCCGGCGTCACCGGCAGAGAGCCGAGCAGGCGAACGATCGACCAGGCGGCGAAGGCCTCGATCAGACTGACCTCGCTGCCCGACACGCCGGTGACGCGCAGCGAGACCAGCATCACCCCGAACACCGTCAGCTGGCCCGCCAGCGTCGTGACGGTGAGGAGCAGCCAGCGCCGGCGAAGCAACTCGATCGCGCTGTGGCGAAAGCGAACGAACGAGTCGCCCGTCCAGGTGACCGGCTGACGGCGAATCAGGCGCAGGCACCAGGAGGCGATCCGCGCCGCCAGGTTGCCGACCCGCAACGTGAACCCGGCGTTCGCGAGGCCGAACGCGAACGCCGCCACGGCGACGACGAAGATCCCGAGCCCGATCAAGGCCACGGTCTCGAGCAGCGCGTTCCGCTCGTTCTGGAGCGTCAGCAGCGCCAGCGCGACGATCGGGAAGCCGAGCATCGCGAACTGGTTCCAGACCCCGGTGATCGTCACCGCGAGCGCGATCGGCGCGCGCTCGAACTTCCAGGCGCGCAGCATCGCGTAGCTGGCCGCCATCCCGACCGCCGCGCCGCCCGGCGCGACGTAGGTCGACGCGGTCGAGGCGAGCGTCAGCACGCTTCCGTGCCGGTAGCTGAGGCCGGGGAGTGCGGCCTGCCAGGGCGGCGCATAGGTCATCAGGTTGAGCAGCGTTGCCAGGAGCAGGGCGCCGATCTGGGGCCAGGTCAGATCCTTGACGACATCCCAGACCTCGCGGTAGTTCGCGATCCGCGGCAGGACGAAGACGAACGTGAGCACGACCACGGCGATGCCGAGGCCGCCCCCCAGGTACTGCCGTTTCCGCGACTTTCGCTTGGCGCCTGCGTCAGCGGCCATGGCGGGACAGTAGTAGAGCGTCCCGCCATGGCCGGAGAGGTCTCTTACGCGGCTTCCAGCTCGATCGCCGAACCGCGCCTGACGGCCGGCTCGGAGAGCCGCGCAGGGCGACGCGCGACCAGGTTGTTCGCGACGAGCGCCGCGACCGTCATCGCGGCGCCGGCGAGCGCGGCGGCTCCCGGGCGGTACCCCCGCGCGATCTCGATCGCGAACGTCGTGACCGGGATCAGGTTCCCGAAGAGCGAGGCGTTCTGGGCCCCGAGCAGCTTGATCGCCCCGTTCCAGGCGAGGACGGCGACGAAGGCCCCGGGGATCGAGAGATAGGCGATCTGCGGGCCGACGGCGGTGAGCTGGCCGGCGGACGGCAGGTCGACGAGCCCGGCGCCGATCGCGACGGCCGTGGCCGCTGCCAGCACGAGCCAGCCGAGCCCGGCGGTCAGCGCCGTGTAGCGAAGCGGCGAGAAGTCACGGAAGCCCTGAGCGCCGAGCCCGTAGAGCACGAAGCTGAACACTCCGCCGAGCACGAGCAGGTCGCCCCAGCCGATCGCCCCTTCGAAGATCGAGGCCGGGCGCCCGTTCGAGATGACGAGCGCAACCCCGGCCAGCGCAACTCCGAGCAGGACGAGGGTGGGCGTGGCCGGCCGCTTACCGCTGCGCCGCCAGAGCACGAGCGCGGTGAGCAGCGGCGAGAGCGCGACGATCAGCGATGCGCTCTCGGGCCGTGCATGCGCAAGGCCCGTGTAGGCCAGCAGGTTGAACCCTGCGAATCCCAGCGTGCCGAGCCAGAAGAGCCGCAGCCCGCGCCCGTCGAGGCGAAGCGAGCGCCGGCCCTCGATTGCGACCAGCACGCCGAGCCACAGGAGCGCTGCCGCTGCGTAGCGAATGGTGGTGAGCGGGAACGCATTGATCGTCCCGAGTGCCGATTTGCCGACGACGAACTGGCCGCCCCAGGCAAGCCCGACCGCCGTTCCGAGTAGTGCCCCGATTGCCGTTGTCCTGTTTCTCATCCTTGTCTCCCAGACCGATTTCGACGACAATCGAAATAACGTCGCGTCCCCGTCGTTTATTTCGATAGTGATCGAAACCAATCTCACCGAAGTTCTCCAGGCCCTGGGCGACCCGGTCAGGCTCGCGATCGTCAGCGCGCTCGCGATCGAGACCGAGCCGCGCGCGTGCGGCACGTTCGCCTATCTGGGCGTCTCTCCCTCGACGCTCTCCCACCATTTCAAGGTGCTCCGCGAGGCGGGCGTGATCGAGACCCACCCGTTCGGCCACCAGCGCCTGAACAGCCTGGCCCGTGAGTCGCTCGAGGCCGAGTACCCGGGCTTGCTCGAGAGCGTCCTCGCAGCCGCCCGGGTCTAA
>CAVYIB010000032.1:0-184135 GCA_963768435.1 uncultured Actinomycetota bacterium
GTTCGGGAAACCGAAGCGGCGGGACAGCGCGGGTCGGCAAAGAAGGTGATCTGGTCGACCTTGCTGCCGCTCAGGGTGAGTACGATCATGCCCCGGGGCTGCGAGCGCAGGTAGTAGCCGAAGGCCGGCTGGCCGTTGGCGCGGGTCGGGCGTAGCTCTAGCGGGGCCCCGCGAACCTCGGCGCGGGAGTCGAGGAACCCGCCGATCGCTTCATGTCCGATGAGCTCGAACGGCTGCGGCGGCATGGTAGCCCGAGCGTCGGAGCTCAGCAGAGTAGGAGGCGCGCCGTGTCGCCGGCTTCGACGGCGTCGCTGAAGATGGCGAGAAGGTTCCGTTCGGCCGGTGAGTCGGGCAGCGGCGCCTGCTCGCGTTCGAGGGTGTACGAGTCGAGCGTTGCGCGTGCACGTTGGAGCGCGGCCTTCACCGACTGCGGCGTCGTCTCGAGGATCGAGGCGGCTTCGCCGGTGTGGAAGCCGAGCACGTCGCGCAGAACGAGCGCTGCGCGCTGCTTCGATGGCAGCTGCTGCAGCGCGACGATGAACGAGAGCTGGATCGCTTCGCGCTGCTCGAAGCGCGCTTCAGGTCCGGGAGCGGGATCCGGAAGCGCGCTGTCCGCGTAAGGCTCGAGCCAGCTGGGCTCGACGGCGCGGCGGGTTTTTGACGGTCTCATGGTGTCCTCCGTGGCGGGGCGGCGCCCGCGTTCGCGAATCGCGTTGAGACTCCGGTTGGTCGCGATCCGGTAGAGCCAGGAGCGCAGCGACGCCCGCTCCTCGAAGCCGTCGAGCCCGCGCCAGGCGGCCAGACGTTCCTGGACGAGATCCTCGGCGTCCTGCACGGAGCCGAGTCGCCGGTAGCAATGCAGCTGAAGCTCGCGCCGGAACGGCTCGACCAGCGACGCGAACGCGCGCTCGTCGCCTTCCTTGGCCCGCTCGAGATCGACGGTCATCGCAGCAATGACACCAGGTCCGTCGGAAACGGACCCGCGATCCGTTCCGCGGCGTCGCGGTGTCTTTGAATCGACACAACTGCGAATCGGAGATGAGCTGATGCAGAAGCAACGTTGGATGCCCGCAAGGTGAGCAGCGCGCTCGCACGTGTGTTCGCCGTTTGGCGGACGGGCCTGCCGAGGCCTGTCCTCGTTCTTCAGGGCGGGAACGCGATCAACTATTTCGGCTCCGGACTGATCCTTCCCTTCGAGATCATCTACCTCCACGCGGTCCACGGCTTCTCGACGGCGACCGCGGGGCTGGTGCTGGCGACGGTCATGGGGACGGCCGCAGTGGTAACGCTCCCTGCGGGTGCGCTCCTCGATCGTTTCAGTGCGAGACGGATCCTGATCGCGGGCAATGTCTTGAACGCACTCGGCTACGGGGGCTTGGCGTTTGTCGACCGTCCTTGGCAAGGCTTCGTCTGCTCGGCCGTCGGCGGTGCCGGCTTCGGATTGGTGGGAACCGCCGGCCAAGTCCTGACCTTGACCCTGGTCCCCGTGGAGCAGCGCGCCGCCTCGACCGCGCTCCGACGAGTCGCAGGCAACTTCGGTCTCGGCCTCGGCGCGACGGTTGCGGGCTTCCTCGTCGCGGCCACCCATCATCATCTTCAGGCGTTCCAGGGCCTCTACCTCTTCGACGCGGTCACGTTCGTCGTCTTCGCGCTGGCCGTGCTCGTCTGGATCCCGGATCCTGGCCTCGCGGATGCTCCGTCGTCGAGCGAGGGTGCACGGGGTTTCCGAGCTGTTGCTCGGGATCGGCTCTTGCTCGCCTTGATCGGGGGCAACCTCGCGCTTGTGATGATCGGCGGCGCGTTCTTTTCCAACATCCTCCCGCCGTTTGCGGAGGCGCATACACCTGTCGGGCCCGTTGGGATCGGTGTCGTCGTGTTCATCAACACCTTCTTCATCGTCGTAGCGCAGGTACCGGCGACACGGGTGGTGGCGCGGATGCGCCGCACTCACGCTTTGTTCGCCACCAGCGCCATATTCGCGGTCGGCCTGCTCGCGGTCCTGCTCGCAACGCTCACGCACTCGACGCTCGCCGCTACCACCGTCTTGGCCGGCGTCGCGATCCTGATCGCGATCGCTGAGTGCGGCCAGTTCATCGTGCTCGGCCCGCTAGTCGCGGAAATCGCGCCGCCGCATCTGCTCTCCCGCTACATGTCGCTCTACCAGCTCAGCTTCATGGTCGGCGTTGCTCTCGGCCCGGCGGTCGGCGGCGTGCTGCTCGGAACGTCACCCGACGGCATCTGGTGGGGCGGCGCCCTGGCGCTGGCTCTGACGGGAGCCGGCTTCCTTCGACTCGGAAACCGGATACCCGACCCCCTCTTGCCAACGAAATCCCCGCCGCTGCAGGCCGCGTCAAAGGCGACCTGATGCGCCATGGCGGGGCGGGGATCTTCTGACCGGGCGCCCATCGCAGTGGCACAGCGCCGCGAAGCCGATGTCAAGGCGACGATACGCAACGGCGAGGAACGCTAGTCGTCCTTGCCTTCCCCCCTGATCGGGCCCGACGAGGGCTGGATGATGCCCGGGGGGGCCGGGCGGAGTCCCTGCGCTGGCAGCCGCGCGATCGGGCCGAGCTTGCCGACGGGGTCGTTGCCCGAGGATGCGCTGTTCAGTAGGACGACGTTCAATACGACCGCCGCGACTGCCGCGGCCAGCACGGCGATCATGGCCAGCCGGCTCATGCGGTCAACGGTAGCTCGCGCTCTACCCCGGCCACGTCAGGGTTTGTCCGTCGAATCGCCAAGATTCGGGAAAGCCCTGACGCCGGGCCGGGGGCCGGGGGCGACGATGTGAGCATGAGGGTGCTGATAGTCGAAGACGAGGCGACGATCGCGATCCCGTTGACCGAGGGGCTCGTGCGCGAAGGCTTCGATGTCTCCCGCGCGTCAACGGGTGCGGAGGCGCTTGCGGCGGACGAACCCGACATCGTCCTGCTTGACCTGCGACTTCCCGACATGGACGGGCTCGACGTGTGCCGGCGGCTCCGCGAGCGTTCGCGGGTCCCGATCATCATCGTCACCGCGCGCGGTGAGGAAGCCGACAGGGTGGTTGGTCTCGAGCTGGGCGCGGACGACTACGTCGTCAAGCCCTTCGGCCTGCGCGAGTTGATCGCCCGCATCCGCGCCGTGAGCAGGCGATTGGGGGAGCCGAGCCAACACGTTGCACCGCTGCGGGTCGGGGGCCTTGAGGTGGACGAACGCGCGCGACGGGCGTTCACGGACGGCGCCGAGCTCGACCTGACGCCGATGGAGTTCGAGCTGCTCGCTGCGCTCGCCCGCGACCCCGGTGCCGCAGTGAGCCGTCGACGGTTGCTCCAGGAGGTCTGGGGCACGAGCTGGAGCGGCTCGTCGAAGACGATCGACGTGCACGTCGCGGCTCTTCGGCGCAAGCTCGGCGATCCCGGCTGGATCGAGACGGTCCGCGGCATCGGCTTCCGCCTCCGCTCGACGTGACTCTGAGGCTTGTCCTCGGCTATCTCGGGCTGACGCTCTTCGTGCTCCTCGTGCTCGAGGTGCCGCTCGGGATCCAGAACGGTCGCACCGAGCGAGGTAATCTCGAGGCGAAGGTTCAGCACGACGCGACGAACCTCGCCTCGATCTCGCAGGATGCGCTCGAGACGGGGGCGAAGGCGCAGCTCGAAGGCCGTCGCGGCGCTGGCGTACCGCTACAGCAGCACGACCGGCGGGCGAGTGCTCGATCGTGGGGCGAAACGGAGTCGCCGTCGTCGACACGCGGCCCACCGGCACGCGCGCGGGAGGGGTTCGTGCTCCCGCCCCGAGATAGCTGCCGCGCTGCGAGGGCGGGTGGCACAGGGCGTCCGGCACTCCTCCACGCTGCACCAGAACCTGCTGTACGTCGCCGTGCCTGTCGCGGCGAGCGGGGTGGTGCGCGGTGCGGTTCGGATCACCTACCCGACGTCGGCGGTCGAGGCCAGGATCACTCGCTACTGGCTGATCCTGCTCGCGATCGGTGTCGTCGTCCTCGCGCTGGCGGCTGCGGTCGGCACCGCGATTGCCGGGTTCGTGATCCGTCCGCTCCGAGGTCTCGAACGGACCGCCGCGGCGGTGGGGGACGGCGATCTGGATGCGCGGGCAGCCGAGGACGACGGTCCGCGGGAGGTGCGCTCGCTCGCCGCCGTCTTCAACAGGACTGTGGCGCGGCTCGAGACCCTGCTCCGATCCCAGAACGAGTTCGTTGCCGATGCCTCGCATCAGCTTCGGACCCCGCTCACCGCGCTTCGGCTCCGGCTCGAGAACCTCGACCAGGACCTCGCGCGAGCCACAGCGCAGGGATCTCGAAGGTTCGCTCGAAGAGGTCGAGCGCCTCGCCCGCCTGGTCGACGCGCTGCTGGTGCTCGCGCGGGCCGACACTGCGGGTGGCCAGGCCGGCGACGGTCGATCTCCGGCGATCTCGTGACCGAGCGGGTCGGCGTGTGGTCACCGCGTGCCGACGACCTCGGCGTTCGGCTCCTCGACGCCGGCGCAGCCGGTGGGAGGGTTCAGGCGTCGCGGGACGGGCTGCGACAGGTGATCGACAACCTGGTCGAGAACGCGCTCGAGGCATCGTCCGTCGGGCGGACACCGTCACAGTGGGCGCCGCAGGTGGATGAGCTCCGGATCCGTGACGAGGGACCCGGGCTCTCGCCCGAGCAGCGCGAGCGCGCGTTCGACCGGTTCTGGCGGGCCCGGCCCGGCGAGGGCTCGGGCCTCGGGCTTGCCATCGTGCGGCGCCTGGTCGAGGCCGACGGCGGCGACGTGAGGCTCGGGCCGGCGCCCGGCCACGGTCTCGAGGCCGTCGTCCGGCTCCACGAGACGGCGGGCGGTTAGCGGCGCTTGCCGGTTTCGCGCGCATCTCAGAGGGCGAAGCGCTCGACATGGAGCTGGCGGCTCGGAACGGCGGCTTCGCGTAGGTTGGGCACGATCCGGTCGACGAGGCCGGGAGGGCCGCAGACATAGACGTCGCGATCGGCGATGTCGGGCACGAGCTCCAGGAGGTGGGCCGGGGAGAGCAGGTCTCGAGCCTCGGGACTCCGGTGATCGCCGACGACGTACTCGACCCGCGACCGCCGGGTCGCCGCGATCCTGGCGAGCTCGTCGGTGAAGACGATCTCCGCGCTCGATGCGACACGGTAGAGGACGACGAGATCGCCTTCCATCCGCTCGAGCAGCGCCCGCACGGGCGTGATGCCGATCCCGCCCGCGATCATCAGCGCCTTCGGCCGGACGCGGCTCTTCGCCGTGAACACTCCGAACGGCCCCTCTGCGAAGACACGGGTACCGACCGGGATCTGACCGAGCCTCGAGCTGTGGTCTCCGAGGCCCTTCACGGTGATCCGAAGCGAGTCGCCGCGCAGGCGATTCCGAGAGCGAGAAGGGGTGCTTGGTGTACCAGAAGCCCCCGGTCAGAAAGCGCCAGAAGAAGAACTGTCCCGCTTCGGCGCCGAGCCGCTCGAGCCCTCGGCCGCCGATCCGCAGCGAGACGACGCCGGGCGCCTCGTGGATCACCTCGACGACGCGCAGGTCGTAGCGCGCGGCCTGTAGGAGCGGTCGAGCGAGGCGGTACCAGAGGACGAGCGCCAGGGCGAGCGCGAAGAGGCCACGCCAGTAGTCGGCCGCGACCCGGTCGATCACGAGCTCGTTGCCGGCCGGAATCATGTGGAACCAGGAGAGCGCGATCCCCGCGTACGCAGTGACATGGATCGCGTACCACCACTCGTACGAGAGCTTGCGGCGCACGATCACCACCGATGTCACGACCACGGCGAGGAGCAGGGCAGTCCCGACCGTGGCCGTGATCATGCCGGGGTACGGAGATGTCGCCGTCGAGGTGAGCGCACCGGAGAAGCTGCCGCTGCCGCCGGTCTTGGCGGCGCCCGGCTGGGGCAGCGTCAGCCAGTTCCAGTACTCGCGGAAGAACGAGTTCCGGTCCTGCCCGGCGTAGCCCCAGACCGAGAAAACGACGTGCGCCAGGATCAGCCCGATCACCGCATGGCCGTTCCGGCGGTGCCAGATCGTGAGCCGGTCGAAGCCGACGAGACGCTCGAGAAACGGCAGACGCGCCAGCAGGAGCACCTCGAGCAGGGCCAGATAGCCGGCCAGGAGCGCTGTCAGCCGCCCCAGGCCGATCAGGACGGTGTCGAAGTTGTGCCAGTGATACCCGAGGCCGTCGGCGCCGCCGCCCCCCCAGATCAGGAGGATCGCGGCGGCATTGCCGACGAGGAAGACCACGAGCGCGAGCCCGACCCAGCGTCGCCGCGTGGCGTACGAGGCCACGACCTCGCCGCGCGAGGACGCCGGGAAGGGCGTCGCGCCGGCTGCCATCAGTCGCCTAGCCCGAGGGCGCGGATCCTGCCAGCTGCGCCTGCACTCGGAGGAGCACTGCCGATGGTGCCGTGTACGACCTTGCCGCCGAGCCCGCCGCCGTCGTCGGAGCCGAGCTCGTTCTCGCCGTTGCCGCCGTTCCCGTCGTCCAGCCCGGCGGCGCGGACGAGGGCCCTCGCGTTCGCGCTCGGAGGAGCGCTGCCGATCGTGCCGTGCACGCTTGCGACAAGCATCGCGTGGGGCGGATGGGCGTTCTTCGCGGCCGCTGCTGCGGCGCTTTGCCCGAAGATGCCGGCGACCACGACCACCATCGCGACCGCGAAGACGGTTAGCCATCTCATTGCATTACCTCCTCTGGGTTGATGTCGCTCGGCGGCCATGGCTAGACGTGCGCCTTGAGCAGCGCCGACTGCAGCGACTGGATGAACGCCTGGCTCGTGTAGGTCGCGCCCGAGACCATCTGGATCTTCGCGCTCTGGGCAGCCAGGAACTCCTGCCGCAGAACTGGAAGCGCCTGCGACATGATGAATTGCGAGCGTGAGGTGTGGTAGGTGTAGCCGCCGCCGAGGTCGCTGAACTTCCTCGTCGCGGTCTTGCCCGAACCGGTCGTCTGCTGGGTCACGCTGACCGTCACCGAGCCCCACTGCCTCGCCGGCACGGTTGCACCCGTGAACTTCGCGCTCTTCGTGCTCGCAGCCCGCTGGGTGCTCGACGGGGATGCGGCGGCAGCGCCTGCCTCGATCACCGGGAGCGCCAGCATTGCGCTCCCGGCCAACAGCATCAGAGCTCGGGGCCGACGGGTCAGGATCATGATGGAAGACCTCCTCGTAGGGTGTCTCCCAAGCTAGGCCGGCCATCTCTAGGGCCGGGCGAGCGAACGGCCAAGATTCGGATGGCGAATCTCCAGGAATCGGCTCCTGCTCTTCAGAGGTTCTTGGCGTGCGAGTGCTCGCCCTAGCCGCGGAGGGCGCGCAGAGCGTTCAGGATCACCGCCACATCCACTGCCTCCTGAAACACAGCTCCCGCAACCGGCGTGAGGTAGCCAAAGCAGGCGACGATCATCGCGCCGAGTGAAAGGCCCATTCCGACAAGCACGCTCTGCTTTGCGATCAAGAGCGAACGGCGCCCAATGCGGATCGCGTCGTCGACCCGGTCGATTCTGTCGACGAGGATGACCGCGTCGGCGGTCTCGGTCGAGGCCGTCGCCGCGGACGACCCCATCGCGATCCCGACGTCTGCGAGCGCCAGAGCGGGTGCGTCGTTGATGCCGTCACCGACCATCGCGACAGGAGCGAGACCGGGTGTCTGCTTGATCGCTCGGACGACTGCGAGCTTTTCCTCAGGCGTCTGCTCGGCGTAGATGCGGTCGATCCCGAGCAGCGCTCCGAGGCGCTCGGCCACGGCTTGCCGGTCACCGGTGAGCAACGCGATCTGGGCGACCCCGTTTCGCCGGAGGCGTGCGGCGAGCTGCAGCGATCCTTCGCGCGGCGGGTCAGCGAGCTCGAACCAGGCGGCAAGCCTCCCATCGACCCCGACGAGCGCGCGCGCGTCGCCCGGCGCAACCTCGCCCTCGATCGCCTCGGCTCCGCCGTAGCCAGCCTCGCTCAGAAACGTTCCGCTCCCGACGGCGACACGGTGCCCGCGCGATGGTTCCTTCGACTCCATCTCCCGGCCGCTCGACGACATCGAGCGGGAACTGGAGAGCGAGCCCACGGTTCTGCGCCTCGCGAACGAGCGCGGTTGCGAACGGGTGAACCGACGCGAGGTCGACCGACGCGGCGAGCCTCAGCGACTCCGACTCGCTGAGGCCGTTCACGCGAGCCGATCCTCGCCAACTCCGGAATACCGAGCGTCAACGTGCCGGTCTTGTCGAGAATGACGGTGCGCGTCTTACCAAGCCGTTCGATCACGCTGCCGCCCTTGACGACAACGCCGATGCGCGCAGCGCGCGAGACGCCCGAGAGCAACGCAATCGGTGCAGCGAGGATCAGCGGGCAGGGAGTTGCGACCACGAACACGGTCAGCGCACGTACCGGGTCGCCCGATACAGCCCAGGCAATGGCCGCCACGACCGCCGTGAGCGGCAGGAAGAGCGCGGCGTAGTGATCAGCCATCCGGACGAACGGCGCGCGCTGGCTCTCCGCATCGCGTGCGAGCCGGACGACCGCTGCGTAGGCGCTTTCAGCGGCGCGACGCGTGACACGGATGCGGGCGGCGCCCGTGCTGACCGTGCCGCTTCGCACCTGCTGCCCACGGTGGTATACGACTGGCAGAGCCTCGCCCGTGAGCGCGGACTCGTCGATCACGGCCTCGTCCTCCTGAAGAATGCCGTCGGCGGGAACCACCTCACCGCCGCGAACCTGAAGGAGATCCCCGGCTCGACCTTGTCAATCGGCACGTCCTCGAGAGTCTCGCCCGTCACCCGGGCCGCCCGGCGGGGCGCACGGGAGATCAGGGCCGTCAGCTCTCGCCGGGCCCGCCGACCGGCGCGGTCTTCGAGCGCATTTCCGCTCGCGAGCATCAGCGCGATCACCGCTCCGGCGAGGTACTCGCCAAGCACGAGCGCACCGGCCATCGCGATCAGCGCGATCGCGTCGACGCCGACGTCCCCTCGTCGGAGCGTCCGCGCCACCGACACGCAGAGTGGGACGAGCAGCCCGGCGACCAGCCCTGCCCAGACGACGTCGGCGCCGTGCTGGTGTCCCAGGACATACAGCATGGCCCCCGCACCAAGCGCGACGAGTGCCGCGATCGCGACCGCGGTCGCGGAAGTCAAACGGGGCGCGTAACCGCGGAGATTCGATTCCATGCCCCAACTCTTCTGTGGGAGCGTCTCGACCGCATCCGCGCGTGCCCGACGGCGACTGCGGGTTTACCGCCGGGTGATTCGCGGCAGCCGCCCTGCGGGCTTGTACCGATGTCGGGACGAGGCAGGCCGAAGAGTATTCAGTCGAGATGCAGCTTTCGTCAGAAGAGACAACCGAGGAGTATCCGGGGGAGAAGTCGCACCGGCGGCCCTCCCGCGACCCCATCCGGAGATCACCAGTCCGGGATTTGGCGACGCTTCCGCTGGGTTCTGCTCGCGGGCGCTGCTCTCTTCGTGCTCGCGCAGGCAGTGCCCTACGGCCACTCGCACACGAACCCGCCGACGGCAGCGGAACCTCGCTGGGACTCGCCACAAACACGCGAGCTCGCCGCGAGAGCCTGCTTCGACTGCCACTCCAACCTGACCACCTGGCCGTGGTATTCCAACATCGCGCCGAGTTCCTGGCTCATTCAGCGCGACGTCGATGGAGGGCGCGCGTCCCTCAACTTCTCCGAGTGGAACAAGCCTCAGGACGGCGCCGGCGACGTGGCCGAAGCGATCTCCGGCGGATCGATGCCACCCTGGTTCTATCCGATCCTGCATCCCAAGGCGAATCTTTCGAAGGCCGAACAGCTGCAGCTGATCGCGGGACTCGCAGCGACGTTCCGGAACTCACCCCCGAAGGGCGGCGGATAAGTCCTCGATTGGCGCCACTATTTGACCAGGATTTAACCGCGCCGACTGGACTGGCACAAAATCCCTGCAAATGAAACCGGTGTTTTCCACCCTCTCATGGCGGCGGCACGGGTTCGAATCCCGTATGGGCCTAAAATATCTCTTGAGCAGGGATTTTGTGGGATTCGAACCAAGAACCAATCGGGTGGGCCAAATCCCGCCAACCGCGCGGATTGTTCCGACGTCGTGTCGCCCGGGGCGGGTCCTCGCGGGTGATCGCGAGGACCTGATCCGCGAATGACCGCCCTGGTCCCGTGGTGTGGGCCGGGTTCGTCGGCGCCCTCACCCGTCTCCTGGTCGCGGTCGTCGTCACTGCGTCGCGACGCTCGTCGTGGCTCGAGGGCGCGTTGACACCGACCAGCGTCGCTCCTCGTCGTCGACACCTGGTTCGACGTCCTCACCTCCTCATCGCAGGCCGAGCTCGCCGCCGCGGTGATCGAGGCTGTCTCCGTCGAGTTGCCGCTCGCGGTCCTTTGCCTCGTCCTCGTGCGCGCTGCCGCACAGCGGTTCGATTCCCGCTACGGGGGCTCTGCGATTCTTCGTGCCCGTCAGCGAATGACGCGTGCAGAGCGGCCGGCTATGAGATGCTCGACCTCCGGCAGGGTCGCCATGGAGACGTCTCCGGGAGTCGTCATTGCGAGGGCGCCGTGGGCGACTCCGTAGGCGAGGGCAGTCTCAAGGTCGCCGCCGTTCAGCAGACCGTAGATCAGCCCGGAGGCGAACGAGTCTCCTCCGCCCACGCGATCGAAGATCTCGAGCCGCTGCATCCGCGGGCCGACGTAGAAGGTCTCGCGGTCGTGACAGACCGCGCCCCAGTCGTTGATCGTCGCCGTGTGCACCTGCCGGAGCGTGATCGCGACGAGCGCGAGATTCGGGTGGTCGCCGATCACACGCCGAAGCAGATCCGCGTAGCACTGCGGGTTCAGGTCGCGGAGGTCTGCGTCCACGCCGTCGAGGGTGTAGCCGAGCGCGGCGGAGAGATCCTCCTCGTTCCCGAGCAGGACGTCGACCGCCTCGACCAGACCGGCGTTCACCTCGGCTGCGCGCTCGGTTCCGCCGGATGCCGACCATAGCGAGGGTCGGTAGTTGAGGTCGAACGAGACGATCGTCTCGTGCTGGCGCGCTGTGTGGATCGCCTCCAGGGCCAGCGCCGCCGTGTCCTCCGAGAGCGCGCCGAAGACGCCCCCGCAGTGGAACCACCGTGCGCCCTCCGTGCCGAAGATCCGTTCCCAGTCGACGTCCCCGGGGCGAAGCTTCGACGCAGCCGAATGCGCCCGGTCGGAGCAGCCGAGCGCGGCGCGGACGCCGAAGCCCCGTTCGGTGAAGTTGAGCCCGTTTCGCACCTCGCGGCCGACGCCGTCGTACGGAATCCAGCCGAGATGTGCTTGCTCGACTCCGCCCTGGAAGATGAGATCTTCGATCAGCCGGCCGACGGGGTTGTCGGCGAGCGAGGTCACGATCGCCGTTCTTAGGCCGAAGCAGCGTTTCAGCGCTCGTGCGACGTTGTACTCGCCGCCTCCCTCGCAGACGTCGAAGCTTCTGGTCGTCGCGATCCGGCGGTCGCCGGGGTCGAGCCGGAGCATCACTTCTCCCAGCGCGACGAGGTCCCAGCGGCAGTCGTCCCGTCCCCGCAGGATCACCGGGCGAGCTCCGCGGTCTCGCGCGCGAGGCGCTCGATCTCGTCGAACCGATGCTCCCGCAGCAGGCGCGCGTCGGCGACCCAGCTTCCCCCCGCACGCGAGGACGGACGAGAGGCCGAGGTACGCGTCGAGCGACGACGGCCCGATGCCTCCCGACGAGGCTGACGAGCAGGCCGATCGGGCCGCCACCGATCACGACGACGGACTCGCCGGCCGCCACCTCACCTCGGCGCGTGTCGTGGCAGGCGACCGCCAGCGGCTCGGTGAGCGCGGCCAGGTGCAGGTCGAGGCCGGGCGGCAGCTTGTGGACCGTGAACGCGGGCACGGTCCACGACTGCTGGAAGGCGCCGGGGCTGTCGATCCCCATGAACTTCAGGTTGCGCGAGAGATGGCTGAAGCCCTTGTCCGCGGGCATCTCGCCGCGTGTGTCGAGCGGACGGACGACGACGGCGTCGCCGGGCTCGAGGCCGGCGACGTCCGGGCCGACCTCGGCGACGGTGCCCGACATCTCGTGGCCGATCACCTGAGGAGCACTGACCCGCCCGTCCATGTGCGCGTGCGCGATGTGGAGGTCGGTGCCACAGACGCCGCAGTAGGCGACGTCGAGCCGCACCTCGCCCGGGCCGGGCGGCAGACGGTCGGACTCGCCGACCGCGAACCGGCCCTCGCCCTCGTAGTAGACCGCGGTCACTCGGCCGTGTCTCCGCCGGAGAGGACGGCGCGCGCGTCCTCATTCTCGATCAGCTCGCGGAGCCACTGCTCGCCCTCCGAGAGGTGGATCAGGTCGGCCGCGCTCGCGCGCTCGGCGTCGCGATTGAGGAGCGCGCGGTAGATGTCCCAGTGGCGGCGCTTCGTCGTCTCGATCGCATCCTGTTCGCGGACCGACCGCCAGAGGCGCGCTCTGAGCGTCCCGCCGGAGAGGTTCTGGATCAGCGAGGCGAGCGTCGAGTTGCCCGAGGCCGAGACGATGATGCGGTGGAACTCCTCGTCGGCGGCGATGAACGCCTGGGTCGTCGCTGCGGATTCCATCTCGGCAAGGCAAGCCTCGAGCGCGACGAAGTCGTCCTCATCGAGTCTCGACGCCGCCATCCCGGTCGCGACGGGCTCGAGGATCCGTCGCACCTGATGGAGCTCGAGCAGGGTCGGCCCCGTGAGCAGGTCGCTGACGAAACCCATGCCCGTGAGTAGGAGCTCGGGCTCGAGACTCGTCACGTAGGTGCCGTCACCGACGCGCGGCTCGAGCACGCCGATCAGCGTCAGTGCGCGCACGGCCTCGCGCAGCGAGTTGCGGGAGAGGCCGAGGCGCCGGGCGAGGTCCTGCTCCTTCGGAAGCTTCGAGGCCGCGGCGAACTCGCCCGACATGATCAGGTTCTTGATCTCCGCGATCGCCCGATCGGTCAGCGCAGCCATGCGTTCGCTCCGAGGGTCGTGGCCGGGACCGGCGCGAGGTCGTAGAGGCGGAGCGCGGTTGCCGAGAGGAGGCGCTCGGCGTCGGCCGGCGCCACCTCCTCGACCACGCGCACGGTCTCCTGCCACACCTTGTCGTAGCCGCCGTTGAGGAGCGCAACCGGCCAGTCGCTCCCGCAGACGAGGCGGTCGGGGCCGAAGAGGTCGACGGCGACGGCGACCGCCTCGCGGAGATCGCCTGCGTCCCAGTCGGGCGACGCCAGGATCGTGTTCAGCCCCGAGATCTTGGCGGCCACATTGGGCTGCAACGCCGCTGCTCCGAGCACCTCGGCCCAGCGGCCGATCTCGCCGGTCCGGAGCGGCGGCTTGCCGAGGTGGTCGATCACGATCGTCAGCCCGGGGAACGACGCGGCGAGCTCCGGCACGTCGCCGAGGTGGCGCGGGAAGACACAGGGAAGCTCGAGGATCAGCCGCCTCTGCTCCAGGAGGGCGAGGCTCTCGAGCACCTCGTCCTGAAGGATCCAGTGCGGGTCGAGCTCGTTGTGGATCAGGTGCCGGAATCCCCGCAGCTTCGGCCTGCGCAGGAGCTCGTTGAGACGCTCGCGCGTCCGCTTCGGCGAGAGGAGGTCGATCCAGGCGATGACGCCGCCGATCCACTCGTGCTCGTCGGCGTGCTCGAACATGGAGTCGGTGTCCGAGTCGGAGCACGCGGACTGGACGAGCACGGTCGTGCCGACCCGGGCGCGATGGAGGAGCGGCGCCAGGTCGGCGGGCTCGAACGTTCGCCGGATCACGTCGTGCTCGTCGGTCATCCAGGGCTGAGCCTCCCGGTCGAGGTTCCAGAAATGGTGATGTGCATCGACGATCAGCGTGGTCATCGTTCCGATTCTGACGTTCGGGCTCCCGGGAGGGGCCCCGCCGCCCTCGCGGCCGGTGGGGCGCCCTCGCGAGAGCTGTCCGCCTAGTACTTGCTCGCGTTCGCCTTGGTGACGAGCGCGGTGCCGGTGTCGACGTTGGTCGGCACCTTCTTGCCCAGCACGGCGTTGTAGAGCGTCGCGATGCCCGAGCGAGCCCATCTTCGACGGGAACTGCGCGACGCTGGCGGTCTCGGTCCCTGCCTTGATCGCCTTGACCTCGTCGGGAGAGGCGTCGAAGCCGACGAGGATGATCCCGCCGGGCTTGATCCCGGCGTTCTTGATCGACTGGATCGCCCCGAGGGCCGGCGGCCCGCAGGCGGAGTAGATCGCCGTGAGGTTCTGGTTCGCGGTCAGGATCGTCTGGGCGGCGGTTGCGCCCTTGGTCTGGTCGCAGTCGGTCTCGAGCTTCGAGACGACCTTGATCTTGCTCTTCAGTGCACCGAGCCCCGCGAGCATCCCGGTCACCCGCTGGACCAGCGCGGGGTTGCCGGGAACGCCCTCGAGGATGCCGAGGGTGTCGCCCGCCTTCAGCTTCGTCGCGAGGTACTTCCCGGCGAGCATGCCGCCGTTGAAGTTGTTCGTCGCGACGACCGAGGACTTGCTCTTCCAGGTGGGGATGTCGTTGTCGATCAGGACGACCTTGACTCCCTGCTTGATCGCCTTGTCGAGCGCCGGCGACACGGCCGGGCTCGTCGGGGTGATCGCGATTCCCTTGACGCCCTGAGCGAGCATGTTCTGGATCGCGGCGATCTCGCCCGCGTCGTCCGTGCCGCTCTTGCCGCTGGCGTAGATCACCTGCGCGCCCGGGGTGGCCTTGTCCCAGGCCTTCGCTGCGTCGACGAGGGTGAAGTAGAAGTCGACCGGGAATTTCGTGATGAAACCGAGCTTCACTGCCTCGTTCTGTCTTTGCCGGCTTCGCACTCGCTGTCATCGCGAGCACTGACGCCGCCGCGAGCACGGTCACGAGAACCACGCCGCTGAACAGCCGTTTCTTCGACATCTCGTTCGTCCTTTCTCGAGGCCTACAGACTTGACGCGAATCGCCTTCGATCCGCTTGGACGTCGCCTCCGCAGCCCTGCAGTAGCGGCGGAAGTTTCCGCTTCGGTGGTCGTCTCCGGGCACGCCGGAGGGTGCTCCTCAGGTCTGGATCACTCGCCACCTCCCACGATCAGCGACACGATCTCCTTGTAGGTCTCCGCGGTCGGGATCAACTCCCCGACCTTGCGACCGCGCCGTAGCACCACGGCGCGGTCGGCGACCTCCATCACGTGATCCATCGCATGCGAGACGACGAGCACAGCTTTGTTCTCGCTGCGCAGCCTGAGGATCAGGTCGAGCACCTTGCGCGCCTCCCGCACGCCGAGTGCCGCGGTTGGCTCGTCGAGGATCACGACCTTCGACGCGAAGGCCGCAGCCCGGCTGACCGCGACCGCCTGGCGCTGGCCGCCCGACATGAGACCGACGACGGCGTTGAAGTCGGGGAGCGTCACCTGCAGACGCTCGAGCACTTCGCGCGTGCCATCGGTCATCCTCCGGCGCTTCAGCAGGCGCAGCGACCGCGGCAGCCCAGGACGGGGCCGGCGAGCTCCCGGCCGGCGTAGAAGTTGTCGGTCGGCTGCAGGTTGTCGAAGAGCGCCAGATCCTGGTAGACGGTCTCGATCCCGAGCGCGCGGGCGTCGGCCGGCGCGTGGATCGCGACCGGCGCCCCGTCCATCTGGATCGTGCCGCTGTCGAGCCGGTGGACGCCGCTCAGGCACTTGATCAGGGTCGACTTGCCCGCCCCGTTGTCGCCGAGCAGCGCGAGCACCTCGCCGCAGCGCAGATCGAGATCGATCCCGTCGAGCGCCGCGACCGCGCCGAACCGCTTCGTCGCTCCGCGGACCTCGAGCACCGGGACGCTCTCGATCGACGGCGAGGCGAGCGCGCTCACGCGTGCCTCGTCGCCTGCGCAACCCGGACGCGGCCTTCGACGTAGCCGCGGAGGACGTCGGCCTCGACCGCCAGGAGCACGACGACCCCGATCGCCATGAGCTGGTAGAAGGGATCGACGTTGTGGAGGTTGAGCGCGTTGCGGATCACGCCGATCGTGAACGCGCCGACGAGCGCGTTGCCGACGTTGCCACGGCCGCCGGCGAACGCCGCGCCGCCGATGATCACCGCCGCGATCGAGTCGAGCTCGGCAAGGTCGCCGGATGTCGGCGAGCCGCCGTCGATGAGGCCGGCGGTGAGCAGGCCGGCGACGCCCGCGGCGAGCCCGCTGAGGACGTACACCGTGACAAGCACGCGGCGCGTCGGAATGCTCGACCGCCGCGCTGCCTCCGGGTTGCCGCCGACGGCGTAGAACCAGCGGCCCCAGACGAGTCGCGTCGTCAGCACGAGACACACGAGTGCGAGCGCGATCACGACGAAGATCGAATACGGGAATCCAGTTGATGGAGCCGCCGCCGATCGTCTGCACGATCGGCGGCATGCCGGGGATGAGCGTCCCGTTCGCGGCCCAAAGTGCGAGGCCCCTGACGATGCTCAGCGTCGCGAGCGTGACGATGAACGGGTGCGGGACACGGCCGTACACGAAGATCAGCCCGTTCGCCGCGCCGACCGCGAGCCCCGTGCCGAGGATCGCAGCGATGGTCAGGACGCTCGAGCCAGTATCGCTCGAAGACGATCGCGCCGACGACGCCCGAGAGCGCGATCGTCGAGCCGACGGAGAGGTCGATCCCGCGCGTCACGATCACGAGCAACTGGCCGAGCGCGAGGACGGCGATCACCGAAGTCTGGGAGAAGACGTTGCCGATGTTCCGCGTCGTGAAGAACATCGGCGTCGTCAGGCTGACGACGACGATCAGCAGGAGCAGGATCAGCGCCGGGCCCGCGCGCAGGGTGAGGAGGCCGCCCTGGAGGAGGCGGTAGCGATCGAAGCGGAGGACTCTGCGGGCCATCGTGCGCTCTTCCGACTTCGCCGCGGACACCGTCATTTGCCGCCTACCCCGATCTCGACCCGCGACCAGACAGGCCCTTCCGGGAACGCGTGCTCGTCGAGCGAGGCAGGCAGCATCTCGATGCTGTAGCCGGGCGCCGTCGGAGCGAGGTACCGGCCGTCCCGGACTACGGCCGGATCGGCGGAAGTGCTCGTGCAGGTGGTCGACCCACTCGACCACCCGGTCGTCGAGCGAGCCGCTGACGGCGATGTAGTCGAAGAACGCCAGGTGCTGGACGTACTCGCAGAGGCCGACGCCGCCCGCGTGCGGACAGACCGGGATGCCGTGCTTGGCCGCGAGGAGGAGCACCGCGATCGCCTCGTTCACGCCGCCGATGCGGCAGGCGTCGATCTGGCAGATGTCGATCGCCTGCGCCTGGAAGAGCTGCTTGAAGATGACGCGGTTCTGGACGTGTTCGCCGGTGGCGACGCGGATCGGCGCGATCTCACGGCGAATCCGCGCGTGGGCCGAGCACGTCGTCCGGGCTCGTCGGCTCCTCGATCCACCAGGGGTCGTGGACACCCAGCCGCTTCATCGCGGCGATCGCCTCGTCGACGCCCCAGACCTGGTTCGCGTCCATCATCAGGACGCCGTCCGGGCCGAGCGCCTGCCGGATCAGGCCGGCGCGGCGGTCGTCCGACTCGAGATCGGCACCGACCTTCATCTTGATGTGCGTGAAGCCGGCGGCCAGCGCCTCGCGAACGCGCGCCTCGACCTTGTCGTCGGAGTAGCCGAGCCAGCCAGCGGATGTCGTGTACGCCGGATAGCCGGAGGCGACAATCTCCGCCTCGCGAGCGGCTGCGCCACGCCGGGCATCGCGCAGGAGGTCGAGTGCCTCCTCCGGCTCAGGGCGTCCTCGATGTAGCGGAAGTCGACACAGCCGACAAGCTCCTCGGGCGAGAGGTCGCACGAGCAGCTTCCACAGCGGCTTGCCCTCGCGCTTCGCCCAGAGATCCCAGACGGCGTTGACGACGGCGGCCGTGGCGAGATGGAGGACGCCCTTCTCGGGCCCGAGCCAGCGCAGCTGCGTGTCGGAGACGAGACTCCGCCAGAAGCCGCTCATGTCGGCGACGATGCCTTCGAGGGTACGGCCGACGACCAGCGGCTCGAGCGCGCGGGCGGCGGCGACGCACACCTCGGTGCCGCGACCGCTCGTGAAGGTCAGTCCATGTCCCTCGATGCCGTCGTCGGCGGCCGTCCTCAGCACGACGTACGCGGCCGAGTAGTCGGGATCGGTGTGCATCGCGTCCGAGCCGTCGAGCCAGCTGTGACGTCGGGAAAGCGAATGTCGCGCGCCTCGAGGCTCGTGATTGTCGTCGAGCTGCTCACGAGTGGGCCTCGCTGTCATGGGTAACGGCCCGATCTTTCTGCGGCTCAAGTGCCTGTTTGTCGCCCACCAGTCGCTATTTAGGCACAAACATCCGATCTTTGTCAAGCGATTTGCGCATTCTGTTCCTGGCAAGGTCTGTTAGCGTCGCGTCATGGCCGAGCGCTTCCTCGTGACGGGCGCTCTCGGCTGCGGCGCTCGTGGGCGCTGACTGGCGCGAGCGCCTCGCCTTCGAGCAAGCCGACGTCTCGGACGCGATCGCGGTCGATCGGATCTTCGTGCGACACGAACCGACGAACGTCGTCCATCTCGCCGCGCTCCAGGTGCCGGCGTGCCGGGCCGATCCCGTCCTGGGAGCCACGGTGAACGTGGTGGGCACGGTGTCGCTCTTCGAGGCCGCTCGCCGGGCAGGCCTCGGGACCCCGATAGCGTTCGCGAGCTCCGTCGCCGCTTACGACCTGCTCGACGCCGTCGAAGGGGTCGCCGGCGCAGACCCGGGCGGCCACCCGAGCACCCACTACGGCGTCTACAAGTGGGCGAACGAAGGCACCGCACGCGTGTACTGGCAGGAATCGGGCGTGCGCTCGCTCGGACTGCGGCCCTACGTCGTCTACGGCGTTGGACGCGACCACGGAATGACGTCCGAACCCACGAAGGCGATGGCCGCGGCAGCGCGCGGCGAAGGTCACCGGATCCCCTACAGCGGCGGGAGCCAGCTCCAGTACGCCCCCGACGTCGCGGCGGCATTCGTCGCAGCGACGCGTTCTGCGTTCGCGGGAGCGACCATCGTGAACGTCCCTGGAGAGGCGGTCACGGTGGCCGAGATCGTCGCCACGATCGAAGACGTCGTTCCAACGGTCAGAGGGAAGATCGAGATCGACGATCAGGCGCTCCCGTTCCCCGAGGTCGTCGATACCAGCGACTTCGAGCACGTAGTCGGAGCGATCGAGCGGAGGTCACTGCGCGACGGCATCGCGGAGACGATCGAGCTGCTCCGGTAGCCGCCGTGGCAAACGGCCGAAACACACTCACTCGTGTCGGATGGCACCAAACAGACTCGGATGGTGACCACGTCGTGTCCACACAGCGCCAAAAAAGGGCGCTTTTGCAGGGATGTTTGAGCCCTGTATGGGCCTTCAAGAACCCGCAGATCAGCCCACCGCCTACGCACACGTCGCAGTCGCCTGACGGTACACAGGCGCTAGGGGCGCCCACATAGCGGACGCCCCAAATGCCCTCTCGGACTCACCCGAGATGTCGCGGCGAGCGTCAGGGTCTTGGATGTTTCGCGCCCTGACCCTCGCGCGTCCCGCGGTCAGATGGATGTGTTCCGCAGGACCTGGAAGTAGTCGGAGGGCAGACTTGGTGACAGGGCCGATGCTGTTCCCGAGAGCTGTGCCCGGTACGCGGCTGCTTCGGCGTTCCAGCGCGCGTCGAGCGCGTGGATGGCGCGGGCCGTCGCGGTCTGCGCCTGGCCGGAACTGTAGGCGGCTGCTTCAGCGTTCCAGCGTGCGTTCAGCGCGGCGAGCGCCTGCGAATCACGCGTGTCGACATGGAGGGTGTTTCGGGCGACCTGGAAGTGGTTCGCGGCCTGCGTGGTGGAGACGCTGTTCTGGTTGTCGGTTGCGGCGTGGGCGGCGGGGACGATCAGCGCGAGGGTGGTTCCGATCCCGATCAGCAGTGTGGTGGGCCTTGTCCTCATCGAAGTCTCCTTGTGTCTTGATCGCTGGGTGCGATCGGTGAGGCAAGGAGACACCCGGCCGGTAAACGCTCGACCGGGCCGTGGCAAAGGCTGGGCTGGGCGGTGATACTTGCCCGGTGGAGTTTCGGGTGCTGGGTCCGCTCGCGGTCAGGGCTGGCAACGGTGAGATCACGATCGGGGCTGCCAAGCAGCGGGCACTGCTCGCGCTGCTGCTACTAAGGCGTGGCCAGCTCATCCCGACGAGCATGCTGGTCGAGGAACTGTGGGGCGGGCAGCCCCCGGCGACCGCGGTGAAGACGGTGCAGGTGTACGTCGCGGAGCTGCGCAAGCTGCTCGGCAGAGACTTGATCGTGACCCGCCCTGGGGGTTACCTCCTCAACACAGATCCCGCCTCGATCGACGCGGTTTGTCTCGAAGCGCTGATTGCCCAGGGGCGAGAGCTGCTCGCAGCAGGAGAGACGGCCGCTGCCCGGGAACGGCTGAGTGAGGCGCTCGCGCTCTGGCGCGGCCCCCCGCTCGCCGAGTTCCAGGACGACGCGTTCGCTCACGACGAGATCCGAAGACTCGGAGAGCTGAGACTGCTCGCACAAGAGCTCCTCCTCGAAACCGAGATCGGGCTGGGTCGCCACGCCGAGGCCGTCCCCGAGCTCGAAACCCTGATCCGCGAGCAACCCCTCCGCGAGAACCTACGACGACTGCTGATGCTCGCGCTCTACCGATCAGGCCGCCAGGCGGACGCCCTCGCCGCCTACCGCGACACCCGCACCACCCTGCTCGACCAGCTCGGTCTCGACCCCAGCGAGTCACTGCAGGCACTCGAGACCGCGATCCTCAACCACGACCCCGCCCTCGAGCCGACGGCACTCGTCGCAGAGCATCGCGAGGCCGTCCGACGAACGAACCTCCCCGTGCCTGCGACCGAGTTCATCGGCCGCGAGCACGAGCTGAACGAGCTCGGCTCGTTGCTCGATGAGGGGGTTCGTCTGCTGACGCTGACAGGGCCGGGCGGCACCGGAAAAACACGTCTCGCGCTCCAAGCGGTCGCCGATGCAGCGGAGTCCTTTCCAGACGGGGTGTGGTGGGTACCGCTCGCGTCGCTGCGTGATCCCGGGCTCGTGTTGGACGCGGTCGCGCAGGCCCTCGGCGTTCCCGAGCAACCTGGACGGAGGCTCGAGGAAACCCTGATCGACGTCCTCTCGGCCGTCAGGGCGGTCGTTCTGCTCGACAACCTCGAGCAGCTCCTCCCGGGCGCAGCCGGTCCGGTGGCGGCCCTTCGGGACGCCGGCGGGGCCACCGTGGTCGTGACCAGCAGGGAGCGGCTTCAGCTCTCGGGCGAGCGCGTGTACCCGGTCGCTCCCCTGGCAACGCCGGAAGCCGTCGAGCTGTTCTGCGCGCGGGCCGCAGCGCTCGGAATTGATGCTGGTGACCGCGACCCGATCGTGGAGCTGTGCGCGCGGCTCGACAACGTGCCTCTCGCGATCGAACTCGCGGCTGCGAGTACCGTCTTGCTCCCACCAGGTGAAATTCTGTCGCGGTTGGGCGGCAGCCTTGACCGGCTGAGAGGAGGGCGCGACGCCGATCCGCGCCAGCGGACGCTACGCGCCACGATCGCCTGGTCACACGACCTGCTCAACGAGCAAGAACGGGAGCTGTTCGCACGGCTCGCTGTCTTCTCCGGAGGCGGGACGCTCGATGCGGTCGCGAAGGTCTGTGATGCCGATCTCGACGTACTCAGCTCCCTGCTCGACAAGAGCCTCGTTCGGCGTACCGATGACCGGGTGTGGATGCTGGCGACGATCCGCGAGTTCGCTTCCGAGCGGCTCGAAGGCCAGCTGGATGCCGACGAGCTGCGGGACCGGCACGCTCGGTTCTACTGGTCGTTCGCCGAGGCTTCGGACAGGGGGCTGCGAGGCGCGGGTCAGGCCGCCGCCCTTGGGCGGTTCGCAGCGGAGCGGGACAACCTGCGGGCCGCGCTCGGGCGGCTCTTCGACCGCGATCCTCAGGCGGCGGTCAGCCTCGTTTCTTCGCTCTGGGGATTCTGGTTCATGCGCGGCCACTTCCAGGAGGGTCGCGAGATGCTTCTCGTTGCGCTCGAGCGGGCGGGTCCGGAGCCAAGCGAGGCGCGCGCCTCGGTTCTCGTCGGCGCGGGCCTGTTCGCTTACGACGAGGGCGAGCACGGAAAGTCGTCGAGCCTGCTGAGCGAGGGGCTGACTTGCGCTCGCGCGGTTGGCTCGACGCGTGTGGAGATCAATGCCCTCGCCGTCCTCGGCGGCGTACCCCACGGCGAGGAGGCTATAGCCCTGGCCCGCGGGTACGGCGATCCCTGGCTGCTCGGGCTGGCGATCGGAAACCACGGGGCGTTCATGTTCAATCTCGGCGAGACCAAGAAAGGGATCGAACTCGCCGAGGAGGCATACCGGCTTTGCCGCGGAGTCGGCGACGTCACGCTGTCGGTGCTTTGGCTCTCCTACCTCGCCCGGGGCGCCCTAACGGCCGGAGACACTCGCGAGGCTCGTAGCAGGCTCGACGAGGCGCTCGAGCTTGCCAGACAGATCGATGACAGCCGCGGCATCGGCTATGCGACCTTACAACTCGGCTGGGTCGAGCTACTCGAAGCCAAGCTCGAACATGCCTGCGCTTGCTTCGAGGAGGTGATAGCGATCGCGCGCAGGCTGGGGATCCGCGGGATGGGCTCCGAGGCAATCTGGGGTCTCGCCGAGTTGGCTGCGTCCGGCGGCCATCTCGACCGAGCGGCGCACCTCGCAGGCGCCGCTTCAGCCCTCAGTGGCATCGAGGTATTCGATCCGACCGCCTTCATCCCGCTTGCTCGTCACGTGGAGGACGCCCGCGCGACCCTCGGCGAGGACACCTGGCAGAAGGCCTGGGCCGACGGAACCACCCTCGACCTCGACGCTGCCTGCAGACTCGCACTCGACCGGTAGCCGACACGACGGTCAGGGCATCGAAGAGACACTCCGAACGATCGGGCGTATGTTCGTTTGTCGTATGGTCCCGTTTTGATCTCCCGCACAGGAGGTGCCTCGATGCAGCGAAAGGTTCGTCTCCTTGTCGGCGCGGTGGTCTTGGGGGCCGCGGCGCTCACCGCTACGGCCGGGGGGGCCAGCGCAAACCCCTCGCCATCGGCAACTCTCTGTCCGGATGCCGTCAGCGCGGCGCTCGGACCTAATGTGTGTGTTTTTACGCCGAGCATGTCGCAGACCTCGATCCAGGCTGCGGTCAACGCCATCTATGCCCAGCAGGTCGACAACGAGACGGGTACCGCGCGTTATGCGCTGCTTTTCGAGCCGGGTACGTATGGGTCGCAGAACAACCCGCTCGACGTCCCCGTCGGCTATTACACCGAGGTCGACGGCCTGGGCAAGGATCCGTCGGCCGTCGTCATCAACGGTGGCGTGACCGCCGTCGGCAAGAACGGTAGCGGTGCGTTGAACATCTTCTGGCGTTCGGTTTCCAACTTGACCATCCACGTCGTCGCGACCGCGGACGGCTGCCACACCGGCAACGAGATGTGGGCGGTTTCGCAAGCGGCCCCAATGCGCCGGGTCGATGTCAAGGACTTCACCACTTTCATGCCGTATTGCGAGAACCCGAACTTTGCCAGCGGCGGCTTTGTCGCCGATTCGCGGCTGGAGGGTGGTGCGCTCAACGGGTCGCAGCAGCAGTTCTACGTGCGCAACAGTGACCTGGGTGCCGGCTGGTCCAACTTCGTGTGGAACCAGGTCTTCTCCGGCGACATCGCGGCGCCCGCGCAGGACTTCGGCAACGGCGATGCCTACACGACGCTCGCGCAGACTCCGGTGAGCAGGGAGAAGCCCTACCTGTACGTCGACGGCTCGGGCGCCTGGAGCGTCTTCGTGCCGTCGGCCCAGACCAACTCGGTCGGCCCCACGTGGGCCAACGGGCACACGGCCGGCACCTCGATCCCGCTGTCGCACTTCTTCGTCGCCACTCCGTCGGACTCGGTTAGCACGATCAACGCCGCGCTCTCCCGGGGGCTCAACCTGCTGCTCACGCCAGGCGTCTACAGCGTGGACTCGCCGATCAAGGTCAAGCGGGCTGACACGGTGGTCGCGGGCCTCGGCATGGCCACCTTGACGGCGAGCAACGGCAACTCCGTCTTGACCACTGCTGACGTGACCGGCATCGACATCTCCGGTCTCGTCGTCGATGCCGGGCCGGTCAACTCGCCGATGCTCATGCAGATCGGCTCGAAGAACGGGAACAACGGCGTGCCGCACAATCAGGCGTCCGACCCCACCGGACTGCAGGACGTGTTCTTCCGAGTCGGCGGACCGCACATCGGCAAGGCGACCGTCGCCATCGCGGTCAACAGCGATAACACCATCCTTGACGACCTGTGGATCTGGCGTGCCGACCACGGCGTCGTTGGGTCGGTCGGCTGGACTGTTAACACCGCTGACACCGGCCTCGTGGTGAACGGCGACCATGTCACCGCGACCGGGCTGTTCGTCGAGCACTTCCAGAAGTACAACGTCATCTGGAACGGCAGCGGCGGCGAGGTCGTCTTCTTCCAGAACGAACTGCCCTATGACCCGCCGACCCAGGCCGACTACGAGCACGACGGCGTGCTCGGCTTCGCGGCCTTCAAGGTCGCCGACGACGTGCAATCGTTCCAGGGTTACGGCATGGGCAGTTACATCTTCACCAACGTGAACCCGGACATCCACGTGTCGCATGCCTTCGAGGTCCCGAACACGCCGGGCGTTCAGATGCACGACCTGCTCACGATCAACCTGAGCGGGCCCGGCACCATCGACCACGTGATCAACGACACCGGCGGTCCGGTGAGCTCCGCCAACCCGGACGTGGCCAGCCAGGTCGTCAGCTACCCGTGATCTCTCCGACGTTTGATTCGGCGATGGACGCGCTCGACCGATGAGGCCGGGTTTGCGCGAGTCATTCTCCAGGGACTGCCACTGAGACTCTAGGCTCGCCGCGTGAGCGTATTCATGGCGACCCTCGGTCTGATCGTGGCGGCGGTCGCGACGTGGATCGCGTACCTGGCGATAGCGATCTCGCGGCGGGCACAGCAAGATGCTCAGTACGAGCGCGACCGCGCGGACGCCCATGCGAGCCTCCGGTGGATCGAGGGCCTTCTGGAGCTCCTTCGTCTGTTGCAGGGCGCTCAGGCAGCTTCTCGCGCCGAGGAGTTCCGCGACCTCCAGATGGCGCTGCGGGCCTCGCTCGCGATCGGCGGCCTCCGACGGCGCCTACCTGTGACGGCCATCCTCTCGGAACGGCAATTCAGCGAAGCCGCTGCCAGCGGCAAACCCGGCTGGCAGCCGTTTCTCCTCACTGTGGAAGCCGTGCGTGACGAGCTCTTCGATGCTGCGATTGCCATTGGGGACAGTACGAGCACGGAGCGGCACTAGGAGCCCAGAAAGCCGCGACATGTCGCATCGAAGTTATCGCTACCGGAAAGTCTTCACGGCGAGGAGCTCGTCGAGCGAGCTCCTCCAGGTCGAGCATGGAATTGACGACGGCGGTTGCCCCGCGGTCGCGGAGCTCCTGTTCGGATCAGCCGCTCGTGATGACGCAAATGGTCGGCAGTCCCGCGTTGTTTGCCGCTTCGATGTCCCAGCGGGAATCGCCCCAAGCGACGCTTCTGAGGTGCCAGCCGAGGCTGCGGCGGGAGGAGCACCGAGCGGGCGTGTCTCCGGGATGTGTTCGCGCCCCTTAACGAGGCGTCAGCTTTGGGTATGTGACACTGCGCGGGTGGCCAAGAACCGGAAAGGCACGTCAGAACACTGGCAGGAGGCGCCGGAAGAGAAAGACTTCCTGGCGGCGGCCAACTACCTAAGTCTGCTCTTTGCCGACGGGGAGGTTGCGTCGATTGTCGCGAGGCTTCGGAGCGCGCCAGCCATCCGTCGCGAGGCGAGCGACTTGCTGCGAGCGAGCCGGCTCGAACTGCTGCCAGAGAACGATCCGGTCGTGAAAAAGAACCTGAAGAAGGTCGCTGGCGGCGATCGGCTCTCACCCGTCCTGCTTGCCCGCGGCCGAGCCGCACAGCCGCTCATCGTCGCAGACGGTTACCACCGCATTTGCGCGAGCTATTACCTCGATGAAAACGTCGAGATCTCCTGCCGGCTTGTCGACTCAGCGCGATCAGTGGATCCTTCGAGCGAAGCCAGGCGTACGGAAGCCTCGAGCCGCTCGTAGCTCGATGTCTTCGATCGGCACCGGTCAGGGACAACTTCTCCCCTGGAACCGGCGCGTGGACTTGACACGCCGGCGTCGGAAGCGTCGGTCGGTTTGCAGCAACTAAGCGCCGCAGTCGGCCCGTCTCAGGCGCGACCGCCGGCTCCCTGGTTTCTGTTTTGCAATGGGCTCGTTGCGGGACCGCTAGTGGCCGCCGCCGCAGTCGACGCTTTCAGCGGAGGTTCAAACCTGCGAGAACACCTTCAGGCGCCGTCGATGTCGTGAGCCATTCCGACACTGCGGCCCCGACGGCCGCAGCGCTTTTGAGCGAGTGAGTGCCTGGGATCCGGACGATTGTGCGGTTCGGGCTCGGTGGCGGCAGCCCGAACGGGTCGTTCTCGCCCTGGACGACGAGGGTTGGCACGGTGACGTCGTCGAGCTCCGCGAGGCGGCTCTTCTCCGCATGGCCGGGCGGATGGAGCGGGAATGCGAGGCAAATGACAGCTCTGGAGCCGGTCTCTGCCGCAGTGCGGCAAGCCACGCGCGCACCGGAAGAGCGACCTCCGGTCAGGAGCGGGAGGCCATGCCATGGACCCTCGCGTAGCTGGTGTACGACCGCCGTCCAGGCCGTGTCGAGCTGGCCCGCGGGAGCGGGGCTTCGCCGCCCGGCGACCCGGTAGGGCTGCTCGACAAGCGCGACGGCGACCCCGGCGGATCGGGCTGCCTCGGCGACGCCGGTCAGGTCTGGCGACGTGATGCCGCCTCCCGCCCCGTGACCGAGAACGAGGACGGCCACGGGGGAATCCACGGGAAGCAGGTGCGCCCGGGCAGGCCCGTGAGGAGTCTCGACTTCGAGCATCGAGCGAGCGTAGCGCCGCCCGGGTCCCGCCACTGGCGATCGGGGTTACGACCGTTGTCGTCCGTCCGATGACGCTCGAGGACTCGAGCTGGCTCTGACCCTCAGAGACAGGCGGCGGGCTTGATGGCGACGACGCAAGCACCGTTTCGTAACCGTTTCGACTTGGGATCTCAACCCATCCCCCGAGGATTGCTTCGTAGCGTGCCGTTCTGGCAGGGCGATCATCAATCGGAGGGAGTGTCATGAGGGGATTCATCGCGCTCGGCGCCGTTGTTGCCGTGGTGTCGATTGCGGTTGCTTCGGCGTCCGCCGGCAACCCGAGCAACAAAGGCAACGGCGGCAATCCGAACGAGTTGACACTCGCGGTGTACGGCGACGCGCCGTACTGGGACACCACGAGACTGGATCTCCCGAAGATCTCCGAGTTCAACGCGACACCGGCGTTCATCCAGGCGATCAACGCCGATCCGAGCGTGCAGGAAGTCGTCCACGTCGGCGACATTCACTCGGGCAGCGAGGCCTGCACCCAGCCGTTCGACAACGCGATCTTCACGTTCTGGCAGGCATTCGTCCAGCCGCTCATCTACACGCCTGGGGACAACGAGTGGAGCGACTGCAGCAAGACCAAAGAGCTGAACGGCACGGATGTCCACGGCAACCCACCGGACCGCGCGGAGGACCCGCTCGCCCCCGTAGCCAACCCGGTCGCAAATCTGACCGCGGTTCGCAAGATCTTCTTCTCGAATCCGGGTTGGACGCTCGGCCAGAATCCGATGCAGGTCATCTCACAGGCGACCGCCTACGATCCGGCGCACCCCGAAGACGCGGCCTACGTCGAAAACGTGATGTGGGAGCAGTCGAAGACGGTCTTCGTGACGCTGAACATTCCCGGCGGCTCGAACAACGACGCCGACGCATGGAACAACCTCCCGAACGCCGTTCCACCACTCAACAACAACGATCAGTCCGAGCGACTGGCCCGTACGCCGGCCGACGTCCGCTGGTTGAACCAGGCGTTCACGATGGCCGAGGCGGATAACGCACACAGCGTCGTCATCATCGGCCAGGCCGATATGTGGGACACGGCCGACACTCCTTCCCACCAGAGCAACTACGAGCCGATCGTCAAGGCGATGGCCGACAACACCGCGACGTTCGGCAAGCCGGTGCTGTACCTGAACGGCGACTCGCACATCTACCGCTCCGACAACCCGCTCCAGAAGAACTCGACCTGTTACACCGAAAGCGGGGGGTGCCCCGCCCAAACCGGCCCGTGCTCCTCCACCACCGCCACCAACACGGACGCGTGGTGCCAGCACCCGAGCTACAACGTGCCGAATTTCCACCGCATCGTCGTCCACGGCTCAACCTTCCCGCTCGAGTGGCTGAAGCTCTGGATCGACCCCAGCTCGACCTCGAACGGCAAGACGACCGCCACGTCGTGGGGGCCGTTCAGCTGGGAGCGCGAGATCCAGCTGCAGCTGACGCCGGCCGGCTAATCCCAGGATCTGGAGACCGGCTACGAGCCAGGGGCGCCCCAGCGGCGCCCCTGGCTTCGTTGCATCGGATCACCGACTACGGGGTCAACGCAGCGCGAGTCGGGATCTGACCCTAAGCGAGATCACGGAGCTTCGCGTTCTCGAGTTGTAAGAACGGGCATGCGGCCGGCAACTCTTCGCGGCTAGAACCAGCCGCGTTTCTTGAAGAGCGTGAAGAGTGCTATGACGGTCGCGATCTCGAGCCCGATGCCAAGCGTGAAGAAGATGGCGGGGCTCCTGATGTGCCCGACCATCCAGCCGAAGTTCTGCCCGAAGAAGCCGGTGATGAAGCTGAGGGGCAGGAAGATGGTCGCCATGATCGTCAGCTGCTTCATGACCGTGTTGAGGCGGTTGGAGACGGTCGAGAGGTAGACGTCCATCGAGCTCGTCAGCAGGTCGCGGTAGGTGTCGATCAGGTCGCTGATGCGGATCAGATGGTCGTAGATGTCGCGGAAGTAGCGTTCGTCCTCCTCGGTCATTCCCGGCAGCTCGGCGACGCCGCCCATCAGGCTGGCGAACATGTCTCGCTGGGGCGTGATCGCCTTGCGCATTCCGACGAGAAGCCGCTTCATGCGAAAGATCTCCTGGAGCTCTTCGTCGCCGGCGTGGAGGAAGGTCTGGTCCTCGAGCTCGTCGATCCGGTCGTCGAAGTCGGCGAGTATCGGGAAGAAGCTGTCGACGAGGCCGTCGATGATCCGATACAGCAGCTGGCCCGGGTCGTCGATCGGGCCCTGGCGTTTCACGTAGCGCTGGCGTACCTCGGTGAAGGCCGGCGCTTCGTCACGGTGGACCGTGACGAGGAACTTCTCCGAGTAGAAGCAGTGCACCTCGACGAGACGGTCGTCGTCGGGAACTGCGCCGTACACGACCAGGAAGACGTAGTTGTCGTAGTCATCGATCTTGGCGCGCTGTCCGAACTTCTCGGAGTCCTCGACGGCGAGCGGGTGAAACTTGAAGACGTCGCTCAGGATCTTGTAGTCCTGTGCGTCCGGCTGGTCGATGTCGAGCCAGAAGAAGGGGTCGCTGGCGAGGAGCTTCTCGACATTCTCGCGGTTGAGGTGCATCTCTTCGCTGCCACGCTCGTGGATGACAGTGCACATGTTCGGCGGGGTCCGGGAGTGCAGCGAAGCCGACCCCTCCGGCGCGTCCTTGTCGGCTCCAGCGGCGTCCGTGGATTGCCGAGGATCGTTCATCGCGTTCTGCTCGATCGGTGATGCCGAAGCGATCTCAGCCGATCCTGTGAGCGGGCGAGCTGGAGCTTCCCCCAGACCTCAACGACCCACACGCAAAGCACGAACACGAGCCAGCCGCCGCCGAGCGCCGTCAGAGCGCCGGCCTGCCAGACCTCGAAGGTGGCGAAGGCGGCCACGCTCGCCGGAGCGATGATCAGCCGAGGTATCGATCGGCCGGAGAGGCGCACCACTCCGTGAGGCTATCGCCGGGGTAGGACGCGATGGGCGCTGCGGCGATCGGGCGGGGCGACAGCATCAGATCCCGTGACTGGCTAGGGCGAGCCGCATCAGGGTCTCGTGCGTTCCCTCCGATCCCGCGCCGTCGTCGTCGTGGGGCCGGAGCTGGATGTAGCGGCCGTCGGGTTGCATCTGCCATGCGGTGCGCGTGTCGGCGAGTGAGATCTGGAGGATCTCCCAGAGCCGTGCGCGGAGGCGGGGCACGGTGATCGGCACCGCCGCCTCGACGCGCTTCGAGAGGTTCCGGGTCATCCAGTCGGCCGAGCCGATCAGGAACTCACCATCGAGCGGGTCGTCCGAGCCGGCGGCGAAGTGGTAGATGCGGGAGTGCTCGAGGAACCGGCCGATGATGGAGCGGATGCGAACGTTCTCGGTGAGGCCAGGCAGGCCCGGGGCCAGGCAGCAGAAGCCGCGGACGATGAGCTCGACCGGCACCCCCGCCTGCGAGGCCCGTGAGAGGAGCGTGCAGATCTGGGGATCTTCGAGCTGATTCAGCTTGGCGACGATCCGCGCGGGAAGGCCGGCTCGGTGATTGGCGATCTCGCCCTCGATCAAGCGGGCGAACTCGGCGCGCATATCCATCGGCGCCACCACTAGCTTCTCGAACGACGGGGTGCGCGAGCGGCCCGTCAGGAAATGGAAGAGCGTGACGACGTCGCGCGTCACCGCCGGGTTCGCCGTGAGCAGGCCCACGTCCTCGTAGAGCCTGGCGGTACGGGCGTGGTAGTTCCCGGTGGCGATGTGAGCGTACGCGCGGATGCCGCTCTCCTCCTGGCGGATCACGAGCGCCGCCTTGCTGTGGGTCTTGAGGCCGCTCACCCCGAACACGACATGCGCCCCGACCTTCTCGAGCTCGCGCGACCAGTGGAGGTTGCGTTCCTCGTCGAACCGGGCGTTGAGCTCGATTACGCAAGCGACCTGCTTGCCGGCCTCGGCGGCCCGGATCAGCGACTGCACGAACGGGGTGTCGTCGCCGACGCGGTACACGGTCATCTTGATCGAGACCGTCAACGGGTCGTCGGCGGCCTCGCGGATGAACCGCTCCACGCTTGCGTAGAAGCTCTCGTACGGGTGGTGGAGAAGGACGTCGCCGGCACGGATCGCGGAGAAGATGTCGCCGTCGGCCGTGTCGAGTGCCGTTGGCGGCAGCGGCGTCCAGGGCGGGTCGCGCAGCGGCTCGATCTCGAGCGCCGCGATCTCGAACAGCGTCGTGTAGTCGAGCAGCGCCGGCATCACGTATACGTCCTCGGTGCCGAGCGCGAACCGCTCCATCAGCCCGGAGAGCATCGCCTCGTCGGCACCCGGGCGGACCTCGAGCCGCACGACGGGCTCGAAGCGGCGCTGCTGTAGCTCTCGCTCGACGAGCGCGCGCTTGCTCTCGCCGTCGACGTCGTCCTCGTCGAGCTCGACCTCCGCATCCCGGCAGACACGGAACAGGCTCGCGCTCTCCAGAACCATGCCCGGGAAGAGCTTGTCCGCATTCGCGGCGATCACCTGGTCGAGGCTGACGAACACACGCGCGGGAGATTCGACGCCGGTCCGCACTCGTACCCACTGACGGAGCTCGCGCGGCACTTTGACCCGTACGAGCACCGATTCGGCGTTCACCGGGTCCTGCAGCCGGAAGGCCCAGGAGGTCGAGAGGTTCGACACGTACGGAAACGGGTGTGCGGCGTCGAGACCGAGGGGCGTGAGTACCGGTGAGATCTCGGTGTCGAAATACGCGGAGACCTCGGCCCGCTGCTCGTCACTCGAGCTCATCCCAGTCGAGCAGATGAACCCCATGGCCGGCAAGCTCGGGCAGCAATACCTCCGTGTAGCAGCGCGCCTCCCGCTCGAGCATCGTCACGATCATCGTCCGCATGCGTAGAAGCTGGTCGTGCCGTTCCTGCGCAACGAGGCTGCTGTCGTCGGGCATCGGTCGGATCAGCGCCATCCGCTTCATGAAGAACTCGTCGAGGTTCGACGAGAAGATCGCGAGGAACTTCAGACGCTCGAGGAGCGGGGTGCGTTCATCGAGCGCCTCGTGCAGCACACGCGCGTTGAACTCGAGCCAGCCGATATCGCGATCGAGCCAGGCGCCGCTCAACTCGATCGACTCCGAGACCGGCTCGCCTCTCCTTCGGGCACCTCGGCCTTCGCTGCTGTAGGCCCGCTCATGGGCGCTAACCCTAGTTCGTCCAGTCAGCGTTGGCCGCAATCGAGCTGCGGACGCCACGGAGCGGGCGTTCACGACAATCGAAGCTGCTAACCGCTAGGGCCTGGGCCTGGATGAAGACGGATCGTCGGATCGCCAAGCAGTCTCCGCGCACGAGTTGAAGGCCGGCGAAGACGATCAGGGCGACGCTTGCGCCGAGAAGTGATCCTGCGAGGACGTCGAGCAGCCAGTGCACCTGAAGGTAGGTTCGGCTCCACGCCATCCCGGCGATTCCCACCGCGGCCAGGCACCACCACCGACGTCGCCTCCGTCCGGGCGAAGTGAACAAGATGACGAGCGCGAGGCAGGTTGCGCCGGCGAAGGAAGCGTGGCCGGAAGGGAAGGATGTGCCGGTGGGATGGACGAGGCCGTCGGCGGGTCGAGGGCGGTCGACGAGTGCCTTCACGAGCGTGGTGAGCAGGGGTGTCAGAGCTTCCATGGCCGCGTAGGCGAGCAAGGCCCACCACCGTCGGGCGACGATCAAGACGACTCCGATCGCGATGAGCACGAGCGCCCGTCCGAGGCCGCGTCCCAGGGCGTTGAACACGCGTGCGATCTTCGTGAGCAGCGGGCTCTGCGCCTCGAGCATCCAGTTGGCCCAGTGCTGCTCGATCGCGAGCGGTTGGGCGGGAACGAGTAGGGCCAGGACGATGAAGAGCGCCAGGAGCCCGGCTCCCAGCGCAAGTGCCTGCCGAGGCTGGGAGAAGTAGGTCTCGGCGTTCGCGGATCGTTCTGATTTCCGGCGGCGCATGGTTTCTGCTGGCTTCAGGCTAGGCGTGATCTGCGGGTTGGGGGAGGCCGGCCTTGAAGCGCTCGACGGGAGGGTTAGGATGCGCGTCCCAACGTTCATGGGCCGGGTGGAGATCGAAGGGGTCTCGGAGCCCTCCTGGGTGGAGGTCAACTGTGTCAGGTGCAGGCGTCGATCTGAAGGCAGAACGTTCGGGCCGTCTCGCCGCGTCCGTTGCTCTTGTGGCCCTGGGGTTCGTGATCGCGGCGCTCGTCGTGCTCGTCGTCCGCAACGTCCCTACGCTTCTGGCCGCCCTGGCGGCGCTCTCGATCGCGGGGGCAGCCGGCTGGTTGGCGATAACGCGGACGGGCCTGACCCGGCGGCTGGCAATCGTCGTCGCGGCAGTTGCGCTTGTCGGCGGCGCGGCCGCGTTGGTCCTACGCGGCGCACTCGACGAGCTGGTGGTGCTCGCCGTCGCCGTCGCTGTCTTCGCGACCGCGAGTTGGCGAGCGCTCGGCGGTAGGGCGAGACAGCAGCAAGCGGCTCCTCGGAAGCCTGGGCCTCCTACGGCGCGGCCAGGTCGGACGGCCGTGCTGTTGATGAACCCGAAGTCGGGCGGCGGCAAGGTCGAGAGGTTCGATCTGGCCAACGAGGCTCGAAAACGGGGGATCACCCCGGTCGTTCTCGAGCGCGGCGACGATCTGCGCGCGCTGGCGCATGAAGCGGCGCGCTCCGCCGACGTGATCGGCATGGCAGGCGGAGACGGCTCCCAGGCCCTCGTGGCCGAGGTCGCCATGGAGCACGGCCTGCCATACGTCTGCATTCCTGCCGGAACACGGAACCATCTCGCGCTCGACCTGGGACTCGACCGGGCGGATGTCGTCGGGGCCCTCGACGCGTTCGCGGGCGATCGGGAGCGCTTGATCGACCTCGCGTTCGTCAACGACCGGATCTTCGTCAACAACGTCTCACTCGGCGTCTACGCCGAGATCGTCCAGTCCGACGCGTATCGCGACGCGAAGCTCGGGACGGTTGAGAAGATGCTTCCCGAACTGCTCGGTCCGTCTGCGAAGCCGTTTGACCTTCGCTTCCGCCGACCGGACGGCCGAGACCAGGAGACCGCGCAGATCGTTCTCGTCTCGAACAACCATTACGTGCTCGACCACCTCGGCGGCATGGGCTCTCGACCTCGCCTCGACTCGGGGCAACTGGGCATCCTTGCCGTCGAGATCTCGAACGCCGCTCAGGCGGCGAAGCTCGTGTCGTTGAACGCTCTTGGACAGCCGTCGCGTTTCGAGGGTTGGCTCGAGTGGTCGGCACCCGACTTCGAGGTCTCCTCGGGGCAACCGATCGCCGCGGGGATCGACGGCGAAGCAGTTGTCCTCGAGTCGCCGCTCCGCTTCACCATGACCCCGGGAGCGTTGACCGTTCTCTTGCCACCCAATGCGGTGGGCCTCTCACCGGCCGCGCTCCGGCCCGGCTTGACGAGATCTGCGCTTCGCGACCTCTGGCAGATCGCGGCCGGCCGCTGAGAGCCGAAAACGGAAGGGCTAGTTCTCGCCGATCGGTTCCACCGTGACGGTTGAGGTGAAGAAGGAGTCGTTGTCGACCGAGGTCACCCGTGTGCGAAGGGATGTCGGAGCGCCCGGGGAGTCGTCCGCCTCGATGATGATCTCTGCCCCGTATTCGAGAGGAAGATCGCTTCGATACCGCTTCCACGAGATGCCTCGGATCGAGAGCGTTGCTCGGATCGATCACATTGACCTTGTATTCCGGCACGAGTAGATCCTAATACGAACCCGCGACTGGCTTGGACGCGTTCTCGCGCGCCTCGGCGGACCAGGCGCGGCCCTCGGCGTCTGATTGACCTCCGGGCTTGTTGGGCAGGCTTGATGGAGGAACTCGTCCTCCTCGCGTTTGCGGGTTCAGGATCGACTGCGTCAAAGAGATAGAGGAGGAAGTAATGGGACGATACTCAGTAGGCAAGGAACAGTTCATGCTCGTATGGATGCTCGTTCTCGCCGGACTTGTGGTGGGGATCGGTGCGGCGACTGCGAGCGCTGGGGGTGGCAACTCGGCGAACGCAAAGTTGTGTCAGAAGGGCGGATGGATGAACCTCCTGGCGTCGGATGGGACGGCGTTTGGCAACCAGGGTGACTGTGTGTCCAACGGCGCGCAGGGCGGGACACTCCATCCGGTGCTCGTGTTCACCGCCGCGCTGAATGGAGCCAATCAGAGCCCGGCGATCGCGACGCCCGGAACCGGGACCGCGACGGTGACGTGGAACACGCTCACGAACGAGATGACCGTCGATGTCGCCTTCAGTGGCCTGACGACACCCACAACCGCGGCGCACATCCACTGCTGTGTGGCGCCTCCCGGTAACACCGGAGTCGCAACGACGGTGCCGACGTTCACCGGCTTCCCGCTCGGTGTCACGAGCGGCACCTACACCCATACGTTCGACATGACCTCGGCGGCGAGCTACAACCCGGCCTTCGTGACCGCCAACGGCGGAACAACGGCCGGCGCGGAGACCGCGCTGCTCGCGGGACTCGAGACAGGGCAGGCTTACCTGAACATCCACACGACGATGTTCCCAGGAGGCGAGATCAGGGGCTTCCTGACGTCGACCTGAAGCAATTGATCACGGGCGGCGCCGCGTTCCTTACCGGCCGGCGGCGCCGCCCCCAAGAGCAGATGGCATTCGCCCGCCGATCACGGGAAGTCATGTTCGCGCCAGAACGAGAACCGCGTTGTGACCTCCGAATCCGAAGGAGTTCGACAGGGTCACGTCGACTGCCGCTTCGCGTGGGGCAGTCACGTAGTCGAGAGCGGGCTCGAGGTCGGGATCGTCGAGGTTCGCGCTCGGGGGCAGTCGATCGCGGACGAGTGGCATCAGCGCCGCGATCGCTTCGAGGCCCCCGGCCGCTCCGAGCGTGTGTCCGTGAAGCGCCTTGGTAGAGGAGACGGCGGCGTGGCCCAACCCTGCGGCGATGATCGCGCGTGCTTCGGCCGGTCGCCGAGTGGGGTCGACGTTGCGTGTGCGTTGACGTAGCCGACGCTTCCAGGGTCCACGTGCGCCTCGGCCATTGCGAGCCTGATCGCGGTGGCCGGGCCTTCTCCGGTCGGGTCAGGCTGGGTGAGGTGCCCTGCGTCGCAGTTGCTCGCGTAGCCGACGACCTCGGCGAGGATCCGCGCGCCTCGTTCGCGTGCATGCTCTCGCTCCTCGAGAAACAGGATTCCGGCACCCTCGCCGATCACGAAGCCGTCCCGCGCACGATCGAACGGACGTGATGCCTCTCCGGGGGGTCGCGTGGTCGTCGAGAGGGCGCCGAGCTGCCTGTAGGCGGCGACGATGAAGGGCGACAGGGGAGCCTCCGAGCCACCTGCCAGCATCGCATCGGCACGGCCTGACCGGATCAACGAGGTTGCGAGCCCGATGGCGTCCGTGCCGGCCGCGCAGGCGGTGGCGACCGTGGACGACGGGCCACGGAGACCGTGGATCCGCGCGACGGCGGCGACCGGCGAGTTCGTGAGTCCCAGGGGGATCGTGAACGGGCTCACGCGATCGGCGCCACGACGGAAGAACTCGGCGTACGAGCGATGGAGCGTGTCCGCCCCGCCGTGAACGTTCGCGACCACGGCGCCAACTCGTTCCGGATCGATCGAAGGCGACCCCGCGTCCTCGAGCGCCTGAGACGCGGCGACGACCGCAAGGACGCCAACCCTATCCATCCGCTTTGCCTCGCGCCGCGGGATGCAGCCGTCGTCGAGCTCGCCGACTACGCAGGCCGTGATCTCGCCGACGCCGTCCAACTCGATCCGGCGCGCTCCGCTCGTGCCCTGGTCGAGGCCGTCCCAGAAGGCCTCGCGCCCGCTCCCGACGGACGACACAATGCCGGCGCCAGTGACCACCACACGCCGGCCAAAAGCCGATTCCACTTCACCCATACCTCCGGTTGAGCATACGGAGTTCGGCGAACCTCAGAAACCAGGCTTCGCAGGCTTCCCGCCCTCGCACGGCGTGAGCCGGCGCAGGCTCGAGCTGGAAGTTTCCGTCGCCGTGACTATGCTGACCCGAACAGGCATAACGAGGAGGGATGCATGAGCAGCAGCACGTTGGAGATCTTCGTTGCGGCCTATGGAACCGAGGAGGGGGCGGGCTCCGCGCTGAAGGATTTTCAGGCGGCGGAGCGTGCGGGGTCGATCGATCTGATCGACGCTGCGGTGGTCGTTCATACCGCCGAGGACAAGGTGAAGTTCGAGGAGACCGCTGACCCGAGTGGCAAGAAGTGGGCGAAGCGCGGTGCGATCGCGGGTGGTGTCGTCGGGCTGATCTTCCCGCCCAGCATCATCCTCTCGGCGGCTGTCGGGGGCGGTGCGGGCGGGATCTGGGGCAAGATCCGCGACAAGGGCTTCAAGGACGAGGATCTGAAGGAGATCGGGGAGAGCTTGCCGCCCGGCTCGTCGGCGATCATCGCAGTAGCCGAAGACCGGATGGTCGAGCAGTTGGAGCGCGGGCTTGCCGGCTACGAGCGAATTGCCAAGCATGCGGTTTCGGCTGAGGGCGCGGCGATGATCGTGGCCGAGGTTGCGAATGAACCTGAGGAGGCGCCCAAGGATGCGCCCGAGGCGACGCCAGAGAGCCATGACTGACACGTTGGCCGGCCGACAAGGCCGGTCACGCTCGAGGGGTCAGGACCTTGGCGATAGATTGCGCGGAGCTCAGTGCGAGTAGGCACCGCCTGAGCAGTGGTGAGATCGAAATCGGCCCGATCGACTCGCGATGCGGGCCGATGACCTCGACGGAAGGACAGCAGATGACCAGGACTCCAATCTTCGTTGCCGCCTTTCTGGCGGTCGCAGCGCTCGTTGCAGTACCGGCCGTGGCGCGGCCCTGGCGCGATCAAGGTGGCGAACGTCACGGTTACGGCCGGCAAGCCGGCCGAGTTCCACTTCATCGTGGCTCCGGGCACGGTCAAGCACGGCGTGATCGTGTTCAAGATCACGAACAAGGGTGCCCTCCCGCACGATTTCAAGCTCTGTTCGAAGCGCAACCAGCCGCTCGCGAACTCGTGCACGGGACGTGGGACGAGGCAAATCAACCCTGGCCGTCGACGACGCTCAGGGTTACGGTGCTGCTGAAAGGCGCCTACGAGTACCTCTGCACCGTCCCCGGCCATGCCGCCGGCGGAATGAAGGGGTTCCTCAAGGTCACCTGATCGCCGGCGTCTCGTGTTGACGGCGAACCTGCCGGGGCCCAGCGGTGCGTCACCGCGGATCGCGAGAGTTCGTGTCGTGAATCTGGAGGAGCACAGAGCACTTCCGTAAGGGAGAGGTGCTCTGTGCCCTCAACGTTCGCGTTGCTTAGGTGTTGTTCCGGGTCGCAAGGACGAACCGATCATGTAGAGACCGCAGCCGATGAAGAAGACGCCGCTGCCGTGGGCGATCACCTCGAGCCAGGTCGGGCCGGTTTCGCTCTGTTGGACGAGGAGATAGGCGCCCGCACCAGCGCACGTAAGGCCGGCGACTGCGGATACGAGGAAGGCGAGCATTCTCATGTCTCCAAATTCTTGGCCGCGAGGTGATCACCTGCTGGCGGATCCTCGCCGGGTTGCGTCGGAAGGGGAGGCCAGCTCACGCAATGGGCCCGGCCCGGGCGGGCGCGCGTTGTTGGGAGAGTCGGGGATGACCGGCGCATGCCTCGACCAGCTCTGGGTGCGCTGAGGCTCGTCCGGCGTCAGCGGTTCAGCGCAGCGGGTGTAGAGCGTCCGCGAGAGACTCTTCGGGTCGACGCTCACGAACCAGCTTTCCGCACTGATACACGACGAGTCGCGACTCGTTCGCTGATCCGAGTTCCGATCGACCTGCCTCGACTTCTCGAGGGCGAGAGCAGCGTGGCGAGGCCGAGAGCGGCAATCGCGACCGTGGCCGCGCCTGAGAGGGCGAGCGTGCCACGTCCTCCCGCCGCCTCGACGAGGATGCCGCCGATTGCGAGCGCTGCGAGCTCGGCACCGTTGCGCAGCGCCGCGTAGGCGGCGAAGGCGCGGCCGTGTGCCGACGCGTCGATCCGCTCGTGGATCAGTGTGCGTGCGGCGACGTTCTTCACGCCGTGAGCGGCGCCGCCCAGCGCGTAGAAGAAAAGCGCGGGGAGGAGCAGGCCGCTTGCGGCCGCGCCGAGCTTGCCCGCGCCTTGCGCGCCGGCCGCGGTGACAGCCGCGGCCGCGAGGAGTCGAGCCGGGATTCGCGGTGCGGCTGCGAGTGAGCCTGCCATCATCCCTCCGGTCCAGCAGGTCAGCAGCAGCGGAAGACCCCATCTGCCGTGGCCGAGCCCAGCCGCGAAGAAGACGTCAGCGCTGATCGACGCCGACATGGCGAGCAGCGACCCGACGAGCGCCGCGACGGCGATCCTGAGCGTGCGGTCGCCGGCGAGCAGGGCGATGCCGTCGCGGGCGCGTGGCTTGGCCGCGCCCAGGGTCACATGGCGCCGCAAGCGCAGAGCGACAGCCGCGACCGCGACGATGGCGAAGCTCGCCGCGTCGAGGAGGAGTGCGGCACCGACACCCGCGGCGGTCACGCAGCCCGCGCCCGCGAGCGGCCCGAGCGCGTAGCCGAGGTTCCGGGCGGTCTCGACTCTGGCGTTGACCGCGCCCGCGCTCGTCCCTGCGGCTGCGATCGCACCCACGAGGGCGAACTCCGCCGGGACGGCGACGGCCGCCCCGGCGCCGAGCAGCGCCACGAGCGCGAGCACGCCCGCAGTCGCCGTCGTGGCGGCGAGCACGACGGCGACCGCGGCCTGTGCGAGCGATGCGACAACGAGCAGCTTGCGAGCGTCGAGTCGGTCGGCAAGCGCGCCGCCCCAGGGAGCGGCGAGCGCGAGCGCGAGCCAGTTCGCGACAAACAAAGCAGCCACCGCGATCCCCGAGCCGGTCTCACGCTGGAGGTGCACGGCCAGCGCGGACACGGCCGCGAGGTCTCCCGCCGCCGACACGAGTGCGGCGGCGGCGAGGAGACCGAGGTCGCGGCGCTGGGTCACGGTCGGAGCTCGTACAGCCGGTTGATCGGGTTCTCGATCGCGACTTCGCGGACGCTGCCGAAGCCGGCGCCGCGGCCGAGCTCCTCGACGACCGATGGCGGGCATCCGCACGTGCCGAGCCCGGCGCCGCCGTGGGCGAGCGAGGTCGTCATGCAGTAGAGCAGGCTGAAGCCGTAGAGCACCGTCGCGAGCGGGCCGCGGTTGTCGGCGGGGTCGTCTGCGCAGTTGATCTCGAGCCAGAGGTACGTCCCGTCGTCTGCAAGCGACCGCCGGATCCCTCCGAGGAGTGCGGCAGGGTCAACCGCGTCGTGGACGACGTCGAGAGTCGAGATCACGTCCCAGCTCCCGGGGAGGCCCTGCGATACGTCCGCCACCTCGAACCTGACGCGATCGACAACGCCGGCGGCGTCTGCGGCGGCGCGCGCCCGCTCGATCTGTGCCGGGAAGACGTCGAAGCCGGCGAAGCTGGAGTTCGGGAACTCCTGCGCGAGCCGGATCACCGCGTGACCGCCACCGCAACCGACGTCGGCCCAGCGAATCCCCTGCTCGAGCCGGCGGTGCAGTTCGGGCAGGAGCGGCATCCAGCTCCCGAGTAGCCCGTTGTCGACCCAGCATGAGCTGAAGCGCTCCATGCCCACGTAGGCGTCGTCGGTGTACGCCGCCTGCGGGACGCCACCGCCGTTGCGGAACGACTCGATCACGCGTTCGAGCGCGGGCAGCATCCCGCCGAGCTCGTGGTAGCCGCCGCCGAGGAAGGAGACGTCTCCCTCGCGGGCCAGCACCGGCGCGTGCGCGGGCGGGAGCACCCAGCGGCCGTCCTCCTGCTCCAGGTAACCGGCGGCCGTGAGGCCGCGCAGCCACTCGAGCGCGTAGCGTTCGTCGACGCTTGTCCCCGCAGCGAGCTCGGCCGGAGTCGCCGCGCCCTTGTCGAGGGCGGCGAACAGGCCCAGCCGGTCGCCGACGATGCAGAAGAGCGTCGCCATCGTCCCGGCGACGTCGGTGAGAGCGCGGCCGGCGAACTCCTCTACGGCCTGCGCGTCGGGCTGCTGATGCTGCTGAGTTGCGGTTGCCATCGGTGACCTCCCTTGTCGGTTTGAAGCTCGTTGCGTCGAGTGTCCGGGACGACCGCAAATGCAGCGCAAACGGGCCGCAACGGATGCGCGGGTACGCTCGCGCCATGACGCTGCGCGTCCGCACGCTCGGCGGACTCGAGCTCGACCTCGACGGGGTGGAGCTTCAGCTGCCGGCCGGCCGCCCTGGACGGGCCCTGCTGGCTTGGCTCGCGCTCCACCCGGGGACGCACTCGAGGTCGGCGGTCGCGGCCGCTCTCTGGCCCGACGTGCTGGACGCCAGCGCTCGCGCGAGCCTGCGGACGGCGCTCTCGTCGGTTCGCCGTGCGCTCGGACCGGCCTCCGCCGCTCTTCGCGCCGACCGCGAGCGGGTCGAGTTGAGCGAGGACGTTGTCGTCGACCTCTGTGAATTCGATCGGCTGCTCGACTTCGGCGAGCCCGAGGCGGCGCTCGATCTCGCCCGCGGTGAGCTGCTGCCCGACCTCGACGACGACTGGGTCTTGCGGGAGCGCGACCGCCATCGCGGGCGTTGCAGCGTTGCCCTCGCAGCGGTCGCTCAGGCAGCCGGCGACCCCGAGGAGGCGGTGGCCTGGTCGCGCCGGCGGGCCGAGCTCGACCCGCTCGACGAGTCCGCCCATCGTGACCTCATGAGCGCGCTCGCTGGTGCCGGAGAGATTGCGTCAGCGCTTGCCGTTTATGACCGCCTGCGCGTGCGGATGCGCCGCGAGCTCGGTTTGCTCCCGTCGAGCGCCTCGCGCGACCTCGCGGCCGCGCTGCGGTCGGGACGCTCCCAGCAGGGAGATCAGCCTCCGCTGCCGCCGAGGCTGCGTCCCGAGCGCAACACCTCGCCTTTCGTCGGGAGGACTTCCGCGCTTGCCCGCCTGGGTGCGATCCGGGCCGGGATTGCCGGCGGGGGAGTTGCGTTCGCCGTCGTCGTGGGCGAGCCCGGCATCGGCAAGAGCCGCCTCGCGGCGACGTTCGCCGGCGAGCTCCACGCCGCCGGCGACGCAGTTCTCGCCGGCCGTTCGGGCCGTGAGCCGGGCGAGCCGTTCGTCCCGCTTCTCGAAGCCCTCGGAGAGGACGCGCCGAGGCCGGAGGAACGCGCCGAAGCCGATACGCGAGCGGGCCAGCTCCGGCTGAACGACGCGCTCGTCGACGCGCTGGAGCACGTCGCCGCGGGGCGGCCGCTGCTCCTCGTTCTCGACGATCTCCAGTGGGCCGACGGCGCGACGCTCGATTTCCTGCGCCACCTCGCGGGCCGGCGCGCGTCGACGCCGGTCCTTGTGGTCGCCACTGCGCGACCGGGCTCGGTCATCTCCGCAGTCGTGGAGGAGCTCGAAGCGACGCAGATCGATCTCGCGGGCCTCACCGTTGCCGAGACGGAGGCGCTGCTCGCCCCTCTCGGTGAAGCCCTCGACGCAGAGGTGCTCGTGCGTCGCACCGGCGGCAACCCTTTTTTCCTCGAGGCGCTGCTCGAGGCCGGCGTGGCAGAGGAGCTGCCGGCCGGCGTCGCCGAGCTCGTGGCCGCGCGCGTCGGCTCGCTCGGCGAGCCGGTACGCCGCCTGCTCGAGGCCGCGGCCGTGCTCGGCCAGGAGCTCGACACGGATCTCCTCGCCCGCGTCTCCGGCCACAGCCTGGACGAGACTCTCGATGCACTCGACCACGCGGCCTCAGCCCGCCTCCTCGTGCCCGCCGACGACGGCGCCGGTCGGGTGGCCTTCGCCCACGCACTCGTCCGAGAGGCGCTGGCGCAGACGCTACCGCCTGCTCGCGGCGCTCGGCTGCACGCCCAGGCGCTGGCGGCGCTGTTGCCGCGGGTCGAGGCAGGCTCGGACGAAGCTCTCGTCGCGGCCGCGGGTCACGCCATCGCCGCTGCGCCGCTCGTCGACGAAGAGCAGGTCGGCGCGCTCGCCGAGCGAGCCGCGGCCGCAATCTCGGCCAGCTATGCGGCCGGCGACGCCGCACGACTCCTCGACTCCGCGGTGCAAGCCGTTCGTGACCCACTCCTGTTGGCCCGGCTCCGCTGCGCCCTCGGTGAGTCGTTACAGCGTGCGGATCGAGGAAAAGAGGCACACGCGGCCTTCACTGCCGCGGCGAACGCTGCGCGTCGCATCGACGATGGAGTGCTGCTCGCCCGAGCCGCACTTGGTCTCGTCGGTGCTGGAGTCACGATCCTCTCGGTCGACCGCGAGCGCGTCGCGCTCCTCGAGGAGGCGCTAGCAGGTCTCGCCCCCGACCAACACGAGTTACGGTCACGCGTACAGAGCCGGCTCGCGATCGAGCTCGCCTATGACAGTGACGCCGGCCGGCGCGAGCAGATCAGCGTCGAGGCCGTCGGGGCGGCACGATCGACGGGGGAGCCGCGCGCGATGGCCGCCGCCCTCGGTGCCCGCCACGTCGTCCTCTGGGGGCCCGACCACACACCCGAACGCCTCGGCCTCGCAGACGAGATGCTGGTATGCGCACGCCGAGCCGGCGACGCAGTGCTGGAGCTCCAGGCCCGGACCTGGCGGATCGTCGACCTCGACGAGCTCGGCGAGGGCGCCGCGCTCGAGGCGGAGCTCGACGCGTACGCGGACACGGCGGCCCAAGCGCAGCTCACCGCGTACGCATGGTGGGTCCCGGCGTGGCGCAGCGCGCGCGCTTACCTCGTCGGTCAGGTCGTGATGGGCGAGCGCCTGCGCCGCCGCGCGATCGAGCTCGGCCGTCGAGCCGGCGACCGAAACGTCGAGTTCGCCCGCCTGAGCCACTGGGTGATTGCGCTCGCCGACGATGGTATCCGGCTGGCGGAGATCGACCTCGAATGGCAGCGGGATCGGATCCGCAACTCTCCTGCCGGATGGGCGTACCGCTCGATGTATGCGTGGGTGCTCGCCGCGACGGGGCATCAGGCGGACGCCCGACGCGAGCTCACCGCTCAGCGGGCTGCCGTCGGAACCCCCAGCTCCTGGCCGCGCGACACGAACTGGCTCTCGGCCGCGAAGGAGCTCAGCGAGGCCGCGGTACTGCTCGGCGATACCGAGCTGGCCGCTGAGCTCGAGTTCCTTCTGGAACCGTTCGCCGACCGGATGGTCGTCTCGGCGCGAGGCCTTCTTTGCATGGGCAGCGTGGCCGGCGCGCTCGGTCGCCTCACTGACTTTCGGGGCGACCAGAGGCTCGCAGCCGACTGGTACGTTCGCGCGATCGAACGGGAGGAGCACGCAGGGGCGCTCGTCTGGGCAATGCACCACCGCTTCAGGCTCGGCCGCGCCCTGATCGGCGAGGGCGACCATGACGGCCGTGAGCTCCTCGCCGCGGTCGCCGCCGAGGCGCCCGCGCTGGGGCTCGTCCGGCTAGCCGAGGAGGCTGGGCGTGGCGCCCGCGCGCGCACGCGACGACGCGAGACTCGCTAGCTGCGAACAGTCCGCTCGCGAGGGCACCCGGGGCCGGCGCTCTCAGCGTGCCCGGCGTCATTACAGGTCATGAAGTGCCCCCTCGGGAACTCGACGTTCGGGAATGCGTGCATGAAGCGGTTCTTGCAAGGCGATCGCGGTACCGTTTGGACTCCATGCTGAGGTACTCGAGGATGTTTCATGAGCGCGCTTCGTGAAGGCGGCTGCGCCTGCGGCGCGATCCGGTACCGGCTCGAGGCCGATCCGCTCTTCATCCATTGTTGTCATTGCCTGAACTGTCAGCGCCAGACGGGAAGCGCCTTTGTGATCAATCTGCTGATCGAGGCGAGCCACGTGGGCATAATCGCCGGAGCTCCGCAGCCGGTCGAGGTTCCGCGAGACGATGGCAGCGCGCAGCGCGTCTTCCGCTGCCCGACCTGCCAGGTGGCGGTGTTCAGCGAGTACGGGCGACCCCAGGTCCGGTACGTGCGCGCAGGCACGCTCGATCGACCGTCAGAAATCACTCCTGACGTTCATATCTTTACGAGATCGAAGGTGAGTTGGCTCACGATCCCGGAGTCGACGCCGGCGTTTGAGGTCTATTACGACCTGAAAGCGCTGTGGCCGGCCGCAAGCCTGGAGCGGCTCGACGCAATCCTCACGCCGTCGGATCCAGCACCGGCTTGATGAGCGCGTTCGAGGCTTCCTAGGGCCGCTGTTCGGTCTGACGGCGGCCCGGGGCGTCGCCGCCCCGGGCCCAGTATCGCCTCTAGTCGCGCGCGAATGCGCCGGCGAGCTCGGACTCGAGATCGACCCACGGCTCGCCCGCGACGTCGATGGTGGCCTGATGGATCGTCCCTCCGACGAACGCCCATGGCGAGGTGCCGGGGTAGTCGTCGGTGACGGGCTCGGCGCCTTCCTTGCCGACGTTCAGGCCTTCGCCCGCAAGTGAGAACTTCCCGGGCTGGGTCTTGATCTTGGCTTCGCCGACCTTCTCGTCGTCGAAGAAGAGGCTGAGAGTCCCTTCGGTCGGCATCGCGTCGCCCTCTTTCTCGAAGGCCACCGAGAGGACGCAATCTCCCGTCGGGAACGGCTTCGTGGACTCGACGATCTGTTCGAACTCGCCGACCCAGTTGTAGACGTACTTGAACTTGCCGTCCTTCAGGTAGAGCGCGTGCCCGCCGAAGCGCGACCCTTGCGAGAAGAGGACGCCGCTCGCCTCCGCCGAGTCGATCTGCAGCTCGACCGCAATCGCGTAGGAGCGGTTCCTGATGTTCGGGGTGACCGACTCGGGCACCTCCGCGCAGTCGGGGTAGTAGATGTAGCGGTCGCGCGGCTTCGAGAGCTGCGGCCGCGGTGCGAGCAGGATCCCCATCGCGTCGCGGGACTCGAGCGGCAGGGCGCCGTACTTGCCCGCCTCGGCCCACCAGAGCGCGACCAGCTCCTGGAGCTTCTCCGGCTTCTCCTCGGCGAGGTCGTGGCACTCGCTCGGGTCCGCCTCGGTGTTGAAGAGCTCCCAGCGCTGGCCGGCGAAGTCGCCCCAGGCGTTCGGCGCCGCGGGCGTCACCGATGCTGCCTTCCACCCGTCGTGGTAGATCGCACGGGTGCCGAGCATCGAATAGAACTGCGTCTGCTTGGCTTTCGCGTCGGCGTCGTGGAGGCTTGCCGCGAAGCTCTCGCCCTCGAGCGGATGCTGGGTGAAGCCGTTGACGACGGCCGGCGCCTCGACACCGAGCAGGTCGTACATCGTCGGGACGATGTCGACCGCATGCGTGTACTGCGTGCGAATGCCCGCGTCCTTGATCTGGGCCGGCCAGGAGACGATCATCGGGTCGGCGGTGCCGCCCTGGTAGCTCGCGTAGCGCTTCCACATCTTGAACGGTGTGTTGAAGGCCCAGGCCCAGCCTGTCGGATAGTGGTTGTAGGTCTTCGGCGTGCCGAGCTCGTCGACGTACTTGAGGGCCTCCTCGATCGTGTCCGGCAGCCCGTTGAAGATCTTGTTCTCGTTCACCGAGCCGTTGGGGCCGCCCTCGCCGGACGCGCCGTTGTCCGAGACGAGCACGATCAGCGTGTTGTCGAGCTGCTCGCTCTTCTCGAGGTAGTCGAGGACCCGTCCGAGCTGGTCGTCGGCGTGGCTGAGGAAGCCTGCGTACACCTCCGCCATCCGCGTGAACACGTGCTTCTCGTCGTCGTTGAGCGAGTCCCAGGGCCGGACGACGTCGAGCGCGCCCCAGTCCTGGCCCGTCGGGCTCTTCAGCTCGGTGTAGGGGTTGATCGGCGAGAGCTCGGCGTGGTCGGGGACGATCCCGAGCCTCTTCTGGTTGGCGAAGACGAGCTCGCGGTAGGCCTCGTAGCCCATGTCGAACTTGCCCTTGTACCGATCGGCCCATTCCTTCGGCACATGGTGCGGAGCGTGCGCGGCGCCGAAGGAGTAGTAGAGGAAGAAGGGCTTGTTCGGCGCCACGACCTTCGCATCCTTGATGAACGACAGAGCCTTGTCGGTGATGTCGACGGAGAAGTGGTAGCCGTCCTCCGGGAGCTTCGGCTGCTCCACCGAGTGGTTGTCGTAGGTGAGGTCGGGATACCACTGGTTCGTCTCGGCGCCGAGGAAGCCGTAGAAGCGCTCGAACCCGCGGCCGAGCGGCCAGTCCTTCTTCGTCGAGGCGTTGTTCATCTCGTCCTCGGGGCAGAGGTGCCACTTCCCGACGATGTAGGTGTTCCAGCCGAGCTCGCCGAGCACCGCCGGGATCATCGCGCACTCACCCGGGATGTGGCCGCTGGCATTGGGGAACCCCGACGCCGCCTCGGTGATGCACGCCATCGAGTTCGTCGTGTGATTGCGGCCCGTCAGGAGACAGGAACGCGTCGGCGAGCAGAGCGCTGTCGTGTGGAAGTTCGTGTACAGCAGCCCGCGATCGGCGATCCGCTTGATGTTCGGCGTCTCGATCAGCCCTCCGAACGACTCCATCGCCGAGAACCCGACGTCGTCGAGGACGATGTAGAGCACGTTCGGCGCGTCCTCCGGAGGCAGCGGTTGCGCGTAGGGCTCCCAGTCGGGGACCGAGTCCTTGATGTCGATGTTGATCGTGCCCTTGAATGGCGTACTCATGAGGTTCCTCTCTCTCAGCGCGCTTGCGGTCGGGTTCTCGCGGTCTGTTGATCTTCGGATTCGCCGCTGGTGGCTCAGCCGGCGCCGTGACACTGCTTCCACTTGCGGCCCGACCCGCACGTGCAGGGGTCGTTGCGTCCGCGCCTCGCGTCCTCGGCTGCGTACAGCTGCCTGAGATCGGACGGGGCGCGGCCCTGGGCGAGCAGCTGCCCCATGATCTTCATCGGGCGGTCGACGTGGTGGAAGAATTCCTTGAAGCCGGGGCAGAGGAAGTTGAGGCCGGGCTCGCCGTCGGGGGTCTTGACGAATCGGTCCTTGGGGCAGCCGCCGTGGCAAGCGAAGCGGACGTCGCACTCGAGACAGAACTGCGGCAGCGCGTCGTACTTGTCCTGGCCGAACTTCTGCTGCTGCTGCGAGGCGACGAGCTCCAGCATCGGGTGCTCCTTGATATTCCCGAGCTTGTAGGCGGGCTCCACGAAGTGGTCGCAGGAGTAGAGGTCGCCGGTGTGCTCCAGCGCGAGGGCCGACCCGCAGGTCTTCGAGTGAACGCAGAGCGAGGGCGGCTCGCCGACCCAGTTGGCAAGCGACACGTCGAACAGCTGGACGTAGACCTCGCCGATGTCGTGTCGCACCCATTCCTCGAAGACGTCGATCAGGAAGCGACCGTACTGCTCGCCCGTGATCGAGCGGCCGGTCACGACCTCGCCCTTCTGCTCGTACAGCGGTCGGTCGCGCCAGGACGTCCAGGGCACGGTCCCGTCGGCAGAGGCCTCGGCGACGCGCTCGATGATCGGGATGAACTGGACGAAGCTCGCGCCGAGATCGTCGCGCAGGAACCGGTACACCTCGCGGCCGCGGTCGCCGTTGGCGGCATGCACGGTCGTGAGCGCGTTCCACTCGACACCGGCGGCCTTCAGGTGCTCGAGGCCTGCGATCACCTGGTCGAACGAGCCGCGGCCGCCCTTGTTGACGCGGTAGGTGTCGTGGATCTCCTTCGTGCCGTCGATCGAGATCCCGACCAGGAAGTCGTTGTCCTTGAAGAACGCCGCCCACTCATCGTCGATCAGCGTCCCGTTGGTCTGGATCGTGTAGATCGCCTTTTGCCCAGGCTGGAGGTACTGGTCGGCCAGCTCGATCGAGCGACGGAAGAACTCGACGCCCATCATCGTCGGCTCGCCGCCCTGCCACGCCACCATCACCTCGGGCACCCCGGCGTGCGCCTCGATCAGCTGCCGAACGTACTCCTCGAGCAGCTCGTCGGCCATCCGGAACCGCGAGCCCGGGTACAGCATCTCCTTCGAAAGGAAGAAGCAATACGAACAGTCGAGATTGCAGACCGCCCCGGTCGGCTTCGCGAGCAGGTGAAATGCCCGCGGCGGCCGCAACGCGGTGGCGGTGTCGCTCATCTGCAGGACGCTATCTCGCCGGAGCGAGTAGGCGGGGGAGCCGTGGAGAATGAGCGCGACGGCCCAGGTTTAGATCTCGGCTGACGGGGTAGGGGCTCAAACGAGCTCGTGGGGGCGTTCTATCGCCTGCACGTAGGTTGCTCGGTGGGCGGGATGCCCTCGCGTTCTCGATTCGTTCGAACGACGATGCGAATTGGAGGAACGAGATGAACGCGATACCCAAGGGCTTTCACACGGCCACGCCGTACCTGTGTGTCGATGACGCGGCGAGTGCCATCGAGTACTACAAGCGCGCCTTCGGCGCCAAAGAGCAACACCGCATGGAGGCGCCTGAAGGGAAGATCGGGCACGCAACACTCGAGATCGGCGACTCGCTGATCATGCTCTCCGATCCGATGCCCGGCGGCTCGGTCATGCCGCCGAGAACGCTCGGGGGCACCACCAGCAGCGTCTTCCTGTACGTCAAGGACGTGGACGCCGTCTTCGAGAAGGCCGTCGAGGCCGGTGCGACCGTGGAGATGCAGGTCGCCGACCAGTTCTGGGGCGACCGCTTCGGCACGGTGACCGATCCGTTCGGCCACCACTGGTCGATCGCCACGCACATCGAAGACCTGAGCCCCGAGGAAATCCGAGAGCGTGGGCAGAAGGCAATGGCCGGGATGGGAAGCCGCGCCTAGAGCCGGCGGCTCCGTGAAGCTTGCGCGCCCGGCCGGTTCGTCCGGCCGGGCGCGGGTCTTTCGGGTGCCGGCGATCCCAACCGGGAGGGGCGCTAGCCTTGGGCGAGCTTGGGCCTCTCCAGCAGGTGTTTCGGGTTCGTGGTGCTGCTCGGCGCGACCGTGATCGTTGCGGTCGGGTGCGGTGGAGGCACGCAGACCTCGAGCACGACCTCGCCGGCCGCATCTCGTCCGAGCTCGTCGCACCCGGCTCCGATCGGCGCGGCTCTCCGGCCCGTCTGGGTGAACGTCGTCGATGGGGACACGGGCCGGCTGGTCGCCGGTGCCCGGGTCACTGCTCGGGGCTTCGTGAGGCACGGCGCGTCGCTCTTCACGCGGAGGCAGGTGAGGTCGCTCACGGTCACGACCTGGGCGCCCCACTACTCGAGCCGCACGGTGCGGTTCGCGCTCGAGCCGTCGCGTCATCTGACCATGCGCATCTACCGCACCGACGGCCAGTGGTTGATGTACGGGGCGACACCTGCCCGGACGCAGTTCCACGAGGGGATCTCGCTCCGGCCGCCGTTTCGCACCGTGTGGACGAAGTACCTGGGAACGCTCCTCGAGTTTCCCGCCGTCGTCGACGACGGCGTCGCCTACCTCACCAACTTCAGCGGCAAGCTCTTCGCGCTGTCGATGACCGACGGTCACACGCTGTGGCAGCGGGACCTGAACGCGAAGCCGCAGGCGTCGTCGCCCGCAGTTGTCGGCAGCCGGCTCGTCGTCCACGCGATGGCGAGCGGCCGGGTCGTCGTGCTCGACCGTGCAAGCGGGCGTGTGCTCTGGAGCCGCGAGACGAGCGCCCGCATCGAGTCCTCGCCCGCCGTCGTCGACGGGATCGACTACCTCGGCAACTGGGCCGGCGACATCTACGCACTCGATCTCGGAACGCAGCGCAACCGCTGGGTCTACCACGACGGCTGCAAGATCACCGCCAGCGTGACGGTCGCCGGCGGCGTCGTCTACGTCGGCGACTACTGCGGCCGGGTGCTCGCGCTTCGCGCCGCGACCGGGAAGCTGCTCTGGAGCAGCTCGGCCGGAAGCCCGATCTACGGGAGCTCGGCGCTGGCCGGCGGGCGGCTCTTCGTGCCCTCGCGGGGAGCAGGGGCCGTCTACGCCTTCACGACAAGCGGCCGCTACCTCTGGCACGTCTCGACCGGCGGGCTCGTGTACTCGGGGCCCGCGGTCTGGAACGGCCGCGTCTACTTCGGCTCCTACACGGGCACGCTCTACTGCGTCTCCGCCGCGACCGGCGCCGTTCTCTGGACGCGGTACGCGGGCGGGCCGATCTCAGGCTCGCCGACCGTGATCGACGGGGTGGTCTACGTCGGCAGCTTCGGTCACCGGATCCTCGGTGTCGACGGGCGCACGGGCCGCACGCTGCTCGACTTCCCGCACGGCGAGTACGTCGCAGTCTCCGGCAACCGGAGCAAGCTCCTCTTCTACGGCTGGGCGACCATCTGGGCGGTCGAGCCGAAAGCCTGAGAGCCCGCATCGACGGCGGGGCGAGCCGCAACCGTCGGGTAATCCCGGACGAGTAGTCTCACTTGACTGTCGATGAGCGGCTTGCGGGTCAACGGCGCGGAATATTCGCTCGAGTTGGAGGCGCGCGAGAGCCTGCTCGATGTGCTCCGGGAGCAGCTTGGGCTCCCGGGAACGAAGAAGGGGTGCGATCAGGGGGCGTGTGGCGCGTGCACCGTGCTCGTCGACGGCGAGCGAATCCTCTCGTGTCTCGCGTTGGCGGTTCAGTACGAAGGTCGCTCTGTGACCACGATCGAAGGGCTCGGCGCGGGCAGCGAGCTGCACCCGCTGCAACAGGGATTCATCGAACACGACGGCTTTCAGTGCGGTTACTGCACGCCAGGGCAGATCTGCTCGGCGGTTGGGATGGCGGAGGAGGTCAGGCGCGGCGTGCCGAGCCAGGTCACCGACGACCTGCTGTCGGAGTCGATCGCGCTCAGTCACGACGAGCTACGGGAGCGGATGAGCGGCAACCTGTGCCGCTGCGGTGCGCATAACGGGATCATCGCCGCGATCGGAGATGCCTATGCGCTCGAGGCGGTCGAATGATCCCGCTGAGCTATGCCCGCGCCGCCGATGCCGAGGACGCGGTGCGTCGGGGCGCCGCCGTGGGCGCCAGGTATCTCGGTGGCGGCACGAACCTGGTCGACCTGATGCGCGAGACGATCGAGCGGCCCGAGCTGCTCGTGGATGTCACGGGCCTCTCGAGCGAGATCGAGGAGACCGAGGGGGGCGGGCTCCTGATCGGGGCTGCCGCCCGCAATACCGCGGTGGCGGAGAGCCGGGCGGTGAGGGCGCGTTACCCGATGCTGGCCCGCGCGATCGTCGCCGGCGCCTCGCCGCAGATCCGCAACATGGCGACTGTCGGCGGCAACCTGCTCCAGCGCACCCGTTGCACCTACTTCTACGACGAGCAGGGATCTCGCTGCAACAAGCGCGACCCTGGCCAGGGCTGCGACGCGATCGACGGTCTCAACCGCACCCACGCGATCCTCGGCGGGTCATCCGCGTGCGTCGCGACGCACGCGTCCGACATGTGCGTCGCGCTTGTGGCGCTCGACGCCGCCGTGCATCTTCGGAGCGCAGGCGGTGAACGCGTGCTGCCGCTCACCGATCTTTACCGCCTGCCGGGCGACCATCCCGAGATCGAGACGGTGCTCGAGCCCGGTGAGTTGATCACCGCGGTCGAGCTGCCCGCCGTCCCGTTCGCTGCGCGCTCGACCTATCGCAAGGTGCGCGACCGCGCGAGCTACGCCTTCGCGCTCGTCTCGGTCGCAGCCGCGCTCGAGGTGGAGGACGGCACCGTCCGGGAGATACGGCTCGCCCTGGGAGGCGTCGCGACGAAGCCGTGGCGCGCCTGGAAGGCCGAGGACGCGCTCAGGGGCACGCCGGCCAACGCAGACAGCTTCCGCGCGGCCGCCGAGGCGGAGCTCGCCGCTGCCGCGCCGCTGCGCGACAACGCGTTCAAGATCGAGCTCGCGTGTCGAACGATCAGCGCGGTGCTCGAAGAGCTGGCGGGACTCGACGCATGACCATCGTCGGAGACTCCGTCGAGACGGCGGTTCCGCTCGGGCCGGAGGGCTGGGAGGCGGGAGGGGAGCCCGATCCGCTGATCCAGCGGGAGCATGGGCTGATCGGCTCGCCGGTCTCGCGCCTCGACGGCGCGCTGAAGGTGACGGGCGCCGCGCCCTTCGCCGCCGACGTGCAAATGGACGGCATGGTCTACGCCTCGCTTGCGTTCAGCACGATCGCGAAGGGCCGCCTTGCGACGATCGACACGAGCGCGGCCGAGGGAGCGCCCGGGGTGGTGCTCGTGATGACGCACCGCAACGCTCCGCGGATGAAGCCGATGCCGCTCTTCATGAGCTCGGGAAGGGCGGCCGGCGGCGACGATCTGCCTGTCATGCAAGACGACCGTGTCCACTGGAACGGCCAGCCGATCGCTGTGGTGCTCGCCGGGACGCAGGAAGAGGCGGACCATGCCAGGTCGCTGATTCAGGTCGCGTACGAGGTCGAGGAGTCGGCGACCTCGTTCGAAGAGGCAAGAGCGCACGCGCGGCCCAGTTCGTTCGGGGGAGCGCCGCTGGCGAACGAGAGCGGCGACGCCGAGGCGGCACTTGCCGCTGCGCCGTTCAGCGTCGATCTCGACTACCGAACTCCGTATCAGAGCCACAACGCGATCGAGCCGCATGCGGCGACCGTCGCGTGGGACGGGGACGAGTTGATCGTGCACGACGCGACGCAGGGCGTGACTCACATGGCGTGGTCGCTCGCCGACATCTTCGGGCTCGAGGAGGAGCAGGTTCATGTGACGTCGCCCTTTGTCGGCGGCGCGTTCGGCGGCAAGACGATGTGGCAGCATCACGTTCTGGGGGCCGCCGCGGCGAAGCTTGCGGGGCGCCCGGTCAGGATCGCTCTCTCGCGTGAGGGTGTCTACCGCGTCGTCGGCGGCCGCAGCCTCACCGAGCAGCGGGTGGCGATCGGCGCCGACGCAGATGGGCGTTTTCTGGCGCTGATCCACACGGGCACCGTCGCGAAGACACAGCACAACGGCCTGCCCGAGCCGTTCATCCTGCCGGCACGCTGTCTCTACGGCGCCGAGAACGTGAGGCTGGACGTCGAGGCGGTGGAGCTGGACATGCTCGCCAACACCTTCATGCGCGCGCCCGGCGAGGCGGTCGGCAGCTTCGCGCTGGAGTGCGCGATCGACGAGCTCTCCGAGCGGGTCGGGATCGATCCCGTCGACCTCAGGATTCGCAACGAGCCCGACGTGGACCCCACCTCCGGCAAGGCTTTCTCCTCGCGGCACCTGGTCGAGGCCTTTCGCACGGGGGCCGAGCGATTCGGCTGGGCCAACCGTGATCCGAGGCCCGGCGCACGCCGCGAGGGCGAATGGCTCACCGGCATGGGCTGTGCCACAGCCACGTATCCGTATCACCGCTTCTCCGGTGGGGTCGCGCGGATGACGCTGACCGCGGACGGGAAGGTCAAAGTCGAGATCGCCGCACACGAAATGGGCATGGGCACGTCCACCGCCCAGGCCCAGGTCACCGCCGAACGGCTGGGCCTGCCCCTCGAGTCGGTAACCGTCGCCTACGGCAACTCCTCGTATCCCGGCGTCGTCCTGGCCGGCGGGTCGCATCAGACCGCCTCCATCGGGGGCGCGGTGATCGCCGCGCAACGAGAGCTCGTAGCGGATCTGCTCCGGCTAGCGGGCGGCGACTCGCCGCTTGCGGGTCTCGAGCCACACGAGGTCGGCGGAGCCGACGGCGGGCTCTGCAAGCTCGACGAGCCCGGGCGTCGCGAGAGCTACGCCTCGATCCTCGCGCGCGCTCAGCGCGACGAGCTGAGCGTCGAGGCCGCCGCGCCACCGCCGGTCGAGATGTCCCAGTGGTCGATGCACTCCTACGGAGCGCAGTTCTGCGAGGTGCGCGTCAACGCGATCACCGGCGAGACCCGCGTCAGCCGGTTCCTGGGCTCGTTCGACTGCGGACGGATCCTCAACTCCAAGCTGGCAGCCAGCCAGTTTCGCGGCGGGATCATCATGGGCCTCGGGCTCGCTCTCATGGAAGAGACGCAGTTCGACGAGCGCAACGGCCGCATCATGAACCCGAGCCTCGCCGAATACCACGTCCCCGTGCACATGGACGTGCCCGAAATCGACGTGATCTGGACAGACATCCCCGATCCGCACGCGCCCATGGGCGCCCACGGCATCGGAGAGATCGGCATCACCGGAGTCGGCGCCGCCGTTGCGAACGCGATCTACAACGCCACCGGCACCCGCGTCCGCGAGCTGCCGATCACACTCGACAAGCTGCTGGCGGCGTGGGCCTGAATCCGCAATAGACGAAGACGAGATCAGGATCGAAGCCGCCTGAGACGCTCCGAGATACGCACGGCGCACGCGCGGCCGGCGCTACGCTGTCGCGCCGATGATCAGCTACCGCTATGAGCTACGAGAGGGCGACGTGATCATTGCGACCGGGCACATCAGCTACGAGGTTCCGCTCGAGCTCGGCGATCTGGTCACGCTGGGAAAGACGCGGGGAGTCGTCCGGGATCTCGGGCCGCGAGTCGCGGGCGGTGAGGTCCGTCTCGTCCTGCAGCTTCGCCCTCCCGAGCCGGCCGAGTCCGCCTAGAGCTGCTCGATCTCGGCGCGGCCGGGGTGTACGAGATCGCACCTCGGCGTGCGAGATTCGCGCGAAGACCTTCCGGCCTGATCGGCACAAGGAGCGATTGCCGCTACCCGCGTTCGAGCAGCCAGACTCCGAGGTCGGCGCCGAGGGCGTCGACGAACCCGGCGCCGGGCTCGAATGAGGCAGCCGGGTCGACGGCGACGGCGACGAGGACGTCGTTGCCCCGCATGTAGGCGCAGATACCCGCGTCCCGCTGGCGAGCGGCTCGTACGATCCGCCCACGAAGCTCTCGCTGCGTCGTGCACGGAGCTGAAGGGTCTTCCAGGTGAGGTACAGCTTGGCTGTCTCGCGGGTGGGGGGCTTGCCCGCGGCGAGCTCCTCGAGGAGCTCGCGCCGGTAGCTCCAGTCGACCGGTCGGCGGTTGTCGGGGTCGACGAGGTTGAACGTCCAGATGCTCGTCTCCCTGGTAGATGTCGGGTATGCCCGGCGACGGTCAGCTTGAGCAGCGTCTGCGCCAGCGAGATCCGCTCGCCGTCGCGGGCGACGCGTTCGACGAACGGCTCGAACGAATCCAGGAACGGCTGGTGGGCGAAGAGGGCGGTGACGAATGCCTGGACGGCGCGTTCCCACTCGGCGTTCGGGTCGGTCCAGGAGGTGTTCGTCTTCGCCTCGCGCAGCGCTTTCTCGATGTAGCCGGCCAGTCGCTCGGGGTCGAGAGGCCAGGCTCCGACAAGCGTCTGATAGATCAGGTATTCCTCGTTGGCGTCGGGCGCCGCTTCGGCGCGGAGCGGGGCGTTCAGGTCGCGCCAGGTCAGGACATGCTCGCGCCATTCGGCCGCTCGCCAGGACAGCGCGGCGAGACGGGCGCGGACGTCGCCGCTTCGCTTGGTGTCATGGGTCTGCGAGGTGAGGAGGTGGTGTGGGAACCGTCTGTGCGCGTTCCAGGTTGGCGGCGTGAAACTCGTCGATCGTGAGCGAGAAGCGGCCGGGGTCGCCGCCGACCTCGTTGAGGCAGAGCAGGCGGTTGTAGCGGTAGAAGGCCGTGTCCTCGACGCCCTTGGCGAAGACGGCCGGCGTCGTCTGCTGGAAGCGGAAAACGAAGGAATCGTGACCGCGGTCCTCGAGTAGCAAGCACATCGGCAAGCCGAGGCGGGAGGTGGCCTTCGGCTATTGCCTGCCGGTCGAGGCCGTCCACGGCGCCCGTGTCCGGGTCGATGTAGGTGCGGTAGGTGGGCAGGGAGGCGAGCGCGGACGCGACATCGAGCTCATCCCGATCGGCGAGCTCGCTGCCGAGCCATTCCACTTCCGGCTCGAACGTCGTTCGTGCCTGCTCGAGCTTGGCCTGGAACGCCACCTCTTCGAAGCTCTCCTCGACGCCGGTGAGCTCGGCGTAGAACCGGGTCAGCGGCTCTTCTGCGTCCGCCGCGACGAAGAGCGCTGTCGCGTCGCGCGCGAACTCATACCCAGTGGTTCCTTCGACCGGCCAGTCACGGAGTTGTTCGCCCGGCTCGGAGGATCTTCTCGACCCAGACGTGCTCGATCCCCGCCTCGCGCAGCCGCTCGAGGTAGCGCGTCGGGTTCGCGAGCCCGTCGAGATGGTCGACCCGGATGCCGTCGACTACGCCCTCCCGTACGAGCTCGATCACCTTCCGGTGGGTGGCCTCGAATACCTCGGGGTCCTCGACCCGAACACCTGCGAGGCCGCCGACGTCGAAGAACCGGCGGGCGACGCCGGTGCGCCAGTCGAGGTCGAAGAACTTCGCGCGGATCAGCGGATCTCGCCAGAACGGGTTCTCGACCTCCGTCACCGCCATGTGATTCGGAACCACGTCGAGGATCAATCCGAGGCCGGCAGCCGAGAGCCGACGGAACGCCGCTTCGCCACCGAGCTCTTCCGACAACCGGGTGGGATCGGTCACGTCGTAGCCGTGCGTCGAGTCGGCTCGCGCTTGCAGGGACGGCGCGAGGTAGAGATGGCTGATTCCGAGCTCGTCGAGGTACGGCACGAGCTCACGTGCGGCCTCGAAATCGAGATGCGGCAGGAGCTGAAGCCGATAGGCGGCTCGGAACAACGGGCGTTGCTCACGGACGCTGCTTCGGGAGAGATGCCAGGCGGAGGGGCACACTGCTTCTTAGCTGCTGGTCCACCGGTGCGCCTTACCCACCGACCACACTGGGCAAGCGACCGCCACGCGTCCCAGCCGGCGGTTTCCACCGCTAGGCTCACGGGTACACGCGAATGCCGATGGTCGGGGTCTCCGCAGAATGGCCCGTGCTCGGCCCCGTGACGCACGCAGAGGGCGTCGATTTTGCAGTCTGGGCGCCGGCGGCCTCGAGCATCGCCGTTCGGGTCGGAGGCTACGACCACGACTTGCAGCGCTGGGGCAAACGGCGTCTTCCGCGGAACGGTCGAGGCGGCTTCCGGCGCCGACTACCTCTACGTCGTGGACGGCCGGCGGGCGCTTCCGGATCCCTGCTCGCGCGCACAACCGCAGGGCACGCGCGGTCCTTCCCGGGCCGTCGACCTCGGGTTCACGTGGACTGACGGTGAGTGGACCGGCCTGGCGAAGGACGAGCTGCTCATCTACGAGCTCCACGTCGGCACCTTCTCGCCCGCGGGGACTTTCGACGGAGCGATCGAGCAGTTGAGCTCACTCAGCGAGCTCGGTGTGACGGCGATCGAGCTGATGCCGATCGGGACGTTCCCCGGGGAATCGCAACTGGGGCTACGACGGCGTTTACCCCTACGCTCCCCATCCCGCCTACGGCGGCCCCGAGGGCTTCGCACGACTCGTCGACGCCGCTCACAGACGCCGGTCTCGGGGTGATCCTCGACGTGGTCTACAACCACATCGGGCCCGGGTCGGAGGCCGTCTCCGCCTTCGGGCCGTATTTCACCGACCGGGCGTCGACCGCCTGGGGCGACGCGATCGACTACCGCGAGCAGGGCGTGCGCGAATGGGCGATCCAGAACGCCGAGATGTGGGTCCGCGACTACCACGTCGACGGCCTGAGGCTCGACGCGACGCACGCGATCTTCGATGACAGCCCCGTCCACGTCCTGGCCGAGCTGGCGCAGAGCGGTGCATGCGATCGAGCCACGAGCGCTCATCATCTCGGAGATGGAGGTCGGCGATCTCCGCCCGATCACCGAGTGGGGCCACGACGCGCAATGGGCCGACGAGTTCCACCACCTCCTCCATGTGCTCCTCACCGGGGAACGGGACGGCTACTACGGCGACTATCCAGCCGTCGATCGTCGAGCTCGGCCGCCAGTACGGGCGCACGCCCCCGCAGCAACTCGTGTTCTGCTCCCAGAACCATGACCAGGTCGGAAACCGCGCTCTCGGAGACCGTCCGAGAGCCGACGAGCTGGCGTTGCGGGCGGCGGCGCTCCTCTGGTCGCCGCAGACGCCGCTGCTGTTCATGGGAGAGGAGTACGGCGAAAGGCGGCCGTTCCAGTACTTCACCGACCACACCGATCCGGCGATCGCCGAGGCAACCCGCGAGGGCCGCGCGAAGGAGTTCGCGCAGTTCACCGCGTTCTCGGGTGAGAACGTGCCGGACCCGCAGGACAGGCGGACCTTCGAGCGCTCGAAGCTGGCGCCGGAGGCCGGCGATCCGGCAGCTTCGCGCGCTGTACACGCAGCTGATCGCGCTCCGTCGAGCAGTTCCCGACGGAGCTTCGCAGTCGGAGGCCGACGAGACGACACCGGACGCTCCGTCTGCGACGCGGGCCGGCGGAGCTGCTGCTCAACTTCTCGGACCGGGAGTATGAAGGCGTCGAGCCGCTCGGGGTGCGGGCTTCAGCGTACGCGGCGAGGGCGTCGAGACCTTCGTCGAGCGATAAGCGGCGGCCATGGTTTTGCGGAGCTGTACGATGCTCCATCCGGTTCGCGCTCGGCTTACCGTGCGGGAACAGGACGATAACGTTGGGGTGCAGCGTCGGTCCATCGAGGCCGAGCCCGACCCCCACCGAGCCCGCAGCGGTGCCACGAAGCAGTGCCATTCCGCCGGGTTGCTCCGAATCGCCAACGATCGTTCCGGGAACGCGTCCCCAGCGTCGAGATTGGGAGCCGTCATGTCAGATGGATCAAAGAGACACGCCGGCGAGGTGCTCGCGCCGCCGCCGGCGAGAGGCCGCCGACCGGGCCGTGTCGCGATCGCAATCACTCTCGTCGGTCTGCTCATCACCGCCGCCGTGTGCTGGACCGCCTCGCGGAGCGACCGAAACAACGAGCGTCGCCTTCTGCAAGTTCAGACCCGCCAGGCCGGTACCGCGGTCGGGCTCGCGATTCTCGGAATCGAGAGCCCGCTCCGGACCGGCTGCAGACGGCCTGGGTCGCCAATGGAAGCGCGATGCAGTTCAGGCGGTTCATGTCGTCGTACACCGGCTCTCGCCGCGAGTTCGTCTCGGCCTCGCTCTGGAGGGAGAGCGGCGGTGCCCTGCAACCCGTTGCCTCGATCGGGAGCCCCTCGGCACTCGCGCCCTCCTCTTCCGCGGCTCGACGCTTTGTCAGGCACGCGTCACGCAGCGGCACGGTCGTCGTGATCGGCATTCCGAAGGGGCGCCTCCAGAGAATCGGGTACGCGGTCGCGACTCGTCACGGCCCGGGCTTTGCGGTCTACGCCGAACGTGCGATTCCCGCCAACCGCCGTGTTCCGGTGGAAAGCGACTCGGCGTTCGCCGACATCGACTTCGCCACCTACCTGGGCACGCAGGTACGCGGGGCCGACCTCGCAACGACCGATGTTCCCCGAGCGCGCTCCCTCTCGAGGGCTACACGGTCCGCGACTCGATTCCCTTCGGGGATACCACCCTGACGCTCGTGGCGCGCGCAAAAGGCCCGCTCGGAGGATCGCTGGGTGGAGATCTCCCCTGGATCTTCCTCGTCGGCGGCATCCTGCTGACGCTCACTGCGGCATTGGTCGCAGAGCAACTCGTGACGCGCCGAAAGGCCGCCGAGCAGGACGCGCGAACGATCACGGGGCTCGACGAGCAGATGGACGCGCTCTACGGCGAGCAGCGAACGATCGCGGAGACGCTCCAACGCGCACTTCTTCCGCAGAGCAACCCGGCGATCCCCAACCTGGAGATCGCAACGCGCTACGTCGCCGGGATGGGCGGCGTCGACATCGGCGGCGATTGGTACAGCATCGTGCTGCTCGACGACCGGCACTTCGCTTTCGTCGTCGGCGACGTCTCGGGGAGGGGGATCGACGCCGCGACGGTCATGGCGCGGCTGCGCTTCACCATTCGGGCCTACCTGCTCGAGGGCCACCTCCCGAACGCCGCCCTCCAGATGTGCTCCCGCCAGCTCGACGTGGAGACCGACGGGCACTTCGCGACGATTCTCGTCGGAATCGGCGATGTGGAGACACGAGAGATCACGCTGGCGAACGCCGGCCATCTGAAGCCGCTGGTCGTGTCGGGCGCAACTGCGGAGTTCGTCGACTGCGATACCGGCCTGCCCCTCGGCATGTCCGAAGCTGCCAACGGATCGAGCACGATTCTGATGCCTCCCGGCTCGACACTCCTCGCCTTCACCGACGGCCTCGTCGAGCGCCGTGGCAAGGGCTCGACGACGGCTTGCAGCGTCTGGCCGACGCCGCGACCGAGCCGGGCGATAGCCGCGACGAGCTGCTGCAGGTGTGCTCTCCGACATCGAGCCGCAGACTCCACGGACGATGTTGCGATCCTCGCCTTCAGGTGGACAGAACCACACGAGGCCGGATTACCTGCTCGATCGGCGCCGCAACCGGCGAACGTCTAGTGGGGCTCATGGAGCCGACTCGGCCCTCGGCCTGCCGAGCCTGTAGGTTCCGGCCGCGAGCAGGCCGAGCATGAGGATGGGCACGACGGTGAGGAAGCGGTAGATGAGTGTCGCCGCGACTGCCGCCGCGTTGTCCGCCCCGAAGCCGACGAGGGCTCCGGTGAGGGCGAGCTCCTCGATGCCGAACCCTCCGGGTGTGATCGGGATCGAGCCGAGCACGCGGGTCAACGACCAGGCAGCGAACGCTTCGACAACGCTGACCTGGGAGCACGTCACACCGACCGCGCGGAGCGCAACCACGAGAACGACGAAGACCGCGAGCTGGCTCACGATGGTGGCGATCGTCAGCACGTGCCAGCGGCGGCGTAGCAGGTCGATCGTCTCGGACCGGAAGCGGATGAACTCCGCGCCGCTCCAGCTGACCGGGCGCCTGCCGACCAGGCGCTTGAGCCGGCTCGCCGCGCGTGCAGCCGTATCACCCACGGTCCGGGCCAGGCGCATGCTCGAGAGCCCGGCCGCGAACACTCCAACGATCGCGATGAGGATGATCAACGCGATCAACGCGACGAGGTCGAGTGTCTTGTTCTTGCCTCCCTCGGCCGCCAGCGCGGCGAGAGCGACAACCGGGAACCCGTACTTCGCGGGCTGGCTCCAGAGGTTGGTCAATGCGACCGCGAGCCCGACCGGGCGCCCTTCGAGACCCCAACTCCTGAGCATCCCGAACTCGGTCGCCATCCCGACCGCCGTACCTCCCGGCGCGACTTGCGACAACGCCGAGGCGGCGAGCGTCAACCTCAGCGCATGCACGTAGCCAAGCCCGGGGAGGGCCGCCATCCAGGGAGGCGCGTTGCTGAGGACATTGAGGATGGTGACGGCGAGAAGGGCCACGACCCACTCCCAGGTCAGCGTCTTCACGACAGCCCAAACCTCGCGGTAGCTGGCGATCTTCGGCAACACCACGAGGAAGACGACACCGATGACCGCAACCGAGACGACGATCCCGATGATCCTTGCCCAACCTCTGCGCCGCTTCGACTGCGCATGCGCCAACTCCGCAGCGACAAGCTCGTCTTCGGCGGGTGCCGGTGACGCCCGATCGGACGTCACGGCAGCCCCCTGGGGCGACCCTCTTGATCGTCGATCGCCGCGAGAGCAGCCCGCGTCTCACGCATCGCAGCGACGCTGCCACCGCGTCGACAGCAATGGTTTCGAGACGAAAGTGGTCTTCTCGGCACTGGAAGCCGTGACGAGGCGCACTCCACGGTGGTCCGTCGGGTCCTTGCTTGGAACCCGCTCGAAACTACCAGACGATCAGCGTGGTGCACTCCCCGCGATGCCGTGAGCTACCGCCACGCGTATTAGGGGGAGCCCATGGACGGTCAGCGGTTGTCGAGGTAGGCCAGGCGCATCGAGTCGGTGCGGCCCGACCAGGAAAGCGTCAGCTCGTAGCAGCCGGGCTCGGGCAGGTTAATGATTGACGGCCCTGGGCCGCCGAAGACGCTTCGCTTCACGGGCGAGCCGACCGGCTTCGAGCCGGAGACGCGCTGCGCGCTGATTCGCAGCGTCGAGGTGAGCTTGACCGGCAGCCGCGAGACCCAGAGGATCTTGTTGGTGTGGTTGTCGGAAGGCGGCGAGAGAAGTGGATCGGCCCAGAGGATCGCGGCGATCGCGCCGTTTCTCCCGAGCACGTAGGGCATGCGCGGCCTGGGGTCGCTGAAGCCGGCGCGCGCCCAGACCGGCAGAAGACGCGGCTGCACGCGGGCTGCGCACGTCGCGGAGGCAGGCGGTGAAGCGCCGGATGCACCGGGACCTGCGAGGACGAGAGCTGCTACCGGTAGGGCGAGCGAGATGCCGAGAGGGCGCATACCGGTATTACACCGGCCGGACGTCGACGGTTCCGCGGTCGTCGAACTAGCTCTCCAGGCGCCTTGCGATTAGCTGTGGCGTGGCGCCGGGATGCCGCTGAACGCTTCGCGAGACTCCGTCACACTCGCGTGCGCCAGCAGAGAAGCCTGGGCCGGGAGGGCGGAGTACGCCTCGAGCTTGCTTCGGGCGAGACGCTTCCGCGACTCGACGGTGACGTCTCGGAACGCCAGAAGAGCGTCCGCAGGGCGTCGCGCTGGTCATGGACGGAGCTATCGATGTCGGGAATCCTGTAGATCGCTGGGCACATGTGCTGACCTTCGCCGTTGCGCCGACCGAGTGCCTCCCCCAGGCAGGGGAGGATCGAGTGTCGGTCTCAGGACCAGACTTTCGGCTAGGTCCCGGGTGCGCGCAGGTCGAGCTCTAGGAACGCTCATCCCTCTTCGCGAGCCCGGACCTCGATCTTGCCGCTCTGCACGCGGACCTCGAGCGTGGGCTGCGGCGATGTTGCCGGGCCGCGCACGAGCCGGCCGTCGAGCCCGAAGCGGCTGCCGTGACACGAGCAGACGATCTCGTCGCCCTCGAGAGCGCCTCCGCTGAGCGAGCAGCCCAGATGCGAGCAGCGATCAACGAGAGCGTGCACGTCGCCGCGGACGCGGACGAGAAGAACGCCCGGTTCCGCGCGCCGACCGGCGAACCAGCTCTCCTTCTTCGAGCTTCGCTTCGTCGATCAGGGCGGTCCAGGCGGTCGGAAGGTCCTCGAACACCGTCTGATCGACCCCAACGCCCATCCCGTACGAGAGATGACCACCGAGCCATCCCGCGGCTCCCGAGAGCATGACCGCCGCAGTCGAGAGCACGACGCCGGACGACCTGTGCTTCGTTCGACGCGCAGCGGCCGACGACACCTGGAGCAGGAGCGCAGCGGTGTTCGCCACGGCGTGCACCGTTCCGACTCGCCGGCTCCCTCCCTGGAGGTCTGACCAGTCGGCCAGCCCGCTGGCCGCGGTCGGGAGGGCTACGAGGATCCCCGCGCCGAGCAACGTGTCCGCCGCATGCCTGCTTTCGCGCCCACCGAAGACGTCGAGCAGCAGGGCTCCACTCCACGACCCGATCACGAGATCGGTGAGACCCGGATGGAGGGGATGCCCCAGCCACCCGCCGTTGAGCAGTTCCTTGAGGTTGCTGCCTGACGGGACCGCTTTCCGCGCGCCCGCCTGAAGCACGTCGGCGGCGCGGTCGACTACCGCCAGCTGCTCGATCCCGCGGGCGATCACCCTGGTCGGAATTATCTCGGCCACGACCCAACGGTTTCCTGATCGCGGCGCAGAGAAACCCTCCGAGTCGAACGCTTAGCCGCGGGTTGTAGGCGAGAGGGCTGGAGTTCTCGTGGCCGATAGGCCAATATCCCGACGGTGGCCGACCGTGAGCTCAGCAAGAAGCTCCGCCGCAAGGCGAAGAAGAAGCAGCGGCGAGAGCTAGGGGACGCAATCGACGACACCGGGCATCACAAGACCGAGGGCAACGGCAAGGGGAAGAGCAAGAAGCGCAAGAAGGATTAACTGACCCAGGCCGGGAACGCTCGGCATCGAGCCGGCCGCACGTCGTGACGCCAGTTCGTCTCCAGACCGTAGCCACATGGTGTCGAACGATCGGCGAGAGTGGCCTCGGCGATGAGAGTTGCGGTGGTCGACGTGGGTTCGAACACGATCCGCTTGCTCGTCGCGGTCGCAGGCAACGATGGCCTGGAGACGGTCGAAGAGCGTCAGGCGCGCGTCGGTCTCGGCGCCGAGGTCGAGGACCTGGGTTACGTCTCCGAGGAGAAGATCCGCGAGGCCGCCGCAGCGGTCAAGGCATTCGTCAACCGGGCTCGTGAGCTGGGTTGTTCCCGCTCGATCGTGGCCGTCACCGCTCCCGGCCGGCAGGCCGTGAACGCTGCGCAGTTGATCCATCGTCTGGAGCATGAGGCGGGTCACGCAGTCGAGGTGCTTTCGGGCAAGAAGGAGGCGCGGTTGGCATGGGACGGTGCGCTTTCACAGCTTCGAACCGGTGAGGGAAGCCTGCTCGTGTGCGACGTCGGAGGCGGCTCGACGGAGCTCGCATTCGGGATGCACGGGAACGAGCCGCATTGGCATCGCTCCGTCGACATCGGCTCACTCCGTCTCAGCAAGCGGCAGCTCGCGGGCGACCGGCCCGGCAAGAAGCAATTGCGGGCCGGGCGGGCAGACGTCGAGCTCGCACTCGGCGGCCTGGTCTTGCCCCTTCCAGCGCGGGCGATCGCGGTCGGCGGTAGCGCGCGAGCCGTGAGCAAGCTCGCAGGCGAGCGCCTCGGCGCGGACAAGCTCTCGGAAGCCCTGCAGATCCTTCGACGTACGCCGACACCGCGGATCACGAGTCAGTTCGGAATCCAGCCAGACCGAGCATGCACCGTCGCCGCCGGCGCGCTGATCCTCTCCGGGGTTCAACGACGGATCGCCGTACCGTTCGAGGTCGTCGGGGCGGGTCTGCGTGAAGGGCTCGCGCTGGCGCTGCTCGCGCAGCGATCGGCGGCCTAGAAGCGAGTCAGACGGCCAGTGCGACGAGCGGGATCTCCATCTCGGCGTGCGTGAGGCCGCCATGCTGGCCGTGGTAGGGCTGCCTGAATCGCGGCGGTTCGTTCCAATAGACCGCCTCGCCGGGGTAGGCGAGGACGACGAGGTCGCCGACCCGGTCTCGGAACCGTTCGCTCACTTCCGGGCCGAAGATGCCTTGCTGAATCAACTCGTCCGTGCTGTGCACCTCCGCCCTGCCGTCGAGAAGCGTCTGAACCGTCCTTCGCACGCGGTCGTGGCTTTCGGGCCGCGTGTGCAGGAAGAGATCTCGGCTCGACCCTGCCGGTGCCAGCGGTCGTCCGTCGGCTCCGATCTCGAGGTGCTCCACGATCTCGGGCCAGAGCTCGTTGACGTACAGGCTGCGCTCCGGGTCTATCCCAGCCATTCCGTGGTCGGCAGTGATCAGGACGAGTGTTCCCTCGGGGAAGGATCCGCCAAGCAAGGTCTGATCGAGGACGGTGAGCGTCTCGTCTATGAGCCGCTCGACCTGGGGGTCGTCGGGGCCGAGCTTGTGCATCGCCGCGTCAACATCCGGGAGGTACACGAAGCCGTAACCGCGATCGGCCCCGGCGAGGGCCTTCCCGAGGGCGGCCACCCCGTTCGAGACGTCGGAGAATGGGTGGACGGCGGCATGCTGGAGCAACATCCTGCCGGGCGTGCTCGCGGTGATCTCGAGCGGCAGTGCGACGTGCGCGGCGATGCCGGCGTCGTTCAGCGTGGGGTAGAAGTCCCCGTCGGTGAAGACGTCGCCGGCCGATACGCCGTGGGCCTGGAGCGTGTTCGGAAGCGCTTCTCCGGCAAACGAGAAGAGGAGCGGGGCAATGATCCGGTCGACCTTCGGAAGGTACGTGAGCCATTCGTAGACGCCGTGCACGCCGACCGGCAGTCCGGTGTGGATCGTCGTCATGTGGGCCGCGGTGGTCGACGGGAACTGGCTGGTCAGCTTCGACACGTGACCGTGTTCACGGGCGCGTTCGAGGAGCGGATGGTCGCCATGGCGCTCGTACCATTGCCAACCGAAAGCGTCGAAGTAGACGAGCACCACGCGTTCGTAGCGCGCTGCCAGCCGTCCGAGGTCGAGTCGCTGATCGACGCTCGTCCCGGTCAAGGCGTGCACGACCGTCGCCGGCAGCATGTCGAAGCACGCCGTGCCGTGCGCCGGAAGACACCAACGGACACCTTCGGCGAGAGAGCTGTCCACGCGGGGCCACGCTAACAACCACGGGTGACCCGGGCGGCGCGCGAAACCCGGGATACTGGGTGCGATGGCGATGGGTTCGATTCGGCGTCTCCTCGAGAGGTGACGGTGCGGCCGCTCGTGATTGCCCATCGCGGTGCGTCGGCGGAGCTGCCCGAGAACACGCTACCCGCGTTCGAGCGCGCGATCGAGATCGGCGCCGACTTCGTCGAGCTCGATGTGCACGCTCGGCCGGACGGTGAGCTCGTCGTGACGCACAGTAGGCCCCGGCGTCGAGAAGCGCTACCGACCCTTGCAGAGGTGCTCGACCTCTGTCGCGGACGGATCGGGGTGATGGTCGAGCTGAAGACGCCATACCGCCACCGGCGCCATCGGATCGTCGACCGGACGCTCGAGCTGCTCGACGAAGATGCTGTGGTCGTCTGCTTCGAAGCGCGCGCGATCGCCCGGGTGCGATCGCTGCGACCGGGGCTGAGGACGGTGCAGCATGTCGCCTTCGTGCCGATCCGGCGAGCAGCGGCGCAAGGCTGCTGGGCCGTGGGGTTCGACGACCGTCGGGCGAGCCCGCGCGCGATCCGCGCAGCACAGGAGCTCGGGCTCGCGACGACCGTCTACACCGTCAACGAGCCGGCAAGGATGCTCGAGTTGGCGCGGGCAGGCGTGACCGGCCTCTTCACCGATGTTCCCCGGGAGGCGCTGGAGTGCCTCGTGGTGTAGGCGCCGCAAGGCGCGTTGAGGGACCGTGCCTAGATACGTTTCGGGGAGCGCCAATGGCCACGATCCACATCCAGCAAGTGACGATCGCGACGCCCGAGCAGTTCGTTGCCGCGCTGACCGATTTCGGTCCCGGCCGATCGAAGATCTTCGGCAACAGCGCCGACGAGTACCTCGAGGTGCATGGCCGGGGCCCGACCGAGGCCGACGTCACGGAGGGGTCGTTCCGGATCTGGGAACGCCTGCACTACGACTGGTCCGATGCGGACCGGGTGGTCATGACGACCACCGACTCCAACGTGTGGGGAGGCAGCTCAGGCCACGTCTACACCTTTCAGCGGCAGGCCGACGGAACGACCGAGGTCGACGTTGTCGTAGTACGGGAGGGCAAGAACCTCGAGGGGCGGGTGCTCGAGCTCGCCGCCAGGATCCTCGGCAAGCGCTTCCTCGGGAGGACACTGGCAAGGAGCGCCAAGGCCATCGAAGCCCGGAACGAGGCGGGACCGAAGTCCAGCTAGAGCGCGTGCTCGTGGTCGACCCGCGGCCTCGACTTCCTGGCGTTACTTCTTGGCGTCAACGGCCCTTTGAAGCGCCGCCTTGTTCATCTTCGACCGTCCTTTGATCCCAAGTCGCTTGGCCTCGGCGTAGAGCTGCTCGAAGGTGCGTCCCTTCGGCCTGTTCGTGCCCGAGCGGAGCCCACCGCGACGCCCGGACGAGATGTCGTCCGTCGATGTCCTCGAGCTCGTGCGGGACTCCCCAGCACGGGCTCTCTCCTTGTTCACGGTGCGCGCCGCGATCTCCTCGGCGAGCCCTTCGGAGCGCCCTTGATCGAGCTCGTTCTCCTTGATGTGCTCGTATTGACGAGCTCTCTTCGTTCCTTTTTTCACTCCCCTTGGCGGCATGATCCCTCCGATCTCAGGTTGATGCCACCAATCTCCCCGCTACCGGATCAGCGAAACGTCGGCCGGGCTGAGAGCGCTGCTCAGGCCACCCGGCTCGGTGTTGCGAGGGTCGCGAGGTTCGACTGGATCGTCTCGAGCGTCTTCTGGAGGGCTGCGCGCTCCGGGGCGCCGAGCCCTGCGAGCACGTGCTGCTGGAGCTCGATCACGGCAGCGAGTAGCCGGCTGTGAAGCTCGGCGCCGGCGTGGGTGAGCTCGAGTCGGCGCACCCGCCGGTCGTTCGGATCGAGCTGCCGCCGAACGAGACCGGCCGCCTCGAGCCGGTCGATGTGGTGGGTGATCGTCGCGCCTTCGAGGTGAACGTGCAAGGCGAGCGCAGCCTGGTTCATACAGCCGACGTCGCTCAGGGCGCTGAGCACGATCCAGATCCCGAGTGAGCCGCCTGCGGCCGTTAGCGCATCCTCGAACGCCTCGCGCATCGCCTTCGCGGTGAACACGAGCTGACGTCCTAGTGGCTCGACAATTGGCGCAGCCGGTTTCCCCATGTCATTAGATAGTAAATGATTTGACATCTCATGACCAACCGGTATCCTCGCTCCCGATGCTTGCTCGTCTAGCGCACGTGATCACGCGGCACCGCTGGCTCGTAATCGGGGTCTGGGCCGTCCTGACCATCTTCGGCGCCTTTGCCGCAGGACAGGTCTCGAAGCGCTGGTACCAGAGCTTCTCGATCCCCGGAAAGTCCGCCTACGAGGCGAACCAGCGCACGCTGAAGAGCTTCGGCACCGGCGTGCGGCCGCCGAACGTCGTTGTCTTCCACACGAGCGGCGACGCGACCAAGAGCGCGGCGATCAAGCTTGCGATGCAACGGGCCGCGGCGACGATGCCGGGTGCACGGACGAGCTCGTTCTTCTCGACCGGCAACTCGATGTACGTCTCGGCCGACCGGCACACGATCTTCGAAGAGGTCTACCCGCCCGGGATCGCGAAATTCAATACGACGAGTGGCGCCGAAGCCATGCGAGCAGCTGCCGCGAAAGGGCTACCGGCCGGCACGACCGTCGAGGTGACGGGCCACGACCCGCTCGAGGAAGCGAGTACGCACGGGAACAGCGGTGGCCCCGGTGTGCTCGTCGAGGCGATGATCGGCGCGTTCGGCGCGCTCGTGATCCTCCTCTTCGTGTTCGGCACGCTGCCGGCGGTGATGATGCCGCTCATCGTCGCGATGGCGTCGATCCTCAATACCTTCACGCTGGTCTGGATCCTGACGTACATCACGAACGTGTCGATCATCGTCCAGTTCCTGATCGCCCTGGTCGGGCTGGGCGTTGCGATCGACTACGCGCTCCTGATGATCTTCCGCTTCCGCGACGAGCTACGGGAGGGCGCGGAGGTCGAGCCCGCGCTCGTGGAGACGATGACGCATGCCGGTCGCTCCGTGATCGTGTCCGGGTCGACGGTGGCCGTCGGGCTGCTCTCCCTGGTCGTGATCCCGCTGCCGTTCATCCGCTCGATGGGCATCGGTGGGATGCTGATCCCCCTCGTCTCGGTGATCACGGCGCTCACGTTGCTGCCCGCGCTGCTCGCAGTGTTCGGCACGAAGATCAACCGCTTGCGGGTGATGCCGAAGCGGTTCGTCGACCACGGCCACCCCGAGGACGGCGCCTGGGGCCGGTGGGCCCGGTTCGTGTTGCGCCATCCGTGGCCGGTTGCGCTCAGCGGCCTGGCCGTCGTGGCGGTGCTCGTCTTCTACGGCTTGCAGATCAACCCGAACGAGGCGCAGCTCAAGAACTTCCCGGGCACGGGGACCGCGATCGCGGGCCGCGAGATGCTCGCCAAAGCCAACATCAGCCCGGGCGCGATGAAGCCGTTCATCGTTCTCGTCGAGAACGGCGGGAATGCCAACGCGATCGCGGTCAAGGTACGCACCGTTCCCGGGATCGTCGGCGCAGCCGCGCCGGCCTCCTGGCAGAGCGGCAGCGACGCGCTCGTCGAGGCGATCCCGGCCATCGACGGCGCCGCACCCGGGATCCAGCCCATCATCAACGACACCAACGACGTGCTCGCGGGCACGGACGGCACGCTCGGCGGCGTCCCGGCAGTCGACCGAGACTTCGTCCACGCCATCTACGGCAACTTCCCGTACCTGCTCGCGTTCGTGCTCATCCTCACCCTGGTGCTGCTGACACGCGCGTTCCGCTCGATCGTGCTCGCGCTCAAGGCCGTGATCCTCAACCTGCTCTCGCTGGCGGCGGCGTTCGGGCTCATCGTGATCATCTTCCAGAACGGCCACGGCTCCTCGCTCTGGAACATCACCGCGACCCACGCGATCACGGCGTGGATCCCGCTGATGATCTTCGCGTTCCTCTACGGCCTCTCGATGGACTATGAGGTCTTCATGCTCACGCGGATGCGCGAGGCCTACGACGAGACGGGCTCGACCGATCGGGCGATCGAGCTCGGCCTGTCGCGAACGGGGAAGCTCGTCACGAGCGCCGCGCTGATCCTCATGTTCGCGTTCCTCGTCCTCTCCTCGAGCCCGGGCTACGAGATCAAGGTGTTCGCGATCGGCCTTGCAGCCGGGATCATCTTCGACGCCACGGTGATCCGGATCCTGCTCGTGCCCTCGCTGATGAAGCTGCTCGGAGACTGGAACTGGTACCTGCCGACGAGCGCCGCGCGCGTACTCCGCGTACGCCGGGACCCGACGCCCCAGGCTGTCACCGAGCCCGCGTAGCCGGCGCTCTCGGCCACGGCGCGAGCCGGCGTGCCGCCCGGTGCACCGTCGACCGGGCCGTCTGGCACACTGGAGATGTACTTAAGGCAACGTCCCGGAGGAAGCTTGGGAAAGTGCCGGGTCGTCGCTTTTCGGGCACGGGGGAGGGCGTTACCCGGCGATCCCGCCGCCCGTTAGCGCATGGGTCTGACCGGGCGTTTGCAGGCGCAGAGCCCGTTCGACACGACAACAAGAAGGAACGATTGAGCGATCTTCGTGAACATTCGGAATTGGACGAGTTCCTGGCAGAGACCGAGGAACGTGGGACCGTCACCGCCTCGGAGCTCGAGGCGCTTGCCGTGGGCCTCGACCTCGAAGACGACGAGCTTGCGTCGCTGCGCGGCCAGCTGGCGGAGCGAAACGTCGAGATCATCGAGTCGGCTGAGGCCGACCCGTTCGAGGCGCCGTCTGGTAGCAGCGAGGCCTCGGATGTCGGTGATGCGCTGGGGATGTTCCTGCGCCGGGCCTCCGAGTATCGGCTGTTGACGGCCGCCGAGGAGGTTGCGCTCGCGAAGCGGATCGAGCGCGGCGACGCTGCGGCAAAGGCGCGGATGATGAACTCGAACCTTCGCCTCGTCGTCTCGATCGCGAAGCGCTATCAGCGCCAGGGGATTCCGCTGCTCGATCTGGTCCAGGAGGGGACGATCGGCCTGAATCGCGCGGTCGAGAAGTTCGACTGGCGCCGAGGCTTCAAGTTCTCGACCTACGCGACCTGGTGGATCCGCCAGGCGTGTCAGCGGGCCGTCGCGAACCAATCGAGCACGATTCGCATCCCGGTGCACATCCATGACCAGCGGCGGGAGCTCGCCCGGACCGGGGAGGCGCTCGCCGAGGCCCTTGGGCGTGAGCCGACGCACCTGGAGCTGTCGGACGCGACCGGGATCCCCGTCGACGGTGTCGTGGCGGCGCTCGAGTCGGCGACCGCGTCGGTGTCGTTGAACGCAGTCGTCGGAAGCGACGGCAGCGGAGAGCTCGGCGACCTGTTCGCGGACCCAGAGGCCGCCGACCCTGTCGAGAGCGTGGACGAGGTGCTGCGCCGCGAGCACGTACGCGCTGCGGTGGAGGGTCTTCCCGAGCCCGAGCGATCGGTCGTCGAGCTCCGGTTCGGGCTCAACGGAGACCCTGCGAGCCTCGAGGAGATCTCGCGCCGCCTGTCGATCAGCCGCGAACGTGTCCGGCTGATCGAGACCGAGGCCCTCGAGGCGCTCTCGGACGCGCTCGCCGGGATCGATCGGGAGGAGTCTCCGGAGAGGTCGAAGCGCGCGGCGTGACCGGCACCGCTTAATCGCGTTCTCATCCGATCGACCTAGGCTCGCGGGTGTGTGGCGGCGCCTCCCTCGTGCCTTTGCTGGGCTTCCCCGGCATGTTCGTGTTCTGTGGTGGCTTTTCGCATTCGAGGTCCTCATGGTCGGGCTGACCGCGCTGAAATCATGACCGCGCAGTCCGGAATCGTCTCGGGTCTCCTTGGGCGCCGACTTGTCCGGAGGCGTAGTAGTGCGATATTTTCCGTGGCACCTCTCGATCGCCAGAGAAAGGAGCCAGATATGCACCTTCGGTCACTCGGTCGAGGAGCCTTGGCCTTCATCGCGATTGCTTGCGTCGTCGTCTCCGTCGGCGGTGGCGCGACCGCGGCTGTCGGAGCGTCCAAGTCGGGCCTCTCGGGAACATGGTCCGGGACGTACGGCGGCGCGTATCACGGGACGTTCACGCTGCACTGGACGCAGTCGCAATCGAAGCTGCACGGCACGATCAAGATCACATACAGCGGACAGAGCGCCACCACCACGGTCAGCGGGAAGCTGAACGGCAGCGCCATCAGCTTCGGGGCCGTCGGCCCGGTGGGTGCCATCAGCTACACGGGCTCTGTCTCGGGCAGCTCGATGTCGGGTCACTACACGACCCCGAAAGGCGGTGGCAACTGGAGCGCAAACAAGACCTCTTGACGAGTCTTGATGGATGAATGAGCCGCGCGCCCGACGGAGCTCGCGAGCTACCTCGATTGCCTTCGGTCCACGACGTAGGCGATCGCGATCAGGACCAGGCCGATGAAGATGAACGCACCAAGCCCACCCCATCTGGCCCAGGCTGCGCCGAACAACCAAAAGACGAGGATCGCGCCGATGGCGACCCCAAACACCACACCGAGCAGCGTCAGATAGAACCTGGACCCAAGTTTCTCCGCGCCGACGTAGGGATCGCTGGGCATGCACGCCACTCTAGTGCTTGCGCGTAGCAGGGTGCGTGCGGCCGCGGAGCTGACAAGGGTACGGTAGCCGGCCGCCGGAAGCGGCTCTGTCCGGGGTTGCGTGCCGGAAGCAAGGCGCTTTTCCGCTCCGATGATCCGGGCACTCGTCGGCTGACGCGACCGATTCTCGGTCGATCGCGGGCCCGTAGTTCAGCTCGACGGGATGATCTCGCGGGGCGTGGCGCCGTACCCTCTGTCGTCAGGTCGGCGAATGAGTCAGAATCCGCTTTTCCGCCGGAGGAGGGTCGAGCTGAATGAGCCATACATCGACGACTCCCCGCAGCGGGCGCCTGGTACGCCTCCTGCCGATTGTCTCGTGGCTCCCCTCGTACGACCGGAGCTGGCTTCGCGGCGACGTGGCGGCGGGGATCGCGGTCACCGCGCTCATCGTCCCGAAGAACCTTGGCTATGCGGGGATCGCGGGCGTTCCACTCGAGAACGGCCTCTACGCGGCGGCGGCCGGAGCGATCATCTACGCGCTGTTCTGCACGTCGCGACAGATCTCGACGGGCCCGAGCTCGTCGCTGGCGGCGGTGGCCGGTGGCGCGGTGCTCGCAAACAAGCTGGGCGGCCAGGACGCAGCAGAGCTCGTGGCTGCGATCACGATCGTCACCGGCATCCTCTTCCTGCTCCTCGCGCTCCTGAAGCTCGGGTGGATCGCGCAGTTCCTCTCGAAAGCAGTGATCACCGGGTTCCTCGCCGGCGCGGCGATCGACGTGACGATCGGCGAGCTTCCGAAGCTGACCGGCACATCGTCGAGCGGTGACAGTGCCTGGCGGGAGCTTGCGACCTGGATCCAGGGCCTCGGGGACATCAGCTGGACGACGCTCGTCGTGGGCCTTGTCTCGCTCGCCGTGATCCTCACGCTCCGGTTCACGATGCCCGCTATCCCCGGAGCGCTTGTACTGGTCGTCGGTGGGTTGCTCGCCTCGGGCCTGTTCGACCTCGGTGCGCACGGGGTCGCGCTCGTGGGCCACGTTCCGCGCGGGCTGCCCAGCCCTGCGCTGCCCGACTGGGACCTCGTCCGGACGCACGTCTCGACGATCGCCATCGCATCGGTCGCTCTGCTCCTGATCGGCTTCTCGCAGACCGCCGGGGACGCGAGGGCGTTCGCGACGCGTCACCGGTACCGCATCGACATCAACCAGGAGTCGGTGGCGCAAGGCATGGCGAACGCGGGCGCCGGTGTCTTTCAGGGCATGCCGGTCTCGACGAGCCTCTCGGCCAGCTCGCTGAACGAGGCAACGGGCGCGCGAACTCCCGTTGCGTCGCTGATCACGGGCGGGCTTGTCCTACTGACGCTCCTCGTCCTCGCGCCGCTCTTCTCGCACCTCCCGAAGGCGGTGCTCGCGGCCGTGATCATCGACGCGGTCGTGTTCGGGATGATCGACCTCGGCGAGCTGAGACGGCTGCACCGGGTGGCGCGGTTCGACTTCTGGATCGCCGTGCTGGCGATCGTCGGCGTGCTCTCGGTTGGAGTGCTCGCGGGAGTCGCGGTTGGAGTTGCCCTGTCACTGCTCTGGCTGATCTACGTCGCAACCAGACCGAGGATGCCGCTTCTCGGCCGAGAGCCCGGCACTCAGGTGTACCGGGAGCTGGGCGAGCACCCCGGCGACGAGACGTTCCCGGGGATCAGCGTGGTCAGGCTTGACAGCGGCCTCTTCTTTGCCACGGCCGAAGCGCTCGATCGGCGCGTCCGGGCCGTGATCGAGGCGCCGGAGCCGAAGGCCCATGCTCTCGTGCTCGACCTGGAAGGCGTCGATTTCGTCGACTCCCAGGGGGCCGCGAAGCTCGCCGAGCTGCATGAGGTCGCCGAGCTCGACGGGGTGACGCTACGGCTGGCCCGGGCGAAGCCGGAGGTCGTCGCGACCCTTACAGCTGATGGGATCGTCGACGCACTGGGAGCCGACCATCTCCACGGGAACGTCCACGCAGCTGTCGAAGCTCAGCTGGCCGCAGACCGGGCGACCGCGGCGGAGCCACCGATGGAACGCTGACGCCGGTTTCTGCCCTGGAAACATCGATGTTCGCCGCGCATTCAGAGGTCCGTGTGCGTATCGTTCGCGCTCCGGGTCTATTTCACTCACGCTTGACGGGGAGGGGCAATGGTAGTTGCATACACGTTCGGCCAGGCCATGTGGACGATGTTCGTCTTCTTCATGTGGGTCCTGTGGTTTTGGCTGCTCTTCTCGGTGTTCGGCGATCTTTTCCGCCGCCACGACGTCAGCGGCTGGGCGAAGGCCGGCTGGACGTTCTTCGTGATCATCCTGCCGTTCCTGGGGATCTTCATCTACCTGATCGCAGAGGGCAAAGGCATGGGCGAGCGGAGCATGCAACGGGCGCAGGATGAACGGGCTCACATGGACAGCTACGTGCGGACGGTCGCCGGCTCGACCGATGCGGCAGCGCAGATCGCCAAGGGCAAGGAGCTGCTCGACGGAGGCGCGATCAGCCAGGCCGAATACGACCAGCTCAAAGCGAAGGCCCTCGCCGCCTGAGCGGCGACCAGCGCATGACCACGTCTGTCGGTCCCGCATCGGCGTTCTCGGGGGAGGAGCTGACACGCCTGCTCGGGTTGATCAAGGAGTCGGACAGCGTCGAGCTGAAGCTGACCGTCCCGGAATCCGATCAGCGCTCGGCCGTGTCGACGTTCGGCCTCGATCCGCTCGAGGCTCAGATCCGCCAGATCTTCTTCTTCGATACGCCCGATCTGGCGCTCGACAAGCAGGGGGTCGTCGTCCGTGCCCGCCGAATTCAGGGCAAGGGCGACGACTCTGCCGTGAAGTTGAGGCCGGTCGTGCCGTCCGACCTCCCGGACGATCTGCGCAGGTCGGCCAGCTTCCGCGTCGAGGTCGATGCCCTGCCCGGTGGGTATGTGTGCTCTGCGGCGCTGAAGGGCACACTGCGCCCGACCGACGTCAGGAGCGCGGTCGCGGGGGAGCTGCCGATCCGGAAGCTCTTCTCGAAGGAGCAGCGAGCGTTCTTCGCCGCCCACGTGGAGGAGGGAATCGCCCTCGACGATCTGTCGATCCTCGGGCCGATCTTCGTGCTCAAGCTGCGCTTCTCGCCGTCCGACCTTGCTCAGAGGCTGGTCGCCGAGCTGTGGCTCTATCCCGACGGGTCCCGCGTGCTCGAGCTTTCGACGCGCTGCGGCACCACCGAGGCGTTTCAGGTCGCTGCCGAGGTGCGCAGCTTCCTGACGACGCACGGGATCGACCTGTCGGGCGAGCAGCAGACGAAGACCCGAAAGGCGCTCGAGTACTTCGCCCGCCTTGCGACCGAGAGCCGGTGATCCCGCGCTGGGAATGGCGTACCTTCGGCGAGTCCTTCGGTGACGCCGACGATCGCTTCTCCGCTCTAGAGCCGCGGGAGGCCGAGGAGAGCGCCGAGATCTACCTGCTCTCGATCGCGAGTGAAGCCTCGGTCAAGATCCGCGACTCGAAGCTGGACGTCAAGCTGCTCCAGGCCGTGATCGGCGACGGCCTCGAGCAGTGGAAGCCGGTCCTCAAGCGGGCCTTCCCTCTCGACCGGGACGACATCGGGACCGTCTTCGCGGCGCTCGGCATGGCGACCCCGTCGATGGGACGCAGCGAGTACTCGCTCGAGCAGTTGATCGGCGACCTCGTGACGCCGGCAGCCGGCCTGCTTGCGGTCGATGTAGAGAAGCGGCGCGTGCACTACACCCTTGGCGGCTGTCTGGCAGAGGTCACCGAGATTCGCGCCGGGGGCTCCTCTCGCCGGACCATTGCGATCGAGTCGGAGGACGCGGCCGCCGTGATCACCGCAGTCCGGGAGCTCGATCTCGGCGCGAGACCCAACGTGAACATGGCTCGCGGGCTCAAGACGCTCGTCGGGCTCGGGGCGAAGCGGTTCGCCGTCATCGACGTCGGCACGAACTCGGTCAAGTTCCACATCGGCGAACGGCATGCCGACCGCGGGTGGTCGACGATCGTCGACCGCGCCGAGGTCACTCGTCTCGGTGAAGGTCTCGACGAGACCGGGACACTCGCGAAAGCGGCGGTCGAGCGGACGGTCGCTGCGATCGCGGCGATGTCCGACGAGGCCGGGAACAACGGCGTCGAAGCTATCGCCGCAGTCGGCACGGCGGGGCTGCGACTGGCTCCGAACCGGGCGGACCTCGTCGACGCCGTGAGAGATCGCTCCGGCGTCGAGGTCGAGGTGATCAGCGGTGAGGAGGAGGCGCGACTCGCCTATCTCGGAGTGCAGTCCGGCCTGGCCCTCGGCAGTGCGTCGCTGGTCGTGTTCGACACGGGTGGTGGCAGTTCGCAGTTCACGTTCGGGCACGGGGAGCAGATCGACGAGCGCTTCAGCGTGAACGTCGGCGCCGCGCGCTTCACCGAGCGCTACGGGCTGGGAGGGGTCGTCTCGGATGAGATTCTGGCCCAGGCGCTCGACGCGATCGCTGCCGACCTTGCCCGCCTCGACGGGCACCACGCGCCCGAGCTGCTCGTCGGGATGGGTGGCGCCGTCACGAACCTGACGGCGGTCCAGCACGGTCTCGCCGAGTACGACGCCGCAATCGTGCAAGGAGCCGTGCTCGACATCGCCGAGGTAGAGCGGCAGATCGAGCTCTACCGAGCGCGCACCGCAGATCAGCGCCGCGAGATCGTCGGCCTCCAGCCGAAACGGGCCGAGGTGATACTCGCAGGCGCCTGCATCGTGCGCACGGTGATGAGGAAGCTCGAGCGGGAATCGCTGACCGTCAGCGACCGCGGCCTTCGACACGGCCTTCTCCTGGAGCGGTTCGCGGACCAGGTCGGGTCCCGAACCGGGATGATGGAGGGAAGGTGACCGAGCAGGCGATAGCTTCCGACACCGTCGCGGCCCCGCCGGGCAGCAAGCGGCTCTCGCTTCTCCTCGCGATGGCGATGTTCGTCCTCGTCGTGGACACGTCCCTGATGAACGTGTCGATCTCGGCTGTCGTGGCGGATTTGAACACGACGGTGAGCGGGGTGCAGTCGGCGATCGCGCTCGAGGCGCTCGTTTCGGCGGCGTTCATCCTGATCAGCAGCAAGGTCGGTGATCTCATCGGTCGCAAGCGGGCCTACGTGATCGGCCTGCTCGCCTATGCGGTCGGCGCCCTCGCCATGACGGTTGCGCAGAGCCTGACCGCGATCATCATCTTCTGGGCGATCATCGGCGGGCTCGGCGCTTCGCTGCTGCTGCCCGCGATGCAGTCGCTCATCCACGGCAACTTCGAGGGGGCTGCACGAACGCAGGCGTATGCGCTGGTCGGCGCCTCGGCTGCGATCGCGGCTGCTGTCGGGCCCCTCCTCGGGGGCTTCGTGACCACATACCTGTCATGGCGTGTCGGCTTCGGCCTCGAGGTCGTCGTGATCGCCGTGGTGTTGTCGCAGATCAAGCTCGTCAAGGACGTGGCCTACGAAGGGTCGCGGCAGATCGATTTCGTCGGCGCGTTCCTGTCCGTCGTGGGGATGGGCGGCCTCGTCCTCGGGATCCTCGTCTGGCAGGAGGGAGGCGAGGCTGTCGGGTTGCTGCTCGGAATCGGGGCCGCCGGGATGGCGCTCTTCGCGTACTGGCTGGTCCGCCGCAAGCGCGAAGGAAAGGTCACCTTGATCGACCCCGGGCTGTTCCGGTTCCCGCACTTCAGGATCGGGATCTCGCAGCAGATGATGCAGCAGATCACGCTCGGCGGCGCCATGATCGCGCTGCCGATCTTCCTGCAGATGACGCTCGAGTACAACGCGATGCAGGCCGGCCTCTCGCTTGCTCCGCTCTCCCTGAGCATGTTCGGCGTCGCGTTGCTCGCAGGGCGAAAAGCAGGTGGGCGCCGCCCGAGCAACATCGTTCTCGCCGGTTTTGCCCTCACGTCGATCGGGATCGCGGCGATCATCCCGATCGTTCCCCGCACGGATACCGGTTGGGCGCTCGTCGTCCCGCTGCTGATCACCGGTTCGGGCCTTGGCCTGCTCGTGTCGCAGCTGAACAACTACACGCTGTCCCCGATCGAGGAGGAGCGGGTCAGCGAGGCCGCCGGCGTCAACTCGGCGGCCGGGTCGTTCGGGCTCTCGTTCGGGCTGGCGATGGCCGGCGGGCTGATGCTCGCGTTCCTCGCCTTCGATTTCACCCACCTGGTCAACGAGAGCAAGGTCATCCCGCCGGCGCAGCAACAGCAGATCTCCGATCGCCTCGAGCACGACGCCGAGGTGATGAGCAACGCTCAACTGGAGCCGCTGCTCAACTCGGAGCCGGAGGCTGTCCAGGCCGAGATCCTGCGGATCAACAAACAGGCCCGGGACCGCTCCCTTCAGGTCGCCCTGCTCGTACCGCTACTGGCCGGTCTCGTCGGCATCTTCAACGCCTTTCGCATGAGACGCCTGCCCGATCCGTTACCGGCCAGCTCCGCCGAAGGCCTGGCCCTCGGTTAGCGCCGCCGGCGGCCGAGTGACCCCCGAGAGCAATCCGTGAGCACGCGCCTGGCGCGGCGATCGACGTCGCAGCTCGAGCGCTGGGTTCCCGGCGTCGGGGCGATCAGCCGCTATCAACCCGGCTGGTTGCGCTTCGACCTCGTCGCCGGGATCGTCCTCGCGGCGATCCTCGTACCCCAGGGAATGGCGTACGCGGAGCTCGCCGGCCTCCCGGCGGTGAACGGGCTCTACACGACGATGCTCTGCCTGGTCGGGTACGCGGTCTTCGGCCCCTCGCGGATCCTCGTGCTCGGGCCGGACTCGTCGCTCGGCCCGCTGATCCTGCTCGCGATCGTGCCGCTCGCGATCTCCCACGATCCGGCTCATCTCGTCGCCCTCGCGGGGATGCTCGCGCTCCTCGTCGCAGCGATCGAGATCGGGCTCGGGCTCGGCAAGCTGGGGTTCGTGGCGGACCTCCTCTCCAAGGAGGTCCAGGTCGGCTACATGGTCGGTCTCGGCGTCACGATCGTCGTGGGTCAGCTCCCGAAGCTGTTCGGCTTCTCGACGGATGCCGACAAGTTCCCCGAAGAGGTGCGCGCCTTCTTCCAGGGCCTCGATCAACGCAACAGCTACACGCTGGCGATCGGGGTCGCATCGCTCGCGCTGCTGCTGATCCTGCCACGATTCACCCGCCTGATACCCGCCGTGCTCGTCACGGTCGTCCTTTCGACGCTCGCGGTCTCGATCTTCGACCTGAAGAGCCACGGCGTCACGACCGTCGGCTCGCTCCCGAAGGGCCTGCCGTCGCCCGAGCTCCCGTCCGTCCCCCTGAGCGACATCGGGGTGCTGCTGGCCGCTGCGGTGGGGATCACGCTCGTCTCGCTCGCAGACACGATCGCGACCTCGACGAGCTTCGCCGCGCGCCGGGGCGAGGAGGTCGACGCGAGCCAGGAGATGATCGGCATCGGCGCTGCCAACGCGTTCGCGGGCCTCTTCCAGGGGTTCCCGGTCTCGACCAGCGGCTCGCGGACGGCGGTGGCCGAGCAGGCCGGCGCGAAGAGCCAGGTCACCGGGGTGGTGGGGGCGGTGCTCGTGGCGATCATGCTCGTGTTCGTACCGGGCCTGCTCGCGAACCTTCCCAACTCGGCGCTGGCCGCGATCGTGATCGCCGCCGCGCTTTCGCTCGTGGACATCGCAAGCCTGAGGACGTTCCTGCGTGTTCGTGGATCGGCGTTCGGCCTGGCGATGACCGCCACGTTGGGCGTCGTACTCTTCGGAGTTCTCGAGGGCATCCTGGTCGCCGTCGCCCTGTCGATCCTGATCTTCTTCAAGCGCAACTGGTGGCCCACCGGCCAGGCACTCGGCCGGGTCGAGTCGCTCGGTTCGTGGCACGGCCTGGATATCCATCCCGACGCCGCGCAGGTGCCCGGCGTGGTCGTATTTCGCTGGGAGGCGCCCCTGTTCTTCGCGAATGCCACGATGTTCCGTGAGGCGGTCCGAGGATTGATCAGCAGCTCGGACGCCGCCTGGGTCGTGATCCAGTGCGAGGCGATCACGGGTATCGACGTCACCGCGGCCGACATGCTCGAGCAGTTCGACGCCGAGCTGAACCAGCGAGGGGTGCACCTGGCCTTCGCCGAGGTGCGGAGTCGCGTCTACGAGCTCCTCGAGCGCTACGGCCTCCTCGAGACGTTGGACCCCGCCCGCTTCTATCCGTCGATCGACGCCGCTGTCGCCGATATCGCCACGACCAACCGCCCGGTGGGCGCCCGGGCCTCAGCGGTCGATATGTGACGGGCGAGCTGCGCGCGGCTACCTCCGAGGATCGCGGCGTCGCACAGTAGGGCCTGCCGCTCTCAGCCCTCGTCGCTGAGTGAGTCGCGCGTCTGTCGAGCCCAGTCGCGTTTTGCCTCCTCTTCCATTCGCTCGAGGCGTACGTAGTAGTCGGGGAACTCGTTCAGATGTGCGAGCGCGATCTTCCCGGTGATGTCGGGGTCGTCGTCGCTCACGTTGGTGAACGTGTCGTGCAGGCCGTGCTCGAGCTCGATGTTCATTCCGATGCGGAACTGCTCTACATCGAATGGCGACGCGGCCCAGTCGATACCGATCTGCTCGCCGACGAGGCGAGCCTCCTCGGATGTGAACTGCTTCCGCGGCTCAGACATGGGATTCCTCCTTCTTCTCGGATGCAAGGCGCTCGGCGCGCTGTTTGATCCCGCGGAGCATCTTCCGTTCCATGAGCAACGAGGCCGGCTCCATCGGAGCCATTCCGATTCTCGCGGCCAGGGACGGCAGCCGAAATCGGTTTCGGCTGATCAGGCGCGTCATCCCGTTCTGCTCGCCGAGCACGAAGCTCCAGACCCAGTTGCCGTCTTCGGACCGTGTTGCTAGCACGCGTTCCGGTTCGATGCATTCGAAGCGCATCCGGTTCTTGCCGTACCCGACCGTGTCGCCGACTTGTGGATGCTGGTACTCGGGCAGCACTCGATCTGCGCTGTGCATGTCCAGGCCGAGGAGATTCTCGATCCAGTCATAGGTGTAGGCGCCGCCGCGCGGGGCCGGACCCATCTGGGCAATCCAGGGCCAGACTGCCGACGCTGGAGCATCGATCGTGATCGCGCGGGTCGCGACGCCGTCCGCGTCCTCGAGTAGCTCGTCGCCCGGTAGACGGGCCTGAGCCTCGGCGCTCGTTGCACCCCAGTTGAGGATCGGCCGGCGCAGGTGAAGCTGGTAGAGCATCGCGGCCGAACCGATCCACGCGAGCGTGATGCTCGCGAGCCTGAGCGGATTCTCGGTCGTGGTCACGCAACGCCCTCGAGCCGTCGAGCGCCTCGGGCGGCCTCGCCTCGAATGACGACGACCGGGCAGATGGCGTGCTCGACGCACCCGCGGCTGACCGAACCGAGCATTCCTCTGAACCGGCCGAGGCCTCTGGAGCCGACGACCAGAAGATCGGCGTCGCCGGCGGCTTCGACGAGGGCTTCGACAACCGTGACTCCCTGTGTGGCCAGGCAGACGATCTCGACATCCCGTCGGGCTCCTCGGAGGGTCTCGTCGACGAACTCCTCAACCCGTGCGAGCCCCTCTTCAGCCCGGATCGTCTCCCAGTCGGCGTCGGAAACGGTGGCGCCGGGCTCGAGATCGGGAATCCCCCACCACGCGTGGACGGCAACAACCTTCGCGTTGCGGAGCCGAGCCTCCTCGATCGCCCAGCGAAGTGCTGTCCGCGAGGCGGACGAGCCATCCACACCGACGACGATTGAGGTAGTCACGACTCGAGCCTCACTGCAGCCGGGGGCTTTCGAACCATCCCTTGCCCGTTTCGGAAACGCGTACGTGGTCCGAGTGACGGCCGAAGGGGCTGAGCTCGAAGATCGACAACCGGACCAGGCCAAGGACGGAGAGGACGAACGCGAAGACGATGATGAGAGCGACGATATTCACTGCAACCTCCTTTCCCGGAGGCTCGCACGGAGAGCCGGCTGCTCAATCGGGGTGAGCTCTGATCTCGTTGCGGATTGACCGTAGGGCGTGCGGCTCTCAACGGTCGCGCTACGGCCGGCCTGTGATCGTTCAGCCGAGCAATTGGGCCGCAGAATCGGGGACGTAATGGAAGAGATCGCGCGGCGGCCGCTGGTAGTCGGCCTCAGCTGGGCGCGGAGGCAGCTCGAGCGGCGTCTGGAGGACGTCCTCGTACGGCACGACCGAGAGCAGGTGAGCGATGCAGTTGATCCGCGCGCGGCGTTTGTCGTCTCCTTCGACAACGTACCAGGGCGCCTCGGAGATGTCTGTATGGACGAACATCTCGTCCTTTGCCCGCGAGTACTCGACCCAGCGTGCGCGCGACTCGAGGTCGATCGGCGAGAGCTTCCAGCGCCGCAGCGGGTCGTTGAGTCGAGACCTGAAGCGACGTTCCTGCTCCTCGTCGCTGACTGAGAACCAGTACTTGATCAAGAGGATCCCGTCCTCGACGAGCAGCCGTTCGAAGATCGGGCACTGATGAAGGAACCGACGGTATTCCTCGGCCGTACAGAACCCCATCACATGCTCGACGCTCGCGCGGTTGTACCAACTGCGATCGAACAGCACCATCTCGCCTGCCGACGGTAGGTGCTCAACGTACCGCTGGAAGTACCACTGGCCGCGCTGGCGCTCTGTCGGCGCGGGAAGCGCAACGATTCGCGCGACTCTCGGGTTCAGGTACTCCGCGATCCGCTTGATCGCCCCACCCTTACCCGCTGCATCGCGGCCCTCGAAAACGACGACCAGGCGCACCCCGCTCGTGCGCACCCACTCCTTCAACTTGACGAGCTCTGCCTGAAGCCGCAACAGCTCCTGCTCGTAGAGCTTTCGCGGGATCTTGGTGGCGTAGTCGTGCGGCATCGAGTGGGCTGCGTTCGCCCGGCCCAAGTATGCGTCAATTCTCCGCGGGTACGCTTCAGCGGGCGGTGCTTCCAAGAGCGCTGTTCGACAGCGGGCCTGACGGGGTACGTCAACCGCGCATTCCACAAGAGGAGCAGCACATGGAGGGTGACGACAACGAGCCAACCGCCGGAGAGATCGGCGAAGAGTCGACACCGGAGGCGCAGCCGGTGGAAGAGAACGCCCCCGCTGCCGAACCGACCGTCGCGCTCCGCGATTTCAGCGAGTGGCGCGGGAAAGACCTGATCGACAGCGGCGGGGAGAGAATCGGAAAGCTCGAGGACGTCTACTTCGACGTCGAGACCGACCAGCCTCAGTTCGCCACGGTCAAGGAAGGCTTGTTCGGACGACATCTGACGTTCGTTCCGCTGACCGACATGATCCTCGGGCCCAACGATCTCCAGGTGTCGGTGTCGAAGAGCCTGGTCAAGGACGCGCCCAACATCGAGCTCGAAGGCGAGGCACTCAGCTCGGAGGCCGAGTCAGCTCTGTATCACTACTACCAGCTCAACTACACGCCTTCGGACACACCGAGCGGGCGCCGGCTCGCGCGTCGCTGACAGATGGAGACGATCGTCGTAGGCGTTGATGGTTCGGAGGGGGCGCGTGCTGCGCTCGCGAGCGCGGTGAGCGAGGCAAAGCAGCGCGGAGCGCGCCTGCGCGTCGTGTGTGCCTGGGGCGTGCCACCGGAGGTCTTCAGCGGCGGCTTCGTGCCGGGGATCGACGAATCGACCTTGGACGGCTTCCGCACCAACGCCGAGGCCATCGTCCAGGAGGCGCTCGCGGGAACCGAGCGCATAGCGCCTGGCCTGCAGTCCGAAGGTGAGGCGGTCGACGGCCAGGCGGCGGAGGTGCTGTTGCGAGAGGCGAAGGATGCTTCGCTGATCGTCGTCGGCAATCGGGGCCGCGGGGGCTTCGCAAGCCTGCTGCTCGGCTCGGTCAGCCAGCAGGTCGTTCACCACGCGCGCTGCCCCGTGCTCGTGGTGCGCTGAGACTTGGGCATGAACGAGACCTCGCGTGGCGAGCCATCGGCCTATGGTCTCGAACGACAGTCGATGTGTGTGAGGGGTGAGGACTCGTGGGAGTGTCCGAGGAAGAGCGCGCCACGCCGCTGAGCCCGGCTGAGCTCGATCTGATCGACGCGTACTGGCGCGCGGCGAACTACCTGTCCGTCGGGCAGATCTACCTGCTGGCGAACCCTTTGCTTCGCGTGCCGCTCGCTGCGTCGCAGGTGAAGCCCCGACTGCTCGGGCATTGGGGGACGACCCCGGGCTTGAACTTCGTCTACGCGCACATGAATCGTGTGATCCGGAGCTGGGGACTGGACGCGATGTATGTGATGGGCCCGGGTCACGGCGGCCCGGCGGCGGTGGCGAACGCTTATCTCGAGGGCACCTATAGCGAGGTCTACCCGCATGTGAGCCGGGACCTCGCGGGTCTCGCCGAGTTGTTTCGCCAGTTCTCGTTTCCGGGCGGGATCCCGTCGCATGTGGCGCCGGAGACGCCCGGGTCGATTCACGAGGGCGGCGAGCTCGGATACGCGCTGTCCCATGCATATGGGGCTGCGTTCGACAATCCCGACCTGCTCGTCTGCTGCGTCGTCGGCGACGGCGAAGCCGAGACGGGGCCGCTCGCGACGGGCTGGCACTCGAACAAGTTCCTCAATCCGGTCACGGACGGCGCGGTGCTGCCGATCTTGCACCTGAACGGGTACAAGATCGCGAATCCGGCCGTGCTCGCCCGGATCGGGGATGACGAGCTGACGTCGCTCCTCGAGGGTCACGGCCACACGGTGCACTGGGTCGACGGCGACGAGCCGGCGGCGATGCACCAGAGGATGGCGGCAGTGCTCGACCGTGCGGTCCAGGAGATCATCGCCTTCCAGCGGGCGGCGCGAACGGACGGATCACCGGGAGCGGCCTCGGTGGCCGATGATCGTCTTGCGGACACCGAAGGGCTGGACGGGCCCGAAGCTCGTCGACGGCTTACCTGCAGAGGGGAGCTGGCGCTCCCATCAGGTCCCGCTGTCCGAGGTACGCACGAATCCGGAGCACCGGGCCCAGCTCGAGGCCTGGCTTCGGAGCTACCGGCCGGAGGAGCTGTTCGACGCGGAGGGCGCGCTGATGCCCGAGCTGGCGGCGCTGCCACCGAAGAGCCACCGCCGGATGAGCGCGAACCCGCACGCGAACGGGGGCCTGCTGCTCGAGGAGCTGACACTTCCGGACTTCCGGGACTATGCCGTCGCGGTGGCGAGGCCCGGTACGACCTTCAGCGAGGCAACCCGCGTGCTCGGCTCGTTCCTTCGTGACGTGATCGCGGCCAACCCGAGCCGGTTCCGTCTCTTCGGCCCGGACGAGACTGCGTCGAACCGGCTCGGAGCCGTGTTCGAGACGACCGATCGAGCGTGGGACGCCGAGGTGCGCGCCGACGACGACCACCTGTCGCCCGACGGCCGCGTGATGGAGGTGCTGTCCGAGCACCAGTGCGAGGGCTGGCTCGAGGGCTATTTGCTGACCGGGAGACACGGCCTGTTCAACTGTTACGAGGCCTTCATCCACATCATCGACTCGATGTTCAACCAGCACGCAAAATGGCTGAAGGTCACGCGCGAGATCCCCTGGCGGCGGCCCGTCGCGTCGCTCAACTACGTGCTCAGCTCGCACGTCTGGAGGCAGGACCACAACGGTTTCTCGCACCAGGATCCCGGCTTCATCGACCATGTCGTGAACAAGAAGGCCGAGATCGTGCGGGTCTACCTGCCGCCGGACGCGAACTGTCTGCTGTCGGTGGCAGACCATTGCCTCCGCTCACGCGACTACGTCAACGTGATCGTCGCGGGGAAGCAGCCGGAGCTCGACTACCTCTCGATCGGCGACGCGGTGCTGCACTGCACGCGTGGGCTCGGGATCTGGGACTGGGCTTCGAACGATGACGGTGACCCCGACGTCGTGATGGCCTGCTGCGGCGATGTCCCGACCCTCGAGACGCTCGCGGCCGTCGACGTGATCCGCCGCGAGTTGCCGCAGCTGAAGGTGCGGGTCGTCAACGTCGTCGACCTGATGCGTCTGCAGCCGGGCGGCGAGCACCCGCACGGGATCTCCGACAGCGACTTCGACACGCTCTTCACCCGCGACCGGCCGGTGATCTTCGCCTACCACGGCTACCCGTGGCTGATCCACAGGCTGACGTATCGGCGCACGAACCACAACAACATCCACGTGCGCGGCTACAAGGAAGAGGGAACCACGACAACCCCGTTCGACATGGTCATGCTGAACGATCTCGACCGCTTCCGCCTCGTGATCGACGTGATCGACCGAGTCCCGAGGCTCGGCTCGCATGCCGCCGGGCTGCGCCAGCGGATGGTCGACGAGCGGCTCCGCTGCCGCGCCTACACCCGGATCGAAGGTGACGATCCCTCCGAGATCCGCGACTGGACGTGGCCCTACAGCCCGGCGGGCTGAGTGCGCGTCCTCGTCGTCAACGCCGGCTCGAGCAGCCTCAAGCTCTCACTACTCGACGAGCACGACGAGCTCGTGCTCGCGGCAGGCATTCCGTCGGCCCGTGGGCAGATCGACGAGGAAGCCCTGCGTATCGAGCTCGAAACGGCGGGCGAGATCGACGCGGTCGGCCACCGGATCGTCCACGGCGGAACCGAGTTCGTCGAGCCCTGTGACGGTGGACGAGCACGTGCTCCGGCGGCTCGAAGCGCTCGTCGATCTCGCTCCGCTGCACCAGCCGAAGTCGCTACGCGCGCTCGAGGTCGTCAGCCGGCTGCTTCCAGGAGCTCCTGCGGTCGCCTCCTTCGACACCGCGTTTCACGCGCGCATCCCTCCAGCCGCCGCCACCTACGCGCTCCCGCCCGCGTGGCGCGAGCGCTGGAACCTTCGTCGCTTCGGGTTCCACGGGCTCTCCCACGCCTACGTCGCCCGCCGTACTGCGCAACTGCTCGGACCGGCCGGTCGAGGATGTGCGGATCGTCAGCTGCCACCTCGGCGCCGGCGCGTCGCTCGCAGCGATCCGCGGCGGCGTCTCCGTGGATACCACGATGGGCTTCACGCCGCTCGAGGGCCTCGTCATGGCGACACGCTCGGGCTCGCTCGACCCCGGGTTGATCCTTTGGCTCGAGGAGCACACCGGCATGCCTCCGTCGGAGCTCGCGGCCACGCTCGAGTACCGCTCTGGCCTGCTCGGGCTGACCGGCAGCGCGGACATGCAGACGATCCTCGTCGACGAGCAGGAGGGCGATGCCGACGCGGTGCTCGGGATCGGCGTCTACCTCCATCGCCTCCGTGCCGGCATCGCTGCGATGGCGGCGGCGACCGAAGGCCTCGACGCGCTCGTCTTCACCGGTGGGGTCGGCGAGAACGCCCCGGCGATCCGGGCGCGCGCTGCCACGGGCCTGGGCTTCCTCGGCGTCGCCATCGACTCCGCGCGGAACATGCACGCGGAGCTCGACGCGGAGATCGGATCGGAAGAAGCGCCTGTGCGGGTTTTTGCCATCCGGGCACGTGAGGACATTCAGATCGCCCGTGACGTCCGCCAGGCGCTCACGGCTCACCGATGACGGTGCTCGACTGCCTGAAGGCGTCCAGCGATGTCACAACAGCGCGACCGCGTCGCCGATGAGTAGCAGCGCGACGACGACAAGCGCGCAGACGGTCACGGGCCGCTGCCGGAACCTCAGCCATTCGAGGGCGCGATCGAGCCGGGTAACTGCCCACTGCCCGAGCAGCAGATACCCGACGACCGGCACCCAGACGAGCAGAGTCGAGAGGGCCGAGTACCAGACGACTAGTGCAGCCTCGCTCGAGCCGCTCACGCCCGAGGCGGAAATCGAAGCCGACGCAAATGCGGTGAGCACGAGGCGCTTCGGGCCTCCGATCCCGAGCAGCAGCCCGACGAACAGCGCCGTGAAGGCGCTCACGTGCCCGAGCCGGTGCAGGAGCTCCTTCGATCGGCCGCTCGAGCCGGCGCTGTGCTCCGCCCCGGCTGGGCGCCGGTAGACCGCGGCGGCAAGACACAGGAGCGCGGCGGCGAGCACGAGCTCGAGTAGCGCCTCGAACCTCGGGTGACTGGTCTCGTGAGAGGGAAAGGACGCTCCTCCCACGACGACCAGGATGGAGCACGCCAACAGTTGACCGACGACCACGCCGATCCCGAAGCCGAGGGCCCTGAGGCGGCCCGTCCGCAGCACCGTGATCGTCGCCGCGAAGCCGAGTGGGCTCAGCGCCGCGATCAGCGCGTAGGGAATGAGGTGTGCCGCTTCGCCCGTCACTGGTCCGAGCTCCTCGTCCTCGAGCCCACTCCTAGCATGACCTCACGGCTTGCACTCCGCCGGGGCTATCCCGCGACCGTGCTGCGGGGAAGTACCGAACGAACGCTTACTCGACGTGTTCGAGGTCGATCTCGGCGTGACGGACCGTGTGCCAGGACTGCCACGTGATGCGGAGGATGACCAGCGTGATCGCCAGGCCGATGATGGGATCCGCGACCTGCGCTCCGAGAGCGACGAGCGCTGCGCTGGCCACGACGCCGAGCGAGACGAAGCCGTCGATTCGCGCGTGCTTCCCGTCGGCGGTCATCGCCGCACTTGCGAGGCGACGGCCGGCCGACAGCCGAACCCGAGCGGCGAGCTCGTTGCCGACGAAACCGATCAGCCCCGCGCCGGCGAGCACCCAGAGGTGGGTCAGGCTCTGAGGATGGATGAAGCGCATGATCGTCACGTAGAGAGCGACGCAGGCCGAGCCGAAGATCGCCAGAACGACGGCGAGGCCGGCCAGCCGCTCGCCGCGCACGCTCCTGAGATAGAACGCGATGCCGAGCGGTATTGCTGTCAGTGCGTCGCCGAAGTTGTGGATCAGGTCGGCGAGAAGCGCGACCGAGCCGGAGAGCGCGAAGATCGCAAGCTGGGCTGTGGCTGCGATCGCCAGGATGACCAGGCTGATCGCGACCGCCTTGACGCCTTCGTGCGACCGGACTATCGAGCGGTCTACGAGACCGTGCGAGTGGCCGTGCCCGTTCGTGCTGGTGGTCGTGCGCGTGCGTGTGCGAGTGGCCGTCGTCGGCCGCGTGATCGTGATGATCGACCGGTTGTGAGCGGCGGAGCCACCGGAGGTGCCGGTGCGGGTGGGCGTACCGGTGACGGTGGACGAACCCGCCGTGTCGGTGAAGCGACTCCGAGCCCGTCATCGCGGCCGGCGGCGAGCAACTCGCCAGATGCCACTGCCGGCAGCTGCGAGCGCCGTGCCGAGGATGGCTACGACGTTCGTGGTGACGCAGGTTCGGCAGGCGTTGCAGCAAACAGCGGCCATCGGGGCGTTCTCGGAGTACTTCGCGACGATCTGTTCCACCCGGCCGGTAGCAATCGGCTTCACGTCTGAACGGTACCTGGGCGAGTCAGGGCTCGACCGACGCGGGCTGTCGCGTGGCCTCCGGCCGCTGGTGTTCGCCTTCCTGACCGTCTCGATCCTGTACGGCATCGGCCACGGCCAGGCGAGCTAGAGGGATTGTTTGCCAAACTTGGCCGTGTGAGCCAGGAAGCACAGCTGGAAGGTCTGCGTCGGGCCTTGAGGCTCTTCGAGAGCGAAGGGGTCGAATCGTGGCTCTTCGGTGGGTGGGCAGTCGACTTCCACGTGGGCGCCGTGACGCGGGCGCACGCCGACCTCGATCTCGCCGTCTGGGCGGCCGACCTCGACCGGATCGCCGCCGCCCTTGCCGGCGACGGCTGGGCACATGCGCCCGAGGAGGACGAGGACGGTTACACCGGATATGAGCGCGAAGGCGTACGCCTGGAGCTCGCGTTTCTCGTCCGTCTCGCCCAGGGGCAGATCGCGACACCGACCCGCGACGGGTTTGCCTTCTGGCCGGCGGACGCGTTCGGCGACGAGACCCGCGAGCTGGCGGGGGTGCGTGCCCGCCTGATCGGACTAGGTGCGCTCTGCGAGGAGAAGGCGATCGTGCACGACGACCCGAGAGTTGCCGCCAAGGACCGCGCTGATCTGGATGCCCTGGAACGGGTTGGCCTCCCGATACGCGTTAGAGTCCGGAAACACGCTGACCCGCGCGCGGCATCCTCGTTCTTGAGGACGACTGGCTTGTCTATTGCCGCGCCGGCTCGTGTTCGCCTTCCTCGTGCTCTCGTCGAGCCCGGGCTACGAGGTGAAGGCGCTGGCGATCGGGCTCGCAGGGGGGATCATCTTCGACGCGACCGTGATCCGCGCTCTGCTTCTGCCGGCGCTGATGAAGCTCCTCGGCGACGCGAACTGGTGGATGCCGGAGTGGGCGGGGCTCATCCTTCGCGTGCCCCGCCGGGAGCCGACAGCCGAGATCGCTGCTCCGCCGGTACCCGTGGTCTGACGAGACGCCGACGGCCGGTCACGAGAAGGCGAAGGCCCAGCACCGGGCCTTCGCCTTCTCGGAACGGTCGCCCGTCCCGCTCAGGCGGCCTCGTTGGGATCCTCGTCGCCGGCGAGCTTCAGCGAGCCGCCCTTCACGTCGGCGAAGTGTCGCTCCTGGATGGGAAGCGCCCAGTCGACCAGGGTGGCGACGTCGGCATCGCCTGCGGTCGCATTCAGGGTCTTGAGGATCGTCCAGTGCCCGACCTCGCCCGCTTCCGCCATCGTGAGAAACTCGAACCCGTCGAGTGCCTCCGAGTCGCTGTCCAGGTACGTCTTCATCATCTGGGCGGCCTTGCCCTTCGTCGAGGCTGCCTCTTCCAGGATCGCGGTCTTCTTCCCTTCGAGGGTGCCGGCCAGGGCGACGCAGCGCCGCTCCGTCTCGGCCGCCTCGTCGTGCATCTGCTTCAGCCTCGTCGCGAGCGCGGCATCCTCGCCGTCCGTGAGCGCACGGACCTTCTCGGTCGCGACCTGAGCCGCCATTGCGAGCCCCGTCACCTCGCCCAGCTTCGACTCGAGCTTCGTCAGCTCCGCCATCTGTCTCCTCTCGATCCTGTCTGTGTATGGATCCCCTTTGCTGCCCTACCGGGGAGCCAGGCAAACCGCTGCGGCCAAATGATTGAAAGCGGCGCCGGCTGGTTACGTACGCCGCATGGCTCTGAACCGGACAAAGCTCAAGAAGTCCCAGTTCGGCTTGCCGGGCACGCGGAAGTACCCGATGCCCGACGCGAAACATGCAGCGAACGCGAAGGGACGCGCGAAGCAGCAACTGAAAAAGGGGAAGCTCTCGCGCAGCGCGTACAACAAGATCGTGGCCAAGGCCAATCGCGTGCTCGGTCGCGCGAAAAAGAAGAAAGCGAAGAAGCGGAAGAAATGAGCCGGCTCCCGGCGACCGTCCCGGCTGCCGGGCCTGAAGCGGCACCTCTGGACGAGAGGCGCCCGGCCGGCCACGCCGACGGAAGCCGGGAGTCCGAGAAGGCAAGGACGGACAGGCAGCTGATGGAGCTCCTGGGCGAGCTCCGGGTGGTGCTACCGGGAGCCCAGGTGCTCCTCGCGTTTCTGTTCACCGTGCCGTTTGCCACCCACTTCGATGAGGTGGGCCGCGGCGGCCGGATCGTGTTCTTCATCTGCCTCGTCCTGACGTCTCTGGCGACGATCCTCCTGGTGGCTCCGTCGGTCTACCACCGGCTGCGCTGGGAGAAAGGCGGCAAGAGCGACGTGATCCGGATCGGGCATGGGATGTTTCTCATCGGGACCGCAACGCTCGGGCTTGGGATCCTCGCGGCGATCTGCCTCGTGATCGAGGTCCTCTTCGGCTGGATCGTCGCCGCTGTCACCGTCGGGGTGATCGGCCTCGCGATCGTCGTGGCCTGGTACCTGGTTCCGTTGACTCGAGGGCTGGAAACCACGGTTCGCGCGAGCGAATGACGCCGAGCGCGCTTGAACGACGTGGATCGAGGGAAGAAACGCAACAAAGCGAACGAGCCAGAAAAAAAGGGGGAGCCATGACAGATGCCGATGAAGCAAAGGGCCGCACCAAGGAAGCGGTCGGCGCGCTGACGGACGACCGTGACCTGAAGCGCGAAGGGAAGATCGACCGCGCGGCCGGAAAGGCCAAGGACTCGGTGGACAAGGTCGCCGACAAGGCCAAGGATGCCCTGAAGAAGTAGGGAGACCCGACGGGGTCGCCGGCGTCGCCGGCGACCCCGGAGACCATCCGGTGAAGGCGATATCCGAGCATGAGTCGAGCCGGCAGGCTGCTGCCGATGACGGGGCATCCGGCGGGGCGCGGCGCACGTGACGTACTCCTGGCCGCTCGAGCCTTTCGACGAGCCGCATCCGGTTCGGGCGTATTTCAACGACCCGCGCATCTCCGGTACGTCGAGGGCGTTCCACTTCGGGATCGATATCTCGGCGCCGAACGGCACGCCGGTGTATGCGGTCGAGGGGGGCACCGTCCATCTCGAGGACGCTCGCGCGATCTCCGTTGCGGAAGGCGATAACGAGCACGGCTACTGGCACGTCGTGCCGGCCGTCGAGGCCCGTCAGAAGGTCGCCAAGCACCAGCTGCTCGGGCACATCGACGCACCCTGGCTGCACGTGCATCTCGCGGAGCGACGCGTCGGCTCCTACCGAAACCCGCTCCGGGCCGGAGCGCTCACACCGTGGCAGGACACCACTCGTCCGGGCGTCACCCGGGTCGCGTTCTCACGCGGCGGCGTCGAGCTACCGCCGGTCACCGTTCACGGCGCTGTCGACGTGATCGCCGAAGCCCACGACATCCCGCCGATCCCGGTTCCCGCCCCCTGGAACGGCCTGCCGGTCACACCTGCACGCCTACGCTGGCGCGTGCTCCGGGGAACCGAGACCGTCCGCGACTGGCACACGCCGGTCGACTTCAGCGACACCCTGATGCCGCAATCCGCCTTCGATCGGATCTACGCGCCGGGAACCCGGCAGAACCATGCCGAGTCGCCCGGTCTCTACAGGTTCTACCTCGCCCACACCTGGAGCACCACACTGCTCGCGGACGGCAACTACGAGCTCCAGGTTCAGGCGATCGATCTCGCCGGCAACACCGGCACGCGCACCCAGCCCTTCACCGTCGCCAACAACGTCTGACCACGGCGGCTGCGCTCGGTCGCTTACGCAAGCGGGAACCGGTAGACGCGCGCGTTGTGCGGGGCGAACGGGCTCGGATCGGTGAACGAGCCCGTCGTGACGGTGATCGGCCGCGCCGGGTTGCCGCCCGGATGCGCAAGCACGGTTCCTTTGCCGATACCGGCCGGGAGCCCCGAGAAGCGCACCGTCCCGGTCTGGGTCGGGCTCTTCCTGACGGCGATCAGATAGAGAAAGCCGCCGGCCTCCCGCGAGCTGAAGGCGACGTCGGTCGCGCTCGCCCTGATTCCGAGAGGGGCGACGGGCGCGACCAGCGCCGGGGTGTGCGCCGCGTCGGTCAGCTCGACGAGCAGAGGACGTTGCACATTCCTCCAGTACGTCCAGTTCCAGCCGAGCTGGCGGTCGGCGGGGCTCATCACCTGCTTGAACTGGCCGCCGAAGAAGAACAGCCCGCGAGCGCCGGCCACGATCGCGTCGTACGCCATGAACCGCGCCTGTTGCAATGTCGGGAACACGACGGGATGAGGCGGGAAGACGCCGCTCCAGGCGATCTGCAGCGTCGTCCAGATCGCTTTCTGCGGTGTTGCGGCGGCGACGATCGCGGTCACATCCCCGACGACGCTGATGTCGGTGTTCACCGGGGCCCGCCCGGCATGAGCCCCCGGTGGATCCGAGACCGGATAGATGTCGACGCCGTGCACGTCGCAGGCGGCTGCGTAGGGCCGCACGGCTGCGGCCGTCAGCCTGGTGCTCGGGCTTCCCGGAGTCGGGCCCGGACCGCGCGGCGCCTCGATGATCACGATCGGATGGTCGGGGTCGAGCTTCCGCACGTGCTCGTAGACCGCGACACATCCGGCGACCGGAACGCGGCCGAGCGCCGGCTCGTCGGCGCCCTTCCAGACCCCAAGGCCGGGATGCCCCTTGAACGTGTCGACGACCCGGTCGAGCAGCGGTTGCTGAGATAGATCGGTGTCGACTCCTGCGAGCGCCAGCCACACTTGCAGGCCGTGCGTCGCCGCCGTGTCGAGCTCCTGGCCGACCGACAGCAGCTGCTCGTCCACGCCGGGTGTGCGCCAGACGGTGTAGTTGCGGACGAAGCTCACGCCCGCCCCGGCAATCTCGGACCAGGCGGGCAGGCCGCTCTCGGGCGCCGTCGTTCCCGGCGGAGGAGGATCGGAGAGCCCGATCGGAAATACGCGCTTGTCTCCGGCCAGCAGGTCTCCGGTGGATGCCTCGATCGAGTGCTTCATCACAGACATCCTTCCCGGACTGCCCGCCGCAAATCATGCGGCCGGCCGACATTGATTCTATCGCCGTAGCGGCGTAAGATCGGGCGACTCGGGGCAGCGAGTGAGCAGCAGTCGGGCAGGTGAGATGGGATCCAAAGGGATCGGAGACCGCGGCGATGAGGGGCAGGACGACGAGGGTCGGCCTGAGCGCGGCTCACGGCGACTCGCGCGCACGGGACAGGCTCGGCGCGTTCCTGAAGCTCGCGGGCCTCGCGGCACTCGGGGTGGTGGCAGCGATCGCCCTCGTGCCCGGCCCGGCGGGTGGCGCTCATGATCGGCAGGCCGCCCCGCCGCCGATCTCGCCGCCGATCTCGTCGATCAGCAACATCACGACGGTCATCTCGCTGTTCTACTCCGTCGATGTGACGCGTGTCGGGGCAGGGGAGCGTCTCGAGCTCTCCGGGCGGGATCAGCTGCGGCTCGTCGTGCTCCGCGCTCTTCCAGAAAGGCTCGTCCGTGACGCTCACGGCGACCCCGGCAGGGCCGGCCTACGTGTTCAACGGCTGGGGCGGCGCCTGCTCGGGAACCGGCACGTGCACGGTCAGCAGCGCCGCCAACGTCACCGCGTCGTTCGGGCTGCACATCGTCGCCACCCTTCCGATCCTCACGATCTCGACGCTCTCGGTTCCCTCGACCTACTCTCTGACCGTCTCCGCGACTGGCTCTGGGAGCGTCTCGAGCTCCCCGGGCGGGATCAGCTGCCCCGCCACGTGCTCGGCCTCCTTCAACATCGGCACCCCGGTGACGCTGCACGCGACTCCGGGCTCGGGGAACGTGATCACCGGGTGGAGCGGCGGCGCCTGCAGCGGCACCGGGTCGACCTGCACCGTGACCTCCGGTGGCACGGTGAGCGTCACGTTCGGCGTCCCTGCTCCGAGCACGACCTCGACCTCGGCCTCCCCGACGACGACGGCGACCAGCTCGAGCCAGCCCGTGATCGTCTCGACCCCGACGACCACCGCGATGACGCCGCCCCCGACGCTCCTCGCGATCAAGGTCGGCGTCTCCGGCAGTGGCACCGTGACCGGAAGGGCGACCGGCGGTGGAAGCATCGCGTGCGGCGCCAGGGGCTCGACCTGCTTCGGGACCTACAAGCCGGGCTCGACGATCACCCTCCACGCCGCACCCGTCACGGGTTTCCGCTTCGGCGGCTGGAGCGGGGGGTGCAGCGGCACGACGATCACCTGCCAGCTCAAGGTGCAGAAGGCCGCGACGATCTCCGCGCGTTTCGTCTCGAAGCCGAGCGCCGCGATCGTGCCGGTGCAGATCGACGCCGCCGCGTTCTCGGTCTCCTGGAACCAGAGCATCGGCACCGGAAAGCTGCTCGTGCACGGGCGGATCGCAAAGACCGCCCAGGTCGACGTCCAGCTCGCCCGGTCGGGCGGCGGGAAGCTCGTCTCCGAGCATCTCTCGCTCCCGGCGGGGCACTTCAGCATCGGGCTCAAGCTGGATCCGGCGCTCGGGCTGATCCCCGGAGGCTTCGTCGTGACGATCAGCGGTCGAAGCGGTCATCTCACGGTGCCGCCGCAGGTGAAGACGCTCTCGCTCACCGCGCCCCGGGGCGGTGTCGTCGGCCGTGCCTTCGCGAGCGCCTCGGCCAACGGTGCGCCCACTGCGACGCTCCATTCGGGGGGCAAGCAGGCCTTCGTGACGTTCGAGTTCATGTCGCAGCCGCCGCGCGGTCAATCGCTCACGGTCGCCTGGTTCGAGCCGGGCGGAAAGCTGCTCGGCGAGGCGTCGAAGTCGAGCGCCCCGACGATCACGAGCTCGGTCAAGTCGAACGGGCCGCTTCCCCGCGGCGCCTGGCACGTCGATCTTCGCTCGGGCAAGACGATCGTCAAGACGATCACGATCAACGTTCAGTAGGGCGACACTCGGTGGTGCCGCTGTTGAGCCCCGGGACGATGGATGCGACACTTGGCGGTGAGGTGAGCGCGGATGCAGACATCGGCCGGGATCAGATCGTTCCCGAGGAGCGGCGCAGGCTGATCCTCGAGCTCCTGCGTGAGCGGCGGAGCATCACCGTAGGCGCGGTCGAGCAATCGTTCGGCGTTTCCCCGATGACGGCGCGTCGCGACCTGGCGATCCTGGTTCGCGAGGGACATGCCCGGAGGACCCACGGCGGGGCTGTGCTACCCGACCTTGCGGCGCACGAGGACTCGTTTCGGCATCGTCTCAGCCTCGACATCGAGGACAAGGAGCGGTTGGCGCAGGCAGTCGTGACCACGCTCGAGCCGAGCGAGACCCTGTTCCTCGACTCCTCGACGACCAGTTTCTACGTCGCCCGGGCGATCCTCGAGTCCGGCGCCGCCGCCACGGTGCTCACGAGCTCACTTCCCGTGATGGACCTCGTCGGCAACGCCGACTCGCCCAATGTCGACCTGATCGCCCTCGGCGGGACGTTCCGCCCGCTCACGCACTCCTTCGTCGGCCCGGATACCGTCCGGGCGCTTCGCGGCTACCTCGTCGATCGGGTGGTGTTCTCGGTGAAGGGCGTGACGAGGGACGGGTTCCTGACCGACGCCGATCCCCTCGAGGCCGAGGTCAAGCGGGCGATGATCGCCCACGCGCAGACCGCCGTGCTGCTCGCGACGGCCCAGAAGTTCGACGATCGCGGGCTGGCAGTCGTCGCGCCTCTCGACACGGTCGACATCGCGTACGTCAGCGACCCAGGCCACGAAGCGATCCGAATGCTCGAGGCCCACGGGGTCTCGACGCACCGGGCGTAGCCGCGTCTAGGCGCGACGCGCTGCGGCCTCGATCCGGCCGCGCACCTGCCGCCGCTTCAGAGAGTCACGGGCGCGGCCGACGAACGAGGAGGCGTTCGGCACGAGGACACTGACCAGCAGGAGGATCCCCGGGATGATCCCGAGTGCGCTCTGGGGGAAGTTCGTCAGGAAGAGCGCGTTCTGCAGGCCCGCAAGCACGAACACGGCGAGGACGACACCGATGATCGTGCCTCTCCCACCGAAGATCGAGACGCCGCCGAGCAGGACGATCGCGACGACGGTCAACTCCAGGCCGAGCCCGTTGTTCTGGACGGCCGTCGAGAGGCGGAAGGTGTAGAGGATGCCGACGGCCGAGCAGACGAGGCCCGAGAGGATGAACAGCCGCATCTTGATCCTCTTGACCCGGATCCCGGCGAACGTCGCAGCCTCCTTGTTCGACCCGATCGCATAGAGGGATCGTCCGAACGGCGTGAAGTGCAGGACGACGCCGAAGACCGCGGCGAGGACCAGGAAGATCACGGCCGAGTACGACAGGAACGAGGTGTGCGGGAACGGCTCGACGCCGATCTTCGTGTACGAGAACGGGAAGTCCGAGATGGTCGCCGGGCCGAGGAGGATCACCGCGATCCCGCGGTAGAGGGTCAGGGTCCCGATCGTCACCGCGAGGGAGGGAAGCCCGACCCGGGTGATCAGGAAGCCGTTGAACGCGCCGGCGACGATCCCGGCGACGAGGACGGCCGGGATGATCGCCGGCATCGGCCAGCCGTGGCTCCAGAGGTAGCCGACGAGCGCACTCGAAAGCCCGAGGATCGACGCGACCGAGAGGTCGATCTCGCCCGTGATGATGATGAACGTGAGTGGCAGGGTCATGATCGCCACCTCGCCGATCGAGACACTCAGATAGAAGAAATTGCCGCTGGTCAGGAACTGGTCGGACGCGTCGATGCCGAGCGCGATCACGAGCAGGGAGGCCAGGACGAGCCCCGACTCCCAGCGCATCACCCCGTGCAGGCCCGCGCCCCAGCCGCGGCCCGCGCGATCGCCTTCGCCCGGCGTCACGTCGGTGGCGAGGAGGAGCACTGTTCGGCTCAGGCGCCAAGGCGCGACCTCCGGCGCAACGCGACCGTGAGCTGCACCTTGATCAACTGGTCGATCGTGATCGCAGCGATCAGGAGCGCGCCGGCAATCGCCTGGTCCCAGAAGGCGGAGATCCCGAGGACGTAGAGCGACGAGTTGATCGTGTTCAGGAGCAGCGCCCCGAGCGCGGCTCCGATCACGCTGCCGCTTCCCCCGAAGATCGCCACTCCGCCGACGACGACGGCAGTGATGACCGTCAGCTCGTACCCGGTACCGGCGGTCGAGTCGATCGTGCCGTAGCGGGCGGCCCAGAGCACCCCGGCGATCCCGGCGAGCGTTCCGCTGATCGCGAAGACCGTGAAGACCCGCTTGCCGATCGGGATGCCCGCGAGCTTCGCTGCATCCGGGTTGGACCCGATCGCATAGAGCTCGCGGCCCGAGCGATACGAGCGCAGGTAATACGCCGCGACGGCGACGCCGAGCCCGACGACGATTGCGAGGACGGGGATCCCGGCGATCTTGGCGTGGGGGATGTTGAGGAACGCGTTCGGCAGGGAGCTGGAGACGACCTCGTTGCCGCCGACGAGCCACGTGTCGATCCCGCGGATGATGTACAGGCTCGCCAGGGTGACGACGAGACTCGGGACTCGCCCGATCGTGGTCAGCAAGCCGTTCGCGACGCCGCAGGCGAGACCGATTCCCGCGCCGACCAGGAACACGACGACGATCGACGTCCCCGGATGCGTCTGGAACAGGTTGGCGGAGAGGTAGGCCGCGAGCCCGAGCACCGCTCCGACCGACAGGTCGACGTTGCGGGTGAGCACGACCATCGTCTCGCCGATCGCGAGCAGGGCGAACACGGTCGTGTCGAGCAGGATGAACTGAAGCTCCTGAAGGCTGAGGAATCGCGGCTGGATGGCTGCGGTGACAGCCACGAGGAGCAACAGGACGGCGATGATCCCGAACTCCCTGACCCGGAACACGAGGTCGACGAGCCGGTTGGTCGACGTGTCCACGACCGGCGGCGTGGCCTTCGGCGTCGGGTCGAGCGCGACCGTCACCGGCTCCGCTCCGTGGAGGCGCCTATGCTCATGCGGCCACCTCGGCCTGGCCGGTCGCCGCGGCGACGATTCTCTCCTCGGAGGCGTCGGCGTGCACCAGCTCCTTGACGAGCCGGCCCTCGCGCATGACCAGGATGCGGTCCGCCAGGCGAAGCACCTCGGGAAGCTCGGACGAGATCATCAGGATGGCGACGCCCTCGGCGGCGAGCTCGTCGAGCAGGCGATGGACCTCGGCCTTCGTGCCGACGTCGATCCCGCGAGTCGGCTCGTCGACGATGAGCAGCGCCGGATTGCGACTGAGCCACTTCGCCAGGACGACCTTCTGCTGGTTGCCGCCGGAGAGCGAGCTGATCGGGTTGGCCAGGCGTCCGTACTTGATCTGGAGCTTGACCGCCCAGTCGGCCGCGAAGGTGCTCTCCATTCTTCCGAGGATGAACCCGAGCCGGCTGAGCCGCCGGAGCGACGCGAGCGCGATGTTGCGCGTGATCGAGGAGCTCATCGACGAGGCCCTGCTGGCGTCGATCCTCGGGAACGAGGCCGACCCCGGCTGCCATGGCCCTCGTCGGAGATGCTCCGCGCAGCTTGCGGCCGGAGAGAGAGACGGACCCGGCGTCGTAGGCGTCGACTCCGAAGATCGCCCGCGCCACCTCGCTCCTGCCCGACCCGACGAGACCGGCCAGCGCGACGATCTCGCCGGCCCGCACCTTGAAGCTGACGTCGAGGAAGACGCCTTCCCGCGAGAGACGCTCGACATCGAGAACGGTCTCGCCGGCGGCATGGTCCGTCACCACGCGTTCGGGAAGCTCACGTCCGACCATCGCGCGCACCAGATCGTCGGGGTGGAGGCCCTCGAGCTCGCGGGTGAGGACGAGCCGGCCGTCGCGGAGAATCGTGACTCGCTGGCAGAGTGCGAAGACCTCTTCGAGCCGGTGGGAGATGAAGAGCACGGCGACGCCGGACTCGTGCAGCGCGGCGGCCACCTGGAAGAGGCGGTCGACCTCGACGGCCGAGAGCGCGGCCGTCGGCTCGTCCATGACGACGACTCTGGCATCGAGCGACAGGGCCTTGGCGATCTCGACCAGTTGCTGCTCGGCGATCGAGAGGCCGAGCGCGATCCGGTCGAGGTCGAGCCGGATGCCGAGCCGCTCGAAGATCGCCTGGGCCTGAGCATGCATTGCGGCGGAGTCGATCCGGCGACCGGAGCGCAGAGGCTGGCGGCCGATGAAGATGTTCTCGACGACCGTGAGGTCGGGGAAGAGCGTCGGCTCCTGGTAGATGACGGCGATCCCGCAGTCGCGCGCGTCGGCAGGGCCGGTCAGGGCGACCTCGACGCCGTTGACGAGCAGCTGCCCGCTGTCCGGCGGGTGCACGCCGGCGAAGATCTTCACGAGCGTCGATTTGCCGGCTCCGTTCTCGCCGACGAGAGCGTGAGCCTCGCCCGGGTAGAGATCGATCGAGACGTCGTCGAGCGCGCGGATCGCCCCGAAAGCCTTGGTTGCGTGCTGGAGCGAGAGGATGGGCACCTGCGCCGGCGGTGCCGCCGGCACTGCTCCGGCTTCGTGCTCAGCTGACACGGAGAGTCACCACATCCTCGGAGATCAGAGAGTAGAGAGAACGCCTCGGTCGGTTTCCGAGGACGGGCGGAAAGAGCGCTCGGGGCGCCGGCGGCTCGCCGGTCGCCCCGAGCCGGTGATGCCTAGAAGTTGAACTTCGAGATGTTCGCCTTGTTGAACACGTACGGAGCGCCGAGCAGGATCGAGTGGCCGGCTCCGACGCGTGTAATTCCCGAGCTTGCCGGCGGTGAACCGCTGGCCCCTCGCGTTCGTGATCGCCTTCGAGGCGTATGCGACGCCGGCGTAGGCGGCCAGGTAGCCGAGGTCAGCCGGGTTCCAGAGCTCGAAGCCCTGGATCGTGCCGTCGTTGACGTACTTCCGCAACGAGTTCGGCGTGCCGAGGCCGGTCAGCTGCACCTTGCCGCGGTACTTCGCGGTGTCGAGGACTGCCGCCGCTGCGGCGATCCCGACCGTCGTCGGCGAGATGATCCCCTTCAGGTTCGGGTACTGCTGGAGCAGCCCCTCGGTGACCTGCGTCGAGGTGGTCGGATCGTCGTTGCCGTACACCGTCGAGACGAGCTGCATCTTCGGGTACTTCTTGAGCTCCTGCTTCATGAAGCCGATCCACGCGTTCTGGTTCGTCGCGGAGGCGGCAGCCGAGACGATCGCGATCTGGCCCGAGCCGCCGATCTGCTTCGCGAGCAGGTCGACCTCGCTCGCGCCGATCCCCTGCGCGGTCGCCTGGTTGATGAACAGGTTGCGGCACAGCGGGGCGTCGGAGTCGTACGTGACGACCGTGATGCCCTTCTGCATCGCCGAGTTGAGCGTCGGGCAGAGCGCCGAGGCGTCAGTGGCGGACACGAGCAGGACGTTCGCGCCCTTGGTGATCGCAGCCTGGATGGCCGGGATCTGGGAGGCCGGCGTGGCGGCGGTGCCGCTCGTCTCGGTTCCCGACTCCTTGAGGGCATTCAGGGCGGCGATCGCGCCACCCGACTTCGCACTGTCCGCGGTCGTGAAGTACGAGTTGCCGAGGTTCTTCGGGATGACGAAGACCTTCAGGCCCGTCTTCATCGGAGCCGCGGCCGACGCGATCGCCGCGCCGAAGACGCAGATCAGCGCAAGCGCTGTTCCAGCCGCCAGCACTCGCTTTCTAAGGGAACCAGTCATCACTCGAGTCCTTTCCACAAAGCTAGAAGGGTTTGCGAACCTGTTGCGCCACGTCCCGCTCATTCGGCACCGCCCTCGGGGTTGCCCCGGTGCGGCCGCCTGCGCTGCCAACGCGTGTTCCGTTCCGGCAGCAGAAGCGGCGTCTCGTCGAGCGTTGCATGATTGGGTGGTCGATTTTGGTGTGGTCATGCACGGTGTGGTGATGTGCGATCATAAGCGATCATCGATCCCGATGCTAGTCTCGACTTTCACCAACCGCCCACAGGGGGCGCCGATGTCCGATCTCGTCGATCTCGAATGGGCCGCACCCCTCTTGGACGCCCATCTGGCTCGGTTGTTTCTCCCCTCGAGGAGGAGCGGCGGTGAGTGACGTTCGCGTCGCGTTCGACCTTGGCGCGGAGAGCGGACGGGCGCTCGTCGGGCGGTTCGACGGCACGCGACTCGATCTGTCCGAGGCGCGCCGGTTCCCGAACCGGCCGGTCCGCCTGCCCGACGGCCTGTACTGGGACGTGCTCGGCCTGTTCGGCGAGATCTGCTCCGCGCTCGGCGAGCTCGCGGGGGGCAGCGACCACGTTCGTAGCCTGGGCATCGACTCGTGGGGCTGCGATTTCGGGCTGATCGACCGACAGGGCGCCCTCATCTCGAACCCGCTCCATCATCGCGACGGCCGCGGGGCCGACGCGATGGAGAAGGCCTTCGCCCTGGTTTCGGCCGAGGAGATCTACGCGACGACCGGCATCCAGTTCCTGCCCTTCAACACGCTGTTCCAGCTGCTCGCTCTCGAGCAGAGCGTGGCCCTGCAATCCGCGGAGACCTTCCTCCTGATCCCGGACCTGCTGGCTTACTGGCTGACCGGCGAGCGCTTCGCCGAGGCGACGAACGCGAGCACGACCCAGCTCCTCGATGTCGAGACCGGGCTCTGGTCGGACAGCCTGATCTCGAGGCTCGGCATCCCCGAGCGGCTCTTCGCGGACGTGCGCGAGCCCGGCGAGGTTGCCGGCGGCCTGCTGTCCCACGTCGCGACCGGCGCCGGCCTGCCGCCCGGCACGCCGGTGATCGCGGTCGCCTCGCACGACACCGCTTCGGCGGTCGTCGCCGTCCCCTTTCAGCCGGGGACGACCGCGGCGTACATCTCGAGCGGCACCTGGTCGCTCGTCGGGGTCGAGGTGGCCACGCCGTTCGTCTCCGAAGAGGCACGCGCCGCGAACCTCACGAACGAGCGGGGCTTCGGCGGCACGATCCGGCTGCTGAAGAACGTGATGGGCCTCTGGCTCGTCCAGGAATGCAGGCGGGCCTGGGTGGCGGAAGGCGAGACGACGAGCTACGAGGACCTGGTCGAGCTCGCCCGCCGGGCGCCCTCGGGCGGCCCGCTGTTCGACCCCGACGTTCCCGAGTTGCTCGCTCCGGGGAACATGCCCGCCCGGATCCGTGCCGCGTGCGAGCAATGCGGCCAGCTCGGCTCCGACGAGCGCGCCGTGCTGGTCCGCGCGATCTTCGAGAGCCTGGCCTGCAAGTACCGGTTCGTCCTCGAGCAGATCGAGCTCGTCACCGGCACGCCGATCGAGGTCGTGCACGTGATCGGCGGCGGTGCCCAGAACGATTTTCTCTGCCGGTTGACCGCGGACGTCGCGCGACGGCGCGTCCTCGCCGGCCCGGTCGAGGGGGCCGCGCTCGGAAACGTGCTCGTCCAGCTCCACGCGGCCGGCGAGCTCGGCTCGTTGGCCGACATGCGCGAGCTCGTACGCAGCTGCACGGAGGTTCTCGTGTACGAGCCGGACGCCGATCTCGCACGGTGGGAAGGGCTCTACGATCGTTTCGTCCAGGTCGTCGGCCAGGTTCGCGTCCGACAGCAGGTTGCCTCGTGAGCGCCGCCTACGACTTGCTGGCGGAGACCCTCGCGGCCCGCGGTGGGGCGGTCGAGGAGGTGGAGGCGGCGCTTCGCGCACAGCACATCGAGACACCGTCGTGGGCGTTCGGTAACTCGGGGACCCGGTTCGCGGTGTTCCCGCAGGCCGGCGTGCCGAGAACGACCCACGAGAAGGTCGAGGATGCCGCGCAGGTTCACCGCTACACCGGGGTTGCGCCGTCCGTCGCCCTCCACATCCCCTGGGACAGGGTCGAGGACTACGCGGAGCTGCGCGAGTTCGCGGCTGCGCTCGGCCTGAGCCTCGGCGCGATCAACCCGAACCTGTTCCAGGACCCCGCGTACAAGCTGGGAAGCTTCTGCAACCCGAACGAGCACGTTCGGCGGGCTTCGATCGACCATCTGCTCGAGTGCGTCGAGATCGCGGGTCAGACCGGCTCCGACTCGATCTCGCTCTGGCTGGCCGACGGCACCAACTACCCCGGCCAGGACGCGCTCTCCGATCGCCGCGAGCGGCTCGTCACCTCGCTGACGCAGGTCTACGAGGCCTTGCCGGAGCAGGTCGAGCTGCTCGTTGAGTACAAGCTCTACGAGCCGGCGTTCTACGCCACCGATCTCGCCGACTGGGGCTCGGCGCTCACGCTCTGCCAGGAGCTCGGGCCCAGGGCGCGCGTTCTCGTCGATCTCGGCCATCACGCCCACGGCGTCAACATCGAGCAGATCGTCACCCTGCTCCAGCGGATGGGTCGGCTCGGCGGGTTCCACTTCAACGATCGCAAGTACGGCGATGACGACCTGATGGTCGGCTCGATCGATCCCTTCCAGCTCTTCCGGATCTTCGACGAGCTCGTCTCGAACGGCGCCCTCGAGAGCGGAGCTCGTCTGACCATCGATCAGTCACACAACATCGAGCCGAAGATCGAAGCGGTGATCCAGAGCGTGATCACCCTCCAGGAGTCGTATGCAAAGGCCTTGCTCGTCGATCGCAAGGCGCTTCGGCAAGCGCAGCTGGCAGGTGACGTGCTCGCTGCGAACCGCATCCTGCTCGACGCGTTCGCGACCGACGTACGCCCTCTCTGTGCGAAGGTGCGCCTGGATCTGGGCGCGGCTGAGGAGCCGATCGCCGCCTTTCGCGCCGGGGGCTATCCCGCCGCAGTCGCCGAGAGCCGCGCCGGAGGGGCACAGGCCGGCTGGCAATGACGAACCTCATCCTTCTACCGGGAGTCAGAGAACCATGGCTGTGACCGCTTCAACATCGATCGAGAGCCGCTGGGACCCGGCTCGCACCGGCGCCGACGAGCTCGACGCGCTCGTCTACCGCTCGAACCTGCTCGCCTCGGACAGATCCGTCGTCAACTTCGGCGGCGGGAACACGTCGGTGAAGGTGTCCCAGGTCGACCACACCGGCCGCACGACGGACGTGTTGTGGGTCAAGGGCTCCGGTAGCGACCTCGCCACGATCGATCGGAACGGCTTCACCGGTCTCAGGCTCGACGAGATCCTGCCGCTCGCGGAGCGGCCGGCCATGTCGGACGAGGAGATGGTCGCCTATCTCGCCCGCTGCCAGCTCGATCCGGCGATGCCGCGCCCGTCGATCGAGACGCTCCTTCATGCCTTCATTCCGCATGCCTCATGTCGACCACACTCACCCGGACGCAATCGGCGCGATCGTGGGCGCGACCGACGGCGAGCGGCTGGCCGAGGAGTGCTTCGGCGCTCAAGCGGTCTGGATCCCGTACATCAGGCCGGGCTTCGCCCTCTCGAAGCTCGTCGCCGAGGCGGTCGCCTCGAGCCCGAACGCCGGAATCGTCCTGCTCGCGAAGCACGGGCTCGTCACCTGGGGCCCGACCGCAGCCGAGTCGTATGCGGCGACCCTCGACGCGATCAACCGCGCGGCAGCATTCGTCGAGGAGCACCGGGCCGGCGCCGAGTCGTTCGGCGGCGCGGCGCGCTCGCCGCTCGACCACGATCAGCGCGTGGCGCTGCTGGCGGAGGTCTTGCCCTCCCTCCGCGGCGCGCTTTCGATCGACGGGCCGCGCGTGCTTCAGATCGATCTCTCACCCGCCGTCGTGGAGTTCGTCGACGGCCGGGAGTCCCACGAGCTCTCCCAGGTCGGCGCAGCCTGCCCGGACCATCTCGTTCACACGAAGCGGAGGCCGGCCTGGGTCGAGTTCGATCCCGAGCGCGACGACGCCGCCGCGTTGCGCGACCGCCTCGTCGAGCAGGTGGGGATGTTCCACGAGCGTGAGCACGCCTACTTCGAGCAGTACCGGGCCGCTGACGACAAGCTCCTCGATCCCAGCCCGCGCGTCGTCCTGATCGAGGGCGTGGGTCTCGTGAGCGCCGGGCGGACGCTCAAGGCCGCGAAGCTGGCGCGTGATCTCTACCTGCGTGCGATGGCGGTCATGCGAGGCGCATCCGGTCTCGGAGGCTTCGTCTCCCTGGACGACGAGGAGTCGTACGCGATCGAGTACTGGCCGCTCGAGCTGTACAAGCTCTCACTTGCGCCGGCGCCTCGCGAGTTCCAGGGCGCCGTCGTCCTGATCACGGGCGGCGCGGGCGGGATCGGCAGCGCGGCCGCGCGGGCGTTCGCCGCCGAGGGAGCGTGTGTGGTCCTCGTAGACCTCGACGGCGAAGGCGCACGCGAGACCGCAGCGGAGCTCGGGGAGGGGGCCGTCGCCGTTACGGCGGATGTAACCGACGAGGCGTCGATCGTCAACGCCTACCGTGAGGCCGCCCTCGCCTTCGGTGGGGTCGACGTGGCAGTCTCGAACGCCGGTATCGCCTCGAGCGCCCCGATCCTCGAGACGTCGCTGGAGCTCTGGGATCGCAACAACGACATCCTTGCCCGCGGGTACTTCCTCGTGGCCAGAGAGGCGGCCCGGCAGCTCGTCGAGCAGGGCACCGGCGGCAGCATCATCTTCATCGGGTCGAAGAACGCCCTTGCGCCCGGGAAAGGGGCAGCCGCCTATTCGGCCGCCAAGGCTGCCGAGCTCCATCTCGCGCGCTGCCTCGCCGAGGAGCTCGGCGGGCACGGGATCCGCGTGAACACGGTCAATCCCGATGCGGTGCTCGAGGGCTCCAGGATCTGGGATTCGGCGTGGCGCGAGGAGCGCGCGGCCGCCTACGGGATCGAGGCCGACGGGCTGGAGGCGTTCTACCGCGGGCGCACGACCCTGAAGGTGAACGTGCTGCCGGCCGATATCGCCGCCGCCATCCTGTACTTCGCGTCATCGCGCCGATCCGGCAAGAGCACCGGCAACATCCTCAACGTCGACGGCGGCGTCGCGCTGGCCTACCCCCGCTGACCCTCGCGTGCGCGTCGCACTGTTCGTCACCTGCGTCGCCGACACGATCCTTCCGGAGGTGGGCAAGGCGACCGTCCGCGTGCTCGAGCGCCTCGGACATCAGGTGGAGTTCCCGAGCGACCAGACGTGCTGCGGTCAGCTCCACGCCAACAGCGGGTACCGGGTCGAGGCCACGGCGCTCGCGCGGCGCTTCGTGCGCGTCTTCGACCCCTTCGACGTGATCGTCGCCCCGTCGTCGTCGTGCGTCGGGATGGTCCGGGAGGTCTATCCCGAGCTCGCCCGCGAGAGCGGCGACGACGCTCTGGAACGCGATGTTCGTGCGATCGCCGCGCGGGTGTTCGAGCTATCCGAGCTGCTCGTGAGCCATCTGGCCGTGACCGACGTCGGTGGATCCTTCTCCGGGCGGGTCACCTATCACCCGACCTGCCATTCACTCCGGGTCACCCGTGTCGGAGACGGCCCGGTACGGCTTCTGGAGGCGGTCGACGGGCTCGAGCTCGTCGAGCTGCCGGATGCCCGCGAATGCTGCGGATTCGGCGGGACGTTCGCCGTGAAGAATCACGACACGTCGTCCGCGATGGTCGCGGACAAGTGCCGGGCGATCGTCTCGACGGGAGCCGGCACCTGCACCGCTGTCGACGGCTCGTGCCTCCTCCAGATCGGCGGACGGCTGGCGCGTGAGGGCGCGCAGGTGCAGACGCTGCATCTCGCCGAGATCCTCGCCGGGACGGGCGCGCGGTGAGCGAAGCACTCCGGCCGTTTCCGGCCGCCGCGAAGGAGGCCCTCGCCGACAGGCAGCTGGGGGCCAACCTGCTCAAGGCCACGACGACGATTCGCGACAAGCGCGCCCGCGTCGTAGCCGAGGTCCCGGACTGGGAAGAGCTGCGGGAATCCGGCCGCGCGATCAAGGCCGAGGTGCTCTCCCGCCTCGACGAGTACCTGATCCGGTTCGAGGCCGCCGTGACCGCCGCCGGCGGACACGTGCACTGGGCGCGCGACGGGGACGAGGCGAACCGGATCGTCCTCGAGATCGCGCGGGCACACGGAGTCACCGAGCTCGTCAAGGTCAAGTCGCTGACCACCGACGAGATCGGCCTCAACGAGGCGTTGGCGGCCGGTGGGGTGGAGGCGATCGAGACGGACCTCGCCGAGCTGATCCTTCAACTCGACGGCGACTGGTCGTCGCACATCCTCGTCCCGGCGATCCATCGTAACCGCACGGAGATCCGGGACATCTTCCGCCGTACGATCGCCGACGACACGATCACCGACGAGCCGCGAGACCTCGCCGAGGCGGCGCGCCTGTACCTGCGGGAGAGGTTCCTGCACGCGCGGATGGCGGTGAGCGGTGCGAACTTCGGGGTCGCCGCGACGGGAACCGTGTGCGTCGTCGAGTCCGAGGGCAACGGCCGGATGTGCACGACGCTGCCTCCGGTGCTCGTGACCATCCTCGGCATCGAGAAGCTCGTCCCGACCTTCGCCGACCTCGAGGTGTTCTTGCAGCTGCTTCCGCGCTCCGCGACCGGCGAGCGGATGAACCCGTACACCTCGCTCTGGACCGGCGTCACGCCCGGTGACGGGCCGCAGGAGTTCCATGTCGTCCTTCTGGATGCCGGCCGCACGCGCGTGCTGGCGGACGAGGTCGGCCGTCAGGCGCTGCACTGCATCCGCTGCAGTGCCTGCCTCAACGTCTGCCCCGTGTATTCGCGGACCGGGGGACACGCCTACGGCTCGGTGTATCCGGGGCCGATCGGGGCAATTCTGACGCCGCAGCTTCAGGGCATCGAGCGCGCCAAGTCACTGCCGTTCGCCTCGAGCCTGTGCGGCGCCTGTTACGAGGTCTGCCCGGTGCTGATCGACATCCCCGCCGTGCTTCTCCATCTCCGCGCGAAAGCGGTCGAGTCGGCCGGCGGCCGCGGCGAGCGGCTGTCGATGAAGGCAGTCGGCTGGGCCTTCGAGGGCCGGCGGCGATTCGAGCTCGCGCAGCGGCTCGGCCGGATCGCCCAGCGGCCGTTTCTGCGCAACGGCACGATCAAGCGGCTCCCGGGCCCGCTCGGGGGCTGGACGACGAGCAGGGACCTCAGACCGCTCGCCGGACAGAGCTTCCGCGACTGGTGGAGGGAGAGGAGTTGAGCTCGGCGCGGGAGGTGGTGCTGGGCCGGATCCGGCTCGCTCTTGCCGGTGGCCCGGCCGCCGTCGAGATTCCGCGCGACTATCGCCGGACCGGAGACCTCGATCGACCGGCGCTCGTCGAGCGTCTGTGCCAGCGGATCGGCGACTACCGCGCGGAGGTGCGCCGGGTCGCTGCCCCCGAGCTCCCCGGGGCGATCGCGCAGGCTTTCGAGTCTCGCGCAGCCACGCGGATCGGGATCCCGGCCGGGATCCCGGCGGCCTGGCGTCCAGCCGGGCTCGAGCTGATCGAGGGCGAAGGCCTGACCGCGACCCAGCTCGACGGGCTCGACGGCGTTCTCACCGGGTGCACGCTCGCGATCGCCGAGACGGGCACGATCGTCCTCACCGCGGGCCCCGCCGAGGGGAACCGCGCGCTGACGCTCGTTCCGGATCTGCATGTCTGCGTCGTCGAAGAGGCTCAGGTCGTGGAGCTCGTGCCCGAGGCGATGACGGCCCTGGCCGAGCTCGTCCACGGCGACCACCGGCCGATCACGTTCGTCTCCGGGCCGTCGGCCACCTCCGACATCGAGCTGAATCGCGTCGAGGGAGTCCACGGGCCCCGCACGCTCGTCGTCCTCGTCACCAGTCAGGAGCCGTCATGACCCAGCGAACCGGATTCGTGCTCCGCGTCCGCCCGGACAAGATCGACGAATACGTCGAGGCGCACGCAAACGTGTGGCCCGAGCTGCTCGAAGCTCTCAGCTCCGCCGGGATCCGCAACTACACCATCTTCCGCGCGGGAACCGAGGTGTTCGGCTACTTCGAAGCGCAGGATCTCGACGCAGCCGAGCGCTATCTCGCGGCGCAGGAGGTCTGCACCCGCTGGCAGGACGCGATGTCCGGCCTGCTCGAAGAGCGCGTGCCGGACGGCGGGCCGCCGGCGCTCGAGCAGATCTTCCGCCTCGACTAGGCCGGCGCCTCGAATCGGACGCACATGACGACCACGTCGTCCTGTCGATCGGTCTCCACACCCATGCCTTCGATCAGCTGAGCGCACGCATCGTCGACCGGCAGGTCATCGGCCAGTGAGGCAACGACCGCTTCGAGTCGCTCGAGACCGACATTGATCCCCTCGCCCGGATGCTCGATGAGGCCGTCGGAGCAGAGCACGAGCAATGCGCCGGGCGCCATCACATCGATCGCCTCCGGCCGAAGTAGCTCCGACCTCGTGCCGAGCGGGGGCGATCGTCCCTCGAGCAGCCAGCGCGTCTCCCCGCTCGGCTCGCGCAGGAGAAGCGGTGGGTGACCCGCAGACGAATAGCTCAGGTCGCCGGTCGCGGTGTCGAGAATGGCGTAACAGGCGGTGGCCATGTCCACACCGCTCGGCGAGCCTGCAAAGTCGTCGAGGTAGCTGATCAGCTGACCCGGGCTCGACGTGCGCGCAGCGAGCGCCGAGAGGGCCGTCCGCAGGCGTCCCATCGCGGCGGCCGCATCGATCCCGTGCCCGACGACGTCCCCGACCACGAGGCCGATCCGCCCGTCGGGCAGGACGAAGCTGTCGTACCAGTCGCCGCCCACCTCGAGGACCGAGCTGCGCGGCTCGTATCGCGCCGCGATCAGGACGTTCGGATGGTCGAGAACGTCGTTCGGAAGGAGCGCCCGCTGGAGCCGGACCGCGATGCGATGCTCACGCTCCCGGAGACGGGCGCTTCCGAGCAGCAGGCCTGCACGCTCGGCGAGCTGTCCGAGGAAGTCGGGGTCGGCGGCAGGGAGCAGGGCAGCGGCCTTGGAGAACCCGACCGTCAGGGTCCCCGGGAACGCGAAACCGAGGTCGAGCGGGATCGCGAGATCGAAGACGGGCTCTCCGCGCTCGATCGGGGGTTGTTCCGGGATCGTGACCGACGCGTAATCCGCCACGTCAGGCACGAGCTGGCCGAGGAGCTCCTCGATCCGTCCTCGAACCCCGCCGACGAGCTCGAGCTCCTGCGTGATCGAATCGAGCAGCTCGACCTGCTCTCGCCTGGTGCGCTCGCGGTGCTCGCTCTTGCGCAGGGCAGCCTCGGCACGGGCTCGATCGACCGCTGCCCAGGTGCGCTCGGCGGTCTCCTCGATCAGCGTGATCTCCTCGTTCGTCCAGGCGCGCGGTGACGTCTGGTGAACTGCGAGAACGGCGGCAAGGCGCCCGCTGTCGAGAAATGGGACCGCGACCTGCGCTCCCGCCCCGATCGCGGCGTAGGCCTTTCTTTCGACAGGCGAGAGATCGGAGTTCGAGGCGATGTCGCGATCGACGACCGTGCGGCCCGCGGCGAGACCGGCCAGCACGGACTGCCCGAACGTATCCAGGTCCATCGGCCCGACGAGGATGACGACGCCGTCGGAGTAGTTGTCCGCGGCGACCATGTACTCGGCGCCCGCCAGGGTCTCGCAGTACATGACCCGCTGCGCCCCGAGGTGCTCGCCGAGGATCCGCGTGATCTCGCCCTGGAGCTCACGGGGGTCGGTGAGCCGGCGGAGCGCATCGGAGAGGGCGGCGCGCACGGCATTCCGCGCGGACACGGCCGCCAGGATCCTCTCGGCGTCCTTGCGCTCGCTCACGTCCTCGGCGACACCCGCCATCCGGATCGGACGTCTCGGCTCTCCGCTGAACTCCACCCGCGCCGTCACGACCAGCCAGCGCTCGCTTCCGTCGGGCTGGACGACCCGTATCTCCTCGCGAAGCTTCCCGTCGCCCTCGGGGTCGGTCGCGGCGGCGACACCCGCGGCGTAGCGCTCGCGATCGTCCGGATGGATGAAGCTGGCCATCGCCTCGGCCAGGGTGAGCTCGGACTCGGACTCGAGGCCGAACAGCTTCAGCATCTGGAGATCCGACTCCGAGCGGTCCTCCAGCGGGTACCAGAGAAACGATCCCAGGTTCGCGGCATCGAGCGCCAGTCGAACCCGTTCCTCGCTGGCGCGAAGGGCAGCTTCGGCGATCTCGGCGGTCGATGCGACAGCCATCTAGACCGTCAGGTTTCCGGGACATCTGTCCCTCGAGGGCATCGCGCGAATCTTAGGCGCGGCGGCCTGCCGCTGTCGGCCGCCCCGCGGTAGGCTCGCTCGGGTCAATCGCCCGGTGCGCCGAGAGGGCCGCATCGATGAGCCGAGGAGGACTTGATGGGGTCGGATCAGTACCACGAGCCACCGGAGGAGCTGTCGCAGGAAGGCAGGACGTTCGCGCGGATGATCGCGTCGCTGACCGAGGAGGCGGAGGCGATCGGCTGGTACGCCCAGCGGATCGAGCTCGAGACGGACGAGCAGGCCAAGGCGATCATGACCGATGCGCAGCAGGAGGAGTTCAAGCATTTTGGGATGGACCTCGAGTTTCTCCTGCGCCGGGAGCCGAAGTGGCAGGCCGCGCTCAAGGAGATCCTGTTCACCAAGGGCGATATCGTTGCAGCCGGTGAGCGCGGCGAGGAGGCCGAAGAAGACGCCTAACCGAAGCGGGCCGACCCCGGGGAAGCGCGTCTATGTCTGGTAGGCGCCCATGTAGACGAGAATCTGGGCGTTCTTCGGCGCGCTGGCTCCGGCTGCGGGGCTTTGCTCGATGATCTTGCCGGCCTCGGCCTTGGTCGTGACCGGGGAGCGAAGGAAGATCAGGCGAAGCCCGGCCTGGTTGAAGGCCGCGACAGCCTCCGGGATCGTCTTGCCGACGACGTCCGGCACCGTCTCAGGGGTCGATTGGCCCGGGCCGGACGAGAGGTTGACTGTCACGTGCGAGCCCGTCGGAGCAGTGGTGCCGGCGGCAGGCTGCTGCGCCGTCACGGTGCCAAGCGCGGCTGTGCCCGGGACGTAGGCGATGCTCACGCGAAACCCTGCGGCCGCCAGTGCCTGAGCGGCGCCCTGCACCGGGCCCGACGCGCTAGGTACCTGAGCAGGGGCGGCGGTCGCCGGAGTAGCCGTGGTCGTCACGGCGGGCGTGCTCGTCGGGGAGGCCACCGCCGGTGTGGTCGTGCCAGGAAGCGGCCGTTCCACCTGACGCCGCCGCCGAGCCACTGGCAGCTCCTGCCACGTTGATACGCACGATCGTGCCGTCCGAGGCCCGCGACCCGGCGACGGGGAACTGCGCAAGCACAATTCCGGCGGGTTGGGTCGACGGAACGCGTGCCTCGGTGACCCGGAAGCCGGCGGCGACGATGCCGCTTCGTGCTTCCGCCTCGCCGAGCCCGACCGCGTTGGGCACCACAGCGGTACCAGAGCCCTTCGAGACGTTGATCCGGACGCTCTCACCCGACGCGACCTTTTCGCCGGCCGGCGGGCTCTGGGCGATCACCGTGCCGGCGGCCTGGCTCGAGAAGACGCGTGCCTCCGTCACCTGGAGGCCGGCGTCGACGAGCGACTGCCTGGCCGCTGCGTCGGAGAGGCCGACCGCCGAGGGGACCGCGATCAGGCCAGGCCCGTTCGACACCGCGATCTGGACGACGGAGCCCTTCTTCGCGTCGGTGGCGGCAGACGGCGATTGCGCAAAGACGATGCCGGCGTGCTCGGGATGCGTGCTGCGGGTGATCGAGCTCTTGAAGTCCGCCTGTTGGAGCCGATTGACGGCCGTTGTCAGCGAGGAGCCGACGACATTGGGAACCTGCTTCGAGTCGTCGCCGCTGAAGTACCACCACGCCAGAAGGCCAAGCGCGAGCAGGAGAGCGAGCAGGCCCAGCAGCGGCCAGAGCCAGTTCCGCCGGTCGCGCGTGACGACGGTTTGCTCCTCGACGCGCTCGTAGGTCGTGCTCACTGCGCCGTCCGGATCGACGACGGCCACCTGGCTTTCCGCGACGACCGTGCTGCCGGCGACCGTGTCGCGATCGCCCGGGACGACGACCGGCTCTGCGACGACCGGGTCCGTGACGATCAGCGGCTCCGGGTCGACGATGACCTCGGTCGTTCGATCGATCGGGCCAAGCTGTTCTTCGCCGGTGTGATTTTCGGTCCGCATCTGGTCTCCCTCTGGTCGCCCGGCTTTCGCGAGCGCTGGTTGGCAGCTCAGGTCTCTCCTGCCGGCGCCTCGGCCAAACACTCGAACCGCAGAACCGTTCTGAACGGAAGCGTCAGAGAGCGGGTGACGACACGCGCAGAGGCGGCGTCTGCGAGCGCGAGAGCCTGACGGTGACCTTGGCTCCCCCGAACGGGAGGGAATGGATCGACCAGGAATCGACGATCGCGTCGACGATCTCGAGCCCGCGGCCACCCTCGGAGCGGCGGGTGCGGATATCCGTCATCCGCAGGCGGTCGCCGCGGTTCTGGACCTGAACCTCGAGCCAGTCCGGCGTCTGCCGGACCTCCATCGTGATTGCCTCGCTTTGCGAGCCGTGGACGACCGCGTTGTTGATCAGCTCGGAGGTGGCGAGTGCCACGAAACCTGCGAACTCGTCGGTGTCCGAGCCGTCGAGCAGGCTCGAGATCGCGCGGCGTGCCTGCCTCGGGGCGGCGATCGAAGGAGGAAGCCGCATTCGCGATCTGCGAATGGGCGTCGCCATCACAATGCTTCCGGATTGAGCCTCATCGTCCTAGGGTTGTTACCGACTTGGAGAATCTAAACCCTCCTTGCCGAGATCGCCGTGAGTCGAGGAGGCAGACGGGCGATCGGATGGCGATCGGATAAGGTGACCCGGCGCGTGAAGCGTTTCCCCCCGCTCATGGGAGCTCGTGAGCCTTGCCTGATATCCCTGAGTTCAAGATCACCGCTTCGCTTGCCGGCGACGTTCAGGTCTTCGAGGTCGTGGGCGAGGTCGACATGTCGAGCGCGGCCAAATTCGGGTCGACGATCGAGTCGGTGTTCGCGGGGAGACCGCGCGTCGTCGTCGACCTGGCGCAGGTCGAATTCTTCGACTCGTCCGGCGTGGCGGCGTTGATTCGCGCCCACCGCGCCCTGTCCGACCGCGGGATCGAGGTTAGAGTCGTCGCGCTCGAGTCCGGCGTCGTACGTCAGGTGTTCGACCTGACGCACCTCGACCGCATGATGGTGATCGTCGATTCCCGTGCCGCCGCCCTGAGCTAGCCGGAAGGTAGCCTCACGGGATGGCGACGATCGAGGTGATCCGAAGCCCGAGCTACCCGGATCTCGATGACGAGGAGTTCTTCCCGCGGCTCTCCGAGTCAAAGCTCGAATGGCTGGGCAAGCGTGGCGAGAGGCGGACGGTGCAGCCCGGTGAAGTGCTCTACGAGCATGCCGTTCGCAACGCGCCGTTCTTCGTGATCGAGCGTGGGCTGGTCGAGTTCGTCGACCGCAAGCCGGGCAAGGAAGTCCATATCGCCGAGGCGGACGGCGGCACGTTCGTCGGCGACATCGCGGCGTTCACGGGTGAGCCGACGGTCAGTGCCTGCGTCGCGGTCGAGGAGACCGACGTGATCGAGTTCGACCGGGCCTCGCTGCGGGAGATGGTCGCACGGTGGCCCGAGTTCGGCGAGCACATCTTCAGCACCCTGCTGAGGCGCCGAGCCTGGCACGAGGCCGAGGGGCACGGCGTCATGCGGATCATCGCGGGGCGTGAGTCGCGCAGGGCCTTCGAGGTTCGCGACCTGCTCGAGCGCAACCTGCTGCCCGTGCGCTTCTACGACGTCGATACCGACGAGGACAGCGCCAAGCTGCTCGGCTGGCTCGGCATCCCGCGCTCCGAGACGCCCGTTCTCGTTCATGCGGCGAATGTCATGCGCAACCCGTCGCCTGCCCAGGTTGCCCGCTCGCTCGGGCTCCGCGCCGAGGTCGACGGCGAGCGCTTCGATCTCGTGGTGCTGGGCGGGGGCCCCGCGGGCCTTGCGGCCGCGGTCTACGGCGGCTCGGAGGGTTTGAGGACGTTCGTGGCCGAGGCGTGGGCTCCCGGCGGCCAGGCTGGAACGAGCACCCGGATCGAGAATTACCTCGGCTTCCCGAGCGGCGTCTCCGGCGGCGACCTGACGCGCAACGCCACGCTCCAGGCCCGTCGCTTCGATGCCGTGCTCTCGAGCTTCCATCGTGCCGTCGAGCTCGCCGACGGCACGGAGGGCCTCGTTCGCGTCGATCTCGACGACGGCCAGCACGTCCTCGCGCGCTGCGTCGTGATGGCGACGGGGGCGCGCTGGCGTGAGCTGGATGCCGAAGGGATCGAGCGGTACAGGAACGCCGGCGTCTACCACGCGGCGATGGCGAACGATGCGGAACGGTGCCGCGACGAGGACGTGATCGTCGTCGGCGGCGGCAACTCGGCGGGTCAGGCTGCCGTGCATCTCGCGACGCGGGCGCGCAGCGTGCGCGTGGTCGTCCGTGGGAAGGGCCTCAGCTCGTCGATGTCGCAGTACCTGATCGACCGGATCGAGTCGTCGCCGCGCATCGAGGTCCTCACCGAGACGGAGATCGCCGCCGTCCACGGGACCGCGACGGTCGAGACGGTCAGCCTCCGCGACCGCTCGGGGACGATCAGCGACGTCCACGCGACGGCCGTCTTCGTGATGATCGGGGCCGTCCCGTGCAGCGAAGCCGGGGCCGGGATGCTCGCCCTCGACCAGGCCGGCTATCTCCTCTGCGGCGACGGGGCAGCCGATTGCGAGGGCCATCTCGCCTGGCCGCTGAGCGACCGGCAACCGCACCTGCTGGAGACCGTTCGCCCGGGCGTCTTCACCGCCGGCGACGTTCGGGCAGGAGCACTGAACCGCGTGGCCGGAGCCGTCGGCGACGGCGCTCTCGCCGTCCGGTTCGTGCACGAAGTGCTCGTCGACGCTTAGAGGATCTCGTCGGCGAGGCGCTCGATCGCGCTCGCGTGCGGCTCGAGCTCACCCGAGCGTAGGCCCTCGGCGACGCGGTCGGCCAGATGCTTCGCCTCGGTCGACTGGTCGGCGTTCAGGATCGTCGTCACCGATGCGAGGACGCCGTGCCCGAACCGCAGCTCGAGCACGACGGTGTTCAGGTCGCTGTCGGCGATGTACGGGTCATCGAGCATGCCCACGTGAACCGTCACCTCGCGGCCGTCGGGCAGCCTCGCCGTCTCGTTGATCGGGTTCCCGTGGAGGGTCACGGTGGCATTCTTGCGAAAAGTCGACGGGAGCGGCGGCCGAGCCTCGATAACCTGCAAGGGACTCGAGAGGAAGGAGAGACGAAGATGAGTGGAACGACGGAAAAGGCGATCCTCGCCGGCGGATGCTTCTGGGGAATGCAGGATCTGATCCGGAAGCGCCCCGGCGTCGTCTCGACACGCGTTGGTTACACCGGCGGCGACGTCGAGAACGCGACCTACCGCAATCACGGGACGCATGCCGAGGCGATCGAGATCACGTTCGATCCCGAGCAGACCTCCTACCGGGACCTGCTCGAGTTCTTCTTCCAGATCCACGATCCGACCACGGTGAACCGGCAGGGCAACGACGTCGGCCTGAGCTACCGCTCGGCGATCTTCTACCTCGACGACGAGCAGCGCCTGGTCGCCGAGGACACGATCGCCGATGTCGAGGCCTCCGGTCTCTGGCCCGGAAAGGTCGTGACCGAGGTCGTGCCGGCGGGGCCGTTCTGGGAGGCCGAGCCCGAGCATCAGGACTACCTCCAGCACTACCCGAACGGATACACCTGCCACTTCGTGCGCCCGGGCTGGGTGCTGCCGAGGCGGGCAGACGCCGTCGCCCGGTAACGCGACCGATGGACCTCGGACTGAGCGGCAAGGTCGCTGTCGTCACGGGGGCGAGCAAAGGGATCGGGCTTGCGACGGTGCGCCTTCTGGCCGCCGAGGGTGCGTACGTAGTGGCGGGAGCGCGCACCGTCGAGGCCCTCGAGGCGATCGAGCGGGTGACCCCGGTTCAGGTCGATCTCGTTCAGCCTGACGGCCCCGGGCTGCTCGTCGGCCAGGCGGTCGAGCTCCACGGGGCGGTCGATGTCCTTGTCAACAACGTCGGTGGCGTGCGGCTCCGGACCGAGGGGTTCCTCGAGACGAGTGACGCCGATTTCGCCTCGTCGTTCGAGCTGAACTTCTTCGCCGCGCTGCGCGCCACTCGCGCGGCCGTCGCGGAGATGCTGAAGGCGGGGACGGGCGCAATCGTGAACGTCACATCCGTGAACGCCTTCTTCGAGCCCGACGGGCTGACGATCGACTACGGCGCTGCGAAAGCCGCTCTGCTGAATGTTGCGAAGTCTCTCTCGCAGGAGCTCGGCCCGAAAGGCATCCGCATCAACAGCGTCTCGCCCGGACAGGTCGCGACGGACCTCTGGCTCGGGGACGAAGGGGTCGCCGCGACGGTGGGCCGGGCCGCCGGCGTGGATCCCGATGCTGTCCGGGCGCAGGCGATCGCAGGCATCCCGACCGGCCGATTCACCACGCCCGAGGAGGTAGCCACCCTGGTCGTCATGCTGGCGTCACCTAGCACGGCGAACGTCAACGGCTCCAACTACGTCATCGACGGTGGGCTGATCAAGACGATGTGAGCCCACGGCGTCCGAGGGAGGCGACGTCTCCGCGCCTGCGAGTGGTAAACTTGACGTTTACGTCAAGAACAGGTCGCGCGAGGTGCGAGTGAGGCTCAAGAAGCTCGACTACAAATGGGTGGCGCTTTCGAACACCACTCTCGGGATGCTCGTGGCGATGATCAACTCGTCGATCCTGCTGATCGCGCTGCCGGACATCTTTCGCGGGATCCACCTCGATCCGCTCAGGCCCGGGAACACGAGCTACCTGCTCTGGCTGATCCTCGGCTTCCTCGTGATCATGGCCGTCTTGCTGGTCAGCCTAGGCCGCCTCGGCGACATCTACGGGCGGGTGCGGATGTTCAACCTCGGGTTCGCCGTGTTCACGGTGTTCTCGATCCTGCTCTCGATCACCTGGATGCACGGCAGCGCAGGAGCGATCTGGCTGATCGTGATGCGCGTCGGCCAGGGCGTCGGCGGGGCGCTCGTGTTCGCCAACTCGAGCGCGATCCTCACCGACGCATTCCCGCAGAACGAGCGTGGGCTCGCGCTCGGGGTGAACAGCATCGCGATGGTCGTCGGCTCGTTCCTCGGTCTCGTGCTCGGCGGGATCCTCGCGCCGATCAACTGGCGCCTCGTCTTCCTCGTCTCGGTGCCCGTCGGGCTGATCGCGACGGCGTGGTCGTACCACAGCCTCCGCGAGATCGGCGTCCGCAAGGCGGCCCGGATCGACTGGTGGGGGAACGCCACGTTCGCGGTCGGATTGATCCTCGTGATGATCGGGATCACCTACGGCATCCAGCCCTACGGCGGGCACACGATGGGGTGGACCGCTCCGTTCGTGTTGTCGACGCTGACCGTCGGCGTCGGCCTGCTCGCAGTCTTCTGCGTGATCGAGACGCGGGTAGCCGACCCGATGTTCCATATCGACCTCTTCCGGATCCGCGCGTTCAGCGCGGGCAACCTCGCGGCGCTGCTCGCGGCGATGGGGCGCGGCGGCCTGCAGTTCATCCTGATCATCTGGCTGCAGGGGATCTGGCTGCCCGAGCACGGGTACGCGTTCTCGCAGACACCGCTCTGGGCAGGCATCTACATGCTGCCGCTGATCGCCGGCCTGCTGATCTCGGGGCCCGCAGCGGGCTACCTCTCCGACCGGTTCGGCGCTCGACCGTTCACGACCGGTGGGATGCTGCTCGCGGCGCTCAGCTTCGGGCTGTTGATCGTTCTGCCCGTGAACTTCTGGTACGGCTGGTTCGCTGCGATCCTGCTCCTGAACGGGATCGGCATGGGCCTCTTCACCCCTCCGAACAGCGCCGGCGTGATGAACAGCCTGCCGCCGTCTCAGCGCGGGGCAGGCGCGGGAATGCTCGCCACGTTCACCAGCTCGGCCGCCGTTCTCTCGATCGGTGTCTTCTTCTCGCTGATGATCGTCGGGCTCTCGTCCGGGCTGCCCTCCACGCTGCACGACGGTCTCATCGCCCACGGCGTCCCGGGGGCCGACGCGACACGGGTCTCGCAGCTGCCGCCGGTGTCGACACTCTTTGCCTCGTTCCTCGGGTACAACCCGGTCAAGAGCCTGCTCGGGCCGCACGTCCTCGGCGCGCTCCCTCCGGCCGAGGCCAACACGCTGACGGGGCAGAGCTTCTTCCCGCACCTGATCGCGGGCCCGTTCCACACCGCGCTCGACTACGCCTTTGCCTTCGCGATCGTTTCGTGCCTCATTGCCGCGGTCGCCTCGCTCCTACGGGGCGGCAAGTACCACCACGTCGAGGTCGCCGCTCTCGAGCCGCGGCCCGCCATCACCCCTCAGGCAGTCAGGGAGGCTTCATGACGACCATGATCGAACCAACCCACCGGATCGGCGAGGTTGCCGAGCAGGTCGGGGTGACGACTCGCACGATCCGCTACTACGAGGAGCTCGGCCTCCTCGGAACCGGGGGAGGCAACCGGAGCAAGGGCAGCCACCGGCTCTACACCGATGCAGACATCGGACGGCTCACCGAGCTCGTGCGCCTGCGCGAGCTCCTCGGGCTCTCGCTCGACGAGCTGACGGGCCTCGCCGACACCGGGCAGGCCCGCGCCGCGTTGCGCGAGCAGTGGGCGGGAACGAGCACCGACGACGAACGCGTCGCGATCATCCGGCAGTCGATTCCGCTGGTCGAGCGGCAGCTCGAGCTGATCGGCTCTCGCCGACAGAAGCTGGACGAGTTCGAAGTCGAGCTGACCGCGAAGCTCCACAGGCTCCGGGCAGAGGAGCAAAGGTTGCTGGGGCGCGGAAGCCTGTGAGTGTCTACGACATCCCCCTGACCACGCTCGCGGGGGCTCCGCTCGATCCGGCCGAGCTGCGTGGGCGCGCTGCCCTCATCGTGAACGTCGCCTCTCGATGTGGGCTCACCCCTCAGTACGAAGGGTTGCAGCGCCTGTACGACCGGTACCGCGATCGTGGGCTCGTGGTGATCGGCGTGCCGTGCGATCAGTTTGCGAACCAGGAGCCCGGAGACGCCGACGAGATCGCCGAGTTCTGTGCGGCCGAGTACAAGGTGACCTTCCCGCTGACCGAAAAGGTTCCGGTCAACGGGCGCCACCGCCACCCGCTCTTCGAGCTGCTCACCGAGCTGCCGGACGACACCGGGCTGGCCGGCGACGTCGAATGGAACTTCGAGAAGTTCCTCGTCTCGCCGAGGGGCGAGCCCGTTGCGCGGTTCCGCCCGACAACGCTCCCGGAGGACGTCGAGCTGACCCGTGCGCTCGAGGCGCAGCTTCCCGAGGTCTTCCCTCCGTCCTGGTCCACGCGGCCCGTTCGGGATGTGCGCGTCGGTGACCGGGTGAGAGCGCCAAACGGGACCGAGCTCACGGTCACGCGGATCGAGGAGCGTTTCCTCGACCGGGATGACCTGCTCTGCCTGATCGAGGACAGCGCGACGCGCTGGCTCGCTCAGCCCGTACAGCTGACCGCCGAGATGCAGATCCTCGGCTAGGCAGTCGCAAATGGGCGGCTATGGTTCCCGCGTGGCCCGGCCGCCGGACGTTGCCCTCTCCGCGAGCGAGCTTCGAGTCGTCCTCGGTCAGCTCATGCGGCGGCTCCGGGCAGAGCATCAGTTCCCGATCTCACAGGGCACCGTGCTCGCCCGCCTCGAGCGCGAGGGCCCGGCGACGACAAGCGCCCTGGCCGCGGGCGAACGCGTCAGGCCGCAGTCGATGGCGCAGACGATCGCCGAGCTTGCGGCCGCGGGTCTCGTCGCGCGGTCGCCCGACCCGACCGATGGGCGGCAGATCCTGATCGAGCTCACCGAGCTCGGCCGGACGACGCTCGCCGAGGAGCGGGCCCGCCGGGAAGGCTGGCTCTCGAAGGCGATCGAGAGCGAGTTGACCGACGAGGAGCAGGAGACCCTGTTCCGCGCGGTCGCGATCCTCCGGCGCCTCGCCCAGAACTGAGCTCTCAGGCCGGTTCGGCGTAGTCGCTGAACCCGCGACCCGTCTTGCGCCCGTAGTGCCCGGCGTTCACCAGCGAGCGGAGCGCATTGGGCGGCAGGAAGCGCTCGCCGTACTGCGCCGTGAGCGCGGTGCCGATGCGCTCGATCGTGTCCAGGCCACTCAGATCGGCGGTGTCGAGCGGGCCCTGCGCGTGGTTGAAGGCGAGCACGCAGGCCTTGTTCACGTCCTCGACCGAGGCGATGCCCTCGTCGACGATCCGCGCCGCTTCGATCATCAGCAGCGCAATCAGCCTCGAGGTGATGAAGCCCGGCGCATCCTTCAGGCAGACGACGGTCTCCTTGCCGTACCGCTCCGCGAGGTCGAGCGCGACGGCGAGTGTCTCGTCCGAGGTCTCGACTCCGCGCACGATCTCGATCAGCCGCATCACCGGCGCCGGGTTGAACCAGTGGCTGCCGATCACACGGTCCGGCCGCCCCGAGGCGGTCGCGAGCGCCGAGATCGAGAACTGGGAGGTGTTCGTCGCGAAGACCACGTCGTCGCGGCAACGTCCGCCGAGAGTGCGCAGCACGTCCTTCTTCACCTCGAGATCCTCGACGACGGTCTCGATCACGTGATCGGCGCGCTCGGCCGCCTCGTCGAGCGACGTCGACGGCCGGATTCGTGTGAGCGCCGCAGCAGCGTCGGCTTCACTCAGAACGCCCTTGGCGTGCAGGCGGGCATAGCCGCCGGCGATCCGGTCCAGGGCGCGCTCCAGGGCTGCCGCGTCGACATCGACGAGCGTGACCTCGAATCCGGCCTGCGCGACAACCTGGGAGATGCCGCTCCCCATCAGTCCGCTGCCGATGACGCTGATCTGCTTGATCACGGTCTCCGTCTCCTCGAGTTCGGGCGTTTGGCAGATCTTGCCGGACGGCGCCGGGTGACCAGGTGGATACAACCTCGTCACCTTTCCGTAACCCAACGCCGGAGCGGGCGGACCTAGACTGCTGCCCTGATCTCGGGAGGTGAGCGCGCCCTGATCCCACGGGGCACGCGCCAGTAAAGTTCTGCCGGAATCCACGAGGGGGTATCGATCATGGCCACAACCGAGAACACGACTCATCTGCCGGCGCTCGGCGAGCACGCGCGAGACGAGGCCGGTGGACTGCTGCAGCACACGCTCGTCGAGCTGATCGCGCTGGCGCTCATCGGGAAGCAGCTGCACTGGAACATTGCCGGGCCAGGCTTCCGCGAGCTCCATCTGCACCTCGACGAGCTCGTCGACGGGTGGCACGATCTCGCGGACACTGTTGCCGAGCGGGCCGTGGCGATCGGATTCGCACCGGACGGCCGGGCGCCGACGGTCATCTCGCAGAGCGAGATCGAGCCGGTCGAACCTGGGCCGATCGGCGTCCGCGATGCGATCCGCGAGCTGACGCAACGGCTCGTCGAGATCGCCGACCGCGTCCGCGGCCGGATCGAGCGGATGGGTGAGATCGATCTGTCCTCGCAGGACGTCCTGATCGAGGTCAACCGCGAGCTCGAGAAGGACCTCTGGATGGTCCGCTCGCAGATCTGAGCACCGGCCCGTTCAGCGTTTCCGTGCCTGCAACGTGTAGGTGAGCGGCAGGCGCTCCGGGCGATCCTTGAGCCGAAGCTCGCCGCCCTCGGCCGGCTCCATCTGGCCGGGCAAAGCGTCCCAGTGAACCGACCGGTGCTCCTCGAGCATCGTCAGCTCCATCCCGGCGTCGAGCAACGCGGTGACGATCTCGCCGAGCCCGTGGTTCCAGGAATGCGTCACGGTCTTCTCGAAGACCTGGTCGGTCTCGACATAGGTGCCGCCTTCGTCCCAGACCAGCGGCTCGGCCTGCTCGAAGTAGGGGAACTCGAGCGTCGAGCAACCCATCGGTGCGGCGCTCGTCGATCGACCAGAGCACCGGATGGCCCTCACGGATGAAGAGGCGTCCGCCGGGGCGGAGCAGGTCGGCGACGACCTGACCCCAGCGGTGGATGTCGGGCAGCCAGCAGAGCGCGCCGATCCCGGTGTAGACGAGGTCGAACCGGCCTCGCTCGAGCGCCTCGGGCGCCGCGTAGAGCTCGGAGACGACGAACTCCGCCTCCACGCCGGCAGCTTCGGCGAGGAGCCGCGCCTGCTCGATCGCCGGCTCGGAGAAGTCGAGGCCGGTCATGCGCGCGCCGAGACGGGCGAGCGAGACCGTGTCCGTTCCGATGTGGCACTGGAGGTGCACGCCGTCCAGCCCCGCGATGTCGCCGAGCCGGGGGAGGTCGAAGCGCACGACACCGCTCAGGAACTCCGGGTCCTCGGCGAAACGCGCGACCGAGTAGTTGGGCGACGCGACGTGCGCGGGCACGCGCTCGTCCCAGTTGGCGCGGTTGACGTCGATCGAGTCGCTCACGTTGCCTACTCTCGCACGTCGGAAAGCTAAGGTGAAGGGCAATGGCGAGCCTCACCGACGAGCAGCGCGCATTCATCCGGGACAACCCGTACTACGCCGTCGTGACGACGATGCGAGAGGACGGCTCGCCGCATTCGACGGTGGCCTGGGCGACCGAGGAGGACGGGAAGGTGCTGATCAACACCACCACCCGGCGCGCCAAGGGACGTCAGCTCGCGCGCGATCCGAGGGTGTCGGTCGTCGTCCTCGCACCCGATGGGTACCACTGGATCGCGGTCAGCGGCACGGCCGAGCTGACGACCGACGGCGCGAACGAGGACATCGACCGGCTTTCCTGGAAGTACGACGACAAGGCCTTCCGGGCGCTCGGTGAGGGCGAGGTGCGGGTGACCGCCCGGATCACGCCCGAGCAGATCACCTGGTACGAGGAATAGGCGGCCGAGTCAGGCCGCGATCACGGCCCGGGCCTTCGCGAAATGGATCGCGGCGGTCAGGGTCTCGAGGTCGTAGGCGCCCTGGTGGCGCTGCCCGTTGACGAAGAACGTCGGCGTGCCCGAGACGTTGCTCAGGTCGGCGCTGTCGACGTCCTCGGCGACGCGGCCGGCCATGGTGTGGCGGCGGAGGTCGTCGGTGAAGCGCTCGACATCGAGACCGAGGTCGCCGGCGTAGCCGACGAGATCCTGCGGGCGGAGCGCATCCTGATGGTCGAGAAGCAGGTCGTGCATCTCCCAGAACTTCCCCTGGGCCGCGGCAGCCTCCGTCGCCTCGGCCGCGAGCTGGGCGCGAGGGTGCACGTCGTTCAGCGGGAGATGCCGCCAGACGTATCGGAGCTCGCTCGAGCCGGCGAGCAGCTCGCGGACGACCGGCTCCGCCTGGCCGCAGAACGGGCACTCGAGGTCGCCGTACTCGACGAGCGTGACCGGCGCTTCGACGCGGCCCGCGAATGTGGTCGTGCTCCGGGTCGACCGGGACGGCGAGATCGATCAGCAACTCGGATGAGCCGAGGAGCGCCTTGATCTTCAGCCGCGTGGGCAGCTTCGCCGTCGCGCGGAAGACGACCCAGGTCAGCGCAGACGCGAGTAGCGCGGCCGAGAGCACGCCGAGCTTGGCCTCGTTGAGCGCCACGCCCTTGAACGCGAGATTCGCGATCAGCAGCGAGACGGTGAAGCCGATCCCGGCGATCAGGCCGCCGCCGGCGACGGCGACCCAGCCGACGGGCGGGCGCAGCCGGCCGTGGCTCAGCTTCGTCACGAGCAGCGACGCGCCCGTTATGCCGATGGGCTTCCCGACCACGTACGCGACGATGATCCCGAGCGTGATCGGCGACGTGTACGCGTGCGAGAGGAAGCTCGCGTCGATCGGGATCCCGGCATTCGCGAGGGCGAACAGCGGCACGATCACGTAGCTCGTCCACGGGTGGTACAGCTGCGCCAGCCGCTCGTTGGGCGAGATCGCCGCCTGCAGCCCGCTCGCCGCGCTCCGGGCGAGCTCCGGGGTCGGCTGCTCGCGGAAGAGCCGGAAGAGGTCGGTGGCGCGCTCGAGGTCGACGCGGGCAGCCGGCGAGGCGTACGCCATGAGGCCCATCGCCAGGCCGATGACGACTGGATCGATTCCCGACTTCATCGTGGCGAGCCAGGCCGCGCCGCCGAGCGCCACGTAGAGGAGCCCGTAGCGGACGCCCTTCTTCGCCGCGACCGCGACGACGACGAGCAGCGCCGCGGCGGCCAGCGAGCGGGCCCACCTTGAAGTCGCTCGTGTACACCGTCCCGATCACGATCAGCGCGACGATGTCGTCGACCACGACGACGGTCAGCATGAAAGCGCGCAGCCGGTCGGGGAACCTCGGCCCGACGAGCGCCAGCATCCCGAGCGCGAAGGCGGTGTCGGTCGACATCGCAACGCCGAAGCCGTGAACGTGCGAGCCGCCGGCATTCACCGCCACGTAGATCAGGACCGGCACGAGCATCCCGCAGAGCCCGGCGGCCACGGGCAGCGCGAGACGCCGCCGCTCCCGGAGCTCGCCCATGTCGAACTCGCGGCGCGCCTCGAGGCCGACCACGAAGAAGAAGAACGTCATCAGGCCGGAGTTCAGCCAGTACCGAAGCGGCTCCGACACACCGTGGTCGCCGAGGTGGATCGAGAGGATCGTGTCCCACACCCGGGTGTAGGAGTGGGCGTCCACGTTGACCCAGAGGAGCGCGGCGATCGACGCTGCGAGCAGGAACGCCGCGCTGCCGGTCTCCGTCCGCAGGAACGAGCGCAGCGGCGTCTCGAGATTGCGCGCCCAGGCCGTCCGGCCGGAGAACCCGTTTTGCTGTGCCCCGCTCACCGCCGGATTTTGTCTGCTGCGGCCGCCACGCTGCGGCAGGCCTCCGGGAAACCGGGCACACTGGTCGCGTGGTCAGGCGGGCGACGCTCCTCCTCGTGGGTGCCGCGGCCGCCGCGGTGCTCTGCGCCGGATGCGGAAACGGGTCCGGCGCAGTCGACCACGACCGCGGCCTCGACGACGACCGCAAAGGCCGCGCCGGTCGCACCGAGCGTGCCGGCCTCGAAGAACGAGACGGCCGCTCAGCGCCGGATGGCCGCGATCATCCACCTCTGGGCCGCGCGCCTGAACAAGGGCGACTACGACGGCATCGCCAGGCTGTTCTCGGTTCCCGCGATCTTCATCCAGGGCCCGTACGAGTACCGGCTCGTCAATCTCAAGCAGGTCGCGCTCTGGAACTCCGGGCTGCCGTGCTCGGGGACGATCGTGGCGGTCAGCTTCCGCGGCCAGACCGCCACGGCGATCTTCCGCCTCGGGACCCGGCCCTCGATCAAGTGCGACGCGCCGGGCACCTACGCGGCTGCTCGGTTCAAGTTCGTCAACGGCAAGATCGTCGAGTGGGCGCAGGTCACGGTGCCGGCGGGCAAGACCCCGAAGGGCATCACCGCCTGAGAAACGACGAGGGGAGGGCCGAAGCCCTCCCCTCGAAAAGAACCGCTGGAGAGTCGCGCTAGGCGGACTGCACCAGGGAGTTCTTGGGCACGATCACCTTGTAGACCGTGGGATTGCCGTTCTTGGCCAGGTAGATCGTGACCGGGTTCGCCGTCACGTCGCCGTTGGCGTTGAACGACATCGTGCCGAGGATCCCGTTGTTGACGTGGATCTTGAACAGCTGGGCCGCCACACCGGCACGGGTGCCGTCGGAAGCCGCGATCGCAGCCACGACCGCCTCAGCGGCAGCACCTGCATAGACCGAGTACGGCTGCACCGCGGCGCCGCCGACCCAGGCCTGGAACTTCTTGACGAACTGCTGACCGGCCGGCGGGAGTGCCGAGTTCGGCAGGCCGGCGACCGAGGTGTACGTGCCATTCACGCCACCCGACTGCTGAACCACGCTGTTGACAGGGGTGAACCCGTCAGGAAGCATGATCTTCACGTTCGGAGCGCCGGTATGGATGTCCTTGATCAGCTTGCCGCCGTTCTCGCAGATCAGCCCGCCGATGAAGACGGCCTGAGCGCCCGACGACTTGATCTGGAGAGCGAGGGACGAGTACGACGTCGCCTTCGGATCGTAGGCCGTGTACTTCACGACCTTGATGCCGAGCTTGCCGGCGGCGTTCTTCGTGTTCGTCGCGACGCCCTGCCCGTAGGCCTCCTTGTCGTTCAGGATGAAGAGCTTCGTGACCTTCAGGGACTGAGCGAGCGTGGCGTCAGCGGCACCCTGGAAGTCGTCAGCTGCGACGACACGGGCGTAGTTCCGCGAACCTGACGGGTAGTACTTTCCGGGCTCGCCAGGCTGCGTTCCGGGGCCGGCGTGGGTGAGGCCGACATAGGTGTTCGCCGGGCTGACCATCGCGAGCGGGCCGTTCGCCGCACGGTTGTCGATCGGGATCTCGATCTCGGCACAACCCGAGTTGAACGTGCCGATCTCGGCGACGACGCTCGAGTCAGCGGCGTAGTTGGTCGCATTCGACTGGCACGTGGCGGAATCCCACTTGCCGGCCTGAGCGGTCGAGTCGTCACAGCTCTGGTAGGCGATCGTGTACTTGCCCGCCTTCCAGTTCAGGTTGGTGAAGACGTAGCGGATGGCCTTCGTCATCTGGACCGTCTGTGCACGGCCGGCGCCCTGAAGCGGGAGGTCGGATGCGATCAGCAGATCGCCGCTCGGATTTGCAATCGGCGAGCAGGTCGCAGCCGGGAGCGGGGTGGCTCCGGTGGTGTGCGCGAACGCACCTCCTACCGTCACGGCCAGGACGATGCCGATCAGCACCGTCCCCAAGGCCGAGCCCAACATGATTCGGTTCTTCACAAGTCCTCCTGGATGTCTTGGAAGCAGATAAAACTGGGGGTGATCGGGAGAGCATAGAGAGTCGTGGCGCGGAGTGGAAGCGCCACCCCTTGAGGCAACGCGATCCGCGGTCACCGCTAGGCTCGTGCCGATGGAGCCGGTCCACGGGGAGTCGGAGCAGGACGGGTCGGATCACGGCGGATTCCGGCGCTCCTCGGTTATCCGAGTCGGCCTGTTGCTGGTGGCTCTCGTCGGGGTCGCGGCAGCTGGAATCGCGGTCGGAAAGGCGATCGAGCCGTCGTCGAGCACCTCGGTCTCGACCTCGGCGACCATCGCCGCAGCACCGATAACCACGACGACGGCCACGACGCCGCCGCATGCTGCGGGATCCCGAGGCTGGGGCCCGCTCGCGGTGAAGGTCGAAGGGAGCTTCCCGGCCGGCGGCGACCGTGCGGGGGCCGCGCTTGCGGCCAAGACGCTCGTCGTCGCAGGTGGGGAGGGATCGAACCGCGTGCTCGCCGGGCCTTCGGGCGGGACACTCGCCCGTATCGGCTCGCTGCCGGGGCCGCGCACCGCCCCGATCGTGTTCGCGCTCGGCGGCACCGCGTACGTGATCGGCGGCGAGGCGGGCACGACGCCCACGGATGAGATCTTCCGGATCGACCCCGGCACACACAAGCTCGTGGCGGCAGGGACCTTCGAGGAACGGATCGCCGAGGCCGGCGTCGCCGCGCGCGGCGGCTCCGCCTACCTGGTCGGCGGCTGGACCGGGGCGAAGTACGCGACCGCGGTGCTGAAGTTCACGCCGCCGAGCACCGTCGAGCTCGTCACCCGGCTTCCGGTGGGCGTGCGCTCGCCCGCGGTCGTCCTGCTGCGGCACACGTTGTACGTGGCCGGTGGGCGGACGGCGGAGGGCCTGTCACGGCAGGTGTTCGCCGTCGACATCGGCTCCGGTGCGGTGACCTCGCTCGGAAAGCTGCCCGAGGCCGTCTCCCAGGCCGTCCTGATCGCGCACGGAACCAAGCTCTACCTCGTCGGCGGCGTGGACGCCTCGGGCGACCCGGTGCACAAGGTCGTCAGCATCGACCCGGCGACCGGCCGGCCGGCGGCTGCGGGCAGGATGGCGCACGACCTGCCCGGCGCAGCGGCGCCGCCGACGGCGACCGGCGCGCTCGTCGTCGATCCCCCCTCGGGGAAGGTGTTCCGCGTCGGGTAAGAGCGTCTGCCTAGCGCGAAAGCGTGTGCACGTGCTGGTTCGCCGTGTACATGCAGTCGCCGTTACTGCAGACCCACTGCCGTTTCGGGACCGGACGGGGAGTCCCGTTACGCGGAGGCCGCGGGATCGCCATCTCCCGGAGCTTGAGGGGCGAGGAGCACTGCGGGCACGTCGGTTGCGAATTCGTCATCTGATTCTCTCCACCCTCGTAGGCCACCGGCTGTCTCGGCCCGCCTGAGCAAGGCCGAGCGGTGGAGTTTACTAGATCAGAGGTTCGTCGATCTCGCCTGTCGAAACCACGTCTGCCTGCTCAGGCAACAAGAAAGCGGCTTGAGCAGCGAGATCTGGGAAGCTGCGGGACTAGGACTCGAACCTAGACTACCGGATTCAGAGTCCAAAACGGGTGCGCGGTGCCAAGGTAGCAACAGAGCCAAACCGCCGCGGCAGCGCCGGGACCCGTCTTTACAGTTGCCTAGCGCGTTGAGGGCTTCGCAAGCCGTCCGCGAAGCTCGATGCTCGAGGGAACCCGGGTTTCGCCCGGGCCACCCTCGAGCATCAAAACAGAGAACGCTACGGGCTACTCGCAGCCCGACTGAATCCCGTTCTGAACGCCCGCCCCGACGCGACGCCGGGAACTCGGTTCTGCGCTATGGGGCGAGCGCCGCGCAGATGTCGAGAATGATCGTGCCGTGATTGAGAACGGTGGGGCCGCCTGAGGGATCGATGGTTACCGACCCCGGTGCGTAAGCAAGCGTCACGGTCCCGTCGGGAAGCAGAATTGGGCCAGCACCTGTGCCGTGACCGACGATCATCACCGAACCGTCCGTCGGCGTGATGAATGCGGGGCCTGAGACGTTGAGTGTCACGCTCTTGCCATTCGCAGAAAACATTGCCGCAGCCGGGCCAGACACGATCACCCGACCGTCCGTGAACGCGATCGCGTGTTGCCCATTGACGGTGTACTGAATATCGACCGGGAATCCACACGTGTTATCGGTGAAGTCAGAACCCGGGGCAGGAGCCTTCACAGGCTTGTCTGCCAACGCGAATGGTGCCGCTATGCCTGCCGTGAGCAACGCCAGGCCAATGAGTATCCCTCGCACTTCCCCTCCTCGAGCCGCATGTGTTGTGCCTGCTGGCGACGAACGTAACACTCTCGATGAGCGGATTGCAACGTTTGCAACTATCCAGGCTCGTACGCATGGGAAGCGGACCGGCCCCCGATCTAGAGGAGCCGCCGACCCTGGGCCGAGGGTCTGACAACCCAGGGCCGACAACCCTCCACCAACCGAGCCCGGAGACTAGGAGGCCACCGACTCTACGCCTGGGTTCGTCCGAGCAGCGTTACGGTCGTGCTAAGCACGATGAGCGAACGGGTTCGAGAGCGCAGGGGTACGAGAGCTCCCGAGCCCGTCCATGCCGCGCTAAGAGGCTCTGACCTCGACAAGGGCATCGAGACCGGAGAGCCCAGTGCCAGCACAGACGAGATCGTGAAGCCTGTTCTCGAGTTCGTCTTTGACGTGGTAGTTCGCATTGCGTGACCCGGGCTCCGGAAAGAGGTTCGCGATTTCATTGGCCCCGCCAAGCTCGAGCGGCACGATGTGGTCAATCTCGATCGTGCGGCCGTAGTGAACCTCCCGCATCCCATTGAAACTTCTCCGATTGCGGCACGTCTCGGATCGCGCCGGTATGGAACCCAGGGGAGCAAATGACGGCTCGGGTGAGTCCGCCGTAGAACGCGCCTGGTGAGCACCGCCGGTCCGGTTCGGTGCCCCTACGGCAGCGGATGGACCGATCTCGGCGCCTGACTAGAACCGTCCGTCCGAGGCTCAGCGTGGCCGGTCCGGCCCGGTGCGCGGTTGACGCGCCGCTAGCTCGTTTCGATCCTGAATAGCCCGTCAGCCGTCCAGATGCCGGGCAGTTGAAGCCGTATCGGTGATATTGGGCGTTGCGGATTCTGCAGAACTCGCCACTGGTCCACTTGGCAGGCGGCACGCGTCGAAGTGACGCAGCAGAAGGAAATCACCGAGGCGGCGAAACATCCGGTCGAGGAGAACGTCGTGGAGAGACTCATCGACGAGACCACCCTCGACCGCGCGAACTAACCGCTCCCAGCCGATTCGGTGCGTCCTCATTGTTACTCAAGCGCCACGCGGACCTCGCCGTGAGACCGAGGTGCGGCTGGAGAGGGAGCCAGGAAACCTCTCCTAGGACCGTCCGGCCGGACTCAGCGTGTCGCGTGCGCGGGGCTTGATGGCGGCGGCTTAGACCGGGATCGGCGGACAGGTGCCTCGGCCGAAGCGGACGTGAGTTTCTGAACTTCGAATGCGATGTCCCGCACAGCATCCTCAAGCCCCTGGACGCGCAATGCCAGATTTTGGATGGCAAGCGTCTTGGGTGTCACTGAGGAAAGTGGGTGGCCCCACTCGAGAGGTCGGTCAACCGGCTGAACCAGCTTGGTGACCCGATCGATCAACGTATCCGCGACCTGTTTCGTCTGCGGCTCCATCGGAGGCTCCTTTCTCGTCGTCGAGTTTAGTGCGTTGCTGGGCGCGATGTGCTCAGTGTGCGGTGATGTAGTCGGTCAGGTACTTGATTTCGTAGCTTTGCAGCCGTGAGGCGAATTTGACGAGATCGCCGATTGAAATTATCCCGACCAGATCGCCGTCTTCGACGACCGGGATGTGGCGGATGCGGCGTTCGGTCATCATCGCCATGCATTCATCGACGGTTGTTTGCGGGGTAGCGACTATCAGTGGTGAGGAGATGATCTCGCGGACGCTGGTGTGTCGATCTGGGCGTCCTTCGAGGGTCACGCGCCGGAGATAGTCCCGTTCGGTCACGATCCCAGTGACGTTGCCACTGTCTGTGACGAGCAAAGAACCGACGTTTGCCTCGACCATCCGTTCGACCGCCTGAAAGACCGAGGCGTCAGCCTCGATCCGGAGCACGTCGTGCCCCTTCTCGTCCAGGATCTCGGAGAGCTGATGCATTGCCCACCTCCTTTCGCAGAGCAGCTGGGCCGGCTATCTCAAGTTAGTGGCAATTGTAGCTTGCCGCTTCGATGTGCCGGACGGGAACGTTCGATCGGCCCGCGATGATTTGAGCTACTGAATCGGTGTTTGGTGGGTCGAGGAGTGGGAGTTGAGGAAGGGGTTTCCGCCAGCGCGGACGCGACCGCTTGACCGCTGCACCTCATCCGGCAACCCCTGAACAATCAACCCCTGAACCTCAGCCTGCAACGGCCCCACCGACACGCCTCCCCGGTTTTGTACCCGCACCTCCTGAGTCGTTCTCCAACTCGGCAACTACACGGCACCAAAAAAGCCCCGTCGCCGGGGCTTTCGGTGAAGCTGCGGGACTAGGACTCGAACCTAGACTACCGGATTCAGAGTCCGGCGTCCTACCATTAGACGATCCCGCAAAGGGTGATTTCAAGTGTAGCGGCGGGGAATACCAAGATTTTAGACCTCGAGGCGGTAGACCGGCACGAGGCTCTTCTCGGCCTCGGTGTCGATGTGGGCGAAGACCTCGACGTAGGGCTCGAGGCCGGAGCCGCGCAGCTTCGCCCTGAGCAGCGAGTCGATCTGGTAGATGCCGCTCGAGTTGTTCATCGTGATGTCGATCCGGATCGGCTTCGTGTCGCCGTCGCCGATCGAGACGTCCTCGATCGCGGCGGCGGAGAGCGAGTGGATGCCGACCTGGCCCCGCTCGAACGGGATCCTCGAGCGGCCCTGCTCCATGTCGAGCGCGTCCGCGACGCGAAGGATTCCGGCCTCGAGGGTGAGCGGCTCGCCGTCGGAGCGGTGGCTGATGATCCCCTGGAGCACCTCCGAGACGATCACGGTCCTCTCCGGCTCCTCGTAGATCCCCTCCAGCAGCTGGCGGAGCTTCGGCTCGGCCAGGAACAGGCTGAAGTCCTCGTGGCCGTGCCGGTGCACGGACATGCCGATGCAATGCGTCAGCGAGGTCAGCGCGACGACCACCTCGGCGTCGGCCTCGGTCATGCCGTAGTCGGTGACCATCGCCGGCTCGATCCCGCTCTTCGTGAGCTGGCGCAGAAGCTTCAGCGCGATGTTCGTCACGATCTGGATGTGCACCCAGGAGTGATCGTTGATCTGCATCCGGGCGACCGCATTCACATTCGCCACGTGCCACCAGCCCTTGATCTGGTCGTCGCGATTGACGCGGCCGATCAGGCGGCGAAGCTTCTCGTTCTTCCGCACCGGGACGTTGATTCGCATGCGGGCGATTGCCTCGACCGGAGTCAGGCGCGCTTCGCGCTCGGCCTCGCCCGACCGGGGCTGCGCGATCTCGACTTCGAGGTCCGCCTCGAGCTCGGGATCCGCCTCCGGCTGAGCGGCTTCTCGCTCGCTTTCCATCGGCGGGAGCTTAGTCGGGTTGCACGGCGGCCCGTGACCCGGTAGAGCTACGTACTTGAGCGTGCCGGCACCAGAGGGGGAAGCGCTCCCGCAGCTTCGCCCTCTCGCCCTCGGCGAAGTGCTCGACGTGGGCATGAAGATCGTCTGGCGGAACGCCGGCGCTCTGATCCGCACGGTGGTCGTGATCGTCCTGCCGATCGAGGTGCTGAACGCGTTCATCGAGCTGTCGGCGGTCCCGAAGGGAACCACCGTGCAGGGCGGCACGCTCTTCACCCCGCGATTCGGGCCGCCGCCCGACCAGTTCTCTCTGTCGAACAGCCAGCTGACCACGATCCTCGCCGGATTCGGCGCCGCGACCCTGCTGGGCCTCCTGGCCGGGATCATGGCCGCAGGCGCGTGCTACCGGGTCATCGCAAGCGCGTACCTGGGTGAAGGCACCGGCTGGCGCGACTCGCTCAAGTTCGCGCTCCGCCGTTTCCACTCGATCCTGTGGATCACCTTCATCTCGGTTTCTCGTGGTCGGCCTGGGGTTCATCGCGTGCATCGTTCCGGGGGTCTATCTCCTGGGTCACGTTCGCCGTCGTGATTCCGGTGCTGATGACCGAGGACCGACGCGGGTTCAAGGCGCTCGGCAGATCACGCGCACTCGTCGGCGGCTACTGGTGGAGAACACTCGGCGTGCTCGCGCTCGGCGGGATTCTCACGGCGATCATCTCCGGGGCGTTGAACGGGCTCTTGCTGGCATTTATCTCGCGCGGCGCCTCGCCCACGACCTGGATCATCAGCAACGCCGCGACGACGACGATCTCGCGGCTGATCACGACGCCGTTCACGGCCGCGTTCGTGACGATCCTCTACTTCGACCTGCGGGTGCGGAAGGAAGGGTTCGACCTCGAGCTGCTCGCGAACCGGCTCGGCGTCGATCCCCCCGAGGGCTGGGTGCCCGACGCCGGACGCTCCGCCGGCGAACGACGGCGCGCCGCCTTTCTGGCCGCCGCCCCCCGGCTGGACACCGCCGGCGGGCACGAGCTGGCCGAGCGCGCCAGGGCCCGCTGCCGAGCGGCCGGCGGCTCCGCCGTCTGCGGGAGGCACCGCCCCACCGTTCTGGCCGCCCCCGCCGGGCTGGGCGCCGAGCGGCGCCGACGAGTGACACGGTCCTCGTGCGCCGCCGTCGCGGTGCTCGCACTGGCCCTGGCCGGGACCGCGCAGGCGACCGAAGCGCCGATCGCTCAGGTGCGGGCGTTGGCCCGCCAGGCGCAGCACGATCCGGCTGCGCTGGCCACGCTGCGCAAGCGATCGATGTCGTCGACGGGCGCCCGATTACCGATCGCGGCCGCGCTCGGCAACGCATCCGGGCCCGCGCTGCAGGCTCGCCTGCGCGTCCTGGCCGCCGGCGCTGCCGCGTCGCCGGCCTCCTCCTCCGCCGGGTCGCAGGAGGAGGCCCGCAGGATCCTGAGCGGACGGAGGTACCGCGGAAGCCCTGTCCCGCAGCCGTTCCATCGACCGCTGGCGTGGCTCGGCCGGGAGCTGTCGCGGGCCTCCCGGTGGGCCGACATCTCGATTCCCTGGACCGGAGGCACGTTCAACGCGCTCTGGCTGATCCTCGGCCTTGCGATCGTAGGCCTGGCGGCCTTCGTCGTCTGGCGCCTCGGCCGCCGTCGCGGCGGGCTCCGGATCGAGCGGGGCGGAGACGGGAGCGGCGGGCGGGCGCCGGTGGACGACCCGAACGGCCTCGACCGGCTGGCCGACGATGCGGAGCGCGCGGGCGACCTCTCGGGTGCGCTGCGGCTTCGCTTCCGCGCAGGCCTCCTGCGCCTGGCCCGCGCGCGGGCGATTCCGTCCCGCTCGTCGGTGACGACGGGAGAGGTACGGCGGGCGCTTCGGTCACCCGACTTCGACGAGCTGGCGCGGAACTTCGACGAGGTGGTCTACGGGAGGCGGAATGCACAGCCGGCCGACCTCGACCGGGCCCGGGCCGGTTGGCCGCGGGTGCTCGAGACGGCCAGGTCGAAGTGACGGGCAGGCGGTTCCTGATCGGGATCGTGTCCTTGATCGTCGGGATCAACCTCGTGCTCTGGGCGGGCCGGGAAGCTGAGCGGCGGGAGCCCGGGTGGCCCCTCCTCCTCTTCATACGCCACCGGAGACGACGGCGTGGGCGCCTGGGCGGAGCTGCTGGCACGAAGCGGCCACACGGTCGTGCGCGTCCGCTCGACACCGAGCCACCTGCCGCTCACGCCCGGGTCGACCGCCGTCGTGCTCGACCCGCCCTTCGTCCTGAAGGAGGACGCGTCCGCGCTGCTCGCCTTCGTCCACGCCGGTGGACGGCTGATCGCGGGCGGTCCCGACGCCGCCTGGCTGAAGGGCCTCCTGGGACGGCGCTTCCGCGGCAACGGAGCGGGCGTTCTGGCGGCACGGCCGCTGGCCCCGGTCCCGGAGGTAGCCGGCGTCGATCTCGTCGTGACGGCGGGGAACGCGTCGTGGGACCGCCTCGGCCCGGCGCTGCCGATCCTCGGGAGGCGCGGCAGGCCGATCGCGGCACTCGTGCGTGACGGGCTCGGCCGCATCGTCCTGCTCGCGGACGACTCGCCCCTCCAGAACACCTACCTCGCGCGCGCCGACAACGCCCGCTTCGCGCTCGATATCGCCGGCGCGCCCAGCCGGCCCGTCGTGTTCTTCGAGACGTATCACGGTTACGGGAGCTCGTCCGGAACCTCGGCGATCCCTGGCCGGTGGGATGCTCTGATCCTCTTCCTCGTTCTCGCGACGCTGGCCTACATGCTCGCTCGCGGCCGGCGTCTCGGGCCGCCCGAGCTTGCGCAGCGAGACCTCCCGCCGCCGAGGCGGGAATACGTCGAGGCAATCGCCGGGATCCTCGCGCGCAAGCGCGATCCGGCCACGACGCTCGCGCCTCTCCGCGCCGAGGCGCGGAGCAGGCTCGCGCGCGGCGGCCCGCTCGTCACGCCGGAGGAGATCGTTGCGGCGGCCGTCGCCCGGGGCTTGCCCGCGGACGAGGCGGATGCTCTGGCACGCGACCACACGCGCAGCGAAGATGTGCTCCCGCTCGGACGTGCGCTGGCACGGCTCGGGCCCAGAGGGGGGAGGGGATCATGATGAGGCTCAAAGAGACGGGTTGGCGCAGAGGTCGGCCAAGGTCGCAGTCGGGCAGCAGCCCGTCGTCGAGCAGCTGCTCGCCGCGGTGCTCGTGCGGCAGCCACGTCCTGCTCGAGGGCGTCCCGGGCGTCGCGAAGACGCTCGTCGCCAACGCGACCGCTCGCGCGCTCGGGTTGCCGTTCCGGCGGCTCCAGTTCACGCCGGACATGCTCCCGTCGGATGTGACGGGGACGATGACCCTGCGCGGCGGCGAGCTCGCGTTCCGGCCCGGCCCGGTCTTCACGAGCGTGCTGCTCGCCGACGAGATCAACCGGACTCCGCCGAAGACACAGTCGGCGCTGCTCGAGGCGATGGAGGAGCGCCAGGTGACGATCGAGGGCGAGCCGCGGCCGCTGCCCGACCCGTTTCTCGTCATCGCCACGCAGAACCCGATCGAGTACGAGGGCACCTACCCGCTGCCCGAGGCGCAGCTCGACCGGTTCATCTTCAAGCTCGAGCTCGGGTACCCGGACGAGGAGGTCGAGCGCGCGATCATCGACCTGCCGCGCCACGGCGTGCAGCCGGCCACGCTCGTGGATGTCTCGCCGGTCGTCGATGTCGCCGAGCTCCATGCCGCCCAGTCGGAGGTCGATGCCGTGGTCGTCTCGGACGAGGTGGCCGACTACATCCTGAAGATCGTCCGCGGGACCCGGACGCTTCCGAGCGTCGAGCTCGGGGCGAGCCCGCGCGCGAGCGTCCACCTGCTGGCGGCGTCGCGGGCGATGGCCTGGCTCGACGAGCGCGACTTCGTCACGCCCGACGACGTGGCGGGAATCGCGCCGGCAGTGCTCCGCCACCGGCTCCTGCTCCATCCGGAGGCCGAGCTCGAGCGCTTTCGGCCCGACGACGCCATCCAGGCGGTCCTCCAGGCGATCCCGGTTCCACGTTGAGCCTGACCGTCAGGGCCGCGATCGCGATCGGCGCGGTTGCCGCTCGCGGTGCTCCTTGTTCCCGTTGCCCTGGTGCTCGGGCTCGAGCTCGGCCTCATCGTCGTGATCGTCTGCGACGCCCTGCTCGTCCGCTCGACGCCCGTCGTCGAGCAGACCGTCCCGCCGAACCTCTATCGCGGCGTCGCGGCCCAGCTCCGCCTCGTCCCGGAGAGGGCGCGAGGCCGGATCCGGCTCCGGCAGCCTGTCACCCCCGACCTGCACCTGACGCCGTCGGAGGCCGACGGCATCCTCGAAGGCACGCTCGTCCCGGTGCGTCGCGGGCGGCACACGCTGCCCGCTCCAGCGTCGCGTACCGTCGGGCCGCTGGGCCTCGGCTGCTGGTACCGCCGGCCCGGCTCCGAGACCGTGATCACCGTCTATCCGGACCTTCCTGCGGCGCGCCGGCTCGCGCTCGCCGTGCGCCGGGGCCAGTTCCGGCTCGAGGGGCGCTCGCGCGGGCCGCTCGGGCTGGGGACCGAGTTCGAGTTCGTCCGCGACTACCTTCCGGACGACGACCTCAAGCAGGTGAACTGGCGGGCGACCGAGCGCATGGGCCGGCCGATGTCGAACCAGTTCCGGGTCGAGCGCGACCGCGATGTGATCTGCGCCGTCGACATCGGACGGCTGATGGCTGCGCCGCTGACCGATCGCACCCGGCTCGATGCCGCGATCGACGCCGCCGTCGCCGTCGCGGCCGTGGCCGACGAGATCGGCGACCGCGTCGGCGCCATCGCCTTCGAGCGGAAGGTTCCGCGCTTCGTCGCGCCGCGGCGCCGTGGCGCCCGCGCAGTCGTCCAGGCCCTGTTCGATCTCGAGCCCGAGCCCACCGACAGCGACTACGAGAGGGCGTTCGCCATGATCGGCGAGGCGAAGCGTGCGCTCGTCTTCGTGTTCACCGACCTGCTCGACGAGAGCGCTGCACGGCCGCTGCGCGACGCTGTTCCGGTGCTCGCCCGCCGGCATGTCGTCGTGATCGCGAGCGCGACCGATCCCGACCTCGAGCAGATGCTCACCGCCCGGCCCGACTCCTCGACCGACGTCTACGAGGCCGCGGTAGCGCTCGACGTACTCGCCGCGCGCGACGCCGCCCGCCGGCTGCTCGTCTCCGCCGGCGCCGAGGTGCTCGAGGCTCCGCCGGAAGGGCTTGCGAGCCTGTGCGTCCGCTCGTACCTCAAGGCAAAATCGCTCGCTCGCGTCTAGACGGGCGCCCCAGCACGAAGACGAGCGTCCAGTAGATGGCTGCGAGCGTGGCTCCGATCGCGAGCGCCTCGGGAACGCTGAGCCCCGACGGCGTGATGAAGCCTTCGACGAGCCCCGCGACGACGAGCCAGGGGGCTGTTCCGAGCACGATCGCCATCGTTCGCCGGGCCTCCTGGATCATCGAGTGGGTCCGGGTGTCTCGCCCGGGCTCGACGAACGCCCAGCCGAGGCGCATCCCCGCCGCGCCCGCGACGACGATGCACGAGAGCTCGAGCAGGCCGTGCGCGGTAACGAGCTCGAAGAACACCGAGCCGTTCCCGGACCCGACCGCGAGGCCCCCGACCACCCCCAGCTGGAGCCCGTTGAAGAGCAGCACGAGCGCGGACCCGAGACCGAGGAAGATGCCTGCGGCGTAGGCGAGGAACGTGACGCGGATGTTGTTCGTGAAGATCTGCGAGGCGAAAGCGCTGCGTGTGGACGCCGGAAGCTCGAGGTTCGAGCCGTGCGGCCGCGGCTGGGTGACAGCCTGGTAGGCGCCCGGAGCGAGCGTCCCGGCGGAGCCGGGGTCGCGATAGGCCCACGCTCCCGCGATCCCCGCCGACCCGAACAGGAGAGCTGCCGCGAGGATCAGCGGAACCGGCCGCTCGCGCACGGACTGCCAGTAACCGCGCCTGAAGAAGGCGAGAACCGAGTCCCGGCGGGTCGGGGCCCGGTAGACGAGGTGGCGGGCCGCACCGACCCGCTGCTCGAGCGCGAGCACGGTCGGATCGCCCGGAAAGGCCCGTCGTGCCAGGGCCAGGTCGGCCGCCGTCGCCCTGTACAGGCGGCCGAGCTCGAGCACGTCGGAGGCCGGGAGCTTCTCGCCGTGGCCCTTCGCGGCTTTCACGAGCTGCTCCAGCTCGCGCCACGAGGTGATCCTCTCGTCCACAAAACGGTCTAGGTTCATTGGATGGAGTACGAGGACAGGCTGACGATCGCGACGCCCGAGGGCATCGAGCTGACGCTCATGCTCGCGGGGGCGGCGTCGCGATTCGTCGCGGCGATGGTCGACTTGGTCATCCAGACGGTGATCTTGATCGCACTCCTCGTCGTGCTCGCAGAGGTGGGGCCGCACAACGGCTTCGTCGAAGCCGGCTTTGCGATTTTCACCTTTCTCGTCATCGTCGGCTACGACGTGCTGTTCGAGGTGCTGAATTCCGGGCGGACACCCGGAAAGATGCTGAACGGGCTGCGGGTCGTGCAGGTGAGCGGGCATCCCGTCGGGTTTCTCACGAGCTCGATTCGCAACGTGATCAGGCCGATCGACTTCCTGCCGGGCGGTTACCTGCTCGGGGCGACCCTGATCCTCTCGACCCGCAAGAACCAGCGGCTCGGGGACATCGTGGCAGGGACGCTCGTGATCCGGCAGCGCGGCGCCCGGATCGCTCCTCTGCCCGAGACGCCACCGAGGCGCGCGCCCGATCTGGCGTTGGGCGCGTGGGACACGAGCCAGGTCTCCGCCGACGAGGTGGCGACGGTCTCCCAGTTCCTCGAACGCCGGACTGCCCTGCAGCAGGAGGCGCGCGTCAAGCTCGCGCAGACGCTCGCGGGACGGCTGAGGCCAAAGGTGACCGGCGTCCCTGCCGGCATGGGGTCGGAGAGGTTTCTGGAGACGCTCGTGACGCTCAGGCGTACACTCGGCTCGTGATCGGGGGGACGGCCTACCTCGACGTTCGCGACCTCCGGACAGCCGGCGCGGGGATGCTCGGCGCGGCGTTGCTGCTGCCCGCCCTTCCGGGCCATGCGGGGCTGCCGTGCCCGCTGCGGACGCTCACAGGGGTGCCGTGCCCACTCTGCGGCATGACGACGAGCGTCGAGGACACGGCTCACGCTCACCTCGGCGCGGCGCTGGCCGCGAACCCGGCGGGTATCGCCGCCGTCGCGGCGGCCGTGGCGTTGCTGGCATTGCGTCCGGCGCAGGTCGTAGTCTCGCGTCTAGCGATGGGGGGCGCTCTGGCCGCGATGTGGGTCTTCGAGCTCCACCGCTTCGGCTTTCTCTAGAAGCTCGGCTGATCGTCTCGGTCTCTCCCCTCGGTCCGAAAGGAGCTCGTCGATGTCCACCCAGTTCGCTCCGCCTGTCACTGCCTCCGGCCCCTCGGGGCCACGCTCGAGCTTCGGTCGCAGGCTCGTCGCCTACATCCTCGATGCGATCATCGTGGGCATCGTGGGCGGGATCATCCTCGCGATCACCAGGAACACCGGCCTGTACTACGGGATCAACACCGCGATCGGCCTTGCCTACTTCACCTATTTCTTCGGGAGCCCGAGGGGGCAGACGCTCGGGATGCGCGCGATGGGGATCCGCGTCTACGACTTCTCCAAGGGCGGCCCGATCGGATACGGAAGGGGCGCGCTGCGCTACGTCGGGCTGATCGTCTGCGCGATCCCCTGCTTCCTCGGATTCCTCTGGATGCTGTGGGACAAGGAGAAGCAGACCTGGGCCGACAAGATCGCCAACACGGTCGTCGTCCCCGTCTCGTCCTACCCCGTCACCTAGAACCTCGGGCGGCATTCAGTTAGAGGTTCTCAGGCGACCTCGGCGTCGAGGTCGCCCTCGGCCGACCAGGAGCCGTAGAGCTCGGCGTAGCGGCCGCCTCGATCGAGGAGCTCGCCGTGGGTGCCCTGCTCGACGACCACGCCGTGCTCGAGCACGACGATCAGGTCGGCGCCTCGGATCGTCGAGAGGCGATGGGCGATCACGAACGCCGTGCGGCCGTGGAGGAGCCGGCGGAGCGCGTGCTCGATCCTGCGCTCGGTCGAGATGTCGACGGAGCTCGTCGCCTCGTCGAGGATCAGGATGCGCGGGTCGGCGAGGAGGGCGCGCGCGAACGCGACGAGCTGGCGCTGGCCGACCGAGAGGCGGAATCCGCGCTCGCCGAGCTGGGTGTCGTAGCCCTCGTCGAACTGGTCGATGAACTCGTCGGCGCCGACGGCGCGCGCGGCGGCGACGATCTCGTCGCGGTCGACGCCGGGCCGGCCGAAGGCGATGTTCTCGGCGACCGTCCCGGCGAACAGGAAGCCCTCCTGCGGCACGATCCCGAGCTGCCGCCGAAGCGACTCCTGCTTCAGGTGGCGGAGGTCGATCCCGTCGACGCGGATCGCACCGTCGGTCGGGTCGTAGAAGCGCGCGATCAGCTTGGCGATCGTCGACTTCCCGGCGCCGGTGTGACCGACGAGCGCGACCGTCGATCCGGGCGCGATGTCGAGGTCGATGCCGTGGAGGACCTCCGGGCCGGTCCCGTAGGAGAAGCGGACGTGGTCGAAGGTGACCTGGCCCTTCACGGTCGGGAGCTCGACGGCGTCGTCGGCGTCGGTGATCTGCGGCTCCTGCTCGAGGACGTCCATGATCTTGTCGAGCGCCGCGACGGCCGAGAGGAACGTGCTGTAGAGCTGCGACAGCTGCTGCACCGGGTCGAAGAACATGGTCGCGTAGCCGAGGAACGCCGTCATGACGCCGATCGTCGTCGAGCCGTCGAAGACGAGGTAGGCGCCGTAGCCGAGGATGATCGCGGTCGCGATCGACGAGAGCAGGTCGACGAACGGGAAGTAGAGGGCGTTCTGGATGACGGTCTGCTGGTTCGAGATCCGGTACTCCTCGCCGACCCGGCGGAAGTTCTCGCGAGCGGCCTTCTCACGGGTGAAGGCCTGCAGGACCCGGACGCCGGCGATGTCCTCGGCGAGCGTTGCGGTGACCTGGCCGAGCGTCTCGCGAACGAGGCGGTAGGAGCGGCCCGACTTCTTGCGGAAGATCGTGGTCGCCACGATCAGGAACGGGATGATCGTGAACGTCGCGAGGGCGAGCTGCCACGAGAGCCAGAACATGAGGACGGCGGCGCCGCCGAGCAGCAGGGTGTTCTGGATCAGCGAGGTGACGCCGTCGGTCACGAGCTGGTCGAGCGCCTCGACGTCGTTCGTGAGCCGGCTGATCAGCACCCCGGCGCGGTTGCGCTCGTAGAACCCGAGCGAGAGGCGCTGCAGGTGGCGGAACAGGTGGTTGCGCAGGTCCGCGAGCATCCGCTCGCCCGTCCAGCCGGTGAAGTAGGTCTGCGCGTAGGAGGCGGCGACGCCGACCAGGCTCACGGCGACGAACCCGGCGACGAGCAGGCCGAGCGAGGCGGTGCTCTTCTTGGTGATCTCCTGGACCGCGGCGCCGATCAGGAGCGGCGGGATCAACGCCATCGCGGTCGCGACGAGCAGCGCGCCGATCGCGACCGCCGTCCGCAGCCTGTACGGCCGCGCGAGCCGGTAGAGCGCCGTCAGCCGCCGCTTCGTGGCCGCCCACGACCAGTCGTCGACCTGCACCTTGCGGTGCTGGACGAGGCTGCTGCCGGGCTGCCAGACCCTCACCGGGAACCCGCTTCGTTACGGGGACTGTCCCCTTCGGAGTGCAGCTCGGTGCAGGGATTCTGGCCCTTGCCGTGACACTTCCGTGACGGTGACTGTCCCCGGACTTGGCCCGAGTCGACAGTGGCGCAAAACGGCGTCGCCATTCAGGCCACTTCCTGCTCGGCGACCGCGCTGTCGATCTGCCCGTGCTCGTAGATCTCGCGGTAGGTGGCGCTGGTCGCGAGCACCTCGTCGTGGGTCCCGCGCGCGACGATCCGGCCGTGGTCGAGGACGACGATCTCGTCGGCTAGCGCGATCGTCGAATGCCGGTGAGCGACGATCAGCGTCGTCCGTCCCTTCATCGCCTCGCGCAGGCCGAGCCGGATCCGGGCCTCGGTGGAGGCGTCGACCGAGGCGGTCGCATCGTCCAGGATCAGGATGCGTGGGTCGACGACGAGCGCCCGCGCGATCGCGAGCCGCTGGCGCTGCCCGCCCGAGAGCGTGATCCCGCGCTCGCCGACCACGGTGTCATATCCCTCGGGCAGCCTCTCGATGAACTCGTGCGCCTGAGCGTGCCGGGCCGCCTGCTCCATCTCCTCGTCAGTCGCCTCGGGGCGCCCGAACGTGAGGTTCTCGCGCACGGTGGTCGAGAACAGGAACGGGTCCTGCGAGATCACGCCGATCTCGGCTCGCAGCGAGTCGATCGTCACCTCCCGCACGTCGGTTCCATCGATCGTCAGGCGTCCCGTGGTCACGTCGTAGAAGCGCGGGATCAGCGACGCGAGCGATGTCTTCCCGGAGCCCGTATGCCCGATCAGCGCGACGGTCTTCCCGGCCTCGAGCTCGAGATCGAGATCGGACAGGACGGGCCGCTCCGGGTCGTAGCCGAAGCTGACGTGCTCGAACCGGACGAGCCCGGGGCCCGCCGGCAGCAGCCCGGCGCCAGGCAGGTCCTGGATGTCCTCCGGCTCGTCGATCACCTGGAAGATCCGCTCGCCCGACGCGGTCGCGCGCTGCCCCTCGCCGATCCACATCCCGAGCATCCGCAGCGGGAAGATCAGCATCCCGAGGTAGAGGTTGAACTCGACGAACTGGCCGATCGTCATCGAGCTCGACTGCACCATCTCGCCGCCGACGAGCACGACGGCGGCCTGTGCGAGCAGCGGCACGAACGCGAGCACCGGGACGTAGAACGCGCGCTGCCGGTTGGCCCGCACGCTCTGGCGGAAGAGCGCTTCGGATCGCCCTTCGAACTTCTCCTGCTCGGCCTGCTCCTGGGCGAACGCCTTCACGACGTGCACGCCGACGACGTTCTCCTCGGCGACCGTCGCGACGTCCGCCATCTTCTGCTGCACATCGCGTAGGACGGGATGCGAGACGCGGCTGTAGACGTAGGCGAGCGCGACCATGATCGGCGTGAGCGCGAGGACGATCAGCGCGAGCTGCCAGGAGACGACGAAGAGCAGCACGCCGATCGCGACCACCGTGAAGACGTGCTGGAAGAAGAAGATCAGCCCGTAGCCGAGGAAGAAGCGCACCGCCTGCAGGTCGACCGTCGCGCGTGACATCAGCTGGCCGGTCTGGTGCCGGTCGAAATAGCCGAACGAGAGCCGCACGAGCTTCGCGTAGATCGCGTTCCGGAGATCGAGCTCGACGCCGAGCGCCTGCTGGCCCGAGATCAGGCGCCGTCCCATCGTGCAGAGGGCCTTGACGATCCCGATCGCGAGCACGACCCAGATGAGCTCCTTGACCCTCGCCTTGTCGTCGTCGGTGATCGCCGTGATCACGCCGTTGGTGAGCCACGGGAACGCGAGCGACCCGATCTGGGAGACCAGTGCGAGGCCGGTCGAGACGTACAGCAGCTTCTTGTAGGGGCCGAGGGAGCCCATGAGGCGCCAGAAGGTCGCGCCGTTCTTCGGCCGAGCGCTGTCCAGCGTGTCCCGAGTCGCCATGTTTTCCAGCCTACGCACCGAGGAGGAGGTGCCGCCCTAGAGTTACGACGTGGCTCCACTCGAGTCGGTGCCGAACTTCTCGGAGGGTCGCGACACCGCGACGATCGCCGCGATCGGCGATGCGATCGCCACTCGCGCACGGCTGCTCGACGTCCACTCCGACGTGGATCACAACCGATCGGTCTTCACGCTCGTGGGTGAGGACGACGAGCTGATCGACGCGCTCGTAGCGGCGGTCTCGGTTGCCCGGGGCCGGATCGACCTGCGGCGGCACGGCGGTGCTCACCCGCGGATCGGGGCCGCCGACGTCGTCCCGATCGTGCCGCTCGGGACGACGGATCTCGGGCGGGCGCACGCCGTGGCGCTGGCGCTCGGAGAGCGGATCGGTGCGCTCGGGCTGCCGGTGTTCGTCTACGAGCCGCCTGAGCGCGGGCCGGCGTTCTACCGCCGCGGCGGCTCGGAGCAGCTGCAGCGCCGGCTCGACACCGGCGAGATCGCACCCGATTTCGGGCCGAGGAAGCTCGATCCGGCCGCCGGCGGGGTGATCCTCGGCGCGCGCAAGCCGCTCGTCGCCTTCAACGTCAACCTGCACGGCTCGCTCGAGGTGGCGAAGGCGATCGCCGAGCTCGTCCGGGAGCGGGGCGGAGGCTTCCACGGAGTTCGCGCCCTCGGGCTCGACCTGCCGGCAGCCGGGCTCGTTCAGGTCTCGATGAACATCGAGGACTGGCCGTTCGCGCCGCCGTACCGGATCGTCGAGCGGATCCGGTCCGAAGCCGCCGCCCGCGGAGCCGACGTCGCTGGTTACGAGGTGGTCGGGCTCATCCCGGCGGGCGCCGCGGTCGGGCTCGACGATCTCGATCTGTCACGCATTCTCGAGACGCGGGTGGCGCAGGCGTGAGGCGAGCGCGGCGCCGCCGAGGCCAACGGCGGCGACGGCGAACGCAGCGACCGCGAAGATCGGCCGCGCGGCTGCCACCGCGAAGATCGGCGAGACGAGCAGCAGCCCCGTCGCGTGCGATCCGCGGTGGACGAACGAGATCACGCCGAGGACCCGGCCGAGCACCTCGTCAGGGATCTCCTCCTGCGCCGCCGAGTTGAGCAGCACGTAGGACGAGCTCTCGGCGGCGCCCGAGAAGACCGCGGCGCCGAACGCCAGCGGCACCGAACGGGCGACCGCGAGCATCAGATACGCGGGAAGGTCGATCGCCCACGCGAGCATGCTCGCCCGCGCCTTCCGCCTCACCGGCATCCGGGCGAGCACGGCGCCGACCGCGATCGAGCCGACCGCGAAGCCGATCATCACGATCGAGAAGCCGCCCGCGCCCTCGTGGAGCGAACGGCGGATCAGGGTCGGGACGCCGGCGATCCAGCAGCCGGTCGTGATCGTCATCGCGAGGGCGAACACCGCGACGGCCGAGGACAGCTCCCGTCGCGGCCGCAGAGCCTCGAATCCTTCGCGCAGGCGTGGCGACTCGCCGTGGGCGGCCCGGCCGCGACCGGCCTTGAGGCCCAGGATCAACACCGCCGACACGAGGAACGTGGCCGCATCGACGGCGAAGAACGTGCTCAACGGAAGAACCGAGAGCAGAAGCGCAGCCACCGCCCAGCCGCCGACCGAGAGCCCCTGCGCGGTCGCCTGGACGAGGGCGTTCGCCTGCTGGACGTTCTCGCGGTCGACGACCGAGGGGATCGTCGCGCCGTACGCCGGCGCGAAGTAGCTCGTCGCCCCTTCGAGCACGAACGCCGCGACGATCAGCCCCCACAACGGCAGCGAGCCGGCGAGCCCGGCCACGGCGACCGGGATGAGTGTCGCGGCTCGCACCAGGTCGGCGCCGACCATCAGCTTGCGGCGGCTCCAGCGGTCGGCCGCGATCCCGCCGTGCAGGCCGAAGATGAAGGCCGGGATGCTGTCGGCGATCCGCACCGCCACGACGCCGAGCGGGCCGCCCTGCTCGAGCGCCACCCACATCAGCGCGATGTAGTTCAGCGCGTCGCCGAGCTCGCTGATCGAGACGGCGACGAAGAGCTTCCTGAAGTCCCGCCGCTCGAGCAGCGCAAAGGAGGAGCGCCCCGGTCGTTCGGTGAGCTCGATCTCGCGAGGGACATCGAAGACGGGATCGGACACGCTCGCGGTAGCTTTACTAGATGGCCACGAAGAGGCAGCGGGCTCGTCGCGCGAAGACGCTCCGGCACGAATACGGCTTCGTGATGCCCGACGAGGAGGGCAACGAGGTCGAGGTCGCGGGCTCCGAGCTCCGGGCCAAGAAGGACGCGCCGGCGAAGACCAAGGGAAAGACCAGCTCGAAGTCTTCCTCGAGCCGGTCGAGAACGACGCGGGAGCCTCAGCCGCCGACGTGGAATCGCGCGCTCAAGCGCGGGCTCCCCTGGGGGCTCTGCGCCGGGCTCGGCGTGACGGTGCTGACGAAAGGCCCGATCGTGATCGGGATCATCTACGGGCTCGCATTCGTGCCGCTGATGTACTTCACCGACGGCTTCGTCTACCGGCGTTGGGAACGCCGCAAGACGGGCAAGCCGAACGGCAAGAAGACCGGCTGACCCCGTCTCTAGACTCGAGCAGATGGCGATCTCGGTCGATCGTGTCGTGCTGCACCCGCAGTACGGCTCGAACTGTTACATCGTTCGCGCATCCGGGGACGCGCCGGCTGCGGCCGTCGTCGACCCCGGCGGCGATCCGGCGCCACTGATTGCCCGGCTCACCGAGCTGGGCGCGACCGTGCAGGCGATCCTCGTCACCCACGTGGACGTCGATCACGTCCAGGGTGTGGCCGAGCTCGCGCGAACGACGGGCGCCGAGGTCTGGGCGCCGGCCGGAGAGGCCGACCTGCTGCGCCAGGGGCGCAGCCGCGGCAGCTCTACGGTCGAGCCCCACGATGTCGAGCACGAGGTCGCCGACGGCGACAAGGTCGAAGTGGCCGGAATCGAGCTCGAGGTGGCCGGGATCCCCGGCCATTCGGTCGACCATGTCGCCTTCTGCGTCGACGGCAAGCTCTTCTCCGGCGACCTGCTCTTCGCAGGCTCGGTCGGCCGCGTCGACTTCCCGGGCGGCAGCTGGGACGAGCTGGTCGCGTCCGTGCGCCGCCTGGTCGACCGGTACGGGCCCGATGCGACGGTCTATCCGGGACACGGCGAGCCGACGACGCTCGGCCGCGAGCTCGCGTCGAACCCGTTCCTCGGCGAGCTGCGCTGATGGCCGAGAAGTTCCAGGCGCCACGTGGGACGCGTGACATCCTCCCGTCCGAGCAGCCCCTGTGGTTCGACACGGTCGTGCACACGATGGAGGAGCTCGCAGCCCTCTACGGCTACAAGCGGATCCAGACGCCCGGCTTCGAGGACACCGGCCTCTTCCAGCGCACCGCCGGCGCCGCCTCGGACGTGGTCCAGAAGGAGATGTACACCTTCCGCGACCGCAGCGACCGCTCCCTGACGCTGCGGCCGGAGGGCACCGCGCCGATCTGCCGCGCGTATCTCGAGCACGGCATGCACCGGGAGCCGCAGCCGGTCAAGCTCTACACCTTCGCCCCGATGTACCGCTACTCGGCGCCGCAGAAAGGGCGGTTCCGCGAGCACTGGCAATGGTCGGTCGAGGCAATCGGGTCGCCGGGCCCGGAGATCGACGCCGAGCTGCTCCAGCTTTACAGCGAGCTCGTCCGACGCGTCGGGGTGACCGACTACGAGCTGAAGCTGAACTCGATCGGCGACGCCGAGTGCCGTCCGGCCTACGTCGCGAAGCTGAACGAATGGCTCGACGCGCACGACGACGTGCTCGACGAGGACGCGAGGCACAAGCGCGCGACGAGCCCCCTCCAGGTGTTCGACGTCAAGAACCCGGCCGTGCTCGCGGCGCTCGCCGACGCACCCAAGATCGGCGAGTCGCTCTGCGATGCCTGCCGTGACCACTTCGACGCCGTTCAGCGCTACCTCGAGGCCTTCGGTGTGCCGTTCACGATCGATCCCTCGCTCGTCCGCGGCCTCGACTACTACTCGCGCACGACGTACGAGTTCGTGCACGCGGGCATCGGGCTGACGATCTGCGGCGGTGGTCGCTACGACGGCCTGATCGAGCAGATCGGCGGGCCGCCGACCCCGGGCATCGGCTTCGGCGCGGGGATCGACCGGATCGTGCTCGCGGCAGAGACCGAGGGTGTCGAGGTTCCTCCACGGCCGCTCGACGTCTTCTTCGTTCTCGACGGCGCGCCGGTCGTCGACGTGCTGACCGCGATGGCCGAGCTTCGTCGCCGCGGTCTCGCCTGCGACACCGACTACGCGGGGCGCTCGTTCAAGGGGCAGATGACCCAGGCCGGCCGGACCGGCGCGCGCTACCTCGTGATCGCCGGTGCCGACAGCGTCAGGCTCCGCCGCGGCACCGCCGAGCAGGAGGTAACGCTCTCTGACCTCCCAGATACGCTCATCCCATGAGCAGGTGGCGCGACCAGCGGGGCAGCACCCTGCGGATCGAGGACGAAGGCCGGACGGTCGCCGTGGCGGGCTGGGTTGCCACGCGGCGCGACCACGGCGGGCTCGTCTTCATCGACGTCCGCGACGAGGAGGGCGTCGTCCAGGTCGTCGTGAACCCGGAGAATGCCCCTGCCGCCGCCGAGACTGCGCATGGGCTCCGCAACGAGTTCGTGATCAGGGCGCGCGGCCCGGTCGTCCGGCGGGCGCCCGGGACGGTGAATCCGGCGATGGCGACCGGCGAGATCGAGATCCAGGCCGAGGAGCTCGAGATCCTCTCGCGCTCGACGCCGCTTCCGTTCCAGCTGGACGAGGAGGGTGTCGACGAGACGATTCGCATCCGCTATCGCTGGCTCGACCTGCGCCGGCCGAAGATGCAGCGGAACATCCGCACCCGCGCGAAGCTGGTCTCGATCATCCGCAACGAGATGGAGTCGGAGGGCTTCGTCGACATCGAGACCCCGATCATGGGGAAGCCGACGCCCGAGGGCGCGCGCGACTTCCTCGTGCCGACGCGCCTGCAGCCGGGGCGGTTCTTCGCGCTGCCACAGAGCCCGCAGATCTACAAGCAGCTACTCGTGATCTCCGGATTCGAGCGGTACTACCAGATCGCCCGCTGCTTCCGGGACGAGGATCTCCGCGCCGACCGGCTGCAGGAGCTGACCCAGCTCGACGTCGAGATGGCCTTCCCCGACCAGGACTTCCTCTTCGGGACGATCGAGCGCATCGTCGCGCGGATCTGGCGCGAATGCCGCGGAATCGAGATCCCGACCCCGTTCCTGCGGATGACATGGGAGGAGGCCGACCTGCGCTACGGCTCCGACAAGCCCGATCTGCGCTTCGGGCTCGAGATCGAGGAGGCGACCGACGTCACGCGCGGGTCGGGGTTCAAGGTATTCGGCGACGCGGCCTCCGTTCGCTTCCTGCGCATCCCGCGTGAGCTCTCGCGCGGCGACTTGGCGAAGCTCGAGGAGGTGGCGAAGCTCTGGGGCGCAAAGGGGCTCGCGTATGTCGTCTACGCCGCCGACGGCGAGGTGCGCTCGCCGATCGCGAAGTTCCTCTCGGAAGCCGAGCTCGAGCGGTTCCACTGCGCACCGGGGCATACGGTGGTGTTCGGCGCGGACGAGCCGGCGATGGTCTCCCGCGTGCTCGGGGCGCTGCGTCTGCACGTTGGCCGCGAGTACGACCTGATCGACCAGGACGCCTGGAGGTTCCTCTGGGTGACCGACTTCCCGATGTTCGAATGGGATGCCGAGCTCGAGCGGTGGGACGCTGTGCACCATCCCTTCACCCGGCCGAACCTCGAGGGCGAGGCGCTGCTCGACACGGATCCCGGCGCGGCCAAAGCGATCGCGTACGACCTCGTCGGCAACGGCGTCGAGCTCGCCGGCGGGTCGTTCCGGATCCACGAGGCCGACCTCCAGGCGAAGGTGTTCGGCCTGCTCAACATCTCTCCGGAAGAGCAACGCTCCAAATTCGGCTTCCTGCTCGATGCGCTCTCGATGGGCGCGCCGCCACACGGCGGGATCGCGTCCGGGATCGACCGGATGTCGATGACGCTCCTCGACGAGCCGTTCATCCGCGACACGCTCGCGTTCCCGAAGAACCAGGCAGGGGTCGACCCGATGTCCGGCGCGCCGACGCCGGTCGAGCTACCCCAGCTGAACGAGCTCGGCATCGCCGTGACGGTCGAGGAGCCGTGACTTCCAGCTAGATGCGCAGGCGCGGCCTCCGGCGGTTCATCCTCGAGCTGGTGTTCCTCGCGGGTGTCGCAGCCGCGGTGACGGTGGCCGAGCTCCGGCCCGCCGGGGTGATCGTCGTGATGGCGCTCGCCTGGATCGTGGTGGCGCTGCTCGAGTGGACGGCATGGCTCGACGAGCCGCACTACGGGCGCGGGCTTCCGCCGCGCTACTACGTTCCCCAGGTCGCTCTGCCTCCGTCGCGTGCGGTGGAGCAGGGCGGCGGGCGGTACCCGGTCGCGCCAAGGCCGGTCGCGCGACAACCGGTGCGGCGGCGCGAGCCCGACATCGACGACGCGCCCACCTTCGAGCGCCCGGCTGCCGAATGGACGGCAGAGATCGGGGAATGGCCCGTTCTCGACACCTCGGCGTCCGAGGAGACGATGATCGCGATCCCCGGCGGAGTCGACGACGAGGCGCCGTCGGAGATCGTGCCGCTGCCGCCGGTCCTCGGGGCGGAGGAGACGGTCGAGCACCGGTTCGAGCTCGAGGAGGAGCCGGAGCCGCCGCCGCCCGTCCAGCCGGAGCACGAGGGTATCGACCCGCTCGTGGTCGCGGCCGCGGTTGCGGCCCCGCTGATCGCCGACGCACCGATGGCGGTCCCCGAGCCGGCTGCGCCCGAGCCCGAGCCGGAGCCCGCGGCGGCGCCCGTCCCGGAGCCGGTGCGCCCTGTGACGCGAGCGCCGCTGCCGACACCGGTCCGCGTGGACGCTCCGACGCAGCACCGGATCGATCCGCTCTCGTCGTCGGGCCGGCGGCGCTTCCTGATCTTCAAGAGCGGGGGCGAGGAGATCACCGTCGAGGTCGACGACGGCCCGCCGCCCGACCGCGTTCTCCCGCCGAGCGTGCTCGAGCAGGCGAAGGCCGCGCACCGGTGAGACGGGCTCTCGCACAGCGCCAGGTCGTTCTCGCCGCCGTGACGCTGTTCGCTGTGGCGGTCTCGTTTGCGGTCACCGCGCGCCACGACCGCAAGGCGGCCGCCGCGCTCCCGAGGCCGGTCGGCTCCTACACGGCGCTCGTCGCCGCGAGCGGTCCCAGGGCGATCGGGAAGAAGACGGCGTGCGGGATCGTGGTCGCTCCGCGGACGCTCGGCATCTCGAGCCCCGTCCTTCCCTGCGGCACCCGGCTGTATCTCAACTACGGGACGCGTCACGTCCTCGCACCGGTCGTCGGCCGTGGCCCCCAGGCGACGGGCGCGGAGTTCGCGGTCACACCGGCGCTTGCCCGCCGGCTTCGACTCACGGGCGTGAAGCGCGTCCGCTGGAGCTACGCCGCGGAAGGATAGGCGCCTCGGCTACAGTGCCCCGCTCGGAGTGCTCGATCCCGTGCGCAACGCCGCGCACCATGTAGAACCAACGCTACGTGAAAGGGAGCACGTGTCGGCCTGGGCAGTACCTGGGCTGCGCGGCACCCACCTGGCTTGCCAGGTTCACACGGGCGCGGTGAGCTCGGCGGGATCGGAGCACTCCGTTTTTCTTTCCCGAAGCGCCCCGCCGCACCTGGATCTCGCGCGCTGTGACAAACGCGTAACCGGTGTCTGACACCTGCTTTTCGGCCAGTGGTCGCTCGATGAAACCGAGCGAGTAAGCCAATCGGCGCGCAATCAACGGCGGTTTTAAAGGCGGTGTCTGACACCGCCTTTCGGCCGGCGGAAATCGCCTGCGGTGGTTTACCCGTGGGGAGAACAGGGTGCACTGCTTCCGGCGGTTCGGTCGTGGAGCAGGGCGGAGGCTACGCTGGCCGGATGACCGAGTTCTTTGGCGATTCGACGCGTGGCGGGGAGTGGGCTGCCGTGCGGCTAGAGGTGAACCGGCAGCGGATCGTCGCTGCCGATGCGCCGGGGCTCGAGCGCGACCTCGTGGGGCTGACGCTGCTCGAGGCGGCTGCGGTCGGCGGCGAGACGCTTGCGGCGGATGCCCTTGCGAACGCGATCGGGCCGGCGATTCGGGCGCGCGCGAACCCGGAGCGGACGGCGGTGGCGATGAGCGGTGGGGTCGACAGCGCAGTTGCGCTACTCGCGGCGGGCGAGGGCGCCGTCGGGGTGACGCTCCGGCTCTGGGTCGATCCGAGGTCTGCGGGAAGCGAGCGCGTCTGCTGCTCGCCTGCCGCCGTGATCGCGGCACGGGAGACCTGCCACCGGCTCGGGATCCCGCACGTCACGCTCGATCTGCGGGAGGAGTTCCGGAAGAAGGTCGTGCAGCCGTTCACCGAGGGGTATGCACGCGGCGAGACGCCGAACCCCTGCAGCCGGTGCAACGGGGCCTTCAGGTTCGACGAGCTGCTGCGGTTCGCGCGGCGCGTCGGAGCTGCGCGGCTCGCGACGGGTCACTACGCGCGGATCGTCGAGCACGACGGCCGCCTGGCGATCGCACGCGCGGCGGACACGGCCAAGGATCAGAGCTACATGCTCGCGACGATCGACCCGGGCGTGCTCGACCGGCTCTGGTTCCCGCTCGGAGAGCAGACCAAGGACGAGACCCGCGCGCAGGCGGAGGCGGCCGGGCTCGCCGTCGCGCGCCGCCCGGAGAGTCAGGAGGCCTGCTTCCTCGGCGGCGACGACTACCGCGCATTCCTGGGCCGCGGCGGGCTCGAGACGGTTGCAGGGCCGCTCGTCGACGAGAGCGGAGCCCAGGTCGGTACGCACGACGGCTACTGGAAGTTCACGCCCGGGCAGCGCCGCGGGCTCGGGGTCTCGGCGGCCGAGCCGCTCTACGCCGTCGAGACGAAGCCCCGGACGAACACGGTCGTCGTCGGCCCGCGCTCCGCGCTCGCGCGGCGCCGCGTTTCGGTACGGGGGCGGCTCGATACCCGCGAGCCGCGGGTCGAGGCAAAGCTCCGCCATCGCTCGCCCGCGGTCGATGCGACGCTGGTCGAGACGGCACGCGGATTCGAGCTCCTGCTCGACGAGCCGGCGTTCGGGGTGGCCCGCGGGCAGACCGCGGTCGTCTACTCCGACGGTGCGATCGTCGGTGCAGGTGTCATCGTGGGGTCATCGAGCGAGTAGGATCCGGCCGATGCTGGCAGCAAGCGCCTCCGATATCGCCGATTACGCCCTCGCGGCCTTCCTGATCCTGACCGGGCTCGGGCTCGGCTTCGCTCTCCTGAAGCTCGCCGACGTGTTCGGCCGCACCGCGTCGTTCATCCGCAGCTCCGAGGTCGAGGTGATGCCGGTGATCCACAGTGCCGGAGGCACCGTCGATCGCGTGAACTCGCAGCTCGACAAGATCGACCCGGCGACAGCAAGCGCGGTCGACGCCGTCGAGGCCGTCGACGAGGCCGTCCGCGCCGTCAGCTTCGCGGTCAAGCGGCCGATCGAGAAGCTCGTCGGGCTCTCCGCCGGTGCCTCACATGGCTTCGCCACTCTCCGCAAGCGCCGCAGCATGAGCGCTGCGATGCAGAGCGCGAAGGAGGCCGCTGCGCGCCGCGAGGCCGACTTCGAGGCCGAGCTGCAGAAGGCGCACCCGCCGCAGGGCTCCGCGCCGCCGCCGCCTCCGCCGACACCATCGCCGTCTCCGCCTCCAGCGCCGCCTGCGGCACCCACCCCGCCGCGCCCGGCCACCTGATCTCGCGCTAGATCTGCTGCCTACACTGTCCCTGTGAGGACGACGGCGGAGCTACGTGAAGGTTTCCAGCGCTTCTACGAGGAACGCGGCCATCTGCGCGTGCCCTCGCACTCGCTGATCCCACCGGCCGACGACGCCTCGACGCTCTTCATCATCGCCGGCATGCAGCAGTTCAAGCCGTACTTCCTCGGGCTGCGCCAACCGCCCGCCTCGCGGGTCGTGAGCGTGCAGAAGGTGCTCCGCGCCGGCGGCAAGGACACCGACCTCGAGGACGTCGGGCGCACCGACCGGCACTGCTCGTTCTTCGAGATGATGGGCAACTTCTCGTTTGGCGACTACTTCAAGGACGAGGCTGTCGACGCCGCGTGGGAATTCGTGACCGAGCACATGAAGCTCGATCCGGAGTTGCTCTGGGCGACGGTGCACGAGGGCGACCCGGCACTCGGTCTCGGCGAGGACACCGTCGCGATCGAGGCGTGGAAGCGCGTCGGGATCCCACCCGACCGGATCGTGCGACTCGGCAAGGACAACTTCTGGCAGGCGGGGGAGACCGGCCTGTGCGGCCCCTGCTCCGAGATCTTCCTCGACCGCGGCGCCGAGCATGGCTGCGGGCGCGACGACTGCGCGCCCGGCTGCGAATGCGACCGCTACATGGAGTTCTACAACCTCGTCTTCATGGAGTACGACCTCCGGCCGGGCCCGGAGCTGGTTCCGCTGCCGAAGCAGAACGTCGACACCGGGCTCGGCGTCGAGCGCGGCGCCTGCCTTCTGCAGGGCGTCGAGTCGGTCTTCGACAGCGACGGCTTCCGGCTGATCATGGACTGGGTCGAAGCCGAGTCCGGGGTTGCGTACGGCGACAACCCCGTCGCGACGAAGGCCCACCGCGTGCTTGCCGATCACGGCCGCGCAATGTCGTTCCTGATCGCCGACGGCGTCACCCCGTCCAACGAGGGTCGCGGCTACATCTGCCGCCGCATCATCAGGCGCGCCGTCCAGCACGGGCAGCGGATCGGGCTCGAAGGGGTCTACAGGCTCGGCGGTGTCGTCGCCCGGCAGATGGGCGATGCCTACCCTGAGCTGAAGGAGCACCAGGCCGAGATCGAGAACGTCGTCAGGCTCGAGGAGGAGCGGTTCCGCGAGACGCTTGCGCGCGGTCTGAAGGAGTTCGACGAGCTCGCCGGTCGCGACTCGATCTCCGGCGACGAGGCGTTCACGCTTTCCGCCACCTACGGCTTCCCGGTCGAGCTGACCCAGGAGCTGGCGGAGGAGCGCGGGCAGGCCGTCGACATCGACCGCTTCCGCGAGCTGATGGAGGGGCACCGCGAGATCTCCCGCGCGGGCGGCGAGAGCACCACCGAGCAGCTCGCGGCCGAGATCGTCGGGGCCGGGAATCGGGCTACCGAGTTCGTCGGCTACGAGAAGACCGACGTGCTCACCGCGGTCGTCGCTGTCGGCCCGCAGGCCGGTACCCGCCAGCTCGTGAAGCTCGAGGCCTCACCGTTCTACGCGGCCGGCGGCGGCCAGGTGAGCGACGCGGGGTACCTCGTGATCGACGGCGCGGAGACCAAGCTCGAGGTCGCCGAGGTGCTCAAGTTCGGCGACGACCAGGTTCTCGCCGTCGAGACCGGCGGCGAGCCGTTGCTCGCCGAGGGCACGCGGGTGCGCGCCGTCGTCGAGTGGGCCGCGCGCTTCCCGACCCAGGCCAACCACACGGCAACGCACCTGCTCCACGCGGCGCTGCGCGAGGTGCTCGGCGACCACGTGAAGCAGGCAGGCTCGGCCGTCCGTCCCGACAAGCTCCGGTTCGACTTCTCGCACTCGCAGCCCCTGACCGACGAGGAGCGCGAGCGGGTCGAGCGGATCGTCAACGAGAAGGTCTTCGAGGCGATCCCGGTGCGCACGTTCGTCACGCCGATCGAGGAGGCCCGCAAGCTGGGGGCGATGATGCTGTTCGGCGAGAAGTACGGCAGCGAGGTTCGCGTGGTCGAGATCGACGGCTTCTCGCGCGAGCTCTGCGGCGGCACCCACGTGCGCTCGACCGCGGAGATCGGGCCATTCGTCATCCTCGGCGAGAGCTCGGTCGGCTCCGGTGCCCGCCGGATCGAGGCTGTGACCGCAGGCGAGGCATGGGAGCTCCTGCACGGCCGGTCGCGCGACCTCGATGCGACGCGCCAGGAGCTGGAGCAGGCGCGCCGCGAGGCAAAGAAGAAGCCGAAGACGGAGCAGACCGCCGACGTCGAGCCCGAGGTCGTCGAGCTCGGCGGCAACAAGATGATCGTGATGGAGATCGAGGGCATCGGCTCGGACGCTCTGCTCGACCTGTCGGACCGCTTCAAGCAACGGAGCGCGCCGGCGGCTGTCGTCCTCGCTGCCCGCGAGAATGGGAACGTGCATCTGGTGGCGAACTTCGACGACGCCGTTGCCTCGGTGATCTCCGCCGGCCAGGTCGTGAAGGAGATCGCCCCGATCGTCGGCGGCGGCGGGGGCGGTAGGCCGACGATGGCGCGAGCAGGCGGCAAGAATCCCGAGGGTCTCGAGGACGCGCTCGCCCGGGCCCGCGAGCTGATCTCAGCGGCGCTGTCCTAGCCGTGAAGGTGCTGGCACTCGATTACGGATCCGCACGGACCGGGATCGCAGTGTCGGACCCGACCGGAACCGTGGCCCGCCCCGTCGGCGTCGCCGAGAAGGTGCTCACGCCGGCCGGGCTGAAGGGGCTGCTCGCGACGATCCGCGCCGAGGAGCCCGAGCAGGTCGTCGTCGGGCTGCCGTTGACGCTGCGCGGGGAAGAGGGCGAGCAGGCTCGAGAGACGCTCGACTTCGTCGAGGCGCTGCGTGCCGCCGTGAAGATCCCTGTCGTGACCTACGACGAGCGGTTCACCTCGTCGCTCGCGGGCGGGGATGACGCCCGAGCGGCCGCGTACATCCTGAGCAGCTACCTCGAATGGCTCGCTCGCGAGACGTGAGCAGGACGGTCCGGCGCCGCCGGATCGTCGCCGGGGTCGTGTTCCTGGTCGTGGTCGCGGTCGCAGCCGGCGTGTCGATCGCCGCGCTCGGCCGCCACAGCACCCCGAAGCCGGCACCCGCTGCGCTGCCACCGCCGCCCAAGACGTTCCGCGTCATCTTCCCGGAGGGCTTCACGCGCGCTCAGATGGCCGCGCGGGTCCAGGCCGTGGCGAAGATCGCCGATCGCGAGCACCACGGGCGGGTGAAGCTCGGCGAGGCGCCCTATCTCGCTGCGTCGAGGAGCGCGGTCGTGCGCTGCTTCGGGACGAAGCCGCAGACGAATCTCGAGGGCTTCCTCTTCCCGGACACCTACGACTTCTTCACGACCACGACCTCGAGACAGCTCGTGCAGGCCCAGATCAGGACGTTCTGCCGCAACTGGCGGACGGTCGATCTCGCGTACGCGCGCTCGAAGAACCTGACGCAGTACGACGTCCTCAAGATCGCCTCGATGGTCGAGAAGGAAGCGGCGATCCCCGGCGACCGCGCGAAGATCGCCGCGGTCATCTACAACCGGCTCCACAACCGGATGCCGCTCGGGATCGACGCGACCCTCCGCTACGGCCTCCACATCCCGCCGACCAGCTCGATCACGACGGCCGAGCAGGCAAGCACGAGCCCCTACAACACCGGCAAGGCCTACGGGATGCCGCCGACGCCGATCGCGAACCCCGGCTTGCCGTCGATCGTCGCGGCCGCTCACCCGGCCCACGTCGACTACCTCTACTACGTCCGCGTCCCGGGCACCAGGCGGCACGTGTTCTTCGCGAGCGGCGACGCGTTCAACGCGTACCTGGCCTCGCACGGGTACGGGCCGCACTCGTGACGACCCGGGTCGCGCTCCTCGGCCACCCCGTCTCCCACTCGCTGTCGCCGCGAATGCAGAACGCCGCCTTCGCGGCCGTCGGGCTGGACTGGAGCTACACCGCGCTCGACACCGAGGATCCCGTCACGGCAGTGCGCGATCTCGTGAGGCAGGGCTTCGCCGGCGCGAACGTGACGATCCCGCACAAGGTTGCCGTCGTCGCCGCGTGCGACGAGGCCGACGGCGACGCCGTGAACACGCTGCTCTTCCGCGACGGGCGCGTCACCGGGATCAACACCGACGTCGAGATCCTCGCCGGCGTGAAGGCCTCGCACGCCTGCCTGATCGGAGCGGGCGGCGCCGCGCAGACGCTGTCCCCGGCGCTTCCGGCGGACACGCGGATCTTCAGCCGCCGCGGGGCCTGGCCTCCGGATGCGACGGGCTGCGACCTGATCGTGAACGCGACCCCGGTTCGCGACGAGCTGCTCGTCGAGCCCGTCGCAGGCCAGACGGTGGTCGAGCTGGCGTACTCGGCGGACGGAGCCGACACGGCGCTCGTTGCGGCGGCCCGCGCGGCCGGGTGCGAGGTGATCGACGGGCTCGAGGCGCTCGTGCGCCAGGGCGCAAGGTCCTTCGAGCTCTGGACGGGCGTGCCGGCACCGGTCGCGGTCATGCGCGATGCAGTACGCAGCGGGCCGTAGTCTCTAGGGCCATGACGCTTCGTCTCGCCAGCGCAGGAGAGTCGCACGGGCCCGGGCTCGTCGCGATCGTGACGGGCCTTCCGGCCGGTCTCGAGCTGGACCGCGACGCGATCGACGCCGACCTCAAGCGTCGCCAGGAGGGCTATGGCCGCTCGCCGCGCCAGCAGATCGAGCAGGATCGCGTCGACGTGCTCGCGGGGCTCCGGCAGGGCAAGACGATCGGGACGCCGCTCGCGCTCGTCGTCTGGAACAAGGATCACAAGAACTGGACGTGGGGGATGAGCCCGTGGCCACCGGAGGGCGAGCCGCACGGCAAGGGGACGAAGCCGGTCACCCTGCCGCGGCCCGGCCACGCCGACCTTCCGGGCGTGTTCAAGTACGACCTGGACGACGTCCGCAACGCGCTCGAGCGCGCCTCGGCGCGCCACACAGCCGTGCATGTCGCGGTTGGCGGTGTCGCCAAGGCGCTGCTCGCGACGATCGGGATCGAGGTCGAGGGGACGACCGTCGACGAGGCGCTGCTCCGGGAGCGGATCGACGCCGCGCGGGCCGAGCGCGACACGGTCGGCGGCATCGTCGAGGTTCGCGCCCGCGGCGTGATGCCGGGGCTCGGGAGCTATGCCGCGAAGGACGACCGGCTGGACGCGCGCCTCGCCGCTGCCGTGATGGGGATCCAGGCCGTCAAGGGCGTCGAGATCGGCGAGGGCTTCTCGCTCGCCTCGAGGTTCGGCTCCGAGGCCCACGACGAGATCGGCACCGACAAGCGCCGCTCGACGAACCACGCCGGCGGGATCGAGGCCGGCGTCTCGAACGGCGAGGAGATCGTCATCCGTGCGGCGATGAAGCCGCTGCCGACGCTGATGAAGCCGCTCGGATCGGTCGACCTGGCGACGGGCGAGGCCGCACAGGCGCTCGTCGAGCGCTCCGACGTCGCCGCGGTGGAGGCGCTTGCCGTCGTCGCCGAGTCGGCGGTCGCCTGGGAGCTCGCCTGCGCTGCGCAGGACAAGTTCGGTGGTGACGCGATCGGCGATTTCGTCGCTGCGGCGCGCGCCTACCGCGACCGGATCGGCTGGTGAGGGCAGACGCGCAACTGAACGCGCTCGCCCGCCATCTCGTCCTCGTCGGGTTCATGGGGGCGGGGAAGTCGACGTTCGGCCGCGACACCGCGAGCAGGCTGAGCCGGGACTTCCTCGATCTCGACCGCGCGATCGAGGAGCGGGCCGGGAAGACGATTCCCGAGCTGTTCGCCGAGCGCGGCGAGCCCGAGTTCCGGCGGATCGAGGAGCATGCCGTCCGCGTCGCGCTCGCGGCATCGGAGCCGCTCGTCATCTCGCTCGGCGGGGGTGCAGTGACGAGCGAGGCAACCCGGGCGCTGCTTCGATCGGCCTTCGTCGTGCTGGTGGACATCGACGTCGACTCCGCCTGGGAGCGCGTCAAGCGCTCGAAGCGGCCGCTCGCCAAGGACGAAGGCGCGTTTCGCAAGCTCTACGCCGAGCGGGCGCATCTCTATCGCGACGTCGCGGACGCGGTCGTCGCGGACACCGCCGGGATCGTGCTTGCCGCGGCCGGCGGCCATTACGAGCGTGGCGCGCTCGACCGCCTCGGCGAGCTCGTCCCGGGCAGCGGCCCGGTCGCGCTCGTGACCGACAGCAACGTGATGGGCATCTACGGCGCCCGCGCGCAGGAGGCTCTCGGCAGCCGCCTGACGACGATCCACGAGCTGCCGTCAGGCCCCCACGGCGCCGAGGAAGCGAAGTCGTCGGAGATCGTGACGCGACTCTGGCGTGAGCTCCGCCTCGACCGCACGGGGACCGTGGTTGCGCTCGGCGGGGGATGCACGACCGATGTCGGGGGGTTCGCGGCGGCGACCTACCTCCGCGGCGTCCCGTGGGTCGCCGTGCCGACGACCATGGTCGGCCAGGTCGACGCCGGCATCGGCGGGAAGACCGGTATCGACATTCCGGAAGGCAAGAACCTCGTGGGCGCCTTCCACTGGCCGGCGCGCGTCGTGATCGACGAGTCGTTGCTCGAGACACTGCCGGAGCGCGAGAGGCGGCAGGGGATGGCCGAGCTCGTGAAGACGAAGCTCCTGGCGGGGCGGAAGCTCGACGTGCGCACGGCTGCCTCTTTCAAGGCAGGGATCTGCCTGCAGGATCCCCACGACCACGGGCCGCGCCGGTGGCTCAACCTCGGGCATACCTTCGGCCACGCACTCGAGGCGGCCGCGGACTTCGACCTGCCGCACGGCGAGGCCGTCGCACTTGGCCTACTCGCGGCGCTGCGTCTCTCGGAGCGCGACACGGCGGAGGTGGAGGCCGAGCTGCACCCGAAGCCCGTTCACGTCGATCCCGAGCGCGCCTGGCAGGCGCTGCTCCGCGACAAGAAGCGCACCGGCGACACGATCAACCTCGTGCTGCTCGGCGCTGACGGCCCCTGCGTGGAGCCGCGTCCGGCCGGCGAGGTCCGGCGCGAGCTCGAACGGCTGATTGCGTAGGCTCATGTCGTGCAAGTCCTGGTGCTCAACGGGGTCAACCTCGACATGCTCGCGCACCGGGATCCCGAGGTTTACGGCGGGCTTTCGATCGGCGAGCTCGAGACGCAGATCTACGAGTGGGCGCGCGAGCTCACGCTGACGGCGCGCTGCCAGCAGACGAATCACGAGGGCGAGTACATCGACTGGATCCACAACGCGCACGGCGATGCGGACGCCCTGATCGTCAATCCCGGAGCGTGGTCCCACTACAGCTACGCGATCCGCGACGCGCTCGACATCCTGGACGTTCCGATCGTCGAGGTGCACCTGTCGAACATCGAGGAGCGCGAGGAGTGGCGCCGGCATTCGGTCATCTCCGAGCTCGCCGCGCACCGCGTGATCGGCAGGGGGCTCGACGGATACCGCGATGCGCTCGTCTACCTGGCGGAGCGGCTGTGAGCAACGCCACCCGCCTCGACCGCCTCCGGCACTCGCTTCATCAGCGGCTGCTCGTCACGAATCTCGTCAACATCCGGTACCTGACCGGGTTCGAGACGTCGAACGCTGCGCTGCTCGTCGATCCGAGAGGGCCGGTGAAGTTGTTCACCGACTTCCGCTACATCGAGGCAGCCGAGGCGCTTCTCGGGATCGACGCGGTGCTCACGCGACGGTCGCTCATGGTCGACCTGTCGAAGCGGCTCAAGGGCAAGATCGCCTTCGAGGCGGACGTCGTGCCGTTCTCCCAGGTCGAGGTGCTCGGCTCCGGCGGGCTCGACCTCGTGCCTCTGACGGGCGCGGTCGAGGCGCTTCGCGCCGTCAAGGACGAGGACGAGATCGCGAAGATCGCCCGCGCCGCCCGCGCCGCCGAACGCGCCTTCGAGGCCCTGACCGCGGAGACGTGGATCGGCAGGAGTGAGCGGGAGATCGCCTGGCGCCTCCGCCAGCTGCTGCACGCCCACGGCGTCGACCACCTGTCGTTCGACACGGCGATCGCGAGCGGCACGAACGGCTCGAAGCCTCACAGCGAGCCGTCGGACGACATCATCGAGACCCGCACGCTCGTCACGGCGGACTGGGGTGCGCAGCTCGACGGCTACTGCTCGGACTGCACCCGCACCCTCGCGACGGGCGCGCTACCGGCCGTGCTGCGAGAGATCTACGACGTCTGCCTCGAGGCGCAGCTCGCGGCAGTTGACGGGATTCGGCCCGGGATGACGGGCGTGGAGGCCGACGCGCTGTCCCGGCGGATCATCACGGACGCCGGCTACGGCGACAACTTCGGCCACGGCCTAGGGCACGGCGTCGGCGCCTTCATCCACGAGGCGCCGCGGGTCTCCTCGGAGTCGAGCGACACGCTCGAGGTCGGCAACGTGATCACGATCGAGCCCGGCATCTATCTGCCGGGTGTGGGCGGGCGTGCGCATCGAGGATCTCGCGGTCGTGCGCGAGAACGGCGTCGAGCTGCTGACGTCGTTCCCCAAAGAGCTGAACATCGTCGGCTGAAGACTCTGCCTCTCTAGACTGCCGCCGTGGCCGAGGTCGTCTCCACCAACCAGTTCAAGAACGGTATGCACATCTCGCACGATGGGCAGACCTGGCGCATCGTCGAGTTCCAGCACGTGAAGCCCGGCAAGGGCGGCGCATTCGTCCGCACGAAGCTGAAGAACTACGAGTCGGGCGCCGTCGTCGACCGCACGTTCCGCGCCGGCGAGAAGTTCGAGCGGATCCGCACGGAGACGAAGAGCATGCAGTACCTCTACGACGCAGGCGACGACGTCGTCTTCATGGACGAGTCGACCTTCGAGCAGCTCTCGCTGCCGCGTACCGCAGTCGAGGACGAGCTGCCTTTCCTGCAGCCGTCGTCGTCGGTCCAGGTGATGTTCGTCGGCGAGCGCGCCTCCGGGGTCGATCTTCCGGCGTCGGTCGTGCTAGAGGTGACCGACACCGAGCCGGGCGTCAAGGGAGACACGGTCTCGAACGTCACCAAGGCGGCCACGCTCGAGACGGGCGGGGTCGTTCAGGTACCCCTGTTCGTGAATATCGGCGACAAGATCAAGGTCGACCCGCGCGAGAAGCGCTACATCAGCCGAGCCTAGGCTTCGGCAGGTTTACGCGGGCCACCCGCGGGAGTAGGATCGCACCGTTCGCACACGGCGAAAGGGGCGGAGATTTGAGGTTCCGGTCGTGCCTGGGAGTGCTGATGGGGGTGTGCCTCGTCTTGGCGGGAGCGGCGGCTGCGGGAGGCGTGAAGCTCCCCAAGCAGCAGACGACCCCGACGGGCAACTTCATCACGCTGTACGCGTTCCAGTCCGCCGGCTCGGCGGCGAGCGCGGACGTGAAGATCTGCACGAGCGCGCACACACCGGCAGGAACCGAGGCCATCCCGCAATTCTTCACGCTCAAGCTGAGCAACAGGACGATCGTGCACCTCACGACGCTGTCGCCGAAGTCGCCGGCGCTTCGAGTGACCCCACTCGGCCCCAGGCAGTGCGTCCGTGGCTGGATCACCTTCGCGGTGCCGCGTGGCGGACATCCCTCCGAGCTCCTCTACAGCTACGGCACGCCGCTCGTCTGGAGAATCGCCTGACTTTGGCTTCAGCGTTTGAGCCCGCTGGGTAACGCCGGCGAGCTGCGGGGGGAGCATGGATCTGCGAGCGCGTCGTCCGACTTGCGGTCGTAGGGCGCTGCGCCGTAGCCCCGGATGATCACGAAGGTGAAGGTGCGGACACAACGGTCGCCCAGCACGCGACAGGTCCAGACGCGCTCCGAGCCCGGCCTGGCGGGGAGATGGCCGGTGCATCCGGTCACCTGCCCCGTCTGCCTCGAGCCGCCGACCGTGAAGAGGCTCTGGACCTGCGATCGAGCGGAGGCGCTCGCCGACGGCTCCCTGATCCAGAGGACCAGGAGCACGATCCCTCCAACGGCGGCGAGTGCCAGAACCCCGAGGAGGATGCCGCCCACGACTCCGCCGACGACTGAAACGAAGGTTCGCGCTGCCCGCCAGATGGAGCACACGGTAGAGACGCGGGACAGGTAGCGCGGATCTTCACCGCGACGACGGCGAGGAGCGCGACCAGCCACGTCAGGAGCAGGAGGAGAAATGCCGTGGGCTTGGCCGCTTCCTCGTGACCCCAGATCGCGAACAGACCGAACGTCGCATCGAGGCCTGCGACCACGATCAGCACCGGAACGGACCAGGCAAGCGCGATCACGAGGACGCGCGACCCGTACATGCTCGTGTCGCTCGACTCCGCGCGGGCGAGCACGGTCAGGAACATCGGCAGGAAAACCAGCAGCAGGCCGAGGATCGTGAAGGCCGCTCGTCTCACATCTTCTTGTCCGTCGGCATCCCGGCCGGCGCCCTGTTCGCAACTCGAACGTCGACGTTCCACCGACAGGATCGCGGCCCGTCCACGCTAAGGTCCCCGCCGATGCCGAGGCTCGTCGACACCTCGATCCGTGTCCTCTCTCAGGAGCCGCTGACCGGCTCCATGCCGACCGCGGACCTGCTTCGCCTGGCCGAGATCCTCGACCAGGCCGGTTACGCCTACCTCGAGGTCTCGGGCGGCGGCGCATTCGACGCCGCCGTGCGGCGCGGAGTCGAGAGCCCATGGGAACGCATTCGGGCGATCCGCGCTCGGACGAAGACACCGCTCGTTCTGGCCGTCCGCGGCAGCTTCCTCGTCGGATCGCGGCCGGTCGGCGACGACCTCGTCCGGCGGTTCATGGCCAGCGCTGCCGAGAGCGGAATCGACGCATTCCGCCTCCACGATCCGCTCAACGACGCCGAAAACCTGCGCGTGGCCGCCAAGGCCGTGATCGATGCGGGCCGCGAGTTCGACGCCGGCCTGCTGTACGGCTCGGCCCGCCACGACTCGCTCACCGAGACGGCGAAGAAGCTGCCGGAGATCGGCGCCGCCCGCATCGTGCTCGACGACCCGGCCGGGCTGCTGCAGCCCCATCGCGCGGGCGAGCTGATCGCCGAGCTGAAGGAGCTCTCGGGTCTCCCGGTTGGGCTCTTCACGCAAGGTGCCGGCCGGAACGGGCTCGCGCTCGCGATCGAGAGCGCCCGCGCCGGCGTAGACCTGATCGGCTGCGCCGTCTACCCGGTGGCGCTCGCAACGCATCGCACGTCAGCGGAGTCGCTGACGCAGGCGCTGACAGGACTCGGCCACGACCCCGGAGTCGACCTCGACAAGCTCTGGGAGGCCGCGGGGCTTGTCGACGCGCACATCGGCGACATGCCGATCAGCCCGCTCCTGCCGCGCGTCTCCGTGCGCGCCGCGCGCCGCAAGCTTCCTCCAGGGCTCGTCTCGATCATCGACAACCAGCTCAGGTCGAGCGGCCACGGAGACCGACTCGACGAGGTCCTCGACGAGGTCGAGCGCGTCCGCACCGAAGCGGGTTCGCCGCCGCTTGCCGCTCCGCTCGGTCAGATCGTGGCATCGCAGGCGCTCGTCAACGTGCTCGGGGCGAACCGCTACGCCACGCTCGTCGATGAGCTGCGCGACGTCGCGCTCGGTCGCTTCGGCCGCACGCCGGGGCCGATCGACCCTGCTCTCCAACGCGCAGTCGAGCTCCACGCCGGCGAGCCTGCTCCCGAGCCGATCGACATCGAGGCTCTCCGTGCCCGCGCACAGGGGCTCGCGGCTAGCGAGGAGGAGCTGCTGCTGCTGGCGCTGTTCGGCGAGGAAGCCGAGCCGCTCCTCCGGTCGATCCGTGACAGGGTCGGCGGCGAGGATCGCTCCGAAGAGGATGCACTCGCCCGCGGCCGCGACGATCAGATCCGGTCGGTCGTGAAGATCGTGCAGGAGACAGGCGTGGGGGAGATCACGGTCGAGGAGGACGGCGTTCGCGTCAGCGTCCGGCGGAACGTCGCCTCGCCTGCCGGCGAGCGGCGGACCGAGGTGTCAGACGAGTCCGACGTCGATGTCCCTGCTTCTCCTCGCGCGGACGACATCGTCGCCGTCGAGAGCCCGATGGTCGGGACGTTCTACCGCTCGCCGCGGCCCGGAGCGCCGCCGTTCGTCGAGGAAGGCGAGCCCGTCGCGCCCGGTCAGGTGCTGTGCATCCTGGAGGCGATGAAGCTGATGAACGAGGTGAAGGCGGAGCTCGAGGCGGTTGTCCGCCGCATCCACGTCATCGACGGCCAGCCGGTCGAGTACGGACAGCTCCTGTTCGAGCTCGAGCCGGTAAACGGCCGCCCCGTCGGTATTTAGATCGTGTTCCGCCGTGTCCTGGTAGCGAACCGAGGTGAGATCGCCGTGCGCGTGATCCGCGCGCTCCGCGAGCTAGGCATCGAGGCGGTTGCCGTCTACTCGACCGCGGACGCCGACGCGCCGCATGTCCGCCTGGCCGACGAGGCGGTCCGAATCGGCCCTCCCTCCGCGTCGCAGAGCTACCTGAGCATCCCCGCGATCGTCGCGGCAGCCGTGACGACCGGATGCGATGCCGTGCATCCCGGCTACGGCTTTCTCTCCGAGAACCCGGCGTTCGTCGAGGCGTGCGCCGACAACGATCTCGTCTTCGTCGGGCCGCCGGCTGCGGTGATGGAGACGATGGGCGACAAGATTGCTGCCCGCGTGGCCATGCGGGCCGCCGACGTGCCGACGGTTCCCGGAACCGAAGGGGCGACCTCACTCGAGCAGGCGCGCGCCGCCGCCGCAGAGATCGGCTTCCCGGTGATGCTGAAGGCATCGTCCGGAGGCGGCGGCCGCGGGATGCGCCTCGTCGACGACCCCGAGGATCTCGAGGACGCCTTCGAGGCTGCGTCGGCCGAGGCGGGCGCGGCGTTCGGAGACGGCACGCTCTATGTCGAGAAGGTGCTCCAACCCGCGCGACACGTCGAGATCCAGGTGCTCTGCGACTCCCACGGGAACGTCCTGACGCTCGGCGAGCGGGAGTGCTCGATCCAGCGCCGCCACCAGAAGCTGATCGAGGAGACGCCGTCGCCGGCGTTGACGCCCGAGCTGCGCGAGGAGATGGAGGCGGCCGCCGAGCGTGCATGCCGCGCGGTCGGGTACCGGAACGCCGGCACGTTCGAGTTCCTGCTCGGACCGGACGGGCTGTTCTCGTTCATCGAGCTGAATGCCCGTCTCCAGGTCGAGCACCCGATCACCGAGGCCTGCACCGGAATCGACCTCGTGCGCGCGCAGCTCGAGATCGCGGCCGGCGAGCCGCTGCGGCTGACGGGCCGCGCGCCACGCCGCGGCCACGCGATCGAGATCCGCCTGAACGCCGAGGATCCGGCGCACGACTTCCGGCCGGCTCCGGGGACGGTGACGAGGTTCCGTCCGCCACTCGGGCCCGGGGTCCGGGTCGACACCTTCGTCGAGGACGGCTCCGTGGTCACGCCGTACTACGACTCGCTGATCGCGAAGCTCGTCGTCTGGGACACCGACCGGCCCGCCGCGATCGCGCGGGCGATACGCGCGCTCGAGGAGCTTGTCGTCGAGGGCGTTCCGACGACGCGCGAGCTTGCGCTCTCGATCCTCAGAAGCGAGGAGTTCGCGAGCGGCGTCTACTCGACCTCGACCCTCGCCGAGCTCGGGCCGGTTGCGGCATGACGCTCGTCGTCTCCAGCGAGCAAGGCACCGTCACCGTTCCGGACGGTGTGCTCGTCGGGATCGCGGTCCGCGCAGCCGAGAGCGTCGGCGGGATCCGCGTCCGCCGCCGCCGCGCCGTGGACGTCGAGGCGCGGGTTGTTCGGCTGGCCGTCGCGGCGACCGGCGGGGAGCCGCTCGTCGAGCTCGCCGGCCGGGCGCAGGAGGCTGTTGCGGATGCGCTGAGGACGATGTGCGGCATCGATGCCCGAGTCGACGTGGCGATCGGGGAGCTCGCATGATCTCGCGCCGTCAGGCACGTCGGCAGGCTCTGATCCTTGTCTACCAGTGGGATATCTCGGAGGGCGAGATCGGCTCTCTCTACGGCGGTGAGATCGAGCCGTGGGCGCGGGAGCTGGCCGAGGAGACGGTCGCTCACGCCGCCGATCTCGACAGCCGGATCACGGCGGCATCCGACGGCTGGGCCGCGGACCGCCTCGGCGCCGTCGAGCGCACCGCCCTGCGGGTCGCGATCGAGGAGCTCGACCGCGGCGAGGTTCCGCAGGAGGTCGTGATCGACGAGGCAGTCGGCTATACCAAGCGCTACGCCTCCGACGAGGGGGCGCGGCTCGTCAACGGGATCCTCGGACGGATCCAGAGGGAGGCTGCCGTATGAGCTCCGAGGAAGCGCTTGAACGGGCGGAGGGCCTTCTCGCCAAGCTCGAGGTGACTCGCACGAGGCTCGAGTCGACCGACGATCCCGACCAGGCGATCGAGGTGCTGCAGGAGCTCGTGGAGATCACCAAGCAGATCGAGGCCGAGCTCCACAGCGCGCGTCAGGCGGCGGAGGCCGATGCCGCGGACGCCTGACGAGCTGCGGGAGCTGATCGAGGGCTATCTCGCGGAGCACGAGCCCGCGGCGGTGCTCGGCACTCTCGTCGAGCCCTACCGCTACTCCCTCGGTGGCAAGCGCGTACGGCCCGTTCTCTGCCTGGCCTCGGCCGAGGCGGTCGGCGCAGATCTCGAGCGCGTGCTCCCGGCAGCTGCAGCGGTCGAGCTGGTGCATTCGTTCTCGCTCGTTCACGACGACCTGCCGGCGCTCGACGACGACGAGGAGCGCCGTGGACAGCCGAGTGTGTGGGCCGCGTACGGGGAGGCGACTGCGATCCTCGCGGGAGACGCGCTCGCCGTCGAGGCGATCGGCCTCGCGCTGATCTGCGGCGTCGACGTGGCGCGTGAGCTGATCGACGCGACGCTGGCGATGATCGGCGGGCAGCAGCAGGATCTCGAGGGCGGCCACGACCTGGCCGAGCTCCACCGGCTCAAGACGGGCGCGCTGTTCTCGGCCTCGGTGATGTGCGGCGTGTGGGCGGCGGGCGTGCCCGAGACCGCACACGCGCCGTGGCGGGCCTTTGCCGAGGAGCTCGGGCTGCTTTTCCAGGTCGTCGACGACATCCTCGACGGGGACGGTTACGTCGTCGAGGTCGGCGAGGCGCGCGCGCGCGAGCTGGCGGACGAGGCCGCAGAGCGGGCCGAGGCGCGGCTCGCCGAGATCCCGTACGACACCTCGGTGCTCGCGGAGATCGTCGCCCGGCTCGCCGCACGCACGTCGTGACGCGAAAGCGGCTCGACGTGCTCCTCGTCGAGCGGGGGCTCGCGGAAAGCCGGGCGCAGGCTCAGGCGCTCGTGATGGCGGGGCTCGTGCCCGGGCACCAGAAGCCGGGCGAGCAGGTCGACGAAGAGGCGCCTCTCGAGGTCGAGCAGCCGCCCCCGTACGTCTCGCGCGCGGGGTGGAAGCTCGCGAACGCGCTCGATGCGTTCGGCGTCGATCCGGCCGGGCTCGACTGCCTCGATCTGGGCGCCTCGACGGGCGGGTTCAGCGATGTTCTGCTGCAGCGCGGCGCCGCGCGGGTGATCGCGCTCGACGTGGGGCACGGCCAGCTTCATCCGCGCATTCGCAACGATCCGAGCGTGACGGTGCTCGAGCGGACGAACGCGCGCACACTCACCGAGCTCCCGTTCGCGCCCGAGCTGATCACGTGCGATGTGTCGTTCATCTCGCTGCGCGTCGCTCTTCCGCCGGCGCTCCAGCTTGCGGCGCCGGGCTGGCAGGCGCTCGTGCTCGTCAAGCCGCAGTTCGAGGCGGGACGCGCCGAGCTGAAGAAGGGCGTCATTCGCGACCCGGTGGTTCACCGGCGCGTGCTGCACGAGGTGGCGGAAGCGTCGCTCGGATGGCGGGCACGGGTCGCCGGGATCGTAGACTCGGGGCTTCCGGGCCCCAAGGGAAACCATGAGTTCGTCGTCCATCTCGTCCACACCGAGCAGCCCGGGCCTTCGCCGGAGCTAGAGGGCTGGATCGCCGATGCCACGGGTTGAGCGGGCCACGTACGTCACCCACGGGGTGACCCGGAACGTCGACGAGGCGGTTGCGCGGCTCACTGCGCTCGCCGAGCGCGAGGGCGTCGAGCTGGTCGAAAGCGATGAGCAGCCCGACATCGCCGTCGTCCTCGGCGGCGATGGAACGATGCTGCGGGCGCTTGCGCGGTTCCTCGACACCGGCGTCCCGGTGATCGGCGCCAACTTCGGCCGCGTCGGATTCCTCGCCGCGATCCCGGGCGCAGAGCTGGAGACCGGCCTCGCCCGCGTCTTCGCCGGGGAGTTCGCGGTCCAGGCGCTGCCGACGCTCGAGGCGGAGATCGCGGGCGCCCGCCACGTCGCGGCCAACGATGTCGTGGTCGTGAGCAATACGCCGGGGCGGATCGTCGAGCTCGCGTACTCGATCGGAGGCGAGGACCTCGGCACGCGGCCGTGCGACGGCTTGATCTGCGCAACCCCGGCCGGCTCGACCGCCTACAACCTCTCGAACGGCGGCCCGGTGCTCGTCTGGGGGCTCGAAGCCGCGGTGGTCACGTTCGTCGCGCCGCACACGCTGCACGCGAGGCCCCTCGTCGTCGGGCCCGACCTCGAGCTCGAGGTCGTCAACCGGACACCGGACGTGGAGGTCGTCGTGCTCGTGGACGGCCATCCGGTCGGAGGGCTCGCCCGCAACGAAGGCGTGTCGGTGCGCTTCGGCAAGAGCCAGACGATCCTCGCAACGCTGCCCGAGCAGACGTTCTTCGGTCGGTACGCTCAGGTCTTCGGCGTCGGCTGATCCGGCCGGCAGGAGCGCTCGGGGGACGAATGAACGACTGGAACGAGCCGATCATCGATGAGTTCCGCGCGAACGGCGGCAAGGTCGGCGGTCGCTGGGAAGGACGCGATCTCCTGCTCCTGACCACGACCGGCCGCAAGAGCGGGCGCTCGCACACGACGCCGGTGGCATTTGCGCGCGACGGCGACAGGCTGCTCGTCTTCGCCTCGAAGGGCGGAGCCCCGAAGCATCCGGACTGGTACCTGAACCTCGTCGCCGATCCGCATGTCCAGGTCGAGATCGGTACCGAGCGGTTCGAGGCGGTTGCGACGCCGCTCGTCGGCGTGGAGCGCGATCGCGCCTTTGCCGCGCAGGTGGAGCGCTTGCCGACGTTCGGGGAGTATCAGGCGAAGGCAGGCCGGTTGATCCCGGTGGTCGCGCTCACCCGGCTGTAACGGGTCGCACGCCCGCAACAGAGATTCAGCGGCCTCTCGCGGGCAGCCTGTGGACGAGAATTGACGAAGCCGGCACCCGCGCGTCACAGGTAGCCGCCTAGAATTGATCTCGAGGGCGGAGGGTGCGACCCCACCCATGGGCGGGGGTGCGCGCGGAGGCCATGTCGGTAATCGACAGTCGCCGCGGTCCAGCAGCCGTCGTACGATGGCGGGGTGCTTCGGCGGCTTCGCATCGAGAACCTCGTCCTGATCCGGGAGGCGGAGCTCGGGTTCGACGAAGGGCTCAACGCGATCACCGGGGAGACCGGTGCGGGGAAGACGATCCTCTCGAACGCGGTCGGGCTGCTGCTCGGCGCGCGTGGGGAGGCGGCCCTGATCGGGGCGGCCGCGGATGAGGCCTATGTGGAGGCGGAGTTCGACCTTCCCGACGACGAGGCACTCGGAGAGCTGGCTGCGTTGCGGCCCGAGGGCGAGGAGACGCTGATCCTGGCGAGGCGGATCTTCGGCGACGGCAGGACGCGGGCCTACGCCTGGGGCCGGAGCGCCGCGCGGGAGGATGTAGCCGCTGCGGTCGAGGCGCTCCTCGCGATGAGCGGCCAGTTCGAGCAGCGACGGCTCGCGCGGCCGAGCTACCAGCTCGGGGTGCTCGACACCTACGCCGGCATGACCGACACGGCCCGGACAGCCCGACGCGCGTGGCGGGAGCTCACGGCCGCGCGCCGCGCCCACGACGAGCTCACACGCGACGCTGCGGCCGCACAGGCCAAGCTGGAGGAGCTTCGAACGCTCGTGGCGGACACCGAAGGGCTCGAGCCGGGGGAGGAGGGCAGCCTCCGGGCGGAGCGAGAGAAGCTCCGAAACGTCACCGAGCTGGCGCAGGCCGCTGCAACGGCGCTCGAGGCCATCACGCGGCGACGAGCGCGACAGCGCCGCCGACCTCGTCGCCACCGCCGAGCGGGCGGTCGCGCCGGTCGAGAGCATCACGCCCGAGCTCGCCGCCGCCGGCGACGCGCTCCGCACCGCCGAGCTCTCGCTACGCGACGTCGCGATCGACCTTGCCCGGTTTCTCGACTCGCTCGAGGCCGAGCCGGGCAGGGTGGAGGAGGTCGAGAGCGCGCTCGACCATATCGCGGGCCTTCGCCGGCGCTACGGCGCGCTCGACTACGACGAGCTGCTCGAGCGGGCCGCCGCCGCGCGCGTCGAGCTCGATGCGATCGCGGACGGGCATGACCCCGCGCGCGCCGCTGCCGAGGCTCTCGCGGCGAGACAGGCCGAGGTCGACCGGCTGCACACCACGCTCCGCGAGGCGCGCAGGGAGGCCGCGCCGAGGTTCGCCGAGGCGGTCGCCACCGAGCTTGCGGGCGTCGGGCTCGGCGAGGGCGAGTTTCGGGCCGAGGTTCGGGATGCGGATCAGGGGCCGTCCGGCTCCGACGAGGTCGCCTTCGCCGTTCGCCCGAACGCCGGCCTCCCGTTCGGGCCCGTGGCCGAGACCGCATCGGGGGGCGAGCTCTCCAGGATCGCGCTCGCGATCGCCGCCGTCGCCGGCGGCGAGACGATGGTCTTCGACGAGATCGATGCCGGCATCGGCGGCCAGACGGCCCACGCTGTCGGGGAGACGCTCCGCCGGCTCGCCACCCGCGCGCAGGTGATCACGATCACGCATCTCCCGCAGATCGCGAGCCTCGCCGACCGCCACTTCCTGGTCGAGAAGGTTCCGGGCGACCCGACGCATACGCGGATCGAGGCGCTCGGGGCCGACGAGCGGCGCGAGGAGGTCGAGCGGATGCTCGGCGGCGCGGACTTCCTCGCAGCGTTGCGCGAATGACGGTGCGCGGATGAAGCCCGCCAGGCGCGAGCTCCTCGCCTCGCGGGCCGAGGCCTGGGCGTTCCTCGCCGAGCCGTACCACCTCTCCGACTGGTGGCCCGGGATCGTCAGCGTCGAGCCCGACCGGCGCGGCTTCGCCGTCGGGGCACGCTGGCAGGTCTACGTGGTCGCCGACCCGCTCCATTTCTGGATCTTCCGTTTTCCCCGTGTCGGCAGGCCGAGCGGGCCGACCGGAAGCCGGACGCTCGTGATCACCGCGGTCGATCCGCTGGAGCGCTGGTCGTTTCAGCTCTTCCGCCGCATCGCGAAAGACAGCGACCGGGCGCCCGCCCCGCGCACGGTCGAGGTCGTGCTGCGGACGCTCGCCGCGGACCGCACGGAGGTCGCGGTCACCGTCCTGTCCGGCTCGCTGGAGGAGCCCCAGCTGGCCCAGACCGCCGCCGACCGGCTCTACGACCTGGTCCAGACGGCCGCGACGCTATGACGTCCTGACCGCACCCTACGATCCATCGGGTCGTGAGGGAGCCCGGTCAACTGCTGGTAGGGTGGAGTTCCGTGAGTTGTCTCGCGGGCAGGCGCAAGATCGGCCGTCAAGGAGGATGGGCGTGAGCGCCAAGTACGTCTTCGTCACGGGCGGAGTTGTCTCGTCGCTCGGGAAGGGCATCACCGCAGCGTCGCTCGGGCGGCTGCTCAAGGCGCGCGGGCTCAAGGTGCAGGTTCAGAAGTTCGACCCGTATCTGAACGTCGATCCGGGGACGATGAGCCCCTTCCAGCACGGCGAGGTCTTCGTCACCGAGGACGGCGCCGAGACCGATCTCGACATCGGCCATTACGAGCGCTTCATCGACGAGAACCTCTCCCGCGCCGCGAACCACACCGCGGGCGCCGTCTGGGACCGCGTGCTCCGCAAGGAGCGCAAGGGCGAGTACCTCGGCTCGACCGTCCAGGTGATCCCGCACATCACGAACGAGATCAAGGCGCGCGTCCGCTCGGTGGCCGAGGTCACCGACACCGACGTCGTCATCTCGGAGATCGGCGGCACGGTCGGCGACATCGAGTCGCAGCCGTTCCTCGAGGCGATTCGCCAGTTCCGCCGCGAGGTCGGCAGCGACAACGTGCTCTACATCCACGTGACGCTCGTCCCGTTCATCGCGAACGCCGGCGAGCTGAAGACGAAGCCGACGCAGCACTCGGTCAACGAGCTGCGCCGCATCGGTATCCATCCGGACATCCTCGTGTGCCGCTCGACCGAGCCGCTCACGAAGGACATCCGCGACAAGATCGCGCTCTTCGCCGACGTCGACCTCGAAGCGGTGATCTCGGCCGTCGACGTCCCCGACGTCTATCTCGTGCCGAAGGCGCTCCAGGCGCAGGGGCTCGACCGGCTCGTCTGCGAGCGGCTCGGGCTCGAGGCCCCCGAGGCCGACCTCGGCGAGTGGGATCAGCTCGTCGACCGTCTCGGAGCGCGCTCGGAGCAGGTCGAGATCGCGCTCGTCGGCAAGTACGTCAAGCTTCACGACGCCTACCTCTCCGTCCACGAGGCGCTCAAGCACGCCGGCATTCACAACGGCTGCAACGTCCACGTGCGCTGGGTCGACGCCGAGAACATGACGCTCGAGGAGGCGCGCGCCGAGCTCGCGGGCGTCGACGGCGTGCTCGTTCCCGGCGGCTTCGGGTCGCGCGGGTGGGAGGGCAAGATCCTTGCCTGCCGCGTCGCGCGCGAGGACGCGATCCCGTACCTGGGGATCTGCCTCGGCATGCACGTCGCGGTGTCCGAGTTCGCCCGCCACGTGTGCGACCTCGACGGCGCGAACTCGACCGAGATGGACCCCGAGACGCCCTACCCGGTGATCGATCTGCTGCCCGAGCAGAAGGACGTCGAGAACCTCGGTGGGTCGATGCGGCTCGGCGCTCAGGCTGTCGAGCTCGCGGAGGGGACCCAGACCCGTGAGATCTACCGCGGGAAGCCGGTCGTCTCCGAGCGCCACCGCCACCGCTACGAGGTCAACAACGCCTATCGCCAGCAGCTCGTCGACGCCGGGCTCGTGATCAGCGGCACCTTCGAGGAGGGCAGGCTGGTCGAGATCGTCGAGCTGCCGGATCATCCCTGGTTCGTCGCGTCGCAGTTCCATCCGGAGTTCAAGTCGCGGCCCACGAGGCCGGCTCCACTGTTCCGCGAGTTCGTCGGCGCTTCGCTCCAGCGGGCCCGCGAGCGCGGCAGTGCATTGGTCGAGATCGCTATCTGACGCCTGGCCGCCGCAGCGGTCACTACCATGACCGCCCGTGGCGTCCGAGGTACTGGATCTCTTTCTCGAGCTTGCTGCGATCGCAAGTCCATCCGGTGAAGAGCGCCCGGTTGCCGATCGCGTGCTGGGTTACCTCCGTGACTGCGGGCTGACGCCCGACGAGGACGCGACCGGCCCGGAGATCGGCTCGACGATGGGGAACATCTACGTCTCGCTCGACCCGACGGCTGAGGGCGAGCCGCTGTTCTTCTGTGCGCATCTCGACACCGTTCCGCCGGTCGACGCGATCGATCCCGTGGTCGAGGATGGGATCGTGCGCAACCGGAACGAGGCGATCCTCGGCGGCGACAACAAGGCCGCCGTCGCGGCGATGCTCGACGCCGTCCGGCGCGTCCTTGCCGACGGCCGACCGCACGCCGGGATCGAGCTGCTGTTCACCTCGAGGGAGGAGACCGGCCTCGAGGGCGCCTACGCGTTCGACCACACGCGGCTGCGAGCCCGCGCGGGCTATGTCTACGACGACGCGGCGCCCGTGGGCGGCGTCATCCTCGGCGCACCCTCGGCCCAGCTGCTCGAGGTCAGCTTCCACGGTCGCGCCGCCCACGCGGGGATGTTCCCCGAGGAGGGCCGCTCCGCGATCGCGGCGGCCGCCCGGGCCATCTCGGAGATGCCGCTCGGTCGCATCGACGAGGAGACGACCGCGAATGTCGGCACGATCACGGGAGGCACGGCCGCGAACGTCGTCCCCGATCTCTGCTCGTTCGTCGCCGAGGCGCGCTCCCACGACGAGCGGAAGCTCGCAGAGCAGGTTCAGGCCATGCAGGACGCGCTGACGTTCGCCGCCGGTGTCGCCGACTGCGAGGTCGAGACGCAGATGACGCGGACCTACACCGCGTACCGGTTCACGCGCGACGATCTGCCCGTCAGGCTGGCGGCACAGGCGCTCTCGAGTTGCGGCGTCGAGCCCGTCTACCGGCTCTCCGGCGGCGCCGCCGACTCGAATGTCTTCAACGAGCGCGGCCTCCAATGTGTCAATCTCGCGAACGGCATGTCCGAGATCCACACCCCCGACGAGTACATCGCCGTCGCCGACGTCGAGGCGATGGTCGAGGTCACGCTCGCTCTGATCGGCGCGGCGGCGAGCTGAGCATGGACGCCGCGCTCTTCGAGATCCTTCGCTGCCCGGTCTGCCGCTCGCGCCTCGTCGAGGACAGCGAGGACAAGCTGCACTGCCCGAGCTGCGGGCGCCTCTACGCGATCGAGGACGGCATCCCGCTGATGCTGCACGTCGACCTGCCCGGGAGCGCGCGAGAAGCTCGGGGAGATGGAGGGCTGGGTCGAGAAGGCGAAGGCCGAGGGCTGGTACGAGCCCGACGACAACATCGACTCGCACCTGCCCTACCTGAACCGCGATCTCGGCTGGGAGGACGGGACGTGGGGCGCGAATGCCCACAGCTTCCAGGTCCTGCTCGACCGCTACGTCAAGGACAGGCGGGGGTTGCGCGTGCTCGAGGTCGGCGCGGCGAAAGCGTGGGCCGCGCCGTACTGGAAGGAGCGCGACTGCGAGTACGTGGCGACCGACATCCTGACCGACAAGAACATCGGCCTTGGCCGCGGGGCCTTCTACGGCGACTTCGGGCGGGTGCAGGCCGACGGCGAGCACCTCCCGTTCGCGAGCGAGACCTTCGACGTCACCTATTGCTGCGCGACGCTCCACCACGCGCTCGACCTGCCCGCGATGGTGCGGGAGATGGCGCGCGTGACCAAGCATGGCGGCACCGTGGCAGGCCTGAACGAGGGTACGAAGGGCGTCGGGCGCAGCTCGGAGAACCCCGACCAGGCCGCCGAGAAGGAGCTCGGGATCAACGAGCACGTCCACACGATCTGGGCCTATGTCTCTGCCTTCACGCGGAGCGGGCTCGTGATCCGCCGGCTGGAGCGGTCCGACGGATACGCGCCGGGGCGCGTCGGGTCGCAGATCGCGCGGGTTCCGAAGGTCGGCCAGACGCTCGGGACGCTCGCGCATCTGAGCGCCGGCGAGTACAGCGGCGTCACGATCTATGCCCGGCGGCGATGACGCGCCGGCGGTGAGCGGAACGGGCGGCCGCGCCCGCCCCGCACAGGCTCTCGCGCTTGCCGGCCTGGCTTTCGTCGTCCTCGCCTTCTACGGGATCGAGGCGTCACTCAGGAAGACCCCGTGGCTCTTCACCGACGAGCTCGAGTGGAGCCAGCTCTCGCGCTCGATCGCGAGCACCGGCCGGGCGGCGCGGCGCGGGCAGCCACACTCGTTCGAGTCGCTCTACTCCTATCTGATCGCGCCCGCCTGGTGGATCCACTCGACGGCGAGCGCCTACGAGACGATCAAGTTCCTCAACGTGGTCGTGATGTGCCTGGCCGCGGTGCCGGTCTACCTCCTCGCGCGGATGCTGATCCCTCGGGGCGCCGCGCTCGTCGTGGCGCTGCTCTCGATCGCGATCCCGGCGATGGCGTACACGAGCTCGATCGTCCCCGAGTCGCTTGCCTACCCGTGGTTTGCGCTCGAGGCGCTCTTTGCCGTGCGGCTCCTGGCGAGACCGAGCTGGGGTCGGGCCGTGCCGGCGGTGTTCTTCGCGGTCGGCGGCCTCTGGGTGAGGTCGGAGTTCGTGGCTCTCACGGCGTCCCTTGTGCTCGCCTCGGCGATCGTCCTCGTCTGGGAGAAGGGCGGGTCGCTGTCGCGGCGGCGGCGCTGGCAGTGGATCGCACTGACCTGCGCCGGTCTCGTCGCGTTCGGGTTCCTGTTCAACGTGCTCGTGGTCGAGCGTGTCCAGAGCTGGACGTTCAACCAGTACTTCAACTCGCACACGCTCCATGAGGGCGGGCTCGCCGCCGGAGCACTGGCGATCGGGCTCGGGATCCTGCCGGTGATCGGCGGGATCGCGTCGTTGTGGCTTCCCGAGCGGTTCTCGGACCGCGCCTACCGGGCGTTCGCGGCGTACCTGCTCGCGAGCGTGTTTGCGCTGTGGCTCTACACGGCTGCCAAGTCGACCTATCTCCTCAGCAGCCTCCGGCCGGCGATCGAGGAGCGGAATCTCTTCTTCCTGTCGCCGCTCCTCCTGATCGGGACGGGTCTCGTCCTCTATGCGCGCAAGGTGAACTGGCCGCTGGTCGGTGTCGTGACGGCGGTGGTGATGGTGACGGTGTGGTCGGGCATGTTCGAGGTCGGGGCTCCGTACTTCGAGGCGCCGGGCCTCGGGATCCTGACACTCGTCAACCGGAACTTCCGCTGGGACGTGAACGACTTCCACCGGCTGCTGGGGGCGGCCGCGCTCGTGTCGGTGGCGCTGCTCATCCTGAGGCACCGCCGCGGCGTCGGGGTGCTTGCGGCGGTGCTGCTCGGCGCGTGGCTCCTCACCGGCCAGATCTACGCGACGATCGGGAACACCGACGCAGCGAACGACGCCGCGAAGAAGATTCCCGCGCCGCGGGACTGGGTCGACCAGGCCACAGGCGGCGCGCACGTCACGTTCCTCGGCCAGTCGGTTACGGACGGAAACCCGTTGTGGCTGACGGAGTTCTGGAACCGCTCCCTGAGCCATGTCGCGAGCCTGAACGGCGTTGCGCCAGGCCCGGGCCCGATCAGCGCTCCCGGGCTCGAGACGACCGACGGTGCGCTCTCGGGCTACACCGGCGACCGGTACACGCTGGCGGGGGACGGCGTGCAGCTCGCAGCTCCGATCGTGGCGTCCCGCCCGGGGTTCGTCCTGTACCGGACGCCGGCTCCCTGGCACCTGCTGAACGCGGAGCAGAACGTGTATGCGGACGGGTGGGCGACGAGCCCGATCGGGTACACCTACTTCCCGCGAGGAGGGCCCGGAACGGTGGTCGTCGACCTCTCACGGACGGGCTACACGGGGCCCGGCAAGCCGGCGCTGGCGACGATCAAGACCGGCACGGTGAAACTCGACTCGAACGGCTCGCCGGTGCTCGACCGGGTCACGGGTATCCGGCGCGCCCTCGTCCGGAACGGAAAGCGAACCGTTGTGCGGATGCACGTGGCGTCGACGCCCGTGACCGTGACCGTCACGATGCCGACCTTCACCACGCCCACCGACCCGCGTCAGCACGCCGCGCAGCCGAGTTTCACGTTCGTGCCGGACCGCGGCTGATGGGCGACGGGTATCGTCCGGCGCCGTGAGGATCGGAGTCGCCAAAGAGATCAAGTCCGACGAGTACCGCGTCGCTCTCACTCCCGCGGGAGCTCTCGAGCTGATCAACCACGGCCACGAGGTGACGATCGAGACGGGGGCGGGAGCAGGGAGCTCGTTCGCGGATGCCGCCTACGAGCGTGTTGGCGCCTCGATCGGCCCGGTGGACGAGGTCTGGGATTCGAGCGACCTCCTGCTCAAGGTCAAGGAGCCGATCGCTGCCGAGTACGGACGGCTGCGCGAGGGGCTCACGCTCTTCACGTACCTGCATATCGCCGCCGACGAGCCGCTGACGCGTGCTCTCGTCGAGTCCGGCGTGACCGCCGTTGCCTACGAGACCGTGGAGACCGCGCGCGGCGCGCTGCCCCTGCTCGCGCCGATGTCGGAGGTCGCGGGCCGGCTCTCGACCCAGGCAGGCGCGTATTTCCTCGAGAAGCCGTTCGGGGGCCGAGGCCTCTTGCTCGGCGGAGTGCCGGGAGTCGCGCCGGGGCGGGTCGTGATCATCGGCGGCGGGATCGTCGGCTACAACGCGGCGATCATGGCACTCGGGCTCGGCGCCGAGGTGACGATCCTCGAGCGGTCGATCGACCGGATGCGGCATCTCGAGGAGATCCTGTCGGGCCGCGTGACGCTCCTCATGTCGTCGAGCCTCGAGATCGGGGACTCGGTCGCGGGTGCTGATCTCGTGATCGGCGCGGTCTTGATCCCGGGCGCGCTTGCGCCGAAGCTCGTGACCCGCGAGATGATCGCGCGGATGAACGACGGCGCCGTTGTCGTCGATGTCGCGATCGACCAGGGCGGCTGCTTCGAGACCTCACACGCGACGACGCATTCAGATCCGGTGTTCCTGGTCGACGGCGTGATCCACTACTGCGTCGCGAACATGCCGGGCGGTGTCCCGGTCACGTCCACGAAGGCCCTGACGAACGCGACGCTGCCGTACGTCGAGGCGATCGCCGATCGCGGCCTACGTGACGCGGTTGCGGCCGACCCGGCACTGGCGAAGGGCGTCAACGTGCTCGGCGGCAAGGTCACCTACGAGGCGGTCGCCCAGGCACACGGCCTCGAATTCACGCCGCTCGATGCGGCGCTTGCGGGCTAGCTCGTGGTCGTGGTCGAGGCCGGCGGTGGCGTCGGCTTCTCGTTCGTGCCGGGCAGCGGGCTGATCCTGACGACGAGCCAGGTGACCCCCGCGGCAAGGCTGATCGTGCACGCGATGAACACGACAAAGCCGATCAGTCCGAGAACGTTCTCCATCTCGCCGTAGGATAGCCGCGTGCCCAGAGCTTGCGTGATCGTCCTCGATGCTGTCGGGGCTGGAGAGCTGCCCGATGCGGCCGACTTCGGCGACGTCGGGTCGGACACGCTCGGCAATATCGCGAAGGCCGTGGGCGGTCTCGACCTGCCGACGCTCGAGGCGCTCGGGCTCGGAAACATCGAGCCGCTGCTCGGCTGCCCCCCTCAGCCCGGCGCGCCCGCGGTTGCGGGGCGCCTGCTCGAGCGGTCGCGTGGGAAGGACACGACGACCGGGCACTGGGAGCTGATGGGAATCCTCACCCCGCAGGCGATGCCGACCTATCCGCACGGCTTTCCGGATGCGGTGATCGACCCGTTCATGAACCAGACGGGGCGCGGCGTGATCGGGAACGTGCCGGCCAGCGGGACCGAGATCATCCAGGAGCTCGGTGAGGAGCACCAGCGCACCGGGAAGTGGATCGTCTACACGAGCGCCGACTCGGTGTTCCAGATCGCGGCGCATGAGGAGACGATCCCACTCGAGGAGCTGTACGAGGCGTGCCGCGTCGCCCGCGGGATCCTTACGGGCCAGCACGCGGTCGGTCGCGTGATCGCGCGGCCCTTCCTCGGCGAGCCGGGCAACTACCAGCGGACGCCGAACCGCCACGACTTCTCGCTCCAGCCGCCGAAGCCGAACTACATGTCGATCATGCGCGGCCGCAGCACGCCGGTCTACGGCGTCGGGAAGATCGGCGACATCTTCGCGGGACAGGACGTCGACGAGTCGTCCCCGACGAAGTCGAACGTCGAGGGGATCCAGCGCACCGAGGAGCTCCTCCGCCGCGTCGACGACG
>CAVYIB010000033.1:0-60010 GCA_963768435.1 uncultured Actinomycetota bacterium
CCCGTGCTCGAGCCGGCGCTGGAAGCCATGCGCGTCGCCGTAGAGCAGCTCGTTCATCCGCTCCTGGTCGAAGGCGAGCGAGCCCTTGGAGCCGTTGATCTCCCAGGCGTGGTGGTTGATGCGGCCGGTCGCGAGCCGCGAGGCCTCGAGCGTCCCGATCACGCCCGACTCGAACTCGACCGTCGCGACGTAGGCGTCGTCGACCTCGCGGCCGGGAACGAACGAGCGGACGAGCGCGCTGACCGACGCGATCTCGCCGACGAGGTACCGCGCCAGGTCGATCGAGTGAGCGCCCAGGTCACCGATCGCTCCGGTGCCCGATGCGCCTGCGTCGAACCGCCACGAGTGCGGGGCGTCCCAGCCCCACGACTGCAGATAGCGCGCGCGGAAGTGGACGATCTCGCCGAGCGCACCGGACGCGACGATCTCGCGCGCCGCCCGCACCGCGGGGACGAACCGGTAGTTGAAGCCTGTCGCGTGCACGACTCCCGACGCGCGCGCCTCTCCGAGCATCGCCCACGACTCGTCGGCGTTGCGGCCGAGCGGCTTCTCACAGATCACGTGCTTCCCGGCACGCAAGGCCTCGACCGACGGGTCTGCGTGGAGCGAGTTCGGGCCGCCGTTGACGAACAGCCCGACGCGCTCGTCGGCGATCTGGTCCCGCCAGTCGGCGACTCCCTCCTCCCAGCCGAGCCGGGCGCGGGCCTCCTCCCGCTTGGCCTCGTCGCGCCCGGAGATCGAGACGAGCCGCGGCTCGAGCGCCGCGCCGAGCTGCCGCGTGGCTCCGAGCGCGCGCGAGTGGGCGTCGCCCATGAAGGCGTAGCCGAGCATCGCGACCCCGATGACGGGCTGCGTCAACGCCCAGATGCGGCGAGTCTGCGGCGGCTGACCGTGTCGAGCGTCACGGCGGCCAGCAGGATCACGCCGGTGACGATGTACTTCGTCGAGGCGCTGTACCCGATCAGGTCGATGCCGTTCGCGATCATCGCGATCACGGCCGCCCCGAGCACGGCGGCCTTGGGATGGCCACGACCGCCGAAGAGGCTGACGCCCCCGATGACGGCGGCCGAGATCGCATCGAGGAGGATCGTGCCTCCGCCCGCGTTCAGATCGACCGACCGGAGGCGGGACGCGAAGACGATCCCCCCGAGGGCGGCCATCATCCCGGAGATCATGAACACGGTGAGGCGGATCCGCTGCACGTTGATGCCGGCGCGCCGCGCGGCCTCAGCGTTCCCACCGACGGCATAGACATGGCGCCCGAACGTCGTTCGGTTGGCTACGAACGTCCAGAAGACGAGCAGGATCACCATCAACAACCCGGCAAACGGCACCCCGCGCCGGGGATCGGTGTTGCTCTTGTACGCAACGAAGAAGGCGCCCGCCGTCACGGCGGCGACCTTGACGATCTCGAGCCAGGCGTTGTCCGTCGGGATGCCGTGTCGGCGCTTCCCGAAATAGCGCAGGAGGACCACGACCAAGTAGAAGAGGCTGCCGATTGCGGCGATGATCCAACCAACGGACGGCGAGAAGAAGTAGTTGGCGATGTTGTTGATCGTGTTGTCCTGGATCACGATCACGCCCTGTGGCAGCGATCGCAAGATCAAGCCCTGGAACGCCAGGTTGCCTGCGAGCGTCACGACGAACGACGGGACGAGGAGGAACGCGATGAACGACCCCTGGAACGCGCCGAGCAGCAAACCCACGAGGAGCGCTGCCGCGATCGCGATCAGGCCGGGAAAGTGGTGGTTGCTGCCGGGAAGCTGGAGCTCGGCGACCGTTACTCCGGCGAGACCTCCGATGTAGCTGATCGAGAGGTCGATCTCCCCTAGGAGCAGCACGAACACCACGCCGAAGGCGGTCACCGCCGTTCCGGACATCTGCACGATCAGGTTGTTGAAGTTCGTGGCGCCGAGGAAGTTCGAGTTCTTCGACTGGAAGAAGATCGTGATCAGCACGATGGCGAGCAGGATCGGCACGCTCCCGATCTCGCCGGAGCGAACATTCGCCCACCAGCGGGAGATGATCCCACCGAGCCCGGAGCCGGACGAGGTCTCCGCCGGGGGTGGCGCTGCAGGAGCGTTGACTCCGACGACCTCCGGAGTGCTCAAATCACAGCCTGGGTCGAAGTCCCCGGAATACCCGAGACCTTGGTCGGCTGGCCTGCCGTGATCGCGTGGACTACCTCTTCCTGTGTCGTCGCGACGCGGTCATACACGCCGATGTTCCGGCCGAGCCGCAGCACGGTGATCCGTTGCGCGACCTCGAAGACGTCGTGCAAATTGTGCGAGATGATCACGACGGCGAGCCCCTGCTCGGCCAGTCGCTTGACGAGCTCCAGTACCTGCTCGGTCTGCGCGACGCCCAGCGCCGCGGTCGGCTCGTCGAGGATGACGACCCTCGAGTTCCACATGACTGCGCGCGCGACGGCGACCGACTGGCGCTGACCGCCCGACAGGGTCGCGACCCGCTGGCGGACCGATCGGATCGTCGTGACCCGAAGACCCGCCATCGTCTCGGTGGTCTTCTTCTGCATCTCCGGCTCTTTCAGGATCTGGAGAGGGCTGTGCGCCTCGCGTCCCAGATACATGTTCTGGACGACGTCGAGGTTGTCGCAGAGAGCAAGGTCCTGGTACACGACCTCGATCCCGAGCCGGGCAGCGTCCTTCGGGCCGTGGATGTGCACCTCGGCGCCATCGAAGAAGATCTGACCCGAGTCTGGCCCGTGAATGCCGGCCACCGTCTTGATCAGGGTCGACTTGCCGGCGCCGTTGTCGCCGACGAGCGCCATCACCTCGCCCTCCCGGACCTCGAAGTCGACGTCGGTGAGCGCCTGGACGGATCCGAACGACTTGGAGACGTCGCGGAGCTCGAGCAGCGGCGCCGAGCCGGGGGCTGATGCAGGGACGGGTGCGGGGGCTGATTCACTCATCTCAGGATGGTTTCATAGCAGGCGGAGGCGCCCGGTGTGGGCGCCCCCGCCTGGATTGGCTAGTTCTCTACCTTTAGCAGTACTGCGCGTACGTGCCGGTGCAGACCTGGCTCTTCTTCAGGAAGCCCGACGTGAACAGGATGGCGATATTGTGCTTCGTCACCCAGGTCGGGGTCAGGAGGATCGACGGCACGCCACGCTTGCCGTTGTTCGTCGAGCCGTTCGTCTTCACCGCGACGCCCTTGACCAGGTTGATCGCGACGGCCGCAGCGGCGTTGGCCTCCTGCGGGACCGGCTTGTAGACGGTGCCGCTCTGCCAGCCGGCGAGGATGTACTGCGCTCCACCCGGAGTCGCGTCCTGACCGGTCAGCGGAACCGGCGAGAGCTTCGCGCTCTGCAGGGCCGAGACGACCGAGCCGGCGATTCCGTCATTCGCTGCGAGGACGCCATCGATCTTGTTGCCGGTCTTCGCGAGCATGCCCTGGAAGTCGGTCAGGGCGACCTGGTTGTCCCAGTTGGTGACGGACTGGTTCGGGCCCTTGGTGAGCTGGCCGCTCTTGTACAGCGGGTTCAGCACCGAGTTGTAGCCCTCCGCGAACAGCGTCGCGTTGTTGTCGGTCGGGGAGCCGTTCAGCTCAGCGACGACGCCGTGCTTCGCGAAGGAGCCGTTCGCCTTCATCGCGGAGACGAGGCCCTGGCCCTGCAGCTTGCCGACGGTGACGTTGTTGAACGACACGTAGTACGACGCCGAGCCCTTGAGGACGAGGCGGTCGTAGTCGATCACCTTGGCACCCGCCTTGACGGCGTTCGCCTCGATCGTCGCACCGCTGCCCGAGTCGAGAGCGCACAGCAGGATGACCTTGGCGCCGTTCGTGAGGCACTGCTCGGCCTGCGAGATCTGCGTGGTCGCGCTTCCCTGAGCATTGAGGATCTCAGAGCTGACGCCTGCATTCTTGAAGGCCTTCGAGAGGTCCGGAGCATCGAAGAGCTGCCACCGAACCGAGCTCTTCGTGTCCGGAAGCAGCGCGCACACCTGAGTGCTCGCCGTGCGGGTCGCCGAGGCGCCGCCGATCATCACTGCCGCTGCGGCAGCGACCACGACGAGCGCCGCAAGCATCGCCCCTCCGGTCTTGCTGGAAAACAGTCTCACAATGTTCCTCCTTGAGTGGTTACGTGGTGAGTCCTTGCTGCCCGGTCGGTCTGGTCACGCCCCCCGTACGAGAGGTCCTGAACCGCTACGAGCCCGGCCGATCTCAGCCGGTCGGTGTCTCCGATTACGAGAGCGAGTGCACCGAGAACCTCGGCACGATCGCCCAGAACACCTGCCTTTACCTCGAGCGCCGCCACAACACTCGGCAGGGCGTGGCGTTCGAGCGACTCGTTGATCCCGTTGACGAGCTCGCCGCCGGCGGCACTGAGGTCACCGCCGACGATCACCGCCGCCGGGCTGAGGATGTTGCAGAGGCCGGCAACGACGCGGCCGATCTCCCGGCCTGCGTCGGTGACGACCCGTCGTGCACCGACGTCGCCGCTCTGGATCAGATCGACCAGGTCGCGGACGGTGATGTCGGCCCCGTGAGTCGGCCGCAGCAGATCGAGGACCGCGTCGGTTGACGCCACGGTCTCGAGACAGCCGCGGTTCCCGCAACGGCAAACCGCACCGTCGCTGCGTACAAGCACATGCCCGAGCTCACCTGCGAGCCCGGTCCCACCCCGGTGCAACTGGCCGCCGAGCACGATGCCCGCGCCGATGCCCGACGAGACCATGACGTAGATCACGTCTTTCAGGCCCCGTCCGGCACCGAACGAGATCTCGGCGAGAGCACCGAGATTCGCATCGTTGTCGACGGCAACCGCCATGCCGAGCCGTTCGCTCAGCTCGTCGGCGGCATTCAACCCGGCCCAGCCGGGCAAGATCACGGTCGATCCGACGGTGCCGTCACGCGTGACCGGCCCCGAGAGAGCAGCGCCTATGCCGACCACCCGGCTGCGTTCGATTCCCGCCTCGGCGAGAACGACGTCGACGAGCTCGGTCGCCGCGTCGAGCGCGGTCTTCGCCGCGTGGTCGACGTCGAGATCCTCCCACTGCTCCGCGAGGACGGTGGACGAGAGGTCCGCGACCGCGACCCGCAGGTGACGGTGGTCGAAGTGAATCCCGACGACGGCGCCGGCCGCAGGATCCAGCCGGAGCAGTGTCGGGGGCCGGCCCCGTCCCTGAGACTCGAGCAACGGCTGCTCGACGACGAGGCCCTTGGCCTGAAGGTCATTCACGAGCGTCGTCACGGTGGTGCGCGACAGCCCGGTGTGCCTGGCGATCTCGCTTCGGCTGGCGGTCCCCCGTTGGCGCAGCGCGTCTATGACGCGCAGCCTGTTGAGCTCCCGAAGAGCCTCGAGCGATCCCGCCATCGCCATCGTGGAGCACTTTCACAGGTCGGATACCACTTTGTCAAGAGTCTGACGAAAATAACGGCACTTCGTCCGTGAAATAAGACAGAGAGTGCGAGAACCGCAGCAGGGAGCGGAAGTTCTTTCGGCGTGCCTCGCAGGCCCTCAGGAGTCGTCGGCGTCGCGCTCGAGCTGGGCCTCCTGCTCGAGCCGGCGGCGGCGCCAGCCGAAGGTGACCGTCAGCCGGTCGATCCGCTGGCCCTCGACGGAGTCGACGTGGAACACGACCCCGTCGTGCGAGACCTCGTCGCCGGGCTCCGCGGTGCGGCCGAGCTGGCCGAAGACGAAGCCGGCGATCGTGTGGTAGTCCTCGATCGGGAGCTCGATACCGAACTCCTCGTTGAAGTCGTCGATCGAGAACGTGCCGTCGATGCGGATCGTATCCTCGTCCACGCGCTCCACCGTCTCGTCCGGGAGGTCGAACTCGTCCTCGATCTCGCCGACGATCTCCTCGAGCAGGTCCTCGAGCGTAACGATCCCCTCGACGGCCCCGTACTCGTCGATCACGATCGCCATGTGCTGGTTCGTGCGGCGGAACTCGGTCAGGAGGGCGGCGAGATCCTTCGTCTCCGGCACCATCGTCGCGGGGCGCACGAGCTCCTCGAGGTCGACCGGCTTGTGGTCGGGGTCGTGCATGGCCTGCACGAGGTCGCGCACGTGCAGGATCCCGACGATCTCGTCGATCGACTCGCGGTAGACCGGGTAGCGCGTGTACGGCGAGTCCAGGACGGCCTCGAGCGCCTCCTCGGGCTGGAGGTCGACCGAGATCGCGATCACCTCGGGACGGGGCACCATCACGTCCGCGACCTCCTTGTCGGCGAAGTCGAAGACCTTGTAGAGCATCTCCTGCTCGCCGACCGCGATCTCCCCCTGCTCGGCCGAGCTGGAGAGGAGCATCCGCAGCTCGGCCTCCGAGTGCGCCTCGTGCTCGGAGCCGGGCGGCTTCTGGCCGAGCAGGCCGAGCACGTACTCGGTCGAGCGCTGGAGCAACCAGACGAGCGGCGCCATCACGGTGAAGAAGGCGCGTACCGGCGCCGACAGCGCGAGAGCCGTCCGCTCCGGGTTGTTGAGGGCGATCCCCTTCGGCACGAGCTCGCCGATCACGACGTGGAGGTAGGTGATGATGAACAGGGCGAAGATCACCGCCACGACGGTCGCGAGCCACGGCTCGAACAGGTGCGAGAAGAGCGGCTCGCCGAGAGCACCGATCGCCAGCGAGGTCAGCGTGACGCCGAGCTGCATCGCCGCTATGAAGCGCGGTGGGTCGGCGGTGATGCGCAGCACGGCGCGGGCGCGGCGATTCCCCTCGCGCTCGAGCTCGCGGATGCGTGTCCGCCGCGAGGTGACGAGCCCGTACTCCGCGGCCACGAAGGCCCCGTTGAGCAGGATCAGGACCACCAGGGCCACTGCCTCGATCGGGATCGTCACAGGCGCGGAGCGCGCGTCCCTGCCGCGTTCCTATGGTGCGCTCGCTTGTCTTCCACGCTCGCACCGATCCTATCCGAGCGAGCGGATCTCAACCTTCACACGAACATATGTTCTATACTCGAGCGATGCGGGCCGCCTACCGCGTCGAGCCGTGCAAGTCGGCACTGAACCGCGTCTCGGGGATGCCTTTCTCCTGGTCCCTGAACCCGTACATGGGCTGCGTTCACCGCTGCACGTTCTGTTACGTCCGCGCCTTCGAGCTGCGCGCCGACCGGCCGGCGGACGCCCGCTACGGGACGTCGATCCGGGTGAAGGTGAATGTCGCCGACGTGCTCCGGCGCGAGCTCGCGCGGCCGTCCTGGCGCGGGGAGAGCGTCGTGATCGGGGCCGCGACCGATCCCTACCAGCCGGCCGAGGGCCGCTTCCGCCTGACGCGCGGCTGCCTCGAGGCGCTCGCCGATGCGTCGAACCCGTTCGGGATCATCACGAGAGGGCCGCTGATCGTGCGCGACATCGACGTGCTCGCGGAGGCGGCCCGGCGGGCCGACGTGACGGTCACGTTCTCGGTGCCGACCCTCGACGACGAGGTGTGGCGGCAGACCGAGCCGGGGACCGCCCCGCCGCGCCAGCGGCTGCGGGCGCTCGAGCGGCTCGTGAAGGCAGGCATTCGGACCTCGGTCGGGATGGCGCCGATCCTGCCGGGCATCTCCGACCGCCCCGAGCAGCTCGCGGCGGTCGTCCGAGCCGCACGCGAGGCCGGGGCCTGCGGGATCTGGGCGAACGTCCTGAACCTCCGCCCGGGCACACGGGAGCACTTCCTCGAGTGCCTCGCAGCCTCGTGGCCCGAGCTCCTACCCGAGTACGAGCGCCTCTACGACGGGCGGTCGTACCTGCGCGGAGCCGATGCGACCGCAGCCCGAGACGTCGTTCGGGAGCTCGCCCGGGCCGAGGGGATCCGCGACCGGAGGCGAGCCAGATTCGAGAGCAGTCCGCGCCCGGCGCAGCTCGCGCTCGACCTGTGAGCGGCCCGCCGTCCCGGGCGGCGTCAGACGGCGGCAATACAATCGCGGGTCAAGTGCCGGATGAGATCACGACCCTGATCGTCGACGACCACGAAGTTGTGCGCGAAGGGCTCAGGCTCTCGCTCTCGCGTGCGCCGCACATCCGCGTCGTGGGCGAGGCATCCGACGGGGAGAGCGCGATCGAGCTGGCGCTGCGGCGGAAGCCCGACGTCGTGATCATGGACGTCCGCATGCCCGGGATGGACGGGCTCGAAGCGACGCGGATACTCAGCGAGCAGCTCCCCGAGAGCAAGGTGCTGATCTTCACTGCGTACTCGGAGCGCTCCCTCCTCGGCCGCGGCTTCGAGTCGGGCGCCAAGGGATACGTCCTCAAGGAAGCGCCGCACAGCACGCTCGTCCGCGCCATCGAGAAGGTCGCGGCCGGTGAGGGGTACGTCGATCCGGCCCTGATGCCGCAGTTCCTCGCCGGCCGGGACCAGAGCGACATGCTCACGCCGAGGGAGCGCGAGATCCTCCAGCTGCTGGCCGACGGCCTCTCCAACGGTGACGTCGCAGAGCGGCTCTTCATCTCGCAGGAGACCGTCAAGAGCCACGTGCGCCACATCCTCACCAAGCTCGAGGCCGACACCCGCACGCAGGCGGTCGCGATCGCGCTGCGTGAGGCGATGATCGACTGAGCGGCGCCGCGGGATGGAAAACGAGCACGAGGCGCTCGACCGGCTGATCTCTGCCGAGCAGGACGAGCGGCGGCGGCTGGCGCTGTTTCTCCACGACGGCGCCGTCCAGCAGCTCTCAGGCATCGCGCTGATGCTCGACGGCGCGCTCCACTCGCTGGGCGACGGTTCGCTCGACCAGGCGCGCGAGATCATCGATACGGCGCTCGTCCGTCAGCGGTCCGCGATCCGGGAGCTGCGCGATCTCTCCTTCGCGCTCGAGCCCGTCGTCCTCCGCGATCACGGCTTCGCGGCAGCGGTTCGGGCACTGGCGGACCAGACCGCCGGCTCACATGGGATCTCGTTCGAGGTGGACACCGGCGACCCGACGGCAATCGGAGCCACGGCGAGCATCGCGCTCTACACGATCATCCGGGAGCTGATCGACCTGTCGATCCGCCGCGGCCCGCCCACCCGCGTCACCGTGACGGTGTCCCCGACCCGCGAAGGCGGCCTCGTCGCGTCCGTCGCCGACGACGCCGAGCCGGAGCGCCGCATGCGCTCGCTCGAGACGATCGACGAACGCGCCCGCCAGCTCCACGGCACGCTCGAGGTCATCGCCGTCGACGGCGGAACCGCCATCTGCGTCACGCTGCCCGCCCACACCGCACGGCGCTAACCTGCGGGCATGGAGGCCAACGGCAGCACACGGGGACATCTTCTGTTCGCCTGGTCACCGAACGGCTGGGAGCTGCGCGAGGCCGAGGGCGACCCGCCGGCTGTCGGCACCGAGCTCACGGTGTCGGGCCACGAGCTCGTCGTCACGAAGATCGGCCCCTCCCCGCTCCCGGCCGACCCGCGCCTCTGCGCGTACACCTCCGGCAAGTATTAGGCGCACCCGACGAACCTGACCGGGCGCGGACTTAGCGAGGCGAATGCCGAGCTAAGGACCAGGCCTTACATTCGCCCGACCCGCATCCACTGCGCAGATACCGACGGTTGTGCCGTGTACGGCATTTGGCGGGTCGGCGGCTTTGCCGTCGACCCGCTAGGGCAAACCCAGGATCACGCGTGCTCTCGAACCACCCCGGCGGTGTCTCACCGCGACAAGAAGAAGCGGGCACACGGGGGAAACATGGTTTCCCCCGTGATCAGTTCTGGACGTTGTTCTCGGTTGCGTACGCGTCGACGAGGGGGTCGACCGCGTCGAAGCCCTTGGGGAACGCGTAGTTGATCGGCACGAACGGCTCCCATTTCTGGGGGAGCGCGTCCTCGGGGAAGATCGCCTCGACCGGGCACTCCGGCTCGCAGGCGCCGCAGTCGATGCACTCCTCGGGGTCGATCACGAGCATCCGTGCGGCCTCGTGGATGCAGTCGACGGGGCAGACATCGACGCAGGAGCGGTCCTTGATGTCGATGCAGGGCTCGGAGATGATGTAGGTCACGCGCCCTATTTTACCGGCGCCAGCAGACCTCCGATCAGTTCTCCCGGCCGCTCGAACAGGGCGGACTTGACGATCACGCGATCGAACCCCGCGGCGTTCGCGATCTTGAGGCCGACGGTGTCCTTGTGGTTCGTGAAGCCGAGCAACGGCACGTCGGGGAAGGTCTCGGCGACCTCGTCGGGATCGATCCGGCCGATGTCCGCGATCACCAGGTCGGGCGCGTCGACACCCTCGACCGAGATGAAGTGATGCTCGGGGAGCAGCGTCTCGAGCTTCGTTCGAAGGAAGAGCTCGACGCCGACGAGCAGGATCGTCGCCATGCCTGTTCCGGACTCTACCTCGGCAGCTACGACGTGTTGAGCCCGATCTTCGTGAAGAGCTGGTCGAGGGCGATCCGCAGCCACCAGTCGCGGTTGAAGAAGAGCAGCAGCCCCAGCGCGATCAGGATGCAGCCGGAGACGACCTGCAGCGCGCGGTAGTGCGACCGCACCCAGCGAAACGTCTTCATCGCATGCGCGAAGGCGACACCGGCGATCACGAAGGCGGCACCGAGGCCGAGCGAGTAGGCGAAGAGGAGGATCACCCCGCGAGTCACTCCTCCGCTCGAGCTCGCGACCGCGAGGATCGACGCGAGCACCGTTCCGATGCACGGCGCCGACACGACGGCGAATGCGCCGCCCAGCAGCACCCCTGAGCCGCTGGTGCGCGCCCGGGAGACGAGGCCCGGCGCAAGTGCCCGCTCCGGGATCGGCAGGAGCCCGACGAAGGCCAGGCCGATGACGACGAGGATGAACCCGGCGATCGTCTCCTGCGTGTTCTTGTCGACCGTGCTCGCGATCGCGGCCGCGCCGGCGCCGAGGATCACGAACACGATCGTGAACCCGATGATGAACGGGATGCTCGAGATCACGATCCGGCGGCTCGTGCCGGGGTGTCCGAGGCGCTCGACCTCCACCCCCGACACCGCCGCGAGGTAGCCCGGGACGAGCGGCAGCACGCACGGCGTGACGATGGTGATGAGGCCGGCGAGGAAGGCGACCGGGAGCTTCTCGACCATCGCCTCAGCCGTCGAAGGCCGCGAGCTCCTGGTCGACCCTCTGGTCGAGCCCAGGTGGGAGCTTCGGCCCGTCCGGCGCGGGCCCGGCCGCGTCGGAGTCGTCGCGATTCTTCAGCCACGCCCTCGCGCCGAAGCCGACCGCGGCGGCTCCGAGGATGATCGCGGCGAACGGCAGGAGCCAGGCGAGCAGGTTGAAGCCGCTCTTCGTCGGAACCGCGAGCACCTGTGGGCCGAGCTCGGACACGAAGTAGGCCTTGATCTGCGCCGTTGTCCGTCCCGCGGCGATCTGGGCGCGGATCTGCTTCTTCATCTGCTGCGCGAGCGGCGAGCTCGACTCGTCGAGCGGCTCGTGGCAGGTGGTGCAGACGAGGGCCGACTCGAGCGCGGCCTGCGTCGGCTTCGGCGTGCCGCCGGCGGTGAAGACGTACGCGAGGCCGAAGACGAGTGCCAGGATCGCGAGGACGGCGGCGAACGGCTTCATGCGGGCTGCCTCTTGCGCGACCTCATCGGCGCGCCTTCATCTGCTCAGCGCGTTCTTGATCCCCAGGTCGAGCAGAGCCGGCGTCGCCGCGCCGATGATGTGCCCGACCTGCCCCGTCTCGTTCTTCGGGAGCGGGATCACGCGGCCGTGGCGGTCGATGAAGAACGTCTCGGGATAGCCGGTGACGCCGTAATGGCCGATCAGCGGGCCGTCATCCGAGATCACCGGGTAGGTGATGTCGAACCGCCGCATGAACTTGGTGGCGGGGCCCGAGAGATCCTGCTCGTCGACCCCGACGAAGACGACGTTCTTGCCGGCCCAGCGCTTCGCCGCCGCGGAGACGACCGGTGCCTCGTGGGTGCAGGGCGGGCAGTAGGACTGCCAGAAGTTCAGGACGACCACCTTGCCACGGAGCCCCGCGAGGCTGATCTTGCCGGAGGCTCCGACGAGCGGCCGGCTGAACGGATAGGCCGGGATGACGCGGCCGCTGTCGACGTCGCGGGCGATCTTGCCGGCCGAGTTGTGCGTCGTCTTCCAGACGAGCAGCCCGAGCAGCAGGATCACGACGACCACCGCAGCTGCTTGGCCGACGCGCTGCATCAGACGATGAACACCGTCGTGCCGACGCGAACCTTGGTGAACAGCCACTCGGAGTCGACGACCTGCATCCGGATGCACCCGTGCGAGGCGTTCCAGCCGATCGAGCCGGGCTCGTCGGTCCCGTGGATCCCGACCCCGGGCGCGGAGAGACCCATCCAGCGCGTGCCGAGCGGGTTGTTCGGCCCCGGGGGAACCGGGCTGAGGCCGGCTGCCCAGGCGTCCTGGGTCGGCGGATACCAGGTCGGGTTGACCCACTTGACCACGATCGCGAACTTCCCGGCCGGCGTCGGGTAGATCGACTGCCCGGTCGCGACCGGGAAGACCCGCCAGACCTTGTTGTTGCTGTGGAAGAGCGTCAGCCGGTTCGTCGACCGGTTGATCAGGATCACCGGGCCGATGCTCGACGCCGTCATCTTCGCCGCGATGGTTCTTGCGTGGACGGCGATTGGCAGCCGCACGTTCGCGTTGAGCGCGTGGACGACCCGCTGCAGGAGCGTGCCCTGGTCGAGGGTCGTACCGGCGAGATCCTGGACGATGCGAGGCTTGCCTGCGACGAACTTCAGCGACGCGTTCCGCGGCGCGTGGTTGAAGCGGCGCGCGAGCGCAGCCGCGGTGGCGCGAACAGCCGCGCCGTGAACCGACACGGCAAGGTGGATGTTCGTGCCCGCGCTCGCCGACAGCGCGTGACTCACAGCGGGGTCGATGTACGCCGTCGCGAGCTTCGCCGGGTGGAGCTCGACCTTGGTGCCGTTGACGCGCAGCGTCAGCGGCTTCGCAAACGCAGCCCTCACGGCTGCGGCGGCGGCGCCGGGCGCCATGCCGCCGACCCGGATTCCCGCGATCCGAACGCCTGCGGGCACGGCGTGCCGATGAGCGTTCGCCGACGCGGCGGTCGAGACGACCCCCGTTGCGATGAAACTGAGCGTGACTACGAGCGCCGCGCTCGAACCCCGGTTCACAGCGAACTTCACGACGATTTCAGTGTAGCCAGGACGCGCACTGCCATCTGCGGGTCGTCGCACACGATTGCGTCGACGCCCAGGCGCGCCAACTGCGCGATCCTGCCCGGATCGTCGACCGTCCACGCGATCACGGCCGCGCCGCGCAACCTCGCGTAACGAATCACCGCGGGGGTCACGAGCGCGTGGTGGAGCGAAAGGGCGTCCGCACGGGTCGCCGTGAGCAACCGGGCGACGCGCATCCTGACGTAGGGACGGACTCCGATCACGCCGGCCCTGACGAGCGGTGCGGGCCAGTGGATCGAGGAGACACCGTGGCGGTCCTGCGGGTAGCTGATCGCTCGCGCGACTCCCGGCGCGGCGCCCGCCAGGGCGCGCACCGAGCGAGCCGAGGTCGAGGAGACGAGCGCGCGACCCGTGAGGCCGTGCCGCGCCAGCGCCGCCCCGATCGCGGCCTCGACGCCGACCGGCTTCAGGTCGATCTGGATTCCGATCGCCGTCGTCGCCAGGTACGCGAGCGCATCCTCGAGCCGGAGCTGCTCGGTCGCCACCACTCCTGGATGGCCGATCAGCAGGCCGTCGTCGACGTCGAACTCGACGAGATCGGCCCCGACCTCGACCGCGACCTCGAGCGCCGCGAGCGTATTCTCAGGTGCGAGCGCCGCTGCTCCGCGATGGCCGATTACCAGTGGCCTGTCTGGCGGATGGCGCAAAATCACCTGCGCACACTAGACTTTCACCCATGGCAGAACCCGCACGCCAGCTTCCGATGACCGGCGAAGACAAACCCTCCCTCGACCCCGCGGCAATCGAGCACGCGTACCGCCGCGAGCGTGCCCGCCGGCGCGCACGGGTCGAGCACCGGCAGTACGCGAAGAACTCGAATGCCCGCTTCTGGGTCATGCTCGCCGTCCTCACGCTGCTCACGATCGTGATCGGGCTGACGGCGTTCCACGAGATCCAGACGAACTTCGGGATCTTCCAGTAGCCCGCCGGCGAAGGGCGAGGAGCGACGCCCTCTGAGGCCTGGCTCTACAGGTCTTCGGTGGCGCGGAGCAGGCCGCCGGCGATGATCCCGAGCGAGGCGATCAGGCTGACCCAGAGGCCGACGCCACGGCTATCGGCTGGTAGCACGGCGTCCGGGATGCTGATCACGCGGACGAGCACGAGCACGGTCGCGAGCCCACCGAGCGCGATGATCACGAGCCCGTCGGGCAGTGAGGCCGGCAGCTCGAAGCCGAACGCGCGAAACGCCTCGATCGCCACGACGGCGAGCCCGATGAAGAACACGATCTTGCCGGCGGTGCCTGTGTGCCAGCCGATCACGGCGAGCTTCACACCGAGGCCGGAGCCCGCGTACCAGTCCATGAATGTCGAGAGGGCGAGGATCAGCCCGGAGATCCAGGCGATCCGGTCACCCGCAGCCCAGATTCCCTCAGCCTTCGACTGACCGTAGACCGGCGGTGGCGGCGACCCGCCCGCCGGCTGGTCCAGATAGATGTCGGATCCTTCCACCGCCCGGAAGTATGGGCGAAAAGGCGGACGTCCGCAGGGGAGATCAGGCGGGAACGAGCTGCTTGGCGCGTGCGAGCAGCTCCTGCGGGTCGAACGGCTTGCCGATGAAGCCTCGGGCCCCGCCCTCGACTGCTGCCCGGGCCGACGCCTCGTCGACCTGACCGCTGAACATGATCACCGGGATCGAGCCATGTCGCTCCTCGAGGCGGCGAAGAAGCTCCCAGCCGTCCACGCCCGGCATGACCACGTCGAGCAGCACGAGCGCGGGCCGCTCCTCCGCGATCGCGGCAAGCGCCTGCTCTCCGCCCTCGGCCTCGCCGACCGAGTAACCGGCCGCCTCCAGGTTCACGCGCAGGAACTCGCGCAGCCGCGCGTCGTCGTCGACGACGAGCACCAGCGGTCCGCCACGGTGGCGGGCGCCCGGCCCGGAGCTGTCGACGAACGACTCCAGGTCTTCGAGCCGGAAGCGTCGGTGGCCTCCCGGCGTGTAGAACGCCCGCACCCGGCCCTGATCGGACCATTTGCGGATGGTCGACTGCGCGACGCCGAGGAACTTCGCAGCCTGCCCGAGCGTCAGCCACTCGGGATCGGGGCCCGGACGGTCGCGAGTAACTTGTTGCGCGCTCATCTACCTCGGGAATCTACCCAAAGCTATGTGTTTCTCAGGTGTTTTTATGATGTGGAAACCGTGACGGTGACCGTGTCCTGGGCGACCGGCACGAGCGGCAGCGGATGGAGCGTCCGCACGACCGTCTGCGTTCCGCCCGGCTGGGGGTTGTCGTTGAGGGCCTCCCCAAGCCCGATCCCGGCGAGGAAGACGACGAGGATGCCGAGCACGGTGGCGAGGCGGCGAGGCCAACGGCGCTTCGGGCGAGGCCTCCTCGGCCTGATCACCGTGCTCACGGCGCGTAGTCGGAGGCGCGGCGCGAGTAGCGGTCGAAGGCCGCGTCGGTCATCACCGAGGTGTCGGCCTGCGCGCCCATCTCGAACGCGTCGTCGATCACCTCGAGCGACCAGCGGTCGGCCGCCGGGTAGGCGCCTGCGAGCTCTTCGAGCGTGAAGATCTGACCGACCCGTCGCGTCAACTCGGTCAGGATGACCTCGGTTCCGCGGGTCAGCCGCGCGTAAACGGCGCGATCGTCGCGCGCGCGCTCGAGCGCGCGGCGTCCTTCGGCCCATTGATGGCGCGCAAGCTCGACGTCCACGACGCGGCCGATCATAGGGCGCAGCAGCGCCCCTCGGGCCAGAGCGGCTCTGCCTCGGCGACGATGCGGTCTCCGAGCTCGTAGCCCGGCCGGGCGAGCGCGTAGGCGGCGTGCGCATGCAGGCACTTGAGGCTGCCCTCGCGGGTTGCGCCCCCGATCCCGCCGGGCAGCTCGGGCCGCAGGTTGCGCTGTTCGGCGTGAGCGGCGCTCAGGCTCGCCTGGAGATCCGGGTCCTCTGTGGCGGCGGTTGTCCAGCGCTCGACGCCCCCCGCCGCCTCGATTCGCGCGATCTGCGCCGAGAGGTGGCGGCAGGTCAGCCAGAACTGGGTCGGAAACGGCTCGCCGGCTGCATCGAACGGCTCCTGCTCGACGACCGCGGGCGCTCCGAACGGGCAGCGCACGGCGACGCGGCGGAACGCCCGCGGCGGCCGCCCGAGCTGTCGCTCGAGTACGACGAGATCGTCCATCTGCTCGAGGTTAGTGGTTTGCGGCGGAGAGACCGGCGCGCCACGCGGCGATCCCGCGGACGATGAAGAGCTGCTCTCCCGGCTTCACGAACCCGAGCCTGCGCGCCTCTCGAAGCAGCTCGGGCCCGGTCCCGACGGTGGCAAGGCGCGCTTTCAACTGGCGTTGCTGGATCTCCAGCCGGCTCACCTGGGCGTCACGACGCTGCAGCACGGCGTGCGTGTGCTGGTAGCTGTGAATCGGCTTCCAGTAGAGCACCCCCATCAGCAGGAGCCCGGCCAGGGCGAGCAGGCGCGTCGGACGAAGCATCCGTGCGTCTTCGCCCCGAGCCAAGACGGTCCTTCCGAGTCCGGCACGAATGCATCACAAAATGCAAATCGCAAGACACGACCCCGTGCCTTCGGCGCGAGCCGCCGGAACACCGCACGGCGTGTACAGCTGGGCTGAAAGATGTCGGAGAGGGGGCTCGCGGGGGAGAACCGAAGGTGCTCCCCCGCGTCAAGCGACGTCGACCTTGATGACGTTGGTCGAGCCGGTGCGGTTGACGGCGGTGCCGGCGATCAGGACGACGAGGTCGCCGTGGTCGATGATTCCGGCCTTGCGGGCCGTGTCGATCGTGCGCTTCCAGAGGTCCTCGACATCTGCGGTCGACTCCATCAGCAATGGCAGCACGCCCCACTCGAGCGCCATCTGCTGGACAACGGTCTGGTGGTGCGAGAGGCCGACCATCGGGCGACGGGGGCGCAGGCGCGCGATCTCCGATGCGGTGCGCCCGCTCGCCGTTGCGACGAGGATGCTCCTCGCGCCCAGGGCCTCGGCCAGGTCGGTGGCGACGTTCGACATCGCGCGGCGAACATCCTCGGTCAGCGACGCCTCGGGCACCTGATGGCGGTAGTTCATCGTCGGCTCGACGGCGCGGGCGATGCTGTTCATCGTCCTCACGGCCTCGACCGGATAGGCGCCGATCGCCGTCTCGGCGGACATCATCACGGCCGAGGTGCCGTCGAGGATGGCGTTCGCGACATCGCTCGCCTCGGCCCTTGTCGGCTCGGAGTGCTCGACCATCGACTCGAGCATCTGGGTCGCCGTGATCACGGGCTTTCCGGCCTCGAGGCAGCGCGAGATGATGTTCTTCTGGAGCATCGGCACCATCTCCGCGCCGATCTCGACGCCGAGATCGCCGCGGGCGACCATCAGCCCGTCGGATTCGGCGAGGATCTCGTCGAGCGCCTCGATTGCCTCCGCCTTCTCGATCTTCGCGATCACACGGGCGACGGATCCGCGCTCCTGGATGATCCCCTTGAGCTCGCGGACGTCGTCGGCGGTGCGCACGAACGACAACGCGACGTAGTCGACGCCCAGGCCGAGTGCGAACTCGAGGTCGTCGCGGTCCTTCTCGGTCAGCGCCGGGACGGGGATCACGACGCCGCGGGGCAGGTTCACGCCCTTGTTCGGGTTGACCTCGCCCCCGACGACAACCTCGCAGAGCGCGCGGCCCCGATCGACCTCCTTCACCGTCAGCCGGATCAGGCCGTCGTCGATCTGGATGTCGTGCCCGGGCTCGAGCACCTGCGCGATCGCGGCCGGGGCGACCACGAGGTCGCCGGGAATGCTGGCCCCGGCGCCCGAGACCCAGACGGTCGTGCCCGTCGCCAGAATACGAGGGCCTTCGAGCTCGGCGATCCGGAACTTCGGTCCCTGGAGGTCGGCGATCAGTGCAAGCGGCCGCCCGAGCTCGGCCTGAACGGTCCGCGCGAGAGCGGCGCGGGTCGCATGCTCCTCGTGCGAGCCGTGCGAGAAGTTCAGCCGGACCGCGTCCATTCCCGCGTCGGCGAGGGCGCGCAGCATCTCGTGCGAGCCCGAGCCCGGCCCGATCGTCGCGACGATCTTGGTCCGCCTGAACGTCCCCTCCATGCGACCCAGGTTAACCGTGTTGCCTGGAACGACTCAGCGCTGCCGACGCGGGAACGATTCCCACCCTGGATACGTCGCCGCGTCGCCGAGCTCTTCCTCGATCCTGAGCAGGCGGTTGTACTTGGCAACGCGATCCGAGCGCGCCGGGGCGCCCGTCTTGATCTGGCCGGCGTTCGTTGCGACCGCGAGATCGGCGATCGTCGTGTCCTCGGTCTCGCCCGAGCGATGCGAGATCACGGCCGTGTAACCGGCCGCTTGAGCCAGCTTGATCGCCTCGAGCGTCTCCGTCAGCGTCCCGATCTGGTTCACCTTCACCAGGATCGAGTTGCCCACATGCTCCTCGATGCCGCGCTCCAGGCGTTCCGGGTTGGTGACGAACAGGTCGTCTCCGACGAGCTGGACGCGGTCGCCGAGCTCGGCGGTCAGCTGCCTCCACGCCTCCCAATCGTCCTCGGCGGCTCCGTCCTCGACCGACACGATCGGGAAACGCCCCGTCAGGTCGTCCCAGAAGCCCGTGATCTCGCCCGGCCCGAGCTCGCGGCCCTCGAAGCGGTAGGCGCCGTCGCGAAAGACCTCGCTCGTCGCCGGGTCGAGCGCGATCGCAACCGCATCGCGATGACCGGCTCGCTCGGCGGCTTCGAGAATCGCCTCGATCGCGGCCTCGCTCGAGGGAAGGTCCGGCGCGAAGCCGCCCTCGTCACCGACGGCGGTCGCGAGGCCGCGCTCGTGCAGCACGCGGCTGAGCTCGTGGTAGACCTCGGCGCCGATCCGGATCGCGTCGGCGAACGTCGCCGCCCCGGCGGGGACGACCATGAATTCCTGCAGATCGATCGAGTTGGCCGCGTGCACGCCGCCGTTGATCACGTTCAGCATCGGAACGGGCAGCGTTCTCGCCGCGTCTCCGCCGAGGTGGCGGTAGAGAGGGACGCCTGCCTCCGCCGCCGCTGCCTTTGCCGCGGCCAGCGAGACCCCGAGAATCGCGTTCGCGCCGAGGCGGCTCTTGTTCGTCGTGCCGTCGGCCTCGATCAGGGCGGCATCGACAGCGGCCTGGTCGGCAGCGTCGAGACCGGAGACGGCCTCGCGCAGCGCGTCGTTGACGTTCCCGACGGCGTGGGTCACTCCCTTGCCGCCCCACGCGGTGCCGCCGTCGCGCAGCTCGACCGCTTCGTGCACCCCGGTCGAGGCGCCCGACGGGACGATCGCCGACCCGCCGGCGCCGGACTCGAGCCGGACGTCGACCTCGACGGTCGGGTTCCCACGAGAGTCGAGCACCTGCCGCCCCCGCACCTCGGCAATCTTCGTCATGCGGTCTCCTTCGCGAGGTCGAAGTAACGGTCCTGCTGCGCGAGAGCCAGAGAGGCCCAGTTCTCGCCGGCCGTTGCCGCGAGACGTTCGGCCTCCTCGACCCGCGCGCGAAAACGCCCCGCAGCCCCCCGCAGCTCGAGCTCCGGGTCGACGTTCAGCCGGCGCGCGACGTTGACGCACGCGAAGAGAACATCGCCGAGCTCTGCGGCGACCCGGGCATCGGGCTCGCCCTCGCCGACCGGTTCCGAAGGCAGCTCGGCGCGAAGCTCGAGCAGCTCCTCGTCGAGATCTCCGAGCGCACCGGCGACATCGGGGTAGTCGAACCCGGCCGCAGCGGCCCTCCGCTGCACCTTGCGTGCGAGGAGCAGCGCGGGCAGCGTCGCGGGAACATCGTGGAAGATTCCCTTGCGGGCCTCCTGGTCGACCTTCAGCCGTTCCCAGTTCTCGCGGACGCGCTCGGCCGTGGTCGCCTCGACGTCCCCGAAGACGTGCGGGTGGCGAGCGATCAGCTTCCCGGTCACGTTGCGCGCAACGGCTTCCAGATCGCCGACGCCGCGCTCGGAGAGCAGGAGCGCAAGGAAGTACGACTGGAAGAGCAGGTCGCCGAGCTCGTCGAGGAGCTTCCCGTCGTCGCCCGCGAGCGCTGCGTCCGCAACCTCGTAGGCCTCCTCGACCGTGTGCGGCACGATCGTGCGCTCGGTCTGCTCGCGATCCCAGGGACAGTCCCGGCGGAGGCGCTCGGTCAGCGCCTGCAGCTCGACGAGCGCTTCCGCGAGCGGCAAGAGCTAGGTGGTCGTCGGGTTCGAGGAGTCGAGCGTGGCGCAGGGATCAGTGGTCGGCTGATAGCTGCTCTGGAAGACGATCTTCTTGGCGGAGCAGTAGGTCTTGGAGGTCTTGGTCATCCAGTCCGACGCGAGCTGCTGCTGCTTGGTTCCCAGGAGCGTCTTGCGGATCGTGGCAGCCGCGGTCTTCTCCGGCGTGACCTTGGCCGGCGTGACGTCGGCGAGCGGCTTGATCACGAACCAGCCGTACTGCGCGGTCTTCACGGGCTTGATCACGACCCCGGTCTTCGCCTTCGGGTTGAACACCGCCGCGTCGAACTCCGGGACATCCGAGCCCTGATTCGCCGTGAACTTACCGCCGGTGTTCTTCGAGCCGGGATCGCCCGAGTACTTCTTGGCGAGAGCGGCGAAGTCGCCACCCGCCTTGACCTGGTTGTAGATCTGCGTTGCAAGCGCCTGCTTGTTCTTGCCGACGAGGATCTCCTCGACCGGCCTCGACGCGGCCTTCTGGAACTGAGAGGAGTTGGTCGCGTAGTAGGTGGCGATGTCGGCAGCCGAGACCTTCGCGCCCTTCGTGATCTGCTTGTAGACCTTCTGCTCCAGCAACTGCTCCTGCAGGTAGTTGCGAATCTGCGAGTCGCTGAACCCCTGCTTCTTGATGCTGGCCGCGAAGGCCTTGTCGCTGCCGCCGAAGCTTGCCTTGACGATCTTCGCGATCTGCTTGTTGACGTCCGCGGGGGTAACCGACAGTCCGAGCTTCTGAGCCTCGAGCCGGATCTCGGCCTGCTGGACGAGCGTGTCGAGGATCTGGGTCTTGAGCGCCGCGAACTGGGTCGACCCGGCCGCCGGAAGCTTCTGGCCCTGCGCGGCGAGGCTCGCCTTCTGCTCGGCCAGCGCAAGCGCGTATTCGGCGAGCGTCACGTGAGTGCCGGCGACGACTGCGACGTCCTCGGCGGAGGGCTTCGGGCTGCTGCTGCCGCAACCGGCGAACAACACGCCTGCGAGCAGCAACGGGAGGAGTTTGGGGAGATGCTTCACGAGGGAATTCTTGTTGATAGCGCTGGAATTCATGCCGCCTTGCGCGCTTCCAACATAGCATCGACCAATCTCATGGCGCCATCCAGCGCGTCGTCTCTTAGGGTTACTTCACGTTGCGACGACGAGTAGACCGCGGTGTCGACGAGAGCGCGCAGCGCGCGGAGCTCGCCCGAGCCGATCACGACCTTGCCGACCGTGACCTTGCCGCCCCGGAAGACCAGGTAGTCCGCGCCGAGCTGCGCGACCTTGAGCTTCGCGCGCTGGATCGCGAAGAGATTCGCGACCGGCTCCGGGATCGGCCCGTAGCGGTCCTCGGTCGATACCTCGAGCTCGCGTAGCTCGTCCTCGTGCTCGGCGAGCGCGAGCCGCCGGTGGAGATCGATCTTCAGCGCCTCCGAGGCGATGTAGCTCGCGGGGACATAGGCGTCGACCCGCGCATCGACGCGCACAGGTCTCGCGGCCAGGCGGCGCTCGCCGGAGAGCTCGGCGACGACCTCGTGCAACATCTCGACGTAGAGCTCGAACCCGAGCGCGGCGACGTGACCGGACTGCTCGGCGCCGAGCAGGTCGCCGGCGCCGCGGATCTCGAGGTCGCGCATCGCGATCGCGAACCCGGCCCCGAGCTCGGTGTGGTCGGCGAGCGTCGCAAGCCGGGCGCGCGCCTCGGGCGTCAGCTCGGCCGCCTCGGGATACAGCAGGTAGGCGTGGGCGGTCACATCGCGGCGTCCGACACGGCCGCGGATCTGGTAGAGCTGGGCGAGGCCGAAGGTGTCGGCCCGCTCGACGATCAGGGTGTTCGCCTCGGGGATGTCGAGCCCCGACTCGATGATCGTCGTCGACACGAGCACGTCGGCGTCGCCCGACAGGAACGCGAGCATCTTGTCCTCGAGCTCGCGCTCCCCCATCTGGCCGTGAGCCACGAGGACGCGGGCCTTCGGGACGAGCTGGCGGATCTTCTCCGCGGCCGCCTCGATCGTGTCGACGCGGTTGTGCAGGTAGAACGCCTGACCCTCGCGGCCGAGCTCGCGCTCGAGCGCCTGCACGATCAGCTGCTCGTCGTACTCGCCGACGTAGGTGCGGATCGGGCGGCGGCCCTCCGGAGGCGTCTCGATCACCGAGATGTCTCGGAGCCCCGCGAGCGACATGTGCAGCGTGCGCGGGATGGGGGTCGCGCTCATCGCGAGCACGTCGACCTCGACCCGGAGCTGCCGCAGCAGCTCCTTCTGCGCGACACCGAACCGCTGCTCCTCGTCGACGACGATGAGGCCGAGGTCCTTCGGGATCGCGTCGCGCGACAGGATCCGGTGCGTCCCGATCAGGACGTCGACCTTGCCCTCGCCGAACTCGGCGAGCACCTTCCTCACCTCGGCAGGCTTGCGGAAGCGCGACACCATCTCGACCCGGACGGGGAAGTCGCGGTAGCGCTCGCGGAACGTCCCCCAGTGCTGCTGCGCGAGGATCGTCGTCGGGACGAGCATCAAGACCTGCTTCCCGGCGACGGCCACCGTGAAGGCCGCCCGCAGCGCCACCTCCGTCTTGCCGAACCCGACGTCGCCGCAGACGAGCCGGTCCATCGGCCGCGGCGCTTCGAGGTCTTCCTTGACCGCTTCGATCGCGCGGGCCTGGTCCTCGGTCTCGCGATAGGGGAACCCGGCCTCGAGCTGCTCGATCCATTCCTGGTCGGTGTCGTACGCGAAACCGACTCGTGTCTGGCGTTCGGCGTAGAGCTGGAGCAGCTCGCCGGCCATCTCCCGCAGGTGCTCGCGGGCGCGGACCTTGAGGTTCTCCCAGGCCTTGCCGCCGAGCTTCGAGAGCGTCGGCGCATGGGAGTCCGAGCCGATGTAGCGCGAGACCTTGCCGATCTGCTCGTGCGGGACGTAGACGCGGTCCTCCCCACGGAACCCGAGCAGCAGGTAGTCGCGCGTGACGCCGGCTACCTCCTTCGTCTCGAAGCCGATCAGCTGCGAGATGCCGTGGTCCTCGTGGACGACGTAGTCGCCCGTGCGCAGGTCGGAGAAGCTCGCGAGCGCGCGGCCGGCCGGCGCGATCGAGCGAGGCGGGCGGCGGCGGAAGACCTGGGTGTCCGGCAGCAGCGCGATGCCGAGGTCGCGCCAGACGAAGCCGCGCCGCACCGGCGAGACGGCGAACTGGAGACCGGCTGGCTCCTCGCCGGGCTCGAGCATCCCGGGCTCGACGCGGCGAAGCAGCCCGCGCCGCCGCTCGGCCTCGCCGCGATGCGGGAACGTGACGACGACGTCGAGCCCCTGGCGGAGAAGCCCCTGCAGCTCGTTCTCCGCCTCGGAGATGCCACGGGCCACGAGCGCCGGGCGCTGAGCCTCGAACGAGAACATCTGGCCCTGCGGCAGAGGGTCGAGCTCGGATGCGCCGTCCAGGGAGATCTCGGGGAGGCCCTCTTCGGCCCAGACGGCGCGCACCTCGTCGGGCTGCCAGACGAAATCGGGTGTGCGGGGGAGCGGAGGCACGAGATCCGCGGGGATCGCCGGGTCGTCTTCATCCGGCAGCCTGACCTCGACGGCGTCGATCCGCCGCTCGGCCGCCGGGTACACCGTGACCTGCTCCGCCTCGCGGAGCGCGCGCTGCGTGAACGGCGAGAAGGCGCGGATGCTCTCGATCTCGTCCCCGAAGAGCTCGATCCGGTACGGCTCCCGCCCGGTGCTCGGGAACACGTCGACGAGACCGCCGCGCACGGCGATCTGGCCGCGTTCCTCGACCCGCTCGACCCGTTCGTATCCGGACAGTGCGAGCTGCTCGGCCAGCGCCTCGATTCCCGGCTCGTCCCCGCGCGCGAGCTCGAGCGGAGCAGGGCGCTCGCGCTGCGGCGGCATCCCTTCCGAGACCGCGAACGCGGAGGCGCAGACCAGGCCGCCGCGGGCGAGGACGTCGAGCGCGCGCGCCCTTTCGCCTACGAGGTGCGGCGGCGGCTCGAGCCCTGAGCCGAGGCGGACGCCGCGTGACGGCAGAAGCGCGACTCTGTCGTCGCCGAGGAACCAGCCCGCGGCCTCGGCGACATCGCGCGCGTCCGCGTCGTCGGGCAGCAGCACGCAGAGGCCGCGACCGAGCTCCTCGTGCAGCGCGGCGAGGAGGAGCGGCAGCGCCGGCTCGGCAACACGAGCCCGCGCGGGTAGCGCCGCGGCGAACGCGGGCAGGCGCTCGTCGGCGCGCAGGCGCTCGAGCAGCGGGTAGAGGAGCGGACGGTCCATGACGACTGCCCGGAACAACCGTTCCGGGGGAGGTCATGTTAGAGCCTCAGAAGAGGCTGAAGCTTCTTGCGGAAGGTGTTGAGGCCGGTCGCCCGGTGGGCGTGGTGGACGAAGATGCGCCGGGCTCCGACGTACGTGGCGCGGTACCACGGGTCGCTGAGGCTCGTGACCTGGACGTCCGTGCCCGAGTGCGGCGCGTGGATGAACCTTCCGCCGCCGACGTACATACCGACATGCCCGACGCCGTCGAAGAAGACGAGGTCGCCCGGGCGGAGAGCGCCGCGCGAGACGCGGACGCCCATGTCGTAGTCGCCGTAGCTGCTGTGCGGAAGGTCTCGGCCGAAGCGGGCGTAGATGAAGCGGACGAACCCGGAGCAGTCGAACCCGATCGCGGGGGACGAGCCACCCCAGCGGTAGGGAACTCCGACGAAGTTGCGCGCGAACTGGACGGCGCGGACTCCGACCGGCCTCGGGGCGGCGAGCCGGCGCTCGCGCGTCCGGTGCAGCTTGAGCCACGGCCCCTTCCACCCCACTGCCTGGGCCTTCTTGCCGGTGCCGAGCGCGGCTCCGGGACCGAACGCGGCCGAGTAGACGAGCGCGAGAACGATCAGGAGTAGACGCAGGTGCGTATTCATGGCGGGGGGCCGTCGTCTTCGACCGGCAGCGCAATGCGTGCCGGGAATCGAGAGGCCCACACACTGAAACAGGCCCGGTGGCGCCCGCGCATCCCTCGGAAGGGGGATCCGCGAGTTAGTTAATTACTTCGTGAATTCACGCGGCGTTGGGCCGCTTCGAGCCCCTCCGCGTCGAGCGTCTCCACCGCATCTGCGCCGCGAGCGACGAGGTCGCCGACGTCCTGCTCTGCGTCGAAGTCGGAGAGCACATAGTCGGCAAGCGGCCGGCGGTCCCCGCGGCCCGGCCGGCCGACACCGACGCGCAGCCGCATGAAGTCCTGAGTCCCGAGGTGCTGGGTCACCGACCGCAGCCCGTTGTGCCCTGCGAGCCCTCCCCCGAGTCGCACCTGCAGGCGGCCGTGCTCGAGATCGCTGTCGTCATGGACGACGAGGACCGCGTCCGGCTCGAGCTTGAAGAACGTCAGGGCTGCCTTCACCGAGCGGCCTGATTCGTTCATGTAGGTCTCCGGCTCGAGCAGAGCGACGCGGTGCTCATCGATCCGCACCTCCGCGACCCGCCCGTTGAACTTGCCGCGCCACGAGCCGCCGTAGCGCCGGGCCAGCTCCTCGACGACCATGAAGCCGACGTTGTGGCGGTTGCCCGCGTACTCGCGACCCGGATTGCCGAGGCCGACGACGAGCAGATCGAGTGAAGAGGCGCGTTCGCCCCGTCTCCAGGGCAGGCGCACGAGAAGCTACTCCTCGGTTTCGGACTCGCCGCCGCCGCTGTCCTCGGCGGCAGACGCGTCGTCCTCAGCGGAGCCCTCGGCCTCGGCGCCCTCGGCAGCTCCCTCAGCGCCCTCTTCGCCCTCGACGACCTCTTCCTCACGGGCCAGCTGGACGGAGGCGATGACGGTCTCGTCCGGATCGTCGAGCAGCGTGACGCCCTCGGGGATCTGGATGTCGGCGAGGCGGAGCGTGTCGCCGATCCCGAGCGCCGAGACATCGGCCTCGAGGCCGCCCTGCGGGATCTCGAGCGGCAGCGCCTCGATGTTGATCTCGTTCGTGACCTGGTTCAGGACACCGCCCTCGCGCACACCGATCGAGTCGCCGACGAGCGTGATCTCGATCGCGGTCTGGATGACCTGGTCGAGCCGGACTTCCTGGAGGTCGACGTGCGTGATGTTGCCGCGGACCTTGTCGCGCTGGTAGTCCTTGAGGATCGCCGAGTGAGCCGAGCCGCCGTCGACCTCGACCTCGAGCACCGCATGCGACCCGGCCGCGCCCGTGAGCGCCGTCCGGAGGTCACGCTCGGCGATCGCGATCGAAATCGGGTCGACCCGTCCGTAGAGAACGCCCGGGATCAGCCCCTGCCTGCGCAGGCGGCGAGACTCGGCAGACCCGAGCAGGGTCCGCTGCGAAACAACGAGCTTGACGCGCTCTCCGGCCACAGCGGGCGATTGTACTTGAGGGTGTCAGGCTGATGCGGCAGCCCCTCGAAACCGGCCGCGGCAGGCACGGTTCGGAGATCGTGCGCCGGAGATCACGTTCGCCCCGACGCGCACGTCGGGGCGAGCCGCTCAGCCGCGACGGAGCTTGCGCTCGACGCCGACGTCGGTGCGCATCGCCTCGAGCCAGCCGGCGCGGACACCGGCGAGCAGCTCGCGGCCGAGCTCGAAGGCGTCGTCGTGGCGGCTGACGATCGCGGCGCCGGTCTCGCGGCCCTCGGCGAGGATCGCTGTCTCGTCGATTCCCGTCAGCACGCCCGAGCGCATCACCCACCGCCCGCCGACGAGGACGGAGTCGACCGCGAGGGTCGTCGAGCCGAGGACGACCTGGCGCAGCGGGTCGTTGAGCGGCGTGAAGGGGAGCGTGTCGAGGTCGAGCAGCACGAGGTCTGCCCGGCGGCCCGGCTCGATGCGACCGAGGCCGTCACGATCCCCTGCGGCGGCGGCGCCGTTCACGGTCGCCATCGCCCAGGCGGCATCGGCCCCGAGCCAGCGCTCGTAGTCGATCTCCCAGAGCTTGTGCAGGAGCGCAGCGGTCTTGATCGTTCCGTACATGTCGTTTCCGTCGTTCGAGCACATGCCGTCGGTGCCGAGCGCCACGTTCACCCCCGCGTCGAGCAGATCCGGGACGGGGCAGATGCCCGAGCCGAGCTTCATGTTCGAGACGGGGTTGTGGACGATCGTCACGCCGTGAGCGGCGACGAGCTCGATGTCGCCCGGAGTGAGCCAGATCCCGTGCTCGAAGGAGACGCGCGGCGACAGGAACCCGAGGCCGGCGAGATGCTCCGGCAGCGTCTCGCCGTACATCTTCTGGGCCGAGACCGCCTGCATCCGGGTCTCGAGGACATGGATGTGGACCGCGAGGTCGAGCTCCTCGGCGAGGACGGCCGATCCCGCGAGCATCTCGTCGGTGCAGCGTTGAGGCCCCGAAGGCGCCGGGCAGATCGAGATCCCCTCGTCGGGCCGGTGGAAGCGCTCGACGGCGCGGCGCGTGAACCTTTCCCACTCGGGCCACGCCGGCGGGCGGTCGCGCTCGAGCCGACCGATGAGGTCGCGCCCGACGAGCCCCTCGTCGAGCACCACCGTCTCGTGGTAGGCCCGGTCGGCCATGGCCAGCCCGATCACGGCGCGGAGGCCCAGGTCGCGGTACGCCGAGACGACGGCCTCCAGCGACTCCTCGGTGAAGCCCTGGAGCTCGTAGAGGAAGTCGACGCAGGCGGTCGCGCCCGACCGGAGCATCTCGATCCCGCCGAGGAGCGTTCGGACATAGACCTCGCGCGGCGACTGAGGCGGGGCCGCCAGCACGGGATACGAGAAGAGCATCCAGGGCTCGAGCGGAAGGTTGTCCCAGAGCCCGCGGAACCAGTTCTCGTTCGAGTGGACGTGAGCGTTGACCGCGCCCGGCACGACCGCCATCCGGCCACAGTCGACGACCGACTCGCCGCGCATCCCGTCGCCGATCTCGGCGATTCTCCCGCCCGAGAGCGCGACGTCCGTCCGCTGAAACGCCCCGGATCCTGTGTCGACGAGCCCACCGCGCAGGACGAGCTCGTAGGTCTCGACGCTCACGACCGGATCCTGGCAGATCGCGGATCGCGGAGCGGGCATCTCTCGCCACCCGCTCCGCTCTCTGCGTCAGAGCCGCTTACTTGTGCGTGGCCGAGTAGACGAACGCCGCGATCTCGTTGATCTGAAGGGGCTTGAGCGTCGTGCCGTAGGCAACCATCTGCGTCGTGTACTTCGCGATCGCCGCCTTGGTCATCACGCTCGAGCCGCCGTTCGTGATCGCCTTGATCAGCGTCGCCTCGGGCAGCGACACCTTGTCGAGCACCGGGCCGATGTTGCCGAGCGCGCCCGCGGCCTTGAGCGTGTGGCAGGCCGAGCAGGTGGCCACGAACAGTGTCTTCCCCGCCGCGAGCTGGGCCTTCGTCGCGGGCTTGGTGCCGATCATCGGAGCCGGCGTCACCGAGCGATGACCGAACGCCGCCGGGACGGCGAGCGTGGCCATGAACGCAAGGCCGACGAGCCCCACTGCGGCCCGGCGACCGATCCTGTTTCGAAGCATCTCCATAACCTCCGTTCGCAGCTGTCCCCGTAGCGCGACTATACGCCCGGCTCTCCCTAGGGACAATGCGAATTCCGAGGCCGATCGGATTGCTGTGGAGAAACCGGCACAGACACGGCACGAGTTCCGCGATAGCCTCGACGGCATCAGGGGCGGGAGGTGGGTCACCCGAACGACAAGCCCTGCAAAACAAGCGACCAAGGCGCACAACCGGTGTATGGTGTGCCTTACATGACCGCTTCGGCATCCGAGCATCTCGAGCTGACGCTCCGCGGGTTCTCCCCGAAGGAGCTGAACGCCCGCGTCGAGCGTGAGTGCCGCAAGCACTTCGGCGAGTGCGCCTGGCAGATCGACAAGGCGACCTGCGTCCCCTGCATGGGAACGCTGGGCGGCCGGGTCCGGCTGTACGAGACGCACGTCGTCGCGCGCAGCGAGAACGAGTAGCTCGACAGGCCGCTAACGTCCGCCCTGTGGCGGGCGCCTCGATGCAGCGGCCCGGGGACGGACGCGAGACCAGACCGGCGAGCCCTCCCGGCCCGCGCCTGTTCGAGTGGTGCCTCGTCGTGGGAGCCTGGCTTGCGGTCAGCGTCGCACTCGTCGTCGCGAGCCTGGATGCGCCGTCGTGGTCGCCTTACCTCACGCTGGTGGGCGTCGTCGTGACCTGCGGGGTGATCGCGCGGCTCGGTCGGCTTTCGATCGCGTCGATCGCGGACGCCTCGCTCCCACGATACGTGGTTGGGAGCCGGCGTCGGGTTGGTGGTCGGCGATCTCGCTCATCGGGGCGGTGATGCGGGTACCCGGCGTTCTGACGTCGGCTCACAAGGCGCTCAGCGGGCCGGCCTATTCGCTGTCACAGGCCGACATCGAGCCGTTGAGCGTATCCGCCTCGGTCGAGGGGATCGCAGCGGCGGCGCGCGCGATCCCCGGCGACGCCACGTACTCGGTCGTCGGCGGCGACAAGTACGACGTCTGGGCGGTCTATCGGTTCTGGCTTGCACCCCGCGTGTTCGATCCCGACTACCACACTGCGCGCTGGGTGGTCCTCAACGGGGGGAACCTGCCGACCGATCTGCCGCGCGGAAAGAGGATCCCGCTCGCGCCGGGCGTGTACCTCCTCGAGGTCACCCGATGACCGCGCACGTCTACCTCGGACTGGCAGTCAACGTCCTGACCCTCCTGGCCGTGGGGTATGCGGTCTTGTACGCCCTCGGGCTCGCGCGAGGGCGCGATGCCGTCAGGCTCCTCGGGCTCGCCTACCTCGTCGGCTGGGGAGCCTTCGGGCTGGTGGTCTCGTACCTGATGATGGCCGGGGTCGGGTTCGACCTCGCGATGACGCTCGTCGCCGCGTCGGTGCTCGTGGTCGCGTGTGTCGTCGCGGGCCGGTTCGTGCCGCCGGTTCCGGCGCCGGCCAAGCGGGCTGCGGGGGGACCGCTCGGCCGTCTCGCGTTCGTCATCGGCGCCGCGGTGATCCTGCTCGCGTCCGTAGCCGCCCTCGTCGTCTCCGTCCAGTCGACCTGGACGCCCGACTCGGACACGATCGCACTCTGGGTCCCCCACGCCTCGGTGATCTGGAGCCACGGTCTCTGGTTCGGGCCGAGCGGTTGGACTTCGCTCTATCACCCGGAGTATCCGCCGCTCATCTCGACGATGTACGCGTTCACCTTCGCATCCGTCGGCGGTTTTCATCCGTCGCTCCTGCCCTTCGTGCAATGCCTGCTCGGCCTCTCGTTCATCGGAGCACTGCTGGCACTGCTCGACCGGTGCGTTCCGCGCGGGATCGCGTTCCCGTCGATCGCGCTCCTCGTGGTCGCCCCCGAGTTCTTCACGCGGCTCGACTCGCTCCTACCCGACCAGCCGGTCGCGTACTTCGTCGCATCGGCGGCGATCGCGTGCGTGCTCTGGCTCCGTGAAGGTCACACCGCCTGGCTCGCGCTGGCGGTCCTGCTCAGCGCCGCCGGGACGCTGATCAAGCTCGAGGGCGCAACCTACGCGCTTCTGCTCGCGCTCATCGTGATCGCAGGGGCGGCGCTGCTGGGCAGACGCAGGGTCATCCTGCCGGCGCTGGCGCTGCTGCTCGGGCTGGCGGCGATCGAACCGTGGCGGCTCTGGCTCCGGGAGCACGGCCTGCCTACCTCCTCCACCGACTATCACGTGTCGAGCTTCTTCCACCCCCTCTACATGGCCCACCGGGCCGGACGCGTGCACTACTCGGTCGTCTATGTGCTTCACGTCATGTTCAAGCCGGGAAACTGGCTCGTCATCGTCCCGCTCGCGCTGGTCGCGATGCTCTGCGCGTCGCGCAGGTCTCCCATCCTGGCAGCCGCATCTGGAGCCTGGCTCGTGCTGGCGTTTGCGGGCCTGATCCTCGTCTACTGGGGTGGGAAGTTCTTCCCGTTCACGTTGCGAAACGAGGTGCAGACCTCGGCGCTTCGCGTCTCGTCGACGATCGTGATCGCCGTCGCCGCGGTGACCCCGCTGCTCCTCGCCGCAGCGCGCGAACAGCCGGTGCTGCTCAGAAGAGCTGGTTCGCGGGCAGCGATGACGTCTGGAATCGCTCAGTCCAATGAGTGAGGGATGATGCGGGTTCCAGCGCCGCACCATCCCTCACTCATGACGTCCCGTCCGGCCTGTTACGGCTGGTTCGCTAGCAATCGCGTTAGCAGCTACCAGGCCGAGGTTCTGCCGCCGCTCCACGTCACGACCCGCTACACGGATGAGGCACGCCGGGCCTCGAGGGTTCCCGCAAGAGGCCCGGCGTGCCTTGCTCGCCTTAAGGCAGCAGGTGAAACTCGATGTTTGAGTTGTTCCCGTTGGAGGGACCGATCGGGGTGACAACGACGTAGCCGGTGGCCCCCACGTACTTCCCCGTCCCGCCGAGGATCGGCAAGGTCAGCGCGAGTGGGCCGTCGATCGTTTTGGCCATCCCCTCCACGAATATCGCTCCGCCGCCTAGATAAAGCTGAACCGTGAAGAGGCTGGTCTGGCTGTGCTTCCCGACGCGCTGGAAGGTGCCGATGCCTGCATCGTGCCCCACGAGTGCGCCCCGCTTCGTTCCCGCCCACTTGTAGAGGATGTCGGTGATCCCGAACTGGTCCCCTGCACGGGGCGCACGATCAAACTTGAAACCGTTGATCGGCTGCGGCTGCTGCTGCACCGCGAGCACGCTGAACACTCGCTCGCTTACCGCTCGCCGACGCCGACGCCACCGCCACGCTCAGCAACAAAACCGCGAGCGAAAGTAGAACCCAGCCCTTTCTCATGCCTGCCTGCTTCCTGTAGATGGGATGCTTCTCCCGAGCCAGCGGGAGCCGGAAGGTGAGACGAACCGGCGGCGTCGGAAGTTGGCACGGAGCCAAATGCGGGCCGGCCCGCTTAGAGTCGCTCGAGCGTCTGACTGCCGCGGCCGGCCCGCCCGGAACCTAGACGCCGATCGCTTCAACGCTATCCGTTCTTTCCGACGTGTCCCGTTCGGCCCAAGCTAGGCCCAAACCCGGCTCCTGCAGCCCGTCGCGGGCAAGCGGGCAGGAGTCTTGTTTCAACCGCCCAACCGGATTGCCTACGAGGAGCCAGTCACTCACTGCGGGGGTCTCGCGCCAGCGTCACACCCCCGCAGTGGGCTCCTCGCTGCCAGGCAGTACGGCCCGAAGGACGAATGTCGCGAACGCGTCACCACGGCCAGCGCGAACCTCGACGACCTCGAGCGTGTCCCGGCCGCGAGGGATGCGATCACCCGGCTTCCACTCGTGCGATCCGAGTCTCGCGTCCGACAACCACTGCCCCTGCTCCGTCTCGAGCCTGTAAGTAGGCACCCAGTCTCCTCTCGTTCGGACTGGGGCCGGACGACCCGACGAGCCTAGCTGTCGGCGAACACCGACTCGAGGCAGCGGACGCGCATCGGTTCTCCTCGATTGCAGTCGAATACCACCCTGTGCCGGCGCTTGCTGGTGGGCTGGCGCCTGGCGCAGGGTGGTGATGGGGGGTGGACGTGTATTTGCTCGGGTTTTCGGTTCGTGGCTGGTGTGGCTGGTCGGTTATGCGTCCTGAGGGGCAGCAGCGGTGTTGGTGCAGGTTTCGGTGCCGCCGTAGTCCCCGCAGTCGTTCGGGTCGACGTACGCGTTGGGTGCTACGCCTGGACTGACGACGATCCTCTTGCCGCCCGTGCCGGTCTTCCGGATCGTGTGCTGCGTCTTGCCGCTGGTGACCAGGTGGCCGTTCTCGGACACGACGTTCGTGGTGCTGTTCTTGATCTGAATGCGGTTGCCGTTCTCGGACACGAAGTTCGTTGCGTTGACGAGAGCGTGGCTGCCGTGCTCAGAGGTGAAGTACGTGTGGTACATGTCGCTTTGCTGGCTGACAATGGCCCGGGCGTTTGCCGCTGCCGGTGCGATGAGCGCGAGTGTGGCGCCGATCGCGATGAGTGAAGTCCGAGTGTTCATGTGATCTCTCCTTGTCCCTGTCGATCGCGTTGTTGCGATCGCGTTCGGGTAGGAGACCGCCGAGCGGTAATCGCCCGGCAGGCGCGTGGCAACGGCTCGACAAGTGCCCGTCCTGGACATCCCCGCCGTCTGCGCTGCGGCGGGTTCGCGGGCTCGAACAGCTCCGGCCGGCGGCGAACGATCGCCATGTGCGGGTCGTACCTGTCGACGCCCCACAGGTAGTAGTTGGTGCCGGCTTCGGTTCGGATGATCGTGTCGGTTTTCGGCCGGACGGAATAGGTGGGCGAGCCGGTCGTCATCGCACTGGCGCGAACTCGATCGGCTGGATGGCGGACGCTGTCCGTTCGCGGTCGCCGCCGTAGCAGTAGTGCCTCTGAACCGTTCCCGGCTTGCCTGGGGCTGGCCGCTCGCGCCACCGGACTTCTCTGCCGTCCGGGTCGGTGCGGGAGCGCTCCTCCCAGCCGTGCGTCTCGATGCCGACACGGTCGCTGCGATCGAAGCGCGCCGCGAACGTCAACTACTCGAGCGCCAGCTAGCCGGCGATGCGTACGTCGACCAGGACTTGATCTTCTGCGACGAGCCCGGCTGCACCATCTAACCGCAGCGGCTCACTGAGAAGTTCGGCGCGCTCCGCGCCGCGGCGAAGATCCGTCCCGGTCCGACGACATGACGTCGCCACTCGCACGCGACGCACCTCCTCACCGAGGGGATCCCCGTTCATATCGTCGCCGCCAGGCTCGGCCATGCCTCGCCGACGATCACGCTGCAGACCTACGCTCACGTCCTCCCCACGAGCGACGAGCGCGCCGCTGAAGTCATCGCGAAAGTGCTCGGTTAGCAATCCGTTAGCCAGACCGGCTCAGTCCCTGCGTTAGAGCGGGGAACGCTAGAAGAGCTGGTTTTCGCCGCCGAAGATCGCCGACACGGAATCGTCGGCGAAGACATTCATGATCGTCTCGGCGAGCAGGTTCGAGACCGGCAGAACTGTCAGCTTCTCGGGACGCGAGAGCGGGTCGATCGGGACGGTGTCGGTTACGACGAGCCCCTTGATCCCGTCGTCGTCGGCGAACCGCTCGAGGATGTCGTTGCAGAAGACGCCGTGGGTCGCGAACAGCCAGACCTCGTCGACGCCGTGCTCCTCGAGCGCGCGCACGTTCGCGAGCATCGTGCCGCCGGTCATGATCACGTCGTCGCCGATGATCGCGCGCTTCCCGCGCACACGGCCGGCGATCTCGGTCACCGACGCGATGTCGTGCGCCGGACGCGACTTGTGCATGATCGCGAACTCGGACTCGATCATCTCGGCGAAGCGCTCGGCCTGCTTCGCGCGGCCCGTGTCGGGCGAGACCGAGACGACGCCTTCGCCGGTGAGCCCGAGGTCGCGGAAGTGCCGTGCGAACAGCGGCAGAGCCGTCATGTGGTCGACCGGGATCGTGAAGAAACCCTGGATCTGGCCGGCGTGCAAGTCCATCGTCAGGATGCGATCGGCGCCCGCGACCTGCAGCAGGTCGGCGACGAGCCGCGCGGTGATCGGCTCGCGCGGCTTGGCCTTGCGGTCCTGGCGCGCGTACGGGAAGAGCGGGATCACAGCAGTGATGCGCTTCGCCGACCCGAGGCGCGCAGCCTGGATCATCTGGAGGAGCTCCATCAGGTTCTGGTCGATCGGGCTGCAGCCGGTCTGGACGAGGAAGACGTCCGAGCCGCGGATCGACTCGTCGTAGCGGACGTAGGTCTCGCCGTTGGCGAACTCGCTCGTCGTCACGGCGCCGAGCTCGACCCCGAGGTGCTCGGCGATCGCCGACGCGAGCTCCGGGTGCGAGCGGCCGGCGAACACCATCAGCCGCTTGGACGGGCCACGCTCGATCCAGTGGCCGGGCTGCGGGCCGCTCATCGTCCCGACCGCGTCGTCGAGGCCGGGCAGTACGAGCTCAGTCGTCCCGGTGCCGAGAGGCATAGCCCTCCTTGTTCTCCTGTCGGGCGCGCGCGACGGCCATCCCGTCGGCGGGAACGTCCTTCGTGATCGTCGATCCAGCAGCCGTCCATGCTCCGTCTCCCACCTCGACCGGCGCGACGAAGCCATTCTGGATGCCGACCCTGACGTTGTCGCCGATCCGGGTGCGGCCTTTCGGCACGCCCGGCTTGTGCGCGAAGTTCGCGGTGATCGCGCCGGCTCCGACATTCGTGTCCTCGCCGACCTCGGCATCGCCGACATACGAGAGGTGCGGGACCTTGGAGCGCGGCCCGATGCGTGAGTTCTTGATCTCCACGAAGGTACCCGCCTTCGAATCCGCGTCGAGGACCGTTCCGGGGCGAAGGTAACAGAACGGCCCCACGATCGCGCCGGTTCCGACCACCGCGTCGACGGCGACGGTGTGCGATTCGATCTCGGCGCCGGTCGCGACCCGGGTGCGTCCGCGCAGCGAGACGAACGGACGGAGCGTGACGTCGGGTTCGATCTCGACGTCTGCCTCGATCCAGGTGGTTGCTGGGTCTTCGATCGTCACGCCGGCGAGCATGTGAGCCAGGTTGATGCGGTCGCGCAGGACAAGAGCAGCATCGGCAAGTTCGGCCCGCGTGTTGACACCTGCCTCGAACGACTCGGCGGCGATGCTGACCGCGACCTCCTCGCCGTCTCCGACGAGCAACTCGATCGCGTCGGTCAGATAGAGCTCGCCCTGGGCGTTGTGCGCCTCGATCCGGTCGAGGGTCGGCCATAGCTTCGCTGATCGGAACACGTAGATCGAGGAGTTCGTCTCTTTGATCTCGAGCTCTGCCGCAGTCGCATCGCCGGCCTCGACGATCCGCTCCAGGCGACCGGCTCCGTCGCGCACCAGTCGGCCGTAGTGCCGGGCGTCGTCGTACTCGATGCCGAGCACCGTTGCTGCGGCGCCCGAGGCGAGGTGCGCTTCCAGCAGCTCGCGCAGCATCTCGGCGGTCAGAAGAACGGCATCCCCGGAGAGGACCAGGATGTGCTCGGAACGACCTTCCAGGGCACCACGGGCCGCCCGTACGGCATCTCCCGTGCCGCGCGCGACTTCCTGCACCGCGACCTCGTAGCCCTCGAAGTCACCGCTCGTCTGCGGCGCGGCGACGACGACGATCGGATCCGCTCCGACATCGCCGGCCGCATGGAGGACCCAGTCGACCATCCGGCGGCCGAGTAGCGGATGCAGGTGTTTCGGTACCGCTGACCGCATCCGGGTTCCAAGGCCGGCGGCCATGACGACGGCTGCGATCGGGATGTCGCTCACGTGGGCGGGATCGATGGCTGGGGCGCCAGGATTCGAACCTGGGATCGCGGGACCAAAACCCGCTGCCTTACCGCTTGGCTACGCCCCACTGCCGCCCGAGTATAGGCGTGGGCCGACCCGGTGCCGACGCCTTGGCGAGTCTAGAGCTTGTCGCGCTCGGCGAACAGGAGCACGAGCCCGGCAATCACGGCGATGATGATCGCGGCGATCGCCAGCCCCTTGACGATGTGCAGTGCAGCCGGGATCAGCACCGCGATCGCCTGCGACATCGCAAAGATCCAGCTCAGATGGCGCGCGGCCGACGAGGTGTACTTGCGCCCCATGGTGATCCACCAGGCGAGCGCGACGATCGCGAGCACGTAGACCGCGAGGTGCGGGATCACGCCGAGCAGCGTGAGCGTCCCCTCGATCGCCCCGATCCAGAGTGTCAGCCGGAGCTTGTGCTGACGGAGGTACCTCCCGGGCTTCGAGTCCCGATTGTCGAGTACACCGGCTGTCGCCATCGCAAGGAAAAATTACCACGCAGGGGTGGCGAGCCAGGTCTGCCCCGAGCTCCCCGATCTCGGCCGCCGCGCTCTCCGCGGCGGCCCGGTCGGCGAAGAGGCCGTAAACGACGGGCCCTGCCCCACTCACGTCGGCTCGGAACGCCCCGAGGGAGCGCAGCCGGGCCGCAAGCGGAGACCGGGCCAGATCGTTCGGCGGAAGCGACGCAAGGTCGGCCTCCCGGCCCGAGCGGGCAACGCCGAGCACGAGGTCGCGGCGGGCGCTCGAAGCCCTCCTCGCGGTCGAATCGGATGTAGATCTCGGCGGTCGAGCGCTTGCTCTCGCCGTGCGGCATCACGAGGAGCACGGAGTAGTCCTGCGGCAGGTCGATCGGCTCGAGCGTCGTTCCGTCGCCGGTGCCGAGCTGCGGGCCGGGCTCGAGGAAGAACGGGACGTCGACGCCGAGGGCGGCGGCAAGCGCCGCGAGCTCGGAGGGCGCCGGGGGCGCGTCGAGAAGCGCGCAGGCCAGCTTGATCGCCGCCGCAGCGTCGCTGCTGCCACCACCGAGACCGGCTGCCACCGGGATCCTCTTCTCGATCTGCGCGCGCCAGTTGGGCTCGACGCCTGCCGGCCGCTGCGACCGACTCGAGCGCGCGGCGGACGATCGTGTCGTCGACGAAGCCGTCGACCGAGAGCCCGGCGGCCGACTCCAACGAGACCGTGTCGCAGAGGTCGATCCGCTGGAGGATCGTGGCGACCTCGTGCAGCCCATCGGGCCGCGTGCCCCCGACGACGAGGGCGAGGTTGATCTTCGCGGGAGCCTCGGCGCTGATCACGCCAGCGCGCCTGCCAGGGCGACGAACTCGGGCGGCTCGAGCTCCTCGGCACGGGCCCCGGTTCCCCGATCGATCGCGTCGAGCGCCGCCGCGGCACGATCCCGACTGGCGATCCCCGACAGCGCAAGCGAGTTGGCGAGCGTCTTTCGACGGTGCGAGAACGACGCCTCGACGAGTCGCTTGACGACGGGGTCGATGCCCGGCGCGATCCGTCGGAACGCGACCAGCGCGGACTCGACGTTCGGCCGCGGGCGGAACACCTCGCGCGAGACCGGGTGGAGCCCCGTCCGCTCCGCCGCGAGCTGGACGAGCACGGAGACGGCACCGTAGGCCTTCGTTCTCGGAGTCGCGAAGAAGCGATCCGCGACTTCACGCTGGACCATCACGCACCACAGCTCGATCCCGGGGAGCCGGTCGAGACTCTCGACGACGAGCGGCGTAGCGACGTTGTAGGGGAGGTTCGCGACGAGCTTGACGGCCGGCGGCTCGAGCGTGGCGAGGTCGAGGGCGAGCGCGTCTCCCCAGTGGAGCGTCGTCTGCGGGATGTCCCGAAGATAAGGCTCGAGCGCACGGTCGATCTCGACCGCGTGGACGTGCGCGACACGATCTGCGAGGTAGCCCGTGAGCACGCCGAGGCCTGGGCCGATCTCGAGGACGACGTCCGCCGGTTGCAGCTCTGCGAGCCGCTCGATCACGCCGAGGATGTTCTCGTCGACCAGGAAGTGCTGGCCGAACTGCTTCTTCGGTACGACCTTCACAGGCCGAATGCGGCCGTTGCGTTGGCGTCGATCTGCCGCTCGAGCTCTCCGACGTCCTGACCGCGGGCCTCCGCGAGAACGGCGAGCGTGAGCATCACGTTCGCGGGCTCGTTCCGCCGGCCGCGAACGGCCTGGGGAGACAGGTACGGGCTGTCGGTCTCGGCGAGCAAGCGGTCAGCAGGGGCGCGCCGGGCCGCTTCGCGCAGCTCCGGCGCCTTCGGATACGTGACGTTGCCGGCGAACGAGAGGTACCACCCGCGCTCGAGGGCCGGCTCGAGCAGGGCGGGCGAGGAGAAGCAGTGGAGGACGACCGTTCCGCCGAAGCTCGAGAGCGCCGCGAGCGTGTCCTGATCCGCGGCGCGCGTATGGATGACGACCGGCTTGCCGAGCTCGTCGGCGATCGCGAGCTGGCCGTCGAACAGCCGGCGTTGAGCGTCGTGCGGGGCGTAGTCGCGGAAGTAGTCGAGACCGGTCTCGCCGACCGCGACCGCCCGATCGTGCGCGAGCAACTCGCGCAGGTCGGCGAGGCCGCTTGCGTCGTCATCGCCGCCGGCGTTGTGAGGGTGGATGCCGAGCGCCGCGAATACGCCGTCTTCGCCGGCGGCGAGGTCGAGTGCGTCTCGAGCTCCGTCGATGTTCGTCGCGACCACCACGAACCGGCTGACTCCGGCCGCACGCGCGCGGTCGAGCACCTCCCGAGCCTCGGACGGCTCGAGGTGCGTGTGCGTGTCGATCATCCGACCGCGAGATCGTCCTCGCCGATCGATGTCTCGAGCTTGACGAAGAGCGGTCTCGGCTCTCGCAGCATCTGGCCGGGCGCGAGCTCGCTCGGCTGCCAGCTGCCGACCCAGCTCGCGTAGTCGCCGGTGAGCACCGCGTGGGTCTGGCCGTTCTCCTCGGTGACGTCGCGGAACTCGAGCGGGCCTGCGATCCAGCCCTCGTGCCCGAGCAGCTCGTGCACCGTCTGCGAGGTGTGGGGCAGGAATGGCGTGAAGATGATCTTGAGGCAATCGACTGCGCGCAGGGCGACGTAGAGGACGGTGCCCGCGCGGTCACGATCTGTCTTCACGAGCGCCCAGGGCGCGGTGTCGGAGACGTACTGGTTGACCTCGGACGAGAGCCTCATCGCCTCGCCGAGCGCCGCCCGGATCCGTCCGCGCTCGATCAGCGAGCCGACCTCGGCGAACCCCGCCTCGATCGTCGCGAGCAACGCCTCGTCCTGCTCGGTCAACTCGCCCGGCTCGGGGACCGTGCCGAAATTCCGATGAGCGTTCGTCAAGGTGCGGTTGACGAGGTTCCCCCAGTTCGCGAGCAGCTCGTCGTTGTTGCGCCGCACGAACTCGGCCCAGGTGAAATCGGTGTCCTGCGTCTCCGGGCTCGCCGCGACGAGGTAGTAACGGAGGGCATCGGCGTCGAACCGGTCGAGAAAGTCGCGCAGGTTGATCGCATGACCGCGGCTGGTCGAGAATTGCTTGCCGTAGTAGGTCAGGTACTCGGTGGCGACGACGTTCTCCGGCAGCACGAGCGGCCCGCGGCCGTCGCCGTAGGAGCCTCCTTCGCCGTAGCCGAGCAGCATCGCCGGCCAGATCACGGTGTGAAAGACGATGTTGTCCTTGCCCTGGAAGTAGTAGTGCTCCGACTCGGGGTTTTGCCACCACTCGCGCCAGGCCTCGGGGTCGCCGGTCGACGCCGCCCACTCGATCGACGCCGACAGGTACCCGATCACCGCGTCGAACCAGACGTAGATGCGCTTGTTGGAATCCTCGGCATAACCCGGCACCGGGATCGGGACGCCCCAGTCGAGGTCGCGGGTGATCGGCCTTGCGCGGAGGTCATCGAGGAGCGCCAGCGAGAAGTTTCGAACGTTCGGACGCCAGTCGTCGTGCGACCCGATCCACTCGCGCAGCCGCTCGGCGAACTGCGGCAGGTCGAGGAACAGATGCTTGGTCTCGCGGAACTCCGGCGTCGAGCCGTCGATCCGCGACCGGGGGTTGATCAGGTCGGTCGGATCGAGCTGGTTCCCGCAGTTGTCGCACTGGTCTCCTCGGGCCTCGGCGTATCCGCAGATCGGACACGTGCCCTCGATGTACCGGTCGGGGAGCGTGTGGCCCGTGGCGGGGGAGAACGAGACGAGCATCTCGCGCTCGACGATCGCGCCGTGCTCGTACAGCGTCCGGAACAGATCCTGGACGACGAGCTCGTGATTGTGCGTGGTCGTGCGCGAGAACAGGTCGTAGGAGAGCCCGAGCCGCTGGAAGTCCTCGCGAAACGACCGGTTGTAGTAGTCGGCGATCTCACCGACCGACTTCCCTTCCTTGTCTGCGGCCACCATCACCGGCGTGCCGTGCTCGTCCGTTCCGCTCACCATGAGGACGTCGTTCCCTTGCAGCCGGTGATAGCGGGCGAACACGTCCGAGGGGACGCCGAAGCCCGCCACGTGGCCAAGGTGGCGATGTCCCGCCGCATACGGCCAAGCCGGAGCGACGAGGATCTTCCGAGCCCCGGTTCTCATCGAGGGCCATCATACGAGCGGCTTGTGGAGTCACCCGCCCGCGACGCAACGTGAGCAGCAACGCGAGCGCGAGCGCCGGCCCCGCTGCGGCAAGCCAGCGCAGCAACGTCCACGGTCCACGACGACGCTGCGCGGCCTGGACGCCGTGGCGCCGAGCAGGACGTGCGCGACGCGACGGCAGGCGGCCTCGACGAACGGACGCGAGCCGCGCTGGGCCGTGCGGTACGCGAGTCGGAGATCCCGGCGAGCGCTCCATCCACGGCGATCAGCCGGCGAACCACCACCGGCGGGCGCGGAGCTCGAGCGACGGCCCCTGCCGGTGCCACACGCTGTTCGGCAACGACCACGCTTGCCTGCGCCGCCGGAACGGCAGCGACCGGCGCGACCTGCGGCGAGGTGGGTGCAGCCCGGCTCGGTAGCGCGGTCTCGCTCGCGCGGCACGTCGCGGTAGGCGCCGTGGGCGGACGCCGGCAAGGCGAGCCGCGCGGGCTCCGCCACGGGCGCAACGTGCGCCTCGGGACGCTGCGTGGAAGCTCGGCGCGACCGCGGGCGTGGCGGCGTCGGTACGTGCGCTGGCAACGGCGGTCGGCGCCGCAGCCGGCTGGGTGACGGTGGGCACCGGCGCGGCGTCGGGTACGGGCGCGGCGACGAGCGGCTGCGGCACCGCCGGGGCGCTCGGCTGAGGTAGCGCCGGTGCGCTCGGCGGCACAACGGCCGCCGGATCGGTGACGGAGGCTCCATCGGTCGGCGTGGTGCTCGCCGGGACGGACGCGGGCGACGGGCGGCTGCACCGCGCCGCCGGAGACCGCAGAGCCACCCGGCGTCTGAGACCGCGGCGGCAGCAGCGTCTGCGGATCCACGTAGCCCTGGTCCTGGTCGGCATGACGGATGCCTAGCTGCACGTACGGGCCGCTCACCTCCGCGTCCCCGCTCGGGCCGATCGTCGCGACCGCGTCGCCCTCGGCGATGCTCGCGCCCTTGATCACCGCGACCGATCCGAGCTGCGTCAACGTGACCGACCACCCATCCGAGGTGAGGATCGTCAGCGACTTGCCGTTGCCCGGAACGGTTCCCGCGAACGTGACAACGCCGGCTGCCGGCGCGAGGACAGCCGATCCGGGATCGCCTCCGATGTCGATGCCTCGATGCTCACCCGCCGAATACGGATGCGCGGGATCGAACGAGAACGCGAGCAGGACCGGGCCTCCGGCCGGCCATGTCCACGCCGCGGCGGGCGCGACCACCGCGAGCGACGCGGCGAGCAGGGCAAGGCTGAGCAGGAGCAGGAATCGACGCATCGGGAACCACCTCTCGACTGTTTGTCCGCGCGATCGCCCGCGATTTGTCCGGGTGCTTTCCCGGGCGACCGCTACCGCGACGGCTGTTGTCAGTTGTGCAAACGTGTGTTCGCCCACGATAGACAGCCGGTCGGACGTTGTCAATACTGGTTACAGTTCTGTCACAAAGACGAGCGGTAGAGCTCGTTGCGCGAAGCGCCCGTCAACCGGGCAACGACCTCGGCCGCAACCTTCCGGGGCGTCCCGGCGGCCACGAGATCGGCCACCGCTCGCGTCGCCTCGACGAGCGCTTCCGGCGCGGCGGAGCTCGACGCGGCGCCGAAGACGAGCGTGATCTCGCCCCTGGGCGGCTCGGCGAACAACTCGGCGAGCTCGGCGGCCGACCCTCGCGCAACCTGCTCGAACTTCTTGGTCAGCTCCCGGCACACCGCCACCTCTCGCGCGGGCGCAAGCTGCGGCGAGCGACCGCAGGGTCGCGGGCAGCCTCCTCGGGGACTCGAACGCAACGACCGGCCACGACCAGCTTGCGAGCTCCTCCCAGAACGACGCGAGCTCGCCGGCCCGCCGCGGCAGGAAGCCGACGAAGGCATAGCGGTCGGAGAGGAGCCCGCTCGCCACGAGGGCCGTCTCGACCGCAGACGGCCCGGGCAGCACGGTTACCGGAACGCCTGCCGAGAGCGCGGCCCGCACGAGCGGCGACCCGGGGTCGGAGATGCCGGGGAGCCCCGCGTCCGAGACGAGCGCGAGCCGCTCGCCCGCCAGGAGTCGCGGAACCAGCTCGCGGATTCGCTCTGCCTCGTTGTGCTCGTGCAACGAGAGCAAGCGTGCCGAGATCGAATGTCGCGCGAGCAGGACCCGGGTGTGACGCGTGTCCTCGCACAGGACGAGATCCGCCTCGCGCAACTCGTCGAGCACGCGCAGCGTCACGTCCGCGAGGTTCCCGATCGGCGTCGCACAGACCGCCAGCGGCATCCGGCCCCCTACTCCAGCGCCTCGAACGCGACGAGCGCCGCGCCGATCACGCCCGCGACGGGCCCGAGCTCGGCCACTCCGAGCTGCACGTGGTCGCCCGCCGGTGCGAGCGCCTCGCGCCGGACAACCTCCCGCGCCGGCTCGAGGAGCAGCTCCCCGGCCGCGACGCCGAAGCCGCCGCCGATCAGGACCATGTCCGGGTCGAACAGGTTCACCAGCGATGCGACGGCCGCGCCCAGGTGCCTGCCGATCTCGGCCAGCGCCGGGTGGCGTTGCTCGACCAGGTCGCGCGCGGTTGCCGTCGGGCCGAGTGTCGCGCGCGCCAGCCGGTCGGCCGCGTGCCCCGAGCAGTACGACTCGACGTGGCCCCTCCCGGTGCAGGCTCCCTGGCAGGGCTCGCCGTTCTCGACGATCACCATGTGCCCGACCTCGGCCCAGCCGCGATAGAGCTGGCCGTCGAGCACGAAGCCGCCGCCCACGCCCGTTCCGAGCGTCAGCAGCACGAGATCGTGAGCGTCCTGGCCCGCACCGTGCGTGAACTCGGCGAGAGTCGCGGCGCTGCCGTCGTTGATCGCGCCCACCGTCATCCCGAGCCGCTCCTCGAGCACCTCCCGGAATGCCACATGGTGGATCGGGGTGTTGACCGCGCCGAACGCGATCCCCGTGCGTGAGTCGATCCGGGCCGGAACCCCGAACCCGACCGCCTCGATCCCGGGCGCGCGCAGCTCCACGACCACCTCGACGAGCGCGTCGATCAGCGCCTCCTGGGACTCGACGGGCGTCGAGCGCTCCGTCAACTGCTCGAGCCGACCTGAGCCGTCGAGCACTCCGGCGAGGATCTTGGTGCCCCCGAGGTCGATCCCTATGACCCGCCTGTCGGCCACGCCGCCGGGTACCCTACTTTGCCGGATGGCGCCGGACGATAAGCCCTATCGCGTCTACAAGGGTGGGCGGGTCAAGGGGAAGGTACCGGCGGTGGCGGGAAAGCCCCGCCCGCAGCCGAATCGCGCGTCCGCGAAGACCGGCGGGAAGGGCCCGAACAAGCGGCGGCTCCCTCGCCTCGGCCGGGTCAACTGGAAGCACGTCGTGCTGATCGGCCTGCTCGTTCTCGTCGTCGTGTTCCTCGTCTGGTCGATCACCGGCTTCCTCTCGTTCCAGAGCGGCGTCTCGGCCGCGAACAAGCGGTTCGACCACGAGCGGGGCGCGCGTGCCGCCCTCGCCAAGAGCAACGGCTTCCTGCTCGACCACGGCACGACCATCCTGCTGCTCGGGACCGACAGCTCGACGGCGGCCGGGCGTAGCGGCGACCGCCACGCCGACTCGATCATGCTCGTCCGCACCGACCCCTCGCATCACCGGCTGGCGTATCTCTCGATCCCGCGCGACCTGCTCGTCAGCATCCCGGGCGTCGGGAGCACGAAGATCAATGCCGCCTACCAGGCCGGCGGGACGCCGCTTGCGATCAACACCGTGAAGAGCTTCACCGGGGTGGGGATCGACCACGTGGTGATCGTCGACTTCAACAACTTCAAGGACCTGATCGATGCCGAGGGCGGGATCACCGTGAACGTGCCCGAGCCGATCCTCTCGAACCGCTTCGACTGCCCGTTCAAGACGCAGGCCCGGTGCCAGGAGTGGAAGGGGTGGAGGTTCCAGCGCGGGCCGCAGCACATGAACGGCGAGCGCGCCCTGATCTACTCGCGGATCCGCGAGAACCAGCTGAACCCGGGCGAGAGCGACCTGACCCGCGGTGCTCGCCAGCAGGCGGTGGCACAGGCGGCGACGGCGAAGCTGACCTCGGTCTCGACCCTGATCGGCCTGCCCTTCAACGGCAGCTCGCTGATGAAGCCGTTGACGACCGATCTCTCGACGTGGCAGCTGATGGAGCTCGGCTGGGTGAAGTTCAGAGCGTCCGGATCGCACACGCTCTATTGCCGCCTCGGCGGCGACCCGACGACGGTCGGCGGCTCCTCGGTGATCGTCCCGTCGGAGGACAACCGCGGGACACTCGCGATGTGGGCGGGCCTTTCGGCGCCGCAGCCGCCGACGACGACCTACGGGCCCGGCTGCCGCACCGGGCACCCGCTCCAGTAACTCAGCCGGTCAGTCGCTCGAAGCCGGGGTCGACGAGCCGCCGCCGGAATCGCCGCCGCCGGAATCGCCGCCGCTCGAGCTGCTGGAGCCGCTGTCCGAGCTGCCGCCGGAGTCGCCCGACGACGACGAGTCCGAGGAGCCCGAATCCTTCGTGTTCTTCCGCCCGCCACGGCCGTAGTCGGTCGAGTAGAAGCCGGATCCCTTGTAGTGGACCGCGACCGGATGGAGGACGCGCTCCAGGGGCGACGCGCCGCAGACCTCGCACTTCTGGGGGCTCGGCTCGGTCATGCCGTGAATCACCTCGAACAGGTGGCCGTTCGGGCATTTGTACTCGTAGAGCGGCATGGACGCGGAAGGGTACCTGCGCGCTATTCGAGCTCGCGGGTGCCCTGGTCGGCTCCGTCGAGATCCGTGATCCTCGAGAAAGCAGGGTGCATCCTCGAACGCAGCGAGGCCGCGCGCCCGGACTGCCTCGGACGACCGCCGTATGCGGCGAACTGCTGCAATAGCCCCGGCCGCGCCGACGACGCCGATCGCGAACGAGCGGCGCCGCAACCGGCCGCCGAACGACCAGCGCGCCTTGCTCTCGTCCATGAAACCATCCTACGCATGCGCCTCGTCTCGCTCGGCGACCTGATCCTCGACGTGATCGTCGGGCTGGACGGGCCACTCATCCCGGGCGACGACCGGAAGGCGACGACCCTCGTCGGCGCCGGCGGGCAGGCCGCGAACGTCGCCGCCTGGGCTGCCTCGCTCGGCGCCGAGACGCGTTACGTCGGGAAGCGCGGCGCCGATGCCGCCGGCGAGCTGGCCACGCGCGAGCTCGCCTCGCATGGCGTCGAGATCGTTGGGCCTGCGTCAGGCCGAAACGGCGTCGTCGTCTCGATCGCCGCAGGCGGGGAGCGGTCGATGGCCTCCGACCGCGGCTCCGCAACCGAGCTCGAGCCGGACGAGCTCGACCCGGCCTGGTTCCGGTGCGACCGGCTCCACGTCTCGGGCTATGCGCTGCTCGTGGAGCCGGTGGCCGCTGCGGCTCTCCGCGCCGCCGAGCTCGCCCGCGCCGAGGGTGCCGCGATCTCCGTCGATCTCTCCGCGTGGAGCCTGATCGACGACCGGTTCCGGGAGCGGGTGCGCCGCTGCGAGCCCGAGACAGTGCTCGCCACCGAGGCCGAATGCGACGCCTTCGGCCCGCTCGACACCGCCTGGGTGGTCAAGCGGGGCGCCGACGGCGTTAGGGTGGCGGGCGTGAACCACCCCGCTCTCGCCACCGAGGTCATCGACCCGACCGGCGCCGGAGACGCCTTCGCCGCCGGATTCCTCGTCGGTGGCGTGAGGCTCGGCCTCGCGGCGGCCGCCCGTTGCTGCGCCAAGCTCGGCGCCATGCCGTGATCCGGCTCTCCGAAGAGGTACGCGCCGCGCTCGCAGACGGCGACGGAGTCGTCGCCCTCGAGACGACACTCGTCGCGCACGGCTTCCCGCCGGGCGAGGGCATCCAGGTCGGCGTCGCCTCGGAGAGCGCCGTTCGCGCCGGCGGCGCAGTGCCCGCCACGGTCGGCGTCCTCGACGGCGAGCTCGTCATCGGGCTGAGCCCGGATGAGCTCAGGCGCTTCGATGCGTCTGCGCGCAAGGCCGGCCCGCGCGATCTCGCCGCCGCGATCGTGCAAGGCGCGGTAGCTGCGACCACGGTGGGCGGAACGCTCGCCGCATGCCGCGCTGCGGGCATCCGCTTCATGGCGACCGGAGGGCTCGGCGGCGTTCACCGCGGCTGGCCGGATCCACCCGACGTCTCGGCCGATCTCGATGCACTCGCGCGCACCCAGGTGCTCGTCATCTCCTCGGGGGTGAAGTCGCTGCTCGACGTTCCGGCGACCGCGGAGCTGCTCGAGACGCTCGGCGTGCCCGTGATCGGCTGGCAGACCGACGACCTACCGCTCTTCTACGCCGCACACGGCGGCCCGCCCGTGTCGGCCCGGGTCGAGGATGCTGCCGAGGCCGCCGGCATCGCGCGTGCGCACTGGCAGCTCGGCGGCGCAGGCCTCCTGCTGGGCCGGCCCCCCGACGAGAGCCTGGACGATGTGGAGCCGCTGATCGAGCAGGCCCTCGCCGACGCCGCCGCGGCGGGCGTTCGGGGAGGAGCGGTGACACCTTTCGTCCTGGCGCGACTGCACTCGGAGAGCGGTGGTCGAACGCTGAAGGCGAACCGCGACCTGATCGAAGGGAACGCTCTGCTCGCGGGCCGGATCGCTTCGGCCGCCTAAAGCCAGCGCCCGTTTTCCTGGACGAGCGTTCCGTCGGCGTAGATCCGCCCGCCGTTCCGCAGGTCCTTCACGATGTCCCAGTGGATCGCGCTGACGTTCGTCCCGCCGGTCGAGGAGTACGAGTTGCCGATCGCGAGATGGACGGTGCCATCGATCTTCTCGTCGAAGCCGAGGTTCTTCGAGAATCGCTGGATCCCCGGATTGCAGCCGATCCCGACCTCGCCGAGCGAGCGCGCGCCGTGGTCCGTGTCGAGCGTCCGGATCAGGAAGTCCTCGCCGCTCACAGCCGAGGCGTCGACGATGCGGCCTCGCTCGAAGACGAACCGGACGCCCGAGACCTCGTTGCCGAAGTACACGGCGGGAAACTCGGAGAACGTGACCTCGCCTTCGACCGAGTCCTCGACGGGCGAGTAGAAGACCTCGCCGCCCGGCATGTTGATGTGACCGTCGTCGACCGCTCCGTGACGACCCGCGAGCGAGAGGGTCAGGTCGGTCCGGTCGCCGACGATCCGCACCTCGTCGGCCCGATCGAAGATCTCGGCGATCTTCGACATCCGCCGATACTCGGCGTCCCAGTCGAGCAGGACGGCGCCGTAGACGAACTCCTCGAACTCCGAGAGCGTCAGCCCGGCTTCCTGAGCGGCGGCGTTGGTCGGGTACTCGCAGATCACCCACGGGACATCCATCGCCATCTGCCGGCGGCGGAGCGGCTCGACGCGCTTCTGCAGCAGCTCCCGGCGCTCGTCCGAGAGGTCGGCTCCCTCCCTCACGTTCTCCGGCGCCGAGATCGAGATGAATGCGTCGGAGGTCTCCCACATGTGGATCTGGATCGGCGCAGGCCGGGCGAGCACCTCGAGCGGCGCCTCGCGCACGAACGGCCCTCCGAACTGGTCCCACGAGAGCTGGAGGAACGGGAACGCACCGCGACGCGCGATCTGCTCCTGCACCGCATCGACGAGCGGCCGGGCGAGCGGCGTCGAGCGAATGACGACCTGCCACCCGGATTGGACGCCGAGCGAGCGGTCTACGAGGAGATGGGCGTATTCGTCGATGCGGGGATCGCGCATGGCCGCGCAGTTCTATCGCGTGCCATGCTCGCCAACAACTGTCCGTTGTAGACGATCCCGCCGATTTCCTAGAAATTCCTCAGGAAATCGTCGATCGGCAAGGCAGGGAGAGTCTCGATCCGGACGGAGCCGCGCGCGGCGATCGAGATCGACGCTTTCGCGATCGTCTCGATGTCGGGCGCATCGACGACGTTCACGAAGTCGAACTCCCCGAGCGTGGCCCACTGATGGAGCACCCGGACACCGAGCTCCTCGATGTCCCGGTTGACCTGCAAGAGCCGTTCAGGATTGGCCTTCAGGGTCTGGACGCCCTGCTGGGTCAACGTCGAGAGGAGGATGTAGATCGGCATCGCGGCGTCTCCTTCGGTCGGATCGCGGCGAGCCTACCCGCGCTGCCTGGTCCGCGTACAGGAGCGCTCCACCCATGTACAGGAGCGGACTGAGAACGAGATCGGAGAGAAAAAGCGCGATGCGCGAGCTCGTTCCACTCTGGGAATGAAGCAGCTGGATCAGCGTCTGGTCGGCGATCCCGACGACGAGCACGAGGGTAGCGAGGGAGCCGAGCGAGTGGACGAAGTCGGCGCGGCCGAGCGCGCGGCCGCGGGCAAGCGATTGTCGGAGACCGGTCTTCTCGACCAAGGCCGCGGGTACGGCGAGGCCGATGAATGCAAGCCAGGCGAGACCCGGAAGGTAGAAGAGCGCCCGAAGCAGCGAGAAGAAGGGCCAGATCAAGCAGCCCGCGAAGATGGCGGTCCGGTTGATCGAGACGTTGTAGACGAGCGAGCACGCGCGGGCGTAGGCGAGCACGAAGAGCGGCGTCGCCGCGAGATAGATCGCGATCTGGACGAGCGCAGGCTCGGTCACGAAAAGCTGGTCGACGACCGCCAGCGGAATTCCGAGCGGCAGCACCTTCCAGAACTGGTCGCCGTAGGCGCGGATCGCCTCGGCAACCACCTGCCCGATCGTCCGCTCGCCCGGTGGAAGCGGAGGCGGGAGGTCACGCATCGAGGACCTCCAGCAGGGCCGCGACGGCCTCGGCGAGCGCCGCGATCGCGTCGTCGATCCGCCACTCCGAGCGCAGCGCTGCAAACGTGTTCGACACCGCGCGCAACTCGAGGGCGGGAACCCCGGCCTCCACCGCCGCGCGCAGCACCCCGAAACCCTCCATCGCCTCCACATCGGCGCAGGTCGAGCCGCCCCCCACGCGCGCGCTCGTCGCGATCGGAAGGACGTGCGCGTGAGGGAGCGACGCGCGCGCCGCGGCGAGAAGGCGGGGATCCGGCACCGCCTGCTCGATCCTCGGGAAGGTGCGCGTCGCATCGACGAGGTCGCAGTAGATCGACGACTCCCCGATCACGACCGCACCGGGCTCGAGAGCCCGAGCGCCCGCGATCCCGATATGGAGGATCGCGTCGGGCCGCGCGTTTGCGAGGGCCCTGGCGGTTGCCGCCGCGGCCTCTACTGGGCCCGTGCCGCAGCAGAGGGTCTCGCGACCTGCCGTGTCAGCGCCCTGGACGACGGCGAGCTCGAATTCGGTGGCCGCGACGACAAGCAACGCTCGTGACGGTAGATGAGCGGCGTTTGTCACGTCTTTGTGTCGATCGCTTCGATGGCCACTTCGGACACTAGCGCGGCGCCTCTCTTTGTTGTATTCAATTTAGACAACCGACGAGAGGAGAGCGAGAGATGAGCATGAAGTGGGTGCGGCCCTTCGCGATTGCCGCCGCGGTGCTTGCGACCGTGGCGGGCGTCGCGTTTGCAACCCGGGGCGGCGGCGTGGCTCCGGCGGAGGCCTCGGGACACACGAGGGTGGACGCGAAGAACAGAACAGGGCAACGGGCATAGAGCCGCGGTCGTCGGGCCGGCAGGGCCGATGGGGCCCGTGGGCCCCGCCGGGCCTCCAGGGCCGGCGGGCCCGGCAGGGCCGGCAGGGCCGCTCGGACCGATCGGGCCGACAGGGCCTGCGGGAAGCCGTGGCGCGACGGGGGCGAGCGGTGAGGCAGGGGCCAACGGCGCGGCAGGCATCCCCGGGGCTCTGGGGCCGGCCGGCCCGATCGGTCCCGCCGGTGCGCCCGGCCTTCCCGGAGCCCAGGGCATCCCGGGCTCGACCGGCGCAGCCGGAGCGGTCGGCGCCGCGGGGCCGGCCGGAGTCCCGGGAGCGACCGGGCCTGCCGGCCCGGCAGGAAACCCGGGACAGACAGGGGCGCCCGGCGCAACCGGCCCGGCGGGGCCTGTGGGAGCGACGGGAGCCAGGGGCGAGACCGGGCCCAAAGGCGATGCCGGGCCCAAGGGAGAGACAGGGCCCAAGGGCGATCCGGGAAGTGCGGTCAGCTCGCTCGATGCCCTGGGCGGGATCCCGTGCAACGGCAACGGCAAGGTCACGGTCGACTACGACCAGGCCGGGAAGGTCACGCTGACGTGTGCCGTCTCGGCTCCCGTCTCAGCCCCCGTCTCGCCCCCCGTCGGCGGCGCGCCGGCGATTCGGATCAACGAGATCCAGACGGGGACGTCAGGATCTGCCGCCGATGAGTTCGTCGAGCTCGTCAACGCCGGCACGGCCTCGGCCGACATGAGCGGCTGGAGGATCGTCTACCGCTCGGCTGCGGGAACGTCGGACACGACGCTCGCGATGTTGCCCTCGGGCACGACGCTGTCACCCGGGGCGTTCTATCTCGTGGGTGGGAACGCCTATGCAGGAGCGCCGACGGCAGATCAGTCCTTCTCCGCGGGCCTCGCCACGGCGGGAGGAGCGGTCGGGCTGCGCGACGCCACCGGCACGCTGATCGACAGCGGCGCCTGGGGCAACGCCTCGAACGCGCTCGTCGAGGCCTCCCCCGCTCCGGCTCCGCCCGCAACCGCCTCGCCCGGGTCGAGCATCGCTCGCATCCCCGACGGCCATGACTCCAACGTGAACTCGGCCGACTTCACGCTGACGTCGACAGCCACACCGAGAGCCGCAAACAAGTGACCGTCGCCGGAGAACGTTGTGATTGGATCGGCGCGTGGCCTACTCCGTTATCGGTGCGGGAGACCACGAGTGGGTCGAGCGGCCCGCGGTCGGAGGCGCTGTTCCGCGCCTCATGTCGGACGTCACGACAGCGGCCGGGCTCGTCGAATCACGTGCGCGCCTGTGGCGGCTGCCGCCCCATAGCCGCGGACGCCGTCACATCGAGCGCGCGCAGGAGGAGGTCTTCGTCGTCGTCGAGGGCACCTTGACGCTGCTCCTCGGCGAGCCGCCGGAGCGGTTCGACCTCGGGCCGAAAGCCGTCGCGTCCGTCGGCCCCGGGAGCGCGATCCAGGTCCGCAACGAATCCGACGCCGAGGTTACGTTTCTCGCATACGGCGCCCCGCCGGTCGAGGGCCAGGCCGAGATCATCGACGACGTCGAGCTCTGAGCCGCAGCTCGGCTCAGAGCCGGCCGGCGGCGACCGCCGCCGCCCTCGTGAAGACGAGATCGCCGTTCTGCTCGTCGACCAGGATCGTGTCTCCGGCGCCGAAGTCGCCCTCGAGCAGGCGAACCGCGAGCGGGTTTTCGAGCTGCCGCTGGATCGCCCGCTTGAGCGGCCTCGCCCCGTAGGCGGGATCCCAGCCGGCGTCGGCAATCGCCGTCTTCGCCGAGTCGGTCAGCTCGAGCTCGAGGCCGCGATCGGCCAGGCGCTCTCGAAGCCGCCCGAGCTGAAGCCCGACGATCTCCGCGATCTGCTCGCGTGAGAGCGCCTTGAACTCGACGATCTCGTCGATCCGGTTCAGGAACTCGGGCCGGAAGTGGTCGCTCATCGCCTCGACCGACCGGACGTTCGAGGTCATGATCAGGACCGTGTTGCGGAAGTCGACGGTTCGCCCCTGGCCGTCTGTGAGCCGGCCGTCGTCGAGCACCTGCAAGAGAACGTCGAATACCTCCGGGTGCGCTTTCTCGATCTCGTCGAGGAGCACGACCGAGTACGGCCGGCGTCGGACTGCCTCGGTCAGCTGACCGCCCTCGTCGTAGCCGATGTAGCCGGGCGGGGCGCCGACGAGCCGGGAGACCGTATGGCGCTCCTGGTACTCGCTCATGTCGAGCCTGACCATCGCCTGCTCGTCGTCGAACATGAACTCGGCGAGCGCGCGTGCGAGCTCGGTCTTGCCCACCCCGGTCGGGCCGAGGAACACGAACGAGCCGATCGGGCGGTTCGGGTCCTGCAGGCCCGTCCGCGAGCGGCGGAGCGCGTTCGCGACTGCGGAGACGGCCTCTTCCTGGCCGATCACGCGCTGGTGCAGGCGGGCTTCCATCTGGATCAGCTTCTGAGTCTCGCCTTCGAGGAGCCGGTCGACCGGGATCCCCGTCCAGCGCCCGACGACGTAGGCGATGTCGTCCTCGTCGACCTCTTCCTTCACCATCGGGTGGTCGGGCCCCTGGCGCTCGGCGAGCTCACGCTCGAGCGCGGGGATCTCGCCGTAACGGATCTCTGCGACGCGCTGGAGGTTCCCGTCGCGCTCGGCGCGCTCGGCCTCCATGCGCAGCTCGTCGAGGCGCTGCGTGGCGCCCTTGATCCGGTCGAGCGCTTCCTTCTCCGTCGACCAGCGCGCGGCAAGCGCGTCGCGGGCTTCCTTCGCCTCGGCCAGCGCCCGCTCGAGCGGCTCGCGAACCTGGGGGGACTCCTTGACCATCGCGGCGAGCTCGATCTCGAGCTGCATGACGCGGCGGTTCGCCTCATCGAGCTCGATCGGCGACGAGTCGATCTGCATCCGCAGGCCTGACGCAGCCTCGTCGACGAGATCGATCGCCTTGTCCGGCAGGAATCGATCGGCGATATAGCGCTGGGAGAGCACGGCAGCGGCAACGAGGGCGGCATCGCGGATCCGCACGCCGTGGTGCGCCTCATAGCGCTCCTTCAGGCCCCGGAGGATCGCGATCGTGTCCTCGACCGACGGCTCGTCCACGTAGACCGGCGCGAAGCGGCGCTCGAGAGCGGCGTCCTTCTCGATGTGCTTGCGGTACTCGTCGAGCGTGGTTGCCCCGATGCAGCGGAGCTCGCCGCGCGCGAGCATCGGCTTCAGCAGATTCGCTGCGTCGACCGCACCCTCGGCCGCGCCCGCTCCGACGATCGTGTGGAGCTCGTCGATGAACAGCACGACGCGGCCCTCGCTCGACTTGATCTCGGTCAGGACCGCCTTGAGGCGCTCCTCGAACTCGCCCCGGTACTTCGAGCCGGCGAGCAGCGAGCCGATGTCGAGCGACCAGACGCGCCTGTCCTTCAGCCCTTCCGGAACGTCGCGCGCGACGATCCGCTGCGCGAGGCCCTCGGCGATCGCGGTCTTGCCCACGCCGGGCTCACCGATCAGCACCGGGTTGTTCTTGGTGCGCCGCGAGAGGATCTGGATCACACGACGGATCTCCTCGTCGCGCCCGATCACCGGGTCGAGCTTCCCGTCCTCTGCCGCCTCGGTCAGATCGCGCCCGAACTTCTCCAGCGCCTGGTAGCTGCCCTCGGGATCCTGCGACGTGACGCGCTGGCCGCCGCGCACCTTCTTGATCCAGGCCAGGATCTCTTCGCGCGGCACGGGCTCGAGCGCGAGGAAGAGGTGCTCGGTCGAGACGAAGTCGTCCTCGAGCTTCGCCTGCTCGCGCTCGGCGTCGTCGAGGACCTTCTGCAGCGAGTTCGAGATCCGCGGCTGCACGTTTCCGGCGCCGGTCGCCGCCGGCCGCGCGGCGAGCTTCTGATCCGCCTCGGGGCGCAGTCCCTGCCAGTCGGCGAAGAGCTCCTGATCGAGCAGCGCCAGCAGCAGGTGCTCCGGGTAGATCTCCGGATTCCCGCGCTTGCGCGCCAGCTCCTGGGCGGCTGCAACCGCCTCCTGTCCTTTAACTGTCAGCCGATTGAAGTCCATCTCTCACCCACTTCCCTCGATCGTTCGTTGCATTTCCGTTACGTAACCTGGCACCGGGTGCACCGGCACGGCAACTGGCTTTTCGCGCATTCCGGGACACTTCCGTTCTCGTAACCTGGCACCGGGCATGGCTGGAAACGACATGGCCCCTATGTCCTAGTCGCCGGGGGCTGCGGTGGCCGGTAGGGGACGAGGTCGCGGCGGTAGGAGCGGTGGACCTGCTCGATCGCCTCGCGCATGTCGCGCTCCATCCGGTCGACCCGGCGGCGGAGGCGGAGCAGCTCGTCCTCGAGGTAGAGCACGCGCTCGACGCCGGCGAGGTTCAGGCCGATCTCGGAGGTCAGGCGCTGGATCAGCTGGAGGCGCTCGACGTCCTCGTCCGAGTAGAGCCGGGTGTTGCCGGCGGTGCGCTTGGGCCGGACGAGGCCCTTCTGCTCGTAGATCCGCAGCGTCTGCGGATGCATCCCCACGAGCTCGGCCGCCACCGAGATCATGTAGCGGGGCCGCGCCGGATCGGCGCCTTCGCGCTGGGCGTTCACAGCTGCCGCGCCTTGTGGACGAGGATCAACGTGACCACCACGAGCGCGCCGACTCCGAACAGCACCGCCTCGACGTGACTGCCACCGCCGAACGAGCGGGAGACGAGAACCAGCGCGAAGAAGACGACCGGAATCACCCGCCGCCAGGTCGATGGCCGCGCACGCGCGCCCGAGCGTCCCTGACCGGGCGAACGCGCACTGCGCCCCGGGTTGTCGGCGCTCGTCGTGGCCGCCTCAGGCGCGGCCTGCGCCACAGGCGCGACCACCGGGACGAGCGCGCCGTCGTCCGTCGCCATCTGCGGCTCCGGGGCGAGGCGCGGGCCCTGCGCGAGCAGCCGGTCGTGCTCGTCGCTCATCCGAACAACCTGTCGCGCGGGTTCGAGTGGGCGGTCTTCTCGTAGTTCTCGAGCGCCTCGCGCTCGGCCTTCGACAGCTTCGACGGGACGCTGACCCGCAGGCGCGCGAGCAGGTCGCCGCGCCCGGAGCCGTTCAGCCGCGGCGAGCCGCGGCCCTTGACGCGCAGCATCTTCCCGTCCTGCGAGCCCGAAGGCACCTTCAGCGACACGCGGCCCTCGGGCGTCGGGATCTCGACCGTCGCCCCCATCGCCGCCTCGCCGAAGGTCACCGGCACGTCGAGCACGAGATCGTCGCCGCGGCGCTCGTAGAGCTTCGAGGGCTCCACCCGGGTGACGACGAACAGGTCGCCCGCAGGCGCCCCACCCCAGCCGGCCTCGCCCTTGCCCTTGAGCCGGATCTTGGTGCCGTCCTTGACGCCTGCCGGAATCCGAACCGTGTAGCGCTTCGTCCGGCGCTCTCGGCCAGAGCCGTGGCAGGTCTCGCATGGCGTGTCGACGATCGTCCCGTTGCCGCGGCAGGTCGGGCACGGCTGCTGCAGGGCGAACAGGCCCTGCGACGTCGCCACGACGCCCGTGCCGTCGCACTGCGGGCAGCGCTTGGGCGCCGTCCCGGGCGAGGCGCCCGTGCCATGGCAGGTGTGGCAGGCCAGCTCGAGCGTGACGGGAACCGTCGTCTGCAGGCCCTTGAGCGAGTCCTCGAACGAGATCCTGACCTCGACCTCGACGTCCGAGCCGCGCTGGCCGCGCTGTTGCGCCTGGCCGCGCCCGCGCCCACGTCCCCCGCCGAAGAGCCCGCCGAAGATGTCTCCGAGATCGAAGTCCCCGAAGTCGACGTTGGTCGGACCGGGGCCCGACCGCCCGTTCGCGGAGCCGAAGGTGTCGTACTGCTGGCGCTTCTCCGGATCGGACAGGACGTCGTAGGCGCCCTGCACCTCCTTGAAGCGCCGCTCCGAGTCGGCGTCACCCGGGTTCTTGTCCGGGTGGTACTGCCGGGCGAGCTTGCGATATGCCTTCTTGAGCTCGTCGGCGGACGCGTTCTTGGCGACGCCGAGAGTCTCGTAATGGGACTCGGCCACGTGCTGGTACCTAGCCCTCCGCCGGCTCGGGCAGCCCGGAGCTGACGACCACCCGCGCCGGGCGCAGGACGCGGTCGCCGAGCTTGTACCCCGGCTGCAGCACCTGGATGACCGTCCCCTCGGGCTCGTCGGAGGGCTGCGAGAGCAGCGCCTCCTGCGTGTGCGGGTCGAAGCGCCCGTCCGTCTCCACCTCGACGAGCCCCTCGCGGGAAAGCAGGTCGGCGAGCGAGCGGTGAACGAGCCGCACGCCATCCTCGAGCTTGAGCTCGCCGTGCTCGAGCGCTGCCTGCACGGCCCGCTCGAGATCGTCGAGCATCGGGAGCAGCTGGACGACCAGCCGCTCGGACGCGCGCGCGGCAAAGGTCTCCTGGTCGCGGGCGACCCGCTTGCGGTAGTTGTCGAACTCGGCCTTGAGACGCTGGAGCGCGTCGAGATACTCGTCGCGCTGCTTCGTCACCGTCGCGAGCTCGGCGGCAAGCTCGTCGGCCCGGTCCGCGACCGGCGCCGAGGCGGCGGCTTCCGCCGCCTCGGGCCGTTCGTCGCGAATGTGCCAGGGAGAGTCCTCGTTCAAGACGTCTTTGCCTCTTCGCCGTCGTCGACGACCTCGTAGTCGGCGTCCTCGATCACCTCGTCGTCGGACGCGGCGGCACCTCCGTCTGACGGCGGGGTGGCCGACGCCTGCGCGTAGATCGCGGACGCGGCATCGCTCCAGGCCTCCTGAAGCGCGTCGCGCTTGGCGCGAATCTCGGCGACATCGCCCGACTCGAGCACGCCGCGGAGCTCCATGATCCGACCCTCGACCGTTGAGGCAACCGACGCATCGAGCTTCTCGCGATGCTCCTTCAGCGACTTCTCGGTCTGGTAGGCGAGCCCCTCGGCCTCGTTGCGGGCGTCGGCGAGCTCGCGCAGCTTGTGCGCCTCCTCGGCATGCGCCTCGGCGTTCTTGATCATGTCGGCGACCTCGTCCTCCTTCAGGCCCGAGCCGCCTTCGATCTTGATCTGCTGCTCGTTGCCCGTGCCGAGATCCTTGGCCGAGACGTTGATGATCCCGTTGGCGTCGATGTCGAACGCGACCTCGACCTGCGGGACGCCGCGCGGCGCGGGCGGGATGCCGACGAGCTGGAACTTCCCGAGCGTCTTGTTGTAGGCGGCCATCTCGGTCTCGCCCTGGAGGACGTGCACCTCGACGGACGGCTGGTTGTCCTCGGCCGTCGTGAACACCTCCGACTTGCGCGTCGGGATGGTCGTGTTGCGCTCGATCAGCTTGGTCATGACGCCGCCCTTCGTCTCGATCCCGAGCGACAGGGGCGTGACGTCGAGGAGCAGGATGTCCTTGACCTCTCCCTTGAGGACGCCGCCCTGGATCGCAGCGCCGATGGCGACGACCTCGTCCGGGTTGACGCCCTTGTGGGGCTCCTTGCCGATCACGTCCTTGACCTTGGCCTGGACGGCCGGCATGCGGGTCATGCCGCCGACGAGCACGACGTGATCGATCTTCGACGCGTCGAGCCCGGCGTCGGAGAGCGCCTGCTTGGTGGGACCGACGGTGCGCTCGATCAGATCGCCCGCGAGCTCCTCGAGCTTCGCCCGGGTGAGCTGCAGGTCGAGGTGCTTGGGCCCGTCGGCGGTCGCCGTGATGAACGGCAGGTTGATCTGCGTCGACATGGTCGAGCTGAGCTCGATCTTCGCCTTCTCCGCCGCCTCGTACAGGCGCTGGAGCGCCATCGGGTCGGCGGCGAGGTCGATGCCCTGGTCGCGCTTGAACTCGGCGACCATCCAGTCGACGATCGCCTTGTCGAAGTTGTCGCCGCCCAGATGGTTGTCGCCGTTCGTGGACTTGACCTCGAAGACGCCGTCACCGAGCTCGAGGACCGACACGTCGAACGTGCCGCCGCCGAGGTCGAAGACGAGGATCGTCTGCTCGACGCCTTCCTTGTCGAGCCCGTAGGCCAGGGCGGCCGCGGTCGGCTCGTTGATGATGCGGACGACGTTGAGGCCGGCGATCGTGCCGGCGTCCTTCGTCGCCTCGCGCTGGGCGTTGTTGAAGTACGCGGGAACGGTGATCACCGCGTCGGTGACCGACTCGCCGAGATACGACTCGGCGTCGGTCTTGAGCTTCTGCAGGATCATCGCGCTGATCGCAGGCGGCGCGTACTCCTCGCCCCCGGCCTCGACACGCACGTCGTTGTTCGGCCCCTTGACGACCTTGTAGGGGACGATCGTCATCTCTTCCGAGACCTCGTCGAACGTGCGGCCCATGAAGCGCTTGATCGAGAAGATCGTGTTCTGCGGGTTGGTGACCTGCTGCCGGCGAGCCGGCGAGCCGACGAGCCGCTGACCGTCCTTCGCGAACCCGACGACGGACGGGGTCGTCCGGCCGCCCTCGGCGTTCGAGATCACGGTCGGCTCGCCGCCTTCGAGCACCGCCATGCAGGAGTTGGTGGTGCCGAGGTCGATACCGATCGTCTTCGCCATGTGGCTGTTCTCCTTTGCCTCTAAAATTTCGTTTGCGTCTACTGCATCTGCGCCGCGAACCGTTTCGTCAACAGGGAAAACGTCGCGAACTGAGAAAATCTAAGTGTTGTTATATCAGATCGTTATCGGGTGGCGGCGAGGCCGATCAGGATGCCTCCGGCGACGATCGCGACCGCGCCGAGCACGACCCTCCGCCCCACGCCCTCGGTCTTCGGAAGGACGAGCGCAGCGATCCCGACGCCCCACAGCGACTCGGTGGCGATCAGCGGCGAGACGATCGAAACCCGGCCGCGGAAGTACGCCTCGAAGAGACAGAGATACGACAGCCCGAACAGGATCCCGGCCGGCGCCAGCAGGCGGAGATCGCGGCGCGACGGCAGGCTCCGGGTCCAGAGGAGCGACACGGCGACACCGGCGAGCATCGCGGCAGCCCCCACGGTCTCGGGGCTTCCCTCCGTGTGGAGAGCCCGCACGATGTTGTCGCGCACGGCGAAGAGCACGGCCGCGCCGAGCGCGAACAGGAGCCCGCGGGCCCGCAGGTGGTCGGGACGATCGGGCTCGCCGACCAGCACGACCCCGCCCGCGACGATCGCGACCGCGCCGATCACGAGCGGCGTCCTGACGGGCTCGTCGAGGAAGAGAAATGCGATCGCGAGCGCGAACAGGGGGGCCGAGCCGACGGTTACCGAGGTCCGCGAGGGCCCGACCTCGCGGATCGACTGGGTGAAGAGGATCTGGGAGAGCCCCGGTGCAAGCAGGCCCGCGAGAAAGAACTTCCAGGCGTTCGTGTAGTCGTGCCGCACGAGCGAGCCGGCGAAGGTGACCGCGAAGGCCACCACGAGCGTTGCGAGCGTGGCCTGAGCGGCGCTCGCTCCGCGCCCCAGCCCGGCCCTGATCGCCACCGTCATCGCACCGAAGAGCGCCGCCGAGGCGAGCGCGAGGAAGACGGGGGTCACGCGACCGGGACCGGCCGCTTCTCGAGCCTGCGGGCCAGAAGCGCTCGAAGCCGATGCCCCGGATTCGGTGCCCGCGATCAGGGCAATCAGGGCCGGCACGTGACGTGGGTCAAAAGGAGGAGTA
>CAVYIB010000034.1:0-33277 GCA_963768435.1 uncultured Actinomycetota bacterium
CCGCCGGATCCATCCACATGACCTCACAGCCATCACCGAGATGAAGGTGGTCGAAGCTTGCGCGAATTCCATGAAGACCGTAGTCCTCGGCGTCGTCCGCCTCGGTGCCGCCCGCCGCGAGCGCGGCGGCGCTGACCGGAGTCGACCTCATCGCGGGATGACACGCTGAAGCAGTGGAGGGCCTGCGTGTGCTAGCGGGGTGGGCGATGCGGGCAGCTCAGGCGAAACTGCTCGAAGACACGTTTCGCGGGTGAGCAGCATGACGAAGGCCTGCTCGCCGACGAGCATGCCGAGGACGGCGGCGGTATGTCGTCGGTGAACGGCGGGTAGAAGGCGAAGCCCCCGAGGAAGACCTCGGCGAAGAACGTCTTGCTGCGCTCCAGGTCCGCAACGGGGAGGTTCACGAACAGCATGCGGCCGGCGTGTGTGGGATTGGTCATGGCGGTCTCCAGTCTGTGACTCGATGGCGTATGTCCTGGTAGACCAGCCCAGCCGGCGGAACTCATCGGTGGATGGCTTCGCTTGCCTCCGCTGACGAGTGAGCGAGCTTCTACGCGCGCTGACCGGGACTCAACATCTGCGGCAGGCCGGCGGGAAGTTGCACCGTGACGCGGAGCCCACCGTCGGCCCGCGGAGTGAGAGTGAGGATTCCGTCGTGCGCCTGGGTAATGCTCTTGGCGATCGCCAGGCCGAACGCCGACACCTCGTGGTCGCTGCGTATGCGCTCGGTGCCGCGCAGAAAGGGCTCGGCGAGCGTGGTGACCAGCTGTGGGGTGAGCTTCTCGCCGGTGTTCTCGACGGTGAGGAGCGCACGCCTGGGCTGAACGCTCGTGCTGATCCACACGTTGCCCTGCTCGGGCAGGTTGTGGACGATCGCGTTGTGCAGGAGATTCGTGCTCAGCTGCAGCAGGAGCGCGTGCGAGCCGACGGTGGGGGTCGGGTCGCCGGAGGTCTCGATGGTGAGGCCGCGTTTCTCTGCGAGTGGGAGGAGTGTTTCGGCGGCCTCTTCCGCGATCAGGGACAGGTCGAGGTGCTCCGGGGTGAATGACCGTTGGTCGGCGCGGCCGAGCAGGAGGAGGGCTTCGGTCAGATCGATCGCTCGGGTGTTGACGGCTTGGAGGCGGTGGACGAGCTGGGCGGGGTCGCTGTCCGGGTCGTTGCGCGCCACGTCGAGAAGCGTCCGCGTGATCGCCAGCGGGGTGCGCAGCTCGTGGGAGGCATTGGCTGCGAATCTCTGCTGCTCGGCGACGTGCGCCTCGAGACGCGCGAGCATGGTGTCGAAGGCGTCGGCGAGTTCCGGAACTCGTCCTTGCTGCCCTCCAACTCGATCCGATGGGAGAGCGACCCGTCCGCGGCCATGCGCGTGGCGTCCGTGATGCGAGCGAGTGGCGCGAGCATCCGCCCGGCGAGAAGCCAGCCTCCCAGAAGCCCGAACACCAGCAGGAACGCCAGCACGATGGTCGCGACCGAGCCGAAGCCGTGCAGCGGGTCCGAGCGATCGAACAGGAACCACCAGGAGGGGTGCATGTGCGAGAGCGAGCCGTCGGGTATGTAGCGCAGGATCACCACCCAGACCGCCGCGAGCATCAAGCTGCCGGCGACCATGAGGAACCCGGCGTAGCTGAGGGTGAGCTTGAGGCGAACGGTCAGACCGGGGTCTCTAGCCACCGTCTTCTTCCTCTGGGGCGGCGCTCGACTCGGTGTCGATGCGGTACCCGACGCCGGGCACCGTGGCGATGATCCACGGCTCGCCGAGGCGTTTGCGCAGTCCCGAGACCGTGATCCGGGGGGCATTGGTGAAAGGGTCTGCGAACTCGTCCCACGCCCGCGCCAGAAGCTCTTCGGCGCTGACGACACCCCCCTCGGCGGCGACGAGGACCTCGAGCACTGCGAACTGCTTCCTCGTCAGCGCGACGTAGCGGTCGTCGCGATAGACCTCCCGACGGAACGGGTCGAGGCGGAGACCAGCGATCTCGCGCACGGGTGGCCTGTTGTGCGCGCGTCTCCGGTCGAGAGCCCTGAGACGGAGCAGGAGCTCTCGGAGCTCGAACGGCTTGGTGAGGTAGTCGTCGGCGCCGAGCTCGAACCCGGTCGCCTTGTCGTCGAGACGGTCGGCGGCGGTGAGCATCAGGATCGGCATGCCGCTTCCGGAGGCGACGATCCGCTCGGCGATCGCGTCACCGCTCGGGCCCGGAATGTCTCGGTCGAGGACGGCGATGTCGTACGCGTTGAGCCTCAGGGCTCCAGGGCGATGTCGCCGTCACCGGCGACATCGGCCGCGATCGCCTCCAGGCGTAACCCAGCGCGAATCGCCTCCGCCATGTAGGGCTCGTCCTCGACGATCAACACGCGCACCCTCCGATGGTACGACCTGGCGTGTTTCGTCCGCATATCGAAAACGGGATACGTGCTTGCAACAGGACGCTCGCTTGACTGGACGCAATGACCGATCGCAGGCGAGCAAGGACGCGCCGGATCCGGATTCGCCGGCTCCGCGCCACCGGACTGCTGATCGTCGTCGCGGCGATCGCGGCCTTCGGCTACCAGTCACTGGCGTCCTCCTCCTCGACGGCTGCATCACCGATCGACGTCCTCCGCAGCGAGCGCGCAGCCGGGCTTGGCGAAGCGCTGCCCAGGACGGTGTGGCCGGCTGATGGGCAGGCCGCTTTCGTCCGGTCGGGGCGGTCGCAGGTCGAGGCCGGCCCGAACCAGCACCCGGCTGCAATCGCCAGCGTCGCGAAGGTGATGACGGCCTATCTCGTGCTCCGCGATCACCCGCTTGGACTAGGCCAGGACGGCCCGACGATCACGCTCACAGACGCCGATGTCGCCGACACCGACCGCCGGCGCGGGCAGGAGGAGTCGGTCGTGTCGATCGCCGCCGGAGAGCAGTTGACCGAACTTCAGGCACTGCAGGCACTGTTACTGCCGTCGGCTAACAACATCGCCGCGGTTCTCGCGCGCTGGGACGCCGGCTCGGTCGGCCAGTTCGTTTCCCGGATGAACGCCGCCGCGCGGTCGCTCGGGCTGGCCCACACCCGCTACACCGACCCGAGCGGCTACGACGACGCGACCGTGTCGACCGCCGCCGACCAGGTGCGTGTCGTCGATCGGGCCATGCGCCTGCCGGTGTTCGCGAGCATCGTCGCCACGCCGAGCGCGACGCTGCCGGTCGCCGGCACGGTGCACAACACCGACACATTGCTCGGTTACGACGGATTCGTCGGCGTCAAGACCGGCTCCGACGATGCCGCCGGCGGCTGCTTCGCGTTCCGGGCCGTCCGCTGGATCGACGGCAAGCGGACGACGATCACGGGAGTCGTGCTGGGCCAGCCCGGCCACGACCGGATCGCGGCGGGTCTCCTGGCCGCCGACGCGATGGTCGACCGCATCGCCGGTCATTCACGCCGCCAGATGCCGGCCACTCCGCCACAGGGCGGCATCCCGCAGTGACCCAGGAGGTGCCCTCCCCGGTTATTCGCGATTGCCCTGAAGCTGCAGCCCGGCGAGGCAGTAGAACACCACGTAGGCAACGGTCAAGAAGCTCGTGAGCACCGCGATCGACGCAAAGAGGCGTGGATGATGGAGCGGATTCTCGAGCTGGGTGTTGATCACGTGAGCGACCCGAAACGGATGCAGTAAGGCATCCCAGCTGTTGAAACCGATGAACCGACCGATGTAGACGCCGAGGCTTCCGAGCGCCAGAACGGCAACGACACCGATCCAGCTCCAGAGAGACCCTGCCGAACGCCGCAACAGCGACTGCATCAGGTACAGCGAGAAGAACCCGAGCAACAAGGCTGTCCACGCGAAGGCGGAGAGCATGAGGCCGTCGTACCAGAGCGGCGTCGTCGGGGAGTCGTGAAGGTGGATGAAGTCCGTGAGCATGTACGGCGCGTTCGGAAAGAACAGGAGCCAGAGCACGCCGAGAGCCGTCGCAATCAGACCAAGCCCGCGGCGCGCGCACGCGTATGACGCGAGAGCGAACGCGACCGGAACCCAGGCCAGGAAGAGATTCCAGTCCAGAAAGCGATAGAACGAATCGTGCCGGTAGCGGGTTCGGAACTCCACGAGGGAGACACAGAACGCAGACGCAACAGCGAGCGCAAGCAGCAAGGCGACCACGCTGAGCGTTCGACGATCGCGCATGTCAGCCGCCGATCCTCAGCGGCCGGGCCGCCGGAGTCGACGCAGCGAACCTGTCACCGGCAACACCTTATTCGCTCGACCGCGCGTCGAGCCCGGCGGCGGATGGGGAGGCGATCGACGGCAGCCATCTGGCCCAATGCCGGCGTCGTTACAGTGCGCGCATGCGAAGGGTGACTCTGGCTCTTGCGGCTTCAGCGCTCGGTGTTGCCGCCGTGACCGCCGGTGCGGGCTCGGGGCCGTGAACGAGAGCGCCCCGCAGAGCCCGTCCGAGGTGATCGAAGCCAGGATCCAGGAGCTGGACGACTGGCGGGGCGAGCTGCTCTCCCGGTTACGTGCCCTGATCAAGCAAGCCGATCCAGAGGTGGTCGAGGAGTGGAAGTGGGCCAAGGCCTCCAACCCCGGGGTTCCCGTGTGGTCTCACGATGGGATCATCTGCACGGGCGAGACCTACAAGAGCGTGGTGAAGACGACGTTCGCCAGGGGCGCGTCGCTGGAGGATCCTTCGGGGTTGTTCAACTCGAGCCTCGAGGGCAACGTCAGGCGCGCGATCGATTTTCGCGAGGGCGAGGAGATCGACGAGGCGGCTTTCAAGGCTCTCGTCCGCTCAGCCGTTGCCCTGAACACCGCGCGCCGCTCCTAGACGAGAATGGCGCGATGAAGCTCTCGCGTGCTCTCGCCATCGTCAACGCGGTCGTCTCGGACGCGCCGGGACCGGTGTCGGTGTTCGTGGCCGACGACCACGGTGAGCTGATCGCCGCGGCATCGATGGACGGGGCGGCGCCCGACACGCGCCTGAACGCGCAGCGGAAGGCGTACACCGCCGCCCGCTCGGATGCGCGAACGACGCGTGAGCTGGCCGAGAAGGTGGCGGGCAATGCAGTCGAGCGGGCGAGCTTCGATCCGTTCTTCACGTTCTTCCTCGGTGGGGTCGCCGTGTTCGACGGTGACGTTCGGGTCGGAGCGGTCGGGGTGAGCGGCCTCCCGGGCGAGGTGGACGAGGAGCTTGCGTTGCGCGCTGTCGAACGCACTGCTCCCTAGTCCCGCGATGCGTCCGGAGCGGATGAATGCGTTCACGGACGGCGTGATCGCGATCCTGATCACGATCCTCGTCCTCGAGCTGCGACCTCCGGAGGGGAATCGCCTGGCCGACATCCTGGACGAGAAGAGCCACCTGCTCGCGTACCTGCTCAGCTTCGTCTTCGTCGCGATCTACTGGGTGAACCACCACCACCTGATGCAGGTCGTCGAACAGATCGACGGCCGGACGCTCTGGGCGAATATCGGGCTGCTGTTCTGCCTGTCTTTGACCCCGATTGCCACCGCCTGGCTGGGCGAGGTGGGAGTCGAGCCCGGCCCGGTCGCCGCCTACGCGATCGTGCTCCTCGGTTGCGCGATCGCGTACACGATCCTGACGATCTGCCTCCTTGCCTCGCACGGCCCCGAGTCGAAGCTCGCCGAGGCGCTCGGGAAGGACAGGAAGGGGAAGGTGTCGCTCGTCGCCTACGTCGTTGCCCTCGCGTTCTCGTTCGTGGCTCCGTGGGTCTCCGTCGCGCTTTTCGTGACGGTCGCGGTCATGTGGTTCGTCCCGGACAAGCGGATCGAGCGCGTTCTCTTCGACACCTGAGTGGTCGTCAGGAAGTCTGCGCCTCGGCTACGTCGACGGCGGCATGCTCCGTAAGCGGTGTCCGCGCCAGGCAATGAGCAGTGCAGTGTGCCCGATGTCCGGTTGCCGTTTGACGTGGCCGGAGCAGGCTCGGTACCTTAAGAGGGCGTGCTGTCCCCATGGACAGCGCAAGGCGATGAGGCCTGAGAACTCCGAAAGGTGGAGTCTCTCGGGCCCTTTCTGTCTTTAAGAGCCCAAACGAGGGAGGTGCAATGCCGAAGTTCAAGCTCGAATACATTTGGCTTGACGGCTACGAGCCGGTTCCGAACCTGCGAGGCAAGACCCAGGTGAAGGAGTTCGACGACTTTCCGTCGCTCGACCAGCTCCCGATGTGGGGCTTCGACGGCAGCTCGACCCGCCAGGCCGAAGGACGCGACTCCGACTGCATGCTGAAGCCGGTCGCCGTCTTCCCCGATCCCGCCAAGATCGACGGCGCACTCGTGATGTGTGAGGTGCTCATGCCCGACAACTCGCCGCATCCGAGCAACAGCCGGGCGACGATTCCGGATGACCCCGGCACGTGGTTCGGCTTCGAGCAGGAGTATTTCCTCTATCGCGACGGCCGTCCGCTCGGCTTCCCGCCCGAAGGGTTCCCCGAGCCGCAGGGCGCGTACTACACGGGCGTCGGGTACAAGAACGTCGGCGACGTCGCACGCAAGATCGTCGACACGCACCTCGATCTCTGCCTTGCCGCCGGCATCAACCACGAGGGGATCAACGCCGAGGTGGCGAAGGGCCAGTGGGAGTTCCAGATCTTCGGCAAGGGCTCGAAGCGCGCCGCCGACGAGGTCTGGATTGCGCGCTACCTCCTGCTTCGTCTCTGCGAGCAGCACCGTGTCGACGTGAACTTCCATCCCAAGCCGCTCGGCATGGAGCACGACTGGAACGGCTCCGGAATGCACGCGAACTTCTCCACCCAGCACATGCGCGAGGTGGGAGGGGAGGCGTACTTCGAGGCGCTGATGAAGGCGTTCGACGAGTACAAGGACGATCACATCGCCGTCTACGGCCCGGACAACCACATGCGGCTCACCGGTCTGCACGAGACCCAGGCGATCGACAAGTTCAACTACGGCGTCGCCAACCGTGGAGCCTCGATCCGTGTGCCTCACAGCTTCGTGAACAACGGCTACAAGGGCTACCTGGAGGATCGTCGGCCGAACTCGCTCGGCGATCCGTACCAGATCGCCGGACGGATCCTTCAGACGATCCAGACCGTGCCGCTCGACGGGGCTGCGACGCCTGCGCTCGAGCCTGAGGCCGCCGCCGTTTAGGCGCGGCCCCAGGCTCGGTGCAGGCTCTCGCTGGAGCGATAGCCCCGGTTCGTCTTGCCCGGCTTCCGGCGGATCAGTTTCGGAGCGAGTGCGCGCGGGGAGACCCGGACGCAACGCCGTCGAGTGCCGAGGCCGGCTTGCGCAGAGCGCCGAGGCATGAGACGGTTGTCAGCTTCCGTTCACCAAAAAGTCACAGGAGGTTCATCACGTTGACCAGCTGGCTCGCATCGCTCCGCGAAACACGCCCAGCTCGCACCGCTGCGATCGCGGCGGCCGCGCTTGCACTCGCGCTCATCCTGATCGTCCCGGGCGCGGTCGCCGGGTCGAAGGCCGTCCCGGCCCCCTCGGCGACGCCTTCGAGCGCCGACGAGATCCAGAACGTCGACCAGGTCAAGACCGCGATCAAGGGCTACTACGGCGACACTCTCACGAGCACCCTCGATCCGTATACGGGCACTACCTTCCTGCACACGTACTCGCCCACGGGCGCGTACGTCAACGAGATGGCGGGCCTCGAGGCCGACGCCACCAAGGATCTCGACAAGGCGGCCAAGAAGAACAAGAACGGGGACAAGCTCGCGATCGTCCTCGATATCGACGACACGACGCTGAACACCTACAACTACGAGATCTACAGCAACTTCGTCTACAACCCGGTCAGTAACGCGGCGTTCGTGAACGGCGCGGCGTTCCCGCCCGTTCCGGGGATGCCCGGCTTCGCAGCACACGCTGCCGCCGACGGATACACGGTCTTCTTCATCACCGGTCGGCCCGACTCGACCGATCCGACCAAGACCCAGCGTCCGGGAACAGTCACGAACCTGACCAACGCGGGCTATACGACTCCCCTCGATCCTTCGCATCTGTACCTCAAGGATCAGACCCTGCCGTGGCTCTCGAGCTGCACGCCGACCTGCACGACGACGCAGTACAAGACGCTGACACGCGCGCACATCGAGAACGACCTCGGGTACGACATCGTCGAGAACCTCGGCGACCAGTTCAGCGACCTGACCGGCGGATTCGCGGACGAGCCGATCAAGGTCCCGAACCCGATGTACTTCATCCCGTAGAACGCTCTGTTCGTCTCTGGGCCCACCGGCGAATCGGTGGGCCCAGAGATCGCAAGCTGCTACAACGGATGAATGCCCGTACGTTCCGGCATCCGGCGGGGACGCCTTTTCATGGTTGCGCTGGCGCTCTGCGGCTGCGGGCTCGTGCTGACAGCGGGCAGCGCGCACTCGGCCGATGCGACGATCGCCGACGGGGCGACGATCAATGTCGTCTACACGACGAGCTCGCTGCAGCTGAAGACCGACAGCGGCGCCGTCATCTCGTCCGGCACGACCATCCCGGCCGGCTCGTACACGATCCAGGTGTACGACTCGGGCGACTTCCCGAGCCCGAAGTTCTCGATGACCGGCCCGGGCGTGTCCGTTTCGAGCGACCTGAACAGCACCGGGATGGGGATCGACGTCCCCTCCACGTTCGGCCCGTTCAACCTGCCGACGAGCTCGAGCTTCACGGTCTCGGACGCCAACATGGGCGCATCCTCCCGCGTCGCGTTCAGCACCTCCGCGACGGTGATGGCCGTCGGTGGGTCGGGCTCGGTCTCGGGATCGGGCGGGAGCGGCAGCTCGACGACGGGCTCTGGATCGGGCGGCGGTACGAGCTCGGGCGTCAAGACGCTCGGGACGTTCGCCGCGTCGGTGAGCGCCGCGGGCAAGCCTGCGCTCATGCTGGGCGGTAAGACCGTCAAGTCGGCCAAGGCAGGCGCCTACAGGTTCAGCGTCGTCGATCACTCCAGGAAGCTCGGCCTCCTCGTCGGCAAGCTCGGCTCGCTGCCCACCAGGCTGAGCGGGGTGGCCGCGATCGGCACGAGCTCGCACACCGTGAGCCTCACTGCCGGCAAGTGGTACTTCGCCGCCTCGGCGACCGGCCCGAAGACGTACTTCACCGTCAAGTAAACGGTCAGGGCCGCGGTCGGCGGTTTTCAGTCGCGCCGATCGGGAGATAACGAGCCGGATGCTCGACGAACGCACCCGTCGCGACGCGGACCGCGCGGTTCGCTTCGTCATCACGGGCCAGGCTCTCTTCGTGGTGACGATGCTCGCCTGCTGCGCCCTCGAGCCTTCGTGGCCCGCGCTGCGCATCGGCCTCAGCTACTACGGCAACGAGCTACCGACCGTGGTGCCGTTCGTGGGCGGGTTCGCGCTCTGCATCGCCCTCAGCGCGGCCGGCCTCCGGCGGTTGCGGCCGCACGCCGTCGTCTCCCAGAAGGTCAGGCTCGCCGCCGCGAGCGTGCTCGCGCTCATGGTCCCGATCCCGCTCACACCCTTCAAGCTCGATCCCGTCTTCGACTGGCTCCACGTCGGCGCGGCCACGGTGCTGTTCGGCGCGGGGCTCGCCGTCGGTGGGTGGCTCGCCTTCAAGTGCCTCGCCGACGCGCGCTCGCAGCTGCTCTTCGCGCTCCAGTGTCTGGCCGCCCTCACGATGCTCGCGGCGGAGATCGGGGTCGACAGGTACATGATCCCGGGCGAGCTCGCGTTCCAGCTCCTCTTCGTCGTGCTGCTCGTGCGCGCGATCAGGCACGTGTGGGCCGGCGTGCCCGCGCCTGCGCCGCTTCGAAGCGGAACCTAGGAAGATCACCCTCTCCGGGTGAAGCGCGGGTCGCTTCGAGGCGTCAGAGTACGCCGGAGGCGCGAAGAGAAGGAGGCGAGGTCGGCCGACTCGCGAGATCGATACGGTTGCCCTGCGCGATCCGGGGGGATCGGTCGCCGTACGTGCGCTGACAACCACTCACCCTGGCCAGGCAAATCGCCCTCATGGGATGATGCGGGCCATAGCCGCCCCCGAAAGGATCGAGGATCATGTCTGAGCAGAGCACCGTCGTCACTCCCCGGGCTGTCGCACCGGCCGCTGCAACACGGCAAGATGACTCGCCGGCGCCGCATCGGCGTCTGGTCGCTGGTCATCCTGGCCTCGATCATCGGCTTCCTGTCGATCCTGACGACGTTCGTCAACCGCCAGTTGCTCGACAACAGCTCGTGGAACAAGGCGAGCGCGAAGGTGATCCAGGACCCGCAGGTGCGGAGCGCCATCTCCACGCAGCTCGTCAACCAGCTCTACAACAACGTCGATGTCTCGGCGCAGCTCCAGACGAGGCTCCCGAAGAACCTGCAGCAGCTCGCGGCACCGGCAGCGGGGGCGCTGCGCGAGCCGGCGACGAAGGCGGTCGAGTACCTGCTCGCCCAGCCGCGCTTCCAGCAGCTGTTCGTCGACGCGAGCACGCTCGCGCACCAGCAGCTCGTCAACGTGCTCGAGAACAAGACCGGCTACGGGATCGACACCGGCAACGGCAGCGTGACCCTCGACGTCAGGCAGCTGCTCACCGAGCTCGGGCTCGAGCTCGGGGTGCCGCAGTCCGCGCTCGACAACCTTCCGGCTAATGCCGGGCGTGATCACGATCATGAGCTCCGACCAGCTCTCGTACGCGCAGACAGGGCGTTCGCGCCGTCAAGGTGCTGAGCGTCTGGCTGCTCGTCCTCGTGTTCCTGCTCTACGGCCTCGCCATCTACCTCGCGCGCGGCGAGAGGCGCAAGACGCTCCTCCACGTCGGGTGGGGCGTCGTCATCGTCGGGCTGCTCGTGCTCGTCGCCCGGCGTGTGATCGGGAACTACGTGATCAACTCGCTCGCGCAGCCCGAGTACCGGACTCCGACCCATCACGTCTGGCTGATCGTGACCGAGATCCTCGGCCAGATCGGCTGGGCCGTCGTGCTGTACGGCATCCTGATCGTCCTCGGCTCCGCGGTCGCCGGGCCGTCCCGGATCGCGACTGCATCCGGCGTGAGGCAGCACCGATCCTGAACGTTCGCGCCGGGCTGACCTGGGGGATCGTCGCGTTCGTCTGGCTGCTCCTGATCCTCTGGGGCGGGACGCACGCTCTCCGCACCTGGTCGGGGATCCTGATCATCGGGGCGCTGCTCGCCGCGGGCGTCTACGTGCTCCGCAAGCAGACGCTCGTGGAGTTCCCGGAAGCCGGCACCGACGCGCACCACACCCTCACCTCCCGGATGGCCGCCGGCGCGGGGTCGGCCGCGCACCGGGTGACGACCCACAAGCCGCAGGCGGCTCCGGCCGCCGCGGCGAAGTCGCCGTCGGAGGAGCTCGCCCGGCTCGTCGATCTGCGTGACAAGGGCGCGATCAGCGCCGAGGAGTACGAGCAGGCCAAGAAGCTCGCGCTTTCATGACCGAAGCCCGTCGAGCGACGACCCGCCCGACCTCGAGCGGGTCGTCGCCGTGACGGCCTAGAGGCCGGTCTCGGCTTCGATTCGGCCGTCGCGGACGGCGCGGCCGAGCGCCTCGAAGTCGCGTTCGTTCTGATCGGCATAGGCGCGCGCGAACTCGCAGATCGCTCTGTCGAACGCGTCTCCCTTGCCGAGGTACTCGGCGATCGCGATCCGGTCGCCCGAGCGGGCGTGAGCGCGAGCGAGCGTCCAACCGCAGACCTCCGCGTAGATCATGAGCCCGCGGGCAAGGATCGTCTCGAGGTTGACCGACACCTTCCAGTCCCAGAGCTGGCGGCAGTAGAAGTCGCGTTGGTGGCCGTCCAGGCCGGTCAGCCGGTGCCAGCCGAGGAAGATGTCGCTCACCGCCTGCATCAGCTGCTGCCCGGCGACGACGCGCTCGCCGTGGTTGGCGTACTGGCTCGGCCGGAGATACGGCTCGAGGACCGACTGCTCGGCCTCCTTGATCTGCAGGAAGAGCGGGTCGGTCTCGTCGCGTCCCAGCAGCAGCACGATCCAGCAGCGCGTGCCGACGCTGCCGACCCCGACGACCTTCCGAGCGACGTCGACGCACCGGAACTCCTCGAGCAGCCAACGGCGATCCGGCGGAAGCGTCTTCCGGTACTCCCGGAACACCGACCGCACGACGGCCTCGAGCGCGTCCCGGTCGGCAATACCCTGCGCGAGCTGGTCGATCGGGACGATCAGCGGCGGATCGGAGATGATGCGCGGCTCTCCGTCGACCAGGTGCGTCAGCTTCTTGAAGGCTCGCATGCTGTCCTTCGTTCGCGCCTTCGCAGTGGCTCGCTCGAGCGCGTCTGCCTGACGGGTGTCGTGCTCGATACGAAGCTTGTCCACGAGCGCAGTTGTGCTGAACCGCGAGTACCAGACGTCCATGTTCCCGAGCGCGGCGAACTGCCGCATCGCCTCGCGGTAGACCCGAACCGTCTTCAGCACGATCCCGGCGCGTTCGGCGTCGGTGCAGTTGCGGTTTCGAGCGGCGACCTCGAAGCTCGCCGCCAGCCGCTTGACATCCCACTCGAACGGGCCCGGTAGCGTCTCGTCGAAGTCGTTCAGGTCGAAGACGAGATCGCGCTCCGGGGAGCCGAAGCCGCCGAAATTGGCGAGATGAGCATCGCCGCAGAGCTGCACCTCGAGGCCGCTCCGCGGCAGGCCCGCGAGGTCGTGCGCCATCACTGCTGCGGCGCCGCGGAAGAACGTGAACGGTGAGACCAGCATGCGGCCGTACCGGATCGGCAGCAGCTCGGGGACGCGCGCGGCGGCCTGCGCCTGCAGAAGTGCCACCGGATCGCGGTCTCCGGGCTCGAGCCTGGCGTGGCTCATCCGGGCGCACGTGGCCCGGGCCTTGCGGCCGTTCTCGGCCCGCTCGGCCACTGTTCGGTGAACGATCCGCGCCGAGGTTGCCGGCGTGTCGGGCTCGGGCTCGATCAGGCTGTCGGTCGTCGCCATTCGCTCATTCTGGTCGAACTCGCCCGTCGCGGTCACGCAGGCCCGCGCGGCGTGTAGCGGTCGACGAGCGATGCGGTGCCGGGCGCCAGCTCCGGCCAGCCGCCGGACAGCTCGAACGTCGCCAGGGCGGCGGTCGGGAGCGGGGCCCCGGACGTGTGCGCGTCGAGTCGGGCTGCGAGCTCCTCGAGCCCGGGATTGTGGCCGATCACCATCACCGACACGGTCGCCTCCGGAACGGCTCGCAGCCGCGCGATCAGCTGCGCCGCTCCGGCGCCGTAGAGGTCGTCCTCGATCCGGATCTCGGACTCGGTGTCGAGCGCCGGCACCACGCCGGCAAGCGTCTCGCGGGCCCGCTGTGCCGAGGAGCAAAGGATCAGTGCCGGCGAGATCCCCGAGGCGCGGAGGTGGGAGGCGAGAGCCGCGGCGTTTCGTACCCCGCGCGGCGCGAGCGGCCGATCGTGGTCGGCGAGCTCGGAGTCGTCCCAGCTCGATTTCGCATGGCGCAGCAGATAGAGGGTTTTCGCGCGGCTCATCGCAACCTATGATCGCGGCTCGACGTGGCCGATGCGAACCCCACATCAAGCGAGCTCGCAGCGAAGCGGAGATCTCGCCGCCTGAGCGAGATCCACGACGCCCACAGGTACGCAGGCGTCCTTGGGTTCGTGATCGTCGTGTTCACGTTCTCGGCGCTCGCGCCCACCGCAGCGTGGGCCCTGAGCGTGATCGTCGTCCTGCAGGCCCTGATGCTCGCGCTCGCGATGTGGACCGGAGGCCGGGCCGCCGCCTACAGGATCGAGTACCTCTTGATCGGGGTCTCGGTCATCGTGGCGATAGGGGCCGACGTGTGGGATCGCAACAAAGGCGCGTACGGCGGTGTCTCGCTCTACTCGGCGGCGCTGACGCTCATGACGATCATCGTGATCGCGCTCGGGGTCTCGCGCCAGGAGTCCGTCAACTCGCAGTCGGTCACCGGCGCGATCGGGATCTACCTGCTGATCGGGATGTTCTTCGTCTACCTGTACGGCGCGTCTGCCTACCTCGGTACCTCGTCGTTCTTCGTGCAGACCGCGTCGGCATCGCGCCCGCTGTTCCAGTACTTCAGCTTCGTGACGCTCGCGACGGTCGGCTACGGCGATTACACGGCCGCACACACGCTCGGCCGGATGCTGGCCATAGTGGAGGCGCTGCTGGGACAGCTCTACCTCGTGACTGTGCTGGCGATTCTCGTCTCGCAGCTCGGTCGGCCGCGCAGGTAGGTTCCGGTCGACACAGTTGGTGCTGCCGAACGCGACCGGGATCGGCGTGCCGGCAAGCTCGCCGGCCGTTAGCGCCGTCTCCTCCTGATCGGGTGATGCGCTCCCCGGCGCGCGCGGACATGCTCCCGCTGATTTCAAGAGATCGACGAAAGGAGCACGATGGCAATCGGACCTGTACAGCTGATCGTCCTGGGCTTTTCGGAGCCTGACTTCCACGGCGAGATCATCGCGGAGCTCGAGCGGCTCCACGACACCGGAACCGTTCGCGTGATCGACTCGCTCGTGGTCTACAAGGACGCGGCAGGCGAGCTCGAGGTGGAGCACCTGAGCAACCTCACCCGCGACGAGGCAATCGAGGTCGGCACCAAGATCGGCGCGCTGATCGGCCTCGGGATCGACGGCGAGGAAGGCATGGAGATCGGCGCGGAGGCCGGCGCGCAGGCCGCGGCAGAGGACGGCGTGAGCATCTTCTCGGCGGACGATCAGTGGGACGTTCTCGACGACATCCCGAACGACAGCGCCGCCGCGCTCATCCTGATCGAGCACCACTGGGCCGTGCCGCTCCGCGACGCCGTCGCGCGTGCGGGCGGGTTCCGGATCTCCGACGGCTTCATCAGCCCGATCGATCTCGTCGAGATCGGCCTGCTGGCGTCCGAGGATATCGATACGCACACCGCCGCCAAGCCCGCAGCCGCCCCGGCGAGCTGACCCGACGACCGTCTGGAGGACACCGATGTTCGGAGCACGCAGAGTCGCACGGCGGACGTCGCGCCGCGTCGCACGCCGCCGCTAGGGCGGAACGAAGAACCCGTCAGTGAAGCCTCGTCCGCGTGCGCTCGAATCGCGCGCGGGCGAGGCCGAGACGTCCGTGGGTGGTGCTGTAGTGAAAGCGCCGATCCCACGTCCCACCACACCGAGAGGGGAGCTCCCCGCCTATGAGCCTGCTCGCCGATAGCTATCCGTTCCTGGACATCATGTGGACGATGTTCATCTTCTTCGCCTGGGTGATCTGGGTCGCATTCCTGATCTTCATCCTGGTCGACAACTTCAAGCGTCACGACCACTCGGGCTGGGCGAAGGCCGGCTGGACGGCGCTGCTCCTGTTCGTCCCCGTGATCGGCGCGCTGATCTACATCGTCGCCCGGCCGCCGATGGAGCCGGCGAGGGCCTAGATCTCGCGCTAGAGCGGCGACTCGGCGTCGGTCGAAGACGCCGGGTCGCCCGCCCGCTCCGGGCCGGCCGCCCTACGAGGGCGCCTGGTCTTCGGGAACGCTTTCCTGCCCTCCTTCTCGAGCCGCTTCCAGGCTGCGGGCCAGGCAGCGGCAGAGGACGCACGGAGCGCTCGCTCGCGCTCGATCAGGCGCCCGATCGCGATTGCCCGGATCGGGGTCGCCGTCTCGCCGACGAGGTCACGGAGCTCGTCCTCCATCACGGCCGCGTCCTGGTTCGCACCGAGGACGTCCTGAAGCGCCTTCGCCTGCTCGACGACCCTGCCGAGCGAGGTTGCGCCGGCCTTGCGGGCGCGTTCGGAGGCGTACCGGATGCGCTTTGCCCGCTTGCGCAGCTCGTGCAGCACGTCGTCGGGGGGCTCGGGCCCCGCGCTCTCGATCTCGCGGCGGAGCCGGCGGAACTGGCCGCCGGCGAGCTCGGTCAGCTCACGGCTGGACTCGAACGTCCCCGCCGCCACCTCATCGAGCGTGTCGAGCAACGCGAAATACCGCGGCGATCCCAGCGCCTCGATCAGCTCGCTCCGCGCCCGTGCGCGGCGCCGCGCGAGGCGTGCGAGGACAGGACGGAGTGCGGCGCGCTCGTCGCCGTCGAGCAGGGCCGCCTCGCGACGCAGGCGCTCGGTGAGCACGTCGAGGTCGCGCACCGCTCCGAGCGCGCCGCCGATCCAGCCGAGATCGCTCTTGAGAGGCTCCTCGCGCAATGCGGCGCGGAGGCGCCGGATCGCGACGCGGTGTGCATGCAGATGCTCGGGATCGACCCCGAGGCGGGTGCCCGGGTCGTTCGAGAGGATGTCGTCGAGTTGCTCGGCGAACCACGCTCCTTGCTTCCTCGGCTCCGGCTCGGCGAGGCCGGGGACGAGCCTTGACCCCGACCTGCCACGCGTCGACCGGGCTCCGGCCTCGACGAGTTGCTCCACGGTCGCGTCGGCCGCGCCGGGCGGTCCGCTCAGCAGTTCGACCCGGATGACCGCGAAGTCGGCGACTCCCGGAACTCCGTCGATCACCTCGACGCGATCGTGAACGACCCGGACGCGGCTCTGGTCGGGTGTGCAGAGCACCTCGGTCCGGTGGGTGCGGAGCGTTGCGACCGGGACGAGCCGCCCGCGATGAAGGTGCGCGACGAGCAGCGCCTGGAACTCGGCAGGGATGACGTCGGCGTTCCCGTCCTCCTCGAGCTCGATCCGCCCGTCCTCGGTCGGCAGCTCGAGCCGCCAGTCGCTCGCTGCCTGCTCCTGACGCCTGCGAAGTGAGATCGAGCCGCGTGTGAGCGAGCCTGCGGGCGTGTCGTAGTAGGTCGAGACGAGCACGCGTGCAGGCAGTGCCTCGCCCGAAAGCGGCGGCAGCCGGAACACCGGATCTGCGCGCAGCTCGATCGTCTTCGGCCCATCCGGGGTCAAGCGGGAAACGATGCCTGAGATGCGCTCGGCGTGCCGCATTAGATACCCCTAAGGGGTATATTTGAGAGGTGAGCGCAACCGACCAGGTCAAGCTCGACCTCGAGGGAATGAGCTGCGCCTCGTGCGCCTCGTCGATCGAGCGCCGGCTGAACGAGCTCGACGGGGTGGAGGCGACCGTCAACCTCGTGACCGAGCAGGCGACCGTCCGCTGCGACCCGCCGGTCCCGGTCGAGGAGCTCGTTGCTGCGGTGGAGTCGATCGGCTACGGCGCCGCGCCCCACGAGGCTCACGGCGGCGGGCACGTTCACCACGACGAGTCGCTGGAGGTGCTCCAGCGCCGTCTTGCCCTCTCGGCCGCCCTCAGCATCCCGGTCGTGCTCCTCTCGATGGTCGCGTCGCTTCAGTTCACCGACTGGGAGTGGGTTGCCTTCGCGCTCTCGACCCCGGTCGTCCTGTACGGCGGGCTCGGGTTCCACCGCCTGGCGTGGCGCAGCGCCCGTCACGGGCTCGCGACGATGGACACGCTGGTCTCGCTCGGCACCCTCGCGGCGTGGATCTGGTCGACCGTCGTGCTGGTGGGCGGCATCTCCGCGGGGACCTATTTCGACGTCGCCGCCGCGGTCACGACCCTGGTCCTGCTCGGGCGCTACCTCGAGGTGCGGGCCAAGGGGCGCGCCTCACAGGCGATCCGGGCGCTGCTCGAGCTCGGTGCGAAGGACGCTCTCGTCGTTCGTGAAGGCCGGGAGGTGCTCGTTCCGGTGGGCGAGCTCCAGGTCGGAGACGTGTTCGTCGTTCGCCCGGGCGAGAAGATCGCGACCGACGGCGTCGTCATCGAGGGCGAGTCCGCCGTCGATCGCTCGATGCTCACCGGTGAGCCCATTCCGGTCGAGGTCGGCGCCGGCAGCGAGGTCGCGGGGGCGACCGTCAACGACTTCGGCCGCCTCGTCGTGCGCGCCACTCGCGTGGGGGCCGACACCGCGCTCGCACGGATCACCGCCCTGGTCGACGCGGCGCAGTCCGGCAAGGCGCCGGTGCAGCGGCTCGCGGACCGGGTCTCGGCGATCTTCGTCCCGGTCGTCATCGTGGTCTCGCTGCTGACGCTCGCCGGCTGGCTGATCGCCGGCGGCACGACCGAGCACGCCTTCACGGCGGCGGTCTCGGTGCTGATCATCGCCTGCCCGTGCGCCCTCGGCCTGGCGACTCCGGTGGCCCTCATGGTCGGGACGGGCCGGGGAGCGCAGCTCGGCGTTCTGATCAACGGGCCGCAGGTGCTCGAGCGGACGAGGACGATCGACACGATCGTGCTCGACAAGACGGGAACGATCACAGAGGGGAAGATGGAGCTCACGGGAATCGCCCTCCTGAACGGAGCGACGCGCGCCGATGTGCTGCGGTTCGCGGGCGCGGTCGAGGCGCCATCCGAGCATCCGATCGCTCAGGCGGTCGCGCGCGCGGCTCGCGACGAGGTCGGCGACCTGCCGGCGGTGGCGAGCTTCCGGAACGTCCCGGGCCGCGGCGTGTCGGGTGTCGTCGACGGGCACGTGGTCTCGGTGGGGCGGGACGCAGCCGCGATCCAGGTCGTGTGGGACGGCGAGCCGCGGGCGACGCTCGAGGTGCGCGACACGGTCAAGGCGACGAGCGCCGCCGCCGTGCAGGAGCTCCGGGCGCTCGGGTTGACGCCGGTCATGCTCACCGGCGATTCGGCCGAGCGAGCCGAGGAGATCGCCGCCGTCGTCGGGATCGAGCTCACGCTCGCCGGGGTCGATCCGGAGGGAAAGGCCGCCGAGATCGAGCGCCTGCAGCGCGACGGGCACGTGGTCGCGATGGTGGGCGACGGGATCAACGACGCTCCCGCGCTCGCCCGCGCCGACCTCGGGATTGCGATCGGGACCGGGACGGACATCGCGATCGAGGCATCGGACCTCACGCTCGTCTCGGGCGACCTGCGTGCGGCAGTCGATGCGATCCGTCTCGCCCGCCGCACGCTCGGGACGATCAAGAGCAACCTCTTCTGGGCGTTCGCCTACAACGTCGCGGCGATCCCGCTCGCCGTCGCAGGACTACTGAGCCCGATCGTCGCGGCCGCGGCAATGGCCTGCTCGAGCCTGTTCGTCGTCGGCAACAGCCTCCGCCTGCGCCGGTTCCGGAGCGTCCGCGCATGAGCGTGGGCTCGACCGAGCACGGCTACTCCGAGGACAAGGAGGCGCTCGTCAAGCGCCTGCACCGGATCGAGGGCCAGGTGCGCGGCCTCGAGCGGATGGTCGAGGACGACCGCTACTGCATCGACATCCTGACGCAGATCTCCGCCGTCTCGACGGCGCTCGAGTCGGTCGCCCTCCAGATCCTCGACGATCACGTCAACCACTGCGTCGCCGGTGCGTTTGCGTCCGGGGACGCGGAGGCGGCTGCGAGCAAGACCGCGGAGCTGCTCGAAGCGGTCCGGCGCTTCGCCAAGACCCGCTAGAAGAGGCTCTTCATCAGCCGGAAGAGCGCGGCGCCGACGGTCAGGATGAGGACGACACCGCCGGTTCCGAGGAGCAGGCCCACGGCCAGGACGACGACGTCCTCGAGGATGATCGAGAGCGCGATCCCCACGGCGCCGAGTGCCGGAAGCGTGTCGAGCCCCGAGAACGGCGGTGCAACGGCAGCCGCGATCGCGAGCGCAATCAACAGCAAGCCGAGCACACGCAGTGACCAGGAGTTCTCGAACAGCGCGGTCCCGCGCGGGCGCGAGAACCGCTCGACCTGGCGGACTCGCTTGACGATGAAGGGGATCGTCTTCGTCGTCGCGGTCGTGCCGAGATCGCGCCGCTTCCACCGTGCGGGCAGCCAGATCGTCGTCCGCCCGAGCACCATCTGGGCGGCGAGGACGACGGTGATCGCCTCGAAGACGTGCGTCACACCGCCCGTCGGAAGTGGCAGGGCGGGCACGAACATCAGCAGCATGATCGTGACCGCGAAGCTCTTCTCGGCGAACACGTCGTTCATCGCTCCGAGCGTTTTCGGCTCGTCGCTCTCCAGCCACCGTTCCAGCTCGTCGCTGAAAGACTCTCCGGAGCCTGCGTCCATCCGACCATGATTGCGGCGCGAGCCGGGCGGCCGTGGACGGACTGGGATACGGTAGGAGGCACGATGGTCGAGCTGCACGAGACAGCGTTGGCGCTGGTGGCCGAGGGCAAGGGGATCCTTGCCGCCGACGAGAGCTCGGGCACGATCGCCAAGCGCTTCGACGTGATCGGCGTCGAGTCGACCGAGGGGACACGCCGGGCTTACCGCGACCTCCTGTTCACGACGCCCGGCGCGGAGGAGTTCATCAGCGGCGTGATCCTGTTCGACGAGACGATCCGTCAGTCCGCCGACGACGGAACGCCTTTTCCGGCTTTGCTCGCCGGGCTCGGCGTGGTCCCGGGCATCAAGGTCGACCGTGGCGCGAAGCAGCTCGCGCTCGCGACGGGAGAGACCGTGACCGAAGGGCTCGACGGGCTGCGCGAACGCTTCGCGGAGTACCGCGAGCTCGGCGCGAGGTTCTCGAAATGGCGCGCGACCTACTCGATCGGCGGAGGGCCGCCCGAGCGAGTACTGCGTCTGGGTGAACGCTCACGCGCTCGCCCGCTACGCCGCTCTGGCCCAGGAAGCGGGGATCGTCCCGATCGTCGAGCCCGAGGTGCTGATGGACGGCGACCACTCGATCGACGACAGCGCAACTGCGAGCGGCCGCGCGCTGCAGGCGCTCTACACCGAGCTGCACGACCAGCGGATCGACCTACGCGGGACGATCCTGAAGCCGAACATGGTGCTGTCCGGCTACTCCGCGTCCAGACGGGCGGGGATCGACGAGGTGGCGGAGCGGACGCTCGAGGTTCTCTACCGCCACGTTCCGGCTGCCGTCCCCGGGATCTGCTTCCTGTCGGGTGGGCAGACGGACGAGGACGCGACCGCCCACCTGAATGCGATGGCCCAGCGAGGGCCTCATCCGTGGCAGCTCTCGTTCTCGTACGGTCGCGCCTTGCAGGCTCCCGCGCTCGCCGCCTGGGGCGGGCGGGCCGAAAGCCGCGCAGACGGCCAGGCTGCGTACTACAAGCGCGCGAAGCTGAACGGCGCTGCGAGCACCGGTACGTACTCCGCCGACCTGGAGTGACGGGCCCGGCGTCCGCCGTCAGCGTCGAGGGCCTGACCGTCGTTCGCGGTGGGAGCCGCGTGCTCGACGGGCTGTCGCTCGAGGTACCCGCGGGAAAGATCACCGGCCTTCTCGGGCCGAGCGGCGGCGGCAAGTCGACGCTCCTCCGCTCGATCGTGGGGGTCCAGCAGGTCGCGGGCGGGCGCGTCACCGTGCTCGGCGAGCCGGCGGGGTCGGTCGGGCTGCGGAGGCGGGTCGGGTACATGACGCAGTCGCCCTCCGTGTACGCCGACCTGTCGGTGCGCGAGAACCTCCGCTACTTCGCGCGGCTCTACGGCGTCCCCGAGAGCCGCTGCGACGAGCTGATCGAGACGGTCTCGCTCGGCTCGGTGGCTTCGAGGGTCGTCGCGAATCTCTCGGGTGGCGAGCGCGCGCGTGTGTCGCTCGCGACCACGCTGCTTCCGAAGCCCGAGCTGCTCGTGCTCGACGAGCCGACGGTCGGGCTCGACCCGCTGCTGAGGCGCGATCTCTGGGATCTCTTCCACCGCTTCGTGGAGGAGGGCGCGACGCTCCTCGTCTCGAGCCACGTCATGGACGAGGCCGACCGCTGCGACGAGCTGCTCTTGCTCCGTGAGGGCGCGGTGATCGCCTCGGGCACCGCCGCTGCGCTACGTCGAGAGACCGGTGCCGAGTCGCTGGAAGACGTGTTCCTGCGCCTCGTCGAGGCCGCCGGATCGACATGACGGCGACGGCAGCCCGGGTCCTGACACAGCTCCGGCGCGATCCGCGCTCGCTCGCGCTCGTCCTGCTCGTGCCGTGCGTGCTCGAGGGCTTGCTGAAGGCGATGTTCGCCGACGAGCCCGAGATCTTCCAGAAGATCGGGCCGCCGTTGCTCGGGCTCTTCCCGTTCATCTCGATGTTCCTGATCACGTCGGTGACGATGCTCCGCGAGCGGACCTCCGGGACGCTCGAGCGGCTGATGACGATGCCGATCCGCAAGCTCGACCTGCTCGGCGGCTACGGGCTCGCCTTCGGCCTTCTCGCCGCGGTGCAGGCGGCGATCGTCAGCGCGCTCGCCTTCGGGCTGCTCGGGCTGAACGTCGAGGGGCCGGAATGGGCGGTCGCGGCCCTCGCCGTCGGGAACGCGGTGCTCGGGATGGCGCTCGGGCTGCTCGTGAGCGCATTTGCGACCTCCGAGTTCCAGGCGGTGCAGTTCATGCCGGCGATCGTTCTCCCGCAGTTGCTGCTCTGCGGTCTGTTCGTGAGCCGCGACAGCATGGCTCGCTGGCTGCAGGTCGTCAGTGCCGCGCTCCCGTTGACCTACGCGTACGACGCCCTCGCGAAGGTGGCTGCGGGAGGGCCGTACGGCTGGCGGTTCGTCCTCGACGTCGGCGTCACGGTGGGTGCGACGCTCGTCGCGCTCGCCCTGGCCGCCGCGACCCTCAAGCGGCGGACGCCGTAACGAGCGCTGCCCTACGGCTCAGGAGGGAGACGCCGATCCCGCTGACCGCGATGCTCGCGAGCGCCGACGCCATGATCGCAGCCGCCGCGCCCGGTGACACGACGCCGGCTTGAAGACCGAGCGAGGCCACGGCTGCCGGCACGCCGAGCTGCACCGTCGCCGCCAGCCCTGCGGCGAGCGGTTGCCCGGTGAGCGCAGCCGCGGCGAGGTGGAGCACGACGTTGAAGACGACGAGCAGCGCCGCGAAGGCGATCAGCGAGCCGTGCTCGAGCGCCCGCACGTCGATGCGAGCACCGAGGACGACGAAGAACAGGGGAACGAAGAAGCCGTTGCCGATGCCGGTCACCTGGCCCGAAAGCCGCTTCGGCCCCTGGACGGCCGCGACGACCAGGCCGACCGCGAACCCGGCGATCAGGATGCTGGCGCCGGATCGCAGCGCCAGCCAGGAGAGCCCGAACAGGACGATCAGCGACAGCCGCAGGTCGAGGGCCCAGCTGCGGTTCTTCGAGAGGTCCCGGATCTGGTCGAGCCAGCCGGCCCTGCCGACGACCCGGATGCCGAAGTAGAGGGCAACCGCGCAGACCGCGACCGCGCAGGCACCGAGCAGCGCGCGGAGGGCATGCGCAGGAGAGAGCGCGAGCGGAACCGCGACGATCGCGGCCACGTCGGCGACCGAGACCTGTGCGGCGACGATCAGGCCCTCTTTCCGCTCGAGCAGGTTGGCCTCCTGCAGGCTCGGGACGAGGACCGCAGCCGATCCGCTCGCGAGCACCACGGCATAGACGGCCCCATGCGGGAGGCCCGAGATCTTGGCTGCTGCAACCCCCGCGACTGCCGCGAACACGCCGGCGATCGCTGCGGCGATCGCGCCCCGAACGAGACGCGTACCGAGCTGCGGCGTTCGCAGGGGCACCTTCATCCCCGCCCCGAACATCAGCATCGCGAACCCGATCGCGGCCATGAAGGCGAGCGTCGGATCGGCGGGATGGATCCAGTGGAAGCCGGTGCGGCCGATCAGGAGCCCTGCGAGCAGCTCGCCGACGACGACGGGAACCAGGATGCGCTCGCTGGCCGAGAGCAGCGGCCCGGCGAGGCCGGCGAGCACGATCACGGTGAGCACTCCGAAGGTCATGGCCCGAAGTCTCCCGCTTTTCAGGACGCCGGTCGCGCGTATACGGTCTCGGCACATGACCGAGCTCGTTTCCCGCATCGATACGGGGGTCCCGGAGTTCCTGCGCCGCCGCAAGCGGATGGAGGCCCTCGTCGCCGAGCTTCGCGAGCGCACCGAGGTGGTGGCGCGGGGCGGAAGCGCCGCCGCGCTCGAGCGGCATCGCGAGCGAGGCAAGATGCATGCGCGGGAGCGGGTCGACCGGCTCGTCGATCCGGGGACGGCGTTCCTCGAGCTGTCGGCGCTCGCGGGGTGGGAGGTAGCGGAGGGCGGTGCGCCTTCGGCCGGCATCGTCACCGGGATCGGCGTCGTCGAAGGCCGCAAGTGCGTGATCTTCGCGAACGACGCGACCGTGAAGGGCGGGGCGTACCTGCCGCTCACGGTCAAGAAGCACCTACGTGCGCAGGAGATCGCCGAGCAGAACCACCTCCCCTGCCTCTACCTGGTCGACTCGGGCGGGGCATTCCTTCCGCTCCAGGCCGACGTGTTTCCCGATCGGGAGCATTTCGGGCGGCTCTTCTACAACCAGGCGCGGATGTCGGCCAAGGGGATCGCCCAGATCGCGGTCGTCATGGGCTTCTGCGCCGCCGGCGGCGCGTATGTGCCCGCGATGGCGGACGAGACCGTGATCGTCCGTGGCACGGGGTCGATCTTCATCGGCGGCCCTGCGCTCGTGAAGGCGGCGACCGGCGAGGAGGTCTCGGTCGAGGAGCTCGGCGGCGCCGAGGTGCACGCCCGCCGGTCGGGCGTCGCCGACCATTACGCGACCTCCGACGAGCACGCCCTCGCGATCGCGCGCCGGATCGTCCGGAACCTGCACGGGAGCTCGCCCGTGCCGCCGTGGCCGGTCGGCGAGCCCGAGCCCCCAGCCGTCGATCCCGGCGATCTCTACGGCCTGATCCCCGACGACCACCGCACCCAGATCGATCCGCGCGAGCTGATCGCTCGGATCGTCGACGGCTCGCGGCTCGACGAGTTCAAGCAGCTCTACGGCGAGACGCTCGTCTGCGGCTGGGCGAGCATCGAGGGCTACCCGGTCGGCATCCTCGCCAACAACGGCGTCCTCTTCGCCGAGTCGTCGCAGAAGGGCGCCCATTTCATCGAGCTCGCCTGCGAGCGGCGCGTCCCGCTCCTGTTCCTGCAGAACATCACCGGCTTCATGGTCGGGAAGGAGTACGAGGCCGGCGGGATCGCACGCGACGGCGCGAAGCTCGTGATGGCGGTGGCATGTGCCGACGTGCCGAAGTTCACGGTCGTGGTCGGCGGGTCATTCGGCGCCGGGAACTACGCGATGTGCGGGCGGGCCTACAGCCCGCGACAGCTCTGGATGTGGCCGAACGCGCGGATCTCCGTGATGGGCGGTGAGCAGGCGGCGACGGTGCTGACGACGATCGGCGACGCCGATGCCGACGAGATTCGCGCGAAGTACGAGACCGAGGGAAGTCCCTACTACTCGACGGCGAGGCTCTGGGACGACGGGATCCTCGACCCGCTCGACACCCGCCGTGCGTTGGCCCTCGGGATCTCGGCCGCGCTCGAGGCGCCGATCCCCGAGACGCGGTTCGGCATCTTCCGGATGTGAGCGGCTCGCGGGCGATTCGCAAGCTGCTCGTCGCGAACCGGGGGGAGATCGCGATGCGGGTGTTCCGCACGTGCGGCGAGCTCGGGATCGAGACGGTCGCGGTTGCGGAGCCCGACGACGCGGGCTCGCTCCATGCTCGGAGCGCAGGCGAGACGGTGGCGATCTCGAGCTACCTCGACCCGGCCGAGCACGTGCGGGCGGCGCTCGAGACTGGCGCCGACGCCGTGCATCCCGGGTACGGGTTCCTCTCGGAGAGCGCCTCGCTTGCCGAGGCGGTCGAGGCAGGCGGGCTCGTCTGGGTCGGGCCGCCGCCGGATGCCCTCCGCTCGGGCGGCGACAAGCTGGCCGCGAAGCGGATCGCTCGGGAAGCGGGCGTGCCCGTGGTCGAGACCGGTGACGCAGAGGCGCTCGGGTTCCCGCTCCTGATCAAGGCGGCTGCCGGGGGCGGCGGGCGGGGGATGCGGGTCGTGCGCTCTGCGGCCGAGCTCGAGCCCTCGCTCGAGGCGGCGCGGCGCGAGGCGAAGGCGGCGTTCGGCGATGACACCGTGTTCTTCGAGCGCTACATCGAGTCGGCTCGCCACATCGAGGTCCAGCTCCTGCGCGACAACAGCGGTCACGGGATCGCGCTGCCCGAGCGGGAATGCTCGATCCAGCGCCGCCACCAGAAGGTGCTCGAGGAGTCGCCCTCGCCGGCCGTCGATCCGGAGCTCCGGCGCGAGCTGGGCGAGGCGGCGCTCCGGTTCGCGGCCGCGATCGACTACCGCGGCGCCGGCACCGCCGAGTTCGTCGTCACTGGGCGTGAGTTCTTCTTCCTCGAGCTGAATGCGCGGATTCAGGTCGAGCACCCGGTCACCGAAGCGGTGACCGGCCTCGATCTGATCGCCGCGCAGATCTGGATAGCCGAAGGCCGCGAGCTAGAGGCAGACGGCCTGCGGAGCGGGCACGCGATCGAGGTGCGGCTGTACGCGGAGGATCCGCGGACCTTCCTGCCGCAGAGCGGTCATATCGAGCGGCTGCGCCTGCCGGGGTCGGTTCGCGTCGATCGCGGAGTCGACGAGGGCGACACGATCGGAACGCGCTATGACCCCATGATCGCGAAGCTGATCGCGCACGGCGCCTCGCGGGACGAGGCGATCGCGAGGCTGCGAGCGGCGCTCGCCGAGACGGAGGTCGGAGGCATAACGACGAACCTGCCGTTCCTGCGCTGGCTCGTCGTGCATCCGGCCTTCCGCACGGCCGACACGACCACCGACTTCCTCGTCCGCTACCCGCCGCTGTCGCTCTCTCCGCCGTCACTCCCCGAGCCGTTCTGGCGAGGGTCGTTCCGCCTGAACCTCCCGATTGCCTCCGTAGCCGCACCGCCGGACCTCGACCATCCAGACCATGCCCACGCGGGCGGCGAGGTCGACGACGAGGTCGTGGCCCCGATGCCGGGGACGGTGATCCGCGTGCATGTCGCCGTGGGCGACGAGGTCGCCTCGCGGGATCCACTCGTGGTGGTCGAGGCGATGAAGATGGAGATGCCGCTGCTCGCTCCCCATGGCGGCGTCGTCCAGGCCGTCCACGTGGCCGAGGGAGACACCGTCGCGCGCGGCCAGGTGCTCGTGGAGCTGGAAGAGAGCGGATGAGCGTAGGCTCGACGGAGCTCGAGAATGAGCGGACGTGCCGGCTTTGCCGGCGCCGGGAGCGGGAATGAGCCTGAGAATCGAGCACGATGGGCCGGTTCTCCGTCTCACGCTCGATCGCCAGGAGAGGCACAACGCGATCGACTCGGCTCTGCTGGTCGGCCTGACCGCGGGTTTCGTGGGCCTCGGCGACACGCAGGTGGTCGTGCTGCGCGGCGCCGGGCTGTCGTTCTCGGCGGGAGCGGATCTGGACGAGATGCGGGCCGGGCTCGAGGCGAGTCGAGAGGAGCGCCTGGTGGATGCGCGGCGCTGGCGTGCGCTGCTCGAGGCGGTCGACGGCTGCCCCGTGCCCGTGGTCGCCGGGGTACACGGGAACGTCTTTGGCGGCGCCTGCGGCCTGCTGGCCTGCTGCGACATCGTGATCGCCGCGCCCGAGACGCGGTTCGCGTTCAGCGAGGTGAAGGTCGGCATCGTGCCCGCCGTCGTCTCGCCGTTCGTCGTCGCGCGGATCGGTTCGGGTCATGCGCGCGCGCTCTTCGTGACGGGCGAGCGCTTCGGCACTGAACGTGCGGTCCTGACGGGGCTCGTCACGGACGTCGCCCGGGATCTCGATGCGGCGATCGAGCGCGTCGTCGACGAGATCCTCGCCAGAGGGCCCGAGGCGGTTCGCAGCGCGAAGCAGTTCGCACGTGCAGCGCTCGACGGCGGCGACACCATCCGCCCGGCGGAACCCTGTTAGCGGCCGATGGAGAAGAGCCAGCGCAAGTTCGCGGAGAAGATGCTCGCCGAGGTTCGGCGCGCCGGCTGGGACGGCCCGCTCGAGCTCGACGAGGAGGGGTTCCGGCTCGTCAGTGGGCCGAGCTCGTATCTCAACCTTCACAATGCCTTCGTCGAGTACGAGCGTGCCCCGCGGTTACGCCGCGGAGAGGTCATCCGCCGGTACGCAACGGTTGCCAACGCTCCCGGGCTCCCGGACTCGGCCGCCGAGGCCCGGCCGAACCTGCTGCTCCAGGTTCGGGATCACGCGTGGTTCGAGCAGTTGGTGCTGCAGTACCCCGACCTGCGCGACGGGCGCGGCCCTGGTGTCACCTACGAGCCGCTCAACGACCTGCTCGCGATCGAGATCGTCTACGACCACCCGCAGAGCATCTCCTCGCTTGCCCCGGACACGCTCGAAGGCTGGGAGATCTCTCCCGACGAGGCGTTCAGAGTCGGCAGAGCCAACCTGCGTGACCGGACACCGAGCACGCTTGCGCCTGTCGCGGCGGGCGTGTTCACGTCGACCTGGCACGACGGGTACGACGCGTCCCGGCTCCTGCTCACCGAGCTGATCAGCCGGCTGGACCTCGAGGGCGACCCGGTGGCACTGATCCCGCAGCGCGACCACCTGTACGTCACAGGCGCGGATGACGACGCCGGGCTGGGCCGGATCGCTGCGATCGCCGAGCCGCTCCTCCAGGAGCCCCGCCGCGTCACGGGCCACGCGTTCGTGTGGCGCGACGGTTCGTGGATGTCGTTCGCGCCCGAGCCGGGGCATCCACAGCACCTGGCATTCCGGCGGCTCGTCTACATCACCGAGGCGCAGAACTACAACGAGCAGAAAGCGGTGCTCGACCAGCAGAACCAGGCCGCCGGCCGCGATGTCTTCGTGGCGTCGGTGATGGTGACGGAGAGCCCCGAGACGGCTGCACTGATCTCGATGAGCACCTGGACACTCGGCGTCCCGACTCTCCTGCCTCGCGCCGACACGGTCGTGTTCGTCGCTCCCGGGGCGACAACAGCCGAGAACCGCATCGTCCGGGTGCCGTGGGAGGAGGCCGTGGGGGTCATGGGTGCGTCGATGGCGCCGCAGGGGCTCTTCCTGGAGCGCTGGCTCGTCGAGACGTTCCCGGATGCCGGCCAGCTCGCGGAGCTCGAGGCCCGCTCCGGCTCCTGACCAGGTACGGTTGGCTCGTGGTCTTCGATCTCCCCGAAGAGCACGAGGCGCTCCGCGAGACGGTTCGCGACTTCGCCGAGCGCGAGATCGCCCCGGTCGCCGGAGAGCTCGACCGGACGAAGTCGTTTCCGTACGAGATCGTCGCGAAGCTCGGCGAGCTCGGGTGGATGGGGATCCCGTTTCCCGAGGCCTACGGCGGAGCGGGCGCGGACACGCTGGCCTATGCCGTTGCGGTCGAGGAGCTCGCGCGCGTCGACTCGTCGGTCGCGATCACTCTGTGCGCTCACACCTCGTTGGGAACGCAGCCGATCTACCTGTTCGGGACGGAGGAGCAGAAGCAGGAGTGGCTCCCGCGCCTCACGTCGGGCGAGCGGCTAGGGGCGTTCGGGCTGACCGAGCCCGAGGCCGGCTCGGATGCCGGCAACACGCGCACCCGCGCCCGGCTCGACGGGGGCGAGTGGGTGATCGACGGTGCGAAGCAGTTCATCACCAACGCGGGCACCGACATCTCCGGGCTCGTCACGATCACCGCGGTGACGGGGGAGAGCGACGGCCGCCCGGAGATCTCGAACCTGCTCGTCGCGAACGGCACGCCGGGCTACGAGGTGGGGGAGCCGTACCGGAAGATGGGGTGGAATGCCTCGGACACACGGCCGCTCTCGTTCGCGGACTGCCGGGTGCCGGAGGCAAGCCTGCTCGGCCGGCGCGGCGGTGGGCTGAAGCAGTTCCTGCAGGTGCTCGACATCGGCCGGATCGGGGTCGCCGCGATGGGCGTCGGGCTCGCGCAGGGCGCCTTCGACGAGTCGCTGCGCTACGCCCACGAGCGCCACGCGTTCGGCCAGCCGATCGCCCGGTTCCAGGCGATCCAGGGCAAGCTCGCCGACATGTCGACCGAGATCGAAGCGGCCCGGCTCCTGACCTACAAGGCGGCGCTGCTCAAGGACGGGGGCCGCCCCTTCGCGCTCGCCGCGGCGCAGGCGAAGCTCAAGTCCGGTCTCGTCGCCGTGAAGGCCGCGGACGACGCCGTCCAGATCCACGGCGGGTACGGCTACATCGAGGAGTACCCGGTTTGCCGCTTCTACCGCGACGCGAAGATCCTGACGATCGGCGAGGGCACCGACGAGATCCTGCGCCTCGTGATCGCCCGCGAGCTCGGCGCCTCCTAGCCCCTTTCGGCCACTGCCCAGCCGGGGCGTGTCCGGTGCCAGGTTATCGAAACGAAAGTGTCACAGCCGGCCGCGCGTTCCCTGTATCCGACCCGAAATACCTGGAAATCCGAGGGCCGTTCGGGACGTGTCCGGTGCCAGGTACGAATCGCCCCGAGCTGCGCGTGAGCCCCGCGAGCGAGTCGCAGTCGGCAGCAGAGGGCCGTCGCCGATGCTCGAGGCTCACCCGGGTCGCGAGCGCGCGGCGGTGACCACGTTCCGCAGCAGCACCGCCGTGGTCACGGGCCCGACACCGCCCGGCACGGGCGTTACCGCGCCGGCCACCGGCTCGACGGCCGCGGTGTCGACATCGCCGACCATGCTGCCGTCGGCGGCCTCGTTGGTGCCGACGTCGATCACGACAGCGCCGGGCTTGACGTGCTCGGCGCCGAGCAGATGAGCCCTTCCTGCCGCGGCCACGAGGATGTCGGCACGGCCGTCACCGCGGCGAGGTCGCGGGTACGCGTGTGGCAGATCGTGACGGTCGCATGCTCGGCGAGCAACAGCATCGCGAGCGGCTTGCCGACGACGTTCGACCGCCCGACCACGACGGCATCCGCGCCGGAGAGAGCCGGGCCGGCCAGGTGGAGCAGCTCCATCACCGCCTGGGCGGTCGCGGGAGCGAATGCCGGCAGCCCGGAGGCGAGACGGCCGAGGCTGACCGGGCTGGCGCCGTCGACGTCCTTGGCGAACGCGATCCGCTCGCCCGCTTCGGCGAGAGTCAGTCCGTCGGGGAGGGGAGTGAGACACAGGATCCCGTCGACGGCGCTGTCGGCCGAGAGCGCATCGAGGCGAGCGAGAACCTCCGAGCCGTCGGCCTCGAGCCGCTCCTCGCGCAGCTGGATGCCGGTCGCGGCTGCCGCCTTGGCGATCGAGCCGAGGTACCAGGCGGCGCCCGGGTCGTCGGTGGCGATCACCACCGCAAGCACCGGGACGGCGCCGGCGGCGGCTCCGTCGGCCGCCTGCGCGCGGATCTCCGCTGCCAGCGGGCGGCCGTCGAGCAGGGTCATCCGGCCGACCGCGCGCGTACGGCCGCGACGATCGCGTCCGCGGCTTCGAGCCGCTTCACGGCACCTGCCGCGAACTGCTCGAACGCCTCACGGTCGCCGGGTCGGCGATCGACGCGACGTTGGCGTCGATGTTCAGCAGCGAGGTCTGGATCGCCGCTCGTGCCGCGCCGGCGGCGGCGGCGCCGTCCGAGATGACATTGATGTTCCCGAGCGGGACGATCGTCTCGACCAGATCGAGGATCTGCATCGCGACGTCCGCGGTCGAACGGGCGACCTCGGCCGCGGCCACCAGCGCCTGCTGGATCTCCCGCATGCGGGACGCAATCTCGTCGTCGGTCTCCTTCGGAAGCCGGTAGGCCGCGATCACTGCGCCGAAGGCGGTCGCGTCCTCCTGCGCGAGCCCGAGCGCTTCCGAGCGCAGGCTCGTCGCGCGGTCGCGGACCGAGGTCATCGCCTCGTCGTGCTCGGCGTAGGCGGGCTTGCCGATCGTCAGGTTGCAGACCATCTCGAGCAGCGCCGCCGCCATCGCGGCCTCGAGCGCGGCCGCAGCGCCACCGCCGGGCGCGGGCGCCGAGGACGCGAGAGCCTCCAGCCAGCCGCCGATCGATTCGCCCTCCACGGCTGCAATCTAGAGAATGCGCCGGTGATCGCAGAGCTGGCACATTCGCTTGGACTCGAGCCCGACGAGGTGCTCGCGTACGGCCCGGCCGCCGCCAAGATCGAGCTCTCCGCGATCGACCGGCTTGCCGCGGTGCCCGACGGCCGGATCGTCTCGGTCACGTCGATGACGCCGACCCGGTTCGGGGAGGGCAAGACGACGACCTCGATCTCGCTTACCCAGGGGCTCGGCGCGATCGGCGAGAAGCCGGTGCTCTGCCTGCGAGAGCCGTCGCTCGGGCCGGTCTTCGGCCTCAAGGGCGGTGGCACCGGCGGCGGGCGCGCGCAGGTGGTGCCGATGGAGGAGATCAACCTCCACTTCACCGGCGACATCCACGCGATCGGGGCGGCCAACAACCTGCTCGCCGCGATGGTCGACTCGCACCTCCTGCAGGGAAACGATCTCGGGCTCGACCCGCACTCGATCACCTGGCGCCGCTGCGTCGACATGGACGACCGTGTCCTCCGCCAGACGGTCGTCGGCCTCGGCGGCCGCGCCAACGGTCTTCCACGCGAGACCGGCTTCGACATCACTGCTGCCTCGGAGGTGATGGCGATCGTCGCGGTCGCGAGCGATCTCACCGACCTGCGCGCCCGCCTCGGCGCGATCACCGTGGGCTCGACCTATGAGGGCCGGCCGGTGACGGCCGAGCAGATCGGTGCCGCGGGCTCGATGGCGGTACTGCTCAAGCAGGCGCTCAAGCCGAACCTGGTGCAGACGATGGAAGGCCAGCCGGCTCTGCTCCATTGCGGCCCGTTCGCCAACATCGCGCACGGCAACAACTCGCTCGTCGCCGACCGCCTCGGCCTCAAGCTCGGCGACTGGGTCGTGACCGAGAGCGGGTTCGGGGCCGACATGGGCTTCGAGAAGTTCGTCGACATCGTCTGCCGCCTCGGCGGCTTCGGCCCGAGCGTCGTCGTGCTCGTGGCGACCGTCCAGGCGCTGAAGCACCACGGCGGCGACGTCGAGGGCGGCCTCCCCGAGCTCGAGCGCGGCTTCGCCAATCTCCGGGCCGCGCTCGGGGTGGTCCAGGCCTTCGGCCTTCCGTGCGTCGTCGCCGTCAACCGGTTCTCGAAGGACTCCGCAGCCGAGATCGAGGCGGCTCGAGCCTTGCTGGCGAGCTTCCCGTTCAGGGCGTGGCCGTCAACGACGGCTTCGAGCGTGGAGGTGACGGCGCAGTCGAGCTGGCCGAGGCAGTCGTCGCAGCCGCTCCACCGGCCGTTCCCGAGCCTCGGTTCCTCTACGAGCTCGACGCGCCGATCGACGAGAAGATCGCCGCGATCGCGACGAAGGCCTACGGCGCCGCCGGAGTCGAGCTCACCCCTGCCGCCCGCGCCCAGGCAGAGCGCCTCGAAGCCGCCGGCCTCGGCCGGACGCCGATCTGCATGGCCAAGACGCACATGTCGCTCTCGCACGATCCGGCGCTCATCAACGCGCCCACCGGCTTCACGCTGCCCGTCCGCGAGCTCCGGCCGTATACCGGCGCCGGGTGGATCGTCGCAATGTGCGGCGACATGCAGACCATGCCCGGCCTTCCGAAGGAATCTGCCGCGAAGGTGATCGACATCGACGCCGCGGGCGAGACCGTCGGGCTCCGCTAGCCGGTCCTCGCGCGTGTACGCGACGCCGAGCGCCGCGGGTGCGCCCAGCCGGCGCTTCGCGTTGCTCGCCGACACGATCACGAGCACCACGATCGTCGCGATATAGGGGAGCGCGTTCGCCCAGAGCACCGTTGGGCCGAGATTGATCTGGCGCGCCTGGAGCTCGGGCGCGAGCGCCTGCAACGCG
>CAVYIB010000035.1:0-42760 GCA_963768435.1 uncultured Actinomycetota bacterium
CTCAGCTCGAGTACCTCTACCACCGCGACGGCCTCGAGAACCAGGACTCGACGGTCTGGGTGCTACTCGTCCGCAACCTCGGGCTCGTCGCCGTCTTTGCGCTTATGCTCGCGGAGCTCGTCGGCTCACGCCGTCCGTTGCCGTCGCGCGACCTTGAGCAACCCTGAGCCGAGCACCGCTGTCAGCCAGGCGAACAGAAACCAGTTGAGCACCTCCTCCGGCGGGAACGACAGGCCCATGTACCAGCTCTGGAGCCCGAAGGCGAGCAGCGGCGGGAAGGCTGAGCTGAGCCACATCGTCGCGACGATCGCCACGAGCGCCGCGGCGGGCCACGGAACCGGAGCCGAGCCGCTGCGGCACCAGGCCGCGAGCTGAGGCACGCACAGGAGCAGGAAGATCAGCCGGTAGTCGAAGTTCGAGCTCAGGGCGTACGTGGCGACATAGATCCCGGCTCCCGCCCAGAACGCATCCAGGCGCTGACCGGAGCCGGCGTCTGGGCCCTGTGTCCTTCGCCTCCGTCCCAGGACGAGCAGGGTGGCGGCGAGCAGCAGCCCGGCTGCCACGATGCCCGTCCGGATCGCGCCCACCTCGGTCCCGGTCCTCGCCCAGCTCACGCCCGCGGCGTTCAGCGCGTCCGCGGAGACGAGCGCCCCGTACGCGTTGCCGACCACCTTCGGCAGCACCGTCCGGATCGTCCGGATGTCCCCAAGAGTGAGGGCCGCATAGAAGGCGAAGACGGCAAGCCACACCGCTCCGGCCACCCAACGCGACCGCCGGCGAGCCAGGACGACCAGGCCGAACACCGGGAAGAGCTTGAGCACGGCTGCAAGCACGATCGGCGCACCGCCGGCCCAGGCCGAGCGGGCCACCAGGATCACGCCGAGTGCGACCAGTGCGAACATCCAGAGGTCGACGTTGCCCCGCTCGACGCCGAGGAGCGCGGCCGGCGAGAGCAGCGTCACCGCGTAGAGGAGGCCTTCCCGCGCACTGAGCGGGCCGGGAACGAGGAGCGCTGCCAGCAGGAACACCACCGCCGTCGCCACGCCGAGAGCGATCGTGTCGCGCTCGCCGAGCCCGAAGACACCGAGCCGCGTCAGGATCCGGGGGTAGTTCGCGGGCCTGCCGTACGGGTCGCACGGGTTGGTCGGGAAGGGCTCGATCCCGCGTCGCACGCAGTCCCAGCTCGAGGTCACGGAGCGCAGATCCTCGAAGTTCGTCCCGTGCGGCGCGTCGACGCCGAGCTTTCCCCAGTGGGCCGATCCGGTCGCGGCATCGACCGATCCGACCGCGATGAAGAACACGGCGACGATCACCGCTGCGACCACGCGTCCGTCGAGATCGAGCAGGCCGCGTCGCATCAGCAGCGACCGGCCCCCGAGACGTTGTAGAGCAGGATCCCGCCGACGTCGTGTGGCGTCGCGATCTTGTTCAGGGCCGGCCCCCAGATCGCGGCCTGGCGCTTGTCGAGGACGACGCTCGTCACGCCCTCGGCCTTGAAGTAGGCCTTCAGGAGTGCGGCCTGGTTCGGCGCGGGCGGGTAGCCGACCGAGATCTGCGCGAGCGAAGGAGGATGGAGGAACACCGAGGGAGGCGAGGTCTGGAGGCGGCCGCCCGCCAGACGGAAGCGGAACCCGTCGGCGATCTGCCACAGCATCGCCTGGCCGCCCTGGCCGATCGGCTGCGGCAGCACGATCTCGTTCGGGGTGAGGCACGACCTGTAGCGCGCGTCCGTGAAGAACGCCGGAACCTTGTACGTCGTCCACCAGTCGCCGGCCGCGGGGTTCGGGACGAGGAGAAGCACCGCGAGGGCCGGGAGCAGCCAGCGCAGGACGCCCGACCGCGTCGACGCCATCCAGAGCGCGACGATCACCGCGCTCGCCAGCGAGCCGTAGAGGACGAACCGGACGGGGAGGACATTGTTGAACAGCGGCAGGAACTTCGAGCCGACACCCGGCACGGTCAGCCGCTCGTGGCCCAGGAATGTCGGGAGAGGGACGATCCCGTGGCCGAAGACCGTCAGGCGCGGGCCGAGCGAGAGGTAGGTCGCGACGGCGAGGGCCGCCAGCAGAAACCGGCCGCTGACCGTTCGCCAGCTCCGGCGCGCGTAGAGCGCGATGATCACGAGCAGCGGCACGCCGAGATACGCGCCCTGCTCGGTGAAGTTGCCGGGGAAGCGCCGCTCCAGCGAGTCGGCCCAGTTCGCGCCGAGCGCCTCGAGATGTGTCGGCAGGAAGAGGTTCAAGAGGTCGGCCCGGTACGCCTCCGGCGGCTGGAAGCCGGCGACCCGCAGGCTCGTGATCGAGTAGTAGAGGAGCGGGGAGGCGAGGACGACGGCGATCAGATACGAGCCCGCGAGCGGGACCACGAGCCCCGCGATCGCGTGGCGGCGCTCCCGCGCGACGAGCGCGCCGAGGATCAGCGCAAGCACGAGGCAGATCGTCAGTGTGAGTGCGAGCTCCGCCGACAACCAGAGCTGGAGCGCGAGCAGGAGCCCGGCCTCGACGATCAGCCGGTTGCGCGTGATCTGCTCCTCGAGACGACGGACGATCACGAGCACGACGAGCGGCACCGTGAAGACGGCGGTGAGTTGGGGCTGCCCCGTGACGTGGCCGAGGATATAGCTCGAGAAACCGAACAGGTAACCCCCGACGAGCGCAGGCCAGAACCTGCCGACCAGGTGGCGGCAGAGCAGGAATGCGGTCCAGGCCGAGGCGGCGGGCAGGAGCACGGCGGCGATGTCGTACGACGGGACGGGCCCGAGGACCGCCGTTACCGGAGCGAACAGGACGGCAACCGCGGGCACGGTGTTCACCCAGGCGAGGTCGACTCCGCTCGGGGCCCAGATCGAGTGTGTGTACAGCGGGTTCTGGCCGTGGACGAGCGCGTGGAGCCACCACGCGAACGACCAGATCGGGATCTGCGGGTCGTCGAGGGTGCCGATGTACTGCTTGCCGGGTTTCAGCAGCGGCCAGAGACCGAAGTAGAGGAACGCGACTGCGCTGTACGCCGCGAACGCGACGAGCGCTCCGCGCCTGCCGTATTCGGGAGGTTGCCGGTCGAGCGTCACCGAGGCAGTCGCTGCGACCGGGGGCACGCGGCAACCTTAGCGGCGGTGTTTCCCGTAGCCGCTCGATGCCGCCGCCTTCGGAAGTACGATGCGGCCGATGACGACTTCGGTGGTAACCGGCGGCGCCGGCTTCCTTGGCTCCCACCTGTGCGATTACCTGATCGAGCAGGGGCAGCGGGTGATCTGCGTCGACAACCTCGAGACGGGCTCGCTCGAGAACATCGAGCACCTCGGGGACGATGTCTTCAAGTTCGTCTACCAGGACGTCGTCGACGGGATCTGGATCGACGAGCCGGTCGATTTCGTCTACCACCTCGCGAGCCCCGCCAGCCCGATCGACTACCTCCGCCTCCCGCTGCAGACCCTGAAGGTCGGCTCGCTCGGCACGCACAACGCGCTCGGGCTCGCCAAGTGGAAGCGGGCGCGCTTCCTGATCAGCTCGACGAGCGAGGTGTACGGGGACCCGCAGGTGCATCCGCAGCCCGAGACCTACTGGGGGAACGTCAACCCGATCGGCCCGCGCGGCGTGTACGACGAGGCCAAGCGCTACGCCGAGGCGCTGACGATGGCGTACCACAACCAGCAGGGCGTCAACACCGCGATCGCCCGGATCTTCAACACCTACGGGCCCCGGATGAGGCGCAACGACGGGCGCGCCACGGTGACCTTCCTGCACCAGGCGCTCGAGGGAAAGCCGCTGACGGTGTTCGGCGAGGGATCGCAGACGCGGTCGCTCTGTTACGTCGACGATCTGATCCGCGGGCTCTACCTGCTCGCGACGTCCGAGGAGCACCTGCCGGTGAACATCGGGAACCCCGACCACGAGGTGACGATGCTCCAGCTCGCCGAGTCCTGCATCCGGCTCACCGGCTCCGTGAGCCCGATCGTGTTCGAGGCGCTACCGACCGACGACCCGCGCGAGCGACGGCCCGACATCACGAAGGCGAAGGCGGTGCTCGGGTGGGAGCCCGAGATCGACCTCGACGAGGGCCTCCGGCGCTGGATCAGGTCGCTCGGGCACGAGCCGGTCTAGGCAGCGGAAGCCCCTTCTCGGCGAGCAGCACGCGGTAGAGCGAGTCGATGTCGTCGACGAGGCGCTCGACCCGGTAACGCGGCAGCGTGCGCTCTCGGCCGGCGCGGCCCATCTCGACGCGAAGCTCGGGGTTGCGCGCCAGGCGCTCGAGCGCCGCCGCCAGCGCGTCGACATCGCCGACAGGCGTGAGGAAGCCGTCGGTGCCGTGCTCGACGACGTCGGGTACGCCGCCCACGTTGGTCGCGACCACCGGTGTCCCGGCGGCCAGCGACTCGATCGCCACGACCGGTGTCCCTTCGTTCCCGGACGGGAGGAGAAGCACGTCGAAGAGCCCGTAGTACGGGGCGACGTCGCGCTGATAGCCGACGAACAGCACGTCGCGCGCGATGCCGAGCTCGTGCGCGCGCCGCTCGACGAGCTCGCGGTCGGGGCCGTCCCCGACGAGGCAGAGCTTGGCCTCGACTCCACGCTCGAGCAGCCGGGAAAAGGCGCCGAGGACGTCCGGCAGCTGCTTGATCGCCGTCATCCGGCCGATCCAGCCGACGACGAAGGCGCTGTCGGGGACGCCGAACAGGCGGCGGAGCTGCGCCCCGTCGCTCTCGCCGTTGATGATCCGACCGTCGAGGTCGATGCCGAGGCGGATCACCGAGAACTTGGTCGCCGGCGCAACGCCGAGCTCGACGAGGTCGTCGCGCACCTCCGGGCTGACGGCCACGAGCCGAGTTGTCGCGTGAGCCAGGCTTCGCTCGACCGACCGGAACGCTGCAGTGCGCGCGGGGTCGAAGTACCCGCGCAGCACATGCCCGTGGAACGTGTGGACGACGACGGGCGGCCGTGCGTCACCGGCGAGCATCGCCGCCGTGCGGCCCACCGCTCCGGCCTTTGCGGTGTGCGTGTGCAGGATGTGCGGCCGCACCTGCTTGATCAGCTTCACGATCGCCTGCACCGAGAGCGTGTCGAACACCGGAGAGAGGTCGCGATGGAGGTGCTTGACGTCGACCACCCCGACGTCGAGCTCGTCGGCGACGAACGCCATCGAGCTCTCGCCGCGCGAGATCGCGCCTGCGCCGAGGGTGGTGTGATACCCGCGCGATTCGAGGCCGCGCGTCAGATAGGAGACGTGGAGGGCGGGGCCGCCCATGTTCAACCGGGCGATCAGCCGCAGGACGCGGATCGGGTCGTGCTCGCCGCTCATCGCGGAACGAGAGCCGCGGCCGTCCGCCGCAGGCCTTCTTCGAGCGAGACCGCGGGCTCGTAGCCCAGCACCTCGCGTGCTGCCGTCAGGTCGGCCCACGAGTCACGGATGTCACCCGGGCGCGACGGCGCAAAGACCTTCTCGACCGGCCGCTCGAGGATCGAGCCAATCGTGTCCGCGACCCGGTTGACGCTTGCCGGCGCACCGCCCGCCACGTTGAAGGCGCGGCCGCTCGCGCCCTCGGCGCCCCCGGCTGCGATCGTCGCATCGACGACGTTGTCGACGTACGTGAAGTCGCGCGACTGCTCGCCGTCCCCGTGGATCGTGACCGGCTCTCCGGCGGCGATCGCCGTGATGAAGAGCGGCACGACCGCCGCGTACTGCGACGAGGGGCTCTGCCGCGGGCCGAAGACGTTGAAGTAGCGGAGCACGACCGTCTCGAACGACTCGTAGACGCGCGAGAACGAGATGCAGTAGCGCTCGGCGGCGAGCTTGGCGACGCCGTAGGGCGAGATCGGATCGAGCGGGCTCGCCTCCGGTGTCGGCCGCTCGCGGCTCGTGCCGTACACGGAGGTGGACGACGAGAAGACGACGCGACGCACACCCTCGTCCCTCGCGGCGAGCAGCACGTTCAGCGTCCCCTCGACGTTGACCGCGCTCGAGGTGAGTGGATCCTGAACCGACCGGGGCACCGACCCGAGCGCGCCGAGATGGAACACGACCTCGACACCGCGAACCGCGTTGTGGACGCGCTCGTAGCTGCGTAGCTCACCCTCGACGATCTCGATGTCGAGCCCGTCGAGATTCGCCCGGGACCCGGTCGAGAAGTTGTCGAGCACGCGGACCGACTCCCCCCGGGCGAGCAGCTCGCGCACGAGGTTCGAGCCGATGAAACCGGCACCGCCGGTGACGAGCACGGTCATTGGACCTCCAGCGCCGCGACTGCAAGGCCGAAGCCGAGCCACATCACCGCGTCGAGCGGGATCCCGGCGACGATCCCCACCGCATTCCAGCTCCCGGCGGCGACCAGGATCCAACCCCCCGCGACGAGCGCGAAGAACGACTTGCGCACGGCACGGCGGAACGCAAGCACGAGGCCGGTCGCGAACGTCGCGACTCCGAGCGCGAACCCGACGATCCCGGTGTCGGCGAGCAGCTGGACCCACCAGTTCTGGACGCCCCACTGGTTCTGCGGCGACGGATAGGACTGCGCGGGCTGATTCGGGAACCTGCGCTTCGCGGCCGCGAGATAGGGCTGGTACCGGTTGCCGGAGCGCTGGAAGCCGACTCCGAGCACCGGATGGTCCTCGAAGATGCGCCAGCCGATCCACAGCAGCATCGCGCGCTGCGAGCCGCTCTGCACGCCGCTCGAAGCGGTCTGGGCGGAGGAGGTGATCCCGAGGAAGGAGAGATAGTTCGACACGTCTGAGCCTCGTAACACGTACACGCCCGACCCGACGACGACCACGATCGCCGCCACCGCGAGCACCCTGCGTGCAGTCGAGGGTACGGAGGTGGCGGCCGACAAGCAGTGCGGCGCCGGCAGCGAGGAGCGTACCGAGGTACACGAACACCGACGCGTCGATGATCACCCCGAGCATGCCGCCGGCGATCGCGGCGATCGCGAGCTTCCGGCGCACCCCGAGCACGATCGCGGCGTAGCCGAGGGCGAGCGCGGCTCCGGTGAAGCCGCCGAGATCCTGGTGGCCGAGAAACGAGACCTCGCGCTGCCCGGGGCGCGGCCCCTCCGGGTCGTCGACGATCGCGAAGAACATCAGGACGCCCCACGCGGCGGCCGCGACCGCCCAGGCGACGAACACTGCGAGGAAGCGGTCGATGTCGACGGCTCGGCGGAAGAGCAGCACGATCGCCGGCGCGAGCAGCGCGTACTCGACCGACTTCAGGGCTGTCACCAGGTGCTTCGTGGGCAGCTCGAGCGGGCGCCAGAAGCACGAGATCACGAAGAGGGCGAGCAGGGAGCCGGCCACGAGCCAGAGCGTGCGGCCGGCGCGGAGCGGCTCCCAGCCGAACTTGAGCCCGGCGACGATCGCGGCCCCCACCGTCAAGGCGACCGCGAGATCCGAGGTGTACACGTCGACGGGGCCGACCGAGAAGTGGGCCTGGTACCGAACGTGCAGGAAGATCAAGGGGATCGCCGCTGCCGCGACGAGCGGCAGGACGTCCGCTGCGCGCAGGCGGGCCAAGGAGGCACACACTTTATACTGGGTGCCCCGATGCGCTCCCGAGTCATCTGGCGACGCTCGGCGACGGCGATCGGGACCTATGTCGCGGCCGGAATCGGCTTCCTCACGACAGTGGTCGCCACCCGCGAGCTCGGCCTCCACGACTACGCGAAGTTCGCCGCCGTCTATGCCGCCTCCGTCTTCTTCCAGCAGCTGCTCGATCTCACGATCGAGGAGGCGCTCGTGAAGTTCGGCTTCCGCTACACGGAGTCGCAGCGCTGGGGGCGGCTCCGGCGCCTGTTCGAGGTTGCGCTCGGCTACAAGGTCGTCGGCGGCTTCCTCGCGATGCTCGCGACCTGCGCGCTCGCCCCGTTTGCGAAGCAGGTCTGGGGCACGGGCGGGGTGGTCGTGCCGATGCTGATCGTCTCGACGATCGCGCTCATCCAGGCGCCGGAGAACGTCGCGGCGGGCGCGATCATCCTGCGCGGGCGCTACGACGTCCGCAGCTGGTTCCTCGCGATCTCGATGGGGCTTCGGCTCGTCGGGCTCGCGATCGGGTGCCGGCACGGTGTCGCCGGGGCCGCGCTCGGGATGGTCGTGGCGCAGCTGTTTGCGACGATCGCGATCAGCGTGGTCGGTCTCGCCGCGTTCCGACGGTTTCCCGACGTGCCCTCCGAGCCGCTCGGCGAGGACGTCCGCGCCGTCCGCGGCTTTCTCTTCTCCTCGACGCTCGCCTCCTCGCTGGACTCGGCCCGGGGGACGCTCGGGACGTCGCTCGTCCCGACGGTCGCTCCGATCGTCCAGGCCGGGTACTTCCGGAACGCCCAGGCGCCCGCGACCGGCTTTGCGGCGCTCTCGAGCCCGGCGCGCCTCGTGATGCTCACCGAGCAGACGCGCGACTACGAGGCGGGGCGGTACGCCAAGGTGTTCGGGATGCTCAAGCGCTACGTCGCAGCCACCGGCGCCCTCATGCTTGTTGCCGTGCCGGTGCTCTGGATCGTGATGCCGTACCTGATCGGGCTCGCCTACGGGCCGGACTTCCGCGCCCACGCCACCGACGCGGCGCGGCTCGTGCTCCTGGCCGCCGGCCTGCAGCTGGTCTGGGGCTGGACCAAGTCGTTCCCCGTCTCGATCGGCCGCCCCGGTCTCCGGGTGATCGTCCAGTCGATCGAGATCGCCGTCTTCGTCCCGCTGCTCCTGATCTTCGCGTCGCGTTGGGGCGCGACCGGCGCGGCAGGCGCCATGCTCGCCTCGACGGCGGTGTTCTGCGCGGTCTGGACGGGAATCATCCTGCGGCTCGCCGGCTCGCACCGCTCGATCGAGGCGGTGGCGCCTTGAAGGTGGTGATCGTCTCGGGGATCTGGCCGCCCGATGTCGGCGGGCCGGCGTCGCACGCGCCCGAGGTCGCCGCGTTCCTGCATGCCCGCCGCCACGATGTCGAGGTCGTGATCACCGCCGACGCGGAGCCTGCACCGGAGCAGTACCCGGTGCACTGGGTGAGCCGCTCGCTGCGCCCGGGTGTTCGCCACGCCGCAGTCGTCAAGCTCCTCGCCGGGCTTGCGCGCCACGCGAACGTCGTCTACACGACCGGCATGCTCGGCCGCTCCTCGCTCGGAGCGTTCGTCGGGCGCACGCCGTTCGTGACCAAGCTGACCGCCGATCCGGCCTACGAGCGCGCCCGCCGCTGGGGTCTCAGCCACGCCTCGCTCGAGCAGTTTCAGCTCACCCCGGGAGCAAGGACGCTGCCGCTCCGGTTCACCCGTGACCTCGACGTCCGCCGTGCCGCGCACATCGTGACGCCCTCGGAGTACCTCCGCGAGCTGGCGATCGGCTGGGGCGTGCGCCCCGACCGCGTGACGCTGCTCCCGAACCCGACGCCGCTGATTCCCAACCTCGCACCGCATGAGGAGCTGCGCAAGCAGTTCGGCCTCACCGGCCCGACGCTCGTGTTCGCCGGCCGCCTGACCGCTCAGAAGTCGCTCGACCTCGGGATCGAAGCGGCCCGTCGGGCGGGCGTGGACCTCGTGATCGCGGGCGACGGCCCGGACCGCGAGGCGTTGGAGCGGCTCGGCTACGGCCGGTTCCTGGGGGCGCTGCCGCGCAGGGAGGTGCTCGAGCTCTTCCGCGCGGGCGACGCCTCGCTGCTCTCCTCGTCGTGGGAGAACTTCCCGCACACGGTGATCGAGGCGCTTGCGGTCGGGACGCCGGTGATCGCCACCCGCACGGGCGGCGTCGCCGAGGTGCTCGAGGACGGCGTCAACGGCCTGCTCGTCGAGCCCGGCGACGTCGATGCGCTCACGGCGGCAATCGACCGGTTCTTCCTGGACCCGGCGCTCGCCGCGGATCCTGACGGAGAACGCGGTGGAGTCGGTCGCCGATTACGCTCCCGACCGTGTCTACGGCCGACTCGAGCGGATCCTGATCGCGGCGACCGGATGACCCCGCGGGTTCTGTTCGTCGCGCGCGACCCTTACCGGCTGCCTCTCTCTCCGAGCCTCGCGCGCAAATGGGATGCCCTGTCGGAGCGGATGAGCCTGCGGGTGCTCGCGAGCGGGACCGGCTCGGATCCACGCTTCGTGCTGCGACCGCAGACCACGATCGACGGGCCGCGCTTCTACGCCTCGCTGCCCTACCGAATCGCCCAGCAGCTCGGCACGTTCAGGCCCGATGTCGTGATCGCGCAGAGCCCGTACGAGGCATTCGCCGCCGAGATCGCATGCCGCCTCAAGCGCTCGCCGGCGAAGGTCGTCGTCGAGGTTCACGGTGACTGGCGCGTCTCGACCCGTCTCTACGGCTCGCGGGCGCGCCGGCTGCTCGGCCCCGCCGGCGACAGGATCGCCGGCTTCGCGGTTCGCCACGCCGACGCGCACCGCGCCGTGTCGGGCTTCACCGCCTCGCTGCTGCGGACCCAGGGGTGCGAGGCGGCTGCGATCTTCACGACGTACTCCGATCTCGGGGCCTTCTCGGGGCCGGTCGCGCCGGTGCCCGAGGAGCCACGGGTGATCTTCGTCGGGGTGCTCGAGCGCTACAAGAACGTCGAGGTGCTCGCGGCCGGCTGGCGGCTGGCCGCCGCACGCGTTCCCGATGCGAAGCTGCACCTGATCGGATCGGGGACGCAGGCCGAGATCGCGGAGGGCCTGGCGCGCGAAGGGGTCGAGTGGCAGCGGCGTCTCGAGCCGCCCGAGCTCGCCGCGGCGGTCGACAACGCCCGGGCGCTCCTGCTCCCCTCGGCGTCCGAGGGGCTGCCGAGGGTGGCGATCGAGTCGTTCGCACGCGGGCGGGCGGTGATCGGCTCCCGCGCGGGCGGCATCCCCGACATCGTCCAGGACGAGGTGAACGGCCTGCTCGTGGAGCCGGGAGACCCCTCGAGCCTGGCCGCCGCGATCGAGCGGATCTTGACCGACCGCGACCTTGCGGTCCGCCTCGGCGCAGCGGCGGCCGAGAGCTCCGCCGCCTGGGTCTCGTCGCCGGACGAGTACGCCGATCGCGTCCGCGCCCTGGTCGACGCCGCGCTCGCGGCATGAGCCGTCCCAGGCTGCTGATGGTCGCGCGCACGCGCTATCCGTTCCCGCTCCGGGAGAGCACCGAGCGGAAGTTCGCGGCGCTCCGGGAGCGCTTCGACCTGCGTGTGCTCGCGACCGCAGCCGACGGGCGGGCGCACGACGACGGGGTCTTCAGGCTCGTCGGGCGGGCACGCTTCCTCGACGGGCCGCTCTTCTACCTGCGACTGCCGTTCCGGGTCAGGCGGCTCGTGGGCAGCCTGCGGCCCGAGGCAATCGTGACCCAGAGCCCGTACGAGGCGGCTCTCGTCCGGCTCGGCTGCCCGAAGGCGCCGATCGCCGTCGAGCTGCACGGGGACTGGCGCACCGCGACCCGTCTCTACGGCTCGCCCCTGCGTCGGGTGCTCGCTCCGATCGCCGACCGGGTCGGGACCTGGGGGATCCGCCACGCCGACGCGGTGAGGACGATCTCGTCGTTCACCTCGGGGCTCGTGCGCTCGGCCGGCGTCGAACCGACAGGGGAGTTCGTGGCGTTCGTCGACATCGGCGTCTTCGCGGACGCGCCGCGCGTGCCGGTGCCCGAAGCGCCACGAGTGATCTTCGTCGGCGTGCTCGAGCGCTACAAGAACCTCGAGGGGCTCGCGGCCGCCTGGCGCCTGGTGGCGGCGCGGGTGCCGGGCGCGGAGCTGCACCTCGTCGGGCACGGGACGCTGACCGAGATCGTCGAGGGTCTCGTCGCCGAGGGCATCGGGGTGCGCTGGGACCGGCGGCTCGAGCCGCCCGACCTCGCCGCGGCGATCGATGGGTCCCGCGCGCTCGTGCTTCCGTCGGCGTCCGAGGGGCTCCCGCGGATCGTGATCGAGACGTTCGTCCGCGGCCGGGCCGTCATCGGCGCTCGCGCAGGCGGCATCCCCGACATCGTCGAGGACGGCGTCAACGGCCTGCTCGTCCCGGCCGGCGACGCCGCAGCACTCGCGGCGGCGCTCGAGCGCGTGCTCACGGACGGCGAGCTCGCAGCCCGGCTCGGGGACGGCGCCGCGGCCTCGGCGCCGAGGTGGACGGCGACGCCCGAGGAGTACGCGGAGAGGATGGCGGCGCTCGTCGACGACACGATCGCCGCGCACCGCTCTCAGGCCGCCGCAGCCTCCTGAGGCGACTTCCCCCGCCGTGCAGCCACCGCCGTGCCGATCCGGTCGAGCGCGGCAGCGGCGAGCAGCGCGAGCACGAAGTCCCAGGGCACGCGGTAGCGGGTCGTTCCGGCGAACACCCAGGCCGCGGCTGTCTCGTACAGCAGGAAGATCACGGCGAGCACCCGCACGTTGAACGGGACGAAGAAGAGCCCGGCGATCGCGAGCAGGAACAGCGGCAGCGTGAAGAGCGGCTCCGCCCAGTGACGAAGCGGGTCGACGCCGGCCTCCTGCGCGCCCTCGATCCCGACGCGGGGGTTCCACATCATCCAGGTGGCCTGCGCCATCAGCTTCGCCTTCTCGGCCGGATGGTGCCTCCAGAACTGGAAGACGAGATGCTCGTACTTCTTCTGCTGGGCGCATTCGGGCACGTCGATCACCCTGTGGTTCTGCTCCCACTCGTCGCCGGCGAACTCCGGGGTCACCCAGAAGGCCGGCACCGGCGTGACGAGCCGTTGCGGCAGGTCGGGCACCTGGTCGAGCCACTGGCCCCGCCCGAGAGCGTCTTGTAGGTATTGACGTTGTTCGCCTTCCAGAGGGCGCGGCCGTCGGTCGTGATCGTGACGCACCCGAGCTCGACCTTGTTCCGGATCACCCACGGGGACATGGCGACGAGCGCGAGGACCGGGATCGCGACCGCGGCGACCCAGCCTGCGCCCCGCCAGGCGACGAAGAGCGCGAGGATCACGGGGAGGGCCAGTAGCCGCGCGTTGGAGAGGATCGCCACGCCCGAGACGAGGCCGAGCGCGACGCCGAGCCAGGCCGAGCGGCGAGCGATCGTGAGCAGCGTGAGCCCGAACAGCGCCGCTCCGAGGAGCTGGTCGAGGATCTCGCGGTTGCCGTGGACGTCGTGCCAGACGAGGTAGGGCTGAAGCGTCGCGATCACGGCGGCGATCAGTCCGATCCGCGCGCTCAGGAACCGCCTTCCGGTCTCGAAGATGACGATCGAGGTGGCGACGGCGACCAGGATCTGCACCGTCCCGACCGACCACCAGTGGAAGCCTGCGATCCAGTAGATCGGGATCAGGAACCAGCCGTAGAGCGGCTGGGTGTAGGCCGACGGATGCCCCGGGACGTAGCCGAAGGTCCCGTCCGGACGTAGAGCTTCGCGAGGATGTTCGACTTCTCGAACTGGTTCAGGATCGAGCCCCGCTCGTGCACGAGCACCGCGAGCCGCGGCAGCGCGCAGACCGCAATCACGATCGGGTAGGCGAAGCGACGGGTCACGGTCAGGTTACGGGGCGACGGAGTCGCTTGGCAAGATCACGCACATGCCCGTCTCTCAAGGCTACGCGGTCGTGTCGTGTCACGTCGAACGACCCCTCGACGACGAGGTCTGGGGGCGCTATCGCGCGCTGCTCGAACGGCGGCCCGGCGGGTTCCCGATCGCGTCGCTGATGCGGCCTCCGGCAGAGGGGGAAAACGAGGCGCTGTTCGTCACGCGGGCCCACGATGCCGCCGGGCTCGGCCCGTACGGCCACCACATCCACTGGACCTCTCCGACCCACGCCCGGCCCACCGGCCCCGACCCTGCCGCGGCAGTGCGCCGCGAGGGCGCCTGGCTGCGGGAGCAGGGCCTCGAGCCGCGCTTCTTCTGCGGCGGCGGCTGGTACATCGACGCCGACGTGATCGCCGCGGTCGCCGACCTCGGGTACACCGACTGCACGGCGACCTCCTGGCGCCCGTCCTACCTGCCGGAGGGCTCGCCGCGGGCCGCGCTCGCCCAGCCGGCGCAGGTGCTGCTCGGAGACGGCCGCCGTGTGCTCGAGCTGCCGACCACCCATTCGCTCGGGGCGCTCGCGAAGGGGCTGCTCGGCTCGCTGCCGCAGGTCGTCCACGTCCACTTCCACGACTACGAGCTGCTCGAAGGGCGCCGGCGCACGGCGCTCTCGGCCGCGCTCGCGGTGCTCGGGCGCCGGCGGCGCCCGGTCGGTCTCGACGCGCTCGGGGCCGAAGAGGAGGTCGGATGGGACGCCGTCTACGCCGCCTGATCGCGATCGGCGGGCTCGCGGCGCTTGCAGGCTGCGGTTCCAGCCCCGCGTCGCAGGGGGTCTCGTACCGCGTCGACACGAGCCCGTTCCGCGTGACCGTCCTCAAAGACGGCAAGGCCGTCGTCTCCGAGGACAAGGCAGCGCGGCTCCGCTTCGAGGTGACCCCGACCGGTGACGAGTACACGCTGACGAAGGTCACGTCGTCCGAGGGCGGCGTCTACCAGGTCGCGACGACCGAGCCGGGGCGCACAGCGACGGTGACCGTCACGAAGACCGCGACGGCGGTCGGGATCCAGGTCGCGCTCCATCCCGCCACGGCGATCCAGTCCGTCTACGACGCTTTCGATACCGCGACGGACGAGCACTTCCTCGGCGGCGGCGAGAAGGGCGAGTCGGTCGACCTGCGCGGCCAGATCCTCCCGATCCAGGTCGGGTACCAGTGCTCGAGCATCCCGATCCCGTTCTTCGCCAGCTCGGGAGGCTGGGGGCTCAGGCTGGCCAGCCAACGGGCCGCCGGGCTCGCCTTCCCGGGGTCGACAGGCGGATCCGGCTGTCTGGGCGGCGCCGTGTCGCCGTGCAGCTTCCCGGCTCTGACCGACAGGGCCGAGGTCTGCCTGCAGGGCGCGGTGCTCGACGAGCACATCTACGTCGGCTCGCTCCCGCAGACGCTCGGCGACTACGAGAGCGAGACCGGAGTGCCGGCCGTTCCACCGCCGTCCCAGCTGGAGCTGATCAAGTGGCGCGACGTCGTCAACGGGCCCGGGCAGGTGCTCGAGGACGTCCACCGCCTTCAGGCGGCGAGGATCCCGATCGGCTGGGTGCTGCTCGACAACCCGTGGGAGGCCTGTAACGGGCAGCTCACGTTCGATCCGTCGACGTTCCCGAACCCCCGAGGCTTGATCTCGACGGTGCACCGGCTCGGCGTCAAGTTCATGCTCTGGGTCTCGCCGCGGGCAACATGCGCCGACGGGTACCCCGGCACCCCGCTCGGCGAGCCGGGCCACCAGATCCTCGACCTGCGCAATCCCGCCGTGGTCGCCGAGTACCAGCGCCGGATCCGGAACCTCGTGGCGCTCGGAGTGGACGGGGTCAAGGCCGACCGTGGGGACGAGAACGACCTGAGCGGCGTCGACCCGGAGCTGACCAACGACTACCCGCTGCTCTTCGGGCAGGCCGTGATGGGGGCGCTCCCGAAGGGTGCGGCCGCGATCTTCCGCGCCGCCACGGTGGGCTCGCAGTCGGTGGTGCCGGGGATCTGGGCGGGCGACCAGCCGCAGGAGTACGTCGGGCTTCAGCGCGCGATCGTGTCGGCGCAGACGGCGGCGATGAGCGGCTTTCCGACCTGGGGCTCGGACGTCGGCGGCTACGCCGGCCCGCCGTTCGACGACGCAGAGCTGTTCGTACGCTGGGCACAGCTCGGCGCCGTATCCCCGGTGCTGGAGGTGGGCGGGATCGGCGGGAACTCGACGCCGTGGACGCTCGGCCCGGGAGCGATGAGCGGCCTGCGCGCAGCTGCGGTGCTGCACTACGAGCTCTTCCCGTACCTCTACGGGCTGCTCGCCGCGCATCAGCCGGTGATCCGCCCGCTCGCCTTCGCCTATCCGGACGATCAGACCTCCTGGGGCTCGAACTTCGAGTTCCTCGTCGGCCCCGACCTGCTCGCGGCGCCGGTGACCGGCCCGGGGACGACGCCGAGCGTCTACCTGCCGGCCGGCTCGTGGGTCGACCTCTACAGCGGTGCCGTCGTGAAGGGAGGCGGGTCCGCGTTCACGCGCTCGACGCCGCTCCTGCAGTTCCCGCTCTACGCGCGCGCCGGAGCCGTCGTTCCGTTCAACCTGCGCACGACGTCCGGCTCGTGGTGGGGAGTGGACGAGCTGACGCATCCGGGGCGCGCCGGGTTCCTCGCGACGAACGGCGCCCGGCTCGCCCTGACGGGGCAGCCACGCGACGTCCAGATCTTCGTTCCGGCGGCCTCGCGGCCTGCGCGGGTGACGATCGGCGGGCACGACGGTGACGTGGCGCTGGAACACCGGGCCGCTACCCGGCGTAGTCGTCCGGCTGCACGGGCCGAGCGTGCAGGGCGCCGTCGCCCTCTCCGGGGCCTAGCTGACTTAGAGTTCCGCTGTGAGCCTTCCCGAAATGGTCCATCCGCCACCAGAGGACGTCCGTTCGGCGCGTCCGTACCTGCTCCGCCGCAACCCGCTCAAGGCGTTCGTCCGGCGGGCGGTGAGCATCGCGGCCCTGATCGCGATCGACGTCACGGGGCTGACGATCGGGCTCTACATCGCTCTCGTGCTCCGGTCGCTCGTGCGCGATCCGAGCCCGATTCTCTGGAACCTGCTCTGGAAGGCCGAGGCGGACTGGCTCCCGTTCCTCGTGCTGCTGACGGTGCTCGTCTTCTGGCGCAACCGGCTCTACGGGCAGCGGGAGCTGCGCGAGGGCGCCGGGCGGATCGTCCCCTCGGTGCTGCTCGTCACGGCGCTCGCGCTGGCGTTCGCGATCGGCACCGACCAGCACTTCACGACGTTCGGGCTGTATCTGGTGGCGGCGATCGCGATCGCGACGATGATCAGCGTGCTCCGCTGGAGCTACGAGACGCTGACCGGCTCGCTGATGCGCTCGTTCGGCGTTCGCCGGCGCGTCCTGCTGATCGGAGACGAAGGCCAGACCGCGCACCTGCGCGGCACGATCGGGGCGAGCCGCAGCGGCATCGACTACGAGTTCGCGGGGCATGTGCCGTTCGGGCCCCAGGTGCTCTCGGCCCTGCAGGCGGATCACCTCGACGAGGTGATCGTCGCCGACGACGGGATCGACGAGACCGAGCTGCTCGAGATCGTCGAGCTGGCCCACAGGCGCGGCGTCAGGGTGCGGATCGCGCCTCGCACGACGCAGCTGCTCGTCGACCGGGGCGAGTACGTGCCGGGCCAGGCGGTGCCGATCTTCGACGTGCGCCCGCCGATCCTCGCCGGGGCCGACTGGGCGCTGAAGCGCACCTTCGACCTGGTCGTCGCGACCCTCATCGTCGTGATCGGACTGCCGTTCTGGTTGCTGACGGCGCTCGTGATCAAGCTGACCTCCCGCGGGCCGGTGTTCTACGCCGACGAGCGCGTCGGCCTGGGCGAGCAGAGCTTCCGGATGCTGAAGTTCCGCACGATGGTCGCCGGCGCGGCCGGGAAGCAGGCGGCGCTCGAGCAGGCGAACGAGGCGACCGGCGCGCTCTTCAAGATCCGCAACGACCCGCGGGTGACGACCGTCGGCCGCGTGCTCCGGCGGTTCTCGCTCGACGAGATACCGAACGTGATCAATGTCCTTCGCGGCCAGATGTCCCTCGTCGGCCCGAGGCCGCTGCCGCTGCGCGACTACAGCCGGCTCGAGCCCTGGCACCGGCGCCGCTCGAACGTCCTGCCCGGGATGACCGGCCTCTGGCAGATCGCGGGTCGCAGCGATCTCACGTTCGACGATCTGGTGCGGCTCGACTTCTACTACCTCGAGAACTGGTCGCTCTGGCTCGACCTCACCATCCTGGTGCGGACGATCCCGGCAGTCCTGGGGAGTCGCGGCGCCTACTAGGAATAGGGCTTGCGCCGGAACCAGCCGCCGACGCGGGCCCACCAAGGGGCCTTCTCGGCCGTGATCGTGATCTCGGGCGCGGGCTTCTCGAAGTGGTCGAGCGCCTCGGCCTCGGCGACCGTCAGCAGCAGCGTCACGTGGTCGGGCAGGATCTCGCCGACCTGCTCGGCCGGGACGTAGCGCGTCGGCCCCGTGTGGCCGAAGCGGACGGCGAGGCCGTCGAAGATGTCTGCGGTCTCGTCGCCCGTCACCTCGTGGACGACGCCGATCTCCTCGCCTCCCGAGGCGAACACATGCCAGCCGTGCTCGATCGCGAGCCAGGAAACGGGATCGGCCATCGGAGAGAAGCGTACCCCCGAAATCGGCGATCGAACCCGTTCGCCGCCCGGCGGGCTCACCCTGAAAGGCTTGAACCTGGCACCGGACAGGTCCCGAACGGCCGCTCGGTTTTCCGGGCTTTTCGGAGTCAAGACAAGCCCTGCGCCGCGGGCCGTGACACTTTCGTTTGCATAACCTGGCACCGGACACCCCCCGGCGGAGACGCGGGGCCGCCGGCTTTGCCGGGGGCGCCGCTAGGCCAAACCTCAGGCTGTCGGTGCCGGTGCGAACTACCCCAACGCTTTGCTGGCCGGACGTTCGGGCCGGCGGACGCTTCCATCGCTCTCACGTGGCGCGTGAGAGGTGTCGGAGAGGGGGCTCATGGGGGAGAACCGGAGGTGCTCCCCCATGGTCTACGGGGAGGTCAGCCCCTGCGGGCCGCCCTCCCCTTGCTGAGTCACCCGCTTGGCGGGGTTAGTGCGTCTTCGCCTCTTCGGCTGCGAGCAGCCCGATCGCGATCAGGTCCTCGGGGTGCACCCAGGCGTCGGCGAGGTGGAAGCCGCCCTCGGCCTGGATCGAGTTGCGGAGCGGGATCGCCCAGCGGTGCTCGAGCAGCGCGATCGCGGCGGCGGAGCCGTTCGGGATCGCGTCGTCGACGTACCAGCTGTCCTCGCCGAGGATGTGCCCATCCTCGCCGGCGACCGCGCCGAGCACGGCGCCCGCTTCCATGTTCTCCTCGTCGCCGCCGAAGCCGAAGCCGATCAGCGCACCGACGGTCGCGCCGTACTCCTCGGCCTCCTCGACGCTGAGGTCGCTGATCTGGATCTTCTCGACGTTCCCGTCCTCGTCCTTGCGGACGACGATCGCGTCGATCAGGCGGATCACGTCACTGTCGCGCAGCTTGTCGAGCTCTGCGCGGATGTCGCCCTTGAACTCGGGATCCTCGAACCCGATCACGAGCAGTTGAACCGGTCCCATTGGCATCGTCGTTCTCCTCTCGTGCTCGCCTAGGCGAGTAGCTTGGCCTTGGCGGCGTTGAACTCATCCGGTGTCAGGACACCCTGGTCCATCAGGCCCTTGAGCTCCATGATCTGGCTGGCGACGTCGGTGCCTCCTGCCGCCGGAGCGGCCGGTGCAGCGGCGACCGGCGCCGGTGCGGGAGCGGCAGGCTGGGCCTGCTGCGCCTCGAGCGCCTCGAGCCGTGCTTCCTGATCCTGCTCGGCCATGTCGTTCTGGGCCGAGGCCTTCCCGGCCTTGTTGGCCACATACGCCGTCCCGCCGATCATGGCGGCCGCCGCGAGTGGTCGTCTACGTCGCATTCTCATTCCCGAACTCCCTTCGTCTGCTTTGCCCTTGTTCGCCCCGGGCCCGCCGGGCGCCAATCGCTCGACGGCCCGGTTCGAAAGCTATACGAGGACCTCTATCCGGCCCTGGACCCGTTTTGGTCGATCCCGGCGAGGCTCCCTCCCCTTACGGCGTCGTAACCACCGCCTGCGAGACTAGCGGCGATGCGCGCGCCCAAGCTGCTCTGCGTCGCCTCGGCGGTCGATCTCGACTTCCGCTACGGCTGTACGCCCGCGTGGTGGCAGCTCTGGCGGGGCCTGAACGACGAGGGAGCCGACCTCGTGGTGGCGCCCTACCGAGGGCGCCCGATCGAGACGCCGTGGTGGCGGTCGGCGCCGAACCCGACCTACGCGGAAGCCGAGGGCTATGCACGCGTGCGCGGCGCGCTCGCGCGGCTCAAGGGCGAGAAGCACCTGCGGCGCGAGGAGGACTCGCCCGACGACTCGCTCGGCGACCGCCTGACGCGCGAGGCGATCTGGAGCTTCGTGACGCCGCGCTGGCGCCGGCACCTGGAGAAGCTGATCGAGCACGAGCGGCCGGACGCCGTCGTCGTCTTCACCGTGCCGATGGCGCACTTCCGCGGCATCCCGGAGGCGCTACGCGACCGGTTCGACCTGCCGGTCGTCTTCTACGACGGGGACGTCCCGATGAGCCTGCCCGAGTTCGGCGGCATGGACACGGGCTTCAACTACTACCACGGGGCGGATCCGGGCGAGTACGACCTCGTGATCTCGAACTCCGAGGGCGCCATCGACACGCTGCTCGGGCTCGGGGCGCGCAGGGCCGAGGCGATCTTCTGGGGAGCGGACCCCGACTTCTTCTCGCCGCAGCCGGTCGAGAAGGAGACGGATGTCTTCTTCTACGGCTACGGCGACAAGTTCCGGCGCGAATGGATGTCGGCGTTCGTCGGCGAGCCCTCTCGCGAGCTCCCGGACATCGACTTCGCGCTCGGCGGCCACGACTTCCTCGGCGACACGGGCCTCGCCCGGCGGATCGGCGACATCCCGTTCCCGGCGTTCCCGCGCGCGATCTCCGCGGCGCGGATCAACCTCTGCCTGACGCGGCGGCCGCACGCGACCGTCTACGCGTCGTCCTCGTGCCGGCCGTTCGAGCTCGCCTCGGCCGGCGCCGCGATCGTCGCGAACCCCTACGACGGGATCGAGCGCTGGTTCGAGCCGGGCTCGGAGCTGATCGTCGCCGCCGACGCCGGCGAGGCGGTCGAGGCCTACCGCGCGCTGCTCGACGACCCTGCGCAGGCCGAGGAGATGGGCCACCGTGCGCGGGAGCGCGTGCTCGACGAGCACACCTACCGTCACCGCGCCCGCCGGCTGCTCGAGCTGCTCGACCTCAACGTGAAGGCGCATGTCGACTGAGGTCGAAACGATCGAGGTGGCCGCGACCACGCAGGCGGCAGGGCCGCTCGCGACCGTACGCCGGATCGCGATCGTCCCGGCCTACAACGAGGAAAAGAACCTGCCCCGACTGCTGGGCGAGTTGCACGCGCTCGACCCCGACCTCGAGGTCGTCGTCGTCTCCGACGGCTCGACCGACCGCACCACCGAGGTGGCCGCCGCCGCGGGCGCGCACGTCGTCCAGCTCCCCTTCAACCTCGGCATCGGCGGTGCCGTCCAGACGGGCTTCCGCTACGCCTGGGAAGGCGGCTACGAGCTTGCCGTGCGCCTCGACGGCGACGGCCAGCACGACCCGGCTCAGCTGCGGGCGGTCGTCGCCCCCGTGGTCGCCGACGAGGCCGACCTCGCGATCGGCTCGCGCTTCCTCTCCGGAGGCGGCTACAAGTCCTCCGCCGCCCGCCGCGTGGGCATCCGGGTGCTCGCCCGCGTCGTCTCGTGGATCGCGCACGAGCGCCTCACCGACACGACGTCGGGCTTCCAGGCCCACAACCGCCGCTCGATCCGGCTGTTCGCCGCCGACCTGCCGCACGACTATCCCGAGGTCGAGGGGCTCGTGATGGCGATCCGGCACAAGCTCCGGGTCGTCGAGGTGCCCGTGACGATGCGCGAGCGCGAGCACGGCCGCTCGTCGATCTCGACGCTCGGCTCCGTCTACTACATGATCAAGGTGCTCCTGGCGGTGTTCGTCGACCTCTTCCGCCGCGACGTCGTCCCGCTGGAGGGCTCCGAGTGACCCCGCTTCGGATCTCGATCGTCGCGGTCGTGGTCGCGATCGTGCTCCTGCTCGTCGTGTTCGAGCTGATCCGCTCCCGCCGGCTGCGCGAGCGGTACGCGCTGCTCTGGCTCGCGACCGGCTTCGTCCTGGTCGCGCTGGCCGCCTGGCGCGGCGGGCTGAACACGATCGCCGGCTGGCTCGGGGTTCGCAGCTACCCGCCCGCGGTGCTGTTCGCGGTCGGCCTGCTGTTCGTGATCCTCGTGCTGCTGCACTACTCGACGGTGATCTCGCGGCTCGCGGACCAGAACACGGTCCTCGCCCAGCGCCTCGCGCTGCTCGAGTCGCGCTTCGACGAGCGCCGCTAGCCCGCCGCGACTGCGGCGTTCTCGCGATACCAGGCGATCGTTCGCGCCAGGCCGTCGCGCAGGGATGTGCCGGCGCGGAAGCCGAGCAGCTCCTCGGCGCGCCTCGTATCGAGGCGGCGGCGCGGCTGGCCGTTCGGCATCGAGCGGTCCCAGATGATGTCCCCCTCGAACCCGGTCAGCTCGGCGATCGTCGCGGCGAGGTCGCCGATCGAGATCTCGTCGCCGGTGCCGATGTTGACCGGCTCGGCGCCCGAGTAGTTCTCGGAGGCCAGCACGAACGCGTCGGCCGCGTCCTCGACGTAGAGGAACTCCCGCGTCGGCGACCCGTCGCCCCAGAGCACGACCTCGGTCTCTCCGGCCAGCATCTTCCGGATCAACGCCGGGACGACGTGGGAGGTCTGCAGGTCGAAGTTGTCCCGCGGCCCGTACAGGTTCGCCGGCAGCAGGTAGACGGTGTCGAGGCCGTACTGCTCGCGGTAGGCCTGCCCGCCGACCAGGATCGACTTCTTCGCGACGCCGTAGGGAGCGTTCGTCTCCTCGGGGTAGCCGTTCCAGAGGTCGTCCTCGGAGAACGGCGTCGGCGTGAACTTCGGGTAGGCGCACACGGTCCCGGCGATCAGGAGCTTCGAGACGCCGTGCTGCCTCGACAGCTCGAGCATGTTCAGCCCCATCGCGAGGTTCGCGAACCAGTAGCGGCCGGGATTCGCGCGGTTCGCGCCGATCCCGCCGACCTCGGCGGCGAGGTGGAAGACGATCTCCGGCTCGACCGCCTCGAACAGGCGCGCCGCGTCGTCGGAGCGGGTCAGGTCGTACTCGGCCCGGCGCGGGACGACGACCTCGTCGCCGCGCTCCTGGAGCCGCTCGACGAGAAACGAGCCGAGGAACCCGGCTCCTCCCGTGACGAGCGCCTTCACCCGCGGCGCCCGGTCATCCAGTCGACGCGCCCGACCCAGCTCTCGCGGTTCGCCGCGTACCAGGCGATCGTCCGCCGGACGCCCTCTTCCCACGAGACCTTCGGCTTCCAGCCGGTCTCGGCCTCGAGCTTGTCGTAGCCGACGCGCAGCGCCATCACCTCGCTGGCCCCCGGCCGGAAGCGCGTGGCGCTCGTGACGACCTCGCGCCCGGCGGGCCAGTAGCCGCCCTCCTCGCCGACGCGCAGGATCATTCCCGCCCAGTCGGCCATCGAGATGTTCTCGCCCTGGCCGTAGACGTAGACGTCGCCCGGGGTCCCGTGTGCGGCAACGGTCAGGTGGCCGCGGACGCCGTCGGTGCAGAAGCAGAAGTCGCGCAGCGGGTCGAGCTGCCCGAGCTCGACCTGCGCGCGCTCGAGCGCCTGCGTGATGATCGTGCCCGTGACGTAGCGCGGGTTCTGGCGCGGGCCGTAGTTGTTGAACATCCGCGTCACGACCGCGGGCAGCCCGTAGGCGTCGTGGTAGTTCATCGTCAGGAAGTCGGCGGCGACCTTCGAGGTCGCGTACACCGACTTCGGGTTGATCGGCGAGCGCTCGTGCAGGATCAGCCCGCCGCCGTCGTCGAAGTCGTGGTGGTGCGCAACGGACTCGCGCACGTTGCCGTACTCCTCGGAGGTGCCGGCCGTGTCGAACTTCTCCAGCTCGAGCCCGTGGTCGACGATCGACTGCAGCAGGTTGAGCGTGCCGACGGTGTTCGCCATCACCGTCTCGTAGGGCCGGTGCCACGACTCGCCGACGTGAGCCTGGGCGCCGAGGTGGAACACGTACGGCTTGTCCGCGACGTGCTTCAGGTCGCGCACCAGGTAGTCGATCGACGTCTTGTCCGTCAGGTCGGCGAAGACGACCCGCGCGAGCTCCTGCCGCCGGTCGCCGATGTTGTTGAGCGCGCCCGACGAGGTGGCGCGGACGAACGCGATCACGTCGGCGCCGAGCTCGACCAGGGCATCGGTCAGGTGCGAGCCCATGAACCCGTCCGCACCGGTGACGAGGCACGTCCGTCCCTCGTATGCAGGCCCGAGTGTCGCGCGGAGCTCGTCGAGCTCTCCGTCGGACCAGATGACGCTATCGTCGCGCGGCACGGATGCAGGGTAGTCATTCAGGTCGCAGGAGCGCGGTTCGTAGCGGCCTCCTCACAGGGCTCTCGACCGCGGCCGTCAGCGGCTCGGCGGCGCTCGCCGGCGCGATCCTCTCGCGCAAGTTCGGCCATGGAGTCGAGACGGACGGGTTCTTCGCCGCCTACTTCGTCTACGTCGCGGTCGTCCTGGTCGCGAGCGCCCTGCGGGTCGTCGTGCTGCCCGAGTTCGCCCGCGCGCAGGAGGCCGGCAAGCTCGGCCGCGAGGTCGGCTCGTGGGCGCTCGCGCTGGCCGTGCCGCTCGTGCCGCTCGCCGCCGTCGCGATCGCGGCGCCGCACTGGGTCGCGGGGCTGCTGACGAGCAACTCGCAGGCGCAGGCGAGCGCCGCCTCGCTGCTGCCGTGGCTCATCCCGGCCGCGGCCCTGCAGGTCTACGCCGGTATCTCGGCGAGCGCTCTCGCCGCGCTCGACGACTACGGGACCGCCGCTCTCGGGTACGGCGTCGGCGCTGTCGCCGGCCTCGTGGTGATCGGAGCGATGGTCGACCACGGCGTGCAGGCGTTCGGCTGGGGCCTGGCGTTGAACGGCGCGCTCGCCGTCGGCATCCCGCTCGTGCGCCTGGCCCGCCGGCATGGGCTCGGGCGGCCCGGCGGCGCGGTCGGGGCCCGGTTGCGACGGCTCGTCGAGGGCGTCGCGCTGCCGTTCGCGATCCAGGGGCTCTACATCGTCTCGTACCGCTTCGCGAGCGGGCTCGGCTCGGGCAAGCCGACGACGCTCTCCTACGCCTACCTCATCTCGTCGCTGCTGGTGGCCGTCACGGCGACGTCGGTGGCGCTCGTCTCGTCGGTGCCGCTGACGCGTGGCACGCTCACGCCCGAACGCTCTGCGCGGCACATCGTCTCGGCCTCGTGGCTCTCGCTCGTCCTGGTCGCGGGCGCCGCCGGGGTGCTGGCGCTCGCAGGCGCGCCGGTGGCCAAGCTCGCCCTCGGCTCGAGCTACGGCGGCACCACCGGGACGGAGCTCGGCCGTCTCGTCGCCTATCTCGCGTTCTGGATGACGGTCTCGGTCGCGTTCTCGGTCGCCTTCCCGCTCCTGTTCGTGCTCGGGCGGGCGCGGATGCTCCCGCTGCTCGCCGTCGCGGCCCTCGCGGTTCAGGTGCCGATCGCCTGGGCGGGCAGCTCGATCGGCGGCCTCGCCGGGATCGCGGTCGGCCTCGCGATCACCACCACCGGCATCCTCGTCGTCCTGCTCCTGCGCGCTCGATGCGCTCGTCGCGACGCTGCGCGGCCTGCTCGCGGCGGCCCTCGTCTGCGGCCTGACCGCTGCGGTCGTGTTCGGAGCCACCTCGCTGGTCGTCTCGGCGCTGCCCGCCGCGGTGATCGGCTTCATCGCCTACGCGGTCGTGCTCGGGCTGTGGCGGCCGGCGGGTCTCCGGTCGTCGTGGGTCTACCTGCGGGGTCTTCAGTAACGCGCCACGACTTCCCGCTCGGTTAGGTTGAAGCCGTGCGCGTCCTCGTCACCGGCGGTGCCGGCTTCATCGGCTCGCATCTGGTCGACCGCCTGCTCGCCTCGGGCCACGAGGTGCGGATCCTCGACTCGCTCGACCCGCAGGTTCACGACGGCGTGCCGGACTATCTGGCGACCGGCGCGGAGCTCGTCGTCGGTGACGTCCGCGACCGCGCAGTCGTCGATCGCTGCCTCGCCGACGCCGATGCGCTCGTGCATCTGGCCGCCGCGGTCGGGGTGGGGCAGTCGATGTACGAGATCGAGCGCTACACCTCGGTGAACGCGATCGGCGCCGCCGTCGTGCTCGAGGCCGCGATCGCCGTCCGCGACCGGCTCACGAAGGCCGTCGTCGCCTCGTCGATGTCGATCTACGGCGAAGGGCTCTACCGCTGCCCGGCCGACGGGACCGAGGTCGCTCCGAGCCCGCGCGAGGAGGCCCAGCTCGCCCGGCGCGAGTGGGAGATCCCGTGCCCGTCCTGCGGGACGCTGCTCGCGCCCGTGCCGACCCCGGAGACGAAGCCCTTGCAGCCGACCTCGATCTACGCGATCAACAAGCGCGATCACGAGGAGATGTTCATCGCCTGGGGCCGCGCCTACGGCGTTCCCACGACCGCGCTGCGCTTCTTCAACGTCTACGGGCCGCGGCAGGCGCTCTCGAATCCCTACACGGGTGTCGGCGCGATCTTCGCCTCGCGCCTGCTCAACGGCCGCCCGCCCGTGATCTTCGAGGACGGACGCCAGAGCCGAGACTTCATCCACGTCTCCGACATCGCCGCCGGGATCGAGGCCGCGCTCGATCCCGCGAAGGCCGACGGCGCCGCGGTCAATCTCGGCACCGGTCGGAGCATCTCCGTGCTCGACGTCGCGAACGTGCTCGCGGACGGGCTCGGCGTGAGCATCGAGCCCGAGGTGCTCGGCGACTACCGCGCGGGCGACATCCGCCACTGCTTCGGCTCGATCGACCGGGCCCGGGAGCTGCTCGCGTTCTCGCCGGAGGTCGTCTTCGAGGAAGGGATGCGCGAGCTCAGCCTCTGGCTGGCCGGGCAGACCGCGGTCGACCGGGTCGACGAGGCGACCGCAGCTCTCCGCTCCCGTGGCCTCGCCCGCTGACAGTCCCGTCGCGATCGTCGTCCTTTCCTGGAACGGCAAGCAGGACACGCTCGAATGCCTCGCGTCGCTCGCGAAGGTCGACGCACCCGGCCTGATCACGATCGTGGTCGACAACGGCTCCACCGACGGAACCTCCGAGGCCGTGCGTGAGGCCTTCCCGGAGGTCGAGCTCGTCCGCACCGAGAAGAACCTCGGGTTCGCCGAGGGCAACAACGTCGGCATGCGCCGCGCGCTCGAGCTCGGGGCCGCCTACGTGCTCGTGCTGAACAACGACGTCGAGGTCGACCCGGCGTTCGTGAGCGCGCTCGTCGAGGAGGCGGGCCGCCGTCCCGATGCCGGGGCTCTCTGCAGCAAGATCCTCTACGCGAGCCCGAACGACCTGATCTGGTTCGCCGGGGCGAGCTTCGACCCGCGCTCCGGCTACAACGGCCGCCAGCGAGGCTACCGCGAGAAGGACGACGGCCGCTTCGACGAGGTCGTCGAGACGGACCGCGCTTGCGGCGCCGCGATGCTCGTCCCCCGAGCGGTGCTCGAGAAGGTCGGCGTCTTCGATCCCGAGCTCTTCTTCTACAGCGAGGACACCGACTGGTCGCTGCGCGCCCACGAGGCCGGGTACCGCCACTACGTCGTGCCGGCGAGCAAGCTGTGGCACAAGGTCTCGGTCACCTCGGGCGGGGAGAACTCGCCGACGACCCTCTACTACGGGATCCGCAACACGATCGCGGTCTGCGAGCGGCACGCGCCGCTCGGCCGGCGTCGGCACGTGGCGGCGACGCTCGATCCTGCTCGCCGCTCACCTCGCGCAGGCCGGGCTTTCGAGCCGCAAGCGGGAGGGCCTCGCAGCCGTCGCGCAGGGCTGGCGGGACGTTCGGGCGGGCCGTTTCGGCCAGAGGGCGTCGAAGTAGAATGGCCCGTGTGACCGCTCAGCAGGCGAAGCAGGTCGTCAAGAACGCGCTCTACCGCACGATCGGCGAGACGTCGACCGCCCTGCGGCTGCGCCCGGACGGCCAGAAGACGCTGAGCATCCTCATGTACCACAAGGTCAACGACTACGCGGACAACCCGACGACGGTGCCCGTGACGGTCTTCGACGAGCAGCTCGCCCGCCTCGGGGAGCTCGGCTACAACGTCGTCGACCTCGACGCCGTGCTCGACCACTACACCCTCGGCGAGCCGCTGCCCGAGAAGGCGGTGCTGATCACCTTCGACGACGGCTACCGCGACACGCTCGAGAACGCGCTTCCCGTGCTCCAGAAGCACGGCCACGGCGCGGTCATCTTCATCCCGGTCGCCTACATGGAGGACCAGATCCCGCTCCCGCACGAGACCCATCTCGTCGAGCGCGGGATGCGCAACCCGACGCTCGACTGGGGCCTGATGCGCGAGCTCGACGCGGGCGGCGTCCGGGTCGAGTCGCACGGGATCGCCCACAGGCCGCTCGCCGAGGTCTCGCTCGACGAGGCCGTCCGCGAGATCGCCGTCTCGAAGCTGAAGCTCGAGGAGCAGCTGCAGCGCCCGGTGCGGGCCTACGCCTACGTGAAGGGGTCGGAGGCGCACTTCCACCCGGTGCACGAGAGCATCCTCAAGCAGGCGGGGTACGAGATCGCATTCACCTCGATCTCGCGCGCGAACGGCTCGGGCACGAACCCGTTCCGGCTCGGGCGCTACAACGTCGAGCCCTACCCGTCGCGGACGTTCGACCTCGTGCTCTCCGGCGCGTGCGACCTGATCTCCCTGAAGGACACCGTCGCGGGCACCCACGCCAGGCGGCTGTTCAACCAGGCGCTCGGCACCTCGACACGTTGAGGCAAAAACTGTGAGGGTCGTCGAGTACGACCCGTCACGACGCGCGGACGTCGCCGACCTGATGGGCCTCGTCTGGGGCGAGCGGCCCGCCGAGGAGGAGCTCGCCTGGTTCTACGAGCGCAACCCGGTTCGCCCTGCCTCGGTGCTGCTCGCCGAGGAGGACGGGAAGACCGTCGCCACCGCCGCGATCAGCTTCGTTCGGATGTCGATCGGCGACGAGAGCCTCGAGGTCGGCATGCCGCTCCGCGTCGCCACCGACCCCGCGTATCGCGGGCGCGGCATCTTCGCCGAGCTCGAGGCCCGCAACGAGGAGCGCGTGCGCGACCTCGGCGTACGGCTCCTGCTCACCGTGCCGAACGCTGCCTCGACGCCCGTGTTCCTCAACAAGCTCGGCTGGACCCTGAGGCCGCCGCTTCGGGTCTGGGCGTGCCTGCGTCTCCGCCGGGGCCCGCCGCGCGGGAAGCAGGTCGAGCGGTTCGCCCCGGGCCGCGTCGCCTACCCGGGCGGGCGCGACCTCGTGCTGCGTGACTCCGACTGGCTCAACTGGCGCTTCGCCGACTCGCCGACCCGGTACACGCTCGTCGAGGGGGAGGGATACGCGGTCGCGGGACGCCGCGGCCGCTACGGCGTCGTGGCGGCGGTCGAGGGCGAGTCGCTGCGTGACGCCGGTGCGGCCAGCGGCGCCCGCGTCGTGATCGCCGCGCCGCCGCCCTGGCAGTACCAGCGCTACATCTACGGCGGATACGTCCCGACTCACCGGACGTTCACCGTTCTCGCCAAGGCGCTCGACCCCGGCCAGGCCATCCCCGACCGGCCCCACTTCGAGCTGGGCGACCTCGACTTCCTATGACCCGGCTCGTCTTCGCGACCCAGGTCGTCGATCCCGAGGATCCGAACCTCGGAGCCGTCGTCGGCATGATCCGGGCGCTCGCCCAGAGGGTCGACGAGGTCGTGGTGCTCGCCGATCATGCCGTTGCGGGCGCGCTCCCCGGCAACTGCCGCGTGCACGCCTTCGGCGCCGGCTCGAAGAGCGGCCGCGGCCGCCGCTTCGTCGCCGGTCTCAGGCAGGAGCTGAAGCCGAAGCCGATCGCGTTCGTGGCCCACAGCGTCCCGCTCTACGCGATCCTCGCCGCGCCGCTCGTGCGTCCGCGTGGCATTCCCCTGCTGCTCTGGTTCACGCACTGGAAGCGCAGCCGCACGCTCGTCCTCGCCGAGCGGCTGTCGACGACGGTGCTGACGGTCGAGCGTCGTTCCTTCCCGCTCGACTCCGCCAAGGTCGTCGCGATCGGCCACGGGATCGACACCGATGTCTTCGCCTGCCTCGAGCGTGAGCCCGGTGCGAGGCTGCGCGCGGTCGCGCTCGGGCGGACCTCGCCCGCCAAGGGGCTCGAGACGATCGCACGGGCCTGCGAGTTCGCCGACGTCGAGCTCGAGGTCTACGGGCCCTCGATCACCGACGAGGAGCGCGCCGAGCGCGACCGGCTGATCGGCCTCGGGGTCGGGATGCGCGGCCCGGTCCCGTACTCCGAGGTGCGCGAGCTGCTGGCGAGCCGGGACGTGCTCATCAACAACATGCGTGAGGGGGCCCTCGACAAGATCGTCTACGAGGCAGCGGCAACGTGCATGCCCGTCCTGGCGTCGAACTCGGGCTTCGACGATGTTCTCCCGCGCGAGCTGATCTTCCCGCACGACGACCCGACCGCCCTCGCTGCCCGGCTGCGTACGCTTAGGGAGATGGATCGGAACGCCCTTGGGCACGAGCTGCGCGCGCGTGTCGAGAACCGCCACTCGGCCGGCCACTGGGCCGACGGCGTGATCGAGGCGGCGCGGCGATGAACGTGCTCCATGTCCAGAAGGTCGCAGGCATCTCGGGCTCCGAGGCCCACCTGCTGCAGCTCTTGCCCGCGCTCGTGCAGCGCGGGTGGGACATCCACTTCCTGATGCTCCACGAGCAGGAGCCGGGCGCCTGGGAGTTCGCCCGCGCGCTCGAGGCAGGGGGCGTGCCGGTCGACGGGATCGAGATGAAGACCGACGTCGACCCCGGCACCTTCATGCGCGTCCTCTCCTACCTCGTCAATCACCGCCCGACGATCCTGCACACGCACCTCGTCCACGCCGACGCATACGGCCAGACCGCGGGGACCTTCGCGGGAGTGCCGATCCGCCTCTCGACCAAGCACGGCTTCAACGAGTTCCGCGAGGGTCGCATCTTCGCGCTCGGCGACCGGACGATCGGCGCGCTGGCGCACCGGCAGATCGCGATCTCGCGCGGGCTCGCCCGCTACCTCTCCGAGACGGAAGGCTTCCCGGAGCCGGACTTCGAGATCGTCCACTACGGGATCGCCGCCGGCCCCGAGCCCGAGCCGTACTCCGGCGACGCGCCGCGGTTTCTCTGCATCGGCCGCCTGATCCCGATCAAGGGGCACGTCGTGCTGCTGCGCGCGTTCCGCAAGGTGCTCGACGCGCGGCCCGACGCGACGCTCGAGATCGCGGGGCGCGGGGTGCTCGAGCACGGCCTGAAGGACCTCTCCCGCGAGCTCGGAATGACCGACTCGGTGAAGTTCCTCGGTCACGTCACGCCCGTGCAGCGGGCCGTCGAGCAGTCGATGGCCGTCGTCGTGCCGTCGCTCGGCGAGGGCTTCGGGATGGTGGCGCTCGAGGCGATGGAGCGTGCCCGCCCGGTGATCGCCGCCGCGATCGGCGGGCTCGAGGACCTCGATCCGCGACGGTGAGACCGGGCTGCTCGTCGGCCCCGGCGACGCCGACTCGCTCGCCGCGGCGATGCTCGCGATCGCCGCGGATCCGGCGAAGGCGGTGACGATGGGGATCGAGGCGCGCCGTCGCGCCATCGAGCGGTTCCCCGAGCTCCGCTGCACCGAGCGGACCGAGGAGGTCTACCGGCACTGGCTCGACGTGCGCCACAACAGCGATCTCGAGCCGAGCGCGCCTCGTGCTGTCGGCTGCGGCCGGCAACGGCGCGACGCCCTAGACCTCGTGCTACCCGCACCTCGGGACGCCGGTCACCCGGCTGTCCGATTCGCGGCGCCGGGCCTACAGTGGCCCCATGAAGACCGCGACCCGCGCGCTGCGCGAGACCCTGCAGCTGCTGCTCGACCTCCCGTTCGGGATCCTCGGGTTCGTCCTGGTGGTCACGGGGCTCTCGGTCGGCGTGGGGATGCTGATCACGCTGGTCGGGATCCCGATCCTGGTCGGCACGCTGCTCGCGGCCCGCGGCCTCGGGCTGGCCGACCGGGCCCGCGCGAACTGGCTCCTGCGGCTCGACGTTCCCCGTCCGGGACGCCGGCCGGCCGCGACCGGCTTCCTCAGGCAGCTGGTCGCGCCGATGCGGGATTCGGCGAACTGGAAGGCCTCGGCGTATCTCCTGATCGCGCTTCCGGTCGGCGCCGTCAACTTCTCGGTCGCGGTGGCGATCTGGTCGGCCGCGCTCTCGTCGCTCTTCCTTCCGGCCTACGCCTGGGCGCTTCCCGGCAACGGGCCCGAGCTCTGGAACAACACCCACCTGGATCACTGGTGGCAGATCGCCGCGATCGGTGCGATCGGGCTGCTGCTCACGCTCGTCGCTCCGTGGATCATCAGGCCGTTCGCGCTGCTCGACGGGGTGCTCGTGAAGGCGCTGCTCGGCCCGTCGGCGAAGGACGCGCGGATCGAGCAGCTGCAGGAGACGCGCGCCCGGTCGGTCGACGCCGCCGTCGACGAGCGCCGGCGGATCGAGCGCGACCTCCACGACGGCGCCCAGCAGCGGCTCGTGCGGCTCGGGATGGATCTCGGCCTGGCGCTCGAGAAGTTCGACGAGGACCCGGCCGGCGCCCGCGAGCTCGTCGGCGAGGCTCACCACGAGGCGCAGCGGGCGATCGTCGAGCTGCGCGATCTCGTTCGCGGCCTGCACCCCGCCGTGCTCGAGGATCGGGGCCTCGACGCCGCCCTGTCGGCGCTGGCCGCGCGCGCCCCGATCCCGGTCGTGCTCGACGTCGACGTGCCCGGCGCGCCCGCCGGCATCGGTCGAGGCGAATGCCTACTTCATCGTCGCCGAGGCGCTCACCAACGTGGCGAAGCACGCGGAGGCCCACACTGCCTCCGTGGACGTGCACACGATCGACGGGTACTTGCGGATCGAGGTGGCCGACGACGGCCGCGGCGGCGCGGACGCCGCGAAGGGCTCCGGCCTGGCCGGGCTCGCGGACCGCGCTGCGGCGGTCGACGGCGCCTTCTCGGTGGTCTCTCCGCCCGGCGGCGGGACGACGCTGATCGTGGAGCTCCCATGCGCATCGTGATCGCCGAGGACTCGGTGCTCCTGCGCGACGGGCTCACGCGGCTGCTCGCGGAGCGCGGGCACGAGGTCGTCGCGACCGCCGGAGACGCGGTCGAGCTGCTCGCCGCCGTCGCCCGGGAGGAGCCCGACGTCGCGATCGTCGACGTCCGCATGCCGCCGACCTTCACCGACGAGGGGGTGCGCGCCGCGCTCGAGCTTCGCGAGCGGAACCCCGCCCTCGCCGTTCTCGTCCTCTCCCAGTACGTCGAGGAGCGATACGCCGGCGAGCTGCTCGCCCGCGACGCACGCGGCGTCGGCTACCTGCTCAAGGACAGCGTCACCGAGACACGCGACTTCCTCGAATCGGTCGACCGGGTCGCTGCCGGCGGCACGGCGATCGACTCCGAGGTGGTCAGCCAGCTGCTCGCCCGCGCCCGCCGCGGCGACCCGCTCGACGACCTGAGCCCGCGCGAGCGCGAGGTGCTCTCGCTGATGGCCGAAGGCCGCACGAACGCCGCGATCGCCGCCCGGCTCGTCGTCACCGAGCGGGCGATCGAGAAGCACGTCAGCTCGATCTTCGCCAAGCTCCGCCTCCCGCCCACCGAGGGCGACCACCGCCGCGTGCTCGCGGTGCTGCGCTACCTCGAAGCGGCGCGCTAGTCGACGTAGCGGCGCTGCCAGAGCTCGAGCGTGCAGAGGCACCAGAGCCGGTGGCCGTGGTCGGCCCGCGCGGTCGGTGCTCGTCGAGGAGCCGCTTGATCTCTGCACGCTTGAAGAGGCCGCGGTCGGGGCCGCCGAGGAGCAGGTCGGCGGCGGTCTCGCGCAGCTCCTCGCGGAACCAGCGGTCGAGCGGGACGCCGAACCCGGTCTTGCCGCGCTGCGAGCGCCTCCGGCGGCAGGTCGCGGGCGAACGCTCGGCGCAGCGCCTCCTTGCCGCTCGCGAGCGCAGGCGGCAGTGCGAGGCCGAGCTCGACGACGCGGTGGTCGAGGAGAGGTGAGCGGAGCTCGAGCGAGACCGCCATCGAGGCGATGTCGCTCTTCGGAAGCAGATCGCCGGGGAGGTACGACTCGATGTCGACGAGGCGCAGGTCGGGGTCGTGGGGCAGGAGCGACTCTGCAGCCTGGGCGCGCGCCTCGTCCGTCCAGAGCCGGCGGCGAAGCTCGAGTGGGAAGACCTCGACGAGCCTCGCGTACCGGGCAGCAGCGGGCTGTGCGGCGGCGTCGAGGAAGCGCCGGGCGCGAAAGAGGGTCGAGCGCGGCTCTCGGCGAGCCGTCGGGATCACGCCGAGAGCCGCGGAGCCGAGCGCGCCGACCGGCCGCGGAATGCGCCCCGCGAGCGCGTGGGCGCGGTAGCGCTCGTAGCCGCCGAAGGCCTCGTCGCCGCCGTCGCCGACGAGCGCCACCTTCACGTGCCGGCGAGTCGCCTCGCAGATCAGCAGCGTCGGCAGCGCGGCCTCGTCGCCGAACGGCTCGTCGAAGGCCTCGGCGAGCCGTTCGAGCAGCTCGGGGCCGGGATCGACCTCGAGCTCCTCGTGGGTCGTCCCGAACCGTTCCGAGACAGCGCGTGCGTACGACCGCTCGTCGTAGCGGCGGTCGGGGAAGCCGATCGTGAACGTCTTGACCGGCTCGGCGGACGCCGCGGCCATCGCCGACACCACGATCGACGAGTCGAGCCCGCCCGACAGCAGGGCGCCGAGCGGGACGTCAGAGACGAGGCGCCGGCGAACGGCCGCGGTCACCTCGTCGTGCACGCGCTCGACCCACTCCTCGTCCGTCCCGAGCCCCGATGCCGGCCGGGGCCGCCAGTACCGCTCGATCCGCACCGACCCGCGCTCGGCGACGGCGAACGAGCCGGGCGGCACCTTCTCGACCGCCTTGAGGCCGGACCGCGGCACGTACTGGAGCGCGAGGTAGGCGTCGAGCTGCTGAAGGTCGAGCTCGCGCCGCATCGACGGCAGGCGCAGCAGCGCCTTCGTCTCGGACGCGAAGGCGAGCGACCCGTCGGGGAGCTGCGCGTAGAGCAGCGGCTTCTTCCCGAGCCGGTCACGCGCGAGCACGAGCCGCTCGGCGTCGCGGTCCCACAGAGCGATCGCGAACATCCCCTCGAGCCGGGACGCGAACCCGACTCCCCACTCCTCGTACGCGTGCGGGATGAGGGGCGAGTCGCCGGTCCCCCGGATCTCGTGCCCCTTCGCCTCGAGCTCGCGCCGGAGCTCGCGGAAGTTGTAGAGCTCGCCGTTGAAGACCGCCACGACCGAGCCCGTCTCGTTCTCGAGCGGCTGGTCGCCGGTCTGGAGGTCGATGATCGAAAGGCGCCGGTACGCGAGCGTGCAGCGGCCGTAGGGCGCGACCGCGCCGTGGTCGGGGCCGCGGTGGACGATCGCGTCGTTCATCGCCTGGACGAGCGCCGGATCGGCCACGTCGGGAGCGAGCAGTCCGCAGATCCCGCACATGGGCTCTCAGGCTACGCGGCCAGGAGCTCGCGGTAGACGTCCTCGTGCGCCTGCGCCGAGCGCTCCCACGTGAACTCGGCCGCTCGAGCGAGCCCGCGCGCGCTCCAGGCGGCGGGATCGGCGAGGACGTCGGAGACCGCGGCGGCGATCTCCTCCGGGTCGTCCGGCGCGAAGTACCGTGCTGCGTCGCCGCACACCTCGGGAAGCGAAGCCGCCACCGAGCAGGCGACCGGGCAGCCGCAGGCCATCGCCTCGAGCGGCGGCAGCCCGAAGCCCTCGTAGAGCGACGGGAAGACGAGCGCCGACGCGCGCTGGTAGAGCTGGACGAGCTCCTCGAGGCCGACGTTCCCGACGACCTCGACGCCGTCCGGGAGTCTCGCCGGGATGCCCCCCGCCCGTCAGCTTGAGCCTCAGGTCGGGCCGCTCCTTGCGCAGCAGGGCGAAGGCCTCGTACAGGCGGGCGTGATTCTTGTGCGGCCACGGGCGGGCGGGGTAGAGCAGGATACGGCTCGCGGGCCTCGGTGCCGGGCGTGAACACGCTCGTGGTCGATCCCGTGGTGGATCACGCGGATCTTCTCGCGGTCGAGGCCGAGCGTCTCCTCGGCCCGGTCGCGGACGAAGGCGCTCGGGACGATCACGAGCCGGGACGAGCGCACGGAGCGGTGGTAGGCGACCTTCCGGAACTCGCGCTCGCCCCGCGAGAAGAGCTGCGGCAGGTCGAGGTGCTGGACGTCGTGCAGCGTCACCGCCGTCGGCGCCTTGACCGGCGGGATGCGGATCGTCAGCGGGTAGTGCACGGCATCGACGTGGGAGAGCCGCCGGACGAGCGGCCCCGGCCGCACGGTCGCGAGCGACATCGCTGCGAGCCTCCCCCGGATCGTGCGGGCGGCGCGGTACTCCTTGGCGACCTCCGACGGCAGCCCCTCGCCGGCGTCGGGCGCGACGGGCGGCAGGTAGACGCGGTAGGGCAGCGTCCCTCCGCGCGCCAGGGCCCGCAGGAGCTCGCGCGTTGCCGACTCGCTGCCTCCGAGCTCGCCCGGGACGAGCGTCAGGAGGACGATTCCGATCATGCCGGCCCGAGAGGCCTAGGGCTCGGAGCCCGGCGCCTGCTGCGCCGCTGCCGCGGCGTCGAGCAGCGCCTGCCGCTGAGCCTCGTCGACATCGTCGTGCCGCTTCGCCGAGCGCCAGATGAAGTAGAGCACGATCCCGACGAGCGGCCAGACGAGTGTCGCCGGGATCAGGATGATCCAGTTGATCGCGGTGAGGCCGAGCACCATCCCGAAATCGTAGGGTGGGCGCCTACTGCGCCGTCGAGGTCGTGCTCGACGTGGTGGGGTCGTCGTCGTGCCGGTCGTCGTCGTCTTCGCGGCGGTCGTCGGGCAGCTGACGCCGGAGCCAGACTTGATCACGAGGCAGCTGTGCGTGATCAGCTTGTCGCCGGTCCGGGCGCGCGTGTAGCTGATCACGGTGCTCGCGACCTGGGCGAAGTAGGTCTGGCTGTTCGACGAGGTGTTGAGCGAGACGATGACGCCGGATCCGAGCAGCGGGCCGATCGCCCGGTCGACGACCAGCAGGTCGGCGATGTTCGGCGTGTAGCCCTTGTGGGCCGCGCGGTAGCTCTTCTCGGCCTTGTCGACGAGGTTCATCGCGTTCATCGTCATGGTCGAGAGGGAGGGTCCCTTCGACTTCGAGCCGTGATGGAGGACCGTGGGGACGACGAACAGCAGGAAGAAGATGATCAGGATGAACGGGAGGAATTTCCGGATGTTCGGCGGCACGGGGCTACCTTAGTGTCGCCTACGGGCGAACCGTGACCGTGACCGGCCTGCTGAGCAGGATGTAGTCGGTGGGGACCTGTGGCCCGACCGGTGTCGCGCTCAACGCGACTCTGTAGGCCCACGTCCCCGGCGGGGGGTGATCGACCCAGCTCGTGACGTTGCCCTTGACTGCGGCCACGCGTGTGCCGAAGTAGGTGCAGTCCGCGGCCGCATGCCGGACCGGGACGCAGATCGCGCGGTCCGACGGGTCGCGGAAGATCGCGTACGAAGCCCGGCTGCCGCCCGGCTGCTGCCGCGCCCAGGAGAGCGTCACCGCGCGGTGGGACTGGTGCGACGCGACCGCGAAGCCGTCGAGCGGCAGGTACAGGTTGGCGTTGAGGTTCCGCGCAGCGGCCGGCGAGTCGAGCGTCGGGAGGAGCGCCGACCACGAGGAAGCCGACGACCGCGAGGGCGCCGAGCACCGACACGGCGATCTTCGGTCACCCGGAGCGAGGTTTCCGGGCCGACCGCCGCGGGCGGGCGCCGGCGACCGTAGATCGGTACGAGGAACGGGACGGAGATCGCGAGCATGAAGTAGGCGGGGAATGCTGCGATCAGATGGGTCATGAAGCTGCCGTCGACGAAGTCGACCTGCCTCGACGTTCCCTTGATCACGAGGTAGGAGGCGAGCCACGTCGCTGCGAGCGCAGCGGCGACGTAGGAGCGCCGGGCCAGGCCGACGATGCCCGCCAGAGCGGCCCAGTAGACCATCCGCTGGCTCCACGTGTACTCGCGGATGCTGTCGAGGTTGTGGTGGAGGTGCCACCAGTCGAGGCTCACGTAGCGGTGGAGGTTGATGCCCAGTGGAACCGGGGCGACCGTCGCGGGTACGGCCGGGCGGGTGCGAGAACGCAGGCAGGTAGCCGAGCCCGCGGTACTTCCACATCGCGAGCCCGAGCAGCGACGGGATCAGTCTCAGAGCGAAGATCCCGAGGGCGCGGGGTCGCCGGGCGAAGGCGAGCGCGACGAGGACGGCGGGCAGGAAGAGCGAATTCGCCGGCTTGACCGCCAGCGCAAAGCCGACAGCGAGGCCGGCGGCGACCGCGTCGAGCGTCGCCCCGGTCGCGACGGGGCGAAGCAGGAAGTAGGCCGCCACGAGCAGCACGACCATCGACGGGTAGTCACCGAGCCCGGTCAGCCCGATCTCCGAGGGCAGCGTAAGGTCGACGTATCGGCAGTGGTAGTCGGCCAGGAAGTAGTGGATGACGGCAACCGGCGCGAGCACCCACAGGAGCGAGACGACATAGCCGTAAGGCGGCTCGCGAACATGCGCGTGATCCCGTAGACGGAGGCCAACGCGATCGGTGCGAGGACGAGCTGGTTGAAGATGACGATGGCCGGGAGGCCGTCGAGCAGGCTCGATCCGGCGATTCCGGCGATCGGCGCGAGCAGGAGCGGATAACCGAACCCGATCCCGGCCGTCGGGATGTGGCCGTTCCCGAGCACCCAGGAGGTCGTGTAGTACCAGGTGCCGTCTCCGCCGTGGTAGTAGAGCCAGCCGGTGTGGCCGGCAATCCGGCCCGCCGCGACGGCGATCCCCCAGCCGACGACCATGATCGCCCCGAGCGCGGCCCAGGGCGGGATCCGCTCGACGGTCGCCTCGACCCGCCCGACGAGCCGACCAACCCGGTAAGCGGCCTTCCCGAGCGGCGTGGCGCTGGGAGCGGGGGGGTCGAGAGATGCGCTCATGTCAGGAGAATTGCCCGACTCGAATGGTAAGCGAAGCCTCGTTGTCGGCCGGTCGGGCATCGACCTCGGAGCTCGAGACGGTGGTCGTGATCGTGTTCAAGCCGTTCGTGGTCAGCATGCCCAACCGGATGGTCGAGCTCTTGCCGGACGGCAGGAAATCGAGGAAGCAGCTGATCGAGGTGAGGCCGGTGCAGCCCGAGCCACGGTCATAGGTCGGAGGCCCGGCAAGCTTCGTTCCCTGGGGCAGGTCGATCTCCAGCCTCGTGTTGGTGGCCGTCGCCGTCCCGTGGTTCTCCACGTACACCGCGAAGTCGACCTCGCCTCCCGCGCCGGGAGTGGGGCTCAGCTGGCTGATCGAGACGCTCAGATCGGCGTAGCCCTGTGACTCGACGATGTTCGGTAGCGACGGGTAGCTGTGCGAGAACGAGGCGGCGAGGCTCGTCCCGTAGCTGAGCACGTAGAGCGAGGCTGCGATCGCGAGGACGATCCGGAGTGTGGGCCGGCGCCACAGCGAGGCCCACGCGGCAACGGAGAAGACCGCCCAGCAAGGGGCGGTGAACATCAGGTAGCTCGCCTTGATCTCCTTCCCGTCGACCTGCGGGTACCGGATGATCTGTGCGGCCAGCGCAACCACGGCCGCTACGGCCAGCAGTGCGAGGAATCCGAGCGCCCCGTCGGTCAGGTCGCGCTGCCTTCGGCGCGCAAGGCGCAGAAGCGGCCGGAGGCCGAAGGCGAGCAGGCCTCCGATGGCGAGCGCGTCGGCGGCGAGGCCCAGGATGCTCTGGCTCGAGGCGGTGACGCGATCGGCGCGCGACGGCGCGACCCAAGCGTTGTGGAAACCGCCGTACCAGTCACTCCAGAGATCGGCGTGGAGCTGCGGCAGGAACTGGTTCGCGAGGTGGTCGCGGTACGGATGAGCGACGAGCGACCCGATCGGGAACGAGACGTAGAAGGAGAGCGGCTCGCCGCCCTGGACCATGCCGCCCGGGTGCTGGAGGTTTCCCTGGAACGGGTTGCCCCAGGTCGCGGCGGCGTATCCGAGCCAGGGCCCGGCGACGAGCGCTGCGGCGGCGATCAGGCCGACCGTGAAGCGCGCAGCCTTGCGGCCGCCCGCGAGCAGGGCGCCGGCGACGAGGCAGAGCGCGACGACGACCGCGCTCTGGCGCGTGAGCAGGCCGAGGCCGCAGGCGACCCCGGCCGCGATTCCCAGCCCGAGCGGCCAGCCGCGGGCGCCGGCCCGCAGGAGGAGCAGGATCGCGATCGCGGACAGGAGCGCGACCGTCGTCTCCGGGTGGAAGAGCACGCCGAGCCGCAGCACCACGGGGTAGGCGAGGACGAACGCGGCAGTCCCGAGCATCCGCCTCGGACGGCCTGGCCAGATCTCCCGCGCGATCAGCGCCGACACGACGACGAGGCCCATCGCGGCGACGAGCGAGAGCATCTGCCCGGCCGACCAGGTCTGGCTGCGCCCGAGCGACAGACCCTGGTCGAGGGCCCAGAGACCGCCGACCGACAGACCGGCCAGCCCGAGTATCCGAACACGCGAGCGCGTCGAGACGACGCACATGGCGCCCCCAGCGACGAGGAGCAGCCAGAGGATCCGAGCGGCCGTGTTCGAGCCGAGCTCGAGCGGCACGGCCGGCACGGCGCGAACGACGTGCTCGAGTGCGATCGCGAGCGCCTCGTAGAACGGAGGCGCCGAGTACTCGTAGCTCACGTAGTCCGGTGGCAGGTGGCCGTGCCCGTTCAGGTACTGCGCGTTCAGCAGGTACTCGCCGGCGTCGAGCGGGCCGGTCCTGCCGACGGTCGAGATCCCCTGCCAGCCGAGCAGCGCGAACACGGCCAGTGCGACGACGAGGGCGGCCCAGGGCCACGACAGGGTCGGGACGGCGCGCCGCGCCGTGGCGGCCGGGCGATCTGGTTCCGTGGCGCTTGGCTCCCCGCCGCTCTCCGCTGGCATCGGGAGATCATGACCAACAAGTGGACGGCCGGCGCTCTGCAGGGTCTTCCCCGCCCTGCGGCGTTGGCGCGGGGGTGAGACCGGTAGCAGCGCGGCCAGCCGTCCGGTTCGACGCTAGTGCGGCCGGCGCGCCGTGACAATCGCCCAAATGGGGGGCGATAGCGGCCGCTACTCTGGGCGGCGTGTCGCTGCGCGGGCCACTCCTGGCTGTAGGGCTCGCCGCCGTCGCTCTCTCGAGCGTCGTCCCGGGTGCCTCTGCCGGGCCGTCGCCAGCCGCCTCCCCGGGGATTCACGACGAGTCGTACGCGCCGCGGCTGAAAGCCGCGGCCGATTACACCGGCGCGAGCATCCGGGACACCCGCCTCTCGGCCGCCGCCTACACCCTGTCGAAGATCGTCGGCGTCCCGCACACGATCGACGTGGCCTGCTGGAGCGCGAAGGACTGGCCGACCGTCAGCGGTGACGGCCACGACTCGGCGTACGAGACGATCGCGTTCTGGACGCCCTCGATGCCGCACTGGGTGCATCTGTCACCGCAGATCTGCCACGCCTTCGAGACCCTGCTGAACCACCGGCCGCGGTACCCGAACGTGATCACCGCGGACGCGGTCGAGACGCTTGCGCACGAGACGATGCACTCGGTCGGCGTCAGCGTCGAGGCGCAGGCCGAGTGCTACGGGATGCAGCTCGCGGCGACGGTGGCGGAGAAGCTCGGGGTTCCCACCGCGTATGCGAACTCGCTCGCGCGGCTGAACCTGGACAACTACAAGCAGCGTCCGCCGAACTACATCAACACGGCGAAGTGCCGCGAGGACGGCGTCTGGGATCTCTTCCCGGGCAAGGACTCGCCACCCTGGCACAGCGGCTGAGAATCGATCGGGCCCGTGTTACGATCACCGCGGGTGCGGGGCCGTGCTGATAGCAAGCTCGAGGCATTGCGCGGCGTTCCGCTGTTCGCAGGCCTCTCGAAGCGCGATCTCGCAGCCGTCGCGCGGATCACCGACGAGCTCGACTTTCCGTCCGGCAAGGAGCTGATCACCGAAGGCGAGCCGGGGCGCCAGTTTTTCATTCTGCTCGAGGGCGAAGCGGTGGTGCGGCGGCGGGGCCGGAAGGTGAACAGCCTCTCGGCGGGCGATTTCTTCGGCGAGATCGCGCTCCTGTCCGATCGCCCGACGACCGCCTCGGTCACGACGAGCGCGCCCGTGCTCGTTGCGATCGTCACTCGCCCCAGCTTCAGCCGCCTCCTGCGCGAGTCTCCGCAGCTTCAGCAGCGGATCCTGAAGACGGTCGCCGAGCGGCTCCCCGACTCGTAACGTCAGCCGGCAACCTCGACGACCGCCGGACACGCACCGGCCGGTCCTAGCGCGACGCCCGAGCATCGCGATGAACGAGTAGCTCGAGCCGGCTCGCTCCTCACGCGGCGATCGCGACGACGTGGAAGTTCGCGTTCAGCGACCCGGGCACCTGCTCCCGCAGCAACGGCACTCGGTCGTCGAGCGCCTCGCCCGCGGCGTTCAGCGCCGTGATGAACGGCTTCCCGACCGGCCGCACGCCTGCGCGCTTGAACAGCAGGTCGATCATCCGCGCGACCAGCATCGCGACCGTGGTCGCGGTCCCGGCGCCGGCGTGCACCGTCACCGACTCCCAGGGCCCGTTCTCCTCGAAGATCTTTGCCAATCCCTCGTGTGTCCAGCGCCAAAGATCGATGGGCGAGGGGTGGTAGGGATAGACGCCGTGCGTCGAGAGGAGCACCCGCCCACCGGGGCGGACCACGCGCCGGAGCTCCCGGACCGCCGCGATCGGGTCGGGGACGTGCTCGAGCACCTGGAGGCAGAGCACGACGTCGAAGCTCGCATCCTCGACCGGCAGCGCCTCGATCGATCCGTGCAGGTCGGCGCGCGGATTGCCCGGGATATCGAATCCGACGACCTCGGCCGCCCCGGCAAAAAGGGGCCTGTAGGGCTGCGTCCCGCATCCGACGTCGATCATCCGGAGCCCGTCGAAGTCCATCCCGGCCAGCCAGTCCACGAGCGGCCGGCGAACAGCCCACTGCACCGAGTTGCGGCGCGGGTTCATCCGATCTGCGGCGATCACCGCGCGCGGCCTGTTTTTCACCGACGTGAAACTAGCCGGTCAGGCCCCGTCTGAGCCGCGCGACTCAGTCACGACCAAAATCGCTGTAGATGCAGAGTCTTATCCCGGCCTCGTTGAAGCACCTTGGCCGGC
>CAVYIB010000036.1:0-52632 GCA_963768435.1 uncultured Actinomycetota bacterium
CAGGTGGCTCTTCTCGTCCAGGATGTCGGCCAGGCGATTCCCCTCCGGGGGTCGCAGTTCGAGGACGAGAATCGTGATCAGGATCGCGATCACGCCATCCGTGAACGCATTCATCCGCTCCGGACGCATCGCGCGACTATGGAAAAGTGCGTTCGACGGCGCGCAACGCGAGCTCCTCGTCCACCTCGCCCGGGAGGCCGCTGACCCCGACCGCGCCGACTCGCACGTCGCCGTCGAAGACCGCGACCCCACCGAGGAAGAACGTGAAGAACGGATCGAAGCTCGCCCGCTCGACTGCATTGCCCGCCACCTTCTCGGCCAGCTCACGCGTCGTTCGCGCATCCGAGCGGGCGGCGGTGTACGCCTTCCGCTGCGCGTTCAGGCGCGTGTCGGGCGCCGCACCGTCCATCGTTGCCGCGGCGACCAGTTCGCCGTGGTCATCGGCCACGAACACCGATACCGGCCCCGGCGCGTCCGAGACGACCGCGTTGACGATGGCGAGGGCACGCGCGAGCTTCATCGCGCCATTCTCGTCTAGGAGCGGCGCGCGGTGTTCAGGGTAACGGCTGAGCGGACGAGATCCTTGAAAGCCGCCTCGTCGATCTCCTCGCCTTCGCGAAAATCGATCGCGCGCCTGACGTTGCCCTCGAGGCTCGAGTTGAACAGCCCGGAAGGATCCTCCAGCGATGCACCCCTGGCGAACGTCGTCTTCACCGCGCTCTTGTAGGTCTCGCCCGTGCAGATGATCCCATCGTGAGACCACACGGGAACCCCGGGACTGGAGGCCTTCGCCCACTTCCACTCCTCGACTACCTCGGGATCGGCTTCCTTGATCAGGGCACGTAGCCGGGAGAGCAGTCTCCCCCCGCCAGTCGCCCAGCTCCCGGATCCTGGCGTGGATCACCTCGGACGGGCTCTGTGCAGAGCTCTCGCTCACGGCCGCGAGCCTGCACCGGCGGTCGCCAGAGCCACAGTCACCCTTCGCATGCGCGCACTCTAACGACGCCGGCGCTCGGCCAGGTGGCGGCCCTCGATCGCCTCCCACCCGCTGCCGGGCTCGACGCGCTGTCGAGCGAATAAGGTGTTGCCGGTGACAGGTTCGCTGCGACGACTCGGGCGGCCCGACCTGCTGAGAATCGGCGGCTGAGATGCGAGATCGTCGAACGCTCAGCGTGGTCGCCCTGCTACTCGCGCTCGCCGTTGCGTCCGCGTTCTGTGTCTCCCTCGTGGAGTTCCGAACCCGGTACCGGCACGATTCGTTCTACCGCTTTCTGGACTGGAATCTCTTCCTGGCCTGGGTTCCGGTCGCGTTCGCCCTCTCGTCATACGCGTGCGCGCGCCGCGGGCTTGGTCTGGTTGCGACGGTTCTCGGCGTGCTCTGGCTGCTGTTCTTTCCGAACGCGCCGTACATGCTCACGGACTTCATTCACCTTCACGACTCTCCGACGACGCCGCTCTGGTACGACGGCCTCATGCTCTCCGCGTTCGCATGGACGGCCTTGTTGCTCGGGTTCTTCTCGCTCTACCTGATGCAGTCGCTCTTGCGGCGTTCGGCCGGGTCTCTCTGGAGCTGGATCGGTGTCGTTGCCGTTCTGGCGCTCGGGAGCCTCGGCGTCTACATCGGCCGCTTCATCGGGTTCAACAGCTGGGACGCCTTGCTGCATCCGTTCCGGGTCGCTCACGTGATCAACACGCAGCTCGAGAATCCGCTCCATCATCCACGCCTCTTTGCGTCGATTGCGGTACTCACGAGCTTCTTGACCGTTGCCTACATGGTCTTCTACTGCCTCGCAGGCCTGCAGCTTCAGGGCAACCGCGAATAGCCGCGGAGGGCACCTCCCGGGTCACTGCGGGAGGCCGCCCTGAGGCGGCGTGGCGGGCACCCGGCTGCGTGAATGACCGGCGATGCGGTCGACCATCGCGTCGGCCGCCACGAGACCCGCCGCGATCCGGTCGTGGCCGGACTGGCCCAGCACGACCCCGGTGATCGTCGTCCGCTTGCCGTCGATCCAGCGGACGGCCCGGAACGCGAAGCAGCCGCCGGCGGCATCGTCAGAGCCCGTCTTGACGCCGACGAATCCGTCGTAACCAAGCAATGTGTCGGTGTTGTGCACCGTGCCGGCGACCGGCAGCGTCGCGCTCGGCGTGGCGACGATGCTCGCGAACACCGGCAGGCGCATGGCCCGATCGACGACGCGCACCTGGTCGGCGGCGGTCGACACGGTCGCGTCGTCGTAGCCGCTCGGGTCGGTGTAGCGGGTGCGGGCCAGCCCCAGCGACCGCGCGGTAACGTTCATCCGGGCGACGAACTGGTCGACCGACCCGGCGTCCCAGCGCGCGAGAACCGCGGCGATGTTGTTCGCCGACGGCAGCAGGAGCGCCTGCAGCGCCTGCAGCTCGGTCATCTGCTCTCCGGCGGCAATCGACACGACCGACTCGTCCTGCCCGCGCCGGCGGTCGGTGTCGACGACATCGGCGTCGGTGAGCGTGATCGTCGGGCCGTCCTGGCCCAGTCCCAGCGGGTGATCACGGAGCACGAGATAGGCCGTCATCACCTTCGCGACGCTGGCGATCGCAGCCGGATGCTGGTTCGGGCCGGCCTCGACCTGCGACCGCCCCGACCGGACGAACGCGGCCTGGCCATCAGCCGGCCACACCGTGCTGAGCAGCGCTTCGCCAAGCCCAGCCGCGCGCTCACTGCGGAGTACGTCGATCGGTGATGCAGCCGTCGAGGAGGAGGACGCCAGGGACCGGTAGCCGAAGGCCGCGATCGCCGCGATGACGATCAGCAGTCCGGCGGCGCGGAGCCGGCGAATCCGGATCCGGCGGGTCTTTGCTCGCCTGCGCTCGGTCATTGCGTCCAGTCAAGCGAGCGTCCTGTTGCAAGCACGTATCCCGTTTTCGATATGCGGACGAAACACGCCAGCTCGTACCATCGGAGGGTGCGCGTGTTGATCGTCGAGGACGAGCCCTACATGGCGGAGGCGATCCGCGACGGGTTACGCCTGGAAGCGATCGCGGCCGATGTCGCCGGTGACGGCGAAAGCGCCCTGGCGCTCCTGAGGTTCAACACCTACGACATCGCCGTCCTGGACCGAGACATTCCCGGCCCGAGCGGTGACGAGATCGCCGAGCGGATCGTCGCCTCCGGAAGCGGCATGCCGATCCTGATGCTCACCGCTGCCGACCGTCTCGACGACAAGGCGACCGGGTTCGAGCTCGGCGCCGACGACTACCTCACCAAGCCGTTCGAGCTCCGTGAGCTCGTCCTCCGTCTCAGGGCGCTCGACCGGAGACGCGCGCACAACAGGCCGCCGGTGCGGGAGATCGCAGGTCTCCGCCTCGATCCGTTCCGCCGGGAGGTCTATCGCGACGGTCGCTACGTCGCGCTGACGAGGAAGCAGTTCGCGGTGCTCGAGGTCCTCGTCGGGGCCGACGGGGGTGTCGTCAGCGCCGAAGAGCTCCTGTCGCGGGCGTGGGACGAGTTCGCAGACCCGTTCACCAATGCTCCCCGGATCACGGTCTCGGGACTCCGCAAACGTCTCGGTGAGCCGTGGATCATCGCGACGGTGCCCGGCGTCGGGTACCGGATCGACACAGAGCCGAGCACCCGGCTCGAGGGACAAGACCGTGGATAGAGACCCGGGTTTGACCGTTCGCCTCAAGCTCACCCTCAGCTACGCCGGGTTCCTCGTGGTCGCCGGCAGCTTGATGCTGGCGGCCGTTTGGGTGGTGATCCTGCGCTACATACCCGACGGCTCGCTCTCTCACATGCATCCTTCGTGGTGGTTCCTGTTCGATCGCTCCGACCCGCTGCACGGCTTCGGCTCGGTCGCGGCGATCGTGCTGGCGTTCCTGCTGGTGTTCGGTCTCCTGGGAGGCTGGCTGCTCGCCGGCCGGATGCTCGCGCCGCTCGGTCGCATCACGGACGCCACCCGTAGGGCCGCGGACGGATCGCTCTCGCATCGGATCGAGCTGGAGGGAAGCAAGGACGAGTTCCGGGAGCTCGCCGATGCCTTCGACGCCATGCTCGCCCGTGTCGAGGCGCACGTTGCAGAGCAGCAGAGATTCGCGGCCAATGCCTCCCACGAGCTGCGCACTCCGCTGGCGATCACGCGGACGCTTCTCGACGTGGCCCGCAACGACCCGGACAGCGACACCGCCGAGCTCGTCGATCGCCTCCAAGCCGTCAACACCCGAGCGATCGATCTGATCGAAGCCCTCCTCCTGCTCGGCCGCGCCGACCAACGGTCCTTCACCCCCGAGCACCTCGACCTGTCCCTGATCGCGGAAGAAGCGGCCGAAACGCTCCTCCCTCTCGCAGAGAAACGCGGCCTCACCATCGAGACCTCCGGCGACCTGACCCCCATCGTCGGTTCGCACGCGCTCCTGCTGCAGCTGAGCACGAATCTCCTGCACAACGCGATCGTCCACAACCTGCCCGAGCAGGGCAACGTGTGGGTCAGCACGAGCGTTCAGCCCAGGCGTGCGCTGCTCACCGTCGAGAACACCGGCGAGAAGCTCACCCCACAGCTGGTCACGACGCTCGCCGAGCCGTTTCTGCGCGGCACCGAGCGCATACGCAGCGACCACGCAGGTGTCGGGCTCGGCCTGGCAATCGCCAAGAGCATCACCCAGGCGCACGACGGAACCCTCACCCTCACTCCGCGGGCCGACGGTGGGCTCCGCGTCACGGTGCAACTTCCCGCCGGCCTGCCGCAGATGCCGAGTCCCGGTCAGCGCGCGTAGAAGCTCCCTCACTCGTCAGCGGTGGCAAGCGAAGCCGATCAACCGATGAGTTCCGCCGGCTGGGCCGGTCTACCAGGACATACCCCATCGAGTCACAGACTGGAGACCGCTATGACCAACCCCACACACGCCGGCCGCATGCTGTTCGTGAACCTCCCCGTCGCGGACCTGGAGCGCAGCAAGACGTTCTTCGCCGAGCTCGGGTTCACCTTCAACCCGCTGTTCACCGACGAGACCGCCGCCTGCATGCTGGTCGGCGAGCAGGCCTTCGTCATGCTGCTCACCCGCGAGAAGTTCGAGCAGTTCGCGAAGCTGCCGATCGCCGATCCAACCACGCACACGCTGGCGCTGTACTGCTTCAGCGTGTCGTCCCGTGATGAGGTCGACTCGGTCAGCGCCGCTGCGCTCGCGGCGGGCGGCACCGAGGTGGATGACGCCGAGGACTACGGCTTCATGTACTCGCGCAGCTTCTACGACCTCGACGGCCATGGCTGGCAGGTCATGTGGATGGATCCGGCGGCAGCAGAGCAAGGCCCGGAGGCGTTCGCGATCTCCGCGCAGGAGGTCGACGCCGCGGCCTGACCCGCCACGATCGTGCGGCTCCCTGGACGCCCCGTCCGAAGGCGGCCGGCGTCAATCCGCCGCCAGCGGCGACCCGAGCAAGGTCATGTCGTACTTCGCGAAAACCGCTGCGACGGCCGCGCGGTCCGGGGTCCCGTTCCTCGTCAGCGGGCCGAGCTCCTCGTAGAACTTGTGGCCGCCGCCGGGGGTGTAGACGACGATGATCTCGCCTGGGTCGTCAGTCAGGTTCAGGAATGCGTGGGGGACGCCCGAGGGGAGATAGGCGAAGCCGCCTTCTTCGATGTGGAACGTCTCGTCGCCGATCTGGACCTTGTAGCGCCCCCGCAGGGCGTGGATCGTCTCCTCCTGCTTGTGGTGGACGTGCAGCGGAGGCCCGCCCTTCGGAGCGACCTCCACGATGAAGTAGTCGAGGGCCCCGCCCGTGTCCTCACCGGTGACCTTGAAGATGAGGTCGCGTCCTGGGCCCGATTGGAGCCGTAGCCCGTCGCGTGGTTCCAGCACTTTGGCAGCTAGGGATGCCATGGTCGTCTCCTTTTGATGAGCCGAACAGTCGGCCGGTATACTTCACACTCGCAAGTAAAGTATCGGTGTTTTACTTCACAGTGTCAAATAACTCTCATAATTCAACGGGGTGGCTCGAGGAGCTTCCGGAGCCCGACGCCTTCAGGCCGGAGGAATTCGGCGCCTGGCGGGGACTTCTGCGCCTGCGCGAATCGGTCATGCGCGAGATCGACCGACGACTTCGCGAACAAAGCGCCGTCTCACTCGCCGACTACGGCGTTCTGATCACGCTCGTGACCGCTCCGGAGTTGAGGCTGCGCATGAGCAGCCTGGGCGCCAAACGAATGCTCACCCCGAGCGGGATCACCCGCGTCGTCAAGCGGCTCGAGGAACGGGGTCTCGTTCGCCGAGAGCCCGATCCGGCAGACGGGCGCGCAGCGTTCGCCCTACTCACGAAACCGGGGCTCGAGGCGCTGCGACGCGCGCAGGTCGTCCATCACGCGACAGTGCGGGAACTCTTCGTCGGACGGCTCTCACGACTTGACCTGGATCGACTCGCCCGACTCTTCGAGAAGGCGCTGCCAGGCGTCATAAGCTCCGCCGACTGGCCCCCGCCGACGAACACCAGCGGGACCCCGTAGACGAACGCCGCCGCCGCCGCCAACCCTGTGGTGACTTCCGTGCGACACGGATCTCGCAGGACAGCCGCGAGGCCGGTCAGCGCTTCGGACGTGGCGGTGCTGGCTTGATCTTCGAGGTCGAGATCGTGCTGACCACCGCTACTCCGCCGCCGTTGGACACAGTGATCCGACAGCCGATCGTCATCTCTGACGCCTTGGATGGCAGCAGGTAGGTGAAACGGGAGCCGCTCTGCAACACGGCCTTCGTCCTGGCGTCGAGGAACGCGTAGGAGAGCTGTACCGGCGACGACCACCCGCCGGTCGAGCACGTGAGCGAAGCGCCAACCGTGAGCGGCTGCGGCCACCTCAACCTGTAGAACGTCGTCCGGGATGGGCGCGGAGCGGTCGGCGGCTTGTCGCTGCCCTGGATGAACGCCAGGATCTCAGGTGCCGAAACGGCCGCGAAGATCGCCGCACCGCCCGCCGGGCAACCCAGCGTTCCGTTCGTGACGATCCCGACCAACACGCTCCCGGAGGCGAGGACGCCGGCGCCGCTATCGCCGCTGCAGACCGAACTGGTCGGCGAGGCAAGACACGCCTCGATTGCGTCGTCGTTCACGATCGCGTCGCTCTTCGTATACGCGCCACAGGCACCCTTCGGGTAGGTCGTGGCGGTCATCGAGGCGAGCGGGCCGCCGGCCGGAGATGACGCATTCTGTCGTCCGAACCCGGCGATGGTCACGCTTGTCCCGCCGGGGATCGTTGTCGCCGCCCCCGGGAGCGTCACTGCACTGACGCCCGGGCTGCTGAGGTCGAGCGGGGAGGCGAGGGCGAGCACCGCGACGTCATCTGCGTCCCCGTCCGAGCCGACGGCATATCCGGGGTGAATCCGAAACGAGCTCACCTTCACGCTCTGGGCGGTATCGGTCGAGGTCGGTGTGAAGAAGTTCGAAAGACCTGCATCCACCATGAGCTGCGACGGCTGCGCCGGTGTGTTTCCGTTGTCGAGGTCGTAGAGACAATGCGCGGCCGTGACGACATGCGTCGCATCGATGATCGAGCCGGTGCAGTGGTAGTAGGAGTTACTTCCCACCTCGTACTCGACATAGACCGTCGTCGGGCTCGAGGCGATTGCGATCGTGTTCCCGCCGACGATGCCTTCCGCCGAGGAAACGACGACGCCCACGACGCTGATTAGTGCCGCCGCGACTGTCAGCCTGAGAATCAGCCGCGACCGCACAGAATCACCGTAACAACGTCGAACTGCGGTACGCGCCCCCCTTTGGGTTAGGGATCCGCATCCAGCTCCTCGAGATCCGAGGTTCCTGGTTCGACCGCCAGCCCACCACCGGTGAACCCGCCGTCCATGACGTCCTCGGGCCGATAGGTCGAGACGACGGTCGAACGGGCTCCTGTGTAGCTGTGCGAAGCGCCGATGACCACTTCGAGCCGCGCACACGATCCGAGCTCGAAGAGATCGTCGAGACCCAGGCGACCCTCCTTCCATTGGCCCAGCAACGGGGGCGGAAGGAAGAGCGCGTACTTCTCCTCGATTGCGTGGGCCTCGAGACGCACCACACGGCTCCGCTCAACGATCGGCAGCTCCCCGTCACCGCCGACGGGAATTCTGATCCGAATCCACGTCTGGGGAAGCCCCCTACGCAGGCCTCGGATCCGCAAATCGGCAGTCACCCTGACATCGACAAGTGGTGCATACGGGAGCCACGGCCGTTTGACGTTGAGAACCTTGATGCGATGGAGCCACGGCGTCACGCCGCTGTCGTCGGGCAGTCTGCTGACTTGCTCGGATAGCTTGATCCTCGGGGTGATTGCCGGGCCGTTATCCACCAGGTGGCCAGACCGGAAATGACGCCGACAGCGATGCCGACGAAGACAGTCGCCGCCATAACCGGATCATCTCCAGGCCCCGCAGCCGTGTCAACGCAAGCCGCGGCGCGGTAGCGCGAGTCCGAGCGTTAGCGTGCCGGACACAAACCGGTGCAGGCATGGAGAAGGGAAGGGCCATGAGCATCATCGACGGGGCGCTGAGCGCCAATGCAACGATCGCCGACGGATTCGACTCCGAGCGCGGGAGGCCGCCGGCACCCAAGATCGCGATCGTCACCTGTGCGGATCCCCGGCTGAGCGGCATCGAGCAGATGCTGGGTCTTGCGGAAGCCGATGTCGACATGATCAGGAACTTCGGCACCGTTATCGACGACGACGCGGTCCGGTCGCTTGTCCTCTCGACCAGGCTGCTGGGAACCAAAGAGATCATGATCATCAACCACACCGACTGCGGGATGCTCAGGTTCACCGATAACGAGATGGAGGAACGGCTCCGCAAGGAGACGGGACAGGCGCCCATCGCGCCGGCAAGGTTCTACAGCTTCACCGACGTCGAGCAGAACACCCGGGAACAGATTCAGAAGGCCAGGTCACACCCATGGATCTCCCCGGACGTTCCGGTCAGGGGGTTCGTCTACGACGTCAACACCGGCCGGCTCAGCGAGGTCTTCCCCGACGGCGAGACGGCCACTGGTTAGCCCCGCCGGTACGGTGTGACGCGTGTCCCCTCGGTTCCTGATCGAGCTGCCCGCCGACGACCCTGAGCGGGCCCGGCACTTCTGGCAGGAGCTGCTGCAGACGACTCTGGAAGATCGCCAACCAGAAGCTGGGCGCGGCTGGCAAACGGAGTTCGAAGGGATCACCGTCGGGCTACACCAGCGCGGCACGGGCCCCGGCGACCGCTACTCGCTCCCCTACTTCCCGGTCGACGATCTCGCCTCCGCCGTGGCGCGCGTGCGCGCTCTCGGCGGCGAGATCGTCCACCCGGGCGAGCGGTGGGCGATCTGCCGTGACTCCGAAGGCACACCCTTCGCCCTCGCCGGCCCGCCAGAGTCTGCCTAGGCAGACTCCCGGGACTTCAACCGTCGCAGCTAGCCCGACGGCGGCGGCTAGCGTTTCGCGCTCGGACTGCGCGAGCTGGTTTTCGACCCGGCGGCCGGCTTGCTCGCGTCGACGATCTCCGCGTCGCTTATCGCCTTCACCAACGAAGAGGCCGCTCGTTTCGCGCTCGCCTTGTCGTCGAACTGCCCGCTCTGCAGTAGCTTCACTCCACTCCTGTTCAGCACCACGAAGCGGAACTTCTCACCGCTCGCGCGAATCTCTATCTTCCCGGCCATCGTCGTCCTCCTCGCTCTGGTCGAAGGTGCATCTCATGTCAGTCGAACAAGACGTCGCTCAAGCGCCCCTGCCATCGGGCGTGGGCATCAGCCCGAAAGACGCGCCGCATCGCCATCAGGGGGATCCTGGTCGGCGAACCGGACGGAGGAGCGTCGCGCTGGTGTAGAAACGACCCGTGGCGTTGATCGAGGACTACGGGCTGATCGGCGACCTCCAGACGGTGGCGCTCGTCAGCCGCGCCGGCTCCATCGACTGGTGTTGCTTCCCGCGCTTCGACTCGGGCGCCTGCTTCGCCGGCCATCCTCGGCTCCGAGGAAAACGGCCGCTGGCTGCTCGCGCCCGCCGGCGACGGCGATGCGATCGACGCGGCGCTACCGCCACGACACGCTCATCCTCGAGTCGGTGCACGAGCTCGCCGGCGGCAGCGTCCGCGTGATCGACTTCATGCCGCCGCGCGGGCGCACGCCCGGACATCGTCCGCATCGTCGAAGGTCTCTCCGGCGAGGTCGAGATGCGCTCCGAGCTCGTGATCCGGCTCGACTTCGGCCGGATCGTGCCGTGGGTCCGGCGCGTCGACGACGCGCTCGTCGCGATCGCGGGGCCGGATGCGTCTCTGCTTTCGCACGCCGGTCGAGACCCACGGCGAGAACATGAGCACGGTCTCGCAGTTCACCGTCTCGCCCGGCGACCGCGTGCCGTTCGTGCTCACCTGGTTTCCGTCGCACGAGCCGCTCCCAGACGAGATCGATCCGGAGCAGGCGCTCGCCGACACCGAGGAGTACTGGCTGTCGTGGGCCGACCGGCTGCACGCACGCGGGCGACTACCACGAGGAGATTCACCAGTCACTGCTCGTGCTCAAGGCGCTCACCTACGCGCCGACCGGCGGGATCGTCGCCGCACCGACGACGTCGCTCCCCGAGCACGTCGGCGGCGTCCGCAACTGGGACTACCGCTTCTGCTGGCTTCGCGACGCGACCCTGACGCTGCTCGCCATGCTGCGCGGCGGGCTACCGCGACGAGGCGATCACGTGGCGCGACTGGCTCCTGCGCGCCGTCGCGGGCGACCCGGCCGACGTGCAGATCATGTACGGGCTCGCCGGCGAGCGCCGCCTCGACGAGTACGAGCTCGACTGGCTGCCCGGGTACGAGGGCTCGCAGCCGGTGCGCGTCGGGAACGCCGCCTCGACGCAGCTCCAGCTCGACGTCTACGGGGAGGTGCTCGACGCGCTCTACCAGGCGCGCGCGAGCGGCGCGCCGCCGAACGACGCGGCCTGGTCGCTCGTGCGGAAGCTGCTCGAGTGGCTCGTCGAGGGGTGGCGGCTCGAGGACGCGGGGATCTGGGAGGTTCGCGGACCGAACCGGCACTTCACGCACTCGAAGCTGATGGCCTGGGTCGCGTTCGACCGCGCGATCCGCTTCAACGAGGAGTTCGATCGAGAAGGGCCGGTCGACCTCTGGCGCACCCTCCGCGACGAGATCCACGCCGAGGTCTTGCAACGCGCCTGGAGCGAGGAGAAGCAGGCCTTCACCCAGTCGTACGACTCGACCGACCTCGACGCGAGCGTGCTCCTGATGCCGCTCGTCGGCTTCCTGCCGGCGACCGACCCGCGCATGGTCTCGACCGTCGAGGCGATCAGGCGCGAGCTGACCGTCGAAGGGCTGATCCTTCGCTACCGGCCCCAGGACGCGGGCGTCGACGGGCTGCCGGGCGACGAGGGCGTGTTTCTCGCCTGCTCGTTCTGGCTCGCCAGCGTCCTCGCCCTCCAGGGCAGGCACGACGAGGCCCGTGAGCTGTTCGAGCGCCTGCTCGACCTGCGCAACGATCTCGGCCTGCTCTCCGAGGAGTACGACCCGCACAACCACCGGCAGCTCGGCAACTTCCCGCAGGCGTTCACGCACCTCTCGCTCGTGAACGCGGCGTTCGTGCTCAGCGAGGGCCGCGGCATACGCGGCAATTTCTCTCTAGTTCCCGAAAACCCCGCCTAAGCGGGGCTTTCAAGAAATGGGCGGTACTGGGCTCGAACCAGTGACCCCCAGCTTGTCGAGCTGGTGCTCTCCCAACTGAGCTAACCGCCCCAAATACCGGGTTCTGCAGCGAAAACGCGATCGCCCCGCGCTGCCCTGCGTCCCGGCAGCGACATCCTACCTCCTGAACGCCACGCCGACTGCGCTCGAACTCGAGTGCGTCGTTACGCCGGGAGCGTGGGGCCGGCGGGCGGATCGGCGGCGATCTGCTCTGCGGGCGCCACGACATGCGTCGGCACCGGTGGTGCGGGAGCGGCCGGCGCGGCCGGAACCGGTGCGGTCGGCTCGGTGAGGCTCTTGGTGACGTCGGCGATTCCACTGACTCCGCCGATCGTGCTCTTGAACTCGCGGAGGCCCGTGCCGAGCGAGCGGCCGATCTCCGGCAGGCGCTTCGGGCCGAACACGAGCAGGCCCAGGATCGCGAGGAAGATCAGATGCGTAGGGGTGAAGAGTTCAGGTCCCATGTGCTCCTTTCCACCGTACCGCTCGGGCCTACGGAGCAGTATGAAGGTTGCATGAAGGTCGTTCTGGCGCCAGGAAGGGCGGCAGAAGGCTCCTCTGATTCGTCGAGGCCAGGCGCCCGGTTCGACAGCCTTACGCGCAGCCGGCCGTCGTGTTCGCCTTCGAGGTGGCCAGCCACCAGAAGCCTCCGAGATCGCTGATCGTCCAACCGGCCTTCACGAAGCGGCGGACGGCCTCCCGCTGGGCTTGCGTTCGTACCTCCGTCCGCGTGATCACGACGTGCTGGAGCCCTGATTGCTCGGCCGCGCCCACCGGGTCGGCAATCGGGAGATACACCACTCGACGATGGAAGTTCGGCCCGCCGAGCAGGAACGAGGGGTCCTCCACGCTCAGCACGGCTCCTATGCACCCACCGGCCGGCAGAGCGCGCTCGAGCGCGGCGTAGCCCCGCGCCGCGGGCGGCTGTGCCGCCATGACCGCTTCGACCCGCGTTACGTTCCACGGCGCACCGAGTGGGCTCGTCAGCGCCTTCGTCCGGTCGCCTTCGACCACGAGGACGGCAACGAGGACGCCCACGGCGAGATACGCGGCGGTGGCGGCTCGACCACGGAAGAGCATCGCGAACAACGGCGCCGTCAGCACGACCGGGACGATCAGGAAGCGCCCCTCCCACACGTTGAAGGTCGATCCGAGCGCCACCACGACGAGGAAGATCGGCAACGCGCAGGCGAGCGCCAACTGACGCGAGTCGACCTTGTGGGCCCGATATGCGAATACCGTCACCACCGGGATCACGAGGAGGACGACCGCCCCGATCGGGCCGAAGTCGGACGAGTCCTCATCGGCGGTGTTGTTGAGCCCTCCGAAGAAGCTGGTCTCGGGGCTGTACGAGCCGCCGGGGCCCTTGACCGGAGAGCCGAGATGGCGCGTCAGGGCCGCGAGGACCGCTCCGACCACGATCACAGCCGCGCACGCAAGGAGCGGAAGCGTCACGGTTGCGACGTCGAGCGCAGTGTCCCCCGCCCCCGCTTTGCGCCGCCAGGCACGTACCCCGACGACAGCCCCGACGACCAGCCCGGCCAGCGTCAGCAGCGCGATCGGTACCGGGGAGAGCCTCGAGAGATCCATCAGCATGTACAGCGTCGAGAGCAGCGTCACCAGCGAGCCGGGATAGGACGGCGACGCCTCGTGCTCGACCCGGCCGCCACCGTTTCCAAGGACATGACCCGTGTGCGCCAGATTGAGGACGTAGCCCCAGCAGCCGATCGCGAGCAGCCCCGCCCCCGCACCTGCGACCGCCAGCCAGAACGTCCGCCGGCCCCGCACGATGGCGAGCCAGGCCAACACCGGCCAGACGACGATCGTGGTGAGCTTGGCTCCGAGCCCGAGGCCCGCCGCCACGCCGGCCAGGACGGCTTCGACAGGAAGGCCCGACAGCAGGAAGCAGGCCGCGACCGCCACGAACGACGCTGCCACGAGATCGTTCTGCGCGGTCGATGCCTGGAGAGCGACGAGCGAGAACGTCGCGAGCAGGAACGCGCTCGACGCTGCAGGGCGGACTCCATAACCCAGCCGTCTCGCGCATCCGTAGACCGCCACGAGGATCGCCAGCTCGGCCAGGAACTGCGGCACCGCATAGAGCTGGTCGCCGGCGCTCGCGACGAAGAGGAACAGGATCTGCTGCTCGGCGAGCGGCTGGAACTCGTTCAGCCGGTCGGTCGGCGCGTCCGGGATCCAGTAGAGGCCGCCGTGATGCGCCCACGCCGCGACGCGCGCCAGGTGGTAGGTGTAGGCATCCCAGTTGTTCGACGGCATCGTCAGCCCGAGGGCGAGCTCGTACCCGAGCAATGCGACGACCGCGATCAGGAAGAGCAGCGTCCATGGGCTCGTCGAGACCTGGACGAGCGCCGCACGGGCCGGGGCAAACGACGGGACCGGCCTGCCACGCAGCCACCATGCGACGAAGGCGCCGACGAGGATCAGCGCCTCGGCCACTGCGAGCCCGCCCCGGTCGACCTGGCGGAACGGCGACAGGGCGAGCGTGACGAGACCCAGGTTCACGACCCAGGCGAGATACGACGCGAGCAACGTCGACACCACGCTCGGAAGCCGCAGCGCGGCGCCGACGAGAACTGCCGAGACCGCTCCGGCCACGATCAGCAGGAAGGCGATCACACCCGCAGTCTTTCAGACGGTCGCGGCGCTCTAGTGTTTCGTTCCATCGAGCTGGAGGTCTGGGCATGTCGATCGTCGTGATCAACGCAATCACCGTGGCGGAGGACGGGCGCGCCGACTTCGAGGAGCGCTTCGCCGCCCGCGCCGGAAAGGTGTCCGGCTCCCCGGGCTTCGAGGCGTTCGAGCTGCTGAAGTCGGCGCCGGACGGGCGCTACCTCGTCTACACCCGTTGGGCGACCGAGGAGGACTTCAAGGGCTGGATGAAGTCGGCGCAGTTCTCGCAGGCCCATGCTCAGCACGCCGAGCGCGGGCCGCTGGACGCCGAGAGCGAGGTCTGGCAGTTCGAGGTGCTCGAGGCGGAGTACGCCACAACGTGACAAGGCTCATCCTGGACGTCGACACAGGGACGGACGACGCGATCGCGATCATGCTCGCCGCGCTCGACCCGCGGCTCGAGCTCGTCGCGGTCACGACGGTCGGCGGCAACACCTCGATCGACCACACGACCGACAACACGCTTCGAGTGCTCGACCACATCGGCCGCGAGGCGCCCGTCTACCAGGGAGCCGCCGGCGCGCTCCTCCCGTCGGGAGCGGTGGCCGGCGACAGGGAGCGGAGCGGGAAGATCCACGGCGACGCCCTCGACCTGCCCGCCGCGCACTCGCAGGCGCAGGAGCTCGACGCCGCGCGGTTCCTCGTCGACGCGTTCGATGACGGCTCCGACACGGTTCTCGTCCCGACCGGGCCGCTGACGAACATCGCCACCGCGCTCCTGCTGGATCCAGGGCTCGCCGCGCGCATCCCGCGCGTCGTGCTGATGGGCGGGAGCCACGCCCGTGCGAACGTCACGCCGTCGGCGGAGTTCAACATCTGGGCCGACCCCGAGGCCGCCCGGATCGTCCTGCGCAGCGGGATCCGCGACCTGACGATCGTGCCGCTCGACGCCACCCATCAGGCGCTCGTCTCCGAGGAGGACTGCGACCGACTCGCCGGCCTCGGTACGCCGGCCGGAACGGCGGCCGCCGAGATCATCCGGACGCGGATCGAGGGTTACGAGCTCGTTCAGCCGACCGGCCAGCGGCGTTCGGCGCCCGTCCACGACGCTGTTTGCGTCGCCCATCTGATCGACCCGGGAGTGATCGAGGTGCGGGACGCCTACGTCGACGTCGAGCTGAACGGCGAGCTCACACGTGGCCGCACCGTCGGGGATTTCCGCCCGATCCCGCAAACGCCTCCGAACGTCAAGTGGGCTTTCGGCGCCGATCGCGACCGTTTCCTGGATCTGCTGCTCGGCGCGTTCGGTTAGCGCGCGAACCCGGCGAGCTCGGCTTGATGGCTCGCGAGCAGCGCGGACGCGTGCGAGCGTGACGCGTTCCAGCCCAGGACGCCGCCGGTCGAGTCGCTGCGAGCGAGCAACGCCCTCGCGACCTGCGCCCTCAACGCGGGATCGAGCGACGGCAGCCGCGAGAGAAGAGTCGGCACTGCGTCGTCCCCCAGGCTGCTGACGTAGGCGGCGTCGATATGCGGCCGCGCCAGGTTCGTGCGGGCGATCAGTGCGTCCGGGTCGATCGCGTTCAGCGCGATCGTCGCGACGAATCCGGCGACCACGGCGCCGGTCGCGAAGCGGCGGCTGTCCCCACGCAGAGCCGTCGCGAGCAGCCAGACGAAGACGACTGCCAGCCAGACGATGATCCCGCTGGCGTAGATCCGCAGCTCGGTCAGGCCGTAGCCGCGCTCGTAGAGCCACATGCGGTCGAGCGCAGAGACCATGACGACGAGCACGAGCGCAACGAGCGCCGCGGAGAGCCCGCGGACGAGCTGAGTCCCACGCCCCGGGCCGCGCACCAGCGCGTTCGCCACGAGCAGCAGCGGCAGAACGAGGATCGCCACGACGACGAGCTCGAAGAAGCCGTGGCGGGCGTACTGCGCGTACGTCAGGTGCAGGCGGGACTCGACGAGGCCCCTCCCGCCGAAGAGGTAGCGGGCCTGAACCGCGACGAAGGCCGCGAACAGAAGGTCGACGACCGCAAGCGCGATCACGATCTCGGTCGCCCCGATCCGGGGCCGCGTCGCGCCGATCGCCGAGATCGCCGCGGCGCCCAGCCGTTCGTCCTCACGCGTTGCAAGCAGGTCGCGCAGGAGCCCGACCGACAGCCAGCCGACTCCCGCAGCGATCGCGAGATGAGCCCAGAGGCCCCCGACGTCCGGAACCGCCGACACGAGCAGGCTCTTGAACACGGCGTCGGCGGCCACGAAGAGACCGCCGAACACGAGCAGCAGGGGCACACCGATCGCCAGCCCGCGGGCAGCTGCGACCGCCTCCCGGCTTCGGGCGCGCTGCCCCAGGTCGCGCCACGGGACGTCCTTCTCCATCAGCGCGACCGCGCCACCGAAGGCCGAGGCTCCCGCGCTCACGGCCCCCGACACGTAGTCCGAGACCTCTGCGGACGCGACATTCGGTGCAGTCCGGCGGAGCGCCCCGAGTGAGATCGCCCCCGCGATCGCGAGCAGGTTGGCTGCCACGAGCAGCGGCGAGTCATGCCAGGCGAGGAGACCCGCGAAGAGCAGGAGCGGTACCGCCATCAGCCGGCGTCCCTGGTGCAACGGGATCCGGCCGACGCGCAACAGAAGCGCCAGCGCACCGACGAAGGCAAGCGCGAAAAGCCCCGCGTTGAGCCCGAGCGGAGGCCCGTCGAACAGCACGTCCGCGGCGGCACCGAGCCCGACCCCGATCGCGAGCAGCATGACGGCCAGCTTCTGACGCTGCGGCATGCCGGGGAACGCTAACGCCCTGTCTTGAGGAAGTTGTTAGGCCTCGCGCTAGATCTTCTCGAGCGCGGCGTACTCGAGCATCAACCGCTTCTCCGACCCGTCCTCGAAGCGCACGGTGATGACCCCGTCCTGCTCGATCTTCGTGACGATCCCGGCGCCGAGCGTGGCGTGGCGCACGGAGTCGCCGGTCGAGAGCGAAGGCACGTCGGCGCGCGGCGTGATCTCGCGGCGGGCGACCGGGACGCCGTAGTTCGACCAGGACGCGGGTCGCAAACGCTCGCGCTCGACGCCCTCGTCCGGCAGCTCGTCGAGGAAGCGCGAGGGAAGATTCGCGTCGCTCCGGCCGTACAGCGAGCGGCGCGACGCGTGCAGCATCGTCAGCTTCTCCTTGGCGCGGGTCATCCCGACGTAACAGAGCCGGCGCTCCTCCTCGAGCGAGTTCTCCTCGAGCGAGCGCGAGTGCGGGAAGATCCCCTCCTCCATCCCGAGCATGAAGACGGCGCGAAACTCGAGGCCCTTCGCGTTGTGGAGCGTCATCAGGGTCACCTGCCCGCCCCCTTCGTCGTCTCGCAGCGCGTCCTGGTCGGAGTACAGCGAGATCTCCTGCAGGAAGGCGGAGAGCGACGGCTCGGTCGCGTTCTCCTCGTACTCGCGGGCGACGCCGACGAGCTCCTCGAGGTTCTCGATCTTCCCCTCGGCCTCCCATTTCGGGAGCGTCGTGAGCAGAAACTCCGGATAGCCCGTGCGCTCGACGATCGCCTCGAGGAGGCCGGCGATCGAAAGCTCGAGAGCCTGCGCCATCAGCGACTGCAGCAGCGCCCGCCAGCCCTGCACCGCACGCAGCGATGCGGTGGCGAGGCCGGCCTCTTCGGCCCGGCCGACCGCCTCCCAGAGCGAGATGCCTTCGCCGTCCGCGAGCGCCTGGAGGCGAGTCAGCGAGGTATCCCCCACCCCACGCCGCGGCTTGTTCGCGATCCGCGACAGCGACACGCCGTCGTACGGGTTGTCGATCGCCTGCAGGTAGGCGATCGCATCCTTGATCTCGGCCCGCTCGTAGAACCGCGGGCCTCCGATCACCTGGTAGTTCACGCCCTGCCGGACGAAGACGTCCTCCAGCACACGGCTCTGCGCGTTCGTGCGGTAGACGACAGCGATCTCGCCGAGGCTCGTGCCGTACTCGACGAGACCCGCCACCTCGGCGGCCACGAAGCGGGCTTCTGCGTGCTCGTCCTCCGTCTCCACGACGCGCACCGGCTCTCCCTCCCCGAGCTCCGACCAGAGGTGCTTCTTCTTGCGTTCGCGGTTGTTCTCGATCACCGCGTTCGACGCGTTGAGGATCGCGTTGGTCGAGCGGTAGTTCTGCTCGAGGGGGATCACATGGGTGTCGCCGAAGTCGCGTTCGAACTCGAGGATGTTGCGAATGTCGGCACCTCGGAAGCTATAGACACTTTGATCTGGATCTCCGACTACCATTAGGTTTTTATGAATACCCGAAAGCAGCTGCAGCAGGACGTACTGCGCGTGGTTCGTGTCCTGGTACTCGTCGACGAGGATGTAGCGGAACGACTTCGCCCACCGGTCCTGCGCCTCGGGGAAGCGCTGGAGCACCTCGACGGTCAGCATCAGCATGTCGTCGAAGTCGACGCCGTTCAGGGCGAACAGCTTGCGCTGGTAGAGCGCATAGACATCGGCGACGGTCTGGTCGTAGAAGCTCCCGACGCGAGCCGCGTACTCGTCGGGGCCGATCAGCTGGTTCTTGGCGTTCGAGATCTGCGTGTGGATGCCGCGCGGGGTGAAGCGCTTGGGATCGCGCTCGAGCTCCTCGAGGCACGAGCGCACGAGGCGGAGCTGGTCGGCCTGGTCGTAGATCGTGAAGTTCGAGCGGTAGCCGAGCCGCTCGGCCTCGCGGCGGAGGATCCGGCCGCAGGCCGCGTGGAAGGTGAGGATCCAGATCGCCCGCGCTCGTGGCCCGACCGCGGCCTCGATGCGCGACCGCATCTCGGCGGCCGCCTTGTTCGTGAACGTGATCGCGAGAATCTCGTTCGGCTGAACGCCCACCTCGCCGAGCAGATACGCGACGCGATAGGTCAGCACGCGCGTCTTCCCCGAGCCCGCCCCGGCGATGACGAGGAGCGGGCCCTCGGTCGTCGTCACGGCCTCGCGCTGGGCCTCGTTCAGGTCTGCGAGGTAGCTCTCGGCACTGGTCAGCGGCGGCACGACTCCACCCTAGCGGCGGGTACGGGCGTGAAGAACTGGAGCAATTGGACGGTTATCCGCACCGCCGACCGGGGTGCCGACTGGCAGAGTGCGGCACATGAACGGACGCATCGGTGTCGAGCTGAACGGGCTCACCAAGAGCTACGGCGAGGTTCGCGCGGTGCGCGGGATCGACATCTCGGTCGCGTCGGGCGAGACGGTCGCCCTGCTCGGGCCCAACGGCGCCGGCAAGTCGACGACGATCGACATGCTCCTCGGCCTGCTCGACCCCGACGCCGGGAGCGTGTCCGTGTTCGGGGCAGCGCCGAAGGCAGCCGTCGACCGCGGCGCCGTTGGCGCGATGCTGCAAACCGGCGCCCTGATCCGCGACGTGAAGGTGCGCGAGCTCGTCGAGATGATGGCCGCGCTCTACCCCACCCCGTTCTCGGTCGACGAGGTGATCGAGCGCACCGGGATCGGAGAGATTGCCGACCGGCGAACCCAGAAGCTCTCGGGCGGCCAGACCCAGCGCGTGCGGTTCGCAATCGCGCTCGTCTCCAACCCCGATCTGCTCGTGCTCGACGAGCCGACGGCCGCAATGGACGTCGAGGGCCGCCATGCCTTCTGGTCGGCCATGCGCGAGTTCGCCGCCGGCGGTCGCACGATCCTGTTCGCCACGCACTACCTCGAGGAGGCCGACGCCTATGCCGACCGGGTCGTGCTGATGGCACACGGGTCGATCGTCGCCGACGGCCCGCCGAACGAGATCAAGGCGATGGTCGGCTCGAAGCGAATCCGCGCCACGCTGCCCGACGTCTCCCCGGAGGAGCTCGAGCGCCTCCCCGGCGTCGCGCACGCCGATCGCCACGGCGAGTCGGTCATCCTGGCGTGCGGCGACTCCGATCGGGCGATCCGCGCGCTGCTCGAGGCCTTCCCGGCCGCCCGCGACATCGAGATCAGCGGAGCCGGTCTCGAGGAGGCATTCCTTCAGCTGACGAGCGGCGAGGAGGGAGCGCAGTGAACCGCGCCTACCTCCGCTTCGAGGTCCTGCGGACGTTCCGGAACCGGCGGTTCTTCTTCCTCTCGCTCGGCTTCCCGCTCGTCCTCTACTACCTGATCGCGGTTCCGTACCGGAACGAGGGCGACCTCAAGGGCACCGGCCTCACGGCCCCGCTGTACTTCATGGTCGGCCTCGCCGCCTTCGGCGCCATGAGCGCGATGCTCTCCTCCGGAGCGCGCATCGCCGGCGAGCGGGCAGTCGGCTGGAACCGTCAGCTCCGGATCACGCCGCTCTCGACGCGTACGTACTTCCGCGCCAAGGTCCTCACCGGCTACCTGATGGCCGCGACGACCCTGTGTGCCCTGTACGCCGCCGGACTGACGCTCGGGGTGAGCCTGTCCGCCCACGAGTGGGCGCGGATGACCGGGCTGATCCTCGTCGGCCTCCTGCCGTTCGCAGCGCTCGGAATCGTCTTCGGCCATCTCCTCACCCCGGACTCGATCGGCCCGGCGATGGGCGGCGCAACGGCGGTGTTCGCGATTCTCGGCGGAACGTGGTTCCCGATCACCGGGAGCACGATGACGAAGATCGGGGAGGCACTTCCCTCGTACTGGCTCGTCCAGGCGAGTCATGTGGCGCTCGGCGGGCAGGGCTGGACGACGACGGGCTGGGTCGTGATCGCCGTCTGGACGCTCGGTGCCGCCCTCGTCGCCCGCTGGGCCTACCGGCGCGACACGAAGCGGGTCTAGGGCCGAATCAGCGCCCGAGCTGCTTACGACTTGGCTGCCGCGGTCACCGATGCGAGCTCGGGCTCGAGCCAGGCGACCGCCTGCCCGAGCGCCTTCGGGTCGGCCGACTTCAACACGATCTCGACCTCGGGCCCGTCGTCCAAGAACCGAGGGTAGGAGCCGATCGACACGTTCGGCCACCGGACCGTGGCCGCCGTCAGCAGGTGCACGACGTCGCTCTCACGGGTTCTGTACGCGCGGCGCCACGAGGCGATCGGGTTGTCGCCGGCGAACTGGTCGGCGTAGGCGTCGAACATCGCTTCCATCTCGGTCGGCAGCCCGGGCAGCACCCAGACGTTCTCGAGCACGAACCCGGGCGCGCCGCCCTTCGGGTTGCGGAGCGGGCGGCTGCCTGCAGGAAGCTGCGCCCAGCGCGCCGCGTAGTCCGGGTGCTTGGGGAAGCGCCGGCGGAGCTCATCGGCGAGCTCGGGCACCTCGATCTGCGGGATGCCGAACGCGGCGGCCATCGCCTCACGAGTCAAATCGTCCGGCGTCCCACCGAGGCCGCCGGTCACGAACAGGTAGTCGACCCGTACACGCTCGCGGTTGACGAAGTCGGAGACGGCGCCGATCTCGTCCGGGATGCTCGCGGCGACATCGACCTTCACGCCGAGGCCTTCTAGCCGCTGGGCAAGCCAGGCGGCGTTCGTGTTGACGACGTCGCCCGAGACGACTTCGTTCCCGATTGTGAGCAGTGCTGCGCGCATCCCAGTCTGAGTATGACGGTCGCCGCGCCAAATAGTCGGACCGCTATTCTCGCCGCGCCGGGCACATATCCCCGGCCGGTAAGGCGCAGCGAAGTCGGTGCGAACCCGACGCTGTCCCGCAACTGCGATGCCTCCGCTCCGGTGGAGGACGAGCCAGGTCGCCTGCTCCTTGCCGTCGAACTCAGCCCTCGGAGGAAGGGCGGTTCGCGCGGCACCGCCGCCGAGCCACCTCCCTCCGCTTCAACGCGGAGGTTTTTTATGTCCAAAAGCAGGTACGTCGTGGGCCTCGCCCTGGCGGCGCTCGTCCTCGCGGCCCCAGCTGCCGCCTCGCACCGGGCGGCAACTCCGACCCGGATCGTCTCGCTCTCACCCACCGCGACCGAGGATCTGTTCGCGATCGGCGCCGGCAAGCAGGTCGTGGCGGTCGACAACCAGTCGAACTACCCGAAGAACGCCCCGATGACGAAGCTCTCGGGCTACACGCCGAACGCGGAGGCGATCGCCGGCTATCGGCCGGATCTGGTCGTGGTCTCGTTCGACGGGAACCACATCGTCGAGGCGCTCGGGAAGCTGAAGATCCCGGTGCTCGTTCAGCCGACGGCATCGACGCTCGCAGACGCGTACGGGCAGATCACGCAGCTCGGAGCGAAGACGGGGCACACCGCGCAGGCGGCCACGGTGGTCGCCGGCATGAAGGCCAAGATCGCGGCGGCAGTCGCATCGGTGCCCCATGGCGCGGGGCTGACCGTCTACCACGAGCTCGAGCCCGATCTGTACTCGGCGACGTCGAAGACGTTCATCGGCCGCATCTACAAGCTGCTCGGGCTGAAGGACATCGCGGATGCCGCCGACAAGACGGGCTCCGGCTATCCGAAGCTCTCGCAGGAGTACATCGTGGCGGCCAGTCCCAAGCTGATCGTGCTCGCCGACACGATCTGCTGCGGCCAGACCCCGGCCAAGCTCGCAAAGCGTCCCGGCTGGGGGACGATCGCCGCGGTCAAGGACGGTGGCGTGCTGGCCGTGAGCGACGATCTCGCCTCGCGCTGGGGCCCGCGCGTCGTCGACTTCGTTCAGCAGGTGGCCGCCAGGATCAAGGTGCTTTCGGGCAAGTGAGCATCGCGGTCGAGCCGGCGGGGAAGGTGGACGTTGTCGAGGTCCCCTCCCCGCCGCGGGCCCTCTGGCCCGTTCTGGGAGCGATCGTCTTCGTGGTCGTCTCGGCGCTGATCGGGCTGTTCGTCGGGCCCGCGGACATCGGCACCGGGACGATCGTCCGGGAGGTGCTCTCGCACGTGCCGCTACTCGGCGTGCATTCGCACCTCTCGGCGACCGACTCGGCGATTCTCTGGCAGCTCCGCGCACCCCGCGTGGTGCTCGGGCTGCTCGTCGGCGGGATGCTCGCAATGGCCGGCGGCGCGTACCAGGGCGTCTTTCGCAATCCGCTCGTCGATCCTTACCTGCTAGGCGTGGCAGCCGGCGCCGGGCTCGGGGCGACGATCGCGATTGCGTACTTCAGCGCCACGACGAGCTCGTACGACCTGCTCCCGATCGCAGCGTTCCTCGGTGCAGGTGTCGGCGTGCTCCTCTCCTACACGCTCGGCGCGTCGGCCGAGGGCGGCCGCAACCCGGCCGCCCTCGTGCTGGCCGGTGTCACGGTCGTGGCGTTCCTGACTTCGATCCAGACGTTCATCCAGCAACAGCACTCCCAGACGCTCCAGGAGGTCTACAGCTGGATCCTGGGCAGCGTGGACACCGCCGGGTGGCACTCCGTCGAGATCGTGCTCCCCTACGTCGTGATCTCGTCGATCGTCGTCCTGCTGCACCGGCGCCTGCTCGACGTGCTCACGGTCGGAGACGACGAGGCGGCCACGCTTGGAGTGCACGTCCGCCGCGTGCGGATCACGATCGTCGCGGCCGCAACGATCGGGACGGCCGCCGTGGTCGCGTTCAGCGGGCTGATCGGGTTCGTCGGGATCATCGTCCCGCACGCGATCCGGCTCGCGATCGGGACGAGCTACCGGATCGTGCTGCCGCTTTCCCTCCTCGTCGGTGGGGGCTTTCTGGTGCTCTGCGACGTGATCGCGCGCACCGTCGTCGCGCCGGCGGAGCTGCCGATCGGCGTCGTGACAGCGTTCTTCGGCGCTCCGTTCTTCGCGGTCGTCCTCCGCTCGAGCAGGACCTTCCGGTGACGGCGCTCGTCCTCGACGGGCTCTCCGTGCGCCTCGGATCGGCACAGATCCTGGACGGCGTCAGCGCAACGATCGCGCCGGGTGAATGGGTCGCCTTGATCGGGCCGAACGGGGCCGGCAAGAGCACCATGCTCCGCGCGTGCGCCGGGCTGATCTCCTACGACGGGTCGATCACGCTCGACGGCGACGAGGTGTCGGAGCTCGCGCGGCGGGCGGTTGCGAGACGGCTCGCATTCGTCCCGCAGGCGCCGCTCCTGCCCCCCGGGATGCGGGTCGACGAGTACGTCCTCCTCGGCCGCACTGCCCATCTCGGTGCCTTCGGCTACGAGGGGCCCCACGATCTCCAGACCGCCGGCCGGGCGCTGGCGCGGCTCGACCTCGGGCCGTTGTCCCGTCGCCGCCTGCACACGTTGAGCGGCGGCGAGCAGCAGCGGGTCGTGCTCTGCCGCGCGCTCGTCCAGGAGGCACCGCTCCTGCTGCTCGACGAGCCGACGACATCGCTCGACCTCGGCCGCCAGCAACAGGCACTCGAGCTGGTCGCGACCCTGCGCGAGACCGGCGACCTGACCGTCGTCTGCGCCATGCACGACATCACGCTGGCCGCGCAGTACGCCGACCGGCTGATCGTGCTGGCGGGCGGGCGGCTCGTCGCCGACGGTCCGCCGGCCGAGATCGCGACGCCCGAGCTGATCGCCCGGCATTACGGCGCCGAGGTGCGCGTCGTCGGCGAGGGCGGCTCGCTTGCGGTGATCCCCGTCCGCCGCAAGTAGCTTTGCGAGATGGCTTCTGTCGCGATCGAGCTCGACGGGGTGCTCGGCGACACGCGGCCCCTGTACGACGCCTGGCTGGAGGACGTCTCGCGGCGCGCCCACGTCGATCCGGAGCGGCTCGACGAGCAGCTTCCGAACTGGCGCGTCCTGCTCGAGCGGTTCGCCGAGGATCACGCCCCCGTCTACCTGCGGCCGAGCGCCCCGGCGACCGCGGCCTTGCGACGCCTTCAGGGCGAGGGCGTGCGGGTCGGGGTGTTCACCGACGCGCCCGAGGAGCTGGCTCGGATCGCCGCCTCCCACCTCGGCGCGACGCGCCGGATCGAGGTGCTCGAGGCGGGGCCGGGCGCGCTCGAACGCGTGCTGCTGCTGCTCGGCCCGGACACGCGGGTCGTGCGCTCTCTGGCAGACTTGCCGACCTGATGGAGAGCCACGAGCTCACCGACCGCCAGCTCGAGGCGCTGCTGGAGCGCCTCGACCGCATTGCCGCGGAGCTGGAGCGGATGAACCGCCGCCAGGAGTCCCGCGACGAGCTGACGGTGGTCGCACACGAGCTCCGCAACCTGAACGAGTCGCTCCAGGCGATCGCCTATGCGGCGCTCGGCCAGCAGGGGCCGCAGGTTCGCCGGCGGCGGACCTAGGCTTCGAGCAGCTCTTGCAACGCGACGCGGTCGCGCTCGTTCAGCGCCGCCTCGTCGACGAGCGCGGCGGAAAGCTGGTCGATCCACGCGTCCAACCGGAGCTCGTCGGTGTTCAGCGCGACACCCCTGACCATCTTGCGGCGGCGTGTCGAGACCTGCCCCTTGTTGTTGTCGAGCACGAACTGGCTCTCGGCGAACGTCATCGTGATCGAGACGACCGGCCTGCTCGTCCCCGGCAGCCCCTTGCGCTGAACCTTGACCCGGTCGGGGAAGGCGTCGGTCAGCTTCTTCGCGAGGATCTCGACGAAGCTCTTCAGATCCTTCTGGTCGGCCCGCAGGTAGCCGGCGAGGATGTCGATCTGAGGGGCGGACTCGTCGCTGGACACGGCCGCATCGTAGGCGATCAGCCGACCCGGTAGATGTCGAGAACGCCGCTCGTCCGGTGATCGTTGCTGTTGCCCTCGCCGGCCGCGACCCGGCCGTCGGCGACGATCGGGCTCTGCCAGTGCGCATCCCCGATCGGCAGTGAGCCGACGACCTTGCCGGTCGGCCGGCGCGTAGACGCTGATCGCGCCCGATCCCTGGATGTACAGAAGACCGCCGGCGAGCACCGGGCTCGTTCCGGCCGTGTCGTTCGACCACACCTGATGGAGCTTCCCGTGCTCGAGCCGCCAGGCCGCCGTCCCCTCCGACGTCGAGAGAAATACCCAGCTTCCCTTCCACGTGGCGGGCTCCGAGAAGAGGTCGGTCGGGCCGGGCACCGGCACTGTCTGCAGCTCACCCCCGGTCCGGGCATTGACCCCGGCAAGGCTCGAGAGCCGCAGCAGGCGGAGCCGGCCGTCCTTGCCTCCCTGGACGAAGTAGCCGTTCGCGAGCAGCGCCGGCGCCGTCGAGCCGAGGTCGAGATCGTCGCGGTTCAGCTCATCCTGATTGGACGGCGTCCAGTGCTTCAGGACCCGCTTGCCGTCCGGCGAGAGGACGAGCACGCTGTCGCCCCAGTTCGCCTTGCCGTCGAACGGCCCGTTGCCGGTGGCGACGAGCAGATCGCCGGTGGCCGGATCAACGACGGGTGCGGAGCGACCCCAGATCGCCGAGTCGGAGCCACCGCACGTGGACGGCTGCATGATCACGTGGCGGTCGGAGCAGAGCGAGTTCCAGACACCGACGATCCTGCCGCTCGCCGGATCGAGCGTCACGACGTGCCCCTGATAGGGCGGCGCGTCCCCGATGTAGCCATCGGTGGCGGCCAGCACGAGGCCGTTTGCGAAGTTGAGCGCCGAGGCGAGCTTCTCGTGGGTCGGATCGAGCGTGATCGCCGTCGACCAGAGCACCTTCCCGGTCGCGACGCTCAGCTTGCGGATCACGCCGTCGGGCGCGCCCGCGTAGATCGCGGCACGGCTCGGGTCGGCGACCGGCGTCATCGTGGTGATCTGAGCCGTTCCGGCGTAGCTCGAGTACGTCGACGGCGTGAAGCGCCAGAGGATCTTCCCGCTCCCTGCGTCGATCGCGAGCGTGATCCCGTACGTCGTCGTGACGAAGAAGGTGTCGTGAGCGCGCCCCCCGACCTCGACGTCGTGCAGGTAGATCGGCGAGGAGTCGACCGTCCCCGGGATCTTCACCTGCCGACGGTGGAGCTTCCCGATGTTCTTGCTCGTGATCCCGGTCGCCGGGGCGACGTTGTGGCGGGCCGCGTCGAAGCCGAACCTCGGCCAGTCCATCCCGGTGGCGGCGCCTCGTGCGCCGCCTGCCGTCAGCGCTGCGCACAGGACCAGAGCCGCGGCGACGACTCTCGATCGCATTTCAGGTCAGTCCTGGCGGACGAGGATCTTACGGAGTTCGTCTTCCTTGCCCGGCTCGAGGATCGCGACGACCGAGTCGCCGGGCTCGAGCAGCATCGCGCCGTCGGGCTCCTCCGCCTTGCCGTTGCGGAAGACCGAGATCACGCGCGACCCCTCGGGGAGGTCGATCTCGCGGATCGCCTTACCGGCGCACTTGGCCTTCTCGCCGATCGTGATCTCGACGATCTCGCGGTTCTCCTTGCGGAGCTCGAGCAGCCGGATCAGGCCGTGCTCGGGAACCTCGTGCTCGATCAGGCCCATGATCGACGCGGTCGCCGACACGGTCGGCGTGATGCCGAGCAGGTCGAAGTAGGGCTGGTTGCGCGGGTCGTTCACGCGCGCGATCGTCGTCTCGACGCCGTAACAGTCGCGTGCGAGCTGGCAGATGACGATGTTGTCCTCGTCGTCGCCCGTCACCGCGACCACGACATCCGGCGGCCGCTTGATCCCGGCGCGCTCGAGCACGAACAGCTCGGTTGCGTCGCCACGGTGCACCTGGTGCTCGAACTCCGCCTCGAGCTGGTCGAAGCGAACGGGCCGCTGCTCGATCAGCGTCACCTCGTGCCCGCCGCGAATCAGCGCCCGCGCCAGGTTCGAGCCCACCTTTCCACCGCCTGCGATCAGTAAATACACGGGGTTAGGTCAGTGCGCCTTCGTACGCCCGGACGGCGTTGGTGAGCGTCTCGATCGCGCTCTGGGTCGGGCAGACGACATTGAGCCCACGGGTCTTGAAGAACTCGGCACGTGCCGGATCGAGGATCCGGACGATCACCGAGCGCACGTCGAACTTCTTCTGCGCCATCTGGCCGATCACGATATTCGAGTTGTCGCCGTCGGTGGTGACGACGACGGCGTCCGCGTCCTCGATCCCCGCCCGTTGCAGCAGCTGGATGTCCATTCCGTGGCCGACGTGGAACTCGCCCGACCAGACGTCGCCGAGGCGCACCATCGCGTCCTCGCGCTCGTCGATCACGCTGACCTCCCAGCCGGCGTTGCGCAGGTCGAGCGCAACGGCGCTGCCGACGCGTCCACAGCCGATCACGAGAACCTTCACGCGCGCCAGCGTAGCTCAGTTGGTGCCGGTCGCCGTGCCCACACTGCGATGGACGGCTCCACGACCTCGCGTGCCCGGCTGCGCGATCTGGACGCCCCGGGCCGCTCCGGGCTCACGGCAGCCGGCGGAGCCGGCTCCCGCAAGCCCTACGCTTCACCACGTCGGCCACTCACCGATGCCTCAGCATCGCCGAGTGTCCGCCGCGGCGCCCCAGAGCACCCAGCCCGCGCCCCGGCTCATACGATCTCGTGGAGCCGACCATCGAGCTCGTCGTCGAGCACGTTCTGCGGGAACGCGACGACCAACACCTCACACGGCGCCTGCCGGAGCACGAAGTCGACCGTCGGCGAGAAGAATCGAGACTGGCGGCGCCAGCGCGGCGAGGAGCCCATGACGATCAGATCGACGCCCGAGTCGCGGGCGTGGTCGACGATCGCACGCCCGATCGCGCGGGCGCGGATCGTCGTTGCCTTGACCTCGACGTCGAGCTCGCGGCCAAGGGCGCACGCCTCCTGTAGCGACGCCTCTGCCCGAGCTTCGGCCTCGGGCATCGGGTGGTCGATCTTGCAGTCGAGCGGCACCAGCACGACGTAGAGCGCCTCGACGGCCGCGTGGTGCTCGGCCGCGAGCTTGACCGCCGTCGCGGCCATCTCCTCGCCGATCACCCCGAGCTTCATCGGCACGAGGATCCTCCGGAAGTGCGGGACGTCGGTGAAGATCACCGTGTCGGGGGCGACGACGCGCTCGGTCAGCCCCTCGCCGCGCGACCGGCGTACGGCGGCGTAGACGAGCAGCCCGATCGCGAGCCACGCGGCTCCGGCGTAGCGGGCGCCGGCGTGGGTCCAGAGGGCGATGATCCAGATCGCGAAGGTGAGAACGGCGCCGACGATCGCGGGGAGCGGGATCTCCGACTTCCGGATCGTGACGTTGAGGGGGGTGCGATACGGTCGCGGCAGGTCGGGCTCCGCGATCCGAAGCCTGATCACGGCGATCTGAGTGGCGGTGAAGGCGAGCAGGACGCCGAACGAGAAGATCCCGGCGAGCAGCGACACGTCGTGCTTGACGAACGCCGAGGCGATCACGAGCGCGCTCGAGACCACGACGACGCTGACGATCGCCTGCGGCGAGACGAGCGTCCGGCGGTTCAGGCGCCCGAACGAGCGCGGGAGCTGCCCGTGCTCGCCGAGCGAGTAGGCGAGGCGGCAGAACCCGGAGATCGACGTCGTCACCGACGCGAGCAGGATCAGCGCGCCGCTCATGCCGATGAAGAACCGGATCGCGTCGCCGATGTCGGCCCCGGTGTGCGGGCGGAGCGCCTGGGCCACCCCGACGAGCGGCGAGCGCAACCAGCGGGTGCCGAGCTCGGTGACCGGCCCCGGATAGGCGGAGAGGGCGACGACGGCGATCCCCACGTAGGTCGTGACGACCATCCCGATGGCGAGGAAGAGCGACCGCGGGAGATCGACGCCGGGCCGCTTCGCTTCCTCGGCGAGGTTCGCCACCGTCTCGAGCCCGGTGAAGGCGAGCATCGCCAGAGGGATCGAGAAGGCCAGCGAATGCCAGGTGGGCGCCGTGCCAAGCGAGGTGCCGTGGGTGAGCGCGTGCGGGGAGAACAGGAAGACGAATCCGAAGCCGATCAACACGAGCTGGGCGATCACGTCGAGCGCCGGGACGATGAACCCGACCGCGTAGAACGAGGGCCGGCGCACGAGCCGGATCAGGCCCACGCAGACGATCGCGATCACGCCGACGATCACATCCCACGGATTCCTGTCGAGCGCACTGACCTGTAGCGCTCCCGCGAGGTAGTGCGGGATGAAGAGCGCCGAGAGAGCGATGACGATCAGGTAGTCGAGGAAGATCACCCAGCCGGTCATGAATCCGGCGAGGTCGTTCCCGGCTCGGCGCACGAAGGTGGCCGCGCCGCCGGTCTCGGGGAGCGACGACGTCGCCTCGGCGTACGAGAGCGCGACCAGCAGGAAGACGATGCCGACCCCGAGCAGCACGAGCGGCGTGAAGCCGACCGCGTGCAGGGCGATGATCCCGAGCGCGAAGTAGATCGACGCCGCGATCTCGCCGTAGGCGACCGAGAACAGCGACCGCGCGTCGAGCTCGCGCCGGAGGCCGGGAAGCTTGCGAGCCATCTAGACCTGCCGCCTCGAGAGGTAGAGCCGCCCGCCGCCCGCGGCCAGGAAGAGCGCGCCGAAGATGAAGCCGACCTGCCCCCCGCCCTCGGCGATCGTTCGGACGAGGATCGCCACGCCGAGCGCGAGCATGAGCAGCGAGAGCGCGACCGGGAGCGCGCCGTTGAACCTCATTCGCCCCGTCCGGAAAGGCCAGGGCCGCGCGGGCCATGTCTGGGGACAGTCACCGTCACGGAAGTGTGACGCCCCCGCGCCGGAGCGCTGAGATCGCCAGGCGCTGTGCGGGATTCCGCTCCGGCCGTTCGGACACGGCCGGGGACAGTCCCAGGAACGAAAGCGTGTCGGAGCTGTGGTCGAAGTCGCTCACCGGAGAGAAGTGTGGGTCATGCAGCCTTCTTTCCGGCGGCGACCATGACCCGGCACGGAGCCATCTTGAGGACGTAGTCGACGGTCTTCCCGAAGATCGCCTTGTGCGAGCTGCGCGGAGCGCCCAGGACGACGATCTCCGCCTGGCGCCAGGTTGCCTCGTCGACGATCGCCCGGCCGGACTGGCGGGCTCGCACGACGCGGTCGATCAGCCGGACGCCGTAGGAGTCCGCGGCGAGCCGCGCGTCGTCGAGCAGGCGGTCGGCCTCCTGCTCCTGGGCGACCATGGGCGTCTCGAGCACGAGATCCATCGGCACGACGATGACGCGCAGCGCGACGATCGTCGCGCCCCGCTCCGCCGCGAGCCTGGCGGCGAGGTCGACCGCCTCGTGGGACTCGGCGCCCGAGACGATCGGCACCAGGATCGTGCGGTACTCGAGCGCGATCGCCGGCCCGAACTGGAGCGGCGCCAGAACCGTCTCGCGCATCGGGATCCCGAGCCGGCGGCGGTAGAGCGCGTAGAAGATGAGCCCCGCAGCGATCCACGAGAGGCCGGCGTACCGCGTCGCGGGGTCCTCGACGACCACGACGAGCCAGGCGAGCCCGGTCCCGATGCCGCCGAGGATCGCGAAGAGAGGCCAGCTCGTCTTCCCGATCTTCCAGTTGGGCCCGACGCGGTAGGGATCCTCGACCGGCGGCGGCTTGCGCCTGAGCTGGACCACCGCCGCATGCGCGATCGTGAACGAGAGCATCGCGCCGAACGCGTACATCCGGCCGATGAAGTCGACGTTGCCCGGGATCATGAAGAGGATCGAGAAGAACCCGGCGAACACGATCAGGGAGAGCCACGGCGTCTTGAACTTCGGATGCAGCCGCCGGAAGACCTCGGGCAGCTGCCGGTGGCTGGACATCGAGTACGTGATCCGCGAGGCCCCGATCACGCCGGCGTTCGTGGCGATGAAGAGGATCGTCGCGGCGAGGACGCCGACGTAGATCTTCGCGCCGCTGAGCATCGCGCCGTGCAGGCCGAGGTTCTCGACGATCCCGAGCACCGGGTCGTTCTTGAAGCCGATCGGCGGGTCCTGCCCGAGCCGCGTGACGTACTGCCCGGCGTGGTCGAGATGCACCGGAAGCGCCGAGAGCGCGACGAGCGGCAGCGTGAAGTAGATGGCGAAGACGGCGATCGCCACGAGACGGATCGAGCTCGGGATCGTCCGGCGCGGGTCGCGTGCCTCCTCGGCCAGGTTCGAGACGGTCTCGATCCCCGTGTAGGCGATCATCGCCACCGGGATCGCCAACGCGAAGTTCGACCAGGTCGGGGCGACCCCGAGGTGGATGTTCGCCTTCAGGATGTGCGGGCTGAAGATCAGCACGAACCCGAGGAGCACGAGCAGGAGCTGGGTCGCGAAGTCGAGAACCGCCAGCCCGACGTTCAGCGCGGCTGCCTCCTTCACCCCGACGATGTTGATCCCGACGAGGACGATCACGACGATGATCCCGCCGATGATGTCCCAGGGGTTCGTCTTCAGCGGCTCCCAGAAGATCGAGAGGTAGTGCGGGACGAAGAACGCCGAGATGGCGACGGTGATGATGTAGTTGAGCATCTGCGCCCACGCCGCGATGAACGAGACGATCTCGTTGAACGCGTGCCGCGCAAAGCTCGAGGACCCGCCCGCCTCCGGAAACAGCACCGTCCCCTCGGCGTAGGTCGCCGCCGTCGCGGCAAAGATCAGCCCCGAGATGACGAAGACGAGCGGCGTCAGCCCAAGCGCAATCGCCGCGGTAACGCCGAGGGCGTAGTAGATCGACGACCCGACATTGCCGTAAGCGGTCGCAAAAAGCGCAGGCGTCCCAAGGACGCGCTCGAGTGAATGCGACTGCCGCCGCCGTCTAGGCACGCCGGGAATCTAGTGCCAGAGGCGGCGCACCTGACGGAAGAACGCCTCCGGCCCCGGAGCTACTCGAGGCGAAGCCGAGGGTAGCGACTGTGATCTACACAAGAAGCAAAGCGCGCGCCGACAAGCCGTACACGCTCGCATGCGTACGGCACTTGACGTGGCAGTGGCGCCGGCTCAGCCGGCGCCACTGCCAGAGCAAACAAGAGCTCACCCGAACACCCCGAACCACGTACCCCAGCCGCCGAGGCAAGGGAAGGGGGGCTCACGGGGGAACCGCCAGGTTTCCCCGTGGTTCAGCTATGGATCGAGATGATCAGCGGAATGATCAGGATCGCGACGATGTTCGTGATCTTGATCATCGGGTTGATCGCGGGGCCGGCAGTGTCCTTGTAGGGATCTCCGACCGTATCGCCGGTAATCGCAGCGTTGTGGGCTTCGGAGCCCTTGCCGCCGTAGAGGCCGTCCTCGATCATCTTCTTCGCGTTGTCCCAGGCGCCGCCGCCGGCGGTCATCGAGATTGCGAGGAAGAGCCCGGTGACGATCGTGCCGACGAGTAGGCCGCCCAGCATGCGGGCGCTGATGATCCCGACGATGATCGGGAAGGCGATCGGGATCGCGGCGGGCGCGAGCATCGACTTGATCGCCGAGCCCGTCACGATGTCGATCGCGCGGCCGTATTCGGGCCGCTCGGTGCCTTCCATGATCCCGGGATGCTCGCGGAACTGCCGCCGAACCTCCTCGACGACCTCGCCGCCGACCCGTCCGACCGCCTCCATCGCGAGCGATGCGAAGAGGAACGGCATCAGGCCGCCGACGAAGAGGCCTGCGATCACCCAGGGATCGGACAACGAGAACACAAGGGGCAAATGGCTCGCACCCGCCGTCAGCCCGTGCCCGGCGTCGTAGAGCTCGGTCGTGTAGGAGTCGAACAGGATGAGAGCCGCGAGGGCAGCCGAGCCGATCGCGTAACCCTTCGTGACAGCCTTCGTCGTGTTGCCGACCGCATCGAGCTGGTCGGTTATCCCGCGAACCGACTCGGGCAGGTCCGCCATCTCGGCGATACCACCTGCGTTGTCGGTGACGGGGCCGAAGGCGTCGAGCGCGACGATCAGGCCGGTCATCGAGAGCTGTGCCATTACGGCAACACCGATTCCGTAGAGGCCGGCAAAGTGGTTGGCAGTCAGGATGCCGGCGACGATCACGAGCACCGGTGCCGCGGTGGCCTGCATGCCGATCGCGAGGCCCTCGATGATGTTCGTCGCGTGGCCGGTCTGGGAGGCCTTGGCGATCTTCTTCACCGGGCCCCACCGGGTGCCGGTGTAGTACTCGGTGATCGCGACGAGCAGGAACGTGACGACGAGGCCGATGATCGAGGAGATGTAGAGATCCTTGAAGCTGTACGGGCCGACGTCGAACGCCTTCGTGACCGGGATGAACCCGATCGCCGAGAGGATCGTCGCTGCGAGCACCGACTTGTAGAGGGCGTTGATGACGCCGTTCGGGCCCTTGCCGAGCCGCGCGAAGAAGGTGCCGAGAACCGAGGCGATGGCGGAGACGCCGCCGAGCGCGAGCGGGTAGAGGTAGAGGTGCCCGATCGCGCGGCCGGACTCGGTTCCGAGCAGCATCACGGCGACCGCGGTGACCGCGTAGGTCTCGAACAGGTCAGCGGCCATCCCGGCGCAGTCGCCGACGTTGTCGCCGACGTTGTCGGCGATCACGGCCGCGTTGCGCGGGTCGTCCTCGGGGATCCCGGCCTCGAGCTTTCCGACGAGGTCGGCACCGACGTCGGCGGCCTTCGTGAAGATGCCGCCGCCGAGGCGGGCGAACACGGAGATCAGCGAGCCTCCGAAGGCCAGCCCGACGAGGTCATGGACGGCCGAGGTCGGCGTGTGGTTCAGGACGTCGGTCAGGAAGCCGTAGTACCCGGCGACGCCGCCGAGGCCGAGGCCGACGACCAGGAGGCCGGTGACCGAGCCTGCGCGGAACGCGACGTTGAGCGCCGGCTTGACGCCGTCGCGTGCGGCCTCTGCGGTGCGGCTGTTGGAGCGCACCGCGACGTTCATGCCGATGAAGCCGGCTGCGGCGGAGAGCACTGCGCCGATCAGGAACCCGAACGCTGTTCCCCAGCCGAGCTTGTTGTAGAAGCCGAGCACGAGGAACGGCACGACCGCGACGGCGGCGATCGTTATGTACTGCCGCTTCAGGTACGCAGCAGCGCCTTCCTGCACTGCGCGGGAGATCTCGCGCATCCGGTCGTTGCCGGCGGGCTGCTTCAGGAGCCACGCCGTCAGCCACGCCCCATAGCCCACAGCCACGGCGGCGCCGATCAGGGCGACGAGCACAGCATGCTGCATGAACCAATCCATTCGCGACTCCCCTCCAGAGGTCGACCCATCAGGTTTTGTCTTTGGTGACCAAAATCGCCGACTTGGTTCGGCGCGCGCGGGATTCTAGTCAGAAGAGCCGACAGCGTCGGCATAAGCGAGCTTGAGATTCGTCAGCGCCTGCTCGAAGTCCTTGAGGATCCCCTCCTCGACCTGACCCTGCAGGAGCGGCAGGAGGACGTCGATCGCATCGATCGCGCTCTTGGCCTCGGGAAGGTCCTTCATCTCGAGCTTCCCGTAGGCAACCGAGGCGAACGTCGAGACGGTCGAGAGGATGAGCGGCGCGACCTTGGCCGCCCGGATCGTCTCGAGCATCGCGTCGAGCGCCTCCTGGTCGGGCTCGGCCTGGTCGTGCTCGTGGTCGTGCTCGTGGTCGGCGTGCTCGTGCTCGTGGTCGTGCTCGTGGTCGTGCTCGTCGTGCTCGTGCTCGTCGTGCTCCTGCTCGTCAGACAATTCGCTCACCCGCCCTCACCTGTTCGGCATAGATCTGCTCCAGCGTCGCCCCATCTTGCCAGCGCGCCTGCTGGCGCTCCGCCGCATTCGCCACCGGGATGGCGAGGAAGGGTGCGGCGCCGGTCTCCTCGGCGACGGGCATGACCCACTCGATCAGCGCCTCGAGCCGTGCCCGCGCCGGCACCGGCTCACCCAGCGAGAAGTCGAGCAGCTCGCCCGGAAGCCCCCAGCGGATCGCGCGCCAGAGGTTCTCCTCGAGCATCCGGTTCGACACGTCCGGCAGCGGCTCGCCCTCGTCGACGGCGCGCGCACAGCGGGCGGCAAGCGAGTAGATGAGCGCCGCAAGCGCTTGCGCCTCGCCGAGATCGGGCTGGGCATCGCAGATCCGGATCTCGACCGTCGGGTAGGCGAGGTGCGGGCGAACGCTCCACCAGAGCTGGGTGTGCTCGTCGATCGAGCGGGTGCGGTAGAGGAACGAGACGTACTCCTCGAAGCCCTTCCAGCCGTCGTAGGGCTCAGGGATCCCGCAGCGGGGAAAGGTGCGCGTGAAGATCTGCGTCCGGGCAGAGTGAAGCCCGCTGTCGACCTCCTCGACGAACGGGGAGCTCGCCGACAGCGCGAGCAGCTCCGGCAGGAAGTTCCGCATCGCGTTGCAGACCGCGATCGCCCGATCACCACCGCGAATCCCGACGTGCACGTGGAGGCCGAAGGTCGTGTTGCGCCACGCGACGTACCGGAGCAGCTCGTCATTTCGCCGGTAGTGCGGCGTGTCGATGATCCGCTGGTCCTGCCAGCGCGCCCACGGATGCGTGCCGGTCGCGCCCAGCTGGAGCCCGACCTCGCGCGTCACCGCCTGGAGCTGGGCGCGGCGCTCGGCGACCTTCGCCGCCGCCTCGCCGAAGTCGGCGCACTTGCCGGTGCGCACCTCGACCTCCGACGCGATCAGCTCGCCGACGAGATGCGGCTCCACGTCCGTACCCGCCGCCGCCGCTTTCACGTCCTCGAAGCGATTCGAGAGCCCGAGCGTCTCGGGATCGAGCAGCGCGAACTCCTCCTCGACGGCGAGAGTGAAGTCGGTGCCCTCCTCGAATGCCTCACGGGCGCTCGCGAGCTGCTCGTCCGGGGAAAGGCGTTGCTCTTCACCCATCGCGGCGAAAGGCTACGCGACCGGGGCGAGCAGGCGCGCAGCCACACCCGCCCACGACCAGCGCTCGACGACGGTCCGTCTCGCTGCCTCCCGGAGCGCCTCGCGGTCGGCGGCTCCGAGCTCGAGCAGCTCGGCCAGCTTCGAACGAAGCTCGCCGACGTTCCCGTTCTCGAACGCCGTCAGGTGGGCGAGGTGGGCGGGATAGCCCGCCTCGAGCCCGGCGGCGACCTCGGCAAGGCCGGTGTGCCGGGCGACGAGCGGCGGGCAGCCGCAGGCCGCAGCCTCGGCGGCGACCATCCCGAAGGCCTCGGGGAAGATCGACGGGACAACGGCGGCGTCGGCAAGCGGCAGCAGGTGGACGAGATGGCGGTGCTCGAACGGGCCCGTGAAGAGCACCCGCTCTCCGTGCTCCTCGGCCATTCGCTCGAGGTCCTCGCGGTAGTCACCGAACCCGACGATCACCGCGCGGGCATCGAGCCCGTCGAGCGCCTCGAGCAGCAGATGGACGCCCTTGTTCCTGATCAGCTTCCCGAAGTACACGACGGTCGGCTTGTCGTCGGCAAGGAACGCGGCCAGGCGCGCGGCGTTGCCCTCGTCCGGCCGCCGCTCCTCGGCGTTTCCCGGGTTCGGCGCGTCCGCGCGCGCCTCGGCCAGGAGCTCGGCCAGCGCCTCGGCTCGATCCTGGGGCGCGAACTCGTCGACATCGACTCCGGGCGGCACCTCGACCACCCGGTCGACGTGGCCGACCACGTCCTCGAGCACCTCGCGGATGTGCTGCGACCCGACGTAGACCGCGTCCGCCGAGGCGAGCGACTCCCTCCCCCACGTCTCGAGCTCCGGCCTGCCGCGCATCGAGTACTCGAGCTCGGAGCCGTGCGCCTTGACGCGGAACGGCTCGCCGAGAGCGGCACCGACGGCACCGCCCATCAGGACGTGGTTCGTGAACACGAGGTCGGCCGGCAGCAGCTCCCGGAGCGTCGCGACATTCGCATCGATGTAGCGGCGGCGCTCCTCGGCGGTGAAATCCTGCAGCAGGCGTGGCACCAGCCCCTCGTAGCGGTCGAGCACGAACACGGGCAGCAGCCCGTCCGGCAGCTCGACCTTCACCGTTGCGGCGCTTCCGAGCGCGTATCGCTCCGGCGCCGGCTCCTGCGAGACGACGGTCACGTCATGCCCGCCGCGGCTCCATTCCTTCGCCAGCTCCCGCGAGTAGACGTTCGACCCGGTCCCATCGAGCAGGTACCCGTGCCAGAGGAGGATCCTCATTTAGACGACCTAGGTGAGATGGAAATAGAGCGCGTGCAGCAGCTCGACCGCCGGGTTCGACGTGTGCACCGTCACGTCGGGCGGGCAGTCGAGCAGGGCCTCGGAGTAGTTGAAGATGATCCGCACGCCTGCATCGATCAGATCGTCGGCGACCTGCTGAGCGGCGTCCGCGGGGACGGCGAGCACGCCGACGACGATGTTCTTGTCGTGGACGAGATCCTTGAGGCGTGGATACGGGCTGACCTCGACCGGGCCGATCGAGCGCCCGACGATCTTCTCGTCGATGTCGAACACCGCGGCGATCGTGATCCCGTGCTCGATGAAGATCGGCGAGCCTGCGATCGCCTGGCCGAGCCGCCCTGCACCGACGAGCGCGATGTTGTGCTGCCCCTGCGTGCGGAGGATCTTCCGGATCTCGACGAGCAGGCCGTCGATCGAATAGCCGACCCCGCGCTTGCCGAACTTGCCGAAGTTGGAGAGGTCCCGGCGGATCTGCGTCGCATTGATGTTCGTGTAGTCCGCGATCTCCTGGGACGAGATCCGGTCCTTGCCCATCTTCTTCGCCTGGGTCAGGACCTGGAGGTACCGGGAGAGCCGTGCCGCGACTCCTACACCCACGCGATTCTCGAACGAACGCGCTCCGTCAGGGGGACTTTGCAACATGAACGAAGGATTGTGCACTAACGCATGAACTCTGCGTTCGGTTCGTCACAAGCCCGTCATTCGGCACCGAGTTTGTGACGTAACGCGGGCGCCTCGACGCGGTAGTGGGACACCTCCTCGCCCTCGACCTCGATCACCGGGATCCACTCCCGGTAGCGGCGTTCGAGCTCGGGCACGCCGCTGATGTCGACCTCTTCGATCGCGAAGCCGAGCTCCAGCGCCAATGCCCCCAGCTCGTCCCTTGCCCGCTCGCAGAGGTGGCAGTCGCGGGCGACGACGAGCGTGACCCTACGGGTAGAGGCCACGGATCGTGGTCGCCTCGGCGACCCGTTGTACCGCGAGGCCGTAGGCGGCGAGGCGCATCGAGACGCTCCGCCTCTCGTGGAGCTCCCACGTCTCCCGGTACGCGCTCGAGACGATCCGCCGGAGTCGCTCGTTCACCTCGCTCTCCGTCCAGAACAGCTCCTGCAGCCCCTGCACCCACTCGAAGTAGGAGACGACGACTCCGCCGGCGTTCGCGAGCACGTCGGGGATCACGACGACGCCGGCCCGTTCGAGGATCGCGTCGGCCTCAGGCGTCGTCGGGCCGTTCGCCCCCTCGAGCACGAACTTCGCGTGAACGCGGTCGGCATTCGCCTCGGTCAGGACGAGCTCGAGCGCGCACGGCGCGAGAACGTCGCAGTCGAGCTCAAGCAGCTCGTCGTTCGAGACGGCCTCGCCGCCGTCGAAATCGGAGATCCGGCCGCCGGCGGCCTTGTGCGCGAGCAGAGCAGCGACGTCGAGACCATCCGCGGCGGCGCGCCCCCCGCCCGAGTCCGAGACGGCGACAATCGCGGCGCCCGCGTCGGCAGCGAACTTCGCGAACAGCGAGCCGACGTTGCCGAAGCCCTGGATCGCGATCCTCAGCCCTTCGATCGCGGTGCCGATGCGGACGAGGGTCTCCTGGAGCGAGAAGAAGACCCCGCGGCCCGTCGCCTCCTCCCGGCCGAGCGAACCGCCGATCGCGAGCGGCTTTCCCGTCACGACGCTCAGCACCGAGTAGCCCTGGTTCATCGAGAACGTGTCGAAGATCCACGCCATGATCGCCGGGCTCGTGCCGACATCCGGCGCCGGAATGTCCTTCTCCGGCCCGATCTCGTTGACGATCTCGGACGTGTAGCGCCGGGTCATCCGCTCGAGCTCGCCCGGCGAGAGCAGCTTCGGGTCGCAGACGACGCCGCCCTTGGCCCCGCCGAACGGCAGGTTCATCAGCGCGCACTTCCAGGTCATCCACATCGAGAGCGCCTTGATCTCGTCGAGGTTGACGCCCGGGTGGTAGCGGATCCCGCCCTTCGAGGGCCCTCGTGCGACGTTGTGGGTCACGCGCCAGCCGATGAAGTTCCGGACGGAGCCGTCGTCCATCGTCGTCGGGATCGAGACCTCGACCGACTTCTTGCACTGGCCGAGAACTCTGACCAGATCGTCGTCGATGTCGAAGGCATCAGCGACGTTCTGGAGCTGCCGCTGGGCGATCTGGAACGCGGTTTCCATGACCGGCGGCCTACTCTATCCGGAAGGCCACGCGCACCCTGCTCGGCTTGCCGCCCAGCTCCGGCCAGGCATTGACGCGGATCTCGTAGCTCCCGGGCGGCAGGATGTCACCGGTGGGCCCGCGGCCGGACAGGCTGAAGCTGTAGGCGCCGGGAAGCAGGTCGCGTGCGTGTGCGAGCGCGCCGAGATAGGTGCCGCCGGAGGTGTAGAGCAGGACGTCGAGCCGGGCAACCGGCTGGATCTCGATCCTGGTTGAGCCAGTGACACGGCCGGCGACGACCTGCAGCACAGCCGGCTTCGAGTCCGACGGCGAGAACGCGGCGGGCGAGATCCGTGCCGGGCCGACGAGAGAGCCCGTGTAGGGCCTGAAGATCACGACCCAGGGCACGCGGAGCGCCTGGCCGCCGTTCGGGGTGAGCACCAGCCCGCCCGCGATGACGGCGAGCGCGGGCCGCTTGGACGCACGGGCCGTCACCCGCACCGTGACCTGCCGTCCGGGAGCGAGCACCAGCCTGGCCGGCACGACCGAGAGCAGCCGCGAGCTCGGGGCAATCCGGATCGTCAGCCGCCTGGTCGAGACGTTCTTGACGACGAGCGCGGTCGTCCTGTGCCAGCCCGGGCCCGTCCACGGGCCGAAGGAGAGCGAGGTCGCCGACGCCGAGATCTCTGCGACCGCGGCGGCGCCGGGATCGACCGGCCCTCCCGACGGGCGGGCCGAACCGGCCAGCAGGCTCGCGAGATCGGATGCGGTGAGGCCGGGCCGCACCTGGGCGAGCAGTGCCGCCGCGCCGGCAACGGTCGCTGCGGAGACGCTCGTCCCGGTCGCCGTCGTGAACGCCGGCTCGCCGTCGCCGGTATTCCCGGGATCGGAGGTCTGGATCGCGATCCCGGGGGCGGTCAGCTGCGGAGCGAGCATGCCACCGTAGGTGAGCCCCCGCGACGAGAAGGATGCGAGCCGCCCGGTCGACGGGTTGCGCGCCGACCGCTCGAGGCCGATCGTGGCGATCAGCTTGAACCGCTGCCGCACCACCTTCAGCGCCGCACGAGCGGTCGAGGTCGGAACGCCGAGCACAGGCACTCCCGCGTCGCGGAGAGACCCGGCCGGAAGCGGGCGGCCGTAGAGGAGGACCGCCGCGGCGCCGCTCCTCGCCGCGACGCGAACCGTGGCGGTGGGATTGGCACCGACGGGTAGCAGCGCAGCCTTGCCGCGCAGGGCCCCCGGAGCGCCGCGCTCGGCCACCTGGAGATCGAGGGGATGCCCGGGCGCGGCCGAGCTGAGCAGCGGCAGCGGAGAGTCGGCAAGCACCGCAAGGCCCTGGCGGAGCACGAGCCTGGCGGTGGAGGTCTCGAGCCGCGGGTCGGTCGCCCCCACCGTCAGCGCGGCCGGCGAGCCACCGGGGCCTGCGATCGAGCCGAAGAGCGGGCCCGCCGCGCCATCGTTCCCGGCCGGCGACACGACGAGCATGTCGAGGATGCCCGACCCGTCGACGGCCTGCGCCTCCGGGCTGTCGGGGAACGAGGCAAACGGCTCGACGACGCCGAGCAAGGCGATCCTTGCGGCGTCGTGGGTGTCCCCGTCTCCGTTTGGATCGACCGCGCGTTCGAGGCCTTCGATAACCTCGTCGGAGCGCGCGTAGACCGAGTCGACGCCGCTCAGCGTCGGCTGCCACCCGGCGACCCGGATCGGGATGACCGAGGCGCCCGGCGCGACCCCGCGGATCCCGCCGGGGCCGCCCGAGCCGGCGAGGACACCGGCCAGCTCGGTTCCGTGGGTCTCGACCAGCTTCCGGTTCTGCGGATCCCGCTGGGCCGCCGCCGTCGCCGTCCCACCGACGACGTCGATGCCCTGCTCGACGCGACCGCCGAGGTACGGGTGCGAGAGATCGACGCCCGTGTCGAGCAGCGCGATCGTGATCCCGGACCCGTCGGCTCCCGGCAAGGCAACGCCCGGTACCGCTGCCGCGGTCCCGGCCGCGGCCAGGGGAATGGTGGCCGGGTAAGCGGCGCGGACGGGAAAGACGCCGACGACCTCGGGGTTGTGCTCCAGCAACGGGAGGGCCCGTGGGTCGAGCACAGCAGAGAAGCCGTCGATCACGCGGGCGTAGCTGTAGTCCGGCCTCGTCACCAGCCCGTGCCGGGCGAGCTGGGTCAGAACCTGCTGCTGCGCGGCGTACGCCTCTGCGGCCCACCGGCGCTCGGCCTCCTCGGTCGCGAGCTTGGCCGTCGCGACGCGCTGGGCAACCGACGGGACCCGGAGCAGGACGATCATCCGGTTGACGTGCGGAAGCGCCCGCCGCGTCGAGCCGACCAGCCCGCTCCATGACGCACCCTGCGGCGAGGCGGGGGACACAGCGGGAGGCTGCGACGAACGGACGGTCAGCCAGGCGGCGACACCGATCGCAGCGAGAACGAGGAGGACCGCGAGCTCAGAGCGCCGACGCGAACGCATCGAGCGCAAGGTACTCGGGCGACGGGACGGCCCGTGTGTAGCGAGCCGCTGAGGCGATCATCGCTGCGTTGTCGGTACAGAGGGCAAGCGGCGCGGCCACGGCCCCGGGAAGAGCCGCGCGCAGCTCGGAATTGGCCGCGACGCCACCGACAATGGCAACCCGATCGGCGCCGCTGGCTTCGATCCGCTCGACGAGCGCTCGGACGATCGCACGCTGGTAGCTCGCGGCGAGATCGGAGCGGCGTCGCTCGAGCTCATCCGCTGCGAGGTCGCGAACCGCGTAGAGCAGCGCGGTCTTGAGGCCCGAGAACGAGAAGTCGAGCCCCGGAACCCGCGCGACGGGAAAGCCGTATGCCTCCGGATCTCCTTCGCGCGCCAGCCGGTCGATCTCCGCCCCACCCGGATACGGGAGCCCGAGCAGCCGGGCGCCCTTGTCGAATGCCTCCCCGGCGGCATCGTCGAGCGTCGTCCCGATCACGGCCGCTCCCTCCCACTCCCGCCCCTTGACGTCGAGCAGGAGCGTGTGACCACCGCTGGCCAGCAGGCACGTGAAGGGAGGCTCGAGATCTGTCGGGTCGAGATAGAGCGAGGCGACGTGCCCGTGGAGATGGTTCACCGGCACGAGCGGAAGCCCCCTTCCCCAGGCGATCCCCTTCGCCGCAGCGAGCCCGACGAGCAGTGCCCCGATCAGCCCGGGGCCGGCCGTCACGGCCACGCTGTCAAGGTCGTCGAGCGTGCAGTCCGCGCGAGCGAGTGCCTCCTCGATCACCGGCGTGACGAGCTCGAGGTGGCGCCTGGAGGCGATCTCGGGCACGACGCCGCCGAACGCCTCGTGCTCTGTTTGTGAGGCTACGACCGATGACAGCACTTCACCGCTGTTGGTGACAACAGCTGCACACGTTTCATCGCACGAGGTCTCGATCCCGAGGATGGCAGCCGGCGTTCTTGCCATTTCGCTATGCGAAATGGCTAGATGACGTGAACTGTTCCACTGTTGGCACAGTATCTCCGCGCGATCCCCGCCAGACTTAACCGATGTTGCTTGTGACCGCTGACGTGCGCGAAGAGCGCTCAGGCGTGCCGTTTCAGCTCGAAAGACTGGGGATCGCACTCGAACGACGCCGACTTCCGATCGGTGACTACGTCGTCGGGCCTGGGACCATCGTGGAGCGTAAGTCCGCACTCGATCTCCACAACACGATCACTGCCGGGCGGTTTTGGCGCCAAATCGGTCAGCTTCGCGATAACGCGAGGTCGCCCTACCTCATCATCGAGGGCCGGCGACTGTGGCAGGGCCCCGTGAGCGCGGACAGCGTGCGCGGCCTCTGCCTTGCGGCGTCCGATCTCGGGATTGCCGTCATACGGACAGATGATGCATATGACACTGCGAGTTGGATAGCCCGCCTGGCTGCGCGACGCCAGGAAGGCGCCGTTCGTGACCGACCGGTGTACGCCCAGCGGCCACGCCGAAGCCGAGCCGATTCACCCGCCGAGCAGGCCCTCGCGGCGGCACCTGGCGTCTCGGTCGCTTGTGCTAGCGCGCTTCTGAGGGCATTCGGGTCTCTCGAGAACGTCGTGCTGGCAACCCCCGAGCAGTGGCAAGAAGTCACGGGTGTCGGAAGGAAGCGAGCCGAGGCGCTCACTTCCATGATTCACGATCCGTGGCCGAGCAAGAACGCCCTCTCGCCAATTCGACCGCATGGTCGAATTGGTTAGTACTTACTCGGGGTCGCGCCACATGATCAGAGCGTCTTCGCGGTTGTCGGTGTAGTAGCCGCGACGGAGGCCCTGCCTGACGAAGCCATGTCGCTCGTAGAGGCCGATCGCCTCCACGTTGGAGACGCGCACCTCGAGCGTGTAGCCACGTCGCTGGTCATCGCGCGTCACCTCGAACAGGTGCTCGAGGAGCCGGGTGGCGATTCCGCGCCGCTGGAAGTCGGGGTTGACGGCGACGTTCATCACGTGCCAGGCGTCGACGTAGCGCGAGTTGACGACGTAGCCGATCAGCTGGTCGCCGTCGAAGGCGCCCAGGCAGATCGACGAGGCCTTGGCGAGCTCGGACGCGAACATCGACCGCGACCAGGGCACGCGGTAGGCGCGCTGCTCGATCGCGTCGATCGCGTTCAGGTCGGAGAGCCCGAGCGGGCGGATGTCGATCGCGAGTGCGGTCATCGGCTCGGCACCGCGTCGGGGGCACGGAGATAGAGCGGCTCGATCTCGCCCGCCGGGCCGAACGACCCGGCGTGGGAAGCGAGAATCGCCGCCGAGGGGAAGTGAGCCGGATCGTCGTCGGGTGGGATCTCGGCCCCGGCGGCCTCGAAGGTCTCGCGATACCGGATCGCGCCGTCGCCGACGAGTCGCCGACCGGCGACCTCGAGCTCCTCGGGCCTCGCAACCGTCGGCCCTTCGGTGAAGACCTCTCCACGCCGAGCATCGATCACGGGCAGGCCGCCGGAGAAGGCGTGCAGCGTCGAGACGCCGGCCGCGGGGATCCCGAGCGCGAGCGCAAGCCCGCGGCCGGTCGCGAGCCCGATCCGGATCGAGGTGAAGCTCCCGGGCCCCGTCCCGACGACGAGGCGGTCGAGGTCGGAGGCCTCGATCCCGGCTGCGCGCACGAGCTCGTCCGCAGCCGCGAGGACCGACCGTGCTTCGGTCAGGCGCTCGCCGATCACCTCGCCGTCGCGCAGGAGCGCGCACGTCGTGGTGCTCGTCGCGGTGTCAAAGGAGAAGATCGTCGTCACTTTCGATCGTGATGCTCCGGTGGGTCGGGTCGACGTGGGCCAGGGTGACCGTAGCCCGTGCCCGCGGAAGCCAATCACCCGCGTGCTCGGGCCACTCGATGAACACAATCGTGCCATCGAAGTAGGGTTCGAGATCGCCCCAGCGCTCAGACGTCAGTCCGGCGAGGCGGTAGAGGTCGAGATGCGCGACCGGTACTCGCCCTTCGTAGCGGTGACCGATCGTGTACGTCGGGCTCGTGACGGGAGTCGTCACGCCGAGCTCGCGGCAGGCGCCGCGGATGAACGTCGTCTTCCCCGCGCCGAGCTCGCCGCTGATCGTGACGATGTCGCCCGTGGCCAATCGGGCGCCGAGCCTGGCCCCGATCGCCTCGGTCTCCTCTCCCGACGCCGTGACCAGCACCTCCATGGCGTCAGCTCGTCGAGATCAGCTGCCGACGCCGCATTCGAGCGCGCCCTGGGCGTCGGCGTTCATCAGCTTCCAACGGCCGAGCTGGCCGCGGATCGCGCCGTTCTTGTACATCTTCGTGTGCACGTTGACGTAGTACGCGTTCGGCTTCGCGATCAGGGCGGCGATCAGGGCCGCGCTCGCCGGCGCGGAGTCGGACCACTCGACCTCGCCCATCGACGGGTCGATCAGTCCGGGCGCGCCGAACGGGAAGACGACCGGTCCGGAGACGCCCGAGGCGCCCTTGTGGATGTGCCCGGCGGTCGGCTGGCCGTTCACGGTGAGCTCGTCGAAGTTGAACGAGATCACGTTCCGGCCCTTGCTCAGGCAGAGCGTGATCGTTCCCGAGGCGTCCAGCTCGCCGTGCGGCTTCTCGTTCTTGCCCGTCAGCACGATCTGCTGGACGTAGACGCGGTCCGAGGCGGCCGACAGGGCGGTCGCGGCCAGCGTCAGCGTGCCGACGACGAGCGCGAGCAGGACGGCAGGCAGAGCCAGAGAGGGACGAGCGCGCATCGCTCGGGTCAGAAGAGACCGAGCTGCACCGATGCAAGATCGGTGGCGGGCTCCGCAGCCGGCTCGTGAGCAGTGACGGCGGCCGGAACGAGCGGTGTGGCGACGCGGCCGATCAGCTCGGGCAGCCGTTGGAAGTCGGCCTGGAGAACGTCGAGCATCCTCGGAGTGTAGAGAGCGGCCGCCGGGTGGAAGATCGGGAACAGGAGCACGCGTGAACCGCCGAGGACTACCTCCTGCTCCTGGCCGTGCACCTTCGTGATCCCGTCGGGCTTGCCGGAGAGGAGCTTCGTGGCGAAGTTCCCGAGCGTCGCGACGACCCGTGGCTGGATCAGCTCGATCTGGCGGAAGAGGTGGCTCTCGCAGGAGGCGATCTCCTCGGGTTGCGGATCGCGGTTCCCCGGAGGGCGGCATTTGAGGACGTTCACGACGAACACGTCCTCGCGGGTGAGCCCGATCCCGTTCAGGAGCTTGCCGAGCAGCTGGCCGGCGGAGCCGACGAACGGGACTCCCTGCTTGTCCTCGTGGAACCCCGGCGCCTCACCGACGAACATCAGGTCGGCGGTCGGAGAGCCCGACCCGAACACGGTTTGCGTTCGGGTCGCCGAGAGTGGGCAGCGTGTGCAGGTCGCGACGGCGTCGCGGAGCGCCGCGAGCGCGGCCTCGTTGGTCAGGCCCTCAATGGCCGCAGCCACAGCTCCCACCACAGCAGCCGCCACCCGAGCTGCCTTTGACGGCCGGCTGAGGCTTGCTGAGGCCGTGAGCTGCGAACGTCGAGAACTGCCGGTTCGCATTCTCCGACCCGCAATCGGGGCAGGGAGGGGTCTCGTCGACGCGGACGAGCTCCTCGAAATGCGATTCGCAGCTCATGCAGACGTATTCGTAGATCGGCATCGCGCACTCAACCCTACCAACGTCGCCAGGTGACCCATGACGCCGCAGATGGTGCGCATCCGGTCGGACGGACTCCGCTGCAAGGTACGCTTGCGGTGCCCGGTATCCGCGAGGAACTGGAGCCGTACAAGATGAGAACGCTGACCACGATTGTCGAGCTTCGGCACGCCCTCGGGCCCGCGCGGGCGGCCTCGACGATCGGGCTCGTCCCGACGATGGGCGCGCTCCACGCGGGCCACGGCGCGCTCTTCGAGTCGGCGAGGGCGGAGTGCGATCTCGTCGTCGCGAGCATCTTCGTCAACCCGGCGCAGTTCCAGGAGCAGAGCGACCTGGACGCCTACCCGGCGGATCTCTCGGCCGATCTGGCGCGCGCCGAGGAGGCCGGCGTCGACCTCGTCTTCGCCCCCACCCCCGAGGAGTTCTATCCGCCGGGGTTCGCGACCTGGGTCGAGCCCGAGGGTGCCGCCGCCGGCCTCGAGGGCGAGGCCCGTCCCGGCCACTTTCGCGGCGTCGCCACGGCCTGCCTGAAGCTGTTCACGATCGCCCGGCCCCACATCGCCTACTTCGGGCGCAAGGACGCGCAGCAGGTGGCGGTCGTGAAGCAGCTCGTGCGTGACCTGAACCTCGAGCTCGAGATCCGGGTCGTCCCCACCGTCCGCGACGGCGACGGCCTCGCGCTCTCGTCGCGGAACGTCCGGCTGTCCGCGGATGAGCGCCGCCGCGCGCTCGCGATCCCGCGCGCCCTCGCAACCCTCGACCCGGCCGGTGCCCGCCGGATCCTCGACGAGGCCGGCGTGGAGCCGGACTACGTCGCCGTGGCCGACCTCGACGGGCCGACCCTCGCGGTCGCCGCCCGGGTCGGCTCGACCCGCCTGATCGACAACGTCCTTCTGGAAGGAGAGTCATGAGCACTCGTCCTCGCGTTCCTGGCCCTTCGGCGCCTGCGCGCCGGGAAGCTCGTGCTGCCGGAGCTCGGCGAGATGAAGCGCCGCGGCGACCGGATCACGATGATCACCGCCTACGACGCGCCGGCCGCGCTGCTGGCCGATCAGGCAGGCGTCGAGCTCGTGCTCGTCGGCGACTCGGCGGCGATGGTGATGCTCGGCCACGAGTCGACCGTCTCGGTGACGCTCGACGAGATGATCTTCCTCACGCGCGCCGTCACGCGCACGGCACGCCGGCCGCTCGTGATCGGCGACCTGCCCTTCGGCTCCTACGAGGTCTCGGACGAGCAGGCGGTCGCGAGCGCGATCAGGATGCTCAAGGAGGGCGGTGCCGACTGCGTGAAGCTCGAAGGCGCAGGCCGGATGGTCTCCAGGGTGCGCGCGATCGCCGAGTCGAACATCGGCGTGATGGCGCACATCGGGCTGACCCCGCAGTCGGCGACGAAGCTCGGCGGCTTCCGGGCCCAGGGGCGCACCGCCGACGCCGCGCTGAAGCTGTACGACGACGCGCTCGCCCTCCAGGATGCCGGGTGCTTCGCGCTCGTGCTCGAGGCGGTGCCCGCCGCGGTCGCAGCGCGCATCACCGCGGCGCTCGACATCCCGACGATCGGCATCGGCGCAGGAGCGCAGTGCGACGGGCAGGTGCTCGTCTGGCACGACCTGCTCGGCCTGTACGCGGGCCAGGCCCCCCGGTTCGTCAAGCGGTACGCCGGGCTGTCGGACGAGATCGCGACGGCCCTCGAGGCCTATGTCGGCGATGTGCGCGACGGCTCGTTTCCCGAGGAGCAGCACACCTACTCGATCCCCGACGCCGAGCTCGAGCAGTTCGTGGCCGCGCTCGGCGAGCGCAGCTAGAAGAACAGGAACAGGCCGCCGAGCACGGCGGCCGGCGCTGCGGTTACTGCGGCGCGCAGCCACGTCCAGCCGTGAACGGCACGGACGCCGAGCACGAGCAGGCAGATCGACCAGGCGAGGAACCCGAGCCAGGCCACCGCGAACACCTTCCCCGTCGTGCCGCTGTCATCCCCGCCGGCGCGGAAGAGGGCAGAGCCGAAAAGCGCGAGCTTGAGCGGCCACAGGACCAGCGAGAGCGCGACCGGCACCGCGGCGAAGGCGAGGACGTGGCGGCTGCGCCTGTACGAGCCCTGGGTCCCGAGCCTGACCGCGGTGACCTGAAGGACGCCGCCGAGCACCCAGTAGGAGGCGCCGCCGTACAGCGCGCCTGCGAGGAACGCCCAGACGGGGATCAGGATCGTGTCGTAGCCGTTCGGCGGGTCCATCAGCGTTCCCGCCGCGTTCGACGAGAGGACGAACGCGATCCCCGCGAGGATCACGATCAGGAGCACAGGCTCGGATCGCTTCGCCGCCTCCTCGTTGCTGTCGGCCCGGAGCGCGACGAACACCGCGCGCGGCGCGGACAGGACGAGCACGGTCCGGAGCCACCACTCCTCCAAGCGCCCGACCTTACTTCGTGACGATCGTGCCGTCGTGGCAGAGGTACTCGACCTGCCCGATGCCCGTGTCCTGCTGCTGCCGCGGCGGCTTGCCGTCCTTGCAGAGCGGCGTGTGCCGGCCCATGTAGCCGGACAGCACCCCGAAGGCGAAGAGCACGGCGATCAGCGCCGCGAGGGTGATGTAGACCTTGCGCTTCTGGTCGCGCGTCATGACCGAAAGGCTACGCGGCGGCGACCGCGCGCCGTTCGAGCAGCGGTCGCAGGAAGCGGCCGGTGTAGGAAGCCTCGACCTCGGCGATGTCCTCGGGAGTTCCCGCGGCGATCACCTCTCCGCCCTCCTCGCCGCCCTCGGGCCCGAGGTCGACGACCCAGTCGGACTGCTTGATCACGTCGAGGTTGTGCTCGATCACGAGCACCGTGTTGCCGGTGTCGACGAGCCGCTGCAGCACCTCGAGCAGCTTCTCGATGTCGGCGAAATGGAGGCCGGTGGTCGGCTCGTCGAGGATGTAGAGCGTCCGTCCGGTCGCGACCTTGCCGAGCTCGGCCGCGAGCTTGACGCGTTGCGCCTCGCCGCCCGAGAGTGTCGTCGCCGGCTGGCCGAGCGTCATGTAGTCGAGCCCGACGTCGTGCAGCGTCTGCAGCCGCCGGCGGATCTTCGGGATCTTGGAGAAGAACTTCAGCGCCTCCTCGACCGACATCTCGAGCACGTCGGCGATCGTCTTGCCCTTGAACCGCACCTCGAGCGTCTCGCGGTTGTACCTGCGTCCCTTGCAGACCTCACACGGGACGTAGACGTCGGGCAGGAAGTGCATCTCGATCTTGATCTGCCCGTCGCCCTTGCAGTTCTCGCAGCGGCCGCCCTTGACGTTGAAGCTGAATCGCCCGGGCTTGTAGCCGCGCATCTTCGCGTCGGGCGTGAGCGAGTAGAGCTCGCGGACGTGCGTGAAGAGATCCGTGTAGGTGGCGGGATTCGAGCGCGGCGTCCGCCCGATCGGGCGCTGGTCGATCTCGATCACCTTGTCGAACGCCTCGATCCCCTCGACCGCGTCGTGCTCGCCCGGCTTGACCCGCACCTTCTGGAGGCGGTTTGCGAGCGACTTGAAGACGATCTCGTTGACGAGTGTCGACTTGCCCGAGCCGGAGACGCCGGTCACCGCGACGAACCGCCCGATCGGGAACTCGACGTCGATCCCCTTCAGGTTGTGCTGGCTCGCGCCCCGCACGGTGAACACCCCGTTGTCGGCCGTCCGCCGCTCCGGCACCGGGATCTCACGGGCGCCGGACAGGAACTGGCCCGTGATCGACTTGCGGTTGCGCTCGACCTTGGCCGCCGACCCTTCCGCGACGACGTAGCCGCCGTGCTCGCCGGCTCCCGGCCCCATGTCGACGAGCCAGTCCGCGCTCCGCATCATCTGCTCGTCGTGCTCGACCACGACGACGGTGTTGCCGAGGTCGCGGAGGCGCTCGAGCGTGCCGATCAGGCGGTCGTTGTCGCGCTGATGCAGGCCGATCGACGGCTCGTCGAGGATGTACAGGACGCCCACGAGCTGCGAGCCGATCTGGGTCGCGAGCCGGAGCCGCTGCGCCTCGCCGCCCGAGAGCGTCGCCGACGCCCGATCGAGGTCGAGGTAGCCGACGCCGACGTTGTCGAGGAACGTCAGCCGCTCGCGGATCTCCTTGACGATCCGGGCGCCGATCAGCTCCTCGGTCACCGTCAGCTCGAGGCTGTCGAGGAACCGGAGCGCGGCCGCGACCGAGAGCTGCGTGAACTGGTGGATGTTGCGCTCGCCGACCGTGACCGCGAGCACCTCGGGCTTGAGCCGTGCGCCCTTGCAAACAGGGCACGGCCGGAACGACATGTACTCCTCGATCCGCTCTCGCTGCTGGGAGCTGTCGGTGTCGCGGTAGCGGCGCTCGAGCGAGCTGGCGATCCCTTCGAACGCGATCGTGTACGCCCGCCGCCGGCCCATCCGGTTGCGGTAGGTGACGTAGACGCGGTCGCCGTTCGTGCCGTTCAGGAAGTAGCCCTGCTGCTCCTCGGTCAGGTCCTGCCACGGCTTGTCGGTCGGGATCTCGTAGCGGTCGGCGACGGCCTGGATCACCGACTCGTAGAAGTTCGCGCTGCCGACCGCCCACGGCACGAGCGCGCCCTCGTCGATCGAGAGGCCCGGGTCGGGCACGAGCAGGTCGGGATCGATCTCCTGCTGGGCGCCGAGCCCCGTGCAGCGCGGGCAGGCGCCGTGGGGCGAGTTGAACGAGAAGATCCGCGGCTGGAGCTCGGGCAGCGAGACGCCGTGCTCGGGGCAGGCGAACCGCTCGGAGTAGGTGCGGCTCTCGCTTCCGTCGACCAGGTCGACGGTGACGAGGCCCTCGGCGAGCGCGATCGCCGTCTCGACGGACTGGGTGAGCCGGAGCCGGAGGTCGTCCTTCATGACGAGCCGGTCGACGACGACCTCGATCGTGTGCTTGAACTTCTTGTCGAGCGTCGGCGGCTCCTCGAGCAGGTGCTGCTCGCCGTCGACCTTGACCCGCGTGAAGCCCTCGTTGCGCAGCGACTCGAAGAGCTCGCGGTACTCGCCCTTGCGGTCGCGGACGACCGGCGCGTTGACCGTGAACCGCGTGCCCTCGGGCATCGCCAGGATCTGCTCGACGATCGAGTCGATCGCCTGCCCCGCGATCGGCCGGCCGCAGATCGGGCAGTGCGGCCTCCCCACCCGCGCGTACAGCAGCCGCAGGTAGTCGTAGATCTCGGTGACGGTGCCGACCGTCGAGCGCGGGTTGCGCGACGTCGTCTTCTGGTCGATCGAGATCGCCGGGCTCAGCCCGTCGATCGAGTCGACGTCGGGCTTCTCCATCATCTGCAGGAACTGCCGCGCGTAGGCGGAGAGCGACTCGACGTAACGCCGCTGGCCCTCGGCGTAGATCGTGTCGAAGGCAAGGCTCGACTTCCCGGAGCCGGAGAGCCCCGTGATGCAGATGAGCGCATTGCGAGGAAGCCGGACGGTGACGTCCTTGAGGTTGTGCTCCCTTGCGCCGTGAACTACGAGCTCTTCAGCCGCCATAGGAGACCATTTTACCGAGCGAACGGACGTTC
>CAVYIB010000037.1:0-40412 GCA_963768435.1 uncultured Actinomycetota bacterium
CCGGGCCCATGCCCGTCCGGATGAAGGAGCAGCCCGGCTGGTTCCTCGAGCGCGAGCTGCTCGATCCGGAGCGGGGTGAGCACGAGCAGCGAGCCGCTCACTCCGCCGCTCCCAGGATTCGCCCGAGCGCCATCACCGGGAACACGTCCCTGTACAGGTGATAGCGGAGATAGAAGTCGCCCGGGAAGCCCGTGCCCGTGAAGTACTGCTCCTCCCAGCCTCCGTTATGCCGTTGGGTGTCGACGAGCCACTCGACCGCGCTCAACGCCGACGTGCTCTCGCCGGCGCCTGCGGCGTGGAGCCCGATGATCGCCCAGGCCGTCTGGGACGCGGTCGACACACCACGGCCGCTCCAGCTGCGGTCTCTGTAGGAACGGAGATCCTCGCCGAACCCGCCACCGGGGTTCTGGACTTGTTCCAGCCAGCTCACCGCGGCGGCGGCGCTCTCGTGATCCGTCAGCCCACATGCGGCGAGGGCGGGGAGCGCGGCGCCGGTGCCGTAGACGTAGTTCGCCCCCCAGCGGCCGAACCAGGAGCCGTCGCGCTCCTGCTGGCGGAGCAGCCAGGCGAGCGCGCGCCTCGACGCCGTCTCGCCGGCGCGGCGCTCGTAGGCCAGGGTCTCGAGCACGTGTGCGGTGACGTCCGAGCTCGGAGGGTCGGTGACCGCCCCGAAGTCGCAGAAGGCGAGCTTTGCCGCGAGCCGGCTCTCGTTGTCGACGTCGAAGGCGCCGAAACCGCCCGACTTGCTCTGCATCCCGAGCATCCAGTCGAGCGCGCGGTCGGCAGCGTCGGTCGGGTCGTGACCCGCGCGCCGCAATGCGAGCACGATCACCGCGGTGTCGTCCACGTCCGGATAGTTCTCGTTTGCGAACTCGAACGCGAAGCCGCCCGGTGCGAGCCCCGGCCGGCGCACGGCCCAGTCGCCCCGCGTCCCGACCTGCTGATCCGACAGCCACTCGCAGGCGCGCACGATTGCGCCGTCGCCGGGATCGACGCCGGCATCGAGCAGGGCGAGCACTGACAGCGCCGTGTCCCAGACCGGCGACTGGCAGGCCTCGAGCCGCCGCCCGCCGTCGTCCTCGATCGTGAAGTTGTCGAGCCCGCCGATCGCCCGCTCGAGCACCGGATGCTCCAGCGGGTAGCCGAGTGCGTGCAGCGCGACGATCGACCAGACCCACGGCGGCTGGATCCCGCCCCAGGAGCCGTCGCGCTCCTGCCGCTCGACGATCCACCGCTCGGCTGTCCTCAGCGCCTGCCGCCGGAGCACCCCGACCGGCCGGCGGGCATAGGCGTGGGCCGCGCGGTCGACGAGGACGAAGACCTTCCCCCAGAGATCCGACGCGATCGACGGGGACGGGCCGCCCGAGAGCAGGTCGTCGATCCCAAAGCCGACGGCCCGGGTCGGCTCGAGCGCCGTGACGACCGACAGGGCGACGATCGTCTGGCGCGCCCAGCAGCCGAACGAGTAGACCGAGAGCGGTGCGCGAGGGGGGAGCAGGATCTGCTCGGGCGGGAGCATCGGCACCTCCTTCCACGACCAGAGTCCGATCAGCGAGAGCCACATGCGAGTGAAGACACGGCTCTGCTCGGCGCCGCCGGCCTCGCGGATGAAGGCTGCCGCACGGGTCATGTGTGCGGCGTCGCGCGGATCGCCGGCGATCCGGAGCGCGATATAGGCCTCGACCGACGTCGAGAGATCGCCGGGCCCGCCGAAATAGGTTGCCCACGAGCCGTCGGGCCGCTGCCGGCCGCGGATCCACTTCGCGGTCGCCGCGACCGAAGCCGGGTCGAGCAGGCCCAGGAAGTGGCGCAGGAAGATGTCCTCGGCGTCGATCGTGACGTTGGTCTCGAGCTCGCCCTTCCACCACCCCTGCTTGCTCTGGAGCGAGAGGAGGTGGCGGGTCGCACGCTTGAGCGCAGCGCGGTGAGCGTCGATCGCCCGGTCGGCGGCGACGGTCATGCGGGGTCTCCTGCGAGTGCTGCGCGAGCCGCGTCGAGGCCGCTGCGGACGGCGCCTTCCATCGTCGCCGGCCAGCCTGTGTCCGTCCACGCGCCGGCGAGATACACGCCCTGAACCGCCGTGTGCGCGCCAGGCCTGAGCTTTCGGCTCCCCGGCGCGGCGCGGAAGGTTGCGCGCGGCTCGTGGGTGACGGCGAAATCGAGCACCTCGGCGTCGCGTGCGGCGGGCAGGAGCCGCTCCAGCGCCGGCAGGTAGCGGGCGCGTAGCTCGGCGACCGAGGCGCCGATCTCGTCGACCGCGTTCGAGAGCGAGACGGCCACGAGCTGCCCGCTGCGTGCCCCGGAGGCGCCCGTGCGGTCGAAGATCCATTGCACCGGCGAGTCGATCGCTGCGGCGACCGGGTCGCTCAGGACCTTGCGGTCGTAGTGGATGTGCAGGTTGACGATCGGGCTCGTGCCGAGGGCTTCCAGCGCGGCCGGGTCGAGCGCCCCGGGAGGTGCGAGCTCGGGAGCCGACTCGTGCGGCACGGCCAGGATGACGGCGTCTGCCTCCTCGGTGCCGCCGTCGAAGACGATCTGCCGGTCGGCGGTGACCGAGCGGATCGGGGTGCTCATCACGATCCGCCCGCCCGCCTGCTCGAGCGCGTCCGCTGCGGGCTCAGCGTGGAGGCGGCGGAAGGGCACCGCGGGAACGCCGATGTCGCATGCCTCGGCGCTGTCGAGCAGCCCGGTGCGGAACACCTTGACCGCGGCGGAAAGCGAGGCCTCGTCGGCGGGGAGGTTCAGGGTGGGGAGCGCGATCAGGTTCCAGAGCGTGGCAATTGCGTTCTCCGACTGATGATGGGCGCGCAGCCAGTCCGCGAACGTCTGCTCGTCGAGCCGTGGATCCTCGGGATCGAGCCGCTTGATCTGCGTTGCGGCGAGTGCGGCGGCGAGGCGCTCACGGATCGTCAGCGGCGCGTAGAGAAGCATCGTCTTCGCGAGATGGAGCGGAGTGGGGAGCCCGTTGCGGGCGATCAGCGCAGGGCTCTTGCCCTCGCGGAGGATGGGGACGTGGAGGCGGCGTTGCAGCGGCAGGAGGTTCTCCACGCCGATCCTGCGCAGGAAGCCGAGGTAGGCGGTACAGCAGCGCAGGGCGACGTGTTGGCCGTTGTCGAGCTCGAGCCCGTTGCGCTCGAAGGAGAACGTCGCGCCGCCGAGCCGCGAGCGCGACTCGTACAGCGTCACGCTGGCGCCGCCGTCGGCGCACTCGATCGCGGCCGCGAGCCCGGCCAGGCCGCCGCCGATCACGGCGATGCGCGGCGCATTCACAGCACCCGCTCCCGGCACCGGCGAAGCCGGCGCCTCCGCTCCCTGATGAGCTCCGTCAAGCCTACGCTCATGGCGAACCCGCGAGGCTGCGGGCGAGGACGAGACCTTTTTCCCAGGGCCTGAGCGAAAGGCGCCCGTGCAGGACGAGCGCCGGCTCCCCGGCGATCCGCTCGAGCAGGCGCCGGTACTTTCCGGCCATCGCGAGGACGCAGGAGGCGCTGCGCCGGTCGAGCAGCGGAACCAGATCGAGGCCGCGCCGGAGCCACCCGAGACCGCGTTCGGCCTCGAAGGCGATCAGCAGCTCGACCGGCCCGCCGAGGATCGCTCCGTCCGCCTCGACTCCGAACCGCTCGAGATCCTCTGTCGGCAGGTACAGGCGCCCGGCGGCGGCGTCCTCGCTGATGTCGCGCAGGATGTTCCCGATCTGCAGGGCGACGCCGAGGTCGTCTGCGAGCATGGAGCCGGCGATCCGGTCGGTGCAGTCGAAGACGCCGAGCGACAGCCGGCCGATCGACCCCGCCACGCAGCGGCAGTAGCGCTCCAGGTCGTCGAACGTGTCGTAGCGCTCGCCGCGAACGTCTGCCTCGGCGCCGTCGACCAGATCGCCGAACGCGTCGAGCGGGATCGGGAACCGGCGCGCGGCATCCGCGACCGCGACGAGCACGGCCTCGTTGCTCTCGGACGGGCTCAGGGCCAGGCGGCGCGCCTCCCCGAGCTCGGCGAGCTTCTCGTCCGCGGAGAGCGAGCCGTCTGCGATGTCGTCGATCTGCCGCGCGAGGGCGTAGATCGCGAACAGCGCGCTGCGCCGATCCGCGGGCAGCAGCCGCATCCCGGCGTAGAAGCTCGAGCCGGAATCCCGGGCAACGCGGCGGCAGTGGTCGTAGGCAAGCTCCACCCCGCTCACGTCATCCCCTCCTGAGGTAGGTCGAAAACGTCGAGCGGGCGCGGCCGCCGCGCCCGGCCTTCGGTGCCCCGGCCAGGACGTCGTAGCGCGCGGCGGCGATTGCCTCGAGTGCGGCGCGGCCGCCACCGACGTAGCCCGCGACTGCGAGCCGGGCGCGGCCGCGCAGCCGGCCGACCAGCGGTGCGCCCTCGTCGAGCAACCGGCGGGCGCGGTCGACCTCGAACTCCATCAGCGCCCGGAGCTGCGGGCTCGTCGTATGACCGCCGAGCTCGTCGCGTGAGACGCCGAAGCGGTCGAGATCCTCCGCAGGCAGGTAGACGCGCCCGGCGGCGTGGTCCTCGGCGACGTCCTGCCAGTGCTCGGCGAGCTGGAGTGCGGTGCAGACGCGGTCGGAGAGGGCGATCCGGTCGGGGGTGGCCGCATGGAAGACGTAGAGCACGAGCTCGCCGACGGGGTTCGCCGAGAGGTCGCAGTACCCGACGAGATCGTCGAACGTCGCGTACGCGACCTCCGCCTGGTCGCGCCGGTTCGCCTCGATCAAGCGGTCGAACGGCCCGCGCGGCAGATCGAGCGCGGTGACCGAGGGCTGGAGGTCGCGCAGGATCGGGTGAACGGGCTCGGAGCCGTCGAAGACGCGGGCCAGATCGGCTTCGAACGCGTCGAGGTTCTCGAGCCGGTCGCCATGGCTCGCGTCGCCGACCTCGTCGACGAGCCGCGCATAGCCGTAGATCGCCATCAGGTGGCGGCGTGTCTCGCGCCCGACGAGGAGCGAGGCGACCGAGAAGTTCTCGCCCGACGCGCGGTCGAGAACCTCGTGCGACCCGGGCAGCTCTACGGCGGCGTCGGCCATCCGGAGCATTCTCGCTTTTCAGGCCCGGCTGCGGCAACTACGCCCGCCGAGGCAAGCCGAGCGACACCTCCCGAACGGGTCAGCCCGTGTTCCGCAACGCCGCCGCGATCCCGGCGATCGAGCGGCCGAGCGGGAGACGGGCCTCCTCGTCGCCGGAGCGGTAGCGGCGGAGAAGCTCGACCTGGATCGCGTTCATCGGATCGACGTACGGGTTGCGGATCCCGATCGACCGCCGGACGACGGGGCTCCGCTCGAGCAGCCGCTCCTCCCCGACGATCGCGAGCACGGAAGCGACCGTGCGCTCGTGCTCGGCCGCGATCGTGCCGAAGAAGCGCTCGGGCTCGAGCTCCTCCGGGACGAGCTCCAGGTACTCGCGGGCCACCTCGAGGCTCGACTTCGCGAGCGTCATCTCGAGGTTCCCCACCAGCGAGCGGAAGAACGGCAGCTCCTCGAAGAGCCGCTGCAGCTCGGAGGTGTCCGCGGCCGCGAAGGCCGTGCCGCACCCGAACCAGGCCGGGAGCAGCGTCCGGTTCTGCGTCCAGGCGAAGACCCACGGGATCGCCCGCAGGGCACCGAGATAGTCGCCGCTCCCGTCGGGGCGCCGCGCCGGGCGCGAGCCGATCGCAAGCAGCCCGAGCTCGTCGACCGGGGTGAACGCACGGAAGAAATCGACGAACCCCGGGCTCTCCCAGACGAGCGCGCGGTAGGCGGTCTCGGCGAGGCCGGAGAGCCGCTCGAGCAGCGCGCGCTCCGACCCGTCCGGCGTCCGGCCGACGACCTCCGGGAAGGCGCTGAGCACCGTTCCCGCGAGCGCCGCCTCGAGGTTCCTGAACGCGAGCCCCGGCAGGCCGTACTTGACCGAGATCGTCTCGCCCTGCTCGGTCACCTTCAGCCGCCCCGGCGGATGGCCGGGCGCCTGACCCAGGATCGCCGCGTGCGTCGGCCCGCCGCCCCGTCCGGCGCTCCCGCCGCGGCCGTGGAAGATCGTCAGCTCGATCCCGGCCTCCCGCGCGACCTCGGCGAGAGCCTCCTGCGCCCGGTATGTCGCCCACTGAGCCGCCAGGTAGCCGCCGTCCTTGCCGGAGTCGGAGTAGCCCACCATCACCTCGAGCCGCTTGCCGCGCTCCGCGACGCGTGCCCCGTACCGCGGGTCGGCGAGCAGCGCGCGAACGGTGTCCGCCGCCGACTCGAGATCGCCGATCGTCTCGAAGAGCGGCACGACTGCGACCGGCTCGTCGGTCAGATCGAGCACTCCGAGCACATCCTCCGTCGTCTGCGTCGCCGACACGATCACCGTGTCGAGGGCCTGTGCGCCGTGGCGCGCGCGGGCGGCCGCGACCGCCTCGAACACCTCGCGTGTGCGCTCGGTCGGAGCCAGCACCTCGCTCGAGTGGAGCCGCACGTCGAGCTTCGCCAGGTGGAAGCCGAACAGCTCGATCCGCCGCTCGAGCGCCGCGAGCGCGCCGCCGGCCATGCGGTGGCCGCGGTTGGCCTCGAGGCTCCGGCGGATCACGGCGAGGTCGGCGAGCAGGTCGTCGGGCCCCTCGTACCCGTCGTTCCCGAGGCGCCACCACATGAACATGAGCTTCCGCCGGTACGCCTCGCCCGACGTCATCTGCACCGGCCCGTCCGCCTCGGGCAGCTCGCGCTCGTCGCGCGCGAGCGAGTCCTTCAGCTCGGGAGAGACGCCGACCAGCGAGCGGCTCGGGGCAAGCGCGTAGGCGAGGGCGAGCACGTCCGACCGGTACCGCGCGAGGGCCGTCTCGCGGGCCCGCTCGAGGGCCGCCAGGATCGTGTCGCGCCCGACCTCGGGGTTTCCGTCGAGGTCGCCGCCGATCCAGCTGCCGAACGAGAACGGCACCGGCATCCCGGGCGCGAGCCTGCGGTACTCGCGCAGCAGCCGCTCGCCCGCGTCGAAGAGGCTCTCCTCGAAGAACCAGAGGCCGTGCCGGATCTCGTCGCCGACCCTCGGCCGCTCGCTTCGCACCTCGTCGGTCTGCCAGAGGATCGTGATCTCCTCGGCGAGCGCGTCCTCGAGCTCCTCGCGCTCGGCCACGGTCAGGTCGGGATCGTCGTTTCTGGTCAGGAGCCCGGCGATCCGGACGTGCGCGCGCAGCATCGTCCGGCGCGTCGCTTCGGTCGGGTGCGCCGTCAGCACGAGCTGGATCGAGATCTGCTCGAGACGCCGCCGGACCGTGTCGGCGGGCACGGCGGCGAGCAGCTCGAACGCCTCGACGAGCGACTCGCGAGGTGTCTCCACCTCCTCGGCGTAGGCCCGCCGCCGCCGGATCCGGTGGTGCTGCTCGGCGGTGTTCGCGAGCTGGAAGTACGTGGCGAAGGCGCGCAGCATCCGAGCCTGCCCGCGCGGGGAGAGCTGCCTGACCGCGTCGCGAACGACCGACGGGTCGCCGATGTCGCGCGAGCGGCGCGAGCTCGCGCGGATCTGCTCCTCCGCCGCGAGAAAGCCTTCGCCCTCCTGCTCGACCAGCACGCGCCCGAGCAGCGATCCGAGCAGCCGGACGTCGCGGCGCAGCGGGCCGTAGGGCCCCTCCTCTCGGACGGATTCCGTCATGGGGGCATCTTCGCGACAACCGTGTCGCGCCGGGGCAGGAACCACGACGACGATCGGCTGCCCGAACGGGCGACCGTCATTCCGGGCCGCGCTTTATGCTTTACGCGTCGCAGCCGCTCTCGTCTGCGCGGCGCGCCGTCCCGACATGACCGATATGAGCCTGCCACCGGCCGCTGCCCGGCCGCCACTCAATCGTGCCGCAGCACACCGCCGGTTCGAGCGGAAGCGGGTGATCGTGCTGACGGCGCTCGCCGTCTTCGCGATCGGGAACCTCGTCGGCCTGCTCTACCTCGTCGGCGAAGCCCAGGGTGACGGGGTCGGCTATCACTGGTTCACGAGCTTCGACAACTTCCTGCTCGGCGCCGGCCGGCTCACGGCGTTCCTCGCCGGCTACTTCGCGCTGATCGAGGTGCTGCTGCTCGCACGGCTGCCCTTTCTCGAGAAGTACGTCGGCTTCGATCGCCTGACCGTCTGGCACCGCTGGAACGGCCACGCGGTCATCTACCTCGCGCTCGCGCACGTCGTCTTCTCGGTCTGGGGATACGCGAAGCAGGACGGCACGAACTTCTTCCAGGAGTACTGGCAGTGGCTGACCCTCCCTCAGCCGAAGGCCGCGGGCGCCATCTCGACCACGGTGGGCGGCGCCCTGCCCTCGCTCTCGATCGACTCGAACCCGACGACCTCGCCGTACCCGGGGATCATCACCGCGACGATCGGTACGGCGCTGCTCGTGATCGTGCTCGTCACCTCACTCGTGATCGTGCGGCGGAAGCTCAGCTACGAGTGGTGGTACGCGATCCATTTCACCGCCTACGCCGGGATCGCGCTCGCGTGGTTCCACATGATCCCGGACGGCAACGACCTGATCATCGACCAGACCGCCTCCAACTGGTGGCGCGCCCTCTTCGCCTTCTCGCTCTTCCTCGTGCTCTGGTACCGGCTCTTCCGGCCGGTGTACAACACCTTCCGCTTCAACCTGAAGGTGACCGAGGTGATCCACGAGGCCCCGGGCGTCGTCTCGATGCGGATCACCGGACGCAACCTGGGGAAGCTGCACACGAAGGCCGGCCAGTTCTACTTCTGGCGCTTCTTCACGAAGGGCTTCTGGTACACCCAGCACCCGTACTCGCTGTCGGAGGCGCCGCACGGGAACTCGTTCCGGATCACCGTGAAGAACCTCGGCGACCACAGCGCGAGGTTCGGCGAGATCCCGATCGGGACGCGCGTGTTCGCCGAGGGGCCGTTCGGGGTCTTCACCGACGACAGCCGGACGCTCGACAAGGCGCTGCTGATCGCCGGCGGGATCGGGATCACCCCGGTCCGGGCGCTGCTCGAGCAGATGGACGGGGACATCGTCGCGCTGTACCGCGTCGTCTCGGACGAGGACATCGTCTTCTCGGACGAGCTCGACCGGATCGCTGCGGAGACCGGGGCGAAGGTCAACTACGTCGTCGGTGACCACGCGAGCGCCCGGGGCCGTGATCTGCTCTCGCCCGCGCACCTCAGGGAGCTCGTTCCGGACATCGCCGAGCGGGACGTTTTCATCTGCGGACCGGTCGCGATGATCGACTTCATCGTGCCCAATTTGCGAAATGCAAATGTTTCGCGACAACACCTTCACGTCGAACGGTTCGCTCTGTAAGCTGGAAGAGCTGTGCTGCGTAAGACACTGACGACCGTGTTCTGCTCCGCCGTGCTCTTGGCGCTGGCGGGCAACGCATTCGCCCTGGTCAGGACGGCGAAGACGCCGACGGTGGCCAAGAAGAAGGTCGTGTCGAACATCACCGTCACGGGCCCGAACGTGAAGTGCCACCAGTGGGGCTTCATGACGGTTCAGCTGCAGGTGACGAAGACGGTCGTTACCCCCACCGGCGGCAAGCCGGTCGTCACGATCAAGATCACCGGCGTCTCGTGGCCCGTCTACCCGGATCACACGCCGAAGTCGAAGTACATCAACGCTCAGGCGCTGCCGCTGCTCCAACAGGAGACCATGTCACTGCAGGCGTCCGCGGGCAAGAAGCTCCAGAACATCTCCGGCGCGACCCACACGACCGTCTCCTGGCGCGCATCGCTCCAGGCTGCGCTCGCCAAGGCCGAGACTCCCTAACCCTCGGTGGTCCAAGCGCCGGTGGTCGAGCTCCCCGGTCTGCGCCGAGTGGAGCAGATCATGGGAATGCCGATCGTCGCGGACGTGCGCGACGAGCGTCCCGGACGAGACGCTCGAGGAGCTGTTCGACTGGTTCCGTGAGGTCGACGGCCGGTTCAGCACCTACAAGGACGACAGTGAGATCAGCCGCCTCAACCGGGGCGAGATCGCGGTGCGGGACTGCCACCCCGACGTCCGTTGGGTGCTGGCCCGCTGCGACGAGCTCCGCGAGGAGACCGGCGGCTTCTTCGACGCGCGCTACGCGTCGCTGACGACGGTCGATCCCTCGGGCCTCGTCAAGGGCTGGTCGGTCGACCGCGGCGGCGAGTTGCTCGAGGCGCGGGGCATCCGCAACTACTCGATCAACGCCGGCGGGGATATCCGCATGCGTGGTGCGGCCCTTCCCGAGACCGCCTGGCGGACCGGGATCCAGCATCCGCAGGAGCTGGACCGGATCGCGGCGATCGTCGAGGCGAACGATCTCGCGCTTGCGACATCCGGTACCTACATCCGGGGCGAGCACATCGTCGATCCGCACAGCGGCAAGCCGCCGTCGGGTCTGCTCTCGGTCACGATCGCCGGCCAGGACCTCGCAACCGCCGATGCGTACGCGACGGCCGCCTACGCGATGGGTGAGCCGGGAGCGCAGTGGACCGGGCAGCTCCATCCGTACGAGGCCCTCTCGATCCTCGCCGACGGCACCTCGCTCTCGACGCCCGGCTTCCCGTTCGCCCCGCCTCAGTAGGCGAGCCGCGGCGGCCGGCGCACCGGCTGCAGAAGCGACCAGGCGAGGAGCGCGACACACGTCCCGAGCGTCACGAACTGCTCGGCGGTCATCAGGAGGCCCGCGTACTGCTGATCGGCGAGCGGCGTCAGCCCGAACAGCCCGTGCGCGTGGTGGGCGTAGGCCGGGTAGAGCGGGGTGGGGCTGAGGAACAGCACGTCGCACATGACCTGGCCGAAGATGAAGAGGCAGCCGGCGACGGCGGCGCGCCCTTTCACCGAGAGCCGCCCTCGACCGGCCGGGTCGATCAGCAGGGCCCAGACGAGGAAGCCGGCAAGGATGAAGGTCACGTGCTCGAAGGAGTGGAGCCAGGGGCGACTCAACGCCGCGTCGTAGACCGCGGGCACGTGCCAGACGGCCATCGCCGCCGCCCAGAACGCGAGCGCGACCGCGGGCGTGCCGAGCCGGTCGACCGTCGTACGGGTGGAGGAGTGGCGACCGGTGAAGCGGATCACCGCGGCGGGGATCAGGAACGCGATCAGCGGGCCGCGCACGGCGAGCAACAGCAGGGCGGGGGCGGCATCGCCGATCAGCATGTGCTGGAGCATGTGTGCCGAGAGCAGGTCCTCGTCGCCGGCGGCGTCGAGCGGCGAGACGAGCGCCAGCGTCAGGAGCGCGAGCCCGCTGCCGAAGAGGGCTGCGCGGCTCCAGCTCGCGTGATCCGTGCGACCGCGTCGCCGGAGCCTGATGAAGGCCCGTGCGAACAGGATCAGGGCCGTCACTACCCCGGCGAGCACGAGCGGCTCGGCGCTCCAGGCGGACTCGAGCTGCGCGGAGGTGGCCAAAGCTGCCTCAGGCTTCGCGCCGCATGCTCTTCACGCGGTACATCGCCCGGTCGGCCGCCGCGAGCAGGTCTTCCTCGTTCTCGTCCCGCATCTCGTCGATCGCGACGACGCCGATCGAGGCCGCAACCTCGATCGTCTCGTTACCGACCGTGACGATCATCGAGCGGATCGTGTCGGTCGTCTCGGCCGCGATCTCGCTGGCCTGTCGCGGCGTCACGTTGAGCACGAGGGCGGCGAACTCGTCGCCGCCGAGCCGCCCGATCACGTCGCTCGCACGCAGGCGGCGTCGGAGAACGTCTGCGGTCGAGCGAAGCACCTGGTCGCCGGCGAGGTGGCCGGCGGTGTCGTTCACGAGCTTGAAGTTGTCGAGGTCGAGCAGCAGCAGCGCCCCGTACTCGCCCTTCCGTTCCATCCGGCGGAGCTCGCGTCGCAGGCCCTCCATGAAGCCGCGGCGGTTGAGCAGACCGGTGAGCGAGTCGTGGTCGGCGAGCCTGCGGAGCTCCCGCTCGGTCTGCTTGCGATCGCCGATGTCCTCGATCTGAACGACGTAGTAGAGCGGCTCGCCTCCGCTGCCGCGGACGAGCGTCGTCGAGGCAGCGACCCAAAGCGGGGTGCCGTCCGCGCGAAGGTAACGCGTCTCATGCCGCATCTCCTCGGCCTCGTCGACCTGGACGGTCGCGTCGCCGGGCACCGTGAGGTCGGCCAGGTTGAGGGTCAGAAGCTCCTCCGCCTCGTAGCCGAGGAGGCGGCAGAACGCCCCGTTGACCTGCAGCCACTCGCCCTCCGGCGTGACGAGCCCCATCCCGATCGGGGCGTTGTCGAAGGCGGCCCGGAAGCGCTCGCCGGCGGCGAGGCTCACCTCCTCGGCCGTCCGGCGGGCCGTCAGGTCGAGACAGGTGCCGACCCAGCCGACCACCTCCCCTGCGTCGGTTCGGAGAGCGGTCGCGTGGCTCTCGATCCACGAGATCGAGCCGTCGGGGCGCTTGAAGCGGTACTCGAAGACGGAGCTCTCGCCGGCGGCCGTGGCCTCCGCCCAGATGCCGAGCACGCGCTCCTGATCGTCGGGGTGCAGCGCCAGGTTCCAGCCGGCGCCGACGGCCCGCGAGGCGTCGAGCCCCGAGAGCTCACACCAGCGCTCGTTCACGTACTCGTACTCGCCCGTGCTGCAGGCGACGAAGATCCCGACCGGCAGGTGAGCCGCCAGCACGCGAAAGACGTCCTCGGAGGACGCGAGCGCCTCGATCGCGGAATCGGCGAGGGCGGCCCGAACGTGGGATAGCTGGCTCGTGCTCATCTCCAGACGTTCGCGGGCATTGGCATCGGGGAAGGCGAGGGGCGTGCGGGCGGCGCTTCGAGAGCCTCGCGGGCCGCAGCGCTCTCCGCGGAGATGACCTCCTGGAGCGCCGAGACACAGCGGTCATCGAAGGCGGTGCCGGACTCCTCGCGCAAGAGTCTAAATGCTTCCTCGGATGTCCACGCCGGCCGGTAGACCCGCGAGGAGATCAGCGCGTCGTAGACATCGCACACGGTCAGGATCCGGGTATCGAGCGCAATCTCGTCGGCGGAATGGCCGGACGGATATCCCTTGCCGTCGAGGCGCTCGTGGTGGTCGAGGACGAGCCGGCGGACGGACTCCGAGAAGCCGCCGATCTCCTCGATCAGCTTGGCACCCCACTCGGCGTGGTGCTTGACGATCTCGTACTCCTCGCTGTCGAGCGGCCCCGGCTTCTTCAGGATCGAGTCGGGGACCGAGAGCTTGCCGATGTCGTGGACGAGCGCCCCCGTTGCCAGGGTGCGAAGGCGGCCCGACGAGAGCCCGAGGCGCTCGCCGACCTGAACGGCGCGCAACGCGACGCGGCGCGTGTGCTGCTCGGTGTACTCGTCCTTCTCGGCCAACCTGAGCGTGATCGCGCGGACATGCGACCCGAGGAAGACCTCCTCGGAAGCGACGAGGTCGGCGGCATGGAGGTCGCCGGCGAGCGGTCGCGATGAGGCGGTGTGGGCGAGGTCGAGCGCGACCGGGATGCCGACGATCAGGATCCCGTCGAGCTCGAACATGTGCCCGAGCCACCAGCCGAGGTCGGAGTACCCGAGGGTCAGCGACGCGACGAGTGCCGTGGAGAGCCAGATGAGCCCGATCACGACCAGCAGGTCGGGGACCCGGCGCGTGAGCTGGAAGGTACGCAGAGCACGCAGCGCGAGGACGCCGAACATCACGAGCCCGGCGCCGACGAGCGACATCGCGGTCGGGCTGTTTGCCTTCGGCACCTCCGGCAGGATGCTCGGATAGAAGAGGCCGAGGGCGCCGATCGAGAGCACGAGCGTCAGCAGGACGGCCTGCAAGATCAGCAGGGGATTCACTCCGCGCAGGAACCTGGGTAGCTCGAGCACCGAAAACGCGAGGATCGCAGCGCCCACAGGGAGCGTCGCGCCTCCGGTCAACATCACGGCAGCGTACTGCGACTTCGGGAACAGCATCCCCGGGGTCGCGAGCCCGTGCAGCGCGAGGAACGCAGCCATGACCGCGAACGCCGTCCCGATCACCACCGTGCGCGTGTCGGACAGCCGTGCTCCGATCAGCGTCAGCGCCACGGATGCGGCCGCTGCTCCCAGGGCCGTCATGCCGACGGCATAGAAATGGACCTCGGCCGGGATCGAGACCGTCGTCTTGCCGAACGCGAGCTCCGCGATCGCCGGCAGGAAGGCGACGGTGAACCCGACCAGCAGTACCGGCCCGAGCTTTTCGCGCATCGAGATCCGCACGAACAGGTTGTCGGCAGCCCAGCGATAAAGCTGTAGAGCGAGCGATGCAGGCCCGGAGGGCCAGGTCGACTGGAGTAGCATCGGGTCGTGCCCGACTACCGGTACCTGATCGTCGGCGGCGGCATGACCGGCGACGCGGCCTGCCGCGGCATTCGCGATCATGACGCCGACGGCTCGATCGGCCTGGTCGGCGAGGAGCCCGATCCGCCCTACAGCCGGCCGCCGCTGTCCAAGGCGCTCTGGCAAGGCAAGGACGAGAGCTCGATCTGGCGGGGAACCTCGGAGTTCGGGGTCGACCTCCACCTCGGCCGGCACGTCGTCTCGCTCGACCTGGCGGCCCGGCGGGCAACCGACGATCAGGGCGAGAGCTACGGCTACGAACGGCTTCTGCTCGCGACCGGCGGACGGCCCCGGAGGCTTCCGGGCGACACCGGCGACGACATCGTGTACTTCCGCAAGCTGCCCGACTACCGGCGCCTTCGTGACCTGGCCGGGAAGGGCGCGTCGTTCGTGGTGATCGGCGGGGGCTTCATCGGATCGGAGGTGGCGGCTGCCCTGAACACGGCGGGCTGCAAGGTGACGCTGGTCGTGCCCGAACCCGCGATCGGCGCGCGGCTCTTCCCCGCGGACCTCGCCGAATCGGTCAACGACCTGTATCGGGGCCACGGCGTCGAGGTGCTCCCCGGTGCGCTCGTCTCGGGTGTCGAGCGAGGAACCGAGGGCCTCTCGGTGCGGCTCCAGAGCGGGCGGACGCTCGATGCAGGCGCGGTTGTCGCAGGGCTCGGGATTCAGCCGGCGACCGAGCTGGCCGAGGCTGCCGGCCTCGAGGTCGCGGACGGGATCGTGGTCGACGAGTACGGCCACGCCGGCGACAGCGGTGTCGTCTACGCCGCGGGTGACGTCGCGCGCTTCCCGTCGACGGTGCTCGGAACCGACATCCGCGTCGAGCACGAGGACAACGCGAACAGCCACGGCCGCGCCGTCGGCGCCAACATGGCCGGCGCCGACGAGCCCTACACGCACCTTCCGTTCTTCTACTCCGACCTGTTCGAGCTCGGTTACGAGGCCGTCGGCGAGGTCGACTCTCGGCGCGAGACGCTGACCGAATGGGCGACCCCGCTGCGAAAGGGCGTCGTCGGCTACCTCGGAGACGGCGGCCGCCCGCGCGGGTTCCTGCTGGTCGACACGTGGGGGAAGGTCGACGCGGCGACAGCGTTGATCTCCGCCGGTGAGCCGCTCACGCCCGAGCAGCTCTCCGCTCTGCTCGCCTGACGCCGAAATCCGAACGCGGCCCGGGGTCGTAGTCCCCGTGGGAGCTAGTCGTTACGGAAGGGAGTCAGAGATGGGCACAACAAAGCGGTTTGCGGCGCTCGTGGCGCTCGGAGGATGTGCGTTGGCGGTGGCGCTCGGGGCCAGCGGCTCGACGGGTAAGCCGACCGTGAGCGCGGCAAAGAACACTGCGCTGGGAGCGATCGTCGTCGGGTCGACCGGGCGGACGCTCTACCACTACCTCGACGATCACGGGACGAAGATCGACTGCACCGGCGGCTGCGCGACGCAATGGCCGCCCCTGCTCGTCGCCAAGTCGGCCAAGCCGGTCGCGGGGCCGGGGATCAAGGCCGGGAAGCTCGGCACGGTCACGCGCCCCGACGGCACGATCCAGGTGACGTACAACGGCTACCCGCTCTATCGGTTCGCCGGTGACACGAAGAATGGGCAGGTCAACGGCCAGGGCCTCGAGCACAGCTGGTACGTGCTCGCTCCGTCGGGAGCCGTCGTCAAGGTGAGCGCGGCACCTGCAGCGGCCGGCGCGTCTCCGGGGGCCGGCTCGGGCAGCTCGTCGTCGGGCGGTTCGACCGGGACCGGCTCCAGCTCCGGCGGGACGGGCTCCGGCGGGGGCAACTACCCGGATTATTGAGGCTTAAGAACCTCTAGGAGCTCGACTTCTCGATCGTGTCGCTGATGCGGTCCCTCGTGTTCTCGACCGCATCGGCGCCACGCTCGGCGAGGATGCCGCCGAGCGAGCGGAAGAGCCCTGCGCGTGAGACCCGCTTCCCCTCGAGGGGGTTCCCCGAGGCCACGGGCTGAACCGGGCTCGTGTGCGGGACGTGGCGCTGAGCCGGCTCGAACGGCGGCGAAGCGGCCGCAGACGGGTCATAAGCCTCACGCCGGTAGTCGGGCACCTCGGTATCGCAGGTGGCGCAGATCGCGGGCGGCGAGTCCGGGTAGATCGGCTCGGCCGGAAGCGTGACCATGGCGCCGCAACCCGGGCAAATCGCTGTCGGCGGAAGGGAATAGCTGCCGAACTGACTCATACGTCAACGGTAGCACTGCAGGCCCGTGAACCGTGTGCGACGCCCAAAAAAACGCTACGAGGCTCTTGTCGTCCGGCAGCCTTGCACGCTAAGCTGAAAGAGACCGCTGTCCCGGGGAGGCTGACTCGCATGAAGAGCAGGTTGCTTCTGGTTATCGCCGTGTGCCTGACACTCGTCGGCTTCGTCGCCGCGGCGTCGGCGGCTCCGTCGGGACGGACGCTGCCCACCGCGGGCGTGCTCGCGCCCGGGGTGAGCCTCGGCGGTCTCCAGATCGGCTACACGAAAGACCAGGTGATGAAGCACTGGGGCCACAGCTACCGCATCTGCCCGAGGAACGTCTGCAAGGGCACCGACACGGTCTGGTACTACGTCTACGGCGGCAGCGAGCCGCTCGGCGCCGCTGTCCGGTTCAACCCGGCCGGCCGCGTCAACGCGATCTTCACGCTCGGCTCCCCTTCCGGCTGGCGCACCGCGCAGGGCCTCCTGATCGGTCAGGGCGTATCGGACGCACAGCGCCTCTACGGCAGCAACCTCACCTGGTCGGTCTGCATCGGCTACGGCGCGATGAGCATGCGCACCGGCAAGGCGATCACGTCGATCTACACGTCGGGGGAGTCGATCTACGGCTTCGCCATCACCTCGCCCGGCACACCGATCTGCCAGTAGACAGCGCCCGCTCTACGCGGTCGGGAGTGCCATGCGGTGGTCGGCGAGCACCGCCAGCGCGTGCTCGTACTTGACCGGGAGGGGCTGGAAGCTGCTGACCACGATCTGGGTCACGCCCGTGCCGTGGCCGACGAAGATCCAGTCCAGGTAGGTCTTGAGGTTCTTCTGGGTCGCCGAGCTGAGCGTTGCGACCACCCGGTAGCCGGCGGTCATCGGCTCGACCTTCGCGACCGCGAGCGGCCCCGCGGAGACCACCTTCAGCGTGATGCCCTGTGCCGAGAGCGGTGAGAGCGACTGCTTGGCGCACGCGACGAGCCGTGCCGTCACCGCACGTTTCCAGTAGGCGCTCGCCTGGGCCGCCGTTGCGTACTCGCTCGTCTCCTGAACGACGAACGGCCCCGCGCCGCCGGCAGCGAACGTCGGCGTGGAGGCGACCCCTGTCTCGACGATCCCTTTCCCGCTCGGCTGGTACCCGGTGCACCGAACCTGGATCCCGCTCGTCGTGCCGGCCTTCGACGTCCAGCCGTTGCCGAGCTCGGCCAGGGTCAGGAGGCTCGCCTTGGCCGCGGCGGTGCCCGCCGTCGTGTGCCTGGAGGCAGGAGCGGCGGCACTTGCGGCGCCCGTCGCGGCGAACAGCACCACGAGGACGATCGACGCGAGCCGCTTCATCGCACTCCATGGTAGCCCGTTGCCGAGCGACTACTCTTGCGGCATGGCCACGACGTCACGGTCTGGTGAGTTCGTCGCGCTCGGGCATCCGGGCAACGATCATTTCGCCGGGCTCGAGACCTTCGCGAACCCCGGCGTCTCCGAGGTCGAGCTTGCAAGCGACGAGCTGACCGCTGTCTGCCCGATCACCGGCCAGCCCGACCTCTACAAGATCGCGATCGCCTACCGGGCGGACACGCTGTGTCTCGAATCGAAGTCGGTGAAGCTCTACCTGAGCTCCTTCCGCAACGAGGGCGTGTTCTGCGAGGCGCTCGCCGTCCGGATCCGGGACGACGTCGCCGCCGTGCTCGAGCTCCCGCCCGATCGCGTCTCGATCACGCTCGAGCAGAAGGCGCGCGGCGGCATCACGATCACCGCCCGTGTCTGACGCCGCAGCCGCCGGCCGCGTGGCAGCCGAGATCGACCCGTTCGACGACGTCTCGCTCGAGCTCCTCCGAATGCGGCGCAGCGCGAAATGGACGAAGTACGACCCGGATGTGCTGCCGGCGTGGGTGGCCGAGCTGGATTTCGCGCTCGCGCTGCCCGTCCGCGAGGTCTTGCAGACCGCCCTCGCGCGCGACGACACGGGGTACGCCGATGTCGGCAGGCTCGGCGACGCGTTCGCAGGCTTCGCCGCCTCGCGCTTCGGCTGGCAGGTCGATCCGGAGCGCGTTCGCCTGGTCGCCGACATCATGTCGGCCGTCACCGAGCTGCTCCGCTTCATCGTCGGGCCGGACGGCCGAGTCGTGATCAATCCGCCCGTCTACCCGCCGTTCTTCCTGGCCTCTCGCGAGATCGGATGCTCGATCGTCGAGGTCCCGCTCGTCGAGGCGGATGCCGATTGGCGGCTCGACCTCGACGGCCTCGAGCAGGCGTTCGCGGCCGGTGCGCGCGCATACCTCCTGTGCAACCCGCACAACCCGACCGGCACGGTGTTCCCGCGAGACCAGCTGGAGGCGGTTGCCGAGCTTGCGAGCGCGCACGGCGTGCTCGTGATCGCCGACGAGGTTCACGCCCCGATGACGATGGCCGGGGCAGACCATGTGCCCTTCCTCTCGATCGGCGACGAGGCCGCCGAGTGCGGCCTCTCGCTCGTCTCGGCATCGAAGGCCTGGAACCTCGCCGGGCTGAAGTGCGCGCAGATCGTCACGACCTCCGATGCGATGCACGAGCGGCTCCGGAACGGATTGCCGGCTCACCTGGGCGTCCATGCGGGCCACTTCGGCGTGCTCGCGAACATCGCGGCGTACGAGCACGGGGGCGAGTGGCTGGACGCGCTCGTCCGCCATCTCGAGCGGAACCGCGCCGCGATCTCGGCCCTGCTTGCGGAGCACCTTCCCGACGTCGGGTACACGCCGCCGCAGGCCGGCTACCTGGCCTGGCTCGACTGCCGGGCGCTCGGCCTCGGTGACGACCCTGCCGAGGTGTTCCTCGAACGAGGGCGCGTCGCGCTCACTCCGGGGCCGCCCTTCGGCGAGCAGGGCCGCGGGTTCGCCCGCTTGAACTTCGGCACCTCCTCGGCGCTGCTCGAGGAAGCCGTGCGGCGCATGGCCGCCGCTGTCGCCTAGACGGGCGCCTCGTCGGCGCGCCCGGCGACGACCGAGATCGCAGCGCCCACGAGCAGGATGACGGCCGCGATCACGAGCGCGAGGTGGAGGCCGTCGCCGAAGGCCGAGGTGGCGGCGGTGAGCACCTTGTCCAGAAGGCCCGGGTTCGAGGCGGCCGCGGCGGCGGCGACCGGGTTCGAGGCGGCCGCCTGGGAGGCGTTGGCGGGCAGCCCGCCGCCGGTCACGGCATGCACGATCACGCCCTGGAAGAGGCCGGGGACCCCGATCGCCGTCAGCTTCGCTCCGAGCTCGCTCACGAGCCGCGCGTTGATCACGGCGCCGAGGATCGCGACCGCGAGGACACCGCCGAGCTGGCGGCTCGTGTTCAGCGTCGAGGCGCCCATCCCGGACCGCTCCGCCGGCACGATCGAGAGCACCGCACTGGTGACCGCGACGAGCGCGAGGCCGAGGCCGAAGCCGACGAGCGCGAGCGCCGCTGCGAGCCCGCCGACCGAGACCGACGGCTTCAGGAGCGCGTCGACGACGAAGATGCCGCCGCCCGAGGCGAGGCAGCCGACGATCATCGGCACCCGCGGGCCGCGCGATGCCGTCCAGCGGCCTGCGATCAGGCCCGCGACGATGATCGCGACCGCCATCGCCGAGAACTGGAGCGCGATCTTCCACCCCGAGAACTTCGAGACGACCTGGAGGTAGAGCGCTGTGAAGAAGAAGACCGCGAAGAGCCCGAAGCTGGTCGCGAACGCCACGATGTTGGCCGCGCTGAAGGTCGGAATGCGGAAGTAGTCGAGGCGCAGGACGGGGTCGGAGCTCCTCAGCTCGACGACGACGAAGGCCACGAGGGACGCGGCAGCGAGCGCGAAGAGCAGGAGGATCCACCAGGTGCCGAAGCCCGCACTCTCTCCTTCGATGACGGCGAACGTGAGCGCGAGAATGGCGACGGCTCCAGTGGCGAGGCCCGGGAAATCGATCGACCTGCCTTCGGGATCGGCGCTCTCCTCGAGCGTCCACGCCGCCGCGGCGAGGGCGATCAGCCCGAGGCCGACGTTGAACCAGAAGATCCCGCGCCAGCCGGCGAGGCCGACGAGGACGCCGCCGAGCACCGGTCCCACCGCGAGCGAGATTCCCGAGACCGCCGTCCAGATCCCGAGCGCGTGGGCGCGCTGCCGGGCGTCGGGGTAGAGGTGCCGGATGATCGAGAGCGTCCCGGGCTCGGACGCTGCCGCGCCGACGCCCATGATCACGCGCCCGACGATCAGAAGGGTCGTGCTCGGTGCCAGCGCCGACACGAGGCCGCCGGCGCAGAAGAGGGCGATCCCGCCGAGGAGCAGCTTCTTGCGCCCGAGGATGTCGCCGAGCGTCCCGCCCGTCAGCATCAGGGCGGCGAACGCGAGCATGTAGCCGTCGACGATCCACTGGAGGCTCGAGACGCCGGCCTTCAGCGAGGTCTGCATGTCGGCCAGCGCGACGCTGACGATCGTGTTGTCGAGGAATGTGAGGAAGAGGACGACGCAGACCGAGGCGAGCGCGAGGCTCTTCGCGACCGGCGGCCGCCGCTCCGCCGTCGCCGTCACTTGACGATCGGCGCCGTGGCGGCCGTGAGCACCGACTGCGTCGCAGCTCCGGCTCCATTCGCCGTGACCTCGACCACGATCGTGTGCCCCGCGTCGTCGGCCCCCGGCTTGTACGACGTACCGGTCGCCCTCGGGATCGTCGTGCAGAGCCGGGCGTTCGGGTTGCAGCGGAGCCACGCATACGCGTAGGCCCGCGGCTTCGACGACCACTGCCCGGGGTCGACGTCAAGCTCGCCGCCCACGCGGGCGGTGCCGGAGATCGTGGGCAGCGTGATCGGTGTCAGCGCGTCCCCGGAGGTGGCCACGGGCCCGACCAGGCTTGCGTATGCGGTGGCCCTGCCCACCGAGTCGGCCGCGCTCATCGCGAGGCCGATCGTCCTGCCGGAGTCCCTTGCGCCGAGCGTGTAGACGTTCTGGGTGGCACCGGGAATCGCCTTGCAGTTGCCGCCCATGGGATCGCAGCGATACCAGGCGAAGGCGAACGCAATCGGGCCCACGCCCTGCCAGATCCCGGCCTGCGCGCTGACCTGCTGCCCGACGATCGCCGCGCCGTTGACAAACGGGGCCGCCGTTGCCACCGGGCCATGGCCCGCGTGGGCCACAACTGCCGGCGTCGCGGTGCTGAAGGCGTTCTGGATCGTCGAGCCGTTCGTGCCCTGGACGATCGCGAGCAAGGCATGCCCGAGATCGGACCCGGCGACGGTGTAGGAGCTGGTCGTGGCGTTCGCGATCGCGGCGCAGGCTCGGGCGTTCGCATTGCAGCGCTCCCAGCGGTACGTGAGCGTCGGCGGCGTCGGGCTCCAGTTGCCGGTCGTCACCTGGATGACCTTCCCGACGACCGGAGGGCCGGTGACGAGCGGCTGGGCGGTCGACTCGAGCAGCGGCCGCTGTGGGGCGATCGGCCCGATCAGGCTCGAGTAGGCGGACGCCGTTCCGGTCGAGTCTGTGGCGTACACGGTCAGGCCGAGGGTCTTCCCGATGTCCCTGTTGCCGAGCGCGTAGGTGGGGGAGGTCGCGCCGTGGACCGAGAGGCACCCGGCACCGGCGGCATTGCAGCGAATCCACTGAAAGTGATAGGTGATCGCGTCGAACCCGCCCCACGTGCCACTGAGGCCGGTGAGCTGCTTCCCGGCGGCCGCAGTGCCGAGGACGCTCGGCCCGACCATCGGCAGGGGCCCGGTCGACGACGAACCGCGCGACGTTCCGGGCGCGAAGAGGATCGCGGTGGCAGCGAGAGCCGCGGCACCGCGAAGCGCTCTGCGTCTAGCTCCCACCCCCGAAGGATACGGCGCGGACCGGGGTCGGCTCGGCCGGATCCGGTTCCGTCGGCACAGGCATCGACTGGAGGGTGCGGGGCTTGGGGCGCGGAAACGGCCGGCCCCGCGGATACGGCTCCAAAGCGAGCGGCGGATCGTGTGTGACGCAGAAAGCCCCCAGCGTCATCGTGGAGCAGTCCGGGTGGTCGCAGATCCGAAGCATTCCGACACCTCCTACCCGTTTAATGCGAACTCGAACCGATCGAGTGTGCGGCGCGCACCTTAGACCATCGTAAGAGTGTTGGACGGAAATCTGTGGAAAACCCGCAGGCGTCGGAAGGGTACTGCCTCTCCGCGCTCCCGCCGGGCTGGCAGGATGCGGGGGTGATCCCGCCGATCGATCCAGTCAACCCGAAGTGAGCGAGCCCGTCCCCGACGGGTGGGCCGAGGTGGACGGCGCGCTCGAGCGTGAGTTCACCTTCGACACCTTCCCGATCGCGATTGCCTTCGTGAACGCGGTGGCGCGGCTCGCCCAGCGGGAGAACCACCACCCCGACATCCGGATCGCGTACCGCAAGGTCACGCTCCGTTGGGTCACGCACTCCGCAGGCGGCATCACCGACCGCGACCGGGATCTCGCGGTGCTCTCCGCCAACATCGCCGGGTAGCCCTCCCGAATTTTTCTCGCTCGTAGCACGAATTTCGCTCGCGCCCGCCCTTGCGGACATCGTCCGGTTCGGACTACTGTCCCGCCTGCATCGAGCCGGAGCGCGAGTAGGTCGAAGCCGCTTCTGAGGGCAACACGCAGAAGGCCGCAAGGCCGGAAGCCGAAGGTCAGTGGAAGCGGTGGACGAAAGCGCCACCGGCTCGATGCGTTTAAGCACGGGGGAGCACCTCCGGTTCTCCCCCGTGATCCCCCTCTCCGACATCTTTCATTCACCCTGCGCGCAATTCGGCCTCTTCCGGCGACTCACGCCTGCCTTGAACTGCTGCTGCCGGAGTGGTTCGGGCGGCTTCGGTCGGCGGCGGCTTGCTCTGGCGGGGATGCCGGCAGAGCCGGCATCCCCGCCTCGAAAGACGGCTCAGACCTCGGTTTTTGGGCTCGGGGTTTGAATCGGCGGGTTTGAGTGAATACCCCCGATCGAGTGATCAGGGTCTCGGCTCGGAGGTCGATACCTTTTCCATGGTTCGGGGGAGAGCTGTGTTCAGCCTTCTGGCTGCGCTTGGGGCATGCTCGGTGCTCCTGCCTGCGGCTGCGCTGGGCGCGCGCGCGAACCAGTCGACCCGTGCGACCCAAGCGGCGGCACTCGACACCGGCGTGCTTCAGCAGGTGAACGCGATTCGAACGGCGCACCACTTGCGGCCGTTGACGCTCAGCCCCGGGCTCAGCCGCGCCGCGCTCATGCACACGCAGGAGATGGTCGCCAAGGGCTACTTCCGGCACAACTCGTCCAACGGTCAGTCGTTCTGGCAGCGGATCCGCGAGTACTACTCGCACGCGAGCTTCGGGTACTGGTCGGTCGGGGAGAACATTCTCTGGACCTCCGGACAGGCCACGTCGAGCCAGAGCATGAAGCTCTGGATGGCGAGCCCCGAGCATCGCGCGAACATCCTCAACCCGGCGTGGCGGCAGATCGGGATCGCCGCGGTCAACTCGCCTTCCGCGCCCGGCACCTACCGCGGGCTCGACGTCACGGTCGTGACGACCGACTTCGGCGTCCGTCACTAAGGCCGCCACAACACCTTCGCGGGTTGGGCATAGTGTCCGTGGATGACCGCACCAGGACGCTCATCGGGGTCAACTCGTCGCGGCATCGCTCTGGCAGCGCTCGTGCTCGCCGCGGGCTCTGCGGCGCTTGCGGGATGCGGCTCGAGTAAGCACGCCGCGACGACGGCGCCGCCGACGTCGACTGCCGCCCCCGCCGCCCAGGATGGCCTGCGCGGCCTGATCCCGACGCCGCTACCGGTCAAGCCGTCGTTCGTCCTGCCGGACACCGCCGGCCGTCTCTACAACCTCGACGCCGCGACCAGGGGAAAGCTGACCTACCTCTTCTTCGGCTACACGCACTGCCCTGACGCCTGCCCGGCGGCCATGAGCTACCTGGCCTACGCGCTCCACCAGCAACCCGCCTCGATCCGGAGCCAGGTGGCTGTCGTCTTCGTGACCGTCGATCCGGCGCGCGACACCGGGCCGGTGCTGCGACGGTGGCTCGACCACTACAACCACTCCTTCGTCGGCGTCACCGGAACGCTCAGGCAGATCGGCAACCTCGAGCACGCCGCCGGCGTTCCGACCGCGATCAAGGCCCCGAACGCAGCCAAGGGGGCCGGCTACCAGGTCGAGCACTCGAGCTTCCTCTTCGCCTACAGCCCCGACGGGCGCGCCCACGTCGTCTACGCCCAGGGCTTCAAGCCAGGCGACTACGCGCACGACCTGCCGCTGCTGCTGAAGTTCCGGTCGCCGGCGGGCTGATGAGCTAGTCGACGCCTGCGACGAGGACGTACTTGACGTCCACGTACTCGTCGATCCCGAAGTCGCCGCCCTCGCGCCCGTAGCCCGACTCCTTGAAGCCGCCGAACGGAACATTCGCGGCGCTCACAAGGCCCGAGTTGGCGCCGACGATCCCGTACTCGAGCTTCTCCGCGACGCGCAGCAGCCGCGCGTAGTCGCGCGTGTGGAAGTAGGCGGCAAGCCCGAAGATGCTGTCGTTCGCGAGCGTGATCGCCTCCTCTTCGGTGTCGAAGGGCGCGACCGCGGCGACCGGGCCGAATGTCTCCTCGTGCGAGATCAGCATCTCCGAGGTCATGTCCGCGAGCACCGTCGGCGCATAGAACGCGCCCCGGGCGAGGTCGTCGCCGTCGAGGCGCGTGCCGCCGGTCAGCAGCCGGGCGCCGTGCCCGACCGCGTCGTCGACGTGCTCCGCGACCTTCTCGACCGCGCGCTCGTCGATCAGCGGCCCGATCGTGACCCCCGGCCGGTCGCCCGGCCCGACCACCATCCGGCTCACCTTCTCGCTCAGCAGCGCGAGCACCTCGTCGTAGATCCCGCGCTGCACGAAGACCCGGTTGGCGCAGACGCAGGTCTGGCCGGCGTTGCGGAACTTCGAGGCGATCAGCCCGTCGACCGCTTCCTCGATCGGCGCGTCGTCGAAGATGATGTAGGGCGCATGGCCGCCGAGCTCCAGCGACAGGCGCTTCACCTGGCCGGCTGAGAGGCGGATCAGCTCCTTGCCGACCTCGGTCGAGCCGGTGAACGAGACCTTGCGGACGCGGCGGTCGCCGAACAGCGTCTCGGCAACCATGCCCGAGGAGCGCGAGGTGAGGAGGTTCACGACACCCGGCGGCGCGCCTGCGTCCTCGATCGTGCGCAGGATCAGCGCAGCGGTGAGCGGCGTCGCGCTCGCCGGCTTCACGATGCTCGTGCAGCCCGCTGCCATCGCCGGCCCGAGCTTGCGCGTCATCATCGCGGCGGGAAAGTTCCAGGGCGTGATCGCGGCGGTGACGCCGACCGGCTGGCGCAGGACGAGTGCGCGGTTCCGTGCGTTCTGCGCGGGGACGATCTGGCCGTACAGGCGCTCGGCCTCGCCGGAGAACCACTCGAAGAAGCTCGCTGCGTACTCGACCTCGCCGGCGGCCTCGGCGAGCGGCTTGCCTTGCTCGGCGGTCATGACCGCGGCGATCGCATCCTTGCGCTCACGCATCAGGTCGGCCGAGCGGCGCAGGATCCGGGCGCGCTCGATCGCGGCCAGCGACTTCCACGGCTCGAACGCCGCGGAGGCGGCGTCGATTGCGGCTTCGACGTCTGCGCGTCGCGCGTCGGGGACGGAGCCGACGGTCTCGCCCGTCGCCGGGTCGGTGACGTCGAACCGCCCGCCCTCGGCCGCCTCGACCCATTCGCCGCCGACGAGGAGCCTCTCGTGGTGTCCCGTGATCACGGCCACCCCGAGACGATAACGCCTGCTACTGCCCCGGCGGAGACGCCGGGCCGTCCGGGCGGAAACCGGCCTTCGACGAGATGCCCCGAGCCGTCGCCTGCAAGCTCGGCGCGAGCCGCACGACGAGATCCTCCACCGACACCAGGGAGCGGTGAACCGCGAGGTTGATCGCGGCCGCGACCGCGCCGTCCTGGCCGTGCACGGGCACGGCGATCGAGCGCAGCCCGTAGGCCAGCTCTTCGTTGTTGACCGCCAGGCCGCGCTCGCGAACCTGTTCCAGCTCTGCGAGCAGGGCGGTTCGCGCCGTGATCGTGTTCGGTCCACGCTGGGCGAAGTCGACCCGCGCGACCAGCGCCTCGAGCTCCTCGGGCGGGCGACCCGCGAGCAGGACCTTCCCCATCGAGGTGCAGTAAGCCGGCAGCCGGGATCCGACGTGGAGGTTGAGGTCGATCTCCCGCTGACCCTGGCTCGCGCTCCGGCAGCGCTCGACATAGAGGATGTCCGCACCGTCCAGGACGGCCATGTTCACGGTGTGACCGGTTTCGTCCGAGAGATCCTGAAGGTCGGGCGCCGCGATCTGGCGGAGCTCCATCGAGTTGATCGCCGAGAACCCGAGGTCGAACACCCGCAGGCCGAGCCGGTAGCGCCGGGTCGTCCGGTCCTGCTCGAGATAGCCGAGGTTCGCGAGCGTCGCGATGTAGCGGTGCGCGCTCGAGCGGCTCAGCCCGACCTCCCGCGCGAGCTCGCTCACGCCCAGCAGCGGACGTGTCGAGGTGAACGCCGAGAGGATCGCAAGCCCACGCTCCAGGGACTGCGAGGTGGCGGCCTCGCGCGGGGAGGTCGGGGAGGTAACGCTGCTCACGTCGCGTGTTCTAGCTATCGGAACACCGTCTTGACAAGTGGGACATTCCAGGCGTAGGTTCCCGCTCGCCCCGGCACAACGCCCACCTAGGAGGAGTGAATGGCTGACGGAAGAGGCATTTCGAGGCGAGAGCTGCTGAAGCGCGCAGGTATCGGCGCAGGGGGGCTCGCGGTTTCGGGCGTCGCGGCGCCTCAGATCTGGGCGGCGCCGCGGGTGTCCGAAGCCGACCAGACGATCAAGATCGGCTTCGTCAGCCCGCTCACCGGGCCGGCCTCCGGTTTCGGCGAGCCCGATCCCTACGTGCTCGGCCTGGCGAAGACCGCGCTGGCCAAGGGCCTGACGATCGGCGGGACGAAGTACGCCGTCGAGGTCGTCAACAAGGACGCGCAGTCGACGCCGAGCGTCGCCGCGCAGGTCGCGAGCGACCTGATCCACTCGGAGGGAGTCGACCTGATGCTCACCACCTCGACGCCCGAGGTCGTGAACCCCGTCTCCGACGCCTGCGAGGCCGCCGGTGTGCCGTGCATCTCGACGGTCGTGCCGTGGGAGGCCTGGTACTTCGGCCGCGGGGCCAAGCCCGGCAAGCCCTCGCCCTTCCGCTTCACGTACCACTTCTGCTTCGGCGTCGAGAACTTCTACGACACCTATACGCACCTGTGGCCGCAGGTGAAGACGAACAAGGTCGTCGGCGTGATGTGGCCGAACGACGCCGACGGCAATGCGATCCGCGCCAATCTCGGGCCGCTGCTCGAGAAGGCCGGCTACAAGATCGTCGACCCGGGCGCCTACCAGGACGGGACGAACGACTATTCGGCCCAGATCGCCAAGTTCAAGTCGGCGGGGATCCAGATCTTCAACACGTTCCCGATCCCGCCCGACTTCGCGACGTTCTGGCGCCAGGCCGCCCAGCAGGGCCTGACCAAGCAGATCAAGATCGCCCAGATTGCCAAAACGGGATTGTTCGCCTCGCAGGTCGAGGCAGTCGGCTCGCTCGGGTACAACCTGGCGAGCGGAGCCTACTGGGGGCCGACGTGGCCGTACTCCTCGCCGCTGACGGGCATCTCGAACAAGGCGCTCGCGGCCGGCTACACGAAGAAGACGAGCAAGCAGTGGAACCAGCAGATGGGGCCGAGCCTCGCGCTGTTCGACGTCGGTGTGGCCGCGCTCAAGGCGAGCGGGAACCCGAAGGACAAGACGGCGGTCGCCAACGCGATGAAGACGCTCTCGGTCGCCACGCCGGTGGGGCACCTTCACTGGAGCAAGGGGCCGGTGCCGAACGTCGTCCAGACCCCGATCCCCGGTGGTCAGTGGATCAAGGCGAAGAGCGGTCCGTTCAAGTTCGAGTGGGTGTTCTGCGAGCACTCCGACGACAAGAACGTCCCGATCCAGGCCAAGTTGCAGCCGTACTCCTAGACTCCGCGGGATCGTGGGGTCGGACGGAACACCGATCCTTGCCGCCGCCGGGATCCGCAGAAGGTTCGGGGCGCTCGTCGTGCTGGACGGAGTGGATTTCAGCGTCGGGGCCGGCGATGCGATCGGCATCGTCGGCCCGAACGGCGCCGGCAAGACGACGCTGCTGAACGTCCTCTCGGGCGCGCTTCGCCCATCCGAGGGCTCCGTGGCGTTCCGTGGCGCGGACGTCACCCGCGCCGGCGTGAGCAAGCGCTGCCGGCTCGGGATCGGCCGCGCCCATCAGGTGCCGAGGCCCTTCGGCGATCTGACCGTGTTCGAGAACGTCTTCGTCGGCGCGGCGACCGGCGGCGGCTTGCGCGGCCAGGCCGCGTATGACCGCTGCATCGAGGTGCTCGAGCTCTGCAGCCTGGTCGAGGCCGCCAACCGGCGGGCCGACACGCTCGGGCTGCTCGACCGGAAGAAGCTCGAGCTCGCCCGCGCTCTGGGGACGAACCCGGTCGTGCTCCTGCTCGACGAGATCGGAGCGGGGCTCACCGATGCCGAGACCGACGAGCTCGTCGGAACGATTCGGTCCGTCCGCACGGGCGGCGTCGCGATCGTCTGGATCGAGCACATCGTCCACGTGCTCGTACAGGTCGTCGAGCGGCTCGTCTGCCTCGATGCGGGCAAGGTGATCGCCGACGGCGACCCACACCTCGTGATGCGGGACGCGGCCGTCGTGGACGCCTACCTCGGGGGCGTGGCGCTATGAGCGTAAGGAGGTTGGCCTGGTCGAAAGAGTCTTGATGGGGCTCATAAATGAGCGGAGGTGCCGGCTCTGCCGGCGCCGGGAGCGGGGACAATGAGTCTGCTCTCCGTGCAGGGGCTGGAGGCCCGCCATGGGCTGCTTCCCGCGGTGCGCGGCGTCTCGTTCGACGTCGCAGAGGGCGAGACGGTCGCCCTCGTCGGCGCGAACGGCGCCGGCAAGACGACGCTTCTGCGCACGATCGCCGGCGCCCACAAGCCTGCGGCGGGCCAGATTCGGTTCGACGGCGAAGACGTCACGCGCGTCCGCGCCCACGACCGCCTCAGGCGCGGGATCGCGCTCGTGCCCGAGGGACGCCGGCTCTTCCCGGACCTGACCGTCGAGGAGAACCTGCTCGTGGCGGCCCGCTCCGACCGGAAAGGGCGGTGGACGCTCGACACGGTGCTCGAGGCGTTCCCGCTGCTGAAGCCACTGCGCGGCCGGCGGGCGGCGAGCCTCTCGGGGGGCGAGCAGCAGGCGACCGCGATCGGGCGGGCGTTGATCTCCAACCCCCGTCTGCTGCTGCTCGACGAGGTCTCGCTCGGCCTCGCCCCGATCGCGGTCGAGGCGGTCTACCGCTCGCTGGAGACGCTGATCGAGGGGGGAGCCACGATCGTCCTCGTCGAGCAGGACCTGAAACGGGCGACGTCGGTCGCGAGCCGCGTGATCTGCATGCTCGAGGGCAGGCTCGTCCTCGAGGGCGGCAGCGAGCTGACGCGCGAGCAGATCACCGAGGCCTATTTCGGCCTGCGAAAGGCGCGGCCATGATCCCAGCCCGAGCGTCGTCCGGAAAGTCGGTGTCAGACACCGTTACGAGAGTGTCACAGATCCGCCCGATTTTGGCTTCCAGCAACGCTTCAGGCAGGTGTCAGACACCGTCTTTCGCCCGGGGAGACGGCCGCATGACGTGGACGAACGCGGTGATCCAGGGAGTCTTTCTCGGTGGGTTCTACGCCTTGCTCGCATGCGGTCTCTCGCTGATGTTCGGCCTGATGCGGATCGTCAACCTCGCTCACGGCGACATCGCCGTCCTCGGCGCCTACCTGATCACGGTCGTGCTCGACCACTGGGGCGTCTCGCCGTTCATCGGGTTCGTCGCGGTCCTGCCGATCATGCTCGCGCTCGGCTACCTGCTCCAGCGGGTGATCCTCGAGCGGAGCCTGCGCTCGGGCGTGCTCGTGCCGCTGCTGACGACGTTCGGGCTCGCGATCGTGATCCAGAACCTGCTGCTCGAGAAGTTCTCGCCGGACGTGCGCTCGCTCGGCGGCGATGCGGGATGGATCACCACGGCGAGCTGGCGGATCACGAATCAGATCTCGATCCCGGCGATCGGGGCGCTCGCGCTCGTCGTGGCGATCGCGACGCTCGGCGGGCTGCAGCTCTACCTCTCGCGGACGCCGTCGGGCCGCCGGATGCGTGCGACCGCGCAGGATCCCGACACCGCCGAGCTCGTCGGGATCGACTCGCGCTCGGTGTACGCGTGGGGAACCGCGATCGCGGTCGGCACCGCAGCGCTCGCGGGCATGTTCCTCGCGATGCGCTCGACCTTCGATCCCTACGCCGGCTCGACGCAGCTGATCTTCGCGTTCGAGGCCGTGGTGATCGGCGGCCTCGGCTCGCTCTGGGGCACGCTCGTCGGCGGGATCGTCCTCGGCGTGTCGCAGACGATCGGCGCGCAGATCGACCCGCAGTACTCGATCCTCGCCGGGGATCTCGTCTTCCTGGCCGTTCTCGCCTCGCCCCGCGGCGGGCTCTTCCGGGCGAGGCTCGCGTCATGACGGGCACTCTGCGCGTGCGCCGCTGGAGCCGGCTCTCGGCCGGGTTCACCGGGTCGTTCACGGCGTTCGTCGTGGCGCTGATCTTCGTTCCGGTGCTCCTGTCGGAGAACGCGACCGCGAAGATGACGACGCTGCTGATCCTCGTGCTCCTCGCGGCGATGTGGAACGCGCTCGCGGGCTACGGCGGCCTCGTCTCGATCGGGCAGCAGGGCTTCATCGGCCTGGGCGCCTACGGCACCGTCTGGCTCTGCAATCACGGCATGAACCCGTATCAGGCGATGGTCGTCGCGACCGTCTTCTGCGGCGCGATCTCGCTGCCGGTCTCGCTGCTCGTGCTCCGCTTCCGCGGCGCCCAGTTCGCGATCGGGATGTGGGTGCTGGCCGAGGTGGCCGCGATCCTCGTCTCCTTCGACCAGTCGCTCGGGGCCGGGACGGGAACCTCGTTGATCGAGCTCAACTACTACTCGCCCGGCGCGCGCCAGGAGTACACGTACTGGCTCACGCTCGGGATGGCGGCGTTCTTCCTGGCAGTCCTGTTCATCCTCCTGCGCAGCCGGGTCGGATCCTCGCTGCAGGCGATCCGCGACGACGAGGAAGCGGCCGCGTCGGTCGGGGTGCGCGTGGTCGCGGGCAAGCGGATCCTGTTCGTCCTGGCAGCGGCCGGATGCGGCGGGGCCGGGGCGATGACCCTCGCGAACACGCTCTTCATCGAGCCCACCTCGATCTTCGGCGTCAACTGGACGGCCTACATGGTCTTCATGGTGCTGGTCGGCGGGCTCGGCACGTTCGAGGGGCCGATCATCGGCGCGATCGTCCTCTTCCTGATCCAGAACCACTACAGCTCGGGCGGCGCCTGGTACCTGGTCGGGCTCGGCGTCGCATCGATGCTGTTTGCGCTGCTGCTCCCGCGCGGGCTCTGGGGGACGATTCGCGACCGCTTCAAGATCCAGCTGCTCCCGGTGGGGCATCAGCTTTCCGGTGTCGCTCCCGCCCAGATTCCGGCTCCGGCCGAGGAGCCCTCGTGAACGTGATCGTTCTACGAAGCGAAAGGAGACAAACGTGACCAGCGTTGAGACTGAGGTACGGACGCTCGCCCACTTCATCGGAGGGGAGTGGGTGAGTGACGGCGGGACGTTCGAGGACAGCGACCCGTTCACCGGTGAGACCGTCGCGAACGCTGCGGCCGGTACGCGCGCGGAAGCGGCCCAGGCTGTAGCCGCGGCCGTGGCGGCTGCGCCCGGCTGGGCGGAGACGGTGCCGGCCGAGCGGCAGCGGATCTTCCTCGCGGCTGCCGACATCCTCGAGAGCCGGCGCGACGACGTCGTCTCGTGGCTCGCGCGCGAGACGGGCTGCACCTTCGGCTTCGGGATGTTCCAGATGGGGTTCGTTCCCGGGCTCTTCCGCCAGGCGGCTGCGCTCGCCTATGCGCCGCTCGGGACGGTGATCCCATCCGACCATCCAGGGACGGTGGCGATGGGCATCCGCAGGCCGGTGGGCGTCGTCGGGGCGATCGCGCCCTGGAATGCAGCGCTGATCCTGTCTGCCCGCTCGATCGCCGCTCCCCTCGCCCTCGGCAACACCGTTGTCCTGAAGCCGTCCGAGTGGTCGCCGTACTCGGGCGGCCTCGTCTGGGGCGAGATCTTCGCGGAGGCGGGCCTGCCCGCGGGCGTGCTGAACATCGTCACGCACGCGCCGGGAGAGGCCGGCCCGATCGGCGACGAGCTCGTCGAGAACCCGGCCGTGCGCAGGATCAACTTCACCGGGTCGTCGTCGACCGGGCGCCGGCTCGCCGAGGCGGCGGGTCGTAACCTCAAGCGGGTGCTGCTCGAGCTCGGTGGGTCGAACCCGCTGATCGTCCTCGCCGACGCGGACCTCGAGTACGCGGTGTCGGCCTCGGCGTTCGGCGCATTCCTGCACCAGGGGCAGATCTGCATGTCGGCGCGGCGGATCATCGTCGAGCGGCCGATCGCCGACGAGTTCGTCGCTCGGCTCGCGGCAAAGACCGCCGGGCTGAAGGCGGGCGACCCGAAGGAGATGGACACGATCATCGGGCCGCTCATCAACGAGGATGCGCTGGCAACGGTGCAGAAGCGGGTGACCGACGCAGTCGCCGGCGGAGCGAAGGTGCTGGCAGGCGGTGAGACGGTCGGGCCGTGCTTCCAGGCGACGCTTGTCTCGGATGTGCCCGCCGGCTCGGAGCTCGCCGACCTCGAGACCTTCGGCCCGGTGGCGGCGATCGAGATCGTCGACAGCCCGGAGGAGGCAATCGAGCGGGCGAACGCGACGAGCTACGGGCTCTCGTCGGGGATCATCACGTCGAACTCCGACCGCGGCTTCGCGCTCGCGCAGCGGATCGAGGCAGGGATCGTGCACGTCAACGACCAGCCGGTCGGCGACGAGCCGCAGATGCCGTTCGGCGGGGTGAAGGACTCGGGGTTCGGTCGCTTCGGCGGCCAGGCCGTCGTCGACGAGTTCACGGATCTCCGCTGGATCACCGTGCAGAGCGGAACCCACCCGTTCCCGTTCTGAGACCGATGGCCGAGCTCCTCACATTGGCGGATGCGGTTGCCTCGTTCGTCGAGGACGGCCAGACGGTCGCGCTCGAGGGCTTCACGCATCTGATCCCGAACGCTGCCGGGCACGAGATCGTGCGGCAGGGGCGGCGCGACCTGACGCTCGTGCGGATGACGCCCGACATCGTCTACGACCAGATGATCGGGGCCGGCTGCGCGCGGAAGCTGGTCTTCTCGTGGGGAGGCAATCCGGGGGTCGGGTCGCTCCATCGCTTCCGCGACGCGGTCGAGCACGATTGGCCGGCGCCGCTCGAGCTCGAGGAGCACTCGCATGCCGGGATGGCGGCGGCGTACGCGGCAGGAGCGGCGAACCTTCCCTTCGCGGTGCTGCGCGGCTACCGCGGTACCGATCTGGAGGCGCGCACGCGCGTCGCCCGGATCGACTGCCCATTCACGGGCGAGCGGCTCTCGGCGGTGCCGTCGATCCGGCCCGACGTCGGGATCGTCCACGCCCAGCAGGCCGACGAGCGCGGCAACGTCCAGCTCTGGGGGATCATCGGCGTCCAGAAGGAGGTCGTGCTCGCCTCGGCACGGTCGATCGTGACCGTCGAGGAGATCGTCCCGGCGCTTGAGCCCCGTCCCGGCGCGGTCGTGCTGCCCGGCTGGGCGGTCACGGCCGTCGCGCTCGTGCCGGGAGGCGCGCACCCGTCGTATGCCCACGGCTACTACGAGCGCGACAACGCCTTCTACGTCGAATGGGACGCGATCAGCCGCGACCGCGACCTCTTCACCGCCTGGATGCAGCAGCACGTCTACGAGACGGCCGACATCGCATGACGGCGGTGATCGAGACGGGCGCCTATACGGCCGAGGAGATGATGGTCGTCGCCGCCGCGCGCCGCCTGCGCGACGGTGTGACGTGCTTCGTCGGGATCGGGGCGCCGAGCCGCGCGGCCAATCTCGCGCGGCGGACGCACGCGCGCAACGTCGTGCTGATCTACGAGAGCGGCACGATCGGCGCCAAGCCGCAGCATCTGCCGTTGTCGATCGGCGACGGTGAGCTCGCGGAGACCGCGGACGCGGTCGTCTCGGTTCCGGAGATCTTCGCGTACTGGCTTCAGGGCGGGCGCATCGACGTCGGCTTCCTCGGCGCCGCGCAGATCGACCGGTACGGGAACCTGAACAGCACGGTGATCGGCGACTACGAGCACCCGGCTGTCCGGCTGCCGGGCGGCGGTGGGGCCCCGGAGATCGCGGCGTCGTGCCACGAGACCTTCGTGCTGCTCACGCAGTCGCCGCGGACGTTCGTCGAGACGCTCGACTTCCGCTCGACGGTCGGTTTCGGCGACGGGATCGGAAGCCGCGAGCTGCTCGGCTTCTCCGGTGCCGGCGTGACGGCGGTGATCACCGACCTCGGGGTGCTCGAGCCCGATCCGGCCACCTGCGAGCTCGTGCTGACGAGCCTGCACCCGGGTGTCGACGACGCGCGGTGCGCGCGGCGACGGGGTGGGAGCTCCGCGTGTCCGACACTCTTGTCGAGAGCGCGCCGCCCACGCAGCCGGAGCTTTCCGCCCTGCGCGGCTTCAGGACGATGGAGAATGGCGCCTGATGGCCGAACGGCTCGCAGAGCTCGCCGACGGGGACGGGGTCGATCCGCCGTATCTCCACGAGGAGTACGTGTCGACGCGGCTCCGTGCGCCCACGCGCCCGCTGCTGCTCCTGCCCCGGGCGCTGGGAGATCTCGGCGCCCCGGTGTACGGCGAGGGCGACCTGAGCGAGACCGACCACGATCTGACGTGCCGCCACGACGGCTCAGCCGCAGGGTCAGCGGATCGTCGTCAGCGGGCGGGTGCTCGACGATGACGGGTCGGCCCGTGCGCGGCTCCCTGATCGAGATCTGGCAGGCGAACGCGGCCGGCCGCTACCGCCACGACTCGGATCGTCACGATGCGCCGCTCGACCCGAACTTCGACGGCGCCGGCCGCTGCCTCACCGATTCGGAGGGGCGCTACCGGTTCGTGACGGTGAAGCCCGGCTGCTACCCGTGGCCGAACCATCCCAACGCCTGGCGCCCGGCCCACATCCACTTCTCGCTGTTCGGCCGCGCCTTCTCGCAGCGGCTCGTGACGCAGATGTACTTCCCGGATGACCCGCTGTTCCCGTACGACCCGATCTTCGGCTCGATCCGCGACCCGAAGGCGAGGGAGCGTCTGATCTCGCGCTTCGATCTCGGGACGACGATCCCGGACGAGGCGTTGGGCTTCACGTTCGACATCGTCCTGCGCTCGACGCCCCTCGAGGACGAGGATCACGACGAATGAGCGGGATCACGCCCTCACAGACGGTCGGGCCGTTCCTGACGATCGCGCTCGGCCCGGTCGCGATGCGAGGCGGGGACGTCCGGATCCGCGGGCGCGTGCTCGACGGTGCCGGGGAGGCCGTTCCGGACGCACTGGTCGAGATCTCGGCGCCGGGCGGATCGTTCGGCCGGAGCGACACGCGGGACGGGGGCTTCGAGTTGCTCGCGGTCAAGCCCGAGCGGCCCGACGGACAGGCGCCGCATCTCGCCGTGAGCGTGTTCGCGCGCGGGCTGCTCAAGCGCGTCGTGACCCGGATGTACTTCCCGGACGAGACCGAGGCGAACGCCGCCGATCCGGTGCTGTCAGGGGTCGACGAGCGACGACGCTCGACGCTCGTCGCGGTGCCCGAGGCCGACGGCTCGCTCCGTTTCGACGTCTACCTCCAGGGCCCGGACGAGACCGTGTTCTTCGCGCTGTGACCTTCGACGCGATCTTGGTCCCGGACGAGATCCGCGCGGCGGTGTCGGATCGCGCCTGGGTCGAGGCAATGCTCGAGGTCGAGCGGGCGCTCGTGAATGCCGAGGCGCTCGCGGGCGTCGTTCCCGCCCATCTCGCCGGCCCGATCGCGGAGGCCTGCCGGATCGAGAGCTTCGACGTCGAGGCGATCGTCGAGGCGGCCGGTTCTGCCGGGAATCCCGCCGAGCCGCTCGTTCGCGCGCTGCGAGAGGTCGTCGGGGGCGAGGCAGCCGACTATGTCCACCTCGGCGCGACGAGCCAGGACATCGTGGACAGCGCGGCGATGCTCGTCGTCCGGCGGGCGCTCCGCTTGATCGGCGAGGAGCTGGAAGGCGTGGCGGCGGCCTGTGCAGGGCTCGCGCAGGCGCATCGGTTGACCCCGATGGCCGCTCGGACGCTCCTGCAGCAGGCCGTGCCGACGACCTTCGGCTTCAAGGCGGCCGGATGGCTGGTCGCGATCGTGGCGGCGCGTGCGCGGCTGATGGAGCTGCGCGGGCGCCTTGCCTCGCAGCTGGGCGGCGCGGCGGGCACGCTCGCGGCGCTCGGGGCCGACGGGGTGGCGGTGGCCGGGTCTTCGCGGCCGAGCTCGAGCTGGAGAGCCGGTGCTCCCGTGGCATTCCGACCGCAGGCCGGATCGCCGAGCTCGGCTCGGCGCTCTCGGTCGCCGCGAGCTCGTGCGCGAAGATCGGGCTCGACGTCGCGCTGCTCGAGCAGACCGAGGTCGGCGAGGTCCGGGAGCCGGCCGGAGCCGGCGGATCCTCGACGATGCCGCACAAGCGAAACCCGGTCGGCTCGGTGATCGCGATCGCGTGCGCCCGGCGGGTCAGGGGGAGGCCGGCGTGCTCGCGACCGGGCTCGTCGTCGAGCACGAGCGCGCGCTCGGCGCCTGGCAGGCGGAGTGGGGGGCGCTCTCGGACGCGCTCGCCTACGCCGGAGGCGCGGCCGCGGCGATCCGCAGGGTGCTCGAGCGCTCGAGGTCGATGCCGGCCGGATGCTCGCCAACCTCGACGCGAGTGGGGACGGCGTGATGAGCGAGCGCGTCACCTTCGTGCTCGCCCGCCGGGTCGGGCTGGTCGCAGCGAAGAAGGCCGTCGCCGCCGCAGCGGAGTCGGGCGGAAGCCTGCGCGATGCGCTCGCGGGCGAGCTGACGGAGGACGAGCTCGACGAGGCGTTCGATCCCGGAACATATCTTGGCTCCGCCTGCGAGTTCGTCGACGCCGCACTTACCTACTACCGCGAGGAGGCTGGATGACGGACGACTGGATCGGGCGATGGAGGTCCGGCGCGAGGTGCTCGGCGACGAGCACGTCGACCGGGCGATGGCGCGCACGACGCCGTTCACCGCCGATTTCCAGGATCTGATCACCCGCTATGCCTGGGGCGAGATCTGGTCGCGCCCCGGCCTCGACCGGCGCACGCGTAGCGCGATCACGGTCACGGCTCTGGTCGCCCTCGGCCGCGACGAGGAGCTCGAGCTCCACCTCCGCGCGGCGCTCCGCAACGGGGTGACCGAGGACGAGCTCAAGGAGATCCTCCTGCAGAGCGCGATCTACTGCGGCGTCCCGGCGGCGAACACGGCCTTCGCGATCGCCCAGCGCGTGCTCGACGAAGCCGCGTCCCAATGAGCCGGCTGTGGATCGTTCGTTCCACTTTCGTTTGCATAACCTGGCACCGGACATGTCCTGACGGCCGTGCCTGATCTCCAGGGAAACCGGCCAGCGAGCCGCCCGCCCGCGGCCTTCCGAGACGGTTTGAGGCCTGTGCCGGACCGGACATGGCCCGGCACGGCATGGCTCGAAGGGGCACCCGCGTCGCGGGCCGCGGGGTGATGCGCACCCAGGTCGGGATCGTCGGCGCCGGGCCGGCCGGCCTCACGCTGGCCGGCTGCTCGAGCAGGCCGGATCGAGGCGGTCGTGCTCGAGAATCGCAGCCGTGAGTACGTCGAGCAGCGGATCCGGGCGGGCGTGCTCGAGCAGGGAACGGCCGATCTGCTCGTCGCCGCCGGCGTGGGGGAGCGGCTTCGGCGCGAGGGGATCGTGCATCACGGCGTCGAGCTCCAGTTCGACGCAGAGCGGCACCGGATCCCGCTCAGCGAGCTCACCGGCGGCCGCTCGATCGTCATCTACGGTCAGACCGAGGTGGTCAAGGACCTGATCGCGGCTCGGATCGAGACCGGCGCCCCGCTCCTCTTCGAGGTCGACGAGGTCGCCGTCGAGGCGATCGACACCGAGCGGCCGCGCATCCGCTTCACCCGCGCCGGCGCCCACGAGGAGCTGGAGTGCGACGTGATCGCCGGCTGCGACGGGTTCCACGGGGTCTGCCGCCCGGCGACCCCGCGAGCGCGCTTCGCACCTACGAGCGCGACTATCCCTACGGCTGGCTCGGCATCCTCGCGGCGGTCGCGCCCTCCAACGACGAGCTCATCTACTCGAGCCACGAGCGAGGCTTCGCGCTCCTCAGCCTTCGCTCGCCCGAGCTCTCCCGCCTCTACATCCAGTGCCGCCCCGACGAGGACATCGCCGAGTGGCCGGACGACCGCATCTGGGACGAGCGGCAGACGCGGCTCGGCGTCGACGGCTGGACGCTCGCGGAGGGGCCGGTGCTCGAGAAGGGCGTGACCGGCATGCGCAGCTTCGTCGCCGAGCCGATGCAGCAGGCCAGCTGTTTCTCGCCGGCGATGCGGCGCACATCGTCCCCGACCGGCGCCAAGGGGCTCAACCTCGCGATCGGAGATGTCGAGCTCCTCGCAGAGGCGCTCGTCGAGTGGTTCCAGAGCGGCGACCGGACAGGCTCGACGGCTACTCCAAGGGTGCCTGCGCCGCGTCTGGCGCGCCGAGCACTTCTCGTACTGGATGACCTCGATGCTGCACCGCAACGAGGCGGCCGGCGAGTTCGAGCGGCAACTGCAGCTCTCGCAGCTCCGCTACGTCACGACGTCCGTGGCCGCTGCCACGACCCTGGCCGAGAACTACGTCGGCCTTGCCCGGCCCTGATTCGTCCTACGACGTTCGCGGGCCGTCGCTGAATTCAGCTCTCAGTGCTTCGGCTTTGGCCTCGGCGCCGGCTTCGGTACGGCGACCCTGAACGAGCCCGAGTTGTTGGTGGTGGTGCCGTCCTGCACCTCGGATCCGGCGGTCGCGACGACGATGCCTTTGCCGGCCTTCACCCCGGCGAGCGTGATCACGACGAGGTCGGACTCGGAGGCGGTAAAGGCGCCGAGCTTGCAGGTCACGGCCGGCTTGGTGGTGCAGGTCCCCGAGTGGGGCACCACGCTCGACGATCTTCGCCTGCGGAGGCACCGTGATCGCGAGGGTCGCCGCTGTCACCGGAAGCGGGCCCGCGTTCTCGAGCACGACGATCCCGGCGCGGGCCGTCTTTCCCACCTTCGGTGCGAGCGTCACGGTCGGTACGCGGACGCCGACATCGGCGGTGGCCGCGATCACGTCGACCGAGACGGGTTGTGAGTTGTCGGTCTTCGAGCCGGCGGTCGCGACGAACTGGGCACGTCCCCGGCGTGTCTGGACGACCACGATCGTCACCCCGATGAGGTTCCCGCCGATCATGCCACCGAGCGCGCACTGCAGCTGCGTCGCGCTCCAGGCTTGCAGTTGCCGCGATCGCTCTGTGCCGACTGAATCGAGAGCTTCTGGAAGTCGAAGCCGCTGAGCACCTCGGTCACTGACCTGCTCCTGTTCACATCCTGGATCATCACGGTCAACGTGAACGGTGTCCCGACCGTGACAGTCGAGGCGCTCGAAGTCAGCGTCGAATCGATCTCCGGGAAGGTCCATGACGAGGGACTCCGCGATTCGGCTGAGGGACCGTCGTTGTCGCGCGCGAAGGCGCCCTGGACCCAAGAGCGAGCGTCGCCAAGATACCCGCCAAAAGTAGCGCCGCGGCCACGCCGACGCCGAGCCAGACCCGCCGATTACTCACCCGCCGACCCCCCTGAGTAGACAGGCTCAGCTTACAACGTCATTCAGCGAGCGCGTAGCGCTGTAGCGCCACCACAACCGTGCCGAGCCGCCGGCCGCGGGCGGTCAGCCGGTACTCGACCCGCGGCGGCCGCGCATCGACCACGACCCGCTCGAGCACGTCGGCGCCCTCGAGCTCGAGCAGGCGGCTCGCAAGCGTTGCGGGCGGTACCGAGCCC
>CAVYIB010000038.1:0-20432 GCA_963768435.1 uncultured Actinomycetota bacterium
CGGGCCCATGAAGACTCCTGTAGCCAGGCGAAAAACGGCTTTGTTAGAGGGGCTATGCTCGCGACACCAACGATCGGTACTCCGATCGCCGCTGCAGATGGGGCAAAGGCCCCGGCTAACGGTTGGGAAAGGGCCAGCCAGCTTACAGTCGCTCGAACGTCTCAGTGCGGGGGCCGACACCGAGCGAACTAAACACCGATCACCTCAGCGGGTGGCCCCCGCTTCGAACGTGTCCCGAAGAACGTCGGCGAACGGTCGCTAGGAGCCGATCGCCCGCTGTTCGTCTGCCAGAAGTGATCAGCGGGTGGCCGGGCCGACATCCATCTTCGGCCCTGCCCACCCTGGATGCCTGCAGTCACCTGCTTGAAGACGACGCCGCCCAAGCTGCTCTTGCAGATAGCGGCTGCGTTGTCCTGGCCAGTAGCGCTCCGATCCGTTTCCGTTGTTGGCCGGGTTTGCGATCGCAAACGCCGGGCCCCCTATGGCCAGCGAGAGACCGACGACAGAGAATCTTCGGTGTCGGGAGCCGTTCGAAGCGATGCACCATTGAATCCCCCCTACCCGTAGGTCGGCACGGCCGCCGCGGCCATCCCGAAGGGTCGACGCACTGACAGCTTCGAGGACCACAGTCAACTACTCGTTGCGGCCGCTCGCCGATCTGGTCACCTCTACCGTCGAGACAGGAGCGAAAAAGGGTCAATGCCGCGCGCGCACTTCGCCGTCGCGCTAAAGCGCGAACGGCCAGCGCAAGCAGGACCAGAACGGAGAGTTCCGGCTGCGGTCTGATGGTGACAGGGACCCGCGGAGAAGGAGGCCCTGCGGATAGCCGAAGCCGCCGTCTGGATGCTCCAGCTCCCGCAAGGGTGACTGGCCTCCAACGCGAGAATCTTCGGGCAGGGCAGGATGCGCATCGGGGAAACCCCTGACACGGTGTTCTGGCCGCATACGCGCGTTCCATTCAAGGCGGAGGCTTGCCTTGCCGATGCGGAAGGTGGGCAAGGTACGGCCAGGCGTGGGCGCGCTCGGCTGTTCATCCCCCTCCGCGTCGGGGCCGCGGATCACGACCAAGCGTGCGCTCAGCCGCGCTCCCCGACGTACCTAGATCGCTTGCAAGCCTCGGAAGCACGCGAGTGCGCGGTCGTGCCCCTCCCCGCCCAGCGCTGCGAGCAAGCCCGCGACCATGAGGGCGTCGTCGATCGTGGGTGTCTGCGTCTCGGCGAGCCAGCGTTCGAGCCGCGGGCGGCCAGGCGGCGTGAGCGCGGCCTCTGTTTCAGCGCGGTCAAAGCGGTGAGCTCGAGCGCGTCGCCCAGGTCGAGCCGGCCGAGCTCGAGCGCCGTCACTTCGGCGACGACGAGGTTGCCCGCTGGAGGGCCTTCCTGAAGATCCCAGTCGACGTTCCGTGGTTCCCCGTGCCTGCCTCCCGGGCCCGGACGGCCAACGAGGCTAGGCTCAGGCGATTGCGAGCTTCAGATGGTTCCGGGGATCCCGACGCCGAGGCCGCGACGGTGGGGCCGGCGAGAAGGTCGAGAAGTTCGCCGATCTCGTGGTCTGTCTGAGCGGGGTGGCGCATCGCGACGTCGCGGTTGACGACGTAGTGGTTGCGGCGCCCGACTCGCTCCACCTCGATGTGGCCCGAAGCGACCAGGTCGGCGACGATGCGTTGCACCGCTCGCTCGGTGATCCCGACTATCGGTGAATCGCGGAGCCTGGATTCGGTTCGCGCATGATGCAGATGAGCACCTGGGCGTGGTTGGAGAGGAATCGCCAGGTTCCGATTCCGTTCTCGTTTCCGTTGGATTCGTCCGGCATGGGCGACCTCACAGTTCGCTTCCCAGATACGACAGTTATTGCGTATGTTCTTCGTCGCGTTAGTTGTGTCATGTCATGAGTGGCGCGGAGAGCGTAGCAAGCGCGCACACGTCAAACAAATGCCGAGACAGAGGAGGAGCGCCATGGTATTTCGTGACCTGAACGTCCTTCGTACCGAGTTTCGGCCAAGCCGTCGTCGAGTTGAACGGCGAACACGACCTCGAGACGAAGGAGATGCTGGGGGAGCTCTTGACCTCGCTGATCGAGGAGAACGACCTGGTCGTCGTCGATATCAGCGAAGCCGAGTTCATCGACTCGTCGGTGCTTCACAACTTTCTGGTCGCCGATCGGCTCGCTCGACAGCGAGGCTCGCGATTCCGGATCCAGCTTGGAACGGCTGCGATCGTCGAAAAGGCCATGGAGCTCAGCGGCCTGCTCGAGCATCTCGAGCGCCTCCCCGACCGCGAACAGGCTCTTGCCATGCCACCGATCCGCGCGGCGTAGCCCGACCCCGATGCCGGGCAATGCGCCCGGCGTCCCCCGGAGCCACGAACACAGATACCGGGAACCCATGGAATCGAGAGGATTGGTCGAGTTTCGATACGTCGACGGGAGAATCGTCACGCACGACTGTGCCCAGTTCACCGTCGGGCCGCTGACCAGAGGAGATCAGCTCGAGTACGACGGAGAGACCTGGGCGATGGACGACCGTGAGGATCGCGCCGGTGTGACCGTTCACCTCTTCTCGCCGTGCGAGCCAGATGTGGAAGGCCTACGCGCACGTCGGCGAGGCCGGGGCTGACCCAGCTCCGGGCACGACCGGCCCGGAGCCTCGAGGCGAGCTAGGCGGCGGGAAGGGCACGCTGCGGCGTGGATCTGGCTCTATGCTCGCGGGCGATGGCGTCCAGCCTCCCGTTCACCCGGGACGACGCGGAGGCGCGCGACCGGTCGGATCCGCTCGCGCCGTTTCGCGAGCGGTTCGTGATTCCCGACGAGACGCTCGTCTACCTCGACGGGAACTCACTGGGGCGGTCGCCGCGTGCGACGCTCGAGCGGCTCGGCGACGTCGTGGAGTCGGAGTGGGGCGGGCGCCTGATTCGCGGCTGGTGGGAGCGCTGGCTCGAGCTGCCGGTGCGCGTCGGCGATCTCGTCGGCGAGCTTGTCGGGGCCGCCGCGGGGCAGGTGATCGTCGCCGACTCGACGAGCGTGTGCCTGTTCAAGCTTGCAGCTGCCGCGCTCGACCTCGAGGTCGACCTCAACCCAGGTCGCACGGAGATCGTGGTCGCGCGGGACGAGTTCCCGACCGACCGGTACCTGCTCGAAGGCCTGGCAGCCTCGCGCGGGCTCGAGCTGCGCTGGCTGGACGCCGATCCGGTGCACGGCCCATCGCCCGAGAGCGTCGGGGCGCTGCTCGGCCCGCGCACGGCCCTGGTCGTCCTCTCACACGTCAACTACCGGTCCGCGTCGATCGCGCCGATCGAGGAGATCGGCGCGCTCGTCCACGATGCAGGCGCGCTCGTGCTCTGGGACCCTGTCACAGCGCCGGCGCATTCCCCGTGGGCCTCGACGCGGCCGGGGCCGACCTGGCCGTCGGCTGCACCTACAAGTACCTCAACGCGGGTCCGGGCGCCCCGGCGTTCCTCTACGTCCGCCGCGACCTCCAGGCACGCCTGCAGCAGCCGATCTGGGGCTGGTTCGGCCGGCGTGACCAGTTCGTGATGGAACAGGGCTACGAGCGCGCAGACGGGATGTCCGCCTGGCTGTCGGGCACGCCCAACGTGCTCGGTCTCGTCGCGGTCGAGGAGGGCGCTCGCCTCGCCGCCGAGGCGGGGATCCCGGAGGTGACGGCGAAGGCGCGGTCGCTCACCGGGTACGCGGTCGAGTTGTTCGACGAGCGGCTGGCGCCTCTCGGCTTCACGCTCGGCAGTCCCCGGGACCCTGGGCGACGCGGCGCTCACATCTCGGTCTGCCGAGCCGATGCGCGCAGGTTGTGCGACTCCCTGGCGGAGCACGGGGTGCTGACCGACTTCCGGATGCCGGATGCGATCAGGCTGGGCTGCTCGCCGCTCACGACGAGGTTCGTCGACGTGTGGGACGGTATCGACCGTCTCCATGCGCTCGCCCCTCAGCTCTGAGAACTGCCTGACTGCCAGAGCCGGCTCGCCCGGCGGAGAGCGCCGACGGTCACCTCGCGGCCGCCTGTCAGGCCCAAGGGGCGCAGGATCAGGACGAGCGCCATCACCGCGCCGAGCGCGACCAGCCGCGATCCGCTCGGGAGATGGATCAGCACGCCGATGTGGATTCCCTGTTCGCCCTCGTTCAGGAACGAGTTGAGGCCGCTGATCAGCAGTGCGCCGAAGACCGCTCCCCAGAGGCTCTGCATGCCACCGATCACCAGCATCGCGAGCGTGATGAAGGTCAGGTCGAGATACACCTGGTCGACGGTGATCGACCCGAGCTCGTGGACGAGCAGCCCGCCCGCGAACCCGGCGAGGGCGCCGCTGATCACGAACGCGATCAGCCGCTCGCGGTGAACGTGGATGCCCGAGGCCTCGGCTGCCTGCGGGTCCTCTCGCGTCGCACGCAAGCGTCGCCCGTAGCGGCTTCGCTGATAGCCGAACGCGACCACGATTGCGATCACCGCCCCGATCGCGAGCGTCCAGGTACCGCTCTCGGGCACGAGCGAGAGCGCCGTGACGCCGGGACCGATCTTCTCCCAGTAGCTGATGATGTTCGCGGTAATCCCGAGCACGGCGAAGGTCGCGATGCCCGCGGGCAGCCCCGAGAGGCGCATGAGGGCCACGCCGGTGAGCAGCGCGAAGATCGCCCCCGCGGCCGTCGCCAGCGCGAGCGAGGGCACGGTGGAGACGTGCGTGTGACGGAGCCACGGATACATCGCCGGCAGCACGAAGTTCTTCTGCTCCGCGCCGAGCGTCAGGATCCCGGACAGGTAGGCGCCGATCGCGACGAAGCTCATGTGGCCGAACGAGAGGACGCCGGAGTTGCCGATGAATACGTAGAGAGCGACGACGATCGCAGTGTTGACGAGGGCGTCGTTGAACTCGAGCTGGCGGACCGGGCCGACGTGCGTGCCGATCAGCGCGATCACGAGCACGAGCGCCGCGGGCACGGCGACCGTCACCAGGGAGTCGAGGCGACCTCTCACACGCGCTCCGCGCTCAGAGCACGGCTGCTCGCGAACAATCCACCCGGCCGCACGAGCAGGACGACGATCACGAGCCCGTAGACGACCGACGGCAGGTAGACACTGCTCGAGGAAGGCAGCTCGTCACCGACGAACGCGGTCGCAAAACCGATCGCGAACCCGCCGAGGGTCGCTGTCATCAGCCGGTCGAGCCCGCCGACGACGACCCCGATCAGCGCGAAGAGCGTCACCTGAACCCCGAAGTTCGGCGTGACGAGCGGCGACTGAACGGTGAGGAGGACCGAGACGGCGGCGGCGAGCGCGCCCGAGAGCACGAATGCGAACGCGATCACCCGGTTTGCCCGCACGCCGAGCAGCCGCGCTGTCCGGAAGTCGGCGGCGGCGGCACGCAGCTGCAGTCCGATCGTCGTCCTGTTCAGGAGCAGCGTCAGGCCGGTCAGGAGCACCGCGCCGACGATCACCGCCACGATCGCGATCCACCTGATCCGCAACGTCCCGATCGCGATCGCGGTGTTGAGCCCGCCGAGCGTGCCGATCGTGCTGCCTCGAGAGCCGAAAGCGAGCAGGTAGACGTTCTGGAGCAGGAAGCTGATCGCGAAGCTGGCGATCAGCATCGTGGCCGGAGACGCACCGCGCAGCGGCCTGAAGGCAACCCGCTCCAGGACGAGCGACATGACGATCACGACCGCGAAGCAGGCGGCGATCGCAACGACGGCGGTCTGGCCGCTCAGGAAGGCGAGCGTGTAGGCGCCGGCAGTGATCAGCTCCCCGTAGGCGAGATTCACCAGGCGCATAACGCCGAACACGAGCCCGATCCCGACCGCCACGACCCCGTAGACCGCGCCGAGCGCAATACCGTCGATCACTGCCTGGAGGAAGCTCATGACAGGTAGGCGTGGCTGAGGCGGCGGGTCAGCGCAGCAGGGTCGGCGGCGTCCTTGCGCGCGAGGGTCAGCCTGAGCTCGGCGTTCGAGAGGACGTGAGTGCGGTCGGCGAACTCGATCGTCATCACGCCGCGCTGCTCGACGAGCAGGATCGTCACGCCGTGGTCGCGGATCTGGCCCAGGGTCTCGAAGAGCGTCTCGACGATCTTCGGGGCGAGCCCGAGTGACGGCTCGTCCAGCAACAGCACGTCCGGGCGCGCGACGAGCGCGCGGGCGATCGCGAGCTGCTGCTGCTGGCCGCCCGACAGGGAGCCGGCGTGGCGGCTCGAGAACTCGGCAACGACCGGGAAGAGCCCGCGAACCCAGTCGAGATCGTCGGCGACTCCGTCCTTGGTCCGCCGTCCGGCGAGCCCGAGGCGCAGGTTCTCGTCCACCGTCAACGACCCGAAGATGTGCCGGCCCTCGGGCACGAGCGCGACCCCGGAGCGGGCGATGTCCTCGGGCTTCCCGCGTAGCGCGCTCCCGCGGAGGAGGATCTCGCCGCCGGCGACCGGGACGGCGCCCATGATCGCGTGCAGCGTCGTCGACTTCCCTGCGCCGTTCGGACCGATCAGCCCGACGATCTCTCCCTGCTCGAGCCGCAGGCTGAGACCGCGAACCGCCGCGACGGCGCCGTAGCGCACGTCGAGAGCCCGGAGCTCGAGCATCGCCTCAGGCATCGACCGCCTCGACCTTCGAGGTGCCTGCGCCGAGATACGCCGTCGCGACGTCGAAGTTCCGCCGAATCTCAGCAGGCGTCCCCTCGGCGAGGGTGTGGCCCCGGTCGAGCACGTGCACCCGGTCGCAGACCTCCATGATCAGTGCGACGTTGTGGTCGATCAGGAGGACTCCGGCCTCGAAGTCGTCGCGGACCGAGCGTACGACGGCAGCGAACGCCGGGATCTCGGCCTCGTGCAGCCCGGCCGCGGGCTCGTCCATCAGCACGAACCTGGGGCGCAGCGCGAGCGCCCTCGCTACGCCGAGCCGCCGCTCGTCTCCATGCGGGAGGACCGCCGCCGAATCGGTCGCCCGGGAGCCCAGCCCGAGCAGGCCGAGCAGCTCGTCGGCGAGCCGGCGTGCCTCCGCCGGAGACGCGCCGGCGCCCAGGGCTGCGACCTCGACGTTCTCCTGGACCGTCAGCCCGCGAAAGAGCTTCCCGTGCTGGAACGTGCGCGCGAGCCCGGCCCGGCCACGGCGATGCGGCGGCCAGCGCGTGATCTCGACGTCACCGAGCTCGATCCGCCCCGACGTCGGCAGGTCGAATCCGGTCAGGAGGTTGACGAGGGTTGTCTTCCCGGCCCCGTTCGGGCCGATCAGCCCGAGCACCTCGTCGGGAGCGAGCTCTAGATCGACGTCCTGGAGGGCGTGGATCCCCTCGAACGACCGAGAGACACCCAGGGCCCGGAGCGAGCCCGGCCTGGGGTCAGGCCTCGCATCGGTTTGCGAGGCCTGACCCTCGGTTGTTCCACCCGCCAACTCCGTTAGTGGATGTTGGCGACGACTTTCGTGGTGTGCTCGCCGATCACCTTGGCGACGTTGTTGTTCACCTCGACGACGCGGTAGGGCCGCCCCGTCACGCTGTGGAAGGTCGGCGTGAACGTGATCGGGCCTCCGAGCGTCTGGAACTTCGTCAGGTGCGAGAGGACGGCCGCCAGCTTGGCGCCGTCCGTCGAGCCACCCGACTTCTTGATCGCGTAGGCGATCGCGTCGATCGCGTCGGCGCCCGTGATGAAACCGCCGCTCTGGGCCGGGGTGCCGGCCGCCTTCATCTTCGCCTCGAACGCCCGAACCGCCGGATCGGGATCCCTGGCGACCGCGCCCGCGTAGGTCACGAAGTAGAAGTTCGTCACCTTCGGGTTCTTCGACCACCAGTAGTTGCCGTCGGCTGCCCAGCTGTTCATGATCGGCGTCTTGTTGCCGAGCGTGCGCAGGCTGCTGACGAACGCCGGCTGATCGGTGCCGAACGAGGTGCAGAAGGCGATCATCTGGGCCGGCTTCCCGTTGATCCGGGTCGCGACGTTGTTGATCGTCTTGTCGCCCTGCGTGAACGACTCCGAGTCGACGATCTTGCCTCCGAGCTGCTTGAAGCGGTTCGTGAATGCGGTGCAGTCGTTCTGGAAGTAGACGAGCAGCTTGTCGGTGACGACGTCCGCCGTCTTCCAGCCGTGGGCGTATGCCCATTCCGCCATCGCCGAGCCCTCGTCCTGGGCAGCGTTCCCGAAGGAGAACGCGAGCTGCCCGGCCGAGCCGAAGCGCGACGGCCCCATCTGATCGGTGCCGATGCACGGTGCGACGGTCAGGAGCTTCGCCTGCAGGAACTGCCTGGATCGCGGGCGTTGCATAGTCGACGTCACAGGTCACCCAGCCGATTTGCGCTCCCTCGCTGATCAGCTTCGTGGCCGCCTGCTTGGTCTGGCCCGCGTCGAGCTGGTCGTTGATGAACTTGAGCACGAGCGGGTGGCCGTCCACTCCTCCGGCGGCGTTGATCTTCTTGATCTCGATCTGCGCGGCCGCGAGCGCCGGTGCGTCGAACGGCGCCATGTTCTTGGTCGTGTCGATTGCCGCACCGATCACGATCGGCGTTCCGGCCGCCTTTCCGCTTCTCGCGGCGCTGGTCGCCCCGGCTGTGCCGAGCACGAGCAGCGCAGCACCGACCAGCATGATCGGAAGGACTCTTGCGAGCCTCATACATCCTCCTTGCGTAGGGGGTCTGTCAGGGCGGGGACGAGCATCTGTCTACCTTGCCACGCCGCGAGCAAAGCTGTGCGGCCTTGTCGCGCCAGGTCGGCTGCGGGGAGAGCCCACAGCGAGTCCGGGTACGCGGATCCGAAGGTCCCGTCGTCGGAGAAGATCTCGAGGTCGTAGAGGCCGTCCCAGCCCGCGGCGTCGAGTGCGCCCATCAGCGCGCCCACGTCGGGCCTCGGTCTCTCTCTTATATCTTGATTCTCGAAGCTCGCGCCGAGCGTCGAGATCTGGGAGATCGAGAAGCGCGGCGCGCTCTGACGGCGGGTGGTCTCGGGGTTCGTCGACATGCTCGGGCTCGCCGTCTCAGCGAAGCAGGCGGGATCTTCCCACAGTGCCCTCGGCCCGGCAAGGAAAGCTCACTCCGACCCCGGGAAGACGCGCCGGCGTAGCCGTTCGACGACCGGCGCCTTCAGCAGCTCCTGGGCGACGATCGTCCCGGAGCCCGCTCCGAGACCGGGGCCGGGCCAGGTGCTCGCGCCGATCTGCCAGAGCCGCTCGACTCCGGTCCGGTGACCAGGTCGCCCGGCGAACGGGCGCCAGAGGAAGTTCTGGTCCAGCGCCAGCGAGCCGGAGTACGGGTCGCCGCGATGGAGGTTCGTGTTCGCGGCCTGGAGGTCGGCGGGCGAAGGCGAGACGCGTCGGAGGATCGAGGACTCGAGGTTGGGGATGTGCTTCGCGAGGCGAGCCTGGATTCGGTCCGCGTATTGCTCGCGAAGGTCGTCCGTCCAGGAGCCGTCCCCATGGTCGAGCTCGCCGCCCGCGTCGCCCTTGATCTGCCACGGCAGCTCCTGGAGCTGGATCCAGAGCATCCCCTTGTCTTCCGGGGCGCGGCTCGGGTCGATCGCAAGCGGCTGCCCGCAGACGATCGTCGCCTCGGCCGGGAGAAGGCCACGTTCGGCCTCGTTGACCGCCCGAGAGACACCGTCGAGCCCGGGCGTGATGTGGACGATCGCCGTCCCGGCGAGCCGCTCGTCGCCCGCCCAGTGGGGCGGCTCCGACAGTGCGAAATGGATCTGCATCTCGGATCGGCCATAACGGAACCGGCGGCCTGCCTGCGAGACGGCATCTTGCGGGTCGCCGAGGAGCCGGCCGTAGAGCTGGGTCGGGGTGACGTTGGCGATTACTGCCCGGTTGGCCTCGAACGTCTCGCCGTCTGTCGTCCGCACGCCTGTCGCGCCGCCGTCACTGGACGAGGACCGCCTCGACCTCGGCCTCGGTCCTGCAGGTGCCGCCGTTGTCCTCGATCAGCCGCACGAGCGCGTCGGGGAGTCTTGCGCCGCCGCCCTTGGGCACGGGCATCCCGCCCTCCTGGATCGCGACAGCGATCACCTGGGTCATGAAGCCGGAGGATGCGGCGTCCGGCCCGAGACCGGTGTGGAGCACCCAGGGCGCAAGCAGGCCGTGCGCGCGATCGGAGGAGAACGTGTCCTGAAGCCAATCGCGGCTGGAGACGAGCACGTTCCCGGCGAACTCGGCGAGGCCTCGGCGGCCGAGGCGGCGGACCGCCTTTGCAGCGAACGCCGCTCCCGGCTCCCGACCAGAGCTCTGTGCCGAGCAGCCCGAACGAGAGGTCTGCGTTCGGCAGGAAGCCGTCGACGGCGCCGCGCCAGGCGGCTCCGTCTCCCTGCGCGTGCCGCTCGAGCTCCGCCGAGTTCGCCTCGGTCGTTCGCAACAGGAAGGCGGCCTCGCCGTCCGGGAAGAGGGTGCCGGTCGGAAGCTCGGTGTTCACGTACTCGAGCCCGCGTGCGGCGAGGTCGTCACCCAGGAGCGCATGCGCGGCGCCGCCGACCCAGAGCGGGTGCCAGGCGGAGAAGACGTCGTGGTGGAAGCCCGGCTCGGTGATCTCGGCCGTCTTGATCGCGCCCCCGAGCCAGTCGTTCCGCTCGAGCACGCAGACGCTCCAGCCGCTGCGGGCGAGCAGCGCGCCGCAGGCCAGCGAGTTGATGCCGCTCCCGACGATGACAGCGTCGAAGCGGGCCACGAGCCTAGAGGGCCGAGGCGAGCTCTTCGAGCAGCCGGTCGACCTCGCCGGCGGTGTTGTAGTGGATCATCCCGATCCGGAGCGAGGTGTCGGGCAGACGATCGGCCAGCGCCACGCAGTACCAGTTGTCGGCGTACCAGACCCCGATCCCGCGCTCTCCCAGCCGGCGCGCGACGGTCTCCGCGTCGACGCCGTCGACGTTGACGAGGAAGGTGGGAACCCGCTCGTCCATTCCCGGCGGGCCGTAGAGGGTCACGTTGTCCGGCAGACCTGCCAGGAAGCGCTCGCCGAGCGCGCGCTCGTAGTCGCGGAGCGTCGCCATCCCGCCGAGCGAGTCGAGATAGGCGATCGTGGCCTGGAAGCCGGCGAGGAGCTCGTACGGCAGGGTCCCGGTCTCGAAGCGGCGGCCGAGCGGGCTGCTCGACGACGGGCGCGCCTTGTACGGGCGCCAGGCCTCGGCGACCTCGGCGCGCAGGTACCCGATCCCGAGATGCGGGCCCGCAGAACTTGTACGGCGAGCAGAGAAGGACATCGCAGCCGATGTCCTCGACATCGATCGGCTCGTGCGCCGCGTAGTGGACGGCGTCGATCCACGAGAGCGCCCCGGCCTCGCGTGCCAGGCTGCAGATCCGCTTCGCGTCGGCGACCGATCCGGTGGCGTTCGCGGCGAGCGCGAACGCGACGACGCGCGTCTTGCCGGGCGACAGCTTCCGCTCGAGGTCGTCGAGATCGACCGTGAGATCATCGGTGGCCTCGACGACGTGGACGGTCAGTCCCTTGTCGGCTGCCAGCTCGACCCAGGGGGCGACGCCGCCGTCGTGGTCGAGCGCTGTCGTCACGATCTCGTCGCCGGCCGAGAAATCTCGGCCTGCGGCTCGGGTCAGCGCGAAGTTCAGGGTCGTCATGTTCATGCCGAATGCGATCTCGGCGGGTGAGCAGCCCAGGAAGCGCGCGGCGTCGTCCTTCGCTCCCTCCAGGATCGCCTCGACGGCGCGGCCGGTGGCGTAGGGGGCGCCCAGGTTGCCCGAGGCGTCTCGCAGTGCTCGCGCGATCGCGTCGCCGACCTCGTCGGGCACCTGCGTGCCGCCCGGGGCGTCGAAGAAGGCAAAGCCGGAGCGAAGCGAGGAGAAACGCGCCCGCGCAGCCTCGACGTCGAACACGCCGATCGTCACGAGCTCACCTGGCCGGCATCGCCTGACACGCCGTCAGTATCGCTGGCCGAGCGAGCTGCCGCGCGGGCGAGTGTCGTGAGCCGGATCAAGGGGTCTCGCCGGCGAGGATCCTGGCGAATACCCGCGGATCGATGTTCCCGCCGGAGACGATGCAGACGACGTTGCCCGAGCCGGCCTTCCCTGCGATTGCGGCTGCGGTGGCCAGGGCGCCCGCGCCCTCGGCGATCACGCGCATGCGCTCGGCGATCGTGCGGATGGCTGCGGCCGCGTCGTCGAGCGGCACGGCGAATGCGCCGTCGATCAACGTGGAGGCGTGCTCCCAGACGCCCGGGATCAGAGAGCGGCTGCCGGCGCCGTCGACGAACGACCGGACATAGTCGACCTCCGCCGCCGTGCCGCTCGCGAGCGTCGCCGAGACGGGCGCGCCTGTCTCGGGCTCGACGGCGTAGAACCGCACCTCGGGGCGAGACGCCTTGACGGCGCTCGCGATCCCGGTGATCAGTCCGCCTCCGCCGTACGGCACGATGACCGCGTCGACGCTCGGGCAGATCCTCGAGGATCTCCAGGCCGATCGTCCCGTTCCCGGCCATCACGCGCAGGTCGTCGACCGGGTGGACGAAGAGCCCGTCGGAGCCGTCGTAGTGGCCCTCGACGAGGATGCGCCACCAGTCGTCGTAGGGGAGGGACACGACTCGGCCGCCGAAGCGCTCGATCGCCGCCACCTTCGTCTCCGGGGCGCCCTCGGGGACGACGATCGTCGCCTGCACTCCGCGTAGCCGGGCGGCGTAGGCGACGCCCTGGGCCATGTTCCCGGCGCTGGCGGTGACAACCCCGCCGGCGAGCTCCGCATCCGTCGCTTGAAGGATCGCGTTGCCGGCGCCGCGGATCTTGAAGGAGTTGACCGGCTGGAGCGTCTCGAGCTTGAGGTAGATGCGCGCGTCGGCGTCGACGTCGAGGCGAAGGAGCGGCGTCCGGACAGCGATCCCGGCGATCGTCTCGCGCGCGAGCAGGATCTCATCGATCGGGATCACAGGTCGACCTCCACGCCCACGCCTTCGGCGACCGCACGCGCGAGCACGGCCTCGACCGCGCCCAGATCCTCGACTGCGAGCCCGAGTGACTTGAAGACCGTGAGCTCCGAGTCGGAGCGGCGGCCCTCGGCTGCGCCGATCAGGACCTCGCCGATCTCGCCGCGAATGTGCTCGGGCCCGATCGCGCCCTCGCGCATCGGGAACAGGTAGTCGCCGGCCTCGTTCAGCGTCGACTCGCGCCGGTCGACGAACAGCGCCGCCGCGGCCATAGTCTCCGTGTCGAGCTCGCGGGTCGTCGGGATGCTCGAGCCGACCGCATTGACGTGTGCGCCTTCGGCGAGCCACTCCCTGCGGAGGATCGGCTCCCGGGCGGAGGTCACCGTGACGACGACGTCGGCGCCACGAACGGCCTCCTCGGGCGTGGAGACCTCGATCACTCCGTCGAGCTTCGACGCGTTTCCGGGCGTGAGGCTCCAGGCGCGAACCTCGGTGAACGGGAGTACCGCTCTCATCGCCTCGAGGTGCGAGCGTCCCTGCGTCCCGGAGCCGAGAATCGCAAGCGTGCGGGAATCCGGCCGCGCGAGCAGGCGTGTCGCGACGCCGGTGACCGCGGCCGTGCGGATGGCGGTGATCGCACCCGCATTGACGAGCCCTCGGGTCTCGCCGGTCTCCCCATCGAAGAGCGCGACGAACCCCTGATGGCTGTCCAGCCCTCGTGCGGCGTTCCCCGGTGCGATGCAGACGGCCTTGAGTGCGTAGGCCGCGCTCTCGCCCCCGCGATATGCGGGCATCAGGCCCATCAGCGTCGAAGCCTCGGGCGGACGGACGACGAAGCGAACGGGTTGTAGAGCTCTTCCCGCGCCAGCGCGGCGAGCACCTGCTCCATCGGCTCGATGCAGTCGGCGACAGGCAGCAGCCGGTAGACGTCGTGCTCGCTGAGGATCCTGACCGTCATGCGAAGAACGAGCCTATGCGGTCTCGCTCATCGGGTGCGAGCGGAAGCTCCAGCGCCGCGAGCACCGGCTCCAGATGGGCGGGGCGGGAGGGACCGCAGACCGCTCCGGTGACGTGGGGATGCGAGAGCACCCAGGCGAATGCGAGCGTCGCCATGTCGACGCCGCGCGACGGCTGCCTCGGCGGCGAGCAGGTCGAGGCCGTCGAAGACCCGGTCGCTGACGAGATGCTCGTAGGGCTCGGGGCGCATCGTCATGCGCGAGCCGGGCGGGAACGAGGCGCCGCGCGTGTACTTGCCGGCGAGCCAGCCTCCGGAGAGAGGCCCGAACGGCACGTACGCGATGCCGTGCTCCCCGCAGAGCGGAAGCACCTCTGCCTCGTCCTCGCGGTCGAGCAGCGAGTACGCGTTCTGGATGAGCGACGGACGCCCATGGCCGAGTGCCTCCCGGATCGCGGCCGCGTCGTGGTTGCTGAGGCCCCAGGCGGCGATCGTGCCCTCGCCGACGAGCTCCTCGAAGGCCCTCGCAGTCTCGGAGAGAGGCGTCTCGCGTCGCGGTCATGGGCCAGGTAGTAGTCGATGCGGTCGATCCCGAGGCGCTCGAGGCTGCCTTCGACGTTGCGTCGGATCCGGTCGCGAGAGAGGCCGCGGTCCGCGGGATCGCCGGTGACCGGGTTGTAGACCTTCGTCGTCACGATCAAGCCCTCGGGTAGCCGGTCGGCACGCCAGCGGCCGATGAACGTCTCGCTGCTGCCCCCGCCGTAGGCATCGGCGGTGTCGAACCAGCGGATCCCCGCCGCCCAGGCCGCGTCCATGATCGCGCGGGCCTCCTCCTCGGTGTTTCCCTTGCCGAAGAACGCCGGCGACGAGCCGATCCCGCCGAAGTTCCCGCACCCGAGAGAGACCCGGGGCGGCGTCACTGCTCGGACTGCGACAGAGCCGTGAGCTCGTTCCTGAGCTCCCAGAGGTCGGGGAAGAAGCGCTTGTGGATCAGCCTCCCGAGCACCTCGACGGGCGTTCCTTGCGTCCCGATCACGGCGCCGCCGATGATCCGCTCGACGACGACGAAATGGCGCACCCGCCAGGTGACGATGCGCTCGTCCCACTCGATCAGCAGATCGGCCAGCCGGTGAAGCTCCTCGTGCTCGCGGCCGCGCGTGTAGAGCTCGATCGGGCTGACGCCGGCGGCCTCGCGGGCGGCGCGGAACGCGGCGCCGAGCGGCGGCGTGACCTTCTGGATCACCCGGAACCCGGGTGAGTCGAAACCGCTCCCGTGACCGAGGACCTTCCTGACCTCCTGGTACTCCCAGGGATCGAGGTGCTCGAGCATGTCCAGCGCCGCGGTGACGATCTTCAGGCAGTCGACGCTCCGCTGGATCAGCCTGATCGCCCCGCCGAGGTCGGACGCCCCGATCAGGCTCGTCGCCTCCTGGATCTCGACGGTGGCGAGCTTCAGCCAGAGCTCCGACGACTGATGCACGGTCTGGAAGAGGAGCTCGTCGCGGTGGGCCCACTCATCGGGCCCCTTCTGGAGCGCGAGCAGCTCGTCGGTGCGGAGATACCGCTCGTAGTCCGAGCCGCCGTCGCCCGGAAGGATCGGCTCGGAGAGCTTCGGCTCGGTCATAGGGGGCGCTGCTCTGACCCGTCGTAGATCTTCAGGGGAAGGTCGGCGAGCGGCACTCCGCCGTCGGCCGTGACGAGCCAGGTGTCCTGCATGTACAGGCAGGTGCTTCCGTCCTGGGAGATCGCATGCGGATGCATCGAGAGAATCATGTTCGTTCGCAGCACCGTCTCGTCGGCCTCGCCGATCTTCGGGAACTCGATCATCGTCATGCCGATCGAGTGACCGGTGACGTGGCCGAGCTGAAAGCCACGGTCGAGAAAGCCCTTGGCGACCGCGCGGTGGACGTCGCTCGCGGTCGCGCCGTCACGAAGAGTCTCCTTCGCCGCGTCAAAGTACTCGTGGTAGGCCTCGAGCATCCGCTTCGAGTCGTCGCTCGGCTCTCCCGGGCAGATCGCGCGCGAGACCTCGACCCAGTGGCCGCCTGGGCCCGCGACCTCGAGCGAGGGCAGCATCAGGTCGGTCGGCTTCACCTGCCGCGCGCCCGCGATCTTGAACTCGGGCAGCGCGGCGCCGTTCTCACCCACCAGCACCATGTCCATCGTCTGCCGGCCGCAGCCCTCCGCGATGAAGTACTCCTCGGGCGGCGCGAGGATCTCACGCTCCGAGCGGCCGGGCTCGAACGCCTCGAGGAAGCGCCAGAAGCCCTCCGTGTTGATCCGGACGCTGTCGCGGACAGAGGCGAGCTCGTAGTCGCTCTTGACGGCCCGTGCGTGGTCGAACGGTTCGTCCCACGAGACGAGGTCGACCGACGGGGCGAGCGCGCGGTAGTCGCGAACGGTCATCGCGTACTCGAGGCCGTAGACCCCGACTCGCTGGCCGCGCAGCTCCTCCGCGAGCCACTCGCCGGGACAGTCGACGAAGACCTGCTCCTCGATCCAGGTCGTCCCGTGCTCGCCGACGTACCGCGCCTCGCGCGGGAAGACGATCACGGGGTCGCCCTCGAGCGGCAGCAGCACGTAGCCGTAGCGATGGACGATCACGAACCCGGACATGTAGGTGACGGCGCCCTCGAAGCCGGTGTACTCGGAGCCCGCCACGATCACGGCGGAGAGGCCGTCGCGCGACATCGCTTCGCGGATCAGCGCGATAGCGGCGCTCGATGTCCTCTGCCGGAACGGCAGTCAGTTGCTCGTCGGTTACTCCATCCACGATGCCTCCACTCCTTTCACGAGGGCCCTGATCATTTCGTGCCCGGGCGTCGCGACACCGTAGCGCTCCCCGAAATCCGCGATGCCGCCGTTCAGGTAATCGACCTCGGTCTGCCGCCGGGCTTCGACGTCCTGGAGCATCGAGGCCTTGTGGCCGTAGGCGACCTCGGGCCGGGCCGCGTAGTCGATCAGCTCCTCGGGGTCGGAGTCGAGCTCGATTCCCTGCGCCGCCGCCACCGCCTTGCCCTCGTCGACGAGCTTCGACGCGAGGCGCCGCAGTGCCGGCTGCTCGCAGACCCGGCCGTGTGTCAGCCCGGTCAGCGCGCCGAGCGGGTTGGTGGCCGCGTTGAAAATCACCTTGCGCCATTGGGGACCCCGCGCGTCCGCGACGGCGAGGGTTGGCATGCCACCCCTGGTACAGGCGTCGGCGAGCTGCTCGATCGCGGCAGTCGAGGCCGGTTTCGGCTCGAAGGGGCCGAGTGTCGTGTCGCCCTTCACGTCCCACTGGACGACGCCGGGCGCGGTGACCTTCCCGGCCGGGAAGGTGGTACCGCGGATCACGCGCTCACAGTGCCGGGCGAGGACCTCCTCGTTGCCGATGCCGTTCTGAACCGTCGCGACGGCGCCGGACTCGAAGGCGTGGGCGGTGGCGGCGATGGCGCCGTCGGTGTGCATCGCCTTCGTCGCGACGATGCCGAAGTCGCAGGGCGGCAGCTCAGCGGCGTCGGTGGTCGCGCGCACCCGGCCGACCACGTCGCCCGCGCCGGTCAGTCGCAGCCCATCTCGGTTGATCGCGTCGACGTGGTCGCGTGCAAGGTCGTAGGCCCAGACCTCGACGTCGTCGAGCGTCCCGAGATTGGCGGCGAACAGCGACCCGACGGCGCCGCAGCCAACGATGCAGACCTTCATTCCCACGAGGCCTCCTTGGCCTTGACCAGCTGATAAAGGGCAGCAGTGGAGCGGGACGGGAACTCCGAGCCGATCGCCCTCGCGGACGAGCGAGCCCGTGATCAGCTCGATCTCGGTCTGGCGATGGGCCTCGACGTCCTCGAGCATCGACGGGTAGTGGCGTGAGCCGCGCTGGGTGGCGTGGACGTTCATCTCCCACGGATCCTCGCGGAGCTCGACTCCTGCGGCGGCGGCGACGGCCTTGCCCTCGTCCATCAGCGCGAGCACGAGGTGACCGAGATCCGAGGGGCGCTCGAGCTCGGCGAAGCGAGGCTCGTGGGGAAGGCCGGTCAGCGCGGCTACCGCGTTCACGGTCGCGTTGAAGATCAGCTTCGACCAGAGGGCGGGGCGGAGGTCGTCGAAGGCCTCGGCCTTCAGCCCCGAGGAGCGGATCAGCGCGGCGACCGTCTCGGCGTCGGCGTGGCTCGTGTCGCGCATCGGGCCGATCCAGGTGGCGGTGTCGAGGATGTACTCGACGTGCTCGTCTGCATGGCGGGTGCCGCTCATGAAGGTGACGGAGGCGAGCATCGGCCAGGCGCCGTGCGAGCCGACGATCTCCCACGCGCCGAGGCCGTTCTGCACGGTCATCACGGTCGCACCGGGGAAGTGCCCGGCAAGCCGGGCTCCGAGCTCCTCGAGGTCGGTGCCCTTGCAGCACACCAGCACGAGGTCCGGCTCGGGCAGGGCCGCCGGGTCGGTCGAGGCGGTCAGCGGGGCATGCAGGTCGGAACGTCCCGAAACGCGCAGGCCCTGGTCGTTCAGCACCCGGGCGTGATCCTCGCGCCTCGTCAGGACCGACACGTCCGCCACCTGGGCCAGATGCCCGGCGAAGAGGCTGCCGATCACGCCGGCCCCCGCGACGCACACCCGCTCGATCAAGTGCCGTCCCGCCGTGCGAGCTCGACGAACTCCTCGTCGGTCAGGATCCCGCGCTTGCGCGTGCCGAGCGCCTTGACCTCCGCCAGCAGCTCGGGGACGCGGTCTTCCTCGACCGAGAGACCGAGCTCGTCTGCCTTGATCCGGATCGAGTCGACGCCGCTCTTCTTGCCGAGGACGATCGCACGCTCCGTCTGGACGAGCTCCGACGAGTACGGCTCGATCGAGGGCGGATCGTGGAACTGGCTGGCGACGGCGCCGCTCTCACGACGGAAGAGCGTGTCCCCGGTCACGGGCTTCCAGGGCTCGAGTTCGTAGCCGGAGAGCTCGCGCACCCGCTCGGAGACGGCGCGGATCCGGTCGAGGCGGAGATTCGACTCGACGCCGTAGAGCGCCCGAAGCGTCAGCGCCACCTCGCCGAGGTTCGCATTGCCGGCGCGCTCGCCCATCCCGTTGATCGTCCCGTGAACGTAAGCGGCCCCGGCACGCACGGCTGCCACTGCGCTCGCCGTCGCGACCCCGAAGTCGTTGTGGCCGTGGAAATGCACCGGTATGTCCGGGCCGGCGAGCTCGACGGTCGAGGCGACCAGCTCGCCGACCGCCTCGGGGGAGGCGATGCCTACGGTGTCGACGACGACCACCTCCTTCGCGCCTGCCTCGATCGCGCTCGAGTACACCTGGCGGTAGAAGTCGGGCTCCGCCCGGGTCGAGTCGACCCCGAAGAAGGCGGCATGGATGCCGTTCTCGGCGGCGAAGCGCATCGCGCTCGTGATCCGGTCGAGCATCTTCTCGCGCGAGACGCCGATCGCAGTCAGCTTCAGGTCGGAGATCGGCGACTCGATCACCGAGAAGCGGACGCCGAGCTCGACGAGCGCCTCGAGATCCGCCGGCACGGCGCGCGAGAAGCCCCAGATCTCGGCGCGCAGGCCCGCGGCGGAGATCAGCTCGACCGCAGCCCAGTCGTCGGCCGAGACGCGCGGGAAGCCCGCCTCGATCCGGTCGATTCCGAGGTCGTCCAGCAGCCGGGCGATCTCGAGCTTCTCGGGCGGATCGAGGACGACGCCGACGGTCTGCTCGCCGTCGCGCAGAGTCGTGTCGTAGAGCCCGACCTTCCCGCCGAGGCGGTAAGGGTCGTTCAGAGAGCCGGTCCAGATCAGATCCGTCATGGAGCGCTCACCACCCCGTCCGGGAACGAGGAGAGCTTCTCGGCCCCTGTAGCCGTGATCAGGAAGTTGTCCTCGAGCCGGAGGCCGCCGCCGCCCTCGAGGTAGCAGCCGGGCTCGATCGCCAGGACCATGTGCTCCTCGACGGTGCCGCCGCCCGCCTGATGGGCGTAGGGCGGCTCGTGGGCGCGTGCCCCGACCCCGTGGCAGATCGGATGGGTTGGCTGGCCCGGGAAAGCCGGCCGCCGCGATCCCGTCGCGAACGAGGCGGTCCAGGTCGGGGAGGCTCGCGCCGGGCCGGCAGTGGTCGATCGCCTTCGCATAGACCTCGAGCAGCGCGGACTCGAGCTCGCGGTAGTCGGCGCGGAGCTCACCGGGGCACAGCAGCTTCGTGTGGTCGCACCAGTAGCCGTCGGCGCAGACCCAGATCTCGAACAGCGTCGGCTCGTCCGCCGATACCGGCCGGTTCCCGGTGGCGGTGAACGTCTTGATGCCGTCGCCGGACCAGACCAGCGAGAAGCCGAGGGCCAGCTCGACGAGACCGCGCCAGCCGGTGCCCTCTCCGTGGACGAAGCCCTGCCAGATCGCCGCGGCCTCGCTCTCCCGCATCCCGGGCCGGAGCTCGGCCTGGACGTGAGTCATCGCGCCGGCGCAGATCTCGTTGGCGAGCCGGATCCGCTCGATCTCCTGCGGCGTCTTGAGGGCGCGGGCCGCCGCCAGCAGCGGCGCCGCGTCGGCGGCGCCGGGCCACGCCCCGAACCAGGCGGCCGTGAAGGTCGTCGGCTCGCCGACCATGCGGTCGGAGGCCTGCGTCCCGAGCGAGAGCTCGATTCCGACGCGCTCGTAAGTCGCGCGGCCTCCAGCGCAAGCGCGAGCGTGCGAGCCGGGGGAGGC